>DATLKN010000017.1:0-53313 GCA_035538335.1 Allostellaceae bacterium
TCATCTCCGAGGACCTCGGCATCAAGCTGGAGAATGTCACCCCAGCCATGCTGGGCCGCGCCAAGAAAGTGATCATCGAGAAGGAAAAGACCACGATCGTGGACGGCGCTGGCAAGAAGAAGGACATCGAGGCGCGAGTCAGCCAGATCAAGCAGCAGATCGAGGAAACCACTTCGGACTACGACCGTGAGAAGCTCCAGGAGCGGCTGGCCAAGCTCGCCGGCGGCGTTGCGGTGATCCGCGTCGGCGGCGCCACCGAGATCGAGGTGAAGGAGCGCAAGGACCGGGTCGACGACGCGATGCACGCGACCCGCGCCGCGGTCGAGGAAGGGGTCGTCGCCGGCGGCGGCGCCGCGCTGCTCTACGGCAGCCGCGCCCTCGATAGCTTGAAGCCGGCCAACAACGACCAGAAGGTCGGCATCGACATCGTCAAGAAGGCGCTGCAGACGCCGGCCCGGCAGATCGCCGAGAACTCCGGCGCCGACGGCTCGATCATCGTCGGCAAGCTGCTCGACAGCAAGGACACGAACTTCGGCTATGACGCGCAGAAGGGCGAGTTCACCGACATGATCCGCGCCGGCATCATCGATCCGACGAAGGTCGTGCGGCACGCGCTGCAGGACGCCGCCTCGATCGCCGGCCTCCTGATCACGACCGAGGCGATGGTCGCCGAGAAGCCGGAGCCGAAGGGCCCGCCTGCCATGCCCCCCGGCGGCGGCATGGGCGGCATGGACTTCTAGTCCGGCTTCGCATCACGTTGCGGGAAGAGGCCGCCTGCCCTCGCAGGCGGCCTCTTTTCACGCGGGAGGCAGTTCACCTCCTCGTCCCGGCGAAGGCCGGGACCCAGAGCTGCCGTGGATACCGGCCTTCGCCGGTATGACAAAGAGAGCGCCGCTGCGACCATGCCGCGCGGCATATCCGCGCGCTTGTCGCGCAACCCTGCCCTGCTTTTACCGTCTGCGGCCGCCGGACGGCCGCCCGGCGCTTGCCAGGGGGCGGCCCGCCACCCATACTGAAGAGCATGCGGCGTCTTGTTCTGGATCCGGTCTTCGCGGCAGCGGCCGAGCCCCCGGCGAAGGGCTGCGAACACCCCGGCTGTGCCGAGGGCGGCGATTTCCGCGCGCCCAAATCGCGTCTCGATCTGCATCATTATCACTGGTTCTGCCTCGAGCACGTGCGCGCCTACAACGCCGCCTGGAACTACTACGCCGGCATGAGCGAAACGGAGATCGAGGCGGAAATCCGCAGCGACACGGTATGGCAGCGGCCGAGCTGGAAGCTGGGTGAGCGCCAACCGCCGGGCTATGTGGCGCGCATGCGCGACTTTGCCGGCGCGTTCGCGAACGGCGGCCGCCGCGAGAACGGGGCCACCGGCGCCGGCGAAGCGATCCGCCGGGCGTTGTCGGC
The DNA here is from genome assembly GCA_035538335.1 of Allostellaceae bacterium. GTDB lineage: Bacteria > Pseudomonadota > Alphaproteobacteria > ATCC43930 > CGMCC-115725 > AP-15. Next base: position 1,408 of record DATLKN010000017.1, read on the forward strand.
GCGCGAGCAGGCGCTCGCCGTCTTCGACATCGAGCCGCCCTTCACACCGGTGCGCCTCAAGGCGCGCTACAAGACGCTCGTCAAACTGCATCACCCCGATGCCCATGGCGGGGACAAGGCGTCCGAAGAGAAGTTGAAGATCATCAACCAAGCCTATGCGACCCTCAAAGCCAGCTATTTCAGCTGAGCAAAGGACGCCGAACCGACACCCTTCCCTGCCCTACCACGAGGATCACGAAAAAGAATGCCGCCCGCTAAAGAGACGCCGACCGGCGCCACCCCTTACGTCGCCGATCTGCCGGACATCACGGTTTCGGTGCGCCAGACCTTCGGGCTCAACAGCGATCTGCAGGTCCCGGCCTTCAGCCAGCCGACCGAGCACGTGCCCGACATCGACGACGCCTATCGCTTCGACCGCGACACGACGCTCGCGATCCTCGCCGGCTTCGCCTTCAACCGCCGGGTCATGATCCAGGGCTATCACGGGACCGGCAAGTCGACGCATGTCGAGCAGGTCGCGGCGCGGCTCAACTGGCCCTGCATCCGCGTCAACCTCGACAGCCACATCAGCCGCATCGATCTGGTCGGCAAGGACGCGATCGTATTGCGCGACAACAAGCAGGTGACGGAGTTCCGCGAGGGCCTGTTGCCCTGGGCGTTGCAGCACCCGGTGGCGCTGTGCTTCGACGAATACGACGCCGGCCGCCCCGACGTCATGTTCGTCATCCAGCGCGTGCTCGAGGTCGAAGGCAAGCTGACCCTCTTAGACCAGAACCGCGTCATCCGCCCGCATCCGGCCTTCCGGCTGTTCTCGACCGCCAATACGGTCGGGCTCGGCGACACCACCGGCCTCTATCACGGCACGCAGCAGATCAACCAGGGCCAGATGGACCGCTGGAATATCGTCGCGACGCTCAACTACCTGCCGCACGAGGCCGAAGTCGACATCGTGCTCGCCAAGGTGCCGAGCTACGACGACCCCGAGGGAAGGCGCACGATCAGCGCCATGGTGGCCTGCGCCGATCTGACGCGCTCGGGCTTTATCAACGGCGACATCTCGACCGTGATGTCGCCGCGCACGGTGATGACCTGGGCCGAGAACGCGCGCATCTTCGGCGACATCGCCTTCGCCTTCCGCTTGACGTTCCTCAACAAGTGCGACGAGACCGAGCGCGCCTCGGTGGCCGAGTACTACCAGCGCTGCTTCGGCACCGAGCTCGAGGAAACCGGCGTCCGCGCCACCCTGATGTAGAGCCATGGCCCAGGACCAGAGCCCGACCGAGATCTTCAAGCGCGCGACCGCCGCGACCTTGCGGGCGATCGCCGAGCGCGACGATCTGCAGGTCGGGTTCGGGCCGGAACCGCCGGGGCTCGCCGGCACGCGCGTCAAGCTGCCGAACCCGGCCCGCGACCTGCCGCCCGAAGAAGCCGCGCAGCTGCGCGGCGCCGCCGACAGCCTCGCTTTGCGGCTGCGCTATCACGACGACCAGGTGCACAGCCGCCGCGCCCCGCACGCCCCCTTGGCGCGCGCCGTCTTCGAGGCGGTCGAGCAGGCGCGGGTCGAGGCTTTGGGGGCGCGCCGCATGCCCGGGGTCGCGCAGAACCTCGCGGCGATGCTCGACGAGCAATACCGCCGGCAAGGCTTCGAGCGCATCACCGAGCGCACCGAGAGCACCCTCGCCGAGGCCGTGCGCCTGCTCACCCGCGAAGCCTTGACGCGCGAGAAGGCGCCGCCCGCGGCGCGCCGCGTCGTCGACATGTGGCGGCCGTGGCTCGAAGGGAAGATCGGCAGGGACCTGTCAGAGCTAGACCGCGCGATCCAGGACCAGGACGCCTACGCCCGCGCCGCCCGCCGGCTGCTGCAGGATCTTGATCTCGAACTCGGCGAGACCGACGAATCCGAGCCCGAGGACACCGAGAGCCAGGGCGAGGAGGCGGAAGGCGAAGAACAAACGGACGGCGAGGGCAGCGCCGCCGGCGCCGAAGCCTCGCCCGACGGCTCGCCCTCGGCGGACGCCGCCGAGGACGCGCAGGACAGCGCCGAGGAAGGCGACGGCGAGATGATGCCCGGGTCGAGCGACGATGACCCCGGCCGTCCCGGCCGGCCCGGTCAGCTGCCGCGCACCCGCTCGGAGGACAACCAGGCCTATCGCGCCTTCAGCACCGCCGCCGACGAGGTCATCGAGGCGGAAAAGCTGTGCGACCCCGACGAGCTCGGCCGCCTGCGCCATCTTCTCGACCAGCAGCTGGCGCATCTGCAGAGCGTCATCGCGCGGCTCGCCAACCGGCTGCAGCGGCGCCTGATGGCGAAGCAGACCCGCGCCTGGGAATTCGACCTCGATGAGGGCCTGCTCGACGCGGCGCGGCTCTCCCGCGTCGTCACCAACCCGGTCCTGCCGCTGTCCTACAAGCGCGAGCGCGAGACCGAGTTCCGCGATACGGTCGTCACGCTGCTGATCGACAATTCGGGCTCGATGCGCGGCCGGCCGATCACCGTCGCGGCGATGAGCGCCGACATTCTCGCGCGCACGCTCGAACGCTGCGCCGTCAAGGTCGAGATCCTCGGCTTCACGACGCGCGCCTGGAAGGGCGGCCAGTCGCGCGAGCGCTGGATCGCCGCCGGCAAGCCGGCCAATCCCGGCCGGCTCAACGATCTGCGGCACATCGTCTACAAGGCGGCGGATCACCCGTGGCGGCGTTCGCGGCGCAATCTGGGCCTGATGCTGCGCGAGGGCATCCTGAAAGAGAACATCGACGGCGAGGCGCTGCTGTGGGCGCATGAGCGGCTGTTGGGGCGCCCCGAGCAGCGCCGCATCCTGATGGTCATCTCGGACGGCGCCCCGGTCGACGATTCGACGCTGTCGGTCAACCCCGGCAACTACCTCGAAAAGCATCTGCGCGAGGTGATCCGCGATGTCGAGCGGCTGGGCGAAGTCGAATTGACGGCGATCGGCATCGGCCATGATGTCACCCGCTACTACCGCCGCGCCGTGACGATCGTCGATGCCGAGCAGCTGGGCGGCGTCATGCTCGAACGGCTGGCCGAACTCTTCGAGGAAGAAGACGGCGACGGCACCCGCGTCCGCAGCCGCCGCCGCGCGGCTTGAGGGCGGTCGCGCCGGATTGTCGTCCCGACGAAGGTCGGGACATAGGGGTGCCAGCCTTCCCGATGCCAGGTTGCGGCTGACAGACCGCGGAAAGAACCATGACCCCGGCGGGACGTGTTAGAAGACCCCGCCCCGATCGTGCATTGCGCCGTGCTCGCGGCCGTCAAGGGATGCTACGCGCCGCCTACGGCGATGGCCTCCGGCCCTCCTTGACCGCCACTGCGCGCACCGCACTCCAAGCATGCGGGCCGGGACGGAAAAACGGCGCTCAAACCGAACTGAAAAACATTTTTTTAACAGCCGATCGGAGGAAGCTGATGAATAGGACTGCACATTGCTGCTGCGGATCGTTGCGCGCAGAAGCGCTCGCCGAGCCGATCGTTGTTGCCGCCTGCCACTGCACCGAATGTCAGCGGCGCACCGGCGCGCCGTTCGTGGTCGGCGCCTTTTTCTCCAAGGAACACGTCCGCACCGAGGGGCCGAGCAAAATCTATGTTCGCGATGGCCAGGAGGGACGCAAGGTGCGCATCCATTTCTGCCCGACTTGCGGCACGTCCGTGTATTGGGACAGCGATCGGCGGCCGAACGTGCTCGGGATCTCTTTGGGCGCTTTCGCCGACCCGTCGTTTCCCGCGCCGACGGTATCGATCTGGGAGCAGACTCGGCACCCCTGGGTCGATTTCGATCACGAATTGGAGCACTACCCACAAGCAATCCCGCGGTGATGCTCGAATAGGCCGGCGCAGGGGCTATATATGGGCTTGCCAAACTGCGTGCGATTAAAGAACCCAGGGCTGCCCTGCGATAGCGGCCTTCGCGGGTATGACAAGTGGGGCAGCCGCTAGAGGGACCGCCGGGCCTTCAGCGCCGCCGTCAGCGTGCCGTCGTCGAGATAGTCGAGTTCGCCGCCGATCGGCACGCCTTGGGCGAGGCGCGAGATTCTGACGCCGCTGCCTTCGGCGCGCTCGGCGATGTAGTGCGCCGTCGTCTGGCCCTCAACCGTCGCATTCAAGGCGAGGATCAATTCCTGACCCGGCGCCAGCCGCGACAGGAGGCGCGCGATGTTGAGGTCCTCGGGGCCGACGCCGTCGAGCGCCGACAATGTGCCGCCCAAGACATGGTAGCGGCCGCGGAAGGCTTGCGTGCGCTCCAAGGCCCAGAGGTCGGCCAGATCCTCGACGACGCAGATTTGCTTGTCGTCGCGCTCGGGGTCGCGGCAGATCGCGCAGGGCTCGATCGTGTCGAGGCTGCCGCAGACCGGGCAGGGACGGATCGCGCGGGCGGCCGCGACGAGGGCCGCGGCGAGCGGCTCCATGACGCCTTCGCGCCGCTTGATCAAATAGAGCGCGGCGCGGCGCGCCGAGCGCGGCCCGAGGCCGGGGAGCTTGGCGAGCAGCGCGATCAGCGTGTCGAGTTCGGACATGGATCGGCGATACCTGTAATGGCCCTCTCCGCCCCTCGGGGGGAGAGGGAGGGGACCCATTGCGCAGCAATGGGGAGGGTGAGGTGGATCATCGGCACGCGCTCTGCAATCCCCCACCTCACCCCGACCCTCTCCGCCCCCGAGGGCGGAGAGGGAATTAGTCTCAAAACGGCAGCTTGAAGCCGCCGGGGAGATTGAGCCCGCCAGTCAGCTTGCGCATCTCCTCCTCGGAATGGGCGTTGACCTTTGCCCGCGCGTCGTTGAAGGCGGCGACGACGAGGTCTTCCAGCACCTCGACCTCTTCCGGCAGGGCGAGGCTCTTGTCGATCTTGAGGCGCTTCAGATCGCCCTTGCCGTTGAGCGTCAGCTGCACGAGGCCGCCGCCGGCGCTGCCGGTCAACTCGAGGGCTTCGAGCTGCTGCTGCATCTCGGCCATTTTTTCCTGCATGGCCTGCGCCTGCTTCATCAGCTGGGCGATATTCTTCATGCCTCGTCCTCTTGCCCGCTCGGCGGCTCGCCGGGCTCGGCCTCCGCCGCCTCGTCATCGCCCTCCGCCGCGCCCGCCGGAAAGCGCTCGCGCACGGCCGCGATCGTCGCCCCGGGGAAGGTTTCGAGCACCGCGCGCACCAAGGGGTGGGCGGCGATCTCGCTTTTCAGTTCGCCGGCGCGCCGCGCCTCTTCCTCGCGCAAGGTCGGCGCCCCCTCCTCGCGCGACACGGCGACGACCCAGCGCCGCCCGGTCCATTCGCCCAACAGCTGCGCGAGCCGGTTCGCAAGGTCGCGCGGCGCCCCCTCGGCCGGACGAAACTCGATCCGCCCCGGCTCGAAATGCACCAGATGCAGAAAAGCCGCGAGGTGGGAGCGCATGACGATCTCGCGATTTTCCTCGAAGAGCGCCAACACCTCCGCGAAGCTCTGCGGCATCGGCTGCGGGCCGCGCGCTACCGGGGCGGGGCTCGGATCGGGGGCTGGGGAAGCGCGCAACGCGCTCGCCGCAGCACCCTCGCCGCCGGCCGCGGCATGGACCCCCGGCCCGCCTTGCGGGTTGCCGCGTTCGATCACCCGCACCAGCTCGGCCGGGACCGGCAAATCCGCGACATAGGCGAGCCGCACCAGAACCATCTGCGCCGCCGCCAGCGGCGCCGGCGCCGTCTCGACCTCGGACAGGCCCTTCAGCAGCATCTGCCAGGCGCGCGCCAGCACCGGCATCGAGAGCTGCTCGGCAAAGGGGCGGGCGGGCTCGCGGTCGCCCTCGGCGATCGGGTCGCCGATCCCGGCTTCGGGCGCGAGCTTGAGGCGGGTCACGAAATGCACGAGATCGAGCAGGTCCTGCAGGACCATCAGCGGGTCGCCGCCCTCTTCGTAGAGCCGGTCCATGCGCCGGAGCGCGTCGGCCGCATCGCCCTTTACGAGGCTCTCGAAGAGAGCGAACACCTGGCCGCGGTCGACGATGCCGAGCATGTCGCGCACGGCCGCCTCCTCGACCCGTCCGGCCGACAAGGCGATCGCCTGGTCGAGCAGCGACAGGCCGTCGCGCACCGAGCCGTCGGCGGCGCGCGCGATCAGCCCCAGCGCCGCCGGCTCGGCCTCGATCCCTTCCGAGGCCGCGACCTGCGCGTAATGCGCGGCGAGCATCGCCACCGGCACGCGGCGCAGCGCGTAGCGCTGGCAGCGCGACAGCACCGTGATCGGCACCTTGTGAACTTCCGTCGTCGCAAAGACGAAGACGACGTCGGGCGGCGGCTCTTCGAGCGTCTTCAACAAGGCGTTGAAGGCATTCTTCGAGAGCATGTGGATTTCGTCGATGATGTAGACCTTGTAGCGCGCCGAGACCGGCCGGTAGCGCACCCCTTCGGTCAATTCGCGGATGTCGTCGATGCCGGTGCGCGAGGCGGCGTCCATCTCGATGACGTCGACATGCCGGTCCTCGGCGATCGCCCGGCAGTGCTCGCATTGCCCGCACGGCTCGGCGGTCGGCCCGCCGGCGCCGTCGGGGCCGACGCAGTTGAGGGCACGCGCGAGGATCCGCGCCGTCGTCGTCTTGCCGACCCCGCGCACGCCGGTCAGGATGAAGGCGTGCGCGACGCGCCCCGCCAGTATCGCGTTGCGCAGGGTGCGCACCATCGCCTCCTGCCCGATCAGTTCGGCGAAGCTCTGCGGCCGGTATTTGCGGGCCAGCACGCGGTAATGCGTCGGGGCTGCGGGGTCGCTCATCCTCGGGCCTGTCGCGGTGGGAGACCGGACGGACGACCCAGGCCGGAACTCGTTACGGCTGCTTCCTTCCGGACCTGACCGGGTTGGCGAGGGACCTGTCCGCCGCCGGGCTCCCGCGGCACTATATCAGGCCGCGGCCCAGCCGAGGCAAGCTTCGGCAAAGACGCCTCTGTCGGCGCGCCAAAGCCGGCGCGCGGGGCGCATGTCGGCGGGCAGCCGGGCGCGCGGCGCCGGCGGCGGCGCATCGGCCGCTGTCGGGCTCCGCTTGCGATGAGCCGGACCGGTATGCCACTCTGCCGCCATGCGAGCGCCGAATTTCTACGCCTCAGCCGGGTTCGAGCGGGCCGGCCTCAAGCGCCGCGACCGCGACTGGATCCGCGAGCGCGTGCTGCATCCCGAGAGCCATTTCGTGCCGGTCTGGCGCAACCAGAGCCTCGTCCTCGAAATCGACGGCGCGGGGCCGCGCGCTGCCCTGTTCGCCGCCGCAACGCTGCAACAGATGCTCGCCGAACCGGAGGAGCGCCTGCAGCACGGTGAAGTCGTGTTTCTCGGCGTCGTCGAGGAGCGCGCCCATTTCGCGCTCGACCTGTCGCCGCACGAGGCGCCGCTCGAAGCCTTGCAATCGGCCGCCGCCGGGGTCGATGCCGGCCGGCTCAAATTCATCGATCTGCGCCGCATCGGCGCGCTCCTGGAGCGCCGCGAAGGGGCGCTCTTGGCGCTCGCCCGCGCCATCCTCTATTGGCACGCGCGGCACCGTTTTTGCGGCCTCTGCGGCAGTCCGACCCGCAGCGAGGAAGCGGGGCACATGCGGCGCTGCACGGACCCGAAATGCGACACGATGCATTTCCCGCGCACCGACCCCGCCGTCATCATGCTGGTGACGCAGGGCGAGCGGGCGCTGTTGGGGCGCAACAAGAATTTCCCGCTGCCCGGCATGTATTCGACGCTCGCCGGCTTCGTCGAGCCGGGCGAAAGCCTCGAAGACGCCGTCGCCCGCGAGATCCGCGAGGAGACCGGCATCGAGGTCGGCGCCGTCGACTACCACTCCTCGCAGCCCTGGCCGTTCCCCGGCAACATCATGCTCGGCTTCCACGCCGAAGCGGTGACGAGCGAGATCGCGGTCGACTACGGCGAACTGGAGGATGCGCGCTGGTTCGAGCGCCAATGGCTGATCTCGCACGAGGACGACGACAGCTTTCGCCTGCCGCGGCGCGATTCGATCGCCCGCCGCCTGATCGAGGACTGGCTCGAAGGGCGCTGAGCGGCGGGAGGCTTACCGAGGCTTCAGCAAATCTTCGGTTTTCTTGTCGAGGGCGGCGATCAGCCCGTCGAGGCCGCCGCTGCGCAAGAATCCGACGAACTCCGAGCGCTGCGTCGCCAATTCGCTGATCGTCCCCGTCTCGTACACGTCGCGGATCTGCCAGCCGATGACATTGTCGTGCACGAGGTAGTTGAGCGTCACCGGCTTGCCGTCCGATTTGACGATCTGCGACCGGACGATGATGCCGTGCGGGATCTTCCGGTCGCCCCCGACTTCGAGCTTTTCGCCGGAATAGCCGTCGAACCGGTTGGCGTAGACCGCCGTGACGTAGCGGCCATAGGCCTGCGCCGCGCGATATTTCTGCTCCGGGGCGAGGCGGTACCATAAGGGGCCGATCGTCAGCCGCGCCATGAAGGGCACGTCGAACGTGCCGAAGATCAGCGGCTCGAGCTTGCGGTAGCGGCCCTGCACGCCGAGCGCGGCGGCGTTCTTCATCGTGGCGAGCAGCGCGCCGTAGAGATGCCGGACGGTCTCGCGCGGCCCCATTCCCGCCGCGGCCGCCGATGCCGGCGACACGGATATCAAGAGGCCGGCCGAGAGAAGACAAAGCTGCAGTCGTGAGCGCCGAGACGCCGGCATGTCGAACCCCGTTCTGTCGAATGATGCGAATGCATGGCGCGGTCGCTTTCGCGGATCAAGCGGATTGTGATCCGCGCCCCCCAACCACCATGTCGCCCGGAACGTCGGACCGGTACCGCTAGGGGCGCTTCTCAATGCCGGTCGGGGCTGAGCACCGTGCGCGGGCTCCTGACGAGCGGCATCAGCACGAGGGCGAGGGCGAACCCGGCGCCGAGCAGCAGCAGCGCGTCGTTGTAGGTGAGCACCAGCGCTTCGCGCTCGACGAGGCGCCCGAGCAGCATCGCCGCGGCATGGGCGGGGTCGCCGGGGATCTTGGCGGCGAGCCGCGCCGCCTCGCCGTGCAGGAACGACTGCACGACCGGCCGGGCCGGGTTCACGTCCTCGATCAGCCGGCTCCAGTGGTAGTGCAGCCGGTCGTTCATCACCGTCCCCAACACCGCGAGGCCGATGGCGCCGCCCAGATCGCGCGTCAGATTGTAGAGCCCGGCGGCGTTCTTCAGCTTGTCGCGCGGCATCGTGCCGAGGGCCAAGAGATTGGCCGGCAGATAGCAGAACATCAGCGCGAAGCCGCGCAGCGCCTGCGGCCAGAACAGCTCGACAAACCCAGACTGGTTCGTCAGCTGCGCGGTGAAATACATGGCGACCGCGAACGCCGCCATGCCGATCGCCAGCATGATGCGCAGATCGAGGTGGCGCGCGACATATGTCGTGAACGGCGACATCGCCATCTGCGCGAGACCGGTGACGACGACGGTCTCGCCGATCTGCAGGCTGTTGTAGCCGCGCACCTGCGCGAGGAAGAGCGGGAGGAGATAAGTGGCGCCGTAGAGCCCGGTGCCGATCACGAAAGTGTAGAACGAGCCGACGGCAAAATTGCGGTTCACGAAGGCGCGCAGATCGACGATCGGCTGCGAGTAGGTGAGAACGCGCCAGAAGAACAACACCGAGGCGAGGGCGGAGACGAGGACGGCGGCGAAGATCGTGTGGTCGGACAGCCAATCCCAGCGAGGGCCCTCCTCGAGCGCGTATTCGAGGCAGCCGAGAAAGAGCGCCATCAAAACGAGGCCGAAAAAGTCGAAGCGGCGCAGCAGCGCGGGTTCCGGCCGGTCGATGTCGATCGTCAGCCAGACGACGGTGGCCACCCCGATCCCCGGCACGATGTTGACGAGAAAGAGCCAGTGCCAGGAGAAGGTATCGGTCAGATAGCCGCCGATCGTCGGCCCGAGGGTCGAGGACAGGTTCAGGATCAGCGAGATCAGCACCATTACCGTAGCGAGCTGAGACTGGCGGAACTTGGTGTAGACGACCGGGAACACCGAAGGGGTGATGGCGCCGCCGCTGAAACCCTGCAGCGCACGGTAGAAGATCATTTGGCTGAGGCTCGTCGCGGTCGCGCACAAGGCGCTCGCGGCGGTGAAGCCGAGCACCGCGGCGACGAAGAGGATGCGGGTCGAAAGGACGCGCGCCAATATGCCGGAGAGCGGCAGCATGATGACGTCGGCGATCAGATAGGCGGTCTGGATCCAGCTGATCTCATCGGCGCTCGCCGAGAGGCCGCCCTGGATCTGCGTCAGGGACGAGGTGACGATCTGGACGTCCATGATCGCCATGAACAGCCCGAAGACCATGGCGAGGACGCCGATCCAGTCCTTCAGCCGGGGCTCCTCGTCGCGGGCCGGCATGGGCGCCGCGGGCGGGCTCGGCGGCGTCGCGGCCGCGCGGCGCGGCGGCAGAACTTCGGCTTCGCTCACCGCGCGCGCTCGGCGTGCAGCGGCCGCGCGGCGGTGGCGGCGCCGAGGATGCCGCCGGCCGCGACCGCCTCGCCCGGCGTGCGCGTATCGACCGTCACAACCACCGAGAGCCCCGGGCGGAGCAGGCCGGCGAGCGGCCCGTGCGCCGGCAGCCTTATGCGCACCGACACGCGCTGCACGATCTTGGTGAAATTGCCGGTCGCGTTGTCGGGCGGCAGGATGCTGAATTGCGCGCCGCTCGCCGGCGCGAAGCTCTCGACCCGGCCCTCGAGCGGGGAGTCGGGATAGGCGTCGACCGAGACCTCGGCCTTCTGCCCCGGCCGCATGCGCGTCAGCTGCGTCTCCTTGAAATTGGCGGTGACGTAGACGTGCGGCAGCGGCACGAGCGAGAGCAGCTGGGTGCCGGGGTTGACGTATTGCCCGATCTGGCCGGCGCGGTTGCCGGCGACGCCGGAGACGGGCGCCCGGATCACGGTATTCGCGAGGTCGTTGCGGGCGAGCCGCAGGTTTGCCTCGGCCCCTTTCAGCTTTGCCTCTTCCTCGCGGCGCTGCGATTTGAAGACCCCCAGTTGCTGCTGCGCGGCGCCGAGCGCGGCCCGGCTTTTTGCCAGCGCGGCCGTCGATTTGCGGGCCTCGGCCTCGGCCTGCTCGTAACGCTGGCGGCTCGCGAAATCGGTCGTGACGAGCGCCTGGTAGCGCTTGTAATCGGCCTCACGCTGCGCCAGGTCGGCTTCGTCGGAACTGACTTCCGCGGCCGCCTCCGCGATCACCGCCTGCTGCAACGCGAGCCGGCTGTCGAACGTGGCGATCGCCGCCTTCTCGCTGGCGACCGCCGCCTCGGCGGCCAGCGCCTTCGCGTTGAAATCGCTGTCGTCGATGGTGAACAGCACGTCGCCCTGGCGGACGAACTGGTTGTTGCGCACCCGCACGGCGGCGATATAGCCCGCGATCTTCGGGCTGATGATCGAGGTGTCGCTCTCGACATAGGCGTCGTCGGTCGATTGCAGAAAGCGCCAGACGGTCCACCAATGCCAGGCGCCGCCGGCGGCCAGAACGACAAGCACGGCGAGCGCGGCGACGATCAATTTTTTGCGCATCCGGGTCCGGTTGCCCCAGGATCTGTGGCGATCCGTATCTGAACTGAACCGTTCAGTTCAATCTTGCATCACCATGCAAGCCGCGCTAGACCCTTGTCAAGCCTCGCCCGTGCATGGGAGGTCCAGTGATATCGAGCGCGCGCAACGAGCCGAGCGCCAAGGCGGAAAGCATTCTGGAAGCCGCGAAAACGAGCTTTCTCGCGCACGGTTTCGGCGCCGTCAGCATGGAGGCGATCGCGCGCGAGGCGCAGGTCTCGAAGGCCACCGTCTACGCGCATTTCTCGAGCAAGGAGGAGCTGTTCGGGGCGGTCATCGGGCGCGAATGCGAGCACCGCTTCGACGGCCTGTCGGTGCAGGAGCTCGACCCGCGCGAGGCCGGCGCTTCGCTCGCGGTTCTGGGGCGGCGCTTCCTCGAGCTGATCCTGTCGCCCGACGCGATCGCGCTGCACCGCATCATCCTCGGCGAGGTCACGCGCTTCCCGCAACTGGGCGAAGTCTTCTGGAACGCCGGCCCGGAGCGCAATCTGCGCCAGATCGCGGCCTTCATGGAGGAAGCCGCGGCGGCGGGGACGCTTGCGCTCGAGGATCCGCGGCTTGCCGCCGAGCAGTTCGCCGGGCTGGTGCGGGGCGAAGTACAGCTGCGCCGGCTGCTGTGCCTCGAAGGCGACGCGGGGCCGGGCGCCGTCGCGTCCGCCGTCGACAGCGCCGTCGCGACGTTTCTGCGCGCCTACCGGCCGCCGGCGTAGGCTCAGAGCAGCGCGAGAAAGCGGTGCTGGCTGCCGAAATGGTAGACGAGCACGGTTGCGAGCGTAATCAGCAGCACGATCGCGGCGAAGCCGCATAGGCCCAATGCCATCCGGCGATTGGCGGCGCGGCGCCGGGCACGGAAATCGGCGCCGCTTTCGCGCAGGGCCGGGCGATGCCGCTCGCGGCGTTCCTCTTGAATTGCGAAATTGCGGATCGTCAGCAAGGTCGCGGCGGCGAGCATGCCGGCCCCCGGGATCCACATCGTCAGCCCGCCATAGCGCTCGTCATCGAGGGCGGCGATGCCGAAGAGGTGCGGCGAGGGGCCGTAGGCGTGATAGAGCACGATGCCCTTGAAGGCGAGAAACGAGCCGAGAAGGATGTCGCCCATCGCCGCCAGCCAGAACATCAAGAGCCGGACGCCGAGCGAGGGGCCGAGCGGATAGGGGCGCGGGTCGAGGATGCGCCAGAAGAAGATGAGCCCCGTGGCGAAGAGGCTCGCATGCAGGAGATCGTGGATGCGCTCGTGGCGCAGCGCCAGATCGTGGATGTGCGGCACCATCCAGAAATAATTGGCGGCGATGTAGAGGATCGTCGCCACGGCCGGATTGGCGAAGACCGAGAGGAGGCGGAAGGCGCGGCCGGCGAAGAACGGCGCGAGGAACCGGCGCCGCAGCTTTCCCGGCACGCCGCGCAGCAGGCTCGGCTGCGGCGCCGACAGCGCGACCAGCATCGGCACGGCCATGGCGAGCGACATGTGCTGCAGCTGATGCGCCAGAAAGAGCCGGTCGGCGATCGCCTCGAACGGCGATTCGAGTACGAGGTAGAGCACCGCGAGCCCGGCGAAGAAGGCGGCATGCCGCCACGCTTGCGACGGCTCGGCGAAAGGCCGCTGCGGGCGCCGCAGGCCGAGGGCGTAAACGAGCGCGACGATGAGGATCGGGAAGACGACCCAGGCGTCGAAGCGCCACGGCAGCGGCGCGCCGGCGGCCTCCTCGTAGCGGACGAGCAGGCTGATCGCCTCGAGCAGCATGTCGAGGCCGCCGACGATCAGGACGACCCCGAGCACCCCCGCCCCGAGCGGGTAGTCTTTGACCTTCATCGCACGCTGTCGCTCCGACGCCGGCGCTTCGCGGGCGCTTGCCTCTAATTGGGCCCGGCGCGCCGTGCGACCAAGGCTCAGGCTTGGGCTGCGGCCTCCGGCCGCAAGGCTCCCCCACCCTAACCCTCCCCCGCCTGCGGGGGAGGGAATGGGAGGGGGCTACGGCCGTTCCACCGGCCCCTGCGGGTCGGGGACGGTGGCCGCCTTTTCCTTCCAATCCTTCGACCACGGCGTCACCGGCCGCGGCTGCGCGATACCGTCGACCCGGATCTCGTCGACCTTCTCGTTGAAAAAGCAGAAGAGCCCCTTGATCTTCGGGCATTCGACGATCGGCTCGGGATAGCTCCACACGATGTCCTCATAGAGCGTGCCGCCGATTTTCGCCGAGAAATACCGCGCCCTGCCCTTGTAAGGGCAGGCGGTCGTTTTGTCGCTCGGGGTGAGCAGATCCATCCGCACATCCTCGGCCGGGATGTAATAGCGGGTCGGCAGCCGCGTCTCGAAGAGGAAGCGGGCGCGGCGCGTGTCGGCGACCGTCTCGCCGCCGAGGATGACCTCGACCCGGCGCGAGGAGGCGACGACATCGACCCGCTTATAGGGGTCGCGCGCATGCACGAAGATCTCCTCGTCCTCCTCGTACCAGCCCTCGACTCGGTCCCAGTAGAAGGCGACGAAATCGCTGATCTGCGCGACCTCCTCGAAGGGCTCGGTATAGCCCCAGACCGCGTTCTCGGAAACCTTGTCGCCGACCGCCACCGTCCAATACGCGGCTTCGCCCTTGTACGGGCAGAAGGTGTGGTGCTCGGTCGGGCGCAGCAGGTCCATGCGCACGTCGCGGCGCGGAAAGTAGTAGACCGGCAGGTGCCGGGTCTCGAACAACAGATGCGCGTTCGTGCTGTCGGCGATCCATTCGCCGTTGAACTTGACGCGCACCCGCCGCGGCGACGGCTCGAAGGTGATGCGGTATTGCGGGTTCGTCTTGAATCCGGATTCGCGACGCTGTGCCGACATCCTCGCCTCCTTCTGCTGGCCTCAGTCTAACCCAACGGCGGCACCGCCTTTTCGAAAAAGATGCTGGTCGCGATATTGCGCGCCGGCATCCGCGCGTAAGGCCCGAACGGACCGCGCGCGCGAAACCCCATTCCTTCGTAAAGCCCGATCGCCTCCTGCTGCCGGTCGCCGGTTTCGAGGCGCAGCACGCGCTTGCCGGCGGCGCGCGCCTCGTCCTCGATCCTGCGCAACAGCGCCTTCGCGAGGCCGCGCCCGCGGACCGCCGGCCGCGTATACATCCGCTTCACCTCGGCATAGCCGGCGAACAGCGCGACGCCGCCGCAGCCCATCGCGGCGCCGTCGAGCCGGGCGAGAAAGAACCGCAGATGCGGCTCGAACAATTGCTCGAGCGCGAGCCCGTGGCGCTGGTGCGGCTCGTACAGGGCGCCGAGCGCCGCGTTCAGTTCGCCGATCAGCTCGCGCAATTCCTGCGTCGGCTCCCGCACCTGCTCGATGGCGATGTCCATACCCGGATGGAAGCAGGTATTCTGCGACAGAGAAAGCTTGATCGGGGGTTCCGATGTTCGAAGGCTTCACGCGCACCGAGATCGAGGGAAGGGGCGCGCGCATCCATCTGCGCCACGGCGGCGAGGGGCCGCCGCTACTGCTGTTGCACGGCAACCCGCTGAGCCATGTGTCGTGGCACAAGGTGGCGCCCGTGCTGGCCCGGAAGTTCCATGTCGTCGCCGCCGATCTCAGAGGCTACGGCGACAGCGTCGGCCCCGAGGAGGGCGGCGACAACCACGAGAACTATTCCTTCCGCGCGATGGCCGAGGATCAGGTCGAGATCATGGAGCGGCTCGGCTACCGCGAATTCTTCGCCGCCGGCCACGACCGCGGTGCCCGCACCGTGCACCGCATGTGCCTCGACCACCCGGATCGCGTGCGGCGCGCCGCGGTCATCGACATCCTGCCCAGCTACCATATCTGGACGCACGCCTCGAAGAACTGGGCGATGAAGTCCTGGCACTGGCTCTTCATGGCGCAGCCCTACGATTTGCCGGAACGGATGATGGCCGGCGTGCCGGCGCAGTGGTTCATGGAGAAGAAATTGTCGAAGCCGGGGATCGGGCTCGGCTTTTTCGACCAGGAAGCCTTCGCCGAATACGTGCGCTGCTTTACCTGGAAGACGATCCGCGGCTCGTGCGAGGACTACCGCGCCTGCGCAACCTGCGATTTCGAGATGGACAGCGCCGACCGCGAGGCGGGCCGCCGGGTCGAATGCCCGCTCCTCGTGCTGTGGGGCGGCAAAAGCCACACCGGCACGGTCTATGGCGACGTGCTTTCGGTGTGGCGCGAGTATGCCCGCGAAGTCTCGGGCGGCCCGATCGATTGCGGCCATTACGTGCCGGAAGAAGCGCCGGAAGAGACCGCGGCGGCGCTGCTGCGGCATTTCGGATAAGTTTCCGCCCGTCCCCCCGGCGAAGGCCGGGGGTCCATCCATCCGCCGCACGAGCGAGCGCAACTCTGGGTCCCGGCTTTCGCCGGGACGACAATGAAGGCGACTGCGCGCGCCTCGGCGTCAGAGTGGAATCGCGAGCAGCGTGTCGATCTTCGGGCTGTCGCAGACGACGAGCCGCTCGATGAAGCGATAGGGCGCGCGCGAAACCTCGATGCGGTCGAGGTAGCGGCCGGAAGCGAAGAGGTCGGTCGCGCCGTCATGCATGATGCGCACGACGAGAAAATTCGACCGCGCCGTCGCGACGCCGCCCTCGACGCGCTCGATCCGCACCCGGCCGAGAATGTGGCGGTAGAGATGCCGCTCGTAGATGTTGGCGCGCCTGAGCGCCGTCACGCGATCGGCGAGCATCCCTTTCGAAGCGGCGTAGACGACGCCGTGCGGCAGGCCCGCAATATGGTCGGCGCGGTTGGTGATGCGGTAGCGGCAATCCTCGACGAAGAACTCCGGCCAGTCCTCGAGCCGGTCCTCGTCGATGCACTCGGCGTAGGCGGCGCAGAGTTCCTCGACGGCGGCCCGTAAGCCCGGGTCGGTCATCGCGAAAGCTCTCCCGCGCAAATCCCCTCTCCGCCCATTGGGCGGAGAGGGAGGGGCCCGACGCGAAGCGTCGGGAAGGTGAGGTGGGCTTCGGCGACGCCTCTGAAATCCCCCACCTCACCCCGACCCTCTCCGCCCCCGGGGGCGGAGAGGGAAAAATCCTGCCGGATCTTCCTCTCCATGCCGCGTCTCTCCGGCTTCACTCGCCCACCAGCGCGCGGTAGTTCTTCCAGAAGCCGCGGATCGCCGCCTCGCTGGCGCGGAAGGGCTGCGGCTGCGCGTCGTAGCCGCCCATCATGACGATGCCGCCGTCGGCGTCGT
This sequence comes from Allostellaceae bacterium, assembly GCA_035538335.1. GTDB lineage: Bacteria > Pseudomonadota > Alphaproteobacteria > ATCC43930 > CGMCC-115725 > AP-15. Next base: position 18,113 of record DATLKN010000017.1, read on the forward strand.
TGTGGCGGATGGCGCGCTGCACGAAGCCGCCGACGCAGCCGTCCTCCATCGAGATGTAGCCGGCCGGGCCGACGAGATTGCCCTGGCGCAGCCGCCGCTCGGTCATCGCCGCGTCGTCGTCGGCGAAGCCGAGATGGATCCATTCGAGCTCGGTCTTCTCGACCCCGCGCGGGCGGATGACCCTGACCGCGATCGTGTTGCGGATCTGCTGCAGGACCATGCTCGGGAAGACGGTCAGGATCTGCAGCGAGATGCCGTCGCCGTATTCGTCGACCGACTGGATGACCGAGCGGTCGAGCAGCCGGTAGTCGCTGTCGGAGCGCAATTGCGCAGCCTGGTAGTCGGCGTCCTCCTCGGCATAATCGAGCCGCGACCAGCTGATGTGGTGAGCGCCCGAGGGGCTCATCTCGATGCCGCCTTCGGCGGACAGGCGGTTGATGCGGAAGGTCGTCAGGAACAAATGCAGGATGCTCGCGTGATAGGTGTCCTTGGTGTTCTCGGCGTAGAGCTTCCAGTTGTTCGGCATGATTTGCGTCGACCGCCCGAGGATGCGGGCCGGGCGGTTGAGGACGCGGCGGATGCCGGCGGCGATGCTGGGGCCGAGCCAGCTCTCGATGTCGGGGGTGTCGCTGCCGAACGAACCGAAGACGAGGCCGGAGAACTCGGTGACCCTAAGGCGCTGCAGATTGTGCTCGTCCTTGCGGAATTCCGCAGGCATGCCGCCTTGCCGCTTGACGCCGTGCTCGAAGGCGACCCCGGTCAGCCGGCCTTGCAAATCATAGGTCCAGCCGTGATAGACGCAGGCGATCTCTTTCGTGTTGCCGCGGCGTTCGAGGCAGAGGAGGTTGCCGCGGTGGGCGCAGCGGTTGACGAAGGCGCTAAGCTCGCCCTCGCCGTCGCGCGCGACGACGACCGCGACCTCGCCGACCGTCGTCGCGATCCAGTCGCCGGGGTTCGGCAACTCGGCGGCGAGGCAGAGGAAATTCCACACCGGCCCTTTCCACAGCCGCTGCTGCTCGCGGGCGTATTGCTCGGGATCGGTGTAGAGCGCGAACGGCACCTCGCTGAGGCCGTTCGAAGGCCACCGGATGCCGCCCTCCTCGCGCGCGCCCAATTCGGACATCGCCTGCTTCCTCCTGCGACTGCGCCGGCATCATAGCATCCGTGCGGCCGGCTCGCACCGAATCCGCTTGCGGGAACCGCATGCGATGGCCGACGATCCCGCATTCGAACCCCCTCTCCAACGCTTTCGCGCCGGAGGACACGGCATGCATGAGGCTTATCTGCGCAGCGGCATCTTTCTCGCGCCGTTCCATTATCACGACGAGAACCCGACGCTCTCGATCGCCCGCGACATGGAGCTCGTCGAACTGCTCGACAAGCTCAACTATCACGAGGCCTGGATCGGCGAGCATCATTCGGGCGGCTTCGAGGTCGTCGCCTGCCCGGAGATGTTCATCGCCGCCGCCGCCGAGCGCACCCGCCACATCCGGCTCGGCACCGGCGTCGTGTCGCTGCCCTACCACAACCCCTTCATTCTCGCCGACCGCATGGTGCAGCTCGACCACATGACGCGGGGGCGCGCGATGTTCGGGGTCGGCCCCGGCGCGCTGGTGCACGACGCCTTGAAGATCGGCATCGCCCCCGCCGAGCAGCGCCGCATGATGAACGAGGCGCTCGACGTCATCGTGCCGCTGCTGAACGGCGAGGAAGTCACCAAGACGACCGACTGGTTCACCCTCGAACGCGCGCAATTGCAGCTGCGCTCCTATACGCGCCCGCATATGGAACTGGCGGTCGCCGCGGCGCGCTCGCCGGCGGGATCTTTGGCGGCCGGCAAATACGGGATCGGCATTCTCTCGATCGGCGGCACGACGCCGGCCGCGATCGAGCGCCATAGGGCGAATTGGGGGCTCTACGAAGAGGAGGCGCGAAAGGGCGGGCACATGCCCGACCGCCGCAACTGGCGCCTCGTCGGCATGTACCACATCGCCGAGACGCGCGAAGAGGCGAAGAAGAACGTCGAGTTCGGCCTGCAACAGTACTGCGATTATTACCGCGATGTCGCGACCTTCCCGATCCTGCCGCCCGACGTCGCCGACCCTTACAACTTCATGATCGAGACCGGCACCGCCTGCATCGGCACGCCCGACGACGCGATCCGGTATATCGAGCGGCTCGTCGAGGGGACGGGCGGCTTCGGCGTCGTCACCGAACTGGCGCACAATTGGGCCGATTGGGGCGCGACGCAGCGCCATTACGAGCTGATGGCGCGCTACGTCCACCCGCATTTCCAGAAGAGCCGGGAATTGTTGCGCCACTCCTACGACTTCGCCGCCAGCCATCACGAGGATTTCATCGGCCGGGCGAGCGCCGCCGTGCAGGCCGAGATCGACCGCCACGCCCAGCGCCGCGCCGCCGAAGGGAAGCGCGACGCGGCGGAATAAAAGCCTCGCCGCGCTTCAGGGGGAGAGGGAGGGGCCCGGCGCACCCCGCCGGAGGGTGAGGTGGGCATTGTCGGCGACCACCCCCGCATCCCCCACCTCACCCCGACCCTCTCCGCCCCCGGGGGCGGAGAGGGAGGACGGCAATGTTCGAATTTTTTCGCCGACCGCCCATATGAAAGGCTGGCGCCCGGCCTGTACGGGCGGTCGGCCTCGTGCGAGGGAGCGCGGCATGCAGAGCCAGAACCGATTCTTCGACGATCTGTCGCGGGTCGCCGCGGGGGCGATGGGGACGCTCGCCGGCGTCAAGGGCGAGGTCGAATCGCGGCTGCGCGAGCAATTGGAGCGCGTGCTCGCCGGCATGGATCTCGTGCGCCGCGAAGAATTCGAGGCGGTCAAGGAGATGGCGGCGAAGGCGCGCGCCGCGCAGGAGGATCTGGAGCGGCGGGTGGCGGCGCTCGAAGCCCGCTCCCCCGCGCCGGCGGAAGCGGAACCGGCCGCCCGACCGGCGCCGCCGCAAGAGTGACTTGCCACGGCCCTTCGCGTTTGGCAGCTTCGATAGCGTGGAGTGTGCCCTTCCGGAGGGCCGCGAGCATTTGGCCGCCGGAGTTTTTTATAAGGGCTCGGCGGCGCCGCGGCGCCGGGCTCGTCGAGGAAGGCGCTATGACTTCTGTTTCGATTGCCGAACCGACCCCGTTCGCCGGGAATCCGATCGACCTCGTCGAAGAAGTCGTGATCGCCAACGACTGGGTGCACGACCGGGCGAGCGACGAAGAGCTGATGGTCGAGATTTCCGGCCGCTGGTGCGCCTATCGCCTCTATTTCGTATGGCAGGAGGAGATCTGCGCGATGCATTTCTCCTGCGGCTTCGACATGAAGGTGCCGAAGAACCGGCGCGCCGCGGTCTACGAGCTGTTGGCGCACGCCAACGAGAAGCTGTGGCTCGGGCATTTCGACCTGTCGGCCGAGGACAACTCGCCCGCCTTCCGCCACGCCGTGCTGCTGCGCGGCCTGTTGGCGGCGAGCGCCGAGCAGGTCGAGGACCTAGTCGATATCGCGGTCTCGGAATGCGAGCGCTTCTATCCCGCCTTCCAGCTCGTCGTCTGGGGCGGCAAGCGCGCCGAGGAGGCGGTCGCGGCGGTGATGATCGATCCCGTCGGAGAAGCTTGACGGAGGCTGCGGCCGTGCGCGGCGCCGAGGGCTCCGAGCGTACTGTTCTGCTCGTCGGCTGCGGCAATATGGGCCGCGCGCTGTTGCGCGGCTGGCTCGGCGGCGGCGCCGCCGCGCGGTTTCACGTCGTCGAGCCGGCCGGCCGGCCGGCTGAATTCGCCGCCTCGCCCGGCATCTCCTGGCACGCCTCGCATGCGGGGCTGCCCGCCGGTCTCGCGGCCGACGCCGTCGTCTTCGCGATCAAGCCGCAGAGCGTCGACGAGGCGGTGCCGGCCTATCGCTCGCTGGTGCGGCCGGAAACGCTCTTTCTGTCGATCATAGCCGGCAAGACGATCGCGGGGCTCGCCCGCCATCTCGGGCCCGCGGCGATCGTGCGCTCGATGCCAAACACGCCGGCCGCGATCGGCCGGGCGATCACCGTCGCCTGCGCCAATCCGGCGGTGACGCCGCCGCAGCGGCGCCTGTGCGACACGCTGCTCGCCGCGATCGGCGAGAGCGCCTGGGTCGAGGACGAGGCGCTGCTCGACCCGGTCACTGCGGTTTCCGGCAGCGGCCCGGCCTATGTCTTTCTGCTGATCGAGGCGCTCGCGGAGGCCGGCGAAAGGGAGGGGCTGCCGCCCGATCTCGCCTTGCGGCTGGCGCGCGCCACCGTCGCCGGATCGGGGGCGCTGGCGCTCGCCTCGGCCGAGCCCCCGGCGCGGCTGCGCGAGATGGTGACGAGCCCCGGCGGAACGACGCGCGCCGCCCTCGATGTGCTGATGGCGCCGGACGGGCTGCGGCAGCTTATGGCGCGCGCCGTCGCCGCGGCCGCGGCGCGCTCGCGCGAACTGGCGGGCTAGCGATGGCGCGCACAAAAGCGGCGGGTCCGCGCGGCGGCCGGGACAAGGGGCCGGACGAGGCGCAGCGCATCATCGAGGCCACGCTCCAACTCATCGAGCGCGACGGCTGGCGGCGCCTCTCGCTCGCCGCGATCGCCGCCGAGGCGGGGCTGCCGATCCTCGCCGTCTACCGCCTCTTCGGGTCGAAGCAGGCGATCCTCGCCGGGCTGATGCGGCGGATCGACGAGAAGGTCCTCGCCGAGCCGCCGGCCCCGGAGCCCGACGAGCGGCCGCGCGATCGGCTGTTCGATCTGATGATGCGGCGTTTTGACGCGCTCACGCCCTATCGGGCCGCTTTCGAGGCGTTGCGCCGCGAGCTTCCGACCGATCCGGCGAGCGCCTTGTGCCTCGGCGCCGCACTGTTGCGCTCGGTGCGCTGGATGCTCGAGGCCAGCGGCGTCGGGACGAGCGGGCTTCGCGGCGCCGTCGCGGTCAAGCTGGCGACCGCCGCCTATCTCTCGGCGGTGCGGGTCTGGAGCCGCGACGACTCGGAGGATCTGGGGCGCACGATGGCGGCGCTCGACGCCGCGCTGCGGCGCATCGAGCGCTGGATCTCGCCCGGCTATCGGCCGCCGCCGCGCGGGGCTCCGGCCTCCGGTTGATTTTGTTGCATTGCACAAAAACGGGGCTTGACGGAGATTAAGCGAGAGGCAATATACGGGCCGTTGTGCACTGCACAATAAGTTTTCCTGCAACGGAGGCCCCGATGCCCGACGCCCGTCCCAGCTTCTTCGATTACGACATGACCAAACTGATGGCCGATTTCCGTTTCCGGCCGTTCGACTTCGAAACCGTGATGGCCGCCCAGCGGCGCAACATCGAGGCGATGAGCCAGGCGAGCCAGCTCGCGGTCGAGGGCGTGCAAGCGGTCGCCCGGCGTCAGATCGAGATCGCCCGGCAGGCGCTCGACGACATGTCGGCGTTATTGCGCGACCTGGCGCAGCCGGCCTCGAACGAGGAGCGCATCGCCAAGAACACCGAGTACGCGAAGCAGATGCTGGAGAAGAGCGTCTCGCAGGGCCGCGAAATCGTGCAGCTCGCCGCCAAGGCGGGCAGCGAGGCGGCCGACGTGCTGCGCAAGCGCGCGACCGAAGGGTTCGACGAGCTGCGCGACTTCACCAAGGTGCAGACGGCGCGCTGAGCCAGCGGCGCTATCGAAAGCGGTTGTCGTTGCGAGCGGAGCGAAGCAATCTCGCCCGGTAGAGGCGGTCCCTTTGAGATTGCTTCGTCGGCCTGCGGCCGCCTCGCAATGACAGGCTCCGCTTTGACGATCGGCTACGACGACTTCGCCCGGGTCGACATCAGGGTCGGCACGATCGTCACGGTCGAGCCGTTCCCCGAGGCGCGCCGGCCCGCCTTCAAGCTGACGATCGACTTCGGCCCCGAACTCGGCGTCAAGCGATCCTCGGCGCAGCTCATCCGCAACTACGCGCCGCAAGCGCTCGTCGGCCGGCAGGTCGCGGCGGTCGTCAACCTCGGCGACAAGCGCATCGGCCCCTTTCTGTCCGAAGTCCTCGTCCTCGGCTTCCCGGATGCCGAGGGCGAGGTCGTGCTGATCGGCCCCGAGCGGCCGGTCCCCAACGGCGGCAAATTGTTTTAGGGCGCGCTTTACCGCGGCAGGTGCAGCCGCGCGCGCAAGCCGCCCTGCGGCGAGGTTTCGAGATGGATTTCGCCGCCGTGGTTGCGCGCCACGTCGCGCGCGATCGTCAGGCCGAGCCCGATGCCGCCGGTCGATGGGCTGCGCGACGGGTCGAGCCGGATGAACGGCTGAAAGACGCGCTCGCGGTCGGCCGGCGGGATGCCGGAACCGTCATCGTCGACGAGGATGTCGATGCCGTCGGCGAGGACGAGCGCCGTCAGCCAGACATGGCTGCCGTGGCGGCGGGCATTGCCGATCAGGTTGCCGAGGCAGCGGCGGATCGCGTTCGGCCGCAGGGGAATCACATATTCCGGCGGCGCGGCCAGCGACAGCGGCGTTCCCTCGCGCCGCATCGCCGCAGCGAGGTCGTCGAGCAACAGCGCCAGATCGGTCTCGACCGGCTCTTCGCCGCCCTCGCCGCGCACGAAGTCGAGATAGCCGTTGACCATGTGCTCCATCTCGACGACGTCGGAGCGCAATTCCTCGACGACAGCGTCGTTGCCGAGCAGTTCGAGCGCCAGCTTCATCCGCGTCAGCGGCGTGCGCAGATCGTGCGACACGCCGGCGAGCATTTCGGTGCGCTGCCGGATCTGCCGCTCGATGCGGTCGCGCATCGTCATGAAGGCGACGGCGGCGCGGCGGATTTCGACCGCGCCCTCCACCTTGAAGTACGGCACCGGGCGGCCCTTGCCGAAACTGTCGGCGGCGGCGGCCAGCCGACGCAGCGAGCGGACCTGGTTGCGCAGGAAGAGCGTCGCCACGGCGAGCAGCACCAGCGAGGAACCGACCATCCACAAGACGAAGATGTAGGTCGTCGAGCTGTAGAGCAGATCGCGCGGCGCGACGACCGCGAGCACGCCCTGCGGCAGCTGAACCTCGATCGTGACGGCCCGCGGATGGCTCACCGCGTCGATCCGGTAGGGGAAGTCGAGGCGCTGCTGCAGCGCGATGCGCAGCTGCGATTCGAGCAGCGTGCCGCTGCGCCGCGGCGGCGGCCGCAGGTGCGCTCCGGGTTGCAGCGCAAAGCGCAAATCGGTCATCGCCCCGGCGCGTTGCAACAGCCGGGCGGTGTCGGCCGGCGTCGCGGCGTACCGCGTCGCCTCGATCAACAGGCCGACATTGCTCGCCACCCCGTTGGCGAGCCGCCACGAGATCGCCGCCCAATGGCGGTCGTAAAAGATCCAGGTGGCGATCGCCTGCAAGAGGATGAGCGGCATGACGACGATCAACAGCGAGCGCCCGAACATCGTGCGCGGCAGCACCCGCTTGACCCAGCTCTGATTGTCGAGCTGGAGCGAGGGCGTCGCGCCGGCGCTCTCAATCCGGCTTGAGGACATAGCCGGTGCCGCGCACGGTCTGCAGATAGCGCGGAAAGCGGGGGTCGCGCTCGATCTTGCGGCGCAGCCGCGTCATCTGCACATCGACGTTGCGCACATTGCCGCTGAACTGCGCCCCTTGCGACAGCTCCTCGCGCGACACCGGCTGTCCGGCGTTCTGCGCCAGCGCCGAGAGAAGCCCCGCTTCGGCGGTCGTCAGATGCACGACGTCGCCGCCGCGCAACAGTTCGCCGCGCACCACGTCGAAACGGCAGCCGCCGAAGCGGATTTCGCGCCCGACCGCATCGGCGGCCGGGCGGCGCTGCAGGATATTGCGGATGCGCAAGACCAATTCGCGCGGCTCGAACGGCTTCGACAGATAGTCTTCGGCGCCGTGCTCGAGCCCGTTGACGCGGTCCTCGGGCTCGGCCATGGCGGTCAGCAGCAGCACCGGCACGGCGCGCTCGGCGCACAGCGCGCGGGTCAACTCGAGGCCGCTTTCCCCCGGCATCATGACGTCGAGGACGATCAGGTCGAAAGCGAGGTTGGCGAGGTTCGCGCGCGCCTCGGCCGCATTGCCGGCGGTCGTCACGCGAAAGCCGCTGTCCGAAAGGTAGCGGCGCAACAACTCGCGCAGCCGCGCGTCGTCGTCGACGACGAGCAGATGCGGCTCGTCTTCGCTCATCGGTCGGCGCCCGAGGCGCGCTCGAAGCGGCGGCGGTCTGCCTCGCCCGCGATGACCGCGAGCATCACCTTGCGAAAGCCTTCGACCGCCGCGGCGCCGGCCTGGCGATAGGCGTGGCCGATGCGCGCCCGCTGCGGCTCGGAGAGCTGGCGCTCGAGTTCGCAGCCCTTCTCGGTCAGTTCGAGCAGCCGCTGCCGGCGGTCGCGCGAGCCCGAGCGCACCGTGATGAAGCCCTGCCGCACCAATTGCCCCAGGACGCGGCCGAGGCTCTGCTTGGTGATGCGCAGGATGCCGAGCAGCTCGCTGACGGTCAGCTGCGGATGCCGGCCGACGAAATGCACGACGCGATGATGGGCGCGCCCGAAGCCGTAGCGCGCGAGGATGGCATCGGGCTCGGCGGTGAAGTCGCGATAGGCGAAGAACAACAGCTCGATCCCCTGGCGCACCTGCTCCTCGCCGGGAGCTTCCGCATCGGCCGATAATTTTATGTCAGCCATGTTGACTTATTTCGCAACCATCGGTACATTGTAGGCGTCATCTGGGATATAAAGTACCCGGATCGCCTGCCGGCCGCGGCGCGACCGGCCGAACGCCCAAGATTTCCGGTGCAAGGAAGACCTTCATGGCCGCAACCCCCTCCGCCCCCTTCGACGACCGCGACGGCTTCATCTGGTACGATGGCCGGCTGGTTCCCTGGCGCGACGCCAAACTGCACGTCCTGAACCACGGGCTGCATTATGCGAGCTGCGTCTTCGAAGGCGAGCGCGTCTACCAGGGCAAGGTATTCCGCCTCGACGATCATAACCAGCGTCTCGTCAATTCCGCCAAGATCCTCGGCTTCGAGATCCCGGCCAGCATGGACGAACTGCGCGCGGCGACCGAAGAGGTGGTTCGCGCGAACAACATCCGCGACGGCTATGTGCGGCCGATCGCCTGGCGCGGCGCCGAGCAGATGGGCGTCTCGGCGCAGGCGAGCAAGATTCACCTGGCGCTCGCCTGCTGGGACTGGCCGGCCTATTTCTCGCCGGAGGCGCGCGCCAAGGGCATCCGCATGCTGTGGTCGAAATGGGCGCGCCCGGCGCCGAACACGGCGCCGACGCAGGCAAAGGCCTCGGGGCTCTACATGATCTGCACGATGGCGAAGCACCTGGCCGAGGCCGAGGGCTGCGACGACGCCTTGATGCTCGACTGGCGCGGCCAGCTCGCCGAGGGCACCGGCGCCAACATCTTTCTCGTCATCAACGGCGAACTGCACACCCCGGCGCCTGACTGCTTCCTCAACGGCATCACCCGGCAGACCGTGATCGGGCTCGCCAAGTCCCGCGGCATCAAGGTCATAGAGCGGGCGATCCTGCCACGGGAGCTGGGCCAGGCCACGGAAGTGTTCCTCACAGGCTCCGCCGCCGAGGTGACCCCGGTCGGCGAGATCATCGGCGAGCACGGCCACTACCGCTTCACCCCCGGCACGATCTCGAAGCTGATGTGGGAGGATTACGACCGCGCCGTCGGCAAGAACGTCGCGGCGAGCGCGGCGTAGGGCTGAGGGCGCGCCCGTCCCGGCCGCGCCGCGCTACTCCCACCGAGTTGCCGCCGCGTTTGTCCGCCTGCGAAGGGCTGGTCGCCCTTCGGAAAAGTGTGATAGGATTAGCTCCATTTTGGAGCCGATTCGGAACCATGCCCGTCAACCTTTCAATCAAGAACGCACCCGACGACGTCGTCGAGCGCCTGCGACAGCGCGCTGAGCGGCATCACCGGTCGCTGCAGGGCGAGCTGCTTGCGATCGTAGAGGCCGCCGTCGCCGAAGACCGGCCGATGACTCCGGCCGAGGTTCTCGCCGAGGTCCGCAGGCTGCGTCTGCGGACGCCCAGCGAGTCGACCGGCATCATCCGCGCCGACCGCGATGGCCGTTAAGGTCGTCGACGCCTCGGCACTCGCGGCGCTGCTGTTCGGGGAACCTGGAGCGCAGACGATTGTCGGCCGGCTCGGCGATGCGCAGCTCGTCGCCCCAAGCTTGCTTGGCTTCGAGCTGGCGAATGTCTGCCTGACCAAATGCCGGCGGCATCCGGAAGAAGAGCACCCTCTGAAGGCGGCATTCCGACTGCGCGCCCGGCTTTCCGTCGAGGAGGTTACGGTCGATTACGACCAGGTCGTCGAATTGGCCGCCGAAACCGGGCTTACCGCTTACGACGCCAGTTACCTATGGGTGGCTCGACACGTCGGCGGAGAATTGGTCACGCTCGACAAACGACTTGCGCAGGTGTCGGCCGCGACATGAATGGCGGCTCTCGGCTTCTCGATCAGATTCGCGAACGCGACCTCGATGTCGTGCACCGACCCGAGCCCGAGTCGCTTCTCTTGTGTCAATCCCACCGTTTCTCGGCGGCGTCATCCTCCGCCCGCGCCGCTACCCAGCCCTCGCCCGCGGGTGTTTCCTCGCTCTTCCAGAAGGGCGCCTTGGTCTTCAGCCAGTCGATCAGGAAATGGCAGGCTTCGAGCGCCGCTTCGCGGTGCGGCGAGGCGGTGGCGACCAGCACGATGCGCTCGCCCGGCTGCAGGCGGCCGTAGCGGTGGATGATCAGCGTCGCGTCTAGCGGCCAGCGGCGGCAGGCTTCGAGCTCGATTTCGGCGAGCTTCTTCTCGGTCATCGCGGGGTAGTGTTCGAGGTTGAGCGCCGTCACTTGCGCGCCGCCGCCCATGTCGCGCACGAGGCCGACAAAGCTCGCGACGCCGCCGATGCGGTGGTTGCCGCGGCTGAGCGCCTCCAACTCGGCGCCGACGTCGAAATCCTCGCGCTGCACGCGGATCATGCGCTCACCCTCCGGTCACCGGCGGGAACAGCGCGACCTCGTCGCCATCGGCGAGCGGATGGCCGCGCCCGACGTAATCGTAATTGACCGCGACGCGGATCGCCTCGGGTTTCGCGAGCGCCTCGCGGTAGCCGGGCCCGCGCGCCTGGAGCCATTCTATCAGCCCCGCCACGTCGCGCACCTCGGAGGGCAGCGCCACCTCCTCCTCGGCAACGCCGATCTTGGCGCGCAGCCAGGCGAAATAAAGCAGCTTCACCCGATCACCTCGGCAAAGGGGAGGAAATCGACGAGCGCGCCGGGCGCCACCGCGCCCGCCGCCTCGGCGAGGATGACGAGCCCGTCGGAATTGACGATCGAGGAGAGGATGCCGGCGCCCTCGCGCGGGAATTTCTCGGCCACGAGAACCTCGCCCTCGCGCTTGAGGCTGGCGCGCAGATATTCGCGCCGCCCCGGCTTCTTGCGATAGGAAAAGCCGGCCCGCACCGGGATCGGCAGCGGCAGCGGCATCTCCGCCCCGGCGAGGCGCAGCACGATATGGCGGGCGAGCGCGATGAAGGTCACGGCAGCGGCGACCGGGTTGCCGGGCAGGCCGACGAGCGGGGTGCCGCGCACCTGCCCGAGCGCCACCGGCCGGCCGGGCTTGATCGCCAGCCGCCAGAAATAAAGGCTGCCGGAATTGCCGAGCGCGGCGCGCACGTGGTCTTCCTCGCCGGTCGAGACGCCGCCCGAGGTGACGATAAGGTCGTGCCCGGCGGCGGCGCGGACGAGCGCCTCGGCGAGCGTCGCCTCGCGGTCGGGCAGGATACCGAGGTCGGTGACCGCGCAACCGAGCCGCGCGAGCAATGCCCGCAACATGAAGCGGTTGGCGTCGTAGATCGCGCCCGGCTGAAGGGGCGTGCCGGGCTCGGATACCTCGTCGCCGGTCGACAGCAGCGCGACGCGCAGCCGGCGGAATACGGGCAGCAGCGTGTGGCCGAGCGCCGCCAGCAGGCCGAGATCGGCGGCGCGCAACATGCGGCCCTTCGCAAGCGCGAGCGCGCCCTTCGCCACGTCCTCGCCGGCCGAGCGGCGGTTGGCGCCCTTTTTGATCCCCGGTTTCAGGCGCACGCGGCCGTCTTCGGCGACGCAATCCTCCTGCATCATGACCGTGTCCGGGCCCGGCGGCATCGGCGCGCCGGTGAAGATGCGGATCGCTTCGCCGCGCCGGGCCGGGCGGTCGAGCGGGTGGCCGGCCGCGGCACGGCCGCCGACCGGCAACACGGTTTCGCGGTCGGGCAGCAGATCGGCGAAATAGACGGCATAGCCGTCGACGGCGCTGTTGTCGTGCCGCGGCAGGTCGAAGGGGGCGATGCGGTCGGCGGCGAGGATGCGGCCGAGCGCCTCCTCGAGCGGCGCCGCCTCGGGCTCGACGACGGCATGGATGCGTTCGTCGACGAGCGCCAGCGCCTTGTCGATTTCGAGCAGCCCGCCGCCGACGGCGAAGCAGTCGTCGCTCAGCTGGGCCATGGCGCCCCGCCGCGGTAGTCGAGAATGAAGCTCGCGATCGCCGCCGGATCGCCGAGCGGCAGGCGCGGCAGCGTCAGCCCCGGCAGCGGCCCGTCCGAGGCGACGGCGACGAAATAGGGGTCGCCCGGATGGATGAACGGCTTGCCGAGCGCCGGCCGATGCACCTCGATCTTCGGGTGCGGGTGATATTTGAAGCCCTCGACGAGCAACAGATCGACCGGGCTCATCTGCCGGATCAGCTCGTCGAGCGTGGGCTCGGCGGCGCCGCGCAATTCGTGCATCAGCGCCCAGCGGCGCTCCGACGAGATCATCACCTCGCGCGCTCCGGCCTCGCGATGGCGCCAGGAATCCTTGCCCGGCTGGTCGGTATCGAAGCTGTGATGCGCATGCTTCACGGTCGAGACGCTGAGGCCGCGGGCGACGAATTGCGGGATCAGCGCCGTCATCAAGGTCGTCTTGCCGCTGCCGCTCCAGCCGGCGAGGCCGAATATCCGCATCTAGCCCTCTTCGCCGATCACTTGGGGCGGGCGGAGCGCCGGCTCAAGCGAGATGCTGCGGATTTCCCGCCTTGGCCGCGCGCGGCGGCAGCGGCCGGCGCGTCATGTGCGGCAGGCCGGCGCGCAGGTAATCGTAGCCGGTGACGATCGTCAGCAGCGCCGCCACCCACAAGAGGAACTCGCCGATCGCCTTGACCGGCAGCGCGCTCGGGCCGGCATCGCCGACGATCAGGAAGCCGATCGCCACCATCTGAATGAAGGTCTTCCATTTCGCCAGCCGCGACACCGGCATGCCGACGCGGATCTGAGCCAGATACTCGCGCAATCCGGAGACGAGGATCTCGCGGCACAGGATGACGAGGGCCGGCAGCACCGCCCCGGCCGAAAGCCGCCCGAACGCGGTCAGCAGCAACAGCGTCGCCGACACCAAGAGCTTGTCGGCGATCGGATCGAGAAAGCGGCCGATATCCGACTGCTGCTGCCAGCGCCGCGCCATATGGCCGTCGAGCCAGTCCGTCACCCCGGCCGCCGAGAACAGCACGCAGGCGAACCAGCGCGCGACATCCCCGGAGATGTAAAAGCTGCCGATCACCACCGGGATCACCAGGATGCGCGACAGCGTCAACAGGTTCGGCAGGCTCAACAGCGGCACGCATTGCTCCATGAGGCGTCCGGTCGCAGCGGCATCTTACCCAGGCGCGTGGAAATGATCATAAACCTTTTTTGCTACGGTTTTACTGATGCCGCCGACGCGCTCGATCTCGCCGAGGCCGGCGCGGGCGACGGCACGGGCGGAGCCGAAATGGCGCAACAGCGCGCTCTTGCGCTTCGCCCCGATGCCGGCGATCTCGTCGAGCGGCGAGCGGCCGAGCGCCTTCGCGCGCTTCGCCCGGTGGCCGCCGATCGCGAAGCGGTGCGCCTCGTCGCGCAGCCGCTGCAGGAAATAGAGCACCGGGTCGCGCGGATCGAGCGAGAAGGGCGGCCGGCCCGGCAGAAAGAAGCGCTCGCGCCCGGCGTCGCGGTCCGGCCCCTTGGCGATCGCGGCGAGCGCGACATCGCCGATGCCGAGTTCGTCGAAGAGCGCGCGCGCGACGTTGAGCTGGCCCTCGCCGCCGTCGAGCAGCACGAGCTCGGGCCACATGCCGTGGGCCCGGTCGGGGTCTTCCTTCAAGGCCCGCGCGAAACGCCGCTCCAGCACCTCGCGCATCATCGCGTAGTCGTCGCCCGCCGCGCCCTCGCGGCGAATCGTGAATTTGCGGTAGGCGTTCTTCATCAGCCCGTCGGGCCCCGCGACGATCATCGCGCCGATCGCGCCGGCGCCCTGGATGTGGCTGTTGTCGTAAACCTCGATGCGGGCGGGCGGCGCCTCGAGATGCAGCGCGGCGGCGACCCCTTCGAGGAGCTGGCGCTGCGTCGCGCTCTCGGCGAGACGGCGCCCCAATGCCTCGCGGGCGGTCGCGACGATGCGCTCGACGAGCCGCCGCTTGTCGCCGCGCTGCGGCACCGCGAGGCCGACCCGCAGGCCGCCCAAGGACAGCGCCTCCTCGACGAGCCCCTGGTCGACGAGCGCATGGCTCAGCAGCACGAGCGGCGGCTTTTCGCGGTCGTCGTAGAACTGGCCGACAAAGGCGGTCAGCACCTCCTCGACCGAAAGCTGCCGGTCGTGGCTCGGAAAATAGGCGCGGTTGCCCCAGTTCTGGCCGCCGCGGAAGAAGAATACCTGCACGCAGGTCTGGCCGCCGGCCTGGTAGGCGGCGATGACGTCGGCGTCCTCGAGCCCGGCGACATGGATGTCCTGGTGCCCCTGCACCAGCGACAGCGCCCGGATGCGGTCGCGGATCAGGGCCGCGGCTTCGAAATCGAGCGCCTCGGCGGCCTTTTCCATCTCCTCGGCGAGCTGGCCCTGCACGTCCTGGCCGCGGCCGGCGAGAAAGGCGTGCGCCTCGTCGATCAGGCGGCGGTACTCCTCCCGGCCGATGCGGCCGACGCAGGGCGCGCTGCACCGCTTGATCTGGTAGAGCAGGCAGGGGCGGGTGCGGCTCGAAAAGATGCTGTCGCTGCACGAGCGCAAGAGAAACGCCTTTTGCAACGTGACGAGCGTGCGGTTGACGGCGCCGGCCGAGGCGAACGGCCCGAAATAGGCGCCCGGCTTGTTGCGCGCGCCGCGGTGCTTCGTCAGTTGCGGGAAGTCGTGGTCGGCGGCGATGTGAATGAGCGGAAACGACTTGTCGTCGCGCAACAACACGTTGAAGCGCGGCAACAGGCGCTTGATCAGGTTGCATTCGAGCAGCAGCGCCTCGGCCTCGCTGCCGGTCACCACGATTTCCATCGCGGCGGTCTCGGCGACCATCCGCGCGAGCCGGCTCGAAAGCCCGGCGAGATGGGTGTAGTTCTGCACCCGGCTTTTCAGGTTGCGGGCCTTGCCGACATAGAGCGCGTCGCCCTTGCGGTCGAGCATGCGGTAGACGCCGGGGGCGGACGGCATGCCGGCGAGCGCTTCGCGGATCGCCGCGACGCCGGCCGCGATGCTGCGGCGCGGCAGCGGCGGCGCGGCGGGTTCCGGGCGGGTTTCGGGCGCCACCGCCGCGCCGGCGAGCGCACCCGGCGCGCGGCGCGGGTCGAGCGGCGGCATTTTTTTGCGCCGCATCATGGGCCGCCCCGGCCGCGCCGCCGCCTCGGCATCCGCCGAAAACCCGGCCGGCGCCGCTGCCGAATCGTCAACCGGTTGAGCCGCCATGGTAAATTCCGAGCGCCCACAATTCGTGTGGATAAACCTGTAGAAAAGATATGGGCTATCGCCGGCAGTTTGCAGCCGTTCCGCGCCCTCCTAGTCTTTGCCTATAAAACAGGCAAGACTCTAACCCTTTGGCAGACCGCATTTTTCCCAGGTCAAGGCTAAACTCGCTGTCATGTTGCCGGGTCCGGCCGGATTTGCCGAATGACGCGCAACCGTCATTTCGCCTGTGCACACTCGGCGGCCTCCTGAGCCGCGGCGGCCAAGGCTGCGGCCGATCGCCGGCCCGCCGCGGGGCGGCGGCGGCGTTCGCATTCTACCTTGGCGCTCGGCGCGCCACTCATTCCGGCGCCGGCCCGACGCGCGGTTGCGCCCAGCCGAGATGCTGGCCGCCATCGAGCGCGATCATCTGCCCGGTCATCGCCGGCGCCGCGAGGATGAAGCGCAGCGCGGCGGCGATCTCGGCGGGGCTGGTGCCGCGCTCGAGCGGCATCATCGCGCATTGCCGCGCGAACTGTTCCTCGTCCTGACGCGGGCTCGGCAAGGTCGGGCCCGGGCCGATGCCGTTGACGCGGATGCGCGGCGCCAGCGCCAAGGCCATCGTCTGCGTCAAGGTCCACAACCCCGCTTTCGACAGCGTGTAGGAGACGAAATACGGGGTCAGGTTCCATACCCGCTCGTCGAGCAGGTTGACGACGACGCCGCCGGCGCCGGCCGGCAAGCGCCGGGCGAAGTCCTGGATCAGCACGAAGGGCGCGCGCAGATTGACCGCGAGATGCGCCTCCCAGGTCTCGCGCGTCGCGGTCTCGACGGTATCGTCGAAGAACACCGAAGCGTTGTTGACGAGGCAGCCGATGGCCCCGAGCGCCGCTTCGGCGCGCCCGAGCAGCGATGCGGCGGCGGCCTCGTCGGCGAGGTCGGCGGCAAGCGTCACGGCGCGGCCGCCGCCTTCGCGGATCGCCGCCGCCACTGCCTCTGCCGCCGTGCGCGAGCGCTGATAGTGCACCGCGACGGCGAAGCCCTCCTCGGCCAGCGCGAGGGCGAGCGCCCGGCCGATGCGCCGGCCGCCGCCCGTCACCAGCGCCGCCTTCGGCACCGGCGGCGACGGCCTGGCGCCGGTCGGGCCGTCCGTCCGCCCGGCCTCAGCGGCTCTGGTCATGTCCCTGCGAGCCAGCCCTTAGTGCTCAGCACTTCTAGCGCTAGACCGATCTGGCGCGTCGAGAATCGTCTCTTGCGGTCACCCCACGCGTAGGTCGTTGCCACCACGTCCTCCGGTGTGGTGGCGCGCAATCGCCGAACCACCCAATGGACAGTCGACAGCAGCTCCAGTCCGAAGGGGGTCTCGAAGCCGGCGACGAGATCTGCGACCCTATCGAACCGGAAACGAGTATCGGCGTGACCCCGGAGAAAATACTTTGCTTCCTCGACCGCTCCTGGAACGAGTTCAAGCTGCTTCTCGGGATCGTCGCCGCCGTCCGCGTATCCCGACACGAGATGACCCTCGATCCGCCTCAGCACGTGGCTCAGGTTCTCGGCATAGGGGCCGTAGAGAGCCTGGACGTACCGCAGCCGCAAGGGCTGTCCTGCTTCCTGCATGAAATACAAGAGCTTATGTACTTCCAGCAGCGTGACAAATGGGTCCATAAGCCCACCGAGATACCGGGACATGAGCCCCACGAGCGCGGCTCGCCCCGGAGTCATCTCCGGAGGCGTCCGCGAGCGGGCCATCACCTGAGGATCCGGGGCACCGCTCGGCTCGAAGACGATAATTTCCACGTTGTTCAATCCGCGCAGCGCCGCCTCGATACTCTCGCGCACATTGGGCCAATGCAGCCCTCCAAGCCCGCTGCCGAGCGGCGGAACCGCAACCGACCGTATCTCCCGATCGCGAATCTCCCACTTGAGGGCAGCGAGCCCGGCCTCGATGTCTTCCAGGCGGCTCTTGCCGCGCCAGTGCCGTTTCGTAGGAAAATTGATGATGTACTTTGGGCTCGTGATCGTGCCGGTTTCGAACACGAACATGCGGCCCGGCTG
The DNA here is from genome assembly GCA_035538335.1 of Allostellaceae bacterium. Taxonomy (GTDB): domain Bacteria; phylum Pseudomonadota; class Alphaproteobacteria; order ATCC43930; family CGMCC-115725; genus AP-15. The sequence continues at coordinate 35,823 of DATLKN010000017.1, forward strand.
CACCTCGCCGCGTCGGCATGCCGCCGCATAGGCCTTGAAGTTCGCCGGGAATGCGTTCTTGAACTGGAGAGCGATGCCGCGCCCCATGATGCCGACGCAGTTGACCGTGTTGACCAGCGCCTCGGCGTCGGTTTGCAGGATGTCGCCCGTGCGGTATTCGATCATGACGGCGCTCCCCGGTTAATAGTACCAGTCTCGCCGAATTTCGACTACGGGTCGATGCGCGGCTCCCCTCATCGCGTCAGTCACCTGCTGCGCCACAGTCCGGGAATAGACGCCGATCCGATCCACGAGGTCCCAAGGAAAGTTGTCGTGCACCAGGAACTCCGCCTGTTTGCCCTCCTTGACGTCCGCCGGCCGAAAATCTCGTGCGGCGACGGCCTGCCAATTGATCTCGACGAGATCGGCGATGCTCGCCCGGAATTGCGCATACGCCGCCCCCGCGTTCGATAGCGAGAACGCCCATGGTCGCCTTTCGGCATCCGCCCAGCCGACCGCCCGATGGAGGTCGGCCTCCAGATGGATGATGGGCTGCTGTCCGCCGCGATAGGCAAGTTCCGGGTGATTCGCGCAATGGATCACGTACAACATAATCGATCTGGGACAAAAATAGAACGGCACGTAGTCACCCACGCATGTCCGGGGACAACAGTGGACAGGCAGCGTCAGCCGGCGCTCCTTAATGCTGCCCATTCCGATCACGGTTCCCGGCCCGGCCCGAGCAACAATCCTTCGGTCACACCACAGCGATGCGTCAGCGATAATCGATGACAGGCGATCGGCGTGGACGATGTGGTAAATCTTGGGCTGCGATGGAGCGCTGTTCGCCACCTGGGGTCCGATACGAAGTTATTGTTCGCGCTATCATCCGCAACCGCAGTATATCACCGTCAGGTTGACGCGGGCTGCTGGTATCTTGCTCAATTCCTGTTTTGCCCGGTCTCAGCGGCGCCCGGCACGGCGTTCCTTTCGGGCGCGTATCTTCATGCGCGTGAACTCGCGCGCCGAGAGGCCGGCGCGGCCGGCCGTCGAGCGGCCGCGCGGCATGCCGTCGGCCTGGCCCTGAGAAAGCCCGAGATCGGCCGCCTCCAGGCGGCGGATCTCGTCGCGCAGGCGGGCCGCCTCCTCGAATTCCAGCTCGGCCGCCGCCTCGCGCATGCGCTTTTCGAGGTCGGCGATGACGGAGCGCAAATCCTTTCCCTGGTAGTGCGCCGCCTCGCCTTCCCCCAACCCGACCGTGACATGGTCCTGCTCGTAGACGCTCTGCAGAATGTCGGCGATGTGGTGCCGCACGCTCTCCGGCGTGATGCCGTGCGCCGCGTTGAACGCCTGCTGCTTTTCGCGCCGCCGCGCGGTCTCGTCGAGCGCCGCCTTGAGGCTGTCGGTCATCCGGTCGGCATAGAGGATGGCGCGCGCCTCGATGTGGCGGGCGGCGCGGCCGATCGTCTGGATCAGCGAGGTGCGCGAGCGCAGATAGCCCTCCTTGTCGGCGTCGAGCACCGCAACGAGGGCGCATTCCGGGATGTCGAGCCCCTCGCGCAAGAGGTTGATGCCGATCAGCACGTCGAAGACGCCGAGCCGCAGGTCGCGGATGATTTCGATGCGCTCGATCGTGTCGACGTCGGAGTGCATGTAGCGCACCTTGAGCCCCGCTTCGTGCAGGTACTCGGTCAGCGCCTCGGCCATCTTCTTGGTGAGCGTCGTGACCAAGACGCGCTGGCCCTTGGCGGCGGCCTCGCGGCATTCGGCCATCAGGTCGTCGACCTGATTCTCGACCGGGCGCACGATGGTGACCGGATCGACGAGCCCCGTCGGCCGCACGATCTGCTCGACGAAGACGCCGCCCGCGCGCTCCATCTCCCAGCGTCCGGGCGTGGCTGATACGAGGATCGTCTGGCCGCGCATGTCGTCCCATTCCTCGAACTTCAGCGGCCGGTTGTCGGTGCAGGAAGGCAGGCGGAAGCCGTATTCGGCGAGCGTCGATTTGCGCGTCCAGTCGCCGCCGAACATGCCGCCCAGCTGCGGGATCGTGACGTGCGACTCGTCGACGAAGACGAGCGCGTCACGCGGCATGTATTCGAAAAAGGTCGGCGGCGGCTCGCCCGGCCGGCGCCCGGTGAGGTAGCGCGAATAGTTCTCGATGCCGGCGCAGCTGCCGGTCGCCTCGATCATTTCGAGGTCGAAGGTGGTGCGCTGCTCGAGCCGCTGCGCTTCGAGGAGCTTGCCCCCGGCATAAAGCTCGTCGAGCCGCAATTTGAGGTCGCGCCGGATCTGCTCGATCGCCTGCAACAGGGTCGGGCGCGGCGTCACGTAATGGCTGTTGGCGTAGACCTTGACTGATTGCAGCGCGGCGGTCTTCTCGCCGGTCAGGGGATCGATCTCGTGGATCGCCTCGATCTCGTCGCCGAACAGCGACAAACGCCAGGCGCGGTCCTCGTAATGCGCCGGGAAGATCTCGATCGTGTCGCCGCGCACGCGAAAGGCGCCGCGCAGGAAATTGTGGTCGTTGCGCCGGTATTGCAGTTCGACGAAGCGAGACAGGAGCTGCGCGCGATTGACGCGGTCGCCCTTGGCGAGCGACAGCGTCATCTGCGAATAGGTCTCGACCGAGCCGATGCCGTAGATGCACGAGACGCTGGCGACGACGACGACGTCGCGGCGCTCGAGGATCGAGCGCGTCGCCGAGTGGCGCATGCGGTCGATCTGCTCGTTGAGCGACGATTCCTTTTCGACGTAGGTGTCGGTGCGCGGGACGTAGGCCTCCGGCTGGTAATAATCGTAATAGGAGACGAAATATTCGACCGCGTTCTCCGGAAAGAACCCCCGCATCTCGCCGTAGAGCTGTGCCGCCAGCGTCTTGTTCGGCGCCAGCACGATCGCCGGCCGGCCGGCCCGCTCGATGACATGCGCCATCGTGAAGGTCTTGCCCGAGCCGGTGACGCCCAAGAGCACCTGGTCCCGCTCGCCGCGCCCGAGCCCCTCGCACAATTCGTCGATCGCCTGCGGCTGATCGCCGGCCGGCGTAAATTCGGACGAGAGGCGGAACGGCCTCTCGATATCGCCCAGCGGGCGCTCGGCGAGAAACAGCGGCTGCATGGGATGAATCTAATTTATCGGCCGCCCGGATGCCAGAAGGCGCCCGCGGTTCACGGCGTCTTCGCGCCCGGGAACCAGTCGCCGAGCACTTCCTCGGCGGTAAAGCCGCCCTTGTCGAGCCTTGCCAAGACGCCATCCGCGGGCTCGCCGTGCTGGCGCAAATCTCCGGCGGCAAGTTCGGCCGCGATAGGAGCCTGCTTTTTCATGATGGCGTCGACCTCGCGGCGCAAGCTCGGACTCTCTTCGAGCACCTCCAGCGCATCCGACCGCGCGGCCGTGACCGTGCCTCGCCAACCCTCTCTTGGCGGGCCTGCCGGAGACGCTTCGAGCTTGAACAAATGGTGCAGAATTCGGCGGATCTGCGAGCTGAGCTCGCGGCGTTCCGACTTCCCCAAGCTCTCGATCTCCTCGGCAAGGTTCTCCCAGTCGAGCGGCAGGTTCGAGTCCTTGGGCGCAGCGCGCAGCGCCGCCGCCTGCTGCTCGGTCCAGCGCAGGAAATCGGTGTCGTAGAGCGTATCGGCCGCGGCCATGTCGGCACGAATATATGGCGACCGGGCAACATTGCCCATACGCGATCGCCGCTTCACAGCAAGGGCGGCGGCGGGTAAGTTGGGCGCCGCACTTCCGGAAAGCCGTCTGATGCCCTTTCTCGCCGACCGCTTGTCTCGCGTCAAACCGTCGCCGACGATGGCGATCACCGCGCTCGCCACCGAACTGAAGGCGGCCGGGCGCGACGTCATCAGCCTCAGCCAGGGCGAGCCCGATTTCGACACGCCGCGGAACATCAAGGAGGCGGCGGTCGCCGCGATCAATGCGGGCGACACCAAATACACCGTCTTCGACGGGCGCATCGAGCTGAAGCGGGCGATCGCGGCCAAGTTCAAGCGCGAGAACGGCCTCGAATACGAGACTTCCCAGATCACCGTCAGCTCGGGCGGCAAGCAGGTGCTGTACAACGCGCTGGTCGCCACCGTGAACCCCGGCGACGAGGTCGTCATCCCGGCGCCCTACTGGGTCTCCTATCCCGAGATGGTGCTGCTGTGCGAGGGCACGCCGGTGCCGGTCGCCTGCCCGCAGAACAACGGCTTCAAGATGCGGCCCGAGGATCTCGAGGCGGCGATCACGCCGAAGACCAAGTGGCTGATCCTCAATTCCCCCTCGAACCCGTCGGGCGCCGCCTATACGGCCGAAGATCTGAAGGCGCTCGCCGAAGTGCTGCTGCGGCACGAGCATGTCTGGGTCATGGCCGACGACATGTACGAGCACCTCGTCTACGACGATTTCCGCTTCACGACGATCGCCGAGGTCGAGCCGCGCCTCTACGAGCGCACGCTGACCGTCAACGGCGTCTCGAAGGCCTATTGCATGACCGGCTGGCGGATCGGCTATGCCGGCGGCCCGAAGGCGCTGATCAAGGCGATGGGCGCGATCCAGTCGAACTCGACCGCCAATCCGTGCTCGGTCAGCCAGGCCGCGGCGATCGAGGCCCTGAACGGACCGCAGGGCTTCATCGCCGAGCACAACCGCGCCTTCAAGGAGCGCCGCGACCTCGTCGTCGGCATGCTGAACCGCGTGCCCGGCCTCTTCTGCCCGACGCCGGAGGGCGCCTTTTACGTCTATCCCTCCTGCGCCGGCCTGATCGGCAAGCGCACACCCGAGGGCCAGCGCATCGAGAGCGACGAGGATTTCGTGCGCTATCTGCTGGCGGCCGAGAACGTCGCGGTGGTGCACGGCAGCGCCTTCGGCCTGGCGCCGCACTTCCGCATTTCCTACGCGACCTCGACCGAGGTGCTGCGCGAAGCGTGCACGCGCATCGACCGCGCCTGCCGGGCGCTTGCCTGACCCGGCGGCTGCGGCAAATTTCCGTTGCGTGACGGGCGGCCGGCGCGCGACGATCGAAAAGACCAGAGAGGCGCCGCCGGGCCGCGTTCGCGGCCCTACCGGCGGGCGCCCGGGAACGAGGAAACGGAGGCGCCTATGGCGAATGCGACCGCCGCCCCGCGCTGCGCGGCGCTGATCGGCCCCTATCTGTCGGGCAAGACGACGCTGCTCGAGGCGCTGCTGTTTGCGAGCGGCAGCACGACCCGGCGCGGCAGCGTGCGCGACGGCAATTCGGTCGGCGACCACGCCGCCGAAGCCCGGGCGCGGCAGATGTCGACCGAAATCAACGTCGCCGCCGCCCATTTCCTCGGCGATCCGTGGACGATCCTCGACTGCCCCGGCTCGATCGAGCTGCTCTACGAGGCCGAATGCGCGATCCTGGCGAGCGATGTCGCGGTCGTCGTCTGCGAGCCGGAGGTCGAGCGGGCGCTGACGATCAGCCCGCTGTTGCGCTTCCTCAACCATCACCAGATCCCGCACATGCTGTTCATCAACAAGATGGACACGGCGAACGCGCGGGTGCGCGACGTGCTCGCCGCCTTGCAGGCGGTCTCGGCGAAGCCGCTGGTGCTGCGCCAGGTGCCGCTGCGCGGCGCCGATACCGAGGCGACGGGCTATGTCGATCTGGTCAGCGAGCGCGCCTACCGATACAAGCCGGGCCACCCCTCGGAACTCGTCCAATTGCCGGCCGATTTCTGGGACCGCGAGCGCCCGACCCGCACCGGCCTCATCGAAAAGCTCGCCGATTTCGACGATGCGCTGCTCGAAAAGCTGCTCGAGGACGAGGAGCCGACGAAGCAGGAGATCTACGGCCATCTGACGCGCAATCTGCGGCAGGCGCAGATCGTGCCGGTGTTTCTCGGCTCGGCGCTGGCCGAACACGGGGTGCGGCGGCTGTGGAAGGCGTTGCGGCACGAAACGCCGCTGCCGCAGGACACCGCCAGGCGGCTCGGCATCGCGCCCGAGGGCGAGCCGCTGGCGCAGGTCGTCAAGACCTATCACCTGCCGCACACCGGCAAATTGACGCTCGCGCGGGTGTGGCGCGGCGCGATCAACGAAGGCATGGTGCTGAACGGCACCCGCGTCGCCGGCCTGGTGCGCCTCACCGGCGCGCAGCAGGAAAAGCTCCCGACCGCCCAGGCCGGCGAAGTCGTCGGGCTGACGCGGATGGAGGACATCGCCACCGGCGCGGTCCTGACCCCCTCCGGCAAGGCCGCCGCGCTGCCGCGCCCGGAGCGCCCGCAGCCGGTCTTCGGCCTCGCGATCGCCGCCGAGAAGCGCATCGACGAAGTCAAGCTGAGCCCGGCCATCGGCAAATTGGTCGAAGAGGACCCGACTCTCGAACTCGAGCAGAACCCGGACACCCGCGAGATGGTGCTGTGGGGCCAGGGCGACATCCATCTGCAGATCGCGCTCGACCGCTTGCGCAACCGGCACAATCTCGCGGTGGGCTCGCACGCCTCGGGCGTCCCCTATCGCGAGACGATCCGCCGCGGCACGCAGCAGCATTCGCGGTTCAAGCGGCAGAGCGGCGGGCACGGCCAGTTCGCCGACGTGACGATCGACGTGAAGCCGCTGCCGCGCGGCACCGGCATCACCTTCACCGACAGCGTCGTCGGCGGCGCCATCCCGCGTAACTACATCCCCTCCGTCGAGGAAGGTGTCACCGAGGCGCTGAAGCACGGGCCGCTCGGCTTCCCGGTCGTCGATGTCGCGGTCACCCTGATCACCGGCCAGTTCCACGCCGTCGACAGCTCCGACCAAGCGTTCAAGACCGCCGGCCGGCAGGCGATCCAGGAGGCGATGCCGAAATGCGAGCCGATCCTGTTGGAGCCGATCGACCATGTCGAGATCTCGGTGCCGAACGCTTTCACCTCGCGCGTGCAGCGGCTGATCTCGGGCCGCCGCGGCCAGATCCTCGGCTATGACGCGAAGCCCGACTGGCCCGGCTGGGACGTCGTCAACGCGCATCTGCCGGAAAGCGAATTGCACGATCTGATCGTCGAACTGCGCTCGCTGACCTTGGGGGTCGGCAGCTTTGCCCACCGCTTTGACCATCTGCAGGAGCTGAGCGGCAAGCCGGCCGAGAAGGTGCTGGCGCAGCGCACGGCCGATGCGGCGCAATAGCGGGATCGCGCAACCGTGATTTGCCGCGGGGCCCGGCCAACCCAGATTAGGGGGCGCAGAAAGGGCGAGGTGCCGCAATGCTGATCCGTCGCAACAAGGGCTGGGAGCTGCCCGAGAGCGCGGCGACCCCGGAACAGGTGTTCCGCGACCGCCGGCGCCTCGTTCAGGCGATGGGCATGGGCCCGCTGATTGCCCCCGTGCTCGGCCTCGCCGCCGCCCCGGCGCTGGCCGCCGAGGAGCCCGACCCCTCCGCCAGGCTCTATCCCGTAAAGCGCAACCCGAAATACACGCTCGACCGGCCGATCACGCCCGAAAAGATCGTCGCAAGCTACAACAACTATTACGAATTCGGCTCGCAGAAGGATATCGCCGAGGCGGCGCAGGCGGTGCCGATCCGCCCCTGGACGGTCAAGATCGACGGGCTCGTCGAAAAGCCGATGGAGATCGGCATCGACGATCTGCTGAAGAAGGTGCAGCTGGAAGAGCGGCTCTACCGGCACCGCTGCGTCGAAGCCTGGTCGATCGCGGTGCCGTGGAGCGGCTTTCCGATGAGCGCGCTGCTCGCCATCGCAAAGCCGCTCGGCGCGGCGAAATACGTTGCGATGCAGACCTTTCTCGATGCCAAGGTCGCGCCCGGGCAAAACCAGTTCTGGTATCCCTGGCCCTATGTCGAGGGCCTCACCATGTTCGAGGCGAAGAACGAGCTGGCGTTCCTCGTCACCGGCATGTATGGCCATCCGGTGGCGAAGCAGGACGGCGCGCCCTTGCGCCTCGCGGTGCCGTGGAAATACGGCTTCAAATCGGTGAAGGCGATCGTCCGCTTCAGCTTCACCGACAAACAGCCGGTATCGTTCTGGACCAAGCTGCAAGGCGACGAATACGGGTTCTGGGCGAACGTCAACCCGGCGGTGCCGCATCCGCGCTGGAGCCAGGCGAGCGAGCGCGTGCTCGGCACCGACGAACGCCGCCCGACCTTGATCTGGAACGGCTACGGCGACTACGTCGCGCAAATGTACAGCGGCATCAAGGGCGAGCAGCTGTTCCGGTAGTCTTCTGTCGTCCCGGCGGAGGCCGGGACCCACCCCCGCCGTGGATACCGGCCTTCGCCGGTATGACAAGGAAAGGCTTGCCGGCTGACAATCCCGTCGTCCCGGCGGAGGCCGGGACCCGCGACCGCCGTGGATACCGGCCTTCGCCGGTATGACAAGAAGCAGAGAGCCCGGCCTCAACCCGCCTTGTCCCCGGCCTTATCGCCCTCGCCGGCCGCCGCGAAGCCGAGCGCCGCCGCTCGCGCCGGCCCGAGGGCGGCAAAGGCCGCCTTCGCCACCTCGGGGTCGAGCGGCGGCGGGCCGAGCGCGATGCCCTTGCCGAGGGTCTTGACGACGGCCTCGGCGAAGGCGACTCGGGCGAACCATTTGTATTCCGCCGGCACGACCCGCCAGGGTGCGTGCCTTGTTGAAGTGTGCGCGAACATGTCGTCGAGCGCCGCGAGGTAGTCGCGCCGGCGCGCCAAATTGCGGATGTCCTCGACGCCCATCTTCCAATGCTTGGTCGGCGTCGTGATGCGCTCGCGGAAGCGATGCGTCTGCTCCTCGGCCGAGACGTGCAGGAACAGCTTGACCAGCCGCACCCCGTCATCGACCAGCATCTTCTCGAAGGCGTTGATCTCGTCGTAGGCCCGGCGCCACTCCCTCGGGCGCGCGAAACCTTCGACCCGCTCGACCAGCACCCGCCCGTACCAGGTGCGGTCGAAGATCGCGATGTGGCCCGGCGCCGGCAGCCTTTCCCAGAAGCGCCACAGATAATGCCGGCCCTGTTCTTCCGGGGTCGGCTTGCCGATCGACCACACGCGCACCCAGCGCTGGTCGAGCCGCGCCACGAGCCGCTGGATCGCGCCGCCCTTGCCGGCCGCGTCCCAGCCCTCGACCGCGATGATGCCGCGGCGCCGCTCGGCGCGGTAAACCTCCTCGAGATCGAGCATCGCAACCTGCGCCCGTTGCAGCGCGCGCTCATAGCTCTGCGCGTCGGCAAGCCGGCGATCGAGATCGACGGCGGCGATCGAAAATCCCTTTTTTACCTTGATCGTTTGCGCCATTTTGGCACCTTGCATTTGCGACCCGCGGCGCGGGCCCGCGCGCGTCAGGCTCGCACAATCCGGTTCCCGTCAGAACCGATTTGCGAACGGGGGCTTTTGCTTTTCGACCGCAGCGATCATGATCTCGGGGCGGGGAGAATATTGATGAAGCTCTGGTATCAAACCGTTTCGCGCCTGACGACCTGGGGCGCCTACGGCCGCGCGTTGCAGACATTGCTCGACGGCGCGCGCGATCCGGAGAGCGAGATCGAGCTTCACCCGATCACCGTCGGCATCGGCAATCCCTCACCTCTCGACGCCGTCGTCGTGGCCGAGATCCTCGATAATCTGCGCACCGCCGTCGATCGCGGCTTCGACGCCTTTCTGATCGACAGCATCATCGATCCGGGCCTTGAGGAAGGGCGCAAGATCGCCGACATTCCGGTCCTCGGCTTGTGCGAATCCGCCTTGCGCTACGCCACGATGATCGGCGCCAAATATTCGCTGGTCGCCACCGACGAGAGATTGTTGACGCGGCTGGCCGAGCGGGTGGCGGCCTACGGCTTCTCCCGGAACCTCGTCAGCATCCGGCACATGCCGCTCGAGCGCGGGCGCCATATCGACCGCGGCTTCGACGATCTGGAAGTCCGCGAGCGCGTCCTCAGCGCGTTTCGCGAGGTGGCGCTCGCGGCTGCGCGCGCCGGCGCCGATACGATCATCACCGCCGACAGCGTGCTGATGGCGCTGCTCGCCTATGCCGATCTCGACGAGACCGGCGAGGGCATCGCGATCATCGACGGCATCAGCAACCTGGTGATGCTCGGCGAGATGGCGGTCAAGGTCGACCGCGTGGTCGGCGGGTCGTTCACGCCGGACCGGCTCGAAGTCGCCACCGAGCTGATCCGCTCCTACGAGGTGGCGCGCCGGCACCGCCCGATCACCCGCATCCTTGCCGGCATGGTGACGACCGGCGTCATCGCCGCGCCGGCGGCGAGCGAGCGCCGGCGCTTCGGTTTCTGAGGCGCCAGCGGGGCTCCGCCCGGTTCGACGCATTTTTTCGCTTGCGGGCGAGAAAAGCGCGTGCCAGAACGATCACGTTTTGTTCTAAAATGCCGAAGAACACCCGGATCAGGAGGTACGTGATGAAAAGATGGCTTTATCTCGCTCCCTGCGCGCTTCTCGCCGCCGCGTCGTGGCTGTCGCCGGCCGCGGCGCAGCCGAACGCCGGCCCGCCGGCGCCGGCCGCGCAGGCGCAAAACCCGGCCGCCGCGCCGGAGCTGATCACCTTCGACCAGTATCGCGCCTATCGGCTGCACCTGATTGCGACCCGCCAAGCCCAGCTCGGCAAGCGCCTCGCCGAGACCGGCCTGTCGCCGCTGACGCGCGCCCGGCTCGAACGCATCAAGGGCTATTACGACTGGTACGCGGCGATGCCGGCGGCCGAGCGCGACCAGCGCTTCCACGCCCGCTTCGCCGAGATCGACGCCGACCATGACGGCACGATCTCCGAGACCGAGCGCGCCGCCTGGCGCGACAAGGAGCGGGCACGCTACCGCCAGCTCGCGGCCCGGCGCGCGGCGGCGGGGCAGCAGCAGCACTAACAGCACGCCGCTGGCGCCGATGCTGAAGTTCGACCATCTGGCGATCCCGGTCGGCGATTATGCGCGCTCGCGCGACTGGTATGTCGGGCGGCTCGGGCTGAGGGTCGAGTTCGAGATCCCGGAGCGGCGCACGGTCGCGCTGCAGGACAGCGAGGGCTTCGCGATCTTCCTGCAGGAGGTAGCGCCCGCGCCGTCGCCGCAGGGCACCGCCTTGTGGTTCCAGGTTGCCGACGTGGACGCCGCGTTCACCGAGCTTGCGGCGCGCGGCGTCGAATTCGCGCACGGCCCGCAGAAGACCTATTGGGGCTACGGCGCCGAGCTGGTCGATCCCGACGGCTATCGGCTGCGATTGTGGGACGAGCGTTCGATGCGCGGGAAGTGAGCCGGGTCGCGCCCGACCCGCGCCGCTGGCGCCAAGCGGCTCGGCGATTGTATGCTGGAAGCGCCGGCGAAGGCTCGACGAGGAGGTTCGCGATGACGACGCGCTTCAAGGAGTGGATGCCGCATGGCGTCATACCGGCCGTGCTGTTGCCGTTCCGTCCCGATTTCGACATCGACGAAACCGCCTACCGCGACCATCTGCGCGACGTGACGGCGGTCGACGGCATTTCGGCGATCACCGTCAACGGCCATTCCTCGGAAGTGCACGCCTGCTCGCTCGACGAGCAGGCCCGGGTCCTCGACTTGACGATGGACGAGATCGGGGCGCGGCTGCCGGTGATCGCCGGCGTCTATGCCGACGGCAGCCTGGAGGCGGCGCGCATCGCGCGGCGGGCCGAGGCGGGCGGCGCCACGGCATTGCTCGTCTTTCCGCCGCAGAGCATGACGATGGGCGGGCAGTTGCGCCCGGAAATGGCGGTGGCGCATTTCGCAACCGTCGCCGCCGCGACCCCGTTGCCGCTGATCTGCTTCAACTATCCGCTTTCGGGCGGGCTCGGCTACCCGCACGAGACGCTGTTGCGGCTGGCCGAGGAGGTGCCAACGATCCGCGCCATCAAGGACTGGTCGGGCGACCCGATGACGCATGAGCGCAACATCCGCTCGCTGCAATCGCTGGCGCGGCCCGTCACGGTGCTGACGACGCACAGCGCCTGGCTCTTGAGCTCGCTGGTGCTGGGGTGCAACGGGCTGCTGTCGGGCGCGGGCAGCGTCATCGCCGAATTGCAGGTCGCCCTCTTCCGCGCCGTCAAGGCGGGCGATCTGCCGCGCGCGCAGCGGCTCAACGACCGCATGTTCCCGATCGTGCAGGCGTTCTACGCGCCGCCCTTCCTCGACATGCACAACCGCATGAAGGAGGTGCTGGCGCTGACCGGCAAATTGCCGCCGGCCGTCGTCCGCCCGCCGCTCGTCAAACTGCCGGCATCCGAGATCGCCGCGCTGCGGCGGGCGATCGCCGCGGCGGGCCTCAAGGGTCCCGAAGCGAGAGCCGCTGCCGCGGAGTAGCCGCGCGCCGGCGGGCCGGCGGATGAGCCGCCTCTTCACCCCGGGTCGGATCGGCACAATCGAAATCATAAACCGCATCGTCATGCCGGCGATGACGACGCGGCACGGCCGGAGCGCGCCATCCGGACGACCCGACCGACAGCGCGGTCCGCCCCGTATTGACGCCCCCGCCGGCAAATCTTACCTAGAGCCGACGCCCCCAGCGTGACGAAAATGGCCCTGCTCCCGATCATCACGGCTCCCGATCCGCGCCTCAAGGCGAAGGCGCGGCCGGTCGCCGCCGTCGACGACAAGGTGCGGCGGCTGATGGACGACATGCTCGAAACCATGTACCACGCGATCGGCATTGGATTGGCGGCGCCGCAGGTCGGGGTGGTCAGCCGCGTCCTCGTCGTCGATGTCGCCCGCGAGGGCGAGGAGCCGCAGCCGTTGAAGCTCGCCAACCCGGAGATCCTGTGGCGCTCGCAGGAGCGGATCGCGAGCAGCGAGGGCTGCCTGTCGTTGCCCGAGCATTATGCCGACGTGACCCGCTCGGCGAAGGTGCGGCTGCGCTATCTCGATCACCAGAACGAGGTCCGCGAATTCGAGGCGGAGGGCCTGCTCGCCACCTGCCTGCAGCACGAGATCGATCACCTCGACGGCATTCTCTTCGTCGACCACATCTCGCCGATCAAGCGGAGCATCATTCTGCGCAAGCTGGCGAAGGCGAAGCGCAGCCGCGTGCCGGCCTGACCGCCGCGGCGATGGGCGCCGGGCACGAGGCGCCGGGCCTCGTCTTCATGGGAACGCCCGCCTTTGCGGCGACGATCCTCGCGGCGCTGATCGAGGCCGGCGAAAGGATCCTCGCCGTCTATACGCAGCCGCCCCGCCCGGCCGGCCGCGGCCACCGCCTGCAACCCTCGCCCGTGCAGGAGCTGGCCGAGCGCCACGAGCTTGCCGTCCGCTGCCCGGCGAGCCTGCGCAATAGCGAGGCGGCCGCCGAATTCGCCCGGCTTCGGCCGGCCGTCGCGGTCGTTGCCGCCTACGGGCTGATCCTGCCGCCGGCGATGCTCGCGGCGCCGCCGCTCGGCTGCCTCAACGTGCATGCTTCGCTGTTGCCGCGCTGGCGCGGCGCGGCGCCGATCGAGCGGGCGATCCTCGCCGGCGACGCCGAGACCGGCATCACGATCATGCAGATGGAGGAAGGGCTCGACAGCGGGCCGATCCTGTTGCAGGGCAGCCTGCCGATCGGCCCCGAGGGGACGGCGGGCGGCCTCGCGGCCGAATTGGCCCGCCTCGGCGCGCGGCTGATCCTGGAGGCGCTCGAGGGGGTTCGCCGAGGCCGCCTCGCGCCGCGACCGCAGCCGGCGGAAGGCGTCACCTACGCCGCCAAGATCGGGCGGGAGGAAGGCCGGCTCGATTGGCGGCACGAGGCGGGCTCGCTCGCGCGCCGCGTGCGCGCCTTGACGCCCGCGCCGGGCGCCTTTTTCGAGGCCCGGGGCGAGCGCATCCGCGTGCTCGCGGCGACGCCCGTGCCGGTCGCGGGCGGCACGCTTCCCGGCACCCTTCTCGACGAGCGGCTGACAATCGCCTGCGGCGCGGGCGCGCTGCGCCTCACCCGCGTGCAGCGGGCCGGGCGCGCGCCGCTCGACGCCGCCCTTTTTCTCAACGGCTTTCGCATTGCGCCCGGAACGGTATTGCCGTGCCCCGCTACCGGCTGACGATCGAATACGACGGCACCGGGCTCGTCGGCTGGCAGCGGCAGGCGAACGGGCTTTCGGTGCAAGAGGCGCTCGAAACCGCGATCCTGCGCTTTTGCGGCGAGCGCGTCACGGTGCACGGCGCCGGGCGCACCGATGCCGGGGTGCACGCGCTGGCGCAGGTTGCGCATTGCGACCTCGCGCGCGCCGCCGCGCCGGACGTGATCATGAGCGCGCTCAACCATCATCTGCGGCCGGCGGCGATTTCGGTCGTCGCGGCGGCGCCGGCGCCGGCGGGCTTCGACGCCCGGCTCTCGGCGATCTTGCGGGTCTACCGCTACCGCATCCTCAACCGCCGGGCGCCGCCGGCGGTCGAGCGCGGGCGAGTGTGGCACGTCGCGCCGCCGCTCGATCTCGCGGCGATGCGGGAGGGGGCGCGGCATCTGATCGGGAGGCACGATTTTTCGAGCTTCCGCGATTCGCTGTGCCAGGCGAAGTCGCCCGTCAAGACGCTCGACGTCCTCGAACTCTCGGCGGCGGGCGAGGAAATCCATATCGAGGCGCGGGCGCGCTCGTTCCTGCATCACCAGGTGCGCAACATGGCCGGCACCCTGAAGCTCGTCGGGCTCGGCCGCTGGCGGCCCGAGGACATGGCGCGCGCACTCGCCGCGCGCGACCGCCGCGCCGGCGGCCCGACGGCGCCCGCCGAGGGGCTGACGCTGGTCGAAATCCGCTATCCGAAATAGGGCGCGATGCGCGTCACGACGGCTACCCCGAAGGTGACGAGCGCGAGCAGCCACAAGCAGCCGAGCAGCCCCGAGAGCAGCCCCCAGCGCAAGGCTCGGCTGTCCTCTTCGATCAACCCCAAGGCGAGGATCGAGATGCCGATCGCCACCGGCAAATTGCCGAGCGGCACCGGCAGCGACAGCCCGAAGCCGAAGATGACGAGCACAAGGCCGAGAAATCGGTGGCCGCGCGTCTCGGTCAGCCAGCCCGGATGCGGCCCGAGCCAGGCTTCGATGCGCAACAAGAGCGGCGTCGCCCGGTTGACGAAGCGCAGAAACCGCGCCCGCGCGAACGAGCGGCGCCGCAGAAAGCCGGGCAGCCGCGGCTGGCTGCGGCCGAGCGCGAGCTGCAATCCGAGCCACATGATCGGCAGCGCGAGAATCGCCGAGAAGCCGGGGATGTAGGGGCCCGGCACCGCGTTCGGCAAAGCCAGGCACAACACCAGGATGCCGAAGGCGCGGTCTTCGAGCGCGGCGCCGACTTCGCCGAGGCTGATGCGCTCGCCCGCGCCCTCGGCGAGTTCGCGCAGCAGCGCCGACGTCCTGGCGCGGGAATGGGTTGGCATCAAGCGCGACGGCCGATCTTCAGGACCGGCCGAAATAGAGGGCGAGGAAGGTGCGGTAGATCTCGGCGAGCGTCTCGATGTCGGCGAGCGGTGCGGTTTCGTCGGCCTTGTGCATCGTCTTGCCGACGAGGCCGAATTCGGCGACCGGGCAATAGGCCTGGATGAAGCGCGCGTCCGAGGTGCCGCCCGTCGTAACGAGCTGCGGCTCGACGCCGGCGACCCGGCGGATCGCCTCGCCCAGCGTATCGCTGAGCGGCCCCGGCGGAACCAGAAAGGATTCGCCGGAAACGCTGAATTCGAGGCCGTAGCGTCCGCCGGCGTCGTCCAGCTTCTCGGCGATCCAGCGCTGCAACGCCGCGCTCGTCCAGCAATCGTTGAAGCGGACGTTGAAAACCGCCGCGGCCTTGCCCGGGATGACGTTCGAGGCCGGGTTGCCGATGTCGATCGTCGAGATCTGCAAACTCGAGGGCGGGAAATGCGGCGAGCCGCGGTCGAGCTCGGCCTCGGTCAGCGCGGCCAGCATCCCGACGAGGCGGTGCGCGGCGTTGTCGGCGAGGTGCGGATAGGCGGTATGCCCCTGCACGCCGAAGACGGTCAGCCGCCCGGTCATGCTGCCGCGCCGGCCGATCTTGATCATGTCGCCGAGGGCGGCCGCGCAGGTCGGCTCGCCGACGATCGCGGCGTCGATCGCCTCGCCGCGCTCGGCCAGCCATTCTAGCACCTTTTTCGTACCGTTTTCCGCCGCCGCCTCTTCGTCGCCGGTGATGAGCAGGCTGATCGAGCCGGAAAAGCCCTCGCCCCGCTCCGCGAGAAAGCGCTCGGCCGCCGCGACGAACGCGGCGATCGCGCCCTTCATGTCGGTGGCGCCGCGTCCCCGCAACAGGCCGCCCTCGGCATCGCCGCCGAACGGGTCGAAGGACCACGCCTCGCGCGGCCCCGTCGGCACCACATCGGTATGGCCGGCGAAGCACAGATTGGGGCGGCCCGTGCCGAAGCGGGCGTAGAGATTGTGAATCGGCTCGTCGCCGAACGCCAAGGGGTGGCAGGTAAAGCCCAATCCTTCGAGCGCTTGCGCGACGAGGCCGATCGCGCCCTCGTCCTTCGGCGTGACGCTCGGCGCTCGGATCAGCGCAGCGGCGAGCGAGATCGCATCGACGGCGGAATTCCTCATTCGCGCAAGAGCTCGTTGATCGAGGTGCGCGCGCGCGTCTTCTCGTCGACCTTCTTGACGATGACCGCACAATAGAGGCTCGGCCCCCAATTGCCGTCGGGCAGGTTGTGGCCCGGCAGCGAGCCCGGCACGACGACCGAGTAGGGCGGCACGCGGCCCGTGTGAATTTCGCCCGTCTCGCGGTCGACGATCTTTGTCGAGGCGCCGAGAAAGACGCCCATCGCCAGGACCGCGCCCTCCTCGACGACGACCCCTTCGGCGACTTCGCTGCGCGCTCCGATGAAGCAGTTGTCCTCGATGATGACGGGTTCGGCCTGCACCGGCTCGAGCACGCCGCCGATGCCGACGCCGCCCGAGATGTGGCAGTTCTTACCGATCTGGGCGCAGGAGCCGACCGTCGACCAGGTATCGATCATCGTGCCGCTGCCGACATAGGCGCCGACATTGACGAAGCTCGGCATCAAGACGACGCCGGCGGCGACATGCGCCGAGCGGCGCACGATCGCGCCGGGGACGGCGCGAAACCCGGCGGCGCGGAATTCGGCTTCCGTCCAGCCGGCGAATTTGGACGGCACCTTGTCCCACCAATGCGCCGGTCCGCGCCCGGGGTCGCCCGGACCGCCCGGCAAGAGCGCCATGTCGTTGAGGCGGAAGGACAGCAGCACCGCCTTCTTCAGCCATTGGTGGACTCGCCAGCCGGCGGCGGTCTTTTCGGCGACGCGCAGGCGGCCGCGGTCGAGCCCGTCGAGCGCCGCCTCGACCGCCTCGCGCCAGGCGCCGCGGGTCTGCGGCCCGATGCCGTCGCGCGCTTCCCAGGCGGCTTCGACGGTCTCGGCAAGTTGATCGCTCATCGAATTGTCCGGCAGTGAGGGAGGCTCGCGGCACCATGAGCGAGCCGGCCCTCGGGTGTCAACCGAGAGGGCCGCGCGGGTGATGTACGGAGATTTGTGTCAGGGCTGTGAGAGGGGGTACTCCGCGGGTTGCTGAAGTCCGCAAAGAGGAGCACCCCCAATGCCACAGGCTGTGACGATCGCGAGCTTACCGAGGGCCTTCGAGTTGGTGAAGGGC
>DATLKN010000018.1:0-76527 GCA_035538335.1 Allostellaceae bacterium
GCCGCAGGCGGCGGCGAATTCGAGCTCGTCCATGAAGTCGTTGTACATCAGATGCGCGCGCGCCGGGTCGAACAGCGAGGAATGAATGTCGACCCAGACGGAAGGATGCTTGTCGCGGAAATCCGCCGGCAATTCGGTGTAGGGCATCAGGTGAAACCACATCAGCTTCATCGGCTTCCTCCAACCGCGCGTCGCCGGAAAGCCTGAGCCGTGCCCGCCCCGCCGTCAAGCCGGCCGCCGCGCCCAAGCAAATTTGCGTTGGTCGGTACACAAAGGCCCTCTCCGCCCTCGGGGGCGGAGAGGGGGATTCGGCCGCGGATCACGAATGCGCAGATCATCCGACAAGAAGCCGCTTTAGGGCGCGCGGCGGCCGGGCGAAAATCTCACAGCTTCAGTGCCGAGGCGACTGCGAAGCCGAGCCCCAGGCTGCCGATCGTCAAGCTCAGAAAGACCGCGCAGCGCGCCACCACGCAGAAGCCGAAGCGCGCCACGCGGCGCGCCTCGGCGAGGCCGCACACCGGCCCCGGTCCGCCGCCGCTCATGGCATCCGGAACGGATGGTCGATGACCTTCCTCTGCTCCGGCGTCAGCGCCTTATAGAGCGCCTCGACCGCCGGCTTCGCCTGTTTCAGCCCGTCGAGCCGCACCGTCAGAAACCGCTGCATGCGGTCGAGCCGGTCGATGACGCTGGTCTGGGTGCCGGGCTTCATCGCGTCGCACAGCTGCCGCTCCGCCTGCGCCTCGCTGCGGGCGGCCGCCTGCACCTTGCGCCACAGCGACCGCTGCGCGGCGGTCAAGTCGAGCTTCGCCGCAACATAGGCGCGCAGGCCGGCGCGCCGCGCGAGGCGCTCCTCGCACCAGGCCTGCGGCGAGCGCCCCATCATGCGGTGCCGCATCGCCATGTGCCCCATCATCATTTTCCAGGGCATCGCGCCCGGGCCGTTCCGCCCCATGCCCCAGCGGCCCTGCTTTTCCGGCATGCCGCCCGCCTCGCCGCCGGTGCCGCCGAGCGGCGCCGTCGCGCCCGGGTTCACGGCGGCGTTCGCCGCCGGGTTGCCGCCCGCCGGATTGTTTTCCGACTGGGCGAAGAGCGGTGCCGCGGCCACCGCGATCGTTGCGGCGACGGCAAAGGCGGCGAAGAGCAGCTTGTTCACGAACGGCCTCCATCGGGCGGCGGCGAGTCTGAGGAGCGTCGCCGGGGACTCCTGCGATAGGATAGGCGGGCGAAGCGCGCGCGATCCCCGCCCGCCGCGCGCCCGCGAGCTATTCGCCTTCGACGCGAATGACGATGGCGCTCGCCGCGGCAGCGGCGCCGCCGTGTTTCAGCGCGCTGACGATTTCCTTGGCGAGCAGATGGGTCGTCGAGCCGAGATCGGCGAAGACGGCCGATCCGGCCGGCGTGCGGTGAAAGAGCCACGAAGCGCCGCTGGTCGAGGCGACGACTTCGATGAGGACCGTGCCGGGGCGCGGCGCGAGAACCGCGAACTCGTCGCCCGGCCCCGGGATCGAGACCGGAACGGCCGCCGGCTCGAATGCGCCCGGATGCTTCTTGTTGGGGAATAAGAGACGCGTCTCGCCGCTCCGCCGCACCTCGAGGATCGCCAGATAGGCGGGCTTGCCGAGCCGCACCGACAACCCGATCCTTTCCCCCGTCCGGTAGCTGCGGTCGCGCCGGTCGGCCGCCGCCGCGATCGTCAGCGGCGATCCCGGGAACGTGATGTCGGCGATGACGGCCTGCGCGTCCGGCAGCCGCTTCAGCCCGGAAAGCCCGGTGCAGGATTGCAAGACCGCGGCCGCAAGCGCGAGGAACACGGCGGCGAGATGCGGGCGCAGCTTGTGCAACAGATCCTCCGCGGCGTCGGAACCGGTCGCTCCCTTGCGACGAAAGCCCTATGTTTCGCCGACCGCAAGGAGCTTGTTGGAGAAATCCGATGCCGAACCGCGACGACGCCCTCGTTTCGACCGATTGGCTCGCCGGGCATCTGCGCGATCCCGACATCCGGATCGTCGACGGCACCTATTTCCTGCCGAACGTGCCGCGCGACGCCGATGCCGAGTTTCTCGACCGGCATATTCCGGGGGCGGTGCGCTTCGACATCGACGCCGTCAAGGACGCGAACAACCCGCTGCCGCACATGCTGCCGGCGGCCGCTGAATTCGCGGCGAAGGCCGGCGCCCTGGGGCTCGCCGACGGGGCGCGGATCGTCGCCTATGACGGGCACGGGCTGATGAGCGCGGCGCGCGTGTGGTGGATGTTCCGCGTCTTCGGCCACGACAAGGTCGCGGTGCTCGACGGCGGCTTGCCGAAATGGCTCGCCGAGGGCCGCCCCGTCGAAAAGGGGCCGGCGCGGCCGCGGCCGGCCGTCTTCACGCCGCGCTTCAGGAAGCAGCTGGTGCGCGGCCTCGACGAGGTGCGCGCCGAGCTGGAGAGCGGGCGCGCGACGGTCGCCGACGCGCGATCTGCCGGGCGCTTTTCCGGCGCCGAGCCGGAGATCCGCCCGGGGCTCAAGAGCGGCCACATGCCGGGCGCGAAGAACCTGCCCTATGCCGACATCCTCGCCGCCGACGGCACCTTGTTGCCGCCGCCCGAGATCGCCCGCCGCTTCGCCGCCGCCGGCATCGACGCCAAAGGGCCGGTGACGGCGAGCTGCGGCTCCGGCGTCACCGCCTGCATCCTCGCGCTCGGGCTGTATCTCACCGGCAAGGAGGACGTCGCCGTCTACGACGGCTCGTGGACCGAGTGGGGCGGCCGCGACGACACTTCGGTCGCGACGGGGTGAGGGCTGGCCATAACCGTCTGAGTCGTCATTGCGAGGCGGCCGACGGCCGCCGCGGCAATCCCGGCGAGATTGCTTCGCTCCGCTCGCAATGACGGCAGCGGCCGGCCTTACAATCGCTTCAAATATTGCGCGACGAAATCGCAGCCGACCATGTCCTTGTAGGCCTCGGTCAGCTGCTGCGTCAGCGGGCCCGGCGCGCCGGCGGGGAGAAGCCGGCCATTGATGCTCCTGACGCCGCAGATGCACAGGCTCGTCGAGGTGAGGAAGCATTCCTCGGCCGTATAGGCGTCGTAGATGTCGAGATCCTTTTCCTCGAAGGGGATCGCGAGCCGGCCCGCCAGATCGATGACCGCCTGCCGGCTGACCCCCGGCAGGACATAGCGCTCGCGCGGCGTATAAAGCCGCCCCTCCTGCACCAGAAAGATGTTGGCGCCGGTGCCTTCCGCGAGGTTGCCGTTGGCGTCGAGCAAGACCGCCCAGGCCTGCGGGTCCTTCGCCTTCACCTCGCGGTCGGCGAGGATCAGGTTCAGATACTGATGCATCTTGGCGCGCGGGCTGAGCGCGTCGGGGGCGGTGCGGCGCACCGACGGGATCATGACGGCGATGCCGTCGCGGAAGTCGCGGGCGCGCTCGGCGTAGGGCAGCGGCATGCATTCGACGATGACGTTGGGGCCGGTATGGGCCCAGTTGTCGCCCGGCACCTCCTTGACGCCGCGGCTGACCCGCTCCGCCAGCCAATAATCCTCGTCCGGGCCCAACAGGTGCCGGTTGCGCTCCAGCACCTCCTCGCTGACCGACGCCATCTCGGCCTGCGAAAGGCCCGGGTCGATCTCGACATAGGCGAGCGAGCGGTAGAGCCGCGCGATGTGCTCCTTCAGGCGGAAGGCCTTGCCGTTGAAGCTGCGGGTCATGTCGAAGACCCCGTCGCCGCGCAGGAAAGAGAGATCGCGGAACGGGATCAGGACCTCGCTCTCGGGCAGGATATTGCCGTTGAACCAGGCGACGCGTTCGTTCGAGAGCGGCATGCCGGCATCCCTCATTCGGCGGCGCGGCGCACCGGCACCGGACGGAAATTCTTCGGCAGCCCGGCCTTGGCGATGGCGCCGTAGAGCGGCACGCCCGGCAGGTTCTCGGCGAGGATCTGGCGCACCGCGACGAGCCGGTCGAGATCGATGCCGGTCTCGAACCCCATCGCCTCGAGCATGAAGGCGAGGTCCTCGGTGACGATGTTGCCGGTGGCGCCGGGCGCATAGGGGCAGCCGCCGAGCCCGCCGAGCGAGGCGTCGAAGGCGCGGCAGCCGGCCTCGAGCGCGGCCAGCACATTGGCGAGGCCGAGGCCGCGCGTGTCGTGGAAATGGCCCGATACCGGGATCGGTGCGACATCGGCGATGACCCGGCGAAAGACGCGGCCGATCGCCGCCGGGTTGCCGTAGCCGACCGTGTCGGCGAGCGTGATCGCAGCGGCGCCGGCTTCCGCGATCGCGAGCGCGATGCGCCGCACCCGGTCTTCGTCGACCGCGCCCTCGATCGTGCAGCCGAAGGCGGTGGCGAGGCCGCAGCCGATGCGCGGCCGGCGGCTCTTCGGCGCGGCGCGGCAGAGCGCGACGACGCGGCGGAAATCCTCGATCGATTCTTCGGTGCTGCGGCGCACGTTCGAGCGGTTGTGGCCGTCGCTGACCGACAGCACGAAATTCATCTCGGGCACGTGCAAGGCGAGGCCGCGCTCGGCGCCCTTCGAATTGGGTATGAGCGCCGAGGGCAACAGCCCCTTCAGCGTCATCGCGTGGCGCAGGACGGCTTCCGCGTCGGCGAGCTGCGGCAGCAATTTCGGCGGCACGAACGAGCTGACCTCGATCTCGCGCACGCCGGCCCGGTGTTCCGCCTCGAGCCAGCGGATCTTCTGTTCGGTCGGCATGATTTCGGCGAGGCTCTGCAGCCCGTCGCGCATTCCCACTTCGCGAACCACGACATGCTCGCTCATCGTCACCTCCGGGCAGGACCGAGCGAGGCTAATCCGCGCGCCGGCGCGGGGCAATGGGCGAGGTGAATGGATACCCTGATGTCTCGTCACCCCGGCCCAGGCCGGGGTCCACCGATCCGCCGCACGATGAGAGCAGGCACCCCAAGTGCTTGCAAATGCGAGTGCGCGGAAACCCGGGTCACGGCCGGAGCCTGTCCTCGGGCCGCGCGAAGCGCGGACCCGCGGGCCGGGACGACAAAATCACGCGTGGATCAATTGTTTTCGCCGCCGCTCTCGCCGCCGATGTCGAAATAGAGGTTCGCCAAGGCCTCGGCCGCCAGCTCGCGCGTCAGGGCGCGCGGCAGGTCAAAGGCGTTGCACGCCTCGATTGCCTGGCTGCAGATGAATTTCGGCTGGTAATATGCGAGTTCAAAATTCCCGCGCTGCAAGGTATCGACAATATAGTCGAAAACCTCGTCGGGAAGCTCGATGCCGCTCGCCTTGGCAACCCCATCGAAGATCTGCCTGAATTCATCGCGGGTTGGCGAAAACAACCTGATCTTGTAAGGAATCCGGCGCAGGAAGGCCGGGTCGACGAGGTCGCCCGGCTGCAGATTGGTCGAAAACATCAGCAGCTCGTCGAAGGGCAGCGAGAAGGTCGCGCCGGTGTTGAGCTTGAAATAATCGACCTGGCTCTCCATCGGCACGATCCACCGGTTCAAAAGATCGTTGGCATTGAATTTCTGCCGTCCGAAATCGTCGATCAGCAACATGCCGTTGAGCGCCTTCACATGCAGCGGCGCGTCGTAGAACTTGGTGTGCGGGCTGTATTGCAAATCGCACATATCGAGCGTCATTTCGCCGCCGGCGACGGCGACCGGCCGGCTGCACGCGGCCCAGCGCTCGTCGAAACCCTCGCGGTGCAATGTCGTCTGTTCCGCGAGCGCGCGCGCGTCGGCCTCGGACACCGCGGGCTTGTGCAGCGTGCTGTCGAACACCTTGATGATCTGGCCGGAAACCTCGATCGCATAGGGAATGAACACCACGTCCTTGAAGACGGTGGCGATGCGCGTCGCCATCGTCGTCTTGCCGTTGCCGGGCGGCCCGAACAGCAGCACGGTGCGCCCGGCGTTGATCGCCGGCAGCATGCGCCGCAGGTAATGCTCGGGGACGACGAGCCCCTCGAAGCATTTGCGCAGCGCTTCGCCGTCGAGCGCCTCGTTCTTGATCGCTTGCTTCACCAGCTGCGCCTGATAATCGGCGAGCGCCACCGGCGCCGGCCCCAGATACTGGTTCTGCTCGACCGCGTCGCGGGCGGCGGCGCGGCCCTGCTCGGTCAGGATGTAGCGGGTGGAAAGCGCGAGGCCGTCGGCGGTGCCGTGCGTCTGGGCGTAGCGCTGGCTCATCGCGTCATCGAACAGCTCCTGCACGATGCGCGGCGACAGCTTGATGCGCTCGGCCATGTCCCAGACCGTCTCGCAATCCTCGATCATCATGAATTTCAGCAGCAGGCTGAGCAGGTTGCGCGGCGCGATGCCGGTCTCGGCGATAGTCGTCGGCAGCGGCGGGCCGCTGGCGGCGATGGCGGCGAGCTGATCGGCGCCGACGAGCCCGAGCGCGACCAGATTGTCGCCGAGGCGGCCGCCTTCGGCGCGCTGGCGCTCGATCGCCGCGCCGATCTCGGCGACCGTCGCGAGCCGGCGCCCGACGATGATCTCCGCTAAACTCATCGAAGCCTCCCCAAAGTGCTGCAGCCTCCCGACGATACTACACGCTGCGGCCCGCTCAGACGACGTGCTCCGGGGTCAGATGGCAGGCCTCGTCGGTGTCGGCGAGCTCGATCTGGATCGTCGCATGCGCGATGCCGAAGCGCTGGTGCAGCTCCCGGGCGGCGCGGCCCAGCAGTGCGTCGCCCGGATGCCCGCCGGGCATCACCAGATGGCAGGTCAGCGCCGTCTCGGTCGTGCTCATCCCCCAGATGTGCAGGTCGTGCAGCGCGGCGACGCCGGGCAGGCCCGCCAGATGGGCGCGAACCGCCTCGGCGTCGACGCCTTCGGGCACTGCGTCGAGGGCGAGCCCGAAGGCGCTTTTGACGAGGCCCCAGGTGCCGACGACGATGACCGCGGAGACGACGAGGCTCGCCGCCGGATCGAGCCATTGCCAATGGGTGAATGCGATCGCGACGCCGGCGGCGACGACGCCGAGGGTGACGAGGGTATCCCCCGCCATGTGCAGGAAGGCGCTTCTGAGGTTGAGGTCGCGGCCGCGGCCCGAGGCGAACAGCCATGCCGTCGCGCCGTTGACGAGGATGCCGGCGGCGGCGACCCAGATCATGACCGTGCTGGCGACCGGCTCCGGCTCGGCGAGGCGGCGCAGCGCCTCCCAGGCGATGCCGCCGGTCACCAGCAGGAGGATCAGCGCGTTCGCCAATGCCGCGAGGATCGAACTCGATCGCAGCCCATAGGTGAAACGCCCGGAGGGGCCGCGCCGCCCGAGCACGGCGGCGCCCCAGGACAGCGCCAGCCCGAGCACGTCGCCGAGATTATGGCCGGCGTCCGCGAGCAGCGCCAGCGAGCCGGACAGCACGCCGAACAGCGCCTCGCCCGCGAGATAGGCGAGGTTGAGCGCGATGCCGAGGGCGAAGGCGCGGCCGTAGTCGATGCCACGATGGACGTGGCCCGCTCCGCCGCCGCGATGATCCTCGTGCATCGGCACCTCGATCGGCTTTTCCGGAAGTATAACGCGTTTCCGCGCGCAATCGCGGGGCTTGACAGAGGGGGGCGGTCGCGCGGAGATGCGGCAAGCCGGCTCGACGAGGAGAAACCAGCGATGCTCGACGCCTATCTCTACAGCGGTCTGCGCACCCCTTTCGGCCGGCATGCCGGCGCGCTCGCCAAGCTGCGGCCCGACGACATGCTGGCGGGCGTCATCGGCGCCGTCGTCGAGAAGAGCGGCTTCGATCCGGCCAAGATCGAGGACGTCGTCGTCGGCTGCGCCAACCAGGGCGGCGAGGACAGCCGCTGCGTCGCCCGGCACGCGGGGCTGCTCGCGGGACTGCCGATCGAGGTCGCCGGCTCGGTGTTGCAGCGCAATTGCGGCAGCGGCCTCAACGCCATCGTCATGGCGGCGCAGGCCGTCACCTGCGGCGAGGGCGAGGCTTTCGTGGCGGGCGGGGTGGAAAGCATGAGCCGCGCGCCCTTTGTCATGGCGAAGGCGGAAAGCCCCTACAGCCGCGACATGAAGGTCTTCGACTCGACGATCGGGGCGCGTTTCCCGAACCCGAAGATCGAGCGGCAGTTCGGCGCCGACACAATGCCGGAGACGTCCGACAATTTGGCGCGCGATTTCCAGCTCACGCGCCAGGCCTGCGATCTGTTCGCCGAGGCTTCGCAGCGGAAATATGCGGCCGGCAAGGCGGATGGGTTCTTTGCCGGCGAGATCGTGCCGGTGGAGGTGCCGGGCGGCCGGACGGGGCCGGTGACGGTCGCCGAGGATGAGCATCCGCGCCCGCAGACGAACCTCGACGCGCTCGCCAAGCTGCGCCCGCTCTTTCAGGACGGCGTGACGACGGCGGGCAACGCCTCGGGCATCAACGACGGCGCGGTCGCGATGATCGTCGCCAGCCGCCGGGCGGGCGACGCCGCCGGCGCCGAGCCGCTCGTCCGCATCGTGTCGAGCGGCGTCGCGGGCGTGCCGCCGCGGATCATGGGGATCGGCCCGGTCGAGGCCTCGAAGAAGGCGCTGGCGCGCGCCGGGCTCGAACTCAAGGACATCGACGTCATCGAGATCAACGAGGCCTTCGCCGCGCAGGTGCTCGCCTGCCTCTCGGGGCTCGGGCTTTCCTTCGACGACAGCCGCGTCAACCCGAACGGCGGCGCCATCGCGGTCGGCCACCCGCTCGGCGCCTCGGGCCCGCGCATCGCGCTGACCGCGGCGCGGCAATTGCAGCGCACCGGCGGCCGCTACGCGCTCGTCACGATGTGCGTCGGCGTCGGCCAGGGCATCGCGGCGGTGCTGGAGCGCGTCTGAGCTTCAGCGCGTCATAAATGCAGCGCGTGCGGCAGCCACAGTGAGATCGCCGGGAAGTACGTCACCAGCATCAGCACGGCGAACATGACGGCGTAGAACGGCCAGATCTGCCGCACGACGTCCTCCATGCGCACGCGCCCGACGGCGCAGCCGACGAAGATGATCGAGCCGACCGGCGGGTGACAGAGCCCGATCCCGAGATTGAGCATCATGACGATCCCGAAATGCACGGGATCGACGCCGAAATTGACCATCACCGGCAGCAGGATCGGGGTCGTGATCAGGATCGAGGGCGCCATGTCCATGAAGCAGCCGAGCAACAGGAGCATGACGTTGATCAGCATCAGGATGACGTACTTGTCGTGCGACAAGGTCAGGAAGAAAGCGGTGACTTTGGCCGGCATCTGTAAGAGGGCCATCAGGTAGCCGACGCCGGCGGCAAAGGCGATCAGGGTCATCACCATCGCCACCGTGCGCAGGGTGCGGTGCACGAGCACCGGCAAGTCGCGCCAGCGGTAGTCGCGATAGACGAACATGGTGACGCAAAAGGCCCAGACGCAAGCGACGGCGCCCGCTTCCACCGCCGTGAAGACGCCGCCCAGGATGCCGCCGATGATGATGACGATGGTAATCAGGCCCCAGGCGGCGTCGAGCATGATCCGCAGCGCCTGACGCAGCGGCACTGCCTCGCCCCTCGGATGGCCGTCGCGGTAGGCCAGCACGAGGCAGAGCAACATGATCGAGAGGCCGAGCAAGAGGCCCGGCACGACGCCGGCCATGAAGAGGCTGATGACCGAGATCGTGCCGCCGGTCGCGAGCGAATAGATGACGGCGTTGTGTGAAGGCGGCACGAGCAGCGCCTGCACCGACGAGGTTATCGTGACGTTCGTCGCGAAGACGCGCGGATAGCCGCTCTTTTCCATCTGCGGGATCATCACCGAGCCGATCGCCGAGGTGTCGGCGACGGCCGAGCCGGAAATGCCGGAGAGAAAGGTCGTCGCAAGCACGTTGACGACCGACAGCCCGCCGCGCACCCGCACGAAGCCGACGAGCGCGTTGGCGAGCGCGACCAGCCGCCGCGCCATGCCGCCCTCTGCCATGATGGCGCCGGCCAGCACGAAGAACGGGATCGTCAGCATGGCGAATTTGCTGACGCCGCTCGACACCTGCAGCATCACCGCGGCCGGCGGGATGCCGGCCCACCAGGCGCCGGCGAGCGCCGCCAGGCCGAGCCCGTAGGCGATCGGCATGCCGACCGCAAAACAGGCGAAAAGCGTGCCGAGAACGATGAGGATGCCCATCGGGTCCTATTCGAACTCGTCGAGCTGCGGCGATCTCGCGGCACCGGCAGGCGGGCCGATCAGGATGCGCTCGACGACAAAGAGTGTGGTCAGCACGCCGCCGATCGGGATCGGCAGATAGGTGATGCCGACGCGCAGCCAGGGGAATTCGTCGATCGTCTGGTGCCAGGTCGTCTGGCACAGCCCGATGCCCCAGACGGTCATGAAGATGCTGACCGCGGCGACCAGCAGCTCGGCGAGAATTTCGCTGGCGCGCCGCAGCGGCGGCGGCAGCAGGCCGCGCACGAAGGTGATGCGCATGTGAATCTCGGCGCGGTAGCAGGCGGCGGCGCCGAAGAAGGTCAACACGACGCTTAATAGGATCGCCGCCGGCTCCGGCCAGGAGGCGGCGCTGTCTTGGACATAGCGCGTATAGACGCCCCAGGGAATGATGACCGCGATCAGCACGAGGGTGACGCTGGCGATCCCGGCCGACAGCCAATAAAGCGCGTCCATCGTGCGGCGCAGGACATGCCGCAGCCCGGCCTCTCCAGGCTCCGCCGGGAACGCCGGTGTGGCCACGTCCCCCTTAACCGCAGCCTGTTGGGAGTGCATCAGTTGGCCCGCAGAACCGTCGTGCGTCCTTCGAGGCCACGCTTCGCGCGGCGCCTCAGGATGAGGGGTTTTCGTAATGCCATCAAGGATATCCTCATGCCGAGAGGCTGTGAAGGAATCGGCGAGACGGTTGAACTCCCGTGCCGCGTGCTTCGAGACGCGCCCGAGCGGGCGCTCCTCGGCATGACGGTGCTGCGTCGATGGCAAAAGGGAACGTCGTCATCCTGAGGAGGCCGCGGAGCGGCCGTCTCGAAGGACATACGGCGCTCATCCGATCCCTTCACAAGCTCTGAGGAGCGCCCGGCGGGGTGCGCCTCGAAGCGCGCACCCCCGGCGCCAGGTCAAGCGTCATTTGACGGCCGAGATCTCTTTGATCAGCCCCGCATACTGCTTGCCGTACTGATCCCAGACCGGCTTCACCGCCTTCTGCCACGGCGTCTTGTCGGCGATCGGGATCACCTGGATCCCGGCCTTCTTCATCCGCACATAGGCGTCCTTGACCTTGGCATTCCACAGCCGCCGCTCCTCGAGCTGCGCTTGGCGGCCGAGCTTCTTCAGCAGCGCCTGGTCGCTCTTCGACAATTTGTCCCAGGTCGGCCGCGAGAAGACGAGGATCTCCGGCACGATCAGATGCTCGGTCAGCGTGTAGAACTTCGCGACTTCGTAGTGATGGTCGAAGACATAGCTCGGCTCGTTGTTCTCGGCGCCGTCGACGACGCCGGTCTGCAACGCGCTGAACACCTGGTCGTAGCCCATCGGCACGCCGTTGCCGCCGAGATCGTTCATCATGGCGACGAAGATCGGGTTGCCCATGACGCGGATCTTCATGCTCTTCAGATCGGCGATCGTGCGGATCGGCTTTTTTGTGCTGTAGAGGTTGCGCGAGCCGGCATCCATGAAGCACAGCCCGACCAGATGCGTGTTCGGGTTGTTGGTCACCTCGTCGAGCAGCTTCTGCCCGATCGGGCCGTCGATGACCTTCTCCATATGGGCGGTGTTGCGGAACAGGAACGGCAGGTTGAAGACGTTGAGGTCGGGGACGACCGGCCCCAGCACGCCGACGCTGACGCGCGCGAACTGGATGGCGCCGACCTGCGCCTGCTCGACCGCCTCCTTTTCGCCGCCGAGCTGCATCGAGGGATACATCTGGATCGAGAGGCGGCCCTTCGTCGCCGTCGCCAGCTTTTTGCCCATGTCCTCGACCGCGACGACCGTCGGGTAGCCCGGCGGATGCACGTCCGAGGCCTTGAGAACCATCTTTTCCGCGGCGGCGAATGCCTCGAACGGCGCCAGCGCCGCGCCGGCGAGAACACCTGCCCCGAGCCCAATCACATCACGTCGTCGCATCGGTCTCCCTCCGTCGCTGAGTTCCGGCGCTTATCGGTGGCATCGTGGTTCGGCCGGTGCTAAATTTATACGATAACCATACGAGTACCGGCAAGTGCGGGTTTCACCTCGAGAGCGCGATGTCTTCCGCCCGGTGCCGCCGCCGAAGAGCCTCTCGCACGAGATCGCCGAGCGCGTCGCCCGCGAGATTTTAAGCGGCGAACTCTTGCCCGGCGCCAGGCTGCCGACCGAGCAGGAGATGGTCGCCGCGATGGGGGTCAGCCGCACGGTCGTGCGCGAGGCGGTCGCGGCCTTGCGCGCCGAGGGGCTGGTTGTGACGCGGCAGGGCGCCGGCGCGTTCGTCGCCGCCGATGTCGCACGGCGCCCGTTCCGCCTCGCCTTCGACGGGCTGCCATCGATCGCCGAAGTGCTCGACGTCATGGAATTGCGCGCCAGCGTCGAGGTCGAGGCGGCGGGGCTGGCGGCATCGCGCGGCTCGGCCGCAGCGCGGCGCCGCGTCGCGCGCGCGCTCGCCGCGATCGACCGGGCGCTGGAGCGGGGCGAATCCGCGATCGACGAGGATTTCGCCTTTCATCGCGCCATCGCAGAGGCGACCGGCAACCCGCAATTTCCGCACTTCCTCGAATATCTCGGCCGTTTCATCATTCCGCGGCAGAGCATCCGGGTCGCCGCGCACCGCCCGGAAGGCCAGCGCGCCTACCTCCAAACCTTCCAGCGCGAACACGCCGTCATCTGCGCCGCGATTGCCGGCCAGGACGCCCTCGCGGCGCGCGAGGCGATGCGCGTGCATCTCGGCAACAGCCAGCAGCGCTACCGCCGGCTCGCGGCCGAGGCCGGGCTGGGCAACGCCGCCTCGGGCAAGATCCGCGGCGGGCGCTGATTCGCGGCTCGCGGCTCCCCAGATAAGGGGCATGAGTGCAACCCCGACCTATGCCCTGCGCCCGAGCTTTCTCGGCCTCGAAAGGGCGAGCCAGGACGCCGCGATCGCCGTCGCCGGCATCCCGTGGGATTTCGGCACCTCGAACCGGCCGGGTGCGCGCTTCGGGCCGGCGGCAATCCGGCAAGCGAGCCGCATGCTGGGGACCGACGACCATCCCTGGGCAGGCCGCGCCGCGGCAGCGCTCGACATCGCCGATATCGGCGATTTCGGCATCGTCCATGGCGACATCGCCGGCACGCTCGCGGCGATCGAGAAGGCGGCGGCGCCGCTGTCGCATCTCGTCGCGCTCGGCGGCGATCATTCGATAACGCTGCCGCTGTTGCGCGCGCTGGCGCGCAAGACCGGCCCCCTTGGCCTCGTGCATTTCGACGCGCATGTCGACACCTGGCCCGAGAGCTTCGGCCTCGTCTGGGGGCACGGCTCGCCCTTCTACCACGCGATCGAGGAGGGGCTCGTCGAGCCGCGCCGGATGGTGCAGATCGGCATCCGCTCGCCGGTCGAGGCGAGCGTCAACGAGTGGACAATCGGCAAAGGCGTGACGATCGTCACCGCCGAGGAGGTGCATGAGAGCGCGCCCGCAAGCGTCGCCGAGAAGGTGCGCCGGACCGTCGGCGAGGGCCCGCTTTATTTGAGCTTCGACATCGATGCGCTCGACCCCGCCTTCGCGCCCGGCACCGGCACCCCGGAAGTCGGCGGGCTTGCGACCTGGCAGGCGCGCGCGATCCTGCGGCGGCTTCGGGGCCTCGCCTTTGCCGGCATGGACGTCGTCGAGGTGGCGCCGGCCTATGACGCGGCCGAGATCACCGCGCTCGCCGCGGCGACCATCGCCTGGGACTACATCGCGCTGCTCGCTCCGAATCGCGGCGTCGGCGCAACCGAGGGAATGCCCTGACGGGCGCCGCAAAAGGGCCGTCTCCATAAGCCCACGCGATGGGACTTGCATCGCGCGCCCCGCTTGCCCATCTACCCCCTCCGACGCAAATCGCACGTGCCTAGGACCCCGCTTCCCCAGGGGTGCCGCTACGACGTAACGCGTCTCTTTCGGCCGAGCCGGCCAACCGTGGGCCGGCGCCCTTAAGGGAAACGGATATGCTCGCCGCCCGGCACGTCGCGCGAAGTCCGCGCACGATCAGCATCTGAGACTTTTCTCTTCCTTCGGCCTTGCCGCGAGCCTCGCGGCGGGCCGGCTCCGCTCATCCGGAGGATCGTGCGATGGCAAAAATCCGGCTCGCTGCGGCGCACCCCTAGGGGTGCGCCAATCTCCCCACGGTCGACGCGGTGGTCGCCCGCGAGCGCCCCGCGACGCCTCTTTACTGCCTGCGCCCGGCCGCGATCGAAGCCGCGGCGCGCGCCTTCCTCGCCGCCTTTCCGGGCGAGGTTCTCTATGCCGTCAAATGCAATCCCGAGCCGCGCGTGCTGCGTGCGCTGTGGGCCGCGGGCGTCAGGCATTTCGACTGCGCCTCGATCGCCGAAGTGGCGCTCGTCGGGGAATTGCTGCCGGACGCGACCGTGCATTTCATGCACCCGGTCAAGGGCCGCGCCGCGATAGCGGCGGCCTATCACCGGCATGGCGTGCGCGACTTCGCGCTCGACAGCGCGGACGAACTGGAAAAGATCCTGCAAGAGAGCGTGCCGCTGGGGCTCGTCGGCGCGCCGCCGCCGCTCGGGCTGTTCGTCCGGCTGGCGCTGCCGAAGGGCGGGGCGGTGTGCGACCTTTCGGGCAAGTTCGGCGCGCCGGTCGCCGAGGCGGCGGGTCTGCTGCGCCTCGCGCGGCCGCATGCCGGCCGGCTCGGCCTGACGTTTCACGTCGGCTCGCAATGCCTCGAACCCGAGGCCTACGCGCGGGCGATCGCGCTTGCCGGCGCGGCCGTCGAGGAGGCCCAGGTGACGGTCGACATCGTCGATATCGGCGGCGGCTTTCCGGTTGCCTATCCCGGCTCGGCGCCGCCGCCCCTCTCGGCATACATGGCCGCGATCGCCGCCGCGCGGACCCGCCGTCTGCCGCCGTCGACGGCCTTGTGGGCCGAGCCCGGCCGGGCATTGGCGGCAGAGGGCGGCTCGCTCGTCGTGCTCGTCGAGATGCGGCGCGGCTTCGCCCTTTACATCAACGACGGCGTCTACGGCTCGCTCGCCGATGCGGGGGCGCTCGGCTTCCGCTATCCGGCGCGCCGCATCCGCCTCGGCGAAGCGGCCGGCGCGGCGGCGCCGCTCGCCGATTTCACGCTCTTCGGCCCGACCTGCGACAGCGCCGACCGGATGCGGGGGCCGTTCCGGCTGCCGGCCGATACGCAGGAAGGCGATTGGCTCGAATTGGGTCAGCTCGGCGCCTACGGGCCGTGCCTTGCGACCCGCTTCAACGGCTTCGGGCCGGCCGGGATCGTCGCGGTCGCCGACCCGCCGCTCGCCGCCGGCTGAGGCCTCAGCCCTCGTCCCAGATCCGCTCCGTCAGCGGCAGCCCCTCGATGTCCTTCGGCCCGAGCGGCCGGTCGGGAGCGACACCCGAGCGCTCGAGCAGGGAAGCGAGCTGGCGCGTGTGCTGCGTCGAATGCCACACGGTGCGCTCCAGCACCTCGTGCCGCGAGGCCTTGCCGAAATAAGCCTCGACCGGGCGCGCGAAATCGCCGCTCGCCGCGCCCTTCCACCATTCGATGAAGCGCGCCCTGACACTCTCGCCGAAGGCCGCGATCTGTTCGCTCGACATCGCCGGGTCGGGCTTTACTTCGAGACGCTCGCGGGTGAGCCCGCCGCCTTTTTCTTCCATGTCGAGAAAAGCGGTCGGGATCTGGAAGATGTGGTGCAGCAGCACGCGGTAGCTGCGCGGCCGGTTCGGCAGCTCCCGTTCCAGCTCGCGGTCGGGCATCTGGCG
Source organism: Allostellaceae bacterium (assembly GCA_035538335.1). Lineage (GTDB taxonomy): Bacteria > Pseudomonadota > Alphaproteobacteria > ATCC43930 > CGMCC-115725 > AP-15. Next base: position 15,817 of record DATLKN010000018.1, read on the forward strand.
CACGAGGCGGATCGCGGTATCGAGGATATCGGGATAGCGGCGCGCAAGTTCGGCGGGCGCGAGCGCCGGCCCGCCGTCCTCCTTCAATCCGAGGAACTCGACGACGTCGCGGATCACCTGCGCAAAGACGAAGCGATCGCCGCGCGAGACGATCGGGACCGAGCGCGCACCGAGCCGCCGCAGCTCGGCGAGCCCAGCCTCATCCGCCAATACGTTGATCGATTCGAACTCGATCCCACGGACCGAGAGGTACTCCTTGACCCTGAGGCAGCTCGTTCAATGCGGCTGCCAGAAGACCTTGATCTGTTCGCTCATGCCCAAACCCTTCTGCCGTCGTGTTCGGCAAGCTAAGCCCGATCGGCGGGCTTGGCAACCGCGCGGCTGCCGGCGAGGCCGCAGCTCAGTTCTGAATCGTCCAGAAGTGGAACGGGTCGGCAAGGTTCTGGAGCAGCGAATTGCCGGCCGCCGGGAGGCTCGCGGCATAGAGCGATCCGGCGGCGCCGAACGGCGTGAAGGCGGGTGCGGCCGCCGCGGGGCTGCCGGCTAGCCCGCCGCCGAAGCCGTGGGTGGCGCGCGAGAGCGCGGCCGGTCCCGGCGTGCCCAGCGAGACATAGACGCCGCCGCGCCCGTCGGCGGTCAGCGCGAAGTCGGAAGTACTGAATTTGCCGGCCAGCTTGAGGCTCGCGATGGTGACGCCGAAATAGGTCACGGTCAGCGTATGGTCGGCAAAGCTCGCGGCAAAGGAAAACCCGTTCGCCCCCGACTCGACGATGTCGATCAGATCGCCGGCGGCGAAGCGGGCAATCTTGCCCGAGAAGGCGCTCGCGTCTTCGAGCCGCAACGTGCCGGTGTTGCCGGTGAAGACGAATTTCTGATGCGCCTTGACGCTGCCGTCGAACTCGGCCGTCGCGCCGGCGGCAAGGTTGATGGTGCCGTGCGCGTGTTTGTTCTGTCCGACGTTGCCGAAGGCGAGCCGGCCGGAGACGAGGATCGTGCCGTTGTTGGTGAAAGCGGGCGGACTCACCGGCGGATCGGAAATCTGCCAGACCGCGCCGGCATCGACCTTCACATGGCCGAACCCCGTGATCGAGCCGCCGAGCGCCAGCGTGCCGGTGCCGTCGCCCGCCGCCAGCTCGAGCGTGCTCAGAGCCCCGTCGCCGACGATGCTGCCGATGAATACCGCGGCCGGATCGATGACAAGGGTGTCGGTGCCGCCGGAGAAGAGGATCGCGGTGCCGCCGGAGCCGCTGACCGTCGCATCGTTGACGATGCGGTTCACCCCTGTGTCCGAGGCCGATATGTATACCCCGACATTGCCCTCGATAAGCCCGGTATTGGTGACGGTCGCGCCCTGGCTACCGGTTAAGAGGACGCCGTTCGTCGCTCCGGACACCAAGCCGCTGTTGGTGATTCTGCCGCCCGCCCCGAAATGGATGCCGTTTTCGGTTTCGCCCTCGATCGAGCCGCGATTGACGACCGTGCCCATGCCGCCCGAGCCGCCGAGGCCGACCGTCGAAAGGCCGTCGAGCCCGCCGAGAATGAGGCCGGTCGCTTGGTTCGTGACACCGCCGCCGGCGGCCAGAACGATCGCGCTGTGCAGCGTCGTCGCGTTCTCGACCGTGCCGTAGTTGACGACCGTGCCGGCAGCGCCGGACACGACGGTGCCCCTGATACCGCCGATATAGATTGCGACGGCGTTCGCGCCGCCCTCGATCAGGGCCGTCGTATCGCCGGCGTCGCCGTTCATGACGATGCCGCCCTCGGCGAGGCCGATGGCGTTACTCTGCGTGCTCTCGACGGTGCCCAGGTTGACGACCGTGCCTACGCCGCCCGCGATCGGTACCCCGGCGCTGCCGCCCATGAAAATGGCGGTGAAGCCGGCCGCTTCGATCAGACCGTAATTGACGACGTAGCCACCCTTCGGCATGAAGACCGCGAGGCCCTGGTTGCCGGACGTGCCGGGCTGCGTGCCGAGGCTCTCGACCGTGCCGTAATTGACGAGCGTGCCGCCGGCCTTTAGGTTGACCCCGATCCAGCCGGCCTCGATCAGCGCCGAACTCGGGCCGCTCGCGCCGTTGGTGACGATGCCGCCGGCGCCGAGATAGGCGGCGGATTGATAGTACGCGGCATTGCTCTCGACCGTGCCGAGATTGGTCATCGTGCCGAGCGTGCCGCGGATGCTGATGCCGGTGCGCGCGGCGCTCTCGATGAGCCCGTAATTGGCGACGCTGCCGCCCTCGGCGAGAACGACGGCGGCCGCCGCGACGGTGCCGAGCGCCGTCGTCTCGATCGTGCCGTAATTGACAACCGTGCCGACCGCGCCGGGCGTCGGGGTGCCGTGCAGGCCGCCGATATAGACGCCGAGCTCGTAGGCCTCGATCAGCGCGCCCGCGCCATTGACGAGGGTGCCGCCGTCGGCGAGCAGGACGCCCGTCCCGTGCAAACTCCCCGAGAAGAGGATCGAGGAGGTGCTGTCTATCGTGCCATAATTGACGACCGTGCCGGGCTGGCCGGCAATGACGGCGCCGCTGCGCCCGCCGACGATCAGCCCGTAGCTCGTGCCGCTCGCACCGTTGGCGATCAACCCGCCGTCGCCCATATAGATGCCGTCGGCGGAGGTGCCGTTTCCCAGAATGGTGCCGTAATTGGCGATCATTCCGGTACCGCCGGCGACGATGATCCCGTTGGCATAGCCGGTGATCGAGCCCGTGTCGGTGTTGCTGAGGCTGCCGCCGGCCGCGAGAACGACGCCGGAGCCCCTCGTCCCCGCGCTCTCGATAGTGCCGTCGTTATCGATGGTGCCGGCGGCTTCGGTGACCAAGATGCCGCCTGAGAAGCCGCTGATCAAGCCGCTCGCCTTATTGGTAATGGCGCCTCCGTCGCGGAACGAAATCACGTTGTAGTTATTGGTGCCGGTCGTTTCGATAGTGCCGAAGTTGGTAAGCGTGCTCGGCCCGCCCGCAGTGCCCGTGATAATCGCATTGTGATACGCTTCAATGAGGGCGGCAGTATATACGCGGCTGCCGTTGACGATGGTACCGGCGGCACTGACCCCAATTTGGACGGCGAAGTCGCCGTTTCCGTGTCCAGCGTTCGAAATGACGCCCAGGTTCTGGACATAGCCGCCGTCGACCAGGATCACCGTGTTGCTGTTGTTGCCGGTGGTGGCCGCCTCAATGGTCCCGGTATTCGTCACCGTTCCCGCAGCGCCCGTCACATATACGCCAACGAACCTGCTGTGAATCAGCCCGGAATTGTGGACGATGCCGCCGGACCTCAGCCCGATCCCGGTTCCGGTGGTGCCGCTGCCCCTGATCATGCCGTAATTGACGACCGTTCCCTTGCCGTTCGCGATAAGGACGCCATCAAAATAGCCGCGAATGTAGGCCGCGGTGTTGGCCGTCGTGCCGTTGACGACGCTGCCGCCGTCGCCGAGATAGACGCCGTCGCCGGTCTCGCCGATGATCGTGCCGTAATTGCCGACCGTGCCCGCGCCGCCGGTGATCTTGACGCCGTCTATGTTGCCTTCGATATAGCCGGGGGCCGGATCGGGCGTGCCGTTGACGACAACGCCGCCGGCGGTCAGGGAAACACCGAACGCGGTCCCGTCGATGTAGCCCAGATTGGTCAACGTCCAATCGTAGCCGCCGGTGCCGAACACCGCGATGCTGCCGCTCTTGTTGGTAACAGTGCCGGTCGCGGTGATCGTCGCCGGGTTCTGCGTCGCCGCATCGTCGAGGACGATGCCATTCGGGAAATAGCCGCTGAAAATGTTGGAGAGACTCGGCTGCAAGGTTAAATCCGTGCCGCCGCTGCCATCCGTACCCAGATGAAAGACCGGGCTTCCCTGGTTCGTCGCGAGCGTCACCTCGGCGACCACGATGCCGTTGTCGGTTAGCGTGAGCACGCCGCCCGCATAGTTCGTGCCGTTGGCGACAATGCCCTCGAAATCGATTGTGTCGCCAGCCTGAAAGTTGGTCACGGCGCCGGCGAATCCGCTGGCGTCTGCGAGGTCGGCTTGCGCGCCCGTGCCGATGAAACCGATCGTCTGCCCGGCGGCGACGGTGCCGTCGAACAGGGCGAGCCCGTTGCGGCCGATGTCGATGACGCCCCGATCGCCGAGATCCTCGCCGACCGCTCCGAAATCGACCGTTCCGGCATTGACGATGATCGTGCCGTCATTGGTGAAGGCCGGCGGCGAAATGATGACCGGATCGGTTATCTTCCAGACCGCGCCGGCATCGACGACGACGTTCTGGAAACCGGTGAAATTGGTGCCGAGGCCCGTCAGTGTTCCGGTGCTGCTCGCCGACGCCAATTCGAGCGTGTCGTTGCCGGTGCCACCGTAGACGATACCCGTGAACACTGCCCCGGGGTCGTCAATCAGCCGGTTGCCGCTACCCAGGAGCGCCACCGCCGTTCCGCCATTGACGATGATGGTTCCGTCATTGACGAGTGTGCTGCCGGAACCTCTCATGAAGACACCGTAGCGGCCGCCCGTGATCGTCCCGTAATTGGCGACGCTCGCCGCCGCGCCCGACAATTCGACACCGTAGTAATTGCCAGAGACGAAGCCGCTGTTGACGACGGTGGCGGCGGTCCCGCCGACCACGCCATCGCCCATGCCGCTGATCGTGGCCCCGGCTTTGTTGGTGACCGTGCCGCCTGCCGCGAGATCGACGCCGGACGAATCACTGCCGGCGGCGAGGATGGCGCCTGAATTGACGAGGCTGCCGGCGACGCTGTAGAACTCGACCCCGCCCGAATAGCCGCTGATCGTGACGCCCGCGCTGTTGGTGACGCTGCCGCCGCCGCCGAGATAGACGGCGGCGCTGAGATATGCATCGATCGTCCCGAAATTGACGAGCGTGCCGCTGGCAGCATCGATAAAGACGCCGTGCGCGCCCGCGATCAGCCCGCCGGCCTCGTTGGTGAGGACGCCGCCGTCGGCGAACTTCACGCCGCCGTTGTTGGTGCCCGTTCCCGCGATCGTGCCGAAATTGTCGACCGAGCCGCCGGCGTTCAGATAGGCGCCGGCGCCAAACACGCCGCCGGTCGTGGAGGCGGTGATCGTGCCGTGATTGACGAGCGCCCCGTAGCCCGAGAAATCGACGGCGATGTGACCCGAAATGAGGCCGCTCTGTCCGTTGCTGACAATGCCGCCGGCGCCGAGCGAGACGCCGACCGCCGAAATCGTCGAATCGGCGGCGATCGAGCCGGAATTGACGAGCGTGCCGCCACCCGAGAGCCCGACCCCGAGCGTATACCCGGTGAGGATGCCGCCGGCCTTGTTGGTGACGCTGCCGGCGACCTCGAAATAGACGGCATGCCCGAGGCTGCCGGCGATCCTCCCGTAATTGACGACGGTGCCTCCCGTTCCGTAGAACACGACGCCGCTATAACCGCCGATGAAGCCGCCTGTCTCATTGACGACGCTGCCGCCGTTGCCGAGATAGACGGCTTTGTCGAACCCCGTGCCGGTCGCGACGATCGAGCCGTAATTGACGATCGTTCCCGAGGCCCCATAGATGTGCACGGCGCCGGAATAGCCGCTGACCGTGCCGCCGGCCTGGTTGATGACGCTGCCGCCGTCGTAAAAGTCGACGCCGGTGCCCGATCCGGCCGTGCCCCCCTCGATCGTGCCGAAATTGCTGACCGAGCCGGCTTGGTTGAGAACCAGGATGCCGTCGTTGCCGCCTTCGATGAAGGCGGTCGCGGCGCGGTTCGTCAGCGTGCCGCCGGCGGTCAGGTAGACGCCGTCGGTCTTCCCCTCGACATGGCCATAATTGGTGACGGTCCAGGCGAAGCCGGCGGTGCCGAGGACGCCGACATTGGGATCGGTCGCGATCGTGCCGGTGCCGACAAAGGCCGAGGCGGTGATCGTCGCCGGGTTCTGCGTCGAGGGTGTGCTGAGGACGATGCCGCCGGGATAGCTGCCGCTGAAGGTGTTCGGGTTCTGGATCTGGAGGAGCGTGCCGCCGCTGCCGTCCGTGCCGAGGAGGAAATGCGGGCTGCCGATCGGCGTCGTCAGCGAGAGGGCGGCGATCACCGTGCCGCCGGCGTTCTTCAGGTCGAGGACGCCGCCCGCATAGGTATAGGAGGCGGCGAGGCCGATCCCTTTGAGGTCGATCGTCTCGCCGTTCTTGAATTGCGCGACGGCGCCCGCGAAGCCGCCCGGCTGGTCGAGCACAAGCTCGCCGCCGGCGCCGAAGGTAACGACCTCGCCCGAGGCGACGGTGGTGCCGAACTCGACGATGCCGGTGCCGCCGAGGGTGATCGGCAGGCTGCCGGCGAGCGCGCTGTCGAGGACGAGCCGGCCGCCCGTGACGTCGACCCCGGCCGCGCTCAGCGTGCCGGTCACGGTCGTCGTGCCGCCGGTCTCGTCGAAGATGCCCGTCACGTCGAGCACGGCATGGCTGCCGATAGAGACGTTGGCCGAGACGGTCGCCCCACCGTTGACGATCAGCTCGGCCGCCCCGGCGCCGCCGCCGAAGCGGTCGCCAATCAGGTTGATCTGCCCGCCGGTGGCCGCCAGCGAGCCGACCGTCACGACCATCGCCACCGCGCTGTTGTCGTAGATGTCGATCACCCCGGTGTTCGCCAGCGTCCCCGAGACGCTCAAACTGTCGCCGCCGATCTGCCCGTTGCTGGTGTCGACCGCGCCGATCCGGATCTGGCCGCTGTTCGTCAGGTCGCCGGCGACCGACAGAAAGCTCCCCGTCGAGCTGCTGTTGTCGTCGATCGCCAAGGTGCCGGTGTTATCGAGCGAACCGCCGACCGAAAGGGTGCTGCTGCTGACGAGCTCCACCGTCCCGCTGTTCGACAGCGACCCGGTGATCGATTGCGTCGCGCCCGGATCCAGGATCTCCAGGATGGCGCTGGTATCGCCGATCGTCAGCGAGTTGATGGCGTTGATTTGCGCGGTGATCGTGACCGTGTAGGCGCCGCCGACCGAGATATCGACGTCGTCGCCCGCCTGGGGGACGTTACCGCTACTCCAATCCCCCGGATCCAGCGTCCAATTGCCGCTGACGGAGCCTGCCCAGCTGACCGTCGCCATATGCTTGCCTCCCGACCCTGCCGCCGCCTAACCCGGGCGCTCGTCCTATCACGCAAAATTCGGGGATTTGTCGCGCTGAGCGGGCGCCGCCGCGTCAGCCGCGGCGGCGGTCAGCAGCCCTTCGCGGATCAGCTGCTCGCGCACCTTATCGAGCATCGACAATGCCTGCGCGAAGCCCTGCACCGGCAATGCCACGGTGAAGGCCGGCACGGTGCGCGCCTCGCGCGCGACACCGCGCTCGCCGGGCTCGACGCGGTGAAATTCGAGCCGCGCGACGCCGTTGACGATCGCGACTTCTTTGAGGCCGTCGCAGAAATAGGCGGTCATCGGAATTCTTCTCCGCACTCTCTAAATCCCGCCCGTCCGCCCGTCACCCCCGCGCAAGCGGGGGTCCAGGGCAAGCGACGGCAACTCGGGTCCCTGGATTCCCGCTTTCGCGGGAATGACGGACTATGCGTTGGGCACGATCGATATCGCCGGCTCATTTCGGGTCGACCCTCACGGCTCGCGCAGGCTGTCGCTGAAGACGCGGGTCAGCGGGTTGAGGATGTATTCGAGCACCGAACGGCGGCCGACCTTGATCTCGGCCAAGACCCGCATGCCGGGGCGCAGCGCGAAACCGGCCGGCAGGTTGCGGAACTCGGCCTTCGTCAGCGCGACCCGCGCCCGGTAATGGATGAGGCTCTCATGCGCGGCGTTGCGCATGCCGGCTTCGCTCATCTCCTGCGCCGTCGCGCTCGGGTCCGAGTCGCTCTGCGTGTCGGGCGCGAGCGCCGTCAAGGTACCTTTGACGAGACCGAATTGCTGCCATGGGAGGGCTTCGAATTTGAGCGTCACCGTATCGCCGAGCTTCAGCCGGGCGACGTCGCGCGTCTCGATCCGGACGACGGCGACGAGCGGCGCGTCTTTCGGCACCAGGCGGACGAGCGGCTCGGCCGGGCGCACGACCGAGCCCTCCGGCCGGTCGGCGACCCACAGCACCGTGCCGGCGGCGGGCGCCCGCAATACCGAGAGGCGATGCCGCAGCCGCGCCTTTTGCAGCTCGGCCGCGGCGGCCTCGCGCTCGGCGCGCGTCTGCGCCATCGCCTCGGCGAGCTTGCGGTTCCACTCGCTGACGAAGGCGTCGCGCTCGGCCCCCGCCGCGGCGATTTGGGCCGCGAGCTCATGCTGCTGCCCGAGATCGGCGTCGAGCCGCGCCTGCGCCTCGACGAGGTGCTCCTTCGCATCGAAAAGCCGCAGCTTCGAGGCGAGGTTGCGTTCGACGAGCGAGGAATAGAGCGTCGTCGTCTGGCCGGCGAGCGCGATCTCTTCCTTCAGACCATGCGCCTCGGTCTTGCGCGCGGCGAGGCTCGCCGCGAGCTGGTCGACCTTATGCGCGACCGCATCGAGCCGTGCGCGGTACTCGGCGCCGCGTTTCAAAAAGACGTCGCGCTCGGTCGCCTCGTCGGCGGTCGCGTGCTCGGGCGCGTAGGGGCGGCCGGCTATCTCGGCCGCGAGGCGGTCGAATTTCGCCTGCAATGTGCCGAGCTTTGCCGTGAGCGCGGTTTCGTCGGCCGCCGCGAAGGTCGGGTCGAGGCGGGCGAGCACGGCGCCCTTCTCGACTTTCTCGCCCATCGTGACGGCGATCTGCCGCACCACCCCGGTATCGATCGGCTGCACGAGGATCTCGCTGGCGCTCGTCGCGAGCTTGCCGTTGGCGGCGACCACGATGTCGACGCGCGCGAGGGCGACCGCGATCCCGGCGACGACGAGCAGCCCGACGAACAGCCACAGCACCAGCCGCTGTTTCGGCGGGCTCGTCAGCACGGTCTCGAAATCGTAGTCGATGACGGCGCGCGGCGCCGGCGCGCCGGGCGCCGGAACGGCGGTCGGGCGGCGCGGCGGCACGACCTCGACGCTCACTGGTACACCTTGGCTTGCTGGCTCCACAGCTGGTTGTAGGGCAGGCACCCGCGCAGCAGATTCTCGTGCCGGTCGACCTGTACTATGCGGCCCTGATCGACGACGACGATCGCATCGGCGCGGGCGACGAAGGAAAGCCGATGCGTGATGATGATGATCGTGCGGCCGCGCGCGATGCCGGCGAGATGCTGCTGGATGATCGCCTCGCTCTCGGGATCGAGCGAGCTCGTCGCCTCGTCGAAGACGAGCACCGGCGGGTCGTGGATCAGCGCCCGGGCGATCGCCAGCCGCTGGCGCTGCCCGCCCGAGAGGTTCTGCGCGCTCTCCTCGAGCATCGTCGAATAGCCGTGCGGCAGGCGCTGGATGAATTCGTGCGCGCCGGCGAGCTGCGCCGCGGCGACGACATCGTCGAGCGAGGCGGTCGGCTTCGTCATCGCGATGTTCTCGCGCACGCTGGCGCGGAACAGGAAATTCTCCTGCAATACGACGCCGACCTGGGTGCGCAGATGGGTAAGGTCCAATTCCTTCAAATCCTGGCCGTCGAGCTTGACGAGCCCCGCCTGCGGCCGGTAGAGGCCCTGCAGCAGCCGCGTGATCGTCGTCTTGCCGGAGCCGCTGCGGCCGACGATGCCGACCGTCTGGCCAGCCTCGATGGCAAACGACACGCCTTTCAGGGCCGGGGTCGGCGAACCCGGGTAGTGGAAGGTCACGTCCTCGAATTCGATGTCGCCCTTGAGGCGCGGCGCCAGCTGGCCGGCGGCGGGCTCGCGCTTCGTCTGCATCAGCTGGGCGAGAAGCTTCAGCGACAGGACCGCCCGCTGGTATTCCTGCATCAATGAGGAGGCGTGGATCAGCGGCTGCGCGAGGCGCAGCCCCATCATGTTGAAGGCGACGAGCGCCCCGACCGTCATCTGGTGGTTCAGCACCAACAGCGCGCCCAAGGCGCCGATGCCGACGCTCATGCCGCGCTCGAGGCTCGCAATCAGGCTGCGCGCGCGCGCCGCGGTATGGTCGAGCGACAGTGTCTTTGCCGCCGCCTCGTCGGTATGGCGGCGCCAGCGCACCATCGAGCGCGGCTCGAGCGCCAATGTCTTGATTGTCGAGATGCCGTTCAGGATCTCGAACAGAAAGGCCTTGCGGCGGCCTTCGATGTCATTGACCTCGTTCAATTTGCGGCGGAACTCGCGGGACATGACGGCGAGCGCGAGGAAGGCGGCGCCCGAGACGGCGAGCACGATCGCCGTCAGCTGCCACGAATAGAGCAGGAGGACCGGCAGAAAGATGACGACGCCGCTGAAATCGAGAAAGGTATTGAACAGCCGGCTCGCGAGAAAATCTCGGACGTTGTTCGCCTCCTGCAATTTGTAGGCGATGACGCCCGACGGATTGGCGTGGAAATAGTCGATCGGCAATTTCAGGAGGTGGTCGATCGTCTCGTTGGCGACGGTATGGTCGAGCTTGCGCGTGACGAACGACAAGAGGTAGTTGCGCAGGTAATTGAAGGCGCCGTCGAAGAGAATGAGGATGCCGACGCCGGCGCTGATCGCGTACAGCGTCGCGAAAGCCTGGTTTGGCACCACCTTGTCGACGAGCAGCTGAAAGAAGATCGGCACCGAGAGGGCAATGAAGTTCATCGTCAAGGCGGCGGCGGCGACATCGACGAGCAGCTTTTTCTCGGCGAACAGCTTCTTGGTGAACCAGGAAAAGCCGAAGCTCTGGTCCTCCTCGCTCGGCGGCAGCGGGCTGAGGACAAGCGCATTGCCGCTCCAGGCGCGCTCGAGATCGGCGCGCGGCAGAAAGAACACCTCGCCGTCGCGGTAGAGCGGGTCGGAGATCGCGACCTCGGCGGGCTCGGCGCCGCGGCGCACGCCCAACAGGATGACGACGTTCGAATTGTCGAGCAGCAAGAGGATCGGATGGCGGAACGGCGTCTCCAAAAGACCGCGCCAATCGAAACGAGCGATCTTGCCGTCGAGCCCGAATTCCTGCGCCAGCGCGGCGAGCCGCGCCGTCGGCATCGTCTCGGCTTCGACGAGGTTGCGGCGGCGCACTGCGCCGATCTCGGCATAGACGCCGTTCTGCACGCCGAGTCGAAACAGGCATGACAGCCCGGTCTCGCAAGAGACGAGGGCGTCGCGCGAGCCCGGCGAAGCAGTCGCGATGCTCATCGGCGCATCCGCAAGGTGCACCTCTCTCACGTCGGCGGACGAATGCGCCGTCGGTCGGATCTTAAAAGGCTTATTTAATCTTAGCGAATATTGACCGGCTTTGCAATCAGAGCGACCTCGAGGTAGTGTCTCACTTTGAATGTAACAGCCCTTCACGCGGCTGTCGCGCCGGCTGCTCCGATCCTATATGTTTAGCGGGAAGCATTATAGGAGGCAACATGGCGGTCGAAGATCATCCTTTTTTCCCGGTATGGAAGAAGCGGCTGGAAGACCTCCTTGAGGCCAAGAAAGCTCAGCGCGAAGGCCGGGCATCCCAACAGGATGTCGATAAGGCGCAAGCCGAGTACGACAAGATCGCTGCGGAGGTTTGAATGCCCCGAGGCCCGCGCGGCGAGAAGCGCCCGGCCGATGTGATCGGCGCGGCCGTCAAGGTCATGCGCATCGCGACCGGCGAGGAAACCGAGGAACTCGAAACCGATCGCGTCAAGAGCGCCGCCGCCGAATTGGGGAGCCGAGGCGGAAAGGCGCGCGCGGCGAAGATTTCTCCCGGACGCAGGAAAGAAATAGCGCGGCAGGCCGCTAAGAAGCGATGGTCGAATCCCTAAATATATAAATTGGTACTTGGCGTGCAGTTCCCCACTCTTGATCTCCAGGCTTCCATTGAAAGGTATAGGTTCCTTCGGTTTCCACAAGAAAAAATATATTGCGAAACGTAATTGTTGATTCTAACCCTTGATATGTTGCATGTCCCATGCCGTTCTGATCGGCAACTTGGGTATGACGCGGACTAAGCACGCGTATTTGTATTGGTAGCTCTCCGTCTCCACTCCATATCACAGTCATCCATAAGCAGAGACTAATCATCCAAGGTATCGATGGAACCACTATTCCAGGTCCGTAAACTCCAACTATCGTTTCCTTAGCTAGGATTTCCGTACGTACGTCATCGCAGATGACGCAATGCACCAACTGAATGCTGGGTGGCTGGGCCATTATTTACGCACCGGCATGCCCGAAAATCCCGCTGGAATCGTTCCGATAAACTGACTTCCCCCACTAACCCCGCGGGTTCCGTGTGGGTGGGGCAATTCATAGCCCATATACGCATGGTAGTTAGAGGGATGTTCTGGCGCATCCTCCTTGGGGAGAACAATGATCTCAAGTTCTCCGTTCAGAGCCTCGACTAGCTCGCCAATTGTGCGGAGCGTCCAATTTCCGGGCGCGCGTAAATTCCGAGATACCCAGCCGGCATCTCGGCCAATTGCGGCAACAATATCAGCTTGCCTCATGCCTTCGGCCCGACGCCGCCGCCACAGAACTTGAATTGCATCGAACGCGATATCCCTCGCACGAGCAAATCCATAATCGGCGAGCTCTCTAGGCTGGAAAGCGGGTAGAACATTATAGTGGGAAATCATCGCAGTTGTCCGTCACATAGTCATGGATGCTGGTGCCGCTGAAAGGAGCCTCAACACCAAAAAGCTCATTCCATATGCTTTCGCATGCCGTCATACCGGCGGTCCATTCTTTAGATCCTTTATCGCCGAGCAACCGGCGCGTATAGAACTTAGTAAGGATCAGCGTATCCGGTTCCGCAAACCGTCCCAATAATCGGGATTGAACGACAGGCTCAGTAACCCGGATTTCCCAAATCTCTGGTGGAGGGGCCTCTAAACGGAACAGAAAACGACCGCGCCTCTCATCCCCGAAGACTCGACCGCCAGCGGTCCATCGTGTCAACGCAGCTTCGATGAAGCCGCGACCGGTAAGAATATTCGTGGCGGAATCAGGGTTTGTCAGATCTTGTAACGCCGGCCGCGCCAAGAATAATCTCCGTCGAGCAGATTGTCGGGTTCGCGGCACATACGGCACGAGCCTGTCGGCAGTTTGGAGCTGGACAATCGTGATCCGAATTGACATATATGTCAACTCAAATTCTGTTCAACCCAAGCGTACCGAAAGCATCCTCAGGAGTCTTCCCGTTTCGCGATAACTGAAAAAAATACTTGACTGTAAGTAAAAAAGTTCATGTAATCGGGACATGAACAAGCTGCCCCTCGCCAAGCGCGCCCAGATCCTCACCCTGCTCTGCGAAGGTATGTCGATGCGGTCGATCGAGCGGACGGTCGGATGCTCGATCAACACGGTGGACAAGCTCTTGCGCGATGCCGGGGAGGCCGCGCTTTGGTATCACGACCGGCGCGTTCGTGGCGTGAAAAGCCAACGGGTTCAATGCGATGAGATTTGGAGCTTCGTTCACGCGAAAGCGAAGAACGCGCCCAACAGCAAGCGCGCGGGCGATCCGACGATCGGCGATTGCTGGACCTGGACGGCGATCGACGCCGAGAACAAGCTCTTAATCTCATACCTGGGCGGCGGCAGGGACGCCGAGTTCGCCTTGATGCTGATGGACGATCTTCGCGGCCGGCTGGCGAGCCGCGTTCAGCTAACGACCGATGGGCATAAGGCTTATCTGCAAGCGGTTGAGGAGGCGCTTGGCGCGGACATCGACTACGCCATGCTGGTGAAGCTATATGGCGATCCGCCATCCTCGCCCGAAGCCGCGCGGCGCTACAGCCGATCAGAATGCGTCGGGACGCGCAAAGAGAAGATCGCCGGTAATCCCGACCCGAAGCATATCAGCACGTCCTACACGGAGCGGGCGAACCTTACCATGCGGATGAGCATGCGGCGGTTCACCCGGCTTACCAACGCGCTCTCGAAGAAGCTCGAAGACCACACGCACATGGTCGCGCTCTACGCGCTCTGGTACAACTTCGTCCGCATCCACAAGACTCTGCGGATGTCTCCGGCGATGGCCGCCGGGATCGAAACGCGGTTATGGTTGATGGAGGACGTGGCGCGGATGATCGACGAACACGCGGAGCGTCGCGCGCCTCGGCTCGGCGATCGGCTCGTCGGCTGATAGCAATTATTGCCGTGGCAGCTTTCTGCGCCTCCGGCGCTCTGATGTTGGCTGCTGACAAGCTTCTAAAGCGCCGTCGTCCGCTAGCCGGTTACGCTTTGCTATCCGTCGCTGGGACCGCGTTCCTGCTTGGTGCTTATGCGATTTGGGCTGTGGCCCTGTTACATTCGAATTGAGACACTACCGACCTCGACAGCCCGAATTCCCGGCTAGAAGACGCCTGCCCTCGACGCAGCCAGCGAGGAGGGGGATCGCGGAGGAAACCTCCCCGTTCTCTAGCGCGAGAGGGCGCCGCAGCTCAGCCCTGGATGGTCCAGAAATGGAACGGGTCGGTGGCCCAGGGGAGCAGCGATAGGCCATCGGAGCTGCCGAGCACCGGCGCCGCGGCGCCGGGTCCGAACGGCGTAAAGCCATTGCTGCCTCCGCCGTCGGCGCCGCCGGCGAACGCCTCGGGCGCGCTGGCGCTTCCGCCGCGCGTGCCGGGGTCGGCATAGACGAAGACCGGGATCGCACCCTTCGGCTTGCCGATCTTGATCTCGGTGCCGCCTTTCTTGTCCGAACTCACGACGAACTCGCTCGTCTTGTAATGGCCCTTGAGCGTCAAGGTCGCGACCGGGTTCCCTCCGTCGGTGATGGCGAGCTGCCCCTTTGTGACGGTACCGACTGAGCTCCTCCTTCACGGTCGCCAGCACCCAACGGATTTGAGCAATATTCTCGGAGCGCCGCTAAAAAATCAACTAATCCGCGAAACGTCAGGCATTCGAGCTGGAGCGAACCGGGCAGCGCTCAGCCGCGATCGAGCGCCGCCGTAACGGCGGCGACGACCGGTCCCCAGTCGCCGGGCGCATATTGCCGGAAGAGCCGCGCGCTCGGGTACCACGGGCTGTCCTCGCGGTCGAGCAGCCAGCGCCAATCGGGGGCGAACGGCAGCATGATCCACACCGGCTTGCCCATGGCGCCCGCGAGATGGCCGATCGAGGTGTCGACGGTGACGACGAGGTCGAGGCAGTCGATGACCGCCATCGTGTCGCCGTAGTCGCGCAGCTCGGGACCGATCGCGACGAGCGGCGCGCGCCCCCAATAGTCCCCGATCTGCGCCTGCGCCGGGCCCTTTTGCAGCGAGACGAGGGCGGTGCGCGGCAATTCGGCGAGCGGCGCCAAGGTCTCGAGCCGGGTCGAGCGGTTGCGGTCGTTGGTGTGGGTCGGCCGTCCGGCCCAGGCAATGCCGATCCGGCGATAGCCCTTCGGCACCAGCCCCGCCAGCCGGTCCGCCCACCGCGCGGTCTTTTGCGGGTCGGCGTGGATGTAGGGCACCGGGGCGGGGATCGTGTCGAGCCGCGTTTGGGCGAGCCGCGGCAAGCCGGAGAGCGGGATGTAAGCGGCGAAATCCGGCCGCTTGCTCCAATGGTCGAAGGCCATGCCGATGCCGCGCTGTTGCGCTACGGCGGGCTGCACCTCGCGGGCGCAGGCGAGCGCGACACCGGCGGCGCGCCCGGCCGCCCACGGAATGTAGCGGCAGAACTGGATGGCGTCGCCATAGCCCTGATCGGCGATCAACAGCAGCGTGCCGTCGGCCAGCGGCCGGCCGTCCCATTGCGGCCGGTCGGAGGGGGGCATCAGGCGCGGCGAGTTGGCGAGCTTGAAGCGCCACTCGTATTCCTCCCAGCCGCGCGCGAAATCGCCGCTGATGAGGAGCGCCTCGGCGAGCCCGAAATGGGCGCCGGGGAAGTCGGGGGCGAGCGCCATCGCGCGCTCGGCGCACCCTATCGCGTCCGCGATCTCGAGGCGGTGGTAGTGCGTGACCCCGAGGTTGTTGTGGCAGTGCGGCTCGTTCGGCGCCAGCGCTACTGCCGCTTTGCCGGCGGCGACGGCCGCGTCGTACCGGCCGATGACGCGGTAGACTTCGCAGATGTTGCGGTGAAAGAGCGCGTTCGCCGGGGCGCCGGCGAGCGAGCGTTCCATCAGCCGCACCGCCTCGATCTGGTTGCCGCGCTTAAAGGTGAGGATGCCGAGCATGTGCAGGGCCGCCGGCTGATCCGCGCTCTCGGCGAAGATCTCGTCGAGCGTGCGGGCGGCAGCGTCGAGGCGCCCGGCGCGATCGTGCTCGCTCGCCTGATTGAGCAGCCGCGCGATGCGGTCGGCGGGCGCCGGCGGCGCGCCGCCGTCGACATTCGCGGTCGGGACGGGCGGCGCCCCCGCGGTGACGGTGTTTTCGGCGGGGGTGTTCTCGGCGGCGGCGTCTTCGGCGGCGCCGGGGCCCGGCTCGGCTGCCACGGCCTCGCTCCTAGGCGAGCGCCGCGGCGATTGCGGCGACGAGCGGGGCCCAGGCCCCGGGCGCCCTTTGCCGGAAGAGCCGCGCCGTCGGGTACCATGGGCTGTCGCTGCGGTCGAGGAACCAGCGCCAATCGGCGCCGAAGATCAACATGACCCAGACCGGCTTGCCCATGGCGCCCGCGAGATGGGCGAGCGCGGTATCGATCGTCACCACCAGATCGAGGTTTTCGACGGCCGCCATCGTATCCGCGAAATCGCGGAGCTCAGGCCCGAGATTGACCAGCGGGGCGCGGCCCCAATAGCCGCCGATCTGGTTTTGCGCCGGCCCCTTCTGCAGCGAGACGAGGGCGGTGCGCGGCAGGTCGGCGAGGGGCGCGAGCGTCGCGAGATCAGTCGAGCGATGCGGATTGGGATTGGGCCGACCGCCCCAGCAGATGCCGATGCGGCGGTAGCCCTGCGGCACCAGCGCGGCGAGCCGCGCGCTCCATTGCGCCGCCTTTCCCGGATCGGGCCGCAGATAGGGGACCTCCGCGGGGATCGCGTCGAAGCGCGTGCCGGCGAGGCGCGCGAGGCCGGAGAGCGGGCAAAACGCGGCGAAATCGGGCCGCTGGTCCCAGCGGTCGAACACCATGCGAATGCCCGGCTGCTGCTCGACGACGGCGCGCACTTCCTTGCTGCAGGCGACGGCGATGTCGGGGCAGCGCCCGGCCGCCCACGGCACATACCGCGCGAACTGGACGACGTCGCCATAACCCTGGTCGGCGATCAGCAGCAGGGTGCCGTCGGGAAGCGGTTCGCCGTTCCATTGCGGGCGGTCGGTCGGCGGCATCAGCTGCGGCGCGCTGCCGATCTTGAAGCGCCACTCGTATTCTTCCCAGCCGCGCGCGAAATCGCCTTGCATCAACAGCGCCTCGGCGAGCCCCAGATGCGCGTCGGCGAAATCCGCGGAGAGCGCGAGCGCCCGCTCGATCGAGGCGATCGCCTTCCCCGGCTCGCGGCGGTGGTAATGGACGACGCCGAGATTGTGATGCGCGTGCCGGTCCTTGGGATCGAGCGCCACCGCCTTGTTGCCGGCGGCGACCGCCTCGTCGTAGCGGCCGAGCATCCGATAGACTTCGCAGATGTTGCGGCGGAAGAGCGGGTTCGCCGGCACCCGCGCGATCGAGCGCTCCATCAGCTTTGCCGCCTCTCCCCGGCGGCCTCTGCGGTAAGCGACGATGCCCAGCATGTGCAGCGCCGCCGGCTGGTCCGGCATCTCGGCGAGGACTTCGCCGAGGGCGCTTTCGGCGGCGTCGAGCCGGCCCGCCTGTTCGTGCTGGTTGGCGAGGTTCAAAAGCTCGGCCAGCCGAGCGGGCGCGGCCGGCGGCGCCGCGCCGGCGTCGAGCTGCACCGCCGCCGCCGCGGGCGCGCCGGGCAGGACGGGGTTTTCCACCGGCGTCGTGCCCGGGACTTCGGGCAGCACGGAGGTTTCTACCGGGTTCTCGCCGGCGGCACTGGCGGCGGCTTGCAAAATGCTGCTCTCGGGACGGCTGTCAATTGACCGGTTCGGCGATCGGGTAGCCGAGGCGGCGGATCGTTTCCTCGAGGATCGGCACCGCCGGATCGAGCCCCTTCAGATAATGGCGGTAGCGGTAGCGCGAGCTGTCATAGAGCTGCTCGGTCACCTGCGCGTAGCTGGCGGTGCGGGCATAGCGGCGGTTCTCGTGGAACTTGAGGCAGCTCTCGTCGAACGGCTCGCCGATGAAATCGAGGATGCGCCGCACGCTCCTCTCCTGGTCGTCGACGATGTCCTCGTAGCGCACCGGCAGATAGCGCATCGTCATCTGACCGCGGTAATGCGCGACAAGATCGGCGACAAGCCGGTAATGCTGCGCCGCCGTGTCGAGCGCATACGAGCAGTAAAAGCCGTGCGTGAAATGGTTCGAATAGGCGGAGAGCACGACATCGAGCGGATGGCGCACGACGTGGATGATCGGCGCCTGCGGGAAGAGCAGCGCGATCAGCCCGAGATGCATCTCGTTCAACGGCATCTTGTCGGTGAACCAGGCGGCTCCGGGCTCGACGATGCCGAGCTGCGAGACGCGTTCGAGATAATAGTCACGCAATTCGTCGAGGCCGCGGCGGCGGTCGCCCATCCACAATTCGGCGAGCGCCTCGGGATAGGCGAGCGGGCTGTTGAGCATGCGCGGCATCGCCCCGGTGATCTCGTTGATGAACGGCAATTCGTCGCCGGCCGAGATGCGCGGATGCGCCGACAGGGTTTGCTCGACCAAGGTTGTACCCGAACGCGGAAAGCCGACGATGAAGATCGGCTGCGCGACATCCTCGCGCACCCCGGCGCGCGGCAGGATGCGCAGCCGCGTTTCGGTAAAGAAGGCCTTCAGGCGGTCGGCGAGCTGCCGGGCGTGATCGGCCAGATAGCCCAAGCCGCTGGTCTCGCGGCACAGGCGCTTACCCTCGGCAAACGCGGCGAAGGCTTCCTCGTGGCGCTCCATCTTGTCGAGCAGCCGGCCTTTTTCCAGCTGCTCGTTGGCGCCGAGCGGCTCGCCTTTTTTGGCCGCGATCGCGTCGAGCACGGAGACCGCCTCGGCATAGGATCGCATGCGGCCGTGCAGCACGGCGCGCGACAGCTGGATGCTCGGATTGTCTGGGGCGAGGCGCTCGGCGCGGTCGAGCAATTCGGCGGCGCGGGCAAAGTTGCGGTCGGCTTCTTCCATGCGCGCCCAGCCGAGCAGCGTGTGCAGCACCTTGCCGTCGAGCCCGGCCGCTTCCTCGTAGAGCGCCCGCGATTGCGCCATCTTGCCCTGATTCTTCAGGTTCCAGGCGAGATTGGCGAGGACGATCGCATCGCGCCGGCCAGCGAGCTCCAATACCCGCCGGTAGTGAAACTCGCCGACCTGCGGCCGATTGGCCTCGGTCATCACCATGCCCATCAGGTTGTGCGCCTGCGGGTTCTCGGGGGCGATGCGCACCGCATTGCGGGCATGGATCTCGGCCTCGGCGATCGCCCCTTTGTTCATCAGCATCAGGGTGAGATCGCTGGTCGCCCAGAAGGTATTGGGGTAGAGGGCGACGATCCGGCGCAACAGGGCGTCTGCGGCCTCGCGCTGTCCCGCCGCCCGCCTGATGCGGTAGAGCGTTGCCAAGGCTTGCGGCTCGGAGGGCGACAGTTCGAGGATTTCGAGGCACAATTTTTCGGCTTCCGCGGTCGCGCCTTTGCCGTGCAGTTCGACGGCCCGCGCGACCATCGGCTGCAGTGGCTGGCTCGCCTCGCGCGGCGGCAGCCGGGAAAAATCCATCCGGCAGCAGCGCGCGGCCCTGAGCCCGCTGCCGCAGGCGCATAAAACCTGATCGACGACCATTATCGGAGCTCCCACTCCGCATGTTATCTTCGGCGAAGAACGGATTTTTCGCAACCGCAAAGCGGGTAGCGAGGCGGGAACCGGGAAAAGCGGCGCATGTTTGCGTAGACGGATCGTTTCCCGCGCTTTCGGAGGGTCCATCGCGGCGACGGCCGCGAAATCTGGCGAAGGAGGAGAAGATGGCGCTCACGAACGAAGCCGGCGGAGGCGCGCGCGAGGGCGTGCAACGCGCCGCCGAGGGCGCCCGCTCCGTCCTCGCCGAGTTCCTCGAGGCGATGCGGTCGGCCGCCTACGGCATCCTCGACGAGCAGAAGGCGCGCGCCGCCAAGGAGGTAGGCGACATCGCCGAGGCGGTGCGCTGCTCGGCCCGGTCGCTCGCACAGTCCGACAACCCGGCGGTCGCGCGCTATGCGGAGCGCGCCGCGCTCGGCATCGACCGGCTGGCCGAGGCCGTGCGGCAGCGCTCGTGGAACGACATCCTCGCCGACACGGAAGAGTTCGCGCGCCGCCGGCCAACCCTGTTCGTGCTCGGCGCAATCGCCGCCGGGTTTGCCGCCGGCTGCCTCGCAGCGGCGCCGGCAGCGCCCGGCACGCCGGGAAAAGCCCGCGAAGTACCCGAGCCGCGCCACGCCGGGGACGAGACGCCGGCTCCGTTGCCCGCCGCCGCCGCCGAGCCCGGGCCGACGCGACGCGCAGCCCGCCGGCCCGTGGCGGAGGACGGCGCGTGATGCCCGAAGACAGCGCCGCCGACGAGCAGACCGCGGCCGCCGGCGGAGCCGAGCGCTCCTTCGCCGCGCTGCTGGCGGATGTCGCGGCCGAAGCGGGGTTGTTGCTGCGGCAGGAAGTCGCTCTGCTGAAGGCCGAACTCGCGGAAAAGCGCGGCATGCTCGGACGCGGCGCGGTACTGCTCGCCCTCGGCGCCTTTATCGCATTCGGCGGCTTCCTCGCGCTGCTCGCGGCCGCGGCGGCGGGTCTTGCCGAGGCGATGCCGGTGTGGGCGGCGGCCCTGATCGTCGGGATCGCCGCGCTCTTTATCGGCGGCGTCCTCGCCTATCTCGGCCGGCGGCGGCTCGCCGCTCGCGATCTCGTGCCGAGGCGGACCCTCAATTCGCTGCGCGAGGACGAGGCCTGGGTGCGCGAACAGTTTCGTTGATCACGGAAGGCAATCGCCATGACGAGGGAAATGAAGGCAAGTGAAATCGCCCGAACGACGATCGGCGACACGCTGCGCGCCAACCCGATCCCGCTCGCTCTTGTCGGGCTCGGCCTCGCCTGGCTGCTCGCGCAAAATACCGGGGTCGTCGACAACGTGTTGACGGACGGGCGGTTGCGCGCGGCGCGGCGGCGGATCGGCGAGACGATCGGCCTCAAGGCGGGCAACGGCGTGGCGGCGACGAAGGCGGAAGCCGAAGGCTGGGTGCACCAGGCGACGGACGCCGCGCGCGGCGCCGTGCGCACGGTGCGCGGCTCCGCCGCCGTCGAACGCGCCGGGCAGGTCGCGGGCGAGGCCGGCGAGCGCGCCTCGCAGCTCGGCGATCTCGTCGCCGATGCGATGGAGCGCCATCCGCTGTTGGTCGGCGCTCTCGGCCTCGTCTCGGGGGCGGCGCTCGCCTCGTTGCTGCCGCCGGGCAGACGCCCTTCATAGCGGGCCTCGGCGGGCGGTTGAACGGGCCGGAGAACGCTTGCCTTCTGCGCGCCTTTACCTAATCTCGGCGGCGCCGGAACGCGCCGGCCAACCAACGAGGATCGATGATGCGGTGGTCTAACCTCGCCGGGCCTGCGGCTCTTCTCTCTCTCGGCATGCTCCTGTCGGCGCCCGGGGTCGCCTCCGCGCAGGCGCCGCCGCCGGCCGAGGCGGAACGGATGCACGCCTGCATCTGCCTCAAGCAGGCGATGCGGGCGATGCGCTCGACGATGACGGCCAAGACCAGCGCACTCGCCGCGGTGCGCGCGGACCTCGCCGACCTCGACGCGCAACTGGCGCGAGCGCGCCCGCAGGTCGACCCCAACAACCCGGAATCGGTCGCGCGCTACAAGGCGCTGCTCGAGCGCCGCGACGCCGTGTTCCAGCGCTCGACCGGTCCGATCGTGGGAGACGCCCAGAATTCGGTCGCGAGCTTCAACGCCACCGTCAACCGCTACAACGAGGAATGCGCGCACCGCCCGTATTATCCCGCACTCGACGCGCAGATCCGGGCGAACCTGTCCTGCCCGCCGATCGAGTAAGCCGCGGCTCGCCCCTCAGCTCCCCGCTTCGGGGTAAAGCTCTTCGGGGGCGATTTCGGGCTCGGCGATCGTCACCCAGCCGCCGTCGCGCCAGGCGCGAAAGAAGCAGCTGCGCCGCCCGGTATGGCAGGCGACCCCCGTCTGCTCGATGCGCAGCACGACGGCATCGCCGTCGCAATCGAGGCGCAGCTCGACGAGCCGCTGCACCTGCCCCGAGGTCTCGCCCTTGCGCCACAGCCGCCCGCGCGAGCGCGACCAATAGCAGGCGCGGCCTTCGGCGAGGCTCGTGCGCACCGCCTCGCGGTTCATCCAGGCCAGCATCAGAACCTCGCCGCTGTCGTGCTGCTGCGCGATCGCCGGCACCAGCCCGTCCGGACCGAATTGGATCTCGTCGAGCGCGCGCTCGATGGCTTTGCTCACTCTGCCACCTCCGAACTCGTCAGCTGCGCCATTTGAGGATGCGCGGGGCGACCGGATTGACGAAGGCGCGGCCTTCGGCGCGGGCGCGGCGGTATTCCCGCTTCAGCCGATAATACCATTTCGCCTGGGTGTCGGCGTCGTCGATCAGCATCAGCGGCGGCTCGAAAGCGAGCCCCGTCTGCTGCCGCGTCATGATGTCCCGGTCCTGGCGCAGGAAGGCGCGCACATAGGGGCGCAGCAGCGGCTTCAGCAAATCGAGCCAGCGCGAGCGCCAATAGATGCAGTGATTGATCTCGGTCAGCTTGTCGTCGATCGGCGTGATCGCGGTCAGGTTGACGACGCTGTTGCGGCCGGCGCGCACCCGCTCGAGCCGCACGCTCGGCAGGCGGAAGGCGATCTCCGTCTCGGTCCGGCCGCCGAGGAGCCGATAGGCGCGCGAGTTGCTCGACGGCGCGTGCCGGCTCATCGTGAAGCCGAAGGGCGAGGGCTCGAACGCCTTCGCCTTTTCGTGCACCGATTGGCGCGAGCGCCACCACCAGGCGCGGTGCACGAAGGGACCGTGCGCCGGGTCCATCAGCCCGACGACGGCGTGGTCGATGGCGGCGGCGAAGCGCACGCTCTCGACGAGCCGCGGCGCGGCGGCGAGCGGCTCGCCCGCGAATTCGCCGACCAGCGGGATCGCCGGCGCCGCGGCAGGGTCGTCGCCGAAATACACCCAGACATTGCCCTCGACCTCGCGCACCGGATAGGCGCGCAGGCGCACCTGCCCGCGATCGAAGTTCGAGTCGGCGGCGAGCGAGGGGATCGCGGTGCAGCGGCCCTCGGCGTCGAAGCGCCAGCCGTGGTAGCAGCATTCGATCTCGCTGCCATCGAACTGCCCGGCGGAAAGCGGCATCGCGCGATGCGGGCAGATGTCGCGCAGCGCGAAGGCGCGGCCGGCATTGTCGCGGCCGATCAGGACCGGCTCGCCGAGCATCGTCTTCGCCAATCTCCGCCCGCGCTTCAGCCCGGCGCCGGGCGTCGCGTAATACCAAGCCTCGCGCAGCGGCGCCGCGGCCTCGTCCACTATCCTCTCCCGATGTTGCGCCGCCCAGTATATGCGTTTTCGGCAAAGCGCGGGCGAGCCCTCTCGACGAGCTATCCGCCGGGTTCGCCGCGGGCTATTTTTGCGTCATGTGTCCCTCGCAGCCGCAGCCTCGCCGGTGATCCGCGTCATCCGCCATCCCGGCCCCGATTCCGGCCATCCCCGCGGCGCGGTGCTGGCGATGGGCAATTTCGACGGCGTGCACCAGGGGCACGCGGCGCTGATCGGCCATGCCCGGGAGCGCGCCCGCACCGAGGGCCGGCCGGTCGCCGTCCTGACCTTCGAGCCGCACCCGCGCGGCGTCTTCCGCCCGGCGACGGAGCCGTTTCGCCTGACCCCGTTCCGCGTCAAGGAGCGCGAGCTGGCACGGCTCGGCGTCGAACTCCTCTTCGTGCAGCATTTCGACATGGCCTTCGCGGCGATCAGCGCCGAAGCCTTCATCGAAGAGACCCTCGCGCGGGCGATCGGCGCGGCGCACATCGTCGTCGGCTACAGCTGCACCTTCGGCAAGGGGCGGCGCGGCACGCCGGAGCTGTTGCGCGAGGCGGCGGCGCGCTCGGGTTTCGGCGTCACCGTGCTCGATCCCGTCCGCGGCAGCGATGCGACGGTCTATTCCTCGACCCATATCCGCGAATTGCTGAAGGCCGGCAACCCACGGCAGGCCGCGGCCCTGCTCGGCCGCTTCTGGGAGATCGACGGGCGCGTCATGCAGGGCGACCGGCGCGGCCGCGGACTCGGCTTTCCGACCGCCAATCTGGGGCTCGGCGAATACCTGCACCCGCGGCTCGGCGTCTATGCGGTGCGGGTGCGCGGCGACGGCCCGGACGACCCGCTTTCCGGCGCCGCCGCCGACGGCGTCGCCAATCTCGGGCTGCGGCCCACCGTCGGCGGGCTCGAACCCCGGCTCGAGGCGCATCTCTTCGACCGCGACCTCGACCTCTACGGGCGGCACTTGCGCGTCGCCTTTGTCGATTTCATCCGCGAAGAGCGCAAGTTCTCCGGGCTCGACGCGCTGAAGGCGCAGATCGCCGAGGACGCGGCCCGCGCCCGCGCCATCCTCGCCGAGACGCCGGCTTTCGAATAACCGTCCCGTCGACCTCGGGATTGCTTCGCTTCGCTCGCAATGACACCTCTCAGGCCGTCATTGCGAGGAGCGGAGCGACGAAGCAATCCCGATGGCGCGCCGGGAGCGCCCTTCGTTGACGGGCCGCGGCCCCGTCCCTATTTTCGCCGCTCCCGTTCCGGAAAGCGTGGCTGATGCCAACGGATTATCGTCCGACCGTCTTTTTGCCGAAGACCCAATTCCCGATGCGCGGCGATCTGCCGAACCGCGAGCCCTTGCTGCTCGAGCGCTGGGAAAAGATGAGGCTCTACCAGCGCCTGCGCGAAATCTCGCAGGGCCGCGAGAAATTCGTCTTGCACGACGGGCCGCCCTACGCCAATGGCGACCTGCATATCGGCCACGCCCTCAACAAGATCCTGAAGGACGTCATCAACCGGGCGCAGCAGATGCTGGGCAAGGACGCGCCCTATGTGCCGGGCTGGGACTGCCACGGCCTGCCGATCGAATGGAAGATCGAGGAGGAATACCGCGCGAAGAAGCGCTCGAGGGACGAGGTGCCGATCGCCGAGTTCCGCCGCCAGTGCCGCGAATTCGCCGCCTACTGGATCGACGAGCAGCGCCGCCAGTTCAAGCGCTTGGGCGTCGTCGGCGATTGGGACAACCCCTATACGACGATGGCCTACGAGGCGGAGGCGCAGATCGTCCGCGAGCTCGGCAAGTTCCTCCTCTCGGGCGGGCTCTACAAGGGCAAGAAGCCGGTCCTCTGGTCGGTCGTCGAACAGACTGCGCTCGCCGACGCCGAGGTCGAATACCACGACCATAAATCGACGACCGTCTGGGTGCGCTTTCCGATCGAACGGGCGAGCCGGCCGAGCGTCGGCGGCGCGGCGGCCCTCATCTGGACGACGACGCCGTGGACCCTGCCCGGCAACCGCGCGATCGCCTTCAGCGCCGATCTCGACTATTGCGTCGTCCGCGTCGACAAAGCGGCGGAAGGAAGCCGCGCCCGCGTCGGCGAAAAGCTGCTCCTCGCCCGATCTCTAGTCGCCGAAGTCACAAAAGAGGCCGGGATCGAGGCGCATACGGTCCTCGACGGCTTTCCCGGGACGGCACTTTCCGGGACGCTCGTGCGCCATCCGCTTTTCGGCCAAGGCTATGATTTCCCCGTGCCGCTCCTGCCCGCCGGCTTTGTCGTCGAGGATCAGGGGACAGGGCTCGTCCACATCAATCCCGGCGCCGGCGCCGACGATTTCGAACTGGGCCAGGCGCATGGGCTCGAAAGCCCGGACACGGTCGGGCCCGACGGCGTCTATCTGCCGAGCGTGCCGCTCTTCGCCGGGCGGACGGTCTACCGCTCGAACGGCAAGCCGGGCGACGCCAACGAGGCGGTGATCGCTGCGCTGGAGGCGAGGGGCGCGCTCTTGGCCCGCGGCACCCTCGTCCATTCCTATCCGCATTCCTGGCGCTCGAAGGCGCCGCTGATTTTCCGCAACACGCCGCAATGGTTCATCAGCATGGAGACGAACGGGCTGCGGCGGAAGGCGCTGGAGGCGATCGCGGCGACCCGCTGGATCCCGCCGCAAGGGCGCAACCGGATCGAGGCGATGGTCGAGAGCCGGCCCGACTGGTGCGTCTCGCGGCAGCGTGCCTGGGGCGTGCCGCTCGCGATCTTCACGCATCGCGAAACGGGCGCGGTATTGCGCGATCCCGCCGTAGTCGAGCGCGTCGCGCAGGCCGTCGAGAAGGCGGGGGCCGATGTCTGGTTCACCGCCGACCCGGCGCAGTTTCTCGGCAACGAATACCGCGCCGAGGATTGGGAGAGGGTCACCGACATCGTCGAAGTGTGGTTCGATTCCGGCTCGACCCACGCCTTCGTGCTCGAGCGGCGGCCGGAACTCGAATGGCCGGCCTCGCTCTATCTCGAGGGCTCGGACCAGCATCGCGGCTGGTTTCAGTCTTCGCTCCTCGAATCCTGCGGCACGCGCGGCCGCGCGCCCTACGAGGCGGTGCTGACGCACGGCTTCGTGCTCGACGAGCAGGGCCGCAAGATGTCGAAATCCTTGGGCAACATCACCGCGCCGCAGGATGTGATGAAGCAGTCGGGCGCCGACATCCTGCGGCTCTGGGTCGTCGCCTCGGACTATTCCGAGGATCTGCGCATCGGCCCCGAGATCCTCAAATACCAGAGCGAGATCTATCGCCGGATGCGCAACACGCTGCGCTATCTGTTGGGCGCGCTCGACGGGTTTTCCGAGGCCGAGCGGGTCGAACCGGCCTCGATGCCAGAGCTCGAACGCTGGGTACTGCACCGCCTCGCGGAACTCGACCGGCTGGTGCGGCGCGCGATCGAGGCCTACGACTTCCACGCGATGTTCACGGCGCTGCATAATTTCTGCGCCACCGACCTGTCGGCCTTTTATTTCGACGTGCGCAAGGACCGGCTTTATTGCGACGCGCCCGAAGACGCGCGCCGGCGCGCCGTGCGCGCGGTGCTCGACCGCCTCTTCGACTGCCTCGCGCGCTGGCTCGCTCCGGTCTTGTGCTTCACGGCCGAGGAAGCTTGGCTCGCCCGGCACGGCGACGATCCCGGCCGCAGCATCCACCTAGAACTCTTCCCCGCGGTCCCGGGGGCCTGGTACGACGAGGCGCTCGCCGACCGCTGGGCGCGGTTGCGCGATCTGCGCCGCGTCGTCACCGGCGCGCTCGAACAGGAGCGCGGCGCGAAGCGGCTGGGCTCCAGTCTCGAAGCCGCGGTCGAACTGTACGTGCCGGCGGAAATGCTCGACCTCGTCCGCGGCGTCGACCTCGCGGAATTGTGCATCATCTCGGCCGGCACCGTGCGCGCCGCGCCGGTCCCGCGGGACGCCTTCACGCTCCCCGATATTCCCGGCGTCGGGGTGCGCGTATCGGCCGCGCCCGGGGCACGCTGCGAGCGCTGCTGGCGGGTGCTGCCGGAGGTCGGCGAGGCGCCGCCCGGCGATCTGTGCCGCCGCTGCCGCGGCGTCCTCGATGACGCCGCCGCGCCGGGCGGCCGTTGATGTGGCGCCGCGGCCTCGCCGCCGCACTCCTCGTCACGCTTCTCGATCAGCTGAGCAAATGGGGCGTGCGCGCCTATTTCGCCGATAGCGGCTGCGTGCCGCAGCGGCAGCGGATCAGCTCGTTCTTCGACCTCGTCATCACCTGCAACCGCGGCATGAGCTTCGGCCTCTTCAACGACGGCGGCGGGCTCAATGCGCTGGTGTTTTCGCTGGTCGCCGCGGCGATCATCCTGCTGCTGATATTTTGGCTGTCACGGGTTTCGAGCCCGTTCCTGGCGATAGCAATCGGCTTTATCGTCGGCGGCGCGGCCGGCAATGTTATCGACCGGCTGCGCTTTGGCGCCGTCGTCGATTTTCTTTATTTCCATTTAGGATTATGGTATTGGCCGGCATTCAATCTTGCCGATAGTGCGATTTCCGTTGGCGTCGTCGCTATGCTGATCGACGGCTTGCTTTTGCATAAAGAAGCGCATTAAAAGAAACGCGGGAGGGGCTTCTATCATGTTCATGCGAGATCCGCGCTGGCGGGCGCGCAGTGCTGTCGTCGCCGCGGCCGGCCTGTGCCTGGCCGTGGCCCCGATGCTCGCAGGCTGCGACAGCTTCAAACAGGCGATCGGGCTCGAGCGGGTGGCGCCTGACGAGTTTTCGGTGGAAAACCAGCCGCCGTTGACGATTCCGCCAGAGTTCGCCCTGCGTCCGCCGAAACCGGGGGCGCCGCGGCCGCAACAGACGAAGAGCGACGAGGCGGCGCGGCATATCTTCGAAGACGCCGGCCCCGCCAAACCTGAGGACAATTCCGACTCGGCGGCGATCGAGCGGGCGGCCGCCCGTCTCGCCCGGCTCGGCCTCAATCCGGCGGCGATCGACCCGAACGGCGCGGTCGAGCAGGGCAGCCTCGCGGCCAAGCTCTTGACTTACGGCGGCGGCGGCGCCGCCGTCGAGAAACGCGAGACCGAGGTCCTGAAGGGGGTCTATTGAGTGTATTGCGCAGGGGCGTGCGGATCGCCGCGGCGGCGGCGGCGGCGCTGCCGCTTTGGCTCGTGCCGGCGGCGGCGGAGCGGTTTCCGGCCGAAGCCTTCACGCTGCAGAACGGCATGCAGGTCGTGGTCGTGCCGAACCATCGCTCGCCGGCCGTGACGCAGATGGTCTGGTACAAAGTCGGCTCGGCCGACGATCCGCCCGGCAAGTCCGGCATCGCCCATTTCCTCGAGCACCTGATGTTCAAGGGGACGAAAAGCTACCCGCCGGGCGCCTTCAGCGCGCTGATCGCAAAGCAGGGGGGGCGCGACAACGCCTTCACCGCCGCCGATTACACGGCCTTCTACGAAACCGTCGCGGCCGACCGCCTGCCCCTCGCGATGCGGCTCGAAGCCGACCGCATGACCGGCCTGCAACTCGACGACAAAGTCGTGCTGCCGGAGAGAAAGGTGGTCCTCGAGGAGCGGCATATGCGCGTCGACAACAAGCCGGCGGGGATCCTCGACGAAGAGCTGAATGCGCGGCTTTTTCTGCACGAGCCTTACCGCAACCCGAACATCGGCTGGGAGGACGAGATCGAGCGGCTCGGCACCAACGACGCGCTCGCCTTCTATCGGCGCTGGTATATGCCGAACAACGCGGTCCTGGTGGTCGGCGGCGATGTCGATCCGACCTCGGTAAAGACGCTCGCCGAGCGCTGGTTCGGGCCGACCCCGGCGCGCGCTTTGCCGCCGCGCGAGCGCGCTAGCGAGCCGCCGCATCACGCCGCCGTCCGCGTCACGATGAAGAGCGCGCATGTCGCCGTGCCGAGCTGGGAACGCCTCTACCTCGCGCCGAGCTACCGCATGGGCGCTACGGGCGAAGCCTACCCGTTGCAGGTGCTGGCCGAAATCCTCGGCGGCGGCGTCAAGTCGCGGCTTTACAAGACGCTCGTGCTCGACAAGAAGCTGGCGCTGTCGGTCGGCGCCGATTACGAGCCTGGCGCCCGCGACCTCACCAGCTTCGAGATCTACGCGACCCCGAAGGACGGCGTCGCGGTCGCCGATCTCGAAGCCGCGATCGACGGCGTGTTGCGCCGCCTGCTCGCGACCGGCGCCGCTCCCGAGGAGGTGAAGGCGGCGGAAGACCGCATGCTCGCCGCCTCCGTCTACGACGAGGACAGCCTGACGGGCCCGGCCGAGACGATCGGCGCGGGGCTGACGATCGGCTGCACGCTCGCCGATGTCGAGGCCTGGCCCGAGCGCATCGCCAAGGTCACCGCCGCCGAAGTCGATGCCGCCGCCCGCGCCGTTCTGAAGTCGCGCAATTCCG
Source organism: Allostellaceae bacterium (assembly GCA_035538335.1). Taxonomy (GTDB): domain Bacteria; phylum Pseudomonadota; class Alphaproteobacteria; order ATCC43930; family CGMCC-115725; genus AP-15. The sequence continues at coordinate 45,629 of DATLKN010000018.1, forward strand.
CGACCGGCGTGCTGCTGCCGGAGCGCACGTCGTGATCTCGATCGGTATTTCGCCTCATGATCTGGTCACCCCCGCGAAGGCGGGGGTCCAGGGCAACCATTCGCGTCTTGCCGCGCCGGATTGCCGCTTGCACGGGAAAGATGGGGGCAGCGATGGCCGGCGAACCCTACGGCGCGCGCTGGTCTGCACGGTCCTCGCCTTCGCGCTCGTTTTCGGCGCGCCTTTCGCCCGGGCGATGACGATAGAGAAGGTGACGGCCGCGAGCGGCCTTTCGGCGTGGCTCGTCGAAGACCACTCGCTGCCGATCGTGACCGTGCGCTTTGCCTTCGCGACCGGCGCGGCGCTTGATCCGGCGGGGAAGCGCGGGGTCGCCGCGATGGCCGCCGCGCTCCTATCCGAGGGCGCCGGGCCCTATGATTTCGAGGCGTTTCGAGCCCGTCTCGAAGATCTCGCGACCGATCTCTATTTCGATGCCGGGCAGGACGAATTCGAAGGCAATCTGCGCTGCCTGAAACGCAACCTCGACGCCTCCGCGCGGCTGCTCCGCCTGGCGCTGACGGCGCCGCGCTTCGATCCCGACGCAGTCGCCCGCGTGCGTGGCGGCATCGTCGCCTCGCTGTCGCGCGCGGCGCAGAGCCCAAGCGATCTGTCGGGACGGCTGTGGATGCGCGCCGCCTTCGAGCATCATCCCTACGCGCATCGCATCGACGGCACGGCGGCGAGCATCGGGCGCATCACGGCGGCGGATCTGCGCGCCTTCGTGAAAGAGCGCCTGCATCGCCCCGGCCTCGTCATCGGCGCGGTCGGCGACATCACGCCGAACCAGCTGCGGGCGCTGATCGACCGCGTCTTCGGCGGGCTGCCGGCGAGCCCCGTCGCCGCCGCGATCGCCGAGGCGAAGCCGATCGAGGACGGCGCGCTGATCCTCAAGCGCCGCAAGGTGGCGCAGAGCGTCGTCACCTTCGGGCAGGTCGGGCCGAAGCGGGCGGACCCGCATTGGTATGCCGCGCTGCTCGTCAACGACATCCTCGGCGGCGGCGATTTCCGCGGCCGGCTGATGCGCGACATTCGCGAGAAGCGGGGGCTCGCCTACGACGTGTCGAGCGATCTGGTGCCGCTGCACCACGCCGGCCTCCTGCTCGGCAGCGTCGCGACGGCGAATGCGCATGTCGCCGAGGTGATCCGCCTCGTTCGCGGCGAGTGGGCGCGCATGCGCGACAAGGGCCCGACGGCGGCCGAGCTGGCCGCCTCGAAGAGCTATTTGACGGGCTCCTTTCCGCTGACCCTCAGCTCGACCGGCCAGGTTGCCGAGACCCTTGTGGACATGCAGATCGAAAAACTCGGCATCGATTACCTCGGCCGCCGGGCTGCGCTGATCGACGGCGTCACGCTCGACGAAGCCCGCGCCGAGGCGCGCCGGCTGCTCGACCCGAAGGGGTTGAGCTTTGCCGTCGTCGGCGACCCGCCGGGGCTCGCCGCTGCGCGGGCCGCGCCGGCCCTCTAGCGTTGCCGGGGATCGCGCCGACAGACGCGCAGGGCGGCATCCTCGCGGGCGAGGCGTATCTGTGCGGCACGCCGCTGCTGCGCGCCCATGCCGGCACGCAGCCCGACTTGTACCTCCGCTGGAACGCGGTGCCCGCGGACGCCGCCGCCCTCGACGCAGTCGTGCACCTGCACGGGTTTTCGCGGGCGGGAAGCGCGATGGCGCTCGCCGATAAGGTGGAAGCGAGCGGGCTCGATCTGTCCGGCCGCCCGCGGCCGACCCTGGCGCTCGTCCCGCGCGGCAATTGGATCGCGCGCAACTGGTACGATTTCCCGGCCTTGCGCGCGGGCGGCCTCGACCGGCTCGTCGATTATGCCGCGGCGCTGCTGCGCCAAGGAATCGCCGTCGATCGCCTGGTCCTGACGGCGCATTCGGGCGGCGGCATGCCGGCCCTCGACGCGCTCGCCGATGCCGCGCGCCGGCCCGACGAGCTGCACGTCTTCGACGGCTTCTATGGCCGCAACCCGGCCGAGGGCGATCCCTTCGCCGGCCTCGAAATGATCGACCGCTGGCTCGCGGAGCGGCTGGCGCAGGAGCCGGCGCGCGCCGGCGCGCTGCGCGTCCTCTATATCGAGGCCGAGACGGGGCCGTTCTCGCGCAAGGTCGGTGAACTGATCGGCCGGCATCTCGCCGCCGCCCCGCCGGCGCTGCTGCCCGCGCTGCGGCGCCGCTACCGGGTCGAGCGCGCGCCGGTGCAGCACGCGCGCATCCCGCGACGCTGCTCGGGCGAATTGCTGGCGCGCGCCGATTGCGAATTCGACTGGTCGCGGTAGCGCATCTTTCGATCGTCGTTTCCGCGAAAGCGGGAACCCAGGGGAAGCGGCGAGGCATCGCCCGGGCCCCCCGCTTGCGCGGGGGTGACGATGTAAAGCTAAACCGCCAGCACCTCGGCGCCCGGCGCCGCCTCCAATTCGCAGGCGTTCACCGTCATCGCCAGCATGCTGTAATAGCCGATCGCGCCCGTCAGCTCGATGAAGCCTTCGTCGCCGAAACGGGCGCGCATCGCCCGCGCGCTCGCCTCGGAGACGCGGTGCCGGCGCAACAGCTCGCGCGTGAAATCGACGATCTGCGCATCCTCGGGGGAGACCCCGCGCGAATGGTTCTCCCGGATCGCCGCGATCGTTTCCTCCGGCACGCCGAGCCGGCGGGCACCGCCCGTTTGCGCGCCCCACACATAGACCGCCTCGAATTCGCGCGCGACCGTCATCGCTGCCAGCACCCGGGCGCGCATGTCGAGCGTCCCCTCGAAGCGCACGAAGGCGCCGAGATGGGCGAGCCGGCCGGCCAGTTCCGGGCAATGGAGGAACATCGTGAACGGCCCCTGTACGGCGCCGCGGCTCGCGACGATCGCGTCGAAGACCGCGTGGTCCTTGGCCGCGACCTGCTCCTTCTTGGTGATCGGGGGAAGCCTCGCCATCGCCTTCTTCCTTTGCTGCGGAGGACCGCCGACAATAGGATCGAAACGCCCTGCCGGTGAAGCGAGGAACGCGATGCCCACCGCTCTCGAAGAAAAGGACGCGATCCGCGAAGTGCTGGCCGAATATTGCTTTCGCCTCGACGGTGGCGATTTCGCCGCGATGGCCGAGCTGTTCACCGAAGACGGCACCTGGGACACCGCCTTCGGCAAGGCGACCGGCCGCGCCGCGATCGCCGGCCTCGCCCGCGGCATCCGCGAGCGCGCCGGGCCGCAGCGCCCGCGCGCGGTGCATCTCGTCACCAACATCGCGATCGCACTCGCCGGCGAGCGCGCCGATGTGCGCTCGAACTGGACGGTGGTGCAGAACGGCGCCGCGGGCCCGCAGATCGGCTCGGGCGGCGGCTACGCCGACGAGATGGCCAAGGAAGGCGGGCGCTGGCTCTTCCGCTACCGCAAGATCGACCGCTTCATCGCGCCCGGGTGAATCAGAAAAACGCCAGGCTGCGGATCTCGATGCTCTCGCGCGGCCGGGCGCCGGGCGGGCTCGTCGGATCGTCGAAGGCGGTGTGGGCGGTCCAGCGCGCGCGCCCGTCGCGCGCCGACTCGTAGGTCTTGAAGATCAGCGCCTCGTCCGGCCGCATATGCGGGAACCAGTACCAGCGGTGCTTGGGGTCGTAGCTGATCGCGAAGGTCTGGCCGACGCGGTCGCGGTAATGCCGCTCGGTGACGACGAGGCTTGTCTGCGCGATCGTCTGCGCGTCGGCGATCGCCAGCGGCCAGCTCTCCACGGGGTGCCGGATCGGCCGCCATACCTGGACGATCGCGAAGCGGCGCTGGAGCAGCGTCTCGGCCTCGTCGGGCAAGAGGTCGCGCACCCGCTGCGGCCCCGACCATTCGGTATAGTCGTTGTGGACGCGGCGCACGACCTCGCGGATCTTCTTTTCTTCGCGCAGCCCGCCGTCGTCGGTGCGCAGCGTGTGGTCGAACACAAGCACCCGCCGCGCCCCGCTCTCGGCCTTTATCAGCGCCTCCATCTCCGGGTAGTAGACGCGGCGCAGTTCGTCCTCGTCGAAGAAATCGACGACCCGGCTCGGGTGGCGCAGAAAACGAAAGCCGTTGCGCTCGAAGCTGAAGCGCTCGGCCTCGAGCCGGCCGTTATGGATCGGGACGCGCCGCGGATCGGGACGCCCGCCGCCGCTGCGCTGGTCCCTGCCGCCATAGTCGCCGACCAGCGTGATCGGCGTCGCACCGGTGTCGGCAAAATAGTCGAGCGTCGCCTCGATCGTTTCCGGAACGCTCTCGAGCTCGGCGATCTCCGCCATCTTGGGGCCTCTCGGCTGCTTTCTCCGCGGCGGATCATAAAACCGCCCGCCGCATGAGACAACGAGCCCGCGGCCCCGCGGGCGGTCAGGACTGCGCGGTTTCCTCGGCGCCGGCCGGGCTGCCGAAGTGCAAGCGCCAGCGGGAGCCGTTTCGGCCCTCGACGATGCTGCCCGCCGGGCCGTCCGGCGTCGACTCGGACTCGGACTCGGGCTCGGCGGGCGCCGCGGCCTCGACGGCCGCCTCGGCGCGCAGATGCTTCGAGGCGAATTCGCCGGCGAGCCGCTCCATCGCATCGATCTCGGAGAGCTCGGCGTCGAGCGTCCGCAACTCCTCGGAATAGCGTTCCTCGATCTCGGTGCGGCGGCGGCTCGCGCTTTGCCGCGCGAGACGAAGATCCTCAGATGTCAGGCTCCACATGACGGCAGACCCGCTTAATTGATGGCGCCGCCGATTAGCGCATAACGGGGTTGCCGAAAGATTAACGCCGGTCCGCGGCCGGAACCGCGGCCCGCCTTGCCGTTAAGGGTTCGTCAAGCAAGTTTCGCTAAAGCCCCTCCAGCGGGCGTCGCTGCGCTGGGTGGCGACGGCAAGGCGCGGAGAGCGGCATGAGCGAAGCAAACGGTGCAACGACCGAAATCGACATGGTGGAAGCCAAAGAGGTGTGGAGCGAATATCGCCTGTCGGACGGCACGACGCTGCGCGTGAAGCCGGTCATGATCGCGGTGTTTCGCGCCGACGGCCAGCAATCCCCGGATGGCGAGCCGGTCTACAACACGAAATCGACCCTGGTCATGGATGTGAGGGCCAACGGCTCCTCCGCGAAGTGAGCCGCGGCCGATGCAGACCGGTCGAATCATCCGATCGTCGAGCTGGGCGCCGGTCGTCGCCGCCTCCTCGACGGTGAAGCTGGCGGCGAACGCAGCGATCTCACTCGCCTCGACCGCGGACGCACGCGTCGAGGCGGCCCGGATCCCGCCGACCTTGACCCTGACGAGCGGCGCTGCCTCGGTGCGGCTCGCGAGCAACCGCGCGCGCCCGCCGCAATGGGCGAGCGCCAGGGCTCGGGCCGCTGCGGCGCCGGCCGCAGTCCGGGAACCGAAACCGAAAGAGGAGCAGCAAGCCGATCCGACCGCCGATGACGAGGATCCCGCGGCCGCGGTGGCCGAAGCGCCGGCGGAAGCCGAGCCCACCCCGCGCGGGCCCGACGAGGTCCGTCTCGAAATCGACGCGCTGCAATATTACGAGCTGCTGAAGCCGATCCCGGTCGTCATCAGGACATTGGGCGAGCGGACCTTCGAGGCCGAGGTGCCGGAACTAAACATCTCGACCACCGGCTCCAGCCTCACCGGCGCCTTTCTGTCGATGAAGGAGCAGATCATCACGATCTTCGACCGCTACCGCGGCAAGAAGGTCCTCAATCCGGAGCAGCAGCGCCAGCTCGCCGCCTTCGAGCAATATGTCGGCGGCCCCCGCCGCAACTGGTACGCGCGATAAGCGGCGAGCAGCCGATCACGCCGGCGGCCGCACTGAGGTCAGCGGTAAGTACCGGGCCTGCGACAGGCTCGGCCACCGCTCACGCCGCGCGCAGGACGAAATCCACATGAAATTCGTCGTAGGGGAACGTGACCCGCCCGTCATTTGTACGTTCGAGGATGCCCGCCTTGAGCAGCGCCTGAACGTCGCCATGGACCGGTTTGACATCGCGTCCGGTCCGGCGAGCAATTTCTCGGATTGCAATGGGGCCGGCTCCCGTCAGGGCGCGTAAGATCTCCCAGCGTTTGGGCGTAATGATCTTCCACAAGAGCTCAGGGCTGGGGAAACTGATAAAGACGCCCTGCGCTTCACCCTCGAAAGCCTGGCGCATCCGTGCCGTGGTTTGTTCCGTCGAGGAAACGCCGATCGTAACGGTTGTCATGCGGGTCTCCGCGCGTCGATTTCGTTCCAAAAGTCCGCTATCAGCCGTGCCAGGCTGGTAAACACCTAGGGGACCTCGTCATCGCCCGCATGTTTGTGGTCGAGTCGTCAATCTCGCGTGGCCGCACTCAAGCAGTTGGCAGAGGAGCGTGGCGCCGCTACGGCAGGCTGTCGCTGCGCGTGTAGCGGCGCCAGGCGCTCATCTGCACCGCCGAGGTCCGGCAATGGACGACGACCGGCTTTGTCCTGACGGCGAAGGCGCGCGCGATCGTCGGGGCGATCTCGGCTTCGCTCGCGATCGTCAGCCCCTCGGCCCCGAAAGAGTGCGCCCAGGCCGCGAAATCGGGGTTGGTGAGGCGCGTGCCGGCCATGAACGGCCGCTCCGGATAGCGCACATAGGAATGCATGCCGATCGTGCCGTACATGCCGTTGTCGGAGATGATGGCGATCGGCGCGGCGCCGTATTGCACGGCTGTCGCGATCTCGTTGCCGGTCATCAGCGCGCCGCCGTCGCCGAGAAAGGCGACAACCTGCGTTCCCGGCCGGCGCAACGCCGCGGCGACCGCCATCGGCATGCCGGAGCCCATCGCGCCGACGACCGACGCCAGGAACACTTGCCCCTGGCGAAAGCCGATATAGCGGTGCACGAAGCTCGCGAAATTGCCGGCGTCGGTGGTGACGGTCGCGTCGGGCGCCAGATGCTTGTCCACCTCGCAGACGATGGCGGCGAAATTGACGCCGTCCGCGGTCGCCTCCCATTCCTTGGCGAGCAGCTTTTGGTGGATCGCGTTGAGCCCTTGCACCCATGGGCGGCGTTTTTCGGCGCCCTCGGGCGCGCCCTTCTGCAACAGCGCCCGCAATACTTCGCCCGGGCTGCACGGCATGCCGAGAGCGGGGCGCCAGACGCGGCCGACCTCGCCCGGGTCGGGCCAGATATGGACGAGCGGCAATTGCGGCTGCGGCGCTTTCGGGAAGCTGTAGGACTGGCTGACCGAGTCGGTCAGCCGCTCGCCCAACGCCACCATCAGATCGGCCCGCTTCATCTCCTGCAAGAGCGGCGGCGGCACGCGGATTCCCATATAGCCGCCGTAATTCGGATGCGTCGCGTCGAAGAGCTGCGGCCGGCGATGCGTCGGGCTGATCGGCAGCACCCAATCCTCGGCGAGACGGTTGAGATCGGCGAAGACGGCGTTGTCGCGCACCGCTTCGGCGAGCAGCGCCGCGCCGACGAGGATGAGCGGCCGCTCGGCCTGCGCCAGCATCAGGGCAAGCCGGTCGAGATCTTCCGTGCGCGGGCCGGCGGCGACGAAGGGGCGCGGCGGGTCGAGCTCGGCCGCGGTCTCGGCGTCGAAGATGTCTTCCGGCAGGATCACCGCGACGGGCCCCGGCGTGCCGCTCTCGGCAAGGTGGAAGGCGCGCGCCAGGGCTTCCGAGGCCTGCACCGGCTCGTTGACTTCGATGACGCTCTTCGTCACGTCGGCCAGCAGCCGCGAATAATTCTGCTCTTGAAGCGCGAGGCGGCCGAAATCGGCGCGCTCGACCTGGCCGACCAGCATGACGAGGGGGGTGGCGTCGTGATAGGCGGAATGCAGCGCCACCATCGCGTTCGAAAGGCCGGGGCCGCGCGACACCATCGCGACGCCGGCACGCGCCCGCAACCTGCCGTCCGCGGCCGCCATGAAGCCGGCGCCGCCCTCGTGCCGGCAGACGATGATGCGCATCGAGTTGCGCTCGATCAGCGCGCTCGTCAGCCCGATATAGCTCTCGCCCGGCACGCAGAACACCTGGTCCACGTCGTGCGCTTCGAGACTTTCCGCCAACAGGCGGGCGACGGTTCGGGTCATTCCTTCGGTCTCCTCATTTCGGCTGGTCGGCCACCTTGTCGAGGCCGGCCTTGGCGCAGACCTCGTCCTTGTCGCCGCCGGGCGAGCCGGAAACGCCGACCGCGCCGATGACCTCGTCGCCCACTTTGATCGGCAACGCGCCCTGCGCCGCGATGACGCCCGAGAGATGGACGAGGCCGATCGTCGGGTTCGCTTTGACGCGCGCGGCGAACTCGCCCGAGGACACGCGGAAGGTGCGCGCGGTATAGGCCTTGCGCCTGCTGTTCTCGACCGTGTGCGGCGAGGCGTCGTCGCCGCGCAACAACACGATGACCTGCCCGTCGCGGCCGAGGACCGTCACCGAGACGCGGTTGCCCTGCGCCTTGCAGGTGGCGGCGGCGGTCGTCGCGATCGTGAGCGCGGTCGCGAGCGAGAGATCCTTGTGTTCGAGGAGCTGCGCATTCGCCGGTGTCGCGAACGCAACCGCCAGCGCGGCTCCGGCAAGGCGATAGAACGACACGGCAATTCCTCCTTCTCTGCTCCGGGTTATAGTCTTGTGGCCTAACGAGCCTGGGAGTACGAGCCTACTTTGTCGGCGCCGCAAGGCCCGCAGCTTTGAACAGGGTCTTCAAATCTTGATCTCCGTCCATCAGGTGCCCGAAAGTGCTCGTGCCCTCTCGGACGTGCGGATCGGTCATCAATTCTCTGCCAGCAATTGCACTGAGCACCTGAATACTTGTACCGAGCGATGCCGTTCCCTCATACTTAAGTGCGTCTATCGCCTCCTTTCGGCAATCTTTGACGAGAAGCCGTGACAGGAGCGCAGCCGCCCCCTCGTTATAGGTCTGCCGCTGTGATGGTGTTACGGAGGCGAGTGGTTTGACCGCCGGGTTCAACGACACGGCGGCAAATAACCATTGTATCAGCAATACTTTGTCGTTCTCGGTCGAGGATTTCACAAGGCATTTTGCGAGGTCATCGGTATAAACGCCGGCGAGCGCCGACCGTGCAAACAAGGCCACGAAAAGGACGAGTGTCAGGGTCACGAAGGTTCGCAGCACGAGGGATCCTCCTAAAATGCGCTCGTGAGCGCGGTGGAATGGGCGTTCCTGAAAGTACTGCAAGGTAAAGATCGGCGCATTAAGATACGGATTGCGGCCACGCCGAGGAGGATCGTATGACTATCGAACGACAAGAAATAAAGGCCGATTTCGTCGTGGTGGGCGCCGGTTCGGCGGGCTGCGCGCTCGCCGCGCGGCTCAGCGAAGACCCGGGGACGCGGGTTCTGCTGATCGAGGCCGGCGGCGAGGACACCAACCGCTGGATCCACATCCCGCTCGGCTTCGGCAAGACCTTCGCCGACCCTGCCGTCAACTGGTGCTACGAGACCGAGCCCGACGAAGGCGCCGCCGGCCGCCGCGTCTTCTGGCCGCGCGGCAAGGTATTGGGCGGCTCCTCCTCGATCAACGGCATGGTCTATATCCGCGGCCAGGCCGAGGATTTCGACCATTGGCGCCAGCTCGGCAATGCCGGCTGGTCGTTCGAGGACGTGCTCCCCTATTTCCGCCGCTCGGAGCACCAGACGCGGGGGCCCGACGCCTGGCACGGCGCCGGCGGGCCGCTTTGCGTTTCCGACGTTCCCGACCGCCATCCGATCTGCGAGGCCTTCATCGAGGCCGCGATGTCGCTCGGCCTGCCGCGCAACGACGATTTCAACGGCGCGAGCCAGGAGGGGGTCGGCTGGCACCAGACGACGACGCGCGACGGGCGGCGCTGCTCGACCGCGGTCGGCTATCTGCGCCCGGCGATGACGCGGCCGAACCTCAAAGTCCTGACCCATGCGCTGACCGAAAAGATCCTGTTCGAGGGCCGCCGCGCGGTCGGCATCGCCTTCCGCCACGCCGGCGAGAGCGCCGTCGCGCGGGCGCGGCGCGAGGTGATCCTCAGCGCCGGCGCGATCGGCTCGCCGCAGATCCTGATGCTGTCCGGCATTGGGCCGCAGGCGCATTTGCAGAGCCTCGGCATCGAGGCCGTGCACGCGCTGCCGGGCGTCGGGCAGAGCCTGCAGGATCATTATTCGGCGCCGATCAAGCTGAAATGCCGGGAGCGCATCACCGTCAACGACGTGATGCAGAGCAATTTGAAGAAGGTCGAGGCGGGGCTGCGCTATTACCTCTTCCGCAACGGTCCGCTGGCGATGGGCACCTCGCCCGCCGCGCTCTTCGCGAAGACGCGGCCGGAGCTCGCCTCGCCCGACGTCAAATGCTCGGTCTCGCCCTTCAGCGCCGAGCGGCCGCAGGACGGGCTGCATCCCTTCTCCGGGTTCACGCTGATCGCCTATCAGCTGCGCCCGGACAGCCGCGGCGAGATCAAGTTGAAGACGCCGCGCCCCGAGGATGCGCCGGCCGTCCACCCGAACTATCTGACGGCGCAGACCGACCAGCAGACGATCGTCGCCGGTCTCGAGCTCTGCCGCCGCATCCTGGCGCAGCCGCAGATGGCGCGCTTCATCTCCGAAGAGTTCCAGCCTGGCCCGGCAGTCGCGAGCGAGGCGGAACTTCTCGCCTATGCGCGGGCGCGCGGCGGCACGGTCTTTCATCCGACCAGCACCTGCAAGATGGGCGCCGACGCGATGGCGGTCGTCGATGCCGAATTGAGGGTGCGCGGCATTACGGGCTTGCGCGTCGCCGACGCCTCGATCATGCCGACCGTCGTCTCCGGCAACACCAACGCGGCGACGATCATGATCGGCGAGAAGGCCGCCGATCTCGTGCGCGCGGAAATGCGGCTTGCCGCCTGAGCGCTTCAACTCCCAAGCTGCTATGCCGCCTTTGCGTGCTTCGAGACGGCCGCTCTGCGGCCTCCTCAGCATGAGGAAGCAATTCGAGCGGCATCAAGAAAGCCCCTCATCCTGAGCCGGCGCGAAGCGCCGCGTCGAAGGACGCAATTACATCGATCCGGTCCGCTCGTCTGTTATGATCGGCTGCAGCGATAGGGAGGGACCGCCGATGCCGCCCGAAATCTCCGACGAGACGCTCGCCTTCATCCTCGCCCGCGCCGGCCTCGAGCCGACCGAGGCGCAAAAGGCGGAATTGAAAAAGGTCTATCCCCACTTCGCCCAGATGGTCGAGCGGGTGCGCCGGCCGCGCGGCATCATGGCCGAGCCGGCGCACACTTACGGCTTCGCGGAGCGCGATCTGCGATGAGCGAGATCCCGACGATCGCGGAAGCCGCCCGCCTCTTCGCGGCAAGACGGCTGTCGCCGGTCGAGCTGACCCGCGCCTGCCTCGACCGCATCGAAAGACTGGATGGGCGGCTGCACGCCTTTGTCCATCCGACGCCGGAGCGTGCGCTCGCCGACGCGCGCGCGGCCGAGGCGGCGATCATGAAGGGCGAGGCGCTCGGGCCGCTGCACGGCGTGCCGATCGGCCTCAAGGACATCGTCGACACCCGGGGCATCCCGACGACCTGCCAGTCGAAGATCCTGCAGGACAACATTCCCGAAGCCGACGCCGCCTGCGCCGAGCGGCTTGCCGCCGCCGGCACCGTGCTGATGGGCAAGACGACGACGCACGAATTTGCCGATGGCGGCCCCTCCTTCGACTTGCCGCAGCCGCCGGCGCGCAACCCGTGGAACCCCGAACACTTCACCGCCGGCAGCAGCAGCGGCACCGGCGCCGCGGTCGCCGCGGGGATGATCCTCGGCGGCATCGGCACCGACACCGGCGGCTCGATCCGCGGCCCCGCCGCGCTCTGCGGCATCGCCGGGCTGAAGCCGACCTACGGGCTCGTCAGCCGCGCCGGCGTCGCCCCTGCCGCCTGGAGCCTCGACCATATCGGCCCGATGGCGTGGACGGCGGAGGATTGCGCCATCATGCTGGAGGCGCTCGCCGGCCACGACCCGCGCGACCCGGCAAGCGCCGAGCGCCCGGTGCCCGACTACACGGCACAGCTCGGGCGCGGCATCAAGGGCGTGCGGATCGGCGTCATCCGCCATTTCCACGAAGCGGATCACCCGGTCGGCGCGGCGGCGCGGCGCGGCATCGAGGAAGGGGCCGCGACGTTGCGCGAGCTCGGCGCCGAGATCCGCGATGTGAAGCTCTCGCCGCTCCAGGATTGGGTCGCTTGCGGGCAATTGATCTCGCTGACCGAGCGGGCCGCGGCCTACGAGGAATGGGCCCGCACGCGCCTTCATGACTTCAGCGCGCGGGTGCAGAACCGGCTGATGCTGGGGGCGCTCGTCTCGGGCGTCGATTACGTGCAGGCGAGCCGCCGCCGGCGCGAGTTGCGCGCCGAATTGCAGGGTGCGATGCAGGGCCTCGACGCGATCCTGACCGCGGCGGCGCCGAACGAGGCGCCGAAGATCGAGGCGGTGCCGATCTGGGACACCTTCCAGCCGCCGAATTTCACGATGCCGTTCAACCTGGTCGGCTACCCGGCGATCTCGGTGTGCAGCGGCTTCGGCGAATTGGGCTTGCCGGTCGCGGTGCAGTTCGTGGGCCACCCGTTCGACGAGCCGCGCCTGCTCGCCATCGCCGACGCCTGCGAGAAGGCGAGCGGCCACCGCGCCCGCCGCCCGGAATTGGCCCTCTAATTGTCATTGCGAGCGCAGCGAAGCAATCTCGCGAAATGGAAAAGACCTATTGCGTTTACATCCTGACCAACCTGCGCCATACGGTGCTCTATACTGGGGTCACGGGCGATTTGCGCGCGCGCATCACGCAGCATCGCGGGAAGCTGCTTCCAGGATTTTCGAAGCGCTATAACGTGACGAAGCTCGTTTCTTACGAAACCGGGTCCGACGCGACAGGTGCCATCGCTCGTGAAAAGCAAATCAAGGCCGGCTCACGGCAAAAGAAAATCGCTCTGATCAACAGCCTCAATCCGCAATGGCACGACCTGTACGAGGATTTATGACGACGGGATTGCTTCGTCGCTCCGCTCCTCGCAATGACCATCCAGGTAGGAGAAACCCGAATGCGCGAAGGCTACCGCATCTACGACACCGACACGCACATCGACCCCGCCGCCGACGTGCTCGAGCGCTATGTCGATCCGGGCTTCCGGCCGCGGCTCGCCGACCTGGCGCCCTACCGCGTCACCGTCAAGGGGCGCGACGCCGAGGCGACGCCGCGGCAATCCTACGATTTCGGCCACATCCTTTATGAGCGCACGCTCGGCGAGGCGGAGCCGACCAAGGGCTCGCGCGACGGGCGGCAATGGCGCGGCGAGAAGAAGCCGGGGGTCGGCGTCATGGACGACCGCAGCGACAACCGCGTCGCCGACATGGACCTCGAAGGCACCGACGTGCATTTCCTCGTCCCTTCGACCTGGACGAGCGTCGTCGGCCTTCCCGACGTCGCGCTCGAAATCGGCTTGGTGCGCGCCTATCACCGCTATATGGCCGAGTTCTGCGCCGTCGCGCGGGACCGCCTGAAAGGCCCGATCATCGCCTCCGGCCGGGCGCCGCAGGAAGCGGTGCGCGAGATCCGCGACTGGGGCAAGTCGGGCTGGGCGGTCGCCGTGCAGCCGCTGCTCGACAACGACCAGCCGGTCGACCACCCCGACCTCGAGCCGATCTGGCAAGCGGCCGAGGAGCACGACCTCGCGATCGTGCATCACAGCTTCACCTGGAGCCCGCCCTTTTTCCCCGGCTACCGGGACATGTGGGACAATGTCTACATCGCGCGGCTGTGCTCGCATCCCTGGGGCGCGATGCGGTTCATGGGCGGGTTTCTCGCCGGCGGCATCCTCGACCGCCATCCGGGATTGCGCCTCGCGGTGCTCGAATGCGGCTTCGGCTGGCTGCCCTTCTGGGTGCGCCGCATGGACGAGCAGGTGAGTTACGTCGGTCGCACCGCGAAATTGAAGCACCTGCCGAGCGAGCATTTCGCCGCCGGCCGCGTCTTCTGCAACATCGAAGCGCACGAGAAGGAGCCGATGTTCCAGATGGTGACGGGCGCGCTCGGCGACGGCTGCCTGATGTTCGGCTCCGACTACCCGCATTTCGAGAGCTGGTTCCCCAACTCGGTCGACAAGGTGCTGGAATGGAAGAGCGTCGGCGAGGCGACGCGGCAAAAGCTCTTCTGGGAGAATGCGCAGCGCTGCTTCAAGCGGGTTTGAAGTAAAGGCGCCAAGCGCCTGATCGGTTAAATTCCGCTAACCAACGACACCTAATCGAGCTTTATTGACCGCGGCGAGTGCGGCCATCGGTTCGCGGGCGATGATTTACGGCTTCCCGAACGTTGCGATGCGGTCGATGCGGCAGACGAACAGCACTCGCTTTTCCTCAATCTTCGGGTCGCGCAACGCATAGGGCGGCGGGTTGCGGGTGTATTTCGTCCAGATCCGGTCGAGCTGCCGCGTCACGTACTCGCCGCCCGGCTCCCACTCGCGCAATTCCTTCTCGACCGTGTGCTTTATCTGCACCCAGTGATAGGGGTTGTCGGGGTTGACGAGGAGGCTCGTCATCCGCGGGCTCCGGCGGATCCATTCGCATTTCGGGCGGTGCGCGGCGGTGTTGACGAGGATCCTGCCGTCCTCGTGGTCGAACCACATCGGCGTCAGGCTCACGCGCCCATCCGGACCGATGAGGCCGAGCGTCTGGGTGATCGGCCGGTCGAGAAGCAGGCGGTAGATCGGGTCAAGGTCGGAAAGGCTCGCCGCCCGCTTGCGCTCTCCGACCGCGAATTGGCCCTCCTGGAGGCCGTCCGCGACGTGCCGGAAATTGGCGATGACGAAACCGTCGGCCATCCCTCCCTCCCTTTCTTCGCGCAGTTGCGGGATTATGCAGAGCACGAGACCGGAAGCGAAGAGGGGACGCACCGATGCCCGAGACGATCCTGATGCGCGGCGCGCATGTCGTGACCGACGCGCGGCGCGGGCCCCCGGGCGTCCTCCGCGACGGCGCGGTCGTCATTGCCGATGGCCTTGTCGTGGAAACCGGGCCCTATGCCGCGCTCGCGCCCAAATACCCCGGCGCCCGCGTCCTCGGTGACGGGACGCAGCTGCTCTTGCCCGGCCTCGTCGATGCGCACAGCCACGGCCGCGGCATGTCGCCGATCCAGAAGGGCACCTCTAACGGCTTCCTCGAAAACGCCCTCTTCGACTGGGCCTACGGGCCGGCCTTGCCGCCGGAACTCGCGGCGGTGCTGTGCGCCTGGCGGCATCTGCGCAGCGGCTGCACGCTCTTGCACCACAACGGCTTCGACGACGACGGCCCTGAGGGCGCCCGGCGCGCCCGCGCCGCGATCGCCACCTACCTTGCGACCGGCATCCGGCTCGCCTTCTCGCCGGGCCTGCGCGACGAGAGCAAGCTCGCGATGGGCGGCGAAGACTTCCTCCTCGCGCTGCCGCCGGGCCTCGCCGAGCGCGCCCGGCCCTTCGTCCATTTCGACCGCGAGGCGCTCGTCGAACAATATCTCCGGCTCTTCGACGAGCTTTACGACGCCCACAACAACGCCGAAACGCGCATTCTCTTGGCGCCCTGCTGGGCGCACGGCGCGAGCGAGGATTTTCTCTCCCGGGTGCGCCGGAAGGCCGAAGAGCGCGGCGGCACGATGATCCACATGCACCTGTTGCAGTCGCCGGTGCAAAAGGCCTACGGCCTCAAACGTCACAACAAGCCGACCGTCTTCTGGCTCGACGATCTGGGGCTTGTGCAAGAGAATGTCTGCTACGGCCACGCGATCCACGTGACCGCGCCTGAGATCGAATTGATGGGCCGCCGCCGCGTCTCGGTGACGAGTCACCCGAGCTGCAACTTTCATATGCGCAACGGCATCACGCCGGTGATGCCGTTGCGCGCCGCCGGCGTCAACGTCGCGATGGGGCTCGACGACAAGACGATCAACGACGACGAGGACGCGGTCATGGAACTGCGCATGATGCACAAGGTGCATCGCCTCGACACCTACGAGCTGACCTCGCCGCCGCTCTCGGCCTATGAGGCGCTCGAGATCGCGACCTTGAACGGCGCGCGCGCCTGCGGCTTCGAAGGGGAGGTCGGGGCGCTCTTACCGGGCATGAAGGGCGACGCGATCCTCGTCGATCTGGGGCGCGTGGCGCGCGACCCGTGGCTCGATCCCGCATTCGACATCGCGCAAGCCTTCGTCGAGCGGGCGATGGGCGGCGATGTCGCGACCGTCGTCGTCGGCGGCCGGGTCGTCGTCGAGGACTGCCGCTCGACGACAATCGATGTCGAGGCGCTCTACCGCGAGATCCGCGCCTTTTGCGACAAGGGCCTCAGCCCCGAGCACCGCGCCCGCGCCGATCTCCTCGCCGAGATCAAGCCCTACGTGCAGCAATGGTACGCCGGCTGGCACGACGGCATGGCCGACCAGCCCTTCTACCGCGTCAACAGCCGCAGCTGAGGGGCGGCAAGCGACGGATCGAGGCTACTGCATCGTCGATTTGCCGGTCGGCACGATGCGGGTGACGACGTTCTTCTCGCGGTCGAGATAATCGGGGACGCGCGGCGCGATCTTCGTCTTCCAGAAATCGCTCTCATAGACCGCCTTGTAGAGCGCCTCGCGCTGCGCTTCGCTCTCGAACCGGCGCAGCCACACATAGACGCTGTCGTCGGTCTCGCCGCGGAAGCTGCCGCAGATCACCATCCCCTTCGACACCTGGAACGGGATTATCTCCTCTTCCATGATCCGCACCCACTCGGCGAGCTTGCCCGGCCGGACCTTGTATTGCCGCAGTTCATAGAACGCCATGTCTCGTCTCCTCTGGGGGTGGTTGAGTGGGGTGGCCCGAGCTTAGCGTGCTCACCCGTTTTCGGCGAGGACGCGGCCGGCGAGGTGCAATGAGCCGCAAATGAGGACCCGCGGCCCGGCGCCCGCGGCGGCGATCGCGGCGATCGCGGCGGCGACCGACGGCGCGCTCTCGGCGGCGAGCCCGGCCGAGCGGGCGGCCGCGACGATCGCCTCGGCAGGCAGCGGGTTCTCTTCGCCGGGGATCGTCACCGCATAGAGGCGCCTCGCATGCGGGGCGAGCGGGGCGAGGAAGCCGGCCGCGTCCTTCGTCTTCAGCATGCCGACGACGAGGTCGAGCGGGCGGTCATGCCAGCCCGCGGCAGCCTCGGCCAGCACCTCGCCGCAGCCGGGATTGTGGCCGCCGTCGAGCCACAGTTCGGCGCCTTTGGGCAACGCATTGACGAGCGGGCCCCGCGCGAGGCGTTGCAGCCGCGCCGGCCATTCGATATGGCGAAGCCCTGCCGCGATCGCCTGCGGCGGCAGGGCAAAGCCTTCGAGGTTTTCGAGGCAAGCGACCGCGATGCCGGCATTCTCGATCTGGTGGCGGCCGTAGAGCGCGGGCACCGGCAGGTCGAGCCGCCAGGTCCGGCCCTCGTAGCGCATGCCGCTCGCGCTCGGAAAGGCATGCCATTCGCGGCCGAACCGGCACAGCCGCGCGCCGATTTCGGCGGCCCGCGCCGCGATGACGCGCAGCGCCTCCTGCGGCTGCGGCCCGATCGCCGCCGGCCGGCCGGGCTTCAAGATGCCGGCCTTCTCGGCCGCGATCGTCGCGATCGTATCGCCGAGGAAATCCTGGTGGTCGAGCGATATGGGGGTGATCGCGGCGACGGCCGGGGCGCGCACCACATTGGTCGCGTCGAGCCTTCCGCCGAGCCCCGTTTCGAGCAGCACGATATCGGCCGGCATGCGGGCGAAGGCGAGAAAGGCGGCCGCCGTCGTGATCTCGAAATAGGTGATCGGCTCGCCCCCATTGGCGCGCTCGCATTCTTCGAGAAGCGCGAGCAATGCTGCTTCCTCGATCAATTTGCCGGCGAGCCGAATGCGCTCGTGAAAGCGCACGAGATGCGGGCTCGTATAGGCGTGGACGCGCCAGCCGCCGGCTTCGAGGCAGGCGCGCAGCGTTGCCACCGTCGAGCCCTTGCCGTTGGTGCCGGCGACGTGAATGACCGGCGGCAATCGCTCCTGCGGGCCGCCCAACCGGCCGAGCAGGCGCTCGACGCGGCCGAGCGACAGATCGATCTTTTTCGGATGCAGCGCCGAGAGGCGCTCGAGGACGCGGTCGCTGCCCGCCGCGCCGGCGATCATGCGGCCGGCGCCCCGCCCCCTGGAAGCGGCAGCGGCACGACGGCCGCCGGCGGCCGGCGGTCGCGCAGCAGGCTCAACAATCGAGCCAAGGTGTCGTGCAATTCGCGCCTCGGCACGATGAGGTCGATCATGCCGTGCTCATAGAGGTATTCGGCGCGCTGAAAGCCCTCCGGCAGTTTTTCGCGGATCGTCTCCTCGATGACCCGGCTGCCGGCAAAGCCGATGACGGCGCCGGGCTCGGCCAATGTCAAATCGCCGACCATCGCAAAGGAGGCGCTGACCCCGCCCGTCGTCGGGTCGGTCAGCAGCACGAGGTAGGGCAGCCCCGCCTCCTTCACCATATCGACGGCGATGATCGAGCGCGGCATCTGCATGAGGCTGAGGATCCCCTCCTGCATGCGCGCCCCGCCCGAGGCGGGCACGACGATCAGCGCCGCCTCCTGCAACACGGCGAGCTGGGCGGCGGCGAGGATTGCCTCGCCCGCCGCAGCGCCCATCGAGCCGCCCATGAACTCGAACTCGAAAGCGGCGACGACCGCCGGCTGCCCGCCGATCCGGCCGTGTGCGACGACGACCGCGTCGCTGCCCGCCCCGAACGCAGCCTGCGCTTCCTTGAGCCGCTCGGTGTAGCGTTTCCGGTCGCGGAATTTGAGCGGGTCGGGGGTCGTCCGCGGCAGCTCGATCCGCGTTGAGGCGCCGTCGTCGAACATGATTCTGAGGCGCCGCGCTGCGCCGATCCGCAGGTGATAGCCGCAATTGCGGCAGACATGCAGATTGGCCTCGAGCTCGCGGTGGAACAGCATCTGCTCGCAGCCCGGGCATTTCGTCCACAGATTGTCCGGCACGTCGCGCTTGGTGACGGCCCGGCGGATCTTCGGCAGGACGTAGTTGGTGAGCCAGTTCAATTTGGAGCCGTGCGATCGGAAGCAGGGGCGATTTCGAGGTCGGTCCGCAAGAAACCGCTACCTTTGAACAGCAGAGGCTCACTTCGAAGCCTGGCAAGCGCATAGCTGAAGCAATCGCCAAAGTTCAGTCCAGCCGGGTGTCCGCTTCCTTTCCCAAATCTCCGGTACGCCGCCACGGCTAGGTCGGCCTGTTCGCGCGTGAAGGGAAAAACTTCGATCGCAAGCACTCCGATCAACTGATCGAGTTTTTCCTGGCCTTGCGATCCCGAACGAGCGACCATTACTATCGCGGTCTCGACATAAGAAGGTGCGCTCAGCAATCGGCTGCTCGCGGCGCCGATTGCCGAAACGAAATCGGCCGTTTCCGGCTCGGAGAGCAGTAGCGCGATCAAGGCCGAGGTATCGATCACCATCAGCCGAGGAGTCCGCGCTCGTTGTAGCCAATGATCTCTTCTGGGCTTCGGGCGTCGAAAACAGGCAATCGCGCGACCTCGGCCTGGATGGCGCGCACGCGGGCAAAAAGAGCTTTCGCGTCGGTCGTTGTGGGCGCATCGGCAACGTCCAACAGTTCTATTTCGGCTTCGTGCTCTCCCGCCGGCAGACCGGCCGCGCGGCCGGTGAGAGTTCCGTCCGCCTCCACACGTACCCGAGTCTTGATTTTTGTCATCGAAGACCTCATCGCCTTACCACCGCGCGCACACCGTCGGCGGGCGCCCCAATCAAGCGTGCCCATCGGAAAATTGAAAGCGAACACTGTACTTGCGGAGAATTAGGTTAGGCACCATTGGGCGGTTATGCCGCTTATCACCCATGGAGTAACGAAGAGCCTCAACCACGCTGTCTAACCGATCTGCGGCGTAGTGATCATCAAGGTCACCGTAATGTTTGTCCACGCGCGTAGCTCTATGCATTGGCGCGGTGATGGTGCCCGCATCGTATTTTTGCTGCTCGAGCCAAGTTCGATATCCTGATTTCATCTACCCCAACTCCGCAAGTGCTCCGCTCACGAACGAGCCGTTCGCGCCCGGCGCACGCCTTCGGCCAGCGTCCGCACGTTGCCGAGCACCGCTTCGACAAGGCCGGGCGTCGGCTTCCCGTCGGCACCGAGATTGTCGGCGAGCCGCGCGACGAGCGCCGAGCCGACGACGGCGGCGTCGGCGGCGCGGGCGACGGCGGCGGCTTGGCTCGGGTTCTTGATGCCGAAGCCGACGGCGACCGGCAATTGCGTGAAGCGCCTCAACCGCCCGACCGCTTGGGCGACGGCCGCGCTGTCGGCGCTGCGCGTGCCGGTGATGCCGGCGATCGCGACGTAATAGAGAAAGCCGCCCGCCCCTTCGAGGATCGTCGGCAGGCGCACCTCGTCGCTCGTCGGCGTCGCGAGGCGCACGAAATCGAGGCCCGCGGCGCGCGCCGGCCCGGTCAATTCGGCATCCTCCTCGGGCGGCAGATCGACGACGATGACGCCGTCGACGCCGGCTGCGGCCGCGTCGCGCGCGAAAGCCTGCGCGCCGTAGCGATAGATCGGGTTGTAATAGCCCATCAGCACGAAGGGCGTCTCGCCGTCGTCGCGGCGCAACTCGCGCACCATCGCGAGCGTCTTTCTGAGCGTCGCCCCGCCCTTCAGCGCGCGCTGCCCGGCCGCTTGGATCAGCGGGCCGTCCGCCATCGGGTCGGAGAACGGCATGCCGATCTCGACGAGGTCGGCGCCCGCCCTGGGCAGGCCGCGGAACAGCGCGAGCGCCGTTTCGGGATCGGGGTCGCCCGCGGTCAGATAGGTGACGAGCCCGGCGCGGCCCTCTTTGCGCAACGCCGCGAAGCGCCTTTCGATGCGGCTCACAGCCCGACCCCGAGATGCTCGGCGACGGCGAAGATGTCCTTGTCGCCGCGGCCGCACATGTTCATGACGATGATGTGCTCTTTCGGCAATTTCGGCGCAATCTTGCCGACATGCGCGAGCGCATGCGCCGGCTCCAATGCCGGGATGATGCCTTCGAGCCGGCTCGACAGCTGAAAGGCTTGGAGCGCCTCCTGGTCGGTGATCGCGACGTATTCGACGCGCCCCAGATCGTGCAGCCAGGCGTGCTCGGGGCCGATCCCGGGATAGTCGAGCCCGGCCGAGATCGAATGCGCCTCGCGGATCTGCCCGTCCGCATCCTGCAAGAGATAGGTGCGGTTGCCGTGCAGCACGCCCGGCTCGCCGCCGTTGAGCGAAGCCGCGTGCAGCCCGGTTTCGAGGCCGTGCCCCGCCGCCTCGACCCCGATCATCGCGACCGTGGGATCGTCAAGGAACGGGTGGAAGAGCCCCATCGCGTTCGAGCCGCCGCCGATCGCCGCCACCAGCGTGTCGGGGAGCCGGCCCTCGGCTTTGTGCAACTGCTCCCGCGTCTCGTTGCCGATCACCGATTGGAAGTCGCGCACCATCGAGGGATAGGGATGCGGGCCCGCGACCGTGCCGATAACGTAAAAGGTGTCATCGACATGCGCGACCCAATCCCGCAGCGCCTCGTTCATCGCGTCCTTCAAGGTCGCCGTCCCGGAATGCACCGGCACGACCTCGGCGCCGAGCAATTTCATGCGGAAGACGTTGGGCTTTTGCCGCTCGATGTCGGTGTCTCCCATATAGACGATGCAGGGCAGGTCGAAGAGTGCGCAGGCGGTTGCCGTCGCGACGCCGTGCTGCCCGGCCCCCGTTTCGGCGATGATGCGGCGCTTGCCCATCCGCCGCGCCAGCAGCACCTGGCCCAGCACGTTGTTGATCTTGTGCGCGCCGGTATGGTTCAGCTCGTCGCGCTTCAGATAGATCTTGGCGCCGCCGAAATGGCGCGTCAGGCGCTCCGCGAAATAGAGCGGGCTCGGCCGGCCGACATAATGCGCGAGGTAGTAGTCGAGCTGCCGCTGAAAGGCGGGGTCGGCGCGCGCCGCGCGATAGGCCTCCTCGACCGCCAGCACCAGCGGCATCAGGGTCTCGGCGACATAGCGTCCGCCATAGATGCCGAAATGGCCGCGCTCGTCGGGGCCGCTGCGAAAACTGTTGGGGATCTGCATCATGCCGCCTCGATATGGGGCTTGGCCCTGCCGCCGCCACTCGCGGCGGGCCGATTATAGCCGGAAATTTTGCCGCGACATTTGTTCGGGCTTGGGCGAAAATCGCCGGCATATCGAAGGGTGGGGGAACGGCCGATGAAAAGGGTGGCGCGCTTTGCCGCGGTCGCGCTCGCGGCGCTCTTGTTCCCGGCTCTCGCCTCGGCCGAAACGGGGCCGATGGCGAGCGCGCCGCTGCCGCCGCCTTATGTGCCGCCGCTGCCGCGAGAAAAGCCGGCACTGCCGAAGCCCGCGCCGCATGTGAAGGCGGCGCATCCGGCCAAGGACGAAGCCGCGGCGAAAGCCGCCGCGCCCGCCGACGCGGCGAAGCCGGAGAAGGCGGCGAGCCCTGCAAAGACGCCGATGCCGGAGCACGCCGCCGCCCCGCCGAAACCGGCGCCGCCGGCGCCGAGCCTCGCCGACAAGCCGGCTGCGCACGCCGCCCCGGCGGCGCCCTCGAAGCCGGCCGAACAATTGGCCGATGTGCCGCGCCCGCTGGAAAAGCCGCGGCCGCCGGCCGAGGCGGCGCCGGCCAAGGCATCCGCCGCCCAGCATCCGGCATCGCCCGCCCGCCGGCAGGCGCGCCGCCGCCTGCCGCCCTGGCTCGCCCCCGGCCAGCCCGGCGACCGGCGCTTCGCCAGCATGGGGCCGCCCAACAACTACCCGCCGCCCTGGCGCTATTACCGCGGCTACCAGTATTACAGCCAGGGCCCCTATGCCTACGGCCCGCCCTACGGGCCGCCGTCTTACGGCCCCGGCGCCTGGCGGTAATAAGAGCTCCATTTCACAGCGAGATGCCGACAGAAGCAGGTGGATTTGATTTCACTTGGGAATTTGAAATATGTTCATGTTATGTTCGAACCATCGAGAGAGACGTAGCTGGCGGACAGGCAAGGGAGGGGGAGATGGTCAAGCCAAGGCAAGGGGCGGCGGAGAGCATTGCCGCCGCGCCAATTATAGATCGGGCGGTGGCCGTCCAATTGTCAGCTGCCCTCGCGGGAGAGAATCGCTTTGCCTTTGCGCAAGCATTTTGCACGTCAATCGTAGAGGGGCTTCGCGATCCCGCAGAGCCCGATTTGGGCCTGCCGGAGCCGCCGGGGAACTTCCGTGAAACCCTAAATGGCGAAGCTGAATCGACGGCGCGGCGAATTGCGGCCGGGTTGCGATTGTTTTCCGCGCCTGAGATGGCGCATGTCATCGGAACGCTTTACACCACGCTGCTGCCGGAAACCTTTCGCGGCCGGTACGGGATTTTTTATACGCCGCCCCTGCTGGTGGAGTCCTTACTCTCCTTGGCCGAGCAATCGGGCGTCGACTGGACCGCCGCGCATGTGCTCGATCCGGCCTGCGGGGGAGGGGCCTTTCTCGTCGGCGTCGCCGGCCGGATGCTTCGAGATCTGAAAGGTGCCGAGCCGGCGATCGCGTTGCAAAGTATAGCTGCCCGGCTGCGCGGATTTGACCTTGACCCCTACGGAGCCTGGCTTGCGCAGGCAATGCTGGCGATTGCCTTGAAGCCGCTTGCGCAGGCCGCCGGACGCCGGCTACCCGGGATCGTTGAGGGGCGCGATAGCCTTGAGCTGAGGCCGGAGGAGGCCGAGAGCAGAGATTTGGTCATCGGCAATCCACCTTACGGCCGGGTGTCGCTGTCGCCGGAGCGCCGCCGGCTCTATTCGCGCAGCGTCTACGGCCACGCGAACCTTTATGGAGTCTTCACCGAGGCCGCATTGCACTGGGCCAAACCGGGAGCCGTCATCGGTTACGTGACCCCAACCTCTATGCTCTCGGGGCTCTACTATAAGGCATTGCGGTCCCTGCTTGCGGCGGAAGCGCCGCCGCTCGCAATTCATTTCGTCAGTGAGCGTGACGGCGTATTTGCCGATGTATTGCAGGAAACGATGCTGGCGACTTACCGGAAGGGGGGCACGCCGGTTGCCGGCAGTGTCGGGTTTATTGACGTCGCCCGAAACAGCCGAATTCTCAACCGCAAGGCAGAGCGCTTTACGCTGCCAATTACGCCGGCATCGCCATGGCTGCTACCGCGGGCGCCCGAGCAGGCCGCACTTACGAGGCGGCTGCGCTCGATGCCGCATCGTCTGGCCGACTACGGCTGCAGTGTATCGACCGGGCCGCTCGTGTGGAACCGATTCAAGGAGCAGTTTCGGACGCAGCCGAGGACCGGCGATTTTCCAGTGATTTGGGCAGAGTCGGTGTCGAGCGATGGCCGGTTCGTGTGGCGGAGTGAGAAACGCAATCACGCGCCGTGGTTCGCGGCAAGACGGCCGAAGGATGATTGGTTGATCGTCACGCAACCGTGTGTCCTGGTCCAGCGGACGACCGCAAAAGAGCAGCCACGGCGCCTGATCGCCGCTGAGTTGCCTGCGATTTTCATCCGCAGGCATGGAGGCGTCACGGTTGAGAACCATCTCAATATGGTACGACCGATCATCGGCGAGGCGCCTCTACCCCCGGCGGTGATCGCGGCGTTGCTGAACAGCGCCGCGGTGGACGCGGCTTTCCGCTGCCTGAACGGCTCGGTCGCTGTTTCGGCCTTCGAGCTGGAAGAACTGCCGCTCCCCAATCCGATATTCATGACCAGGGTCGCGAGCCTGGTCGCCGCCGCCGCGCCGGCGGCTAAGATCGAAGCGGTGATCGCCGCGGCTTACGGCGGTAACGATGCTGTCGCCGCTGATTGACGTCCCGGAGATCCATCGGCGGCTCTTGCAGATTTTTTCGGAGGGCACGCCGCAGCGAAATTACTGCACCCGCGAGATGGCGGCGCGAACCGTGTTCGTGATGCTCTATATCGGCGCCGTCGAAGGCGAGGGGGTGTGGATGGGGCCGAAGCACGTCTACCGAATGGGAACCAGCCAGGCGGCCCTGCACGCGGATGGCGAACGCGAAGCGTACGTCGCTGCCGTAGAGAAGCCGGGATCGCAGGCGCCGATGGATCGCTGGTTCCAAGACAACACGCGGGAACCCATCCGCGATGAAACGCTTCGCGACGGCCTGGTGCGGATGGGCGCCGTTGTAACTCGGTCGGGCTTGGCCACCACGTCGTCGCGCGGACGCTACGCGCTCCAGACGGCCTTTGCATCGCTGTTCGACCCGGCGCTGGCGGGGGCGGCCCTCGATGCAGCGATTGTAGCTTGGCAGGATCGGCACCTTTCGGCTGGGGCCTTGGCACGCGTTCGTCTCCAGCAGCGCTCGGCGACGGCAGCACGTTCGCGCGTGCTAGTCAGGCTGCCGAACAGCGAAACCCGACAAATGGAGGCGGGACCTTCGTCGGTCATCACGCAGGCCGTCGTCGAGGTTTTCGCAAAGCGATTTCTCGAAGAGCCGGCCGTGCTGTGGATCTCGGAGAGCGGCAACAAGGTCATCCAGCGCGACGATCGGCTGGCACAAGAACTTGGGCTGAAGATTGAAGTCGACAGGCTGTTGCCTGACACGATCCTTGTCGATCTCGCGCCGGCGGAGCCGCTCATCGTATTCGTCGAGGCGGTCGCTACAGCCGGCGAGATTACGGATGCGCGGCGCGGGGCGTTCCTCGAGCTGATGACAGCCGCCGGCTTCAAGGCGAGCCAAGTCGCCTTCGTTACCGCCTTTCACGATCGCAACGCTCCTGCGTTCAAGCGCGCAATCGCCAATCTCGCCTGGGGTTCATTCGCCTGGTGCCTGAGCGAACCGGAACACTTGGTCGCCCTTGATGGCACGGCACCGGGAGGGATCCGCCTGCTGACCGATTTCGTGCTCTGACGCTAGGGTTGGGTCAGCTTCGCGTAACGCGCCCACCCGACTGTTGCCGCTCCGCCGCCGCCTCTCTACTCTGTCGGTGATCTTCGTCATCCAGCATCGCCAACGGGAGCGGACGCGGCATGATCAAACGCTTTCACGCCCTCTATGTCGGGCAGATCGCGCTCGACAACATCGGCCTCGACGGCACGCCGGCGAACGAGCGGCGCTATTCGAACGAGCGGCTGTCGGAAGTCTTCTTCACCGCCCGCGACGTGGCGCGGCTGATGGACGAGCTCGGCTATTACGCCTTCTGGACCGCCGAGCATCATTTCCAGCGCGAGGGCTACGAGTGCCTGCCCAATCTGATCGAGCTCGGGCTGTGGCTCGCCACCCAGACGCGCCGGCTCAAATTCGGCTGCGCCTTCAACATTCTGCCGATGTGGCACCCGATCCGGCTGGCGGAAGACTATGCGATGGCCGACATCGTCACCGACGGCCGCGTCATCATGGGGGTCGGGCGCGGCTACCACACGCGCGAGATGGAGACTTTCGGCGCGCCGCTCCTCGACGCCGAGGCCAACCGCGCGATCTTCGAGGAAGGCCTGCAATTGCTGCTCAAATGCTTCAACGAGGAAGCCTTCTCGCACCAGGGCAGGTACTTCACCTGCCCGCCGCGCGTGCCCTATCGCGGCTACGAACTCGACGAGATCACCTGCGTGCCGCGCCCCAAACACCTGCCGGTCGAGATCTGGATGCCGATCGCCAGCGGTAAGACGATCGACCTGATGGCGCGCTGTGGCCTGAAAGCCATGGTGACGCTCAACGGCGAGAAGATCCTCGACAATGTGGTGCGCGCCTTCCACGCCGCGTGCCTCAAGCACGGCCGCAATATCGCGCTGGGACAGGACATGATTTGGGGCGCCGGCATCTATCTCGCGAACAGCCGCGAGGAGGCGATGCGCCGAGTCGAGCCGTCGCACGACGAGCGCTACAAGTGGTTCGCGCCCTTCGGCTTCGTGCGCTACGCCGACGCCGAGGGCCGCACCTGGGGCACCCCCGGCGCGCCGGCCCGCATCCCCTCGCTCGCCGAGGGCGTCGAGCAGAAGGCGTGGTTCTGCGGCACGCCGGGCCAGGTCATCGACGGCATCAAGTCGATCGAGGCGAAATACCCGGGGCTGGAAGATTTCATGGTCCACTGGGCCGAAGGCCTGCCGCCCGAGGAATTCAAGGAGCAGCTGCGCACCTTCGCCCGCGAGGTGATGCCGGCCTTCGCCTGATCGTCACCCCCGCGCAAGCGGGGGTCCAGGGGCAACCATCGCGCCGCCGCTTTCGCGGGAATGACGACAGTCAGAGCGGCCGGCCGCGCGCGAGGCGCGGCAGATCGCCGAGCGTGCCCATCGCGTGCCGCATGAAGAGCCGCTTCAATGGCGGCATCCGGTCGACCGCGGCGAGCCCCAGGTCGCGGGCGAGCTTCAATGGCGGCAGCGAATTCGAGAAGAGGCGGTTGAGCCCGTCGGTGACGGCGGCGAGCAACACCGCGTCGGCGCGCCGCCAGCGCTGGTAGTCGCGCAATACGCCCTCGGCGCCGATGTCGAGGCCGAGCCGGCGCGCGTCGATCGCCAGCTCGGCGAGCGCCGCCACGTCGCGGATGCCGAGGTTCAGCCCTTGCCCGGCGATCGGGTGGATCAGGTGCGCCGCCTCGCCGACGAGCGCGAGGCGGGGCGCGCAATAGCGCTCGGCCTGCATCAGCGCCAGCGGATAGGAAGAGCGCGGGCCGACCGGCTCGACCGCCCCGAGAAAGTCGCCGAAGCGCGCCTGCAGCTCGGCCGCGAACTCGGCCTCGGGCAGCGCGAGGAGGCGCGGCGCGAGCGCAGCTTCCTCGGTCCATACGATCGAGGAGCGGCGCTCGGTCATCGGCAGGATCGCGAACGGCCCGGCGGGCAGGAAATGCTCGACCGCGATGCCGCCATGCGGGCGCTCGTGCCTGACCGTCGCGACGATCGCGGTCTGCGGATAGCGCCATTCGACGGTCTTGATGCCGGCCGCCGCGCGCAATCGCGAGCGCTGCCCGTCCGCCGCCGCGACGAGGCGGGTGCGAAGGCTGCCGCCGTCCGAGAGGCGCACGGTCGCCGCTGCCGGCCCCGCCTCGACGGCCGCGACCGTGCGCCGGGCGAGAAATTCGAGGCTCGGCAGCGCCCGGGCATGGGCGAGGAGGACACGCCGCAGCACCCGGTTCTCGACGATGTAGCCGAGCGGCTCGCCGCGCCCCAATTCGCGGTGGTCGTAGTGGAGAAAGAGCGGCGAATCGTCGTCGGCGACGCGGATTTCGAGGATCGGCTCGGCTTCAGGCGCGATCTCTGCCCAGAGCCCCAGCGCCGCCAGCACCTGCTGCGAGCCCTTGGCAATAGCCGAGCTGCGCCCGTCGAAGGCCTCGCTTTGCATCGCCGCCGGGTCCTCGCGATCGACGAGCGCGACCGGCAGCCCCGCCCCGGCGCAGGCGAGCGCCAGCAAGAGCCCGGTCAGCCCGGCCCCGGCGATCACCAGCTCGGCGTCATCGGCCATCGGCGCAAGGATGGGTATCGCGCGCCGACATGTCCACGATTCTCGTCGCCCTCCCTTCGCCGGCACGACGCCTGACGCGAACGGCGCTTTCCCGCCGGCCGCCGATCGGATAGATTGGGTTGCTGATTTGTACCCGGCCTTTGGGGAAGGGCCGGGGGCTGTGGGGGATCGGGGATGGCGAGGGCGGCAGGCTACTCGGCGCGCGGCGGCCTCTTGCGCATGCGCGGATGGGGCGAAGCCCTGTCCGGGTTCGAGGGCCGCATCAGCGAGGCTTGCGGGTTCCTGCTCGTCGTCGCGAGCCTCTTGCTGCTGCTCGCGCTTTTCACCTACGAGCGCGCCGACCCCTCGCTCGACACCGCCTCCGGTGCCGCGCCGCACAATTTTCTCGGCCCCGATGGCGCGATTCTCGCCGACCTCCTGCGCCAGACCCTCGGCCTCGCCGTCTATCTGATCCCGGCCGTGCTGCTCGGCTGGGCTTTCCGGCTGCTGCTCAATCGCGGCCTCAAGCCGTTCTGGCGCAAGCTCGCGCTGTCGCCGGCATTGCTCGCGCTCGCCGCCTTCGCCTTGTCGCTGTTCGATCTCGGGACCGGCCGCGCCGCCTCGGGCGGGGCGCTGGGCTGGGAATTGCAGCGCCTCCTGCTGCGCGCCGGCTTGGCGGCGCACGCCTTGCCGGTGGCGATGGCGGCGGCCGCCCTCGTCGGCTTGTTGCTGCTCGTCATCCTCGGGCTCTCCTGGCGCGACTGGCGCGATCTCGGCGAAGGCGCCGGGCGCGGCGCGCTGCAGGTGGCGCGCCTCTCGGGGCGCGGCACGATGGCGGCGGCCGATTACGGCAAGCGGCTCTGGGAGGATTGGCGCGACAGCCGCCGCGAGCCGCATTTCGGCGCTGCCGCGGCGCCGCGCCCCGCCGCCGAGCCCGGCGCGCGCGAGCCGCGGCTCGCGCGCGAGCCTCGCCCCGCGCCGGCGCCGGCGCCGAAGCCGGACGGCCGCGGCGCCGGCCTCATCCGCCTGATCGCGCCGCGCGCCAAGCCGCCGGGACCGGGCAAGCGCGCCGAGCAGGAGCGGCAGCCGACGCTCGGCCTGGTGCCGGCCGAGGAGCCGGTGCTGCCCTCGCTCGACCTGCTCGCCAAGCCGCCGGCGGCGCGCACCGAGGCGGTCAACGAGGAGGCGCTCGAAAAGAACGCGCGCCTGCTCGAAACCGTGCTCGAGGATTTCGGCGTGCGTGGCCAGATCGTGCAGGTGCGCCCCGGCCCCGTCGTGACGCTCTACGAATTGGAGCCCGCTCCCGGCATCAAGGCCTCGCGCATCATCGGGCTCGCCGACGACATCGCCCGCTCGATGAGCGCGATTTCGGTGCGCGTCGCGGTGGTGCCGGGGCGCAATGTCATCGGCATCGAATTGCCGAACCGCCGGGCCGAGCTCGTCGTGCTGCGCGAATTGCTCGATTCGCCCGTCTACGAAAAGCACACCGGCCGCCTGACCTTGATCCTCGGCAAGGACATCGGCGGCGAGCCGGTCCTGGCCGACCTCGCCAAGATGCCGCATCTCTTGATCGCCGGCACCACCGGCTCCGGCAAGTCGGTGGGGATCAACACGATGATCCTCTCGATCCTCTACCGCATGCCGCCCGAGCGCTGCAAATTCATCATGATCGACCCGAAGATGCTGGAATTGTCGGTCTATGACGGCATCCCGCACCTGCTGGCGCCGGTCGTCACCGACCCGCGGAAGGCGGTGCTCGCGCTCAAATGGACGGTGCGTGAGATGGAAAACCGCTACCGCAAGATGTCGAAGCTCGGCGTGCGCAACATCGAGGGCTTCAACGCCCGGCTCGCCGAGGCGCGCGCGCGGGGCGAAAGCCTGGTGCGCAAGGTGCAGACCGGCTTCGACCCCGAGACGGGGCAGCCGATCTTCGAGGAGGAGCCGTTCGACCCGACCGAATTGCCGATGATCGTCGTCGTCGTCGATGAGATGGCCGATCTGATGCTGGTCGCCGGCAAGGAGATCGAGGCGAGCGTGCAGCGCCTGGCGCAGATGGCGCGGGCGGCCGGCATTCACCTGATCATGGCGACGCAGCGCCCGTCGGTCGATGTCATCACCGGCACGATCAAGGCGAACTTCCCGACCCGCATCAGCTTTCAGGTCACCTCCAAGATCGACAGCCGCACGATCCTCGGCGAAGGCGGCGCGGAGCAGCTGTTGGGCCGCGGCGACATGCTCTACATGCAGGGCGGCGGCCGCATCACCCGCGTGCACGGCCCGTTCGTCTCCGACGAGGAGGTCGAGCGCGTCGTCTCGTTCCTGAAGGCGCGCGGCGAGCCCCTATACGTCGAGGACATCACCGAGGACGACGAGGGCGCCCTCTACGGCGCCGCCGGCGGGGAGGAGGACGGCTCCGGCGACGCGCTCTACGACGAGGCGGTCGCCGTCGTCTGCCGCGAGCGCAAGGCCTCGACGAGCTTCGTCCAGCGCCACCTGCAGATCGGCTACAACCGCGCCGCCCGCATCGTCGAGCGCATGGAATCGGAAGGCATCGTC
>DATLKN010000019.1:0-42965 GCA_035538335.1 Allostellaceae bacterium
CGCGCCGCTGGAAAAACCGCAAAACAGGCCCTCACCGCCTGCCTGCGAAAACTCCTCGTCATCCTCAACGCCATCCTGCGAGACCGCAAACCATGGCAGCCCGCTTGACACCGCAGACAGTCGCTCAGCATGACGAGGTTCATAGTGGCACCAGGAAAAATCGTCATCCCGAGCGACTGTCTTGTCGATCAAGCGGGCTGCCATGGTTTGCGGTCACGGATGACGGCGTTCTTGACGACGTCACGGGGTCGTCATCCTGAGGTGCCTCGCGCAGCGAGGCCTCGAAGGACGCAAGGCGGTTCTCGACGGCACGCCCGATACATTCCCCGATCAAGCTTGACAACCGATATACATGTAAGTACACTCTATTCATGTCCACCGATATCGATGTCGCCGAATGCGCCGCCTGCCTTTGTCTCGCCTCGCGCCGCGCCGCGCGGGCGATGACGCGGCTGTTCGAGCGGCAGTTGCGGCCGCACGGGATCCGCGCCACGCAATTCACCGCGCTTGTCGTGCTGAGCATGGCCGGGCCGCTCTCGATCGGCGCGCTCGCCGGCGCGATCGGCGTCGAGCGCACGACCTTGTCGCGCAACCTGACGCGGCTCGCGGCGCACGGCTGGATCGAGATCGCCGGCGCCGCCGAGGATGCGCGCTCGCGCATCGTCACGGTGACGCCGCAGGGCCGCGCCATGCTCGCCGCCGCGCTGCCGGCCTGGCGCAAGGCGCAGAGCGCCGCGCAGATGGCGATCGGCGGCGCCGGCGCCGACGCGCTGCGCGGTCTCGCGCGCCTCAGGATCGGGTAGCAGGGCGGGTGAGGGGGTTTCGCAAATTTTCGCGCCCGTATAGGTGTATATACATGGAAAGGAGTGAGACCATGCTCGATGCTCTCGGAACGATCCTCGCGACGACGGCAATCGCCGTCGGTCTTGTCGCCTTTTTCACTGCCGCGCCGCTGCGAATGTCGTGGCGGTTGGGGCTGGCGGCAGGTGCCGGCGTCTGGATCGGCGTCGCGGCGGCCATTGCCGGATCGGGTGCGCTCGAGCGCCTGCCGATTTTGCTCGCCGTCTTCACCCTGCCGCTGGCCGCGGCGGCCGGCGTCACGCTGATCTCCGCGGCCGCGCGCGCTTTCTTGCTTGCCCTGCCGCTGCCGCTGCTGATCGGCCTCAACCTGTTTCGCGTCGGCGGGCTGTTGTTCGTGCTGCTCGCCACGGTCGGGCGGCTGGCGGGGCCGTTTCCGTATTTCGCCGGCTTGGGCGACTTTGCGACGGGCCTCTTCGCGATCCCGGTCGCGTTGCTGGCGGCCCGCGGACCGGCAGACGGCCGTCGCCGGATCGCGACGTGGAACGCCTTCGGGACGCTCGACCTCGTCCTCGCCATCGCGCTCGGCATCACCTCGCGGCCGGGCTCGGCCTTGCAGCTGATCCATGCCGGGGTCGGCAGCGCCGCGATGACGAGCCTGCCCTGGGCGCTCGTCCCGACGGTGCTGGTGCCGTTTTTCCTGCTTGTGCACGCAATCGTCTTCGCCCGACTCCGGGGCTGTGCGTCGGACAAGTTGTCGACATGCCCGATGCCGCCAGAAGGGCTCGGGGTTGCCGGTTGAGTGTCCCGGTGAAGGTCGGGCTCAGGCGTTGACCGCGACCAGCTCCTCGCGCTGCAAGCCGCCGCGCACCCGTGCCACCAGCTCCTCCGGGTCGTACGGGATGCCGACCGGGTTTTTGTCGGCCTTCGAGCGGCGCCGCATATATGCGTTGCCGTCGGCCGCGACCGCGAAATTGTCGACCAGCAGCTCGACCTGGTTGCCGTCCGGATCGTGGTAGTACATCGAGGTCGTGATGCCGTGGTTGACGCAGTGCTGCGGCCGGATGCCGATCTCCTTGAGCCGCAGGTAGTTGTCCACGTACTCGTCGAGATCGGCATAGGTGAAGGCGACGTGGTGCAGCCCCGCCGCGCGCGGCTGATGCTCGGCGAGCGGGCCGGGGTCGAGAAACGCCACCCGGTGGTGCTCGTCGTCGTAGCTGACGAACGAGATGCGCTCGGCTTCATAGAGAATTTCGGCGCCGAGCACGGTGCAATACCACTCGATCATCTCGCGCCGGCGGTTGGTCTGCAGCACGATATGCGACAGCTTCGATGGCCTCGCCATTCTGTTCCTCCCTCCGAGGGTGGGGCATGATAGCGCGAAGAGCGGGCTGAAAGCGAGGGATCGCATGCGCGTAATCGACCTCAGCATGACGCTGTCGGAGTGGGACCGTAATTCCTTCGCGCCGCAGGAGACGTATTTCAGGCTGCGGCCGATCGTCGGCTGGGACGACAAGGGCTTCGTCTCGAACATGGTCGAAATGACGGTGCATGCCGGCACGCACATCGATTCGCCGCACCACTTCTTCCGCGACAAGACCTCGATCGAGGGGATACCGGCCGAGGCCTTCGTCGGCGAGGCCGTCGTCCTCGATTTGAGCTTCCGGGGCGAGCCGAATGCGCGGATCGGCCCCGCCGATCTCGACCGCGCGGCAGCCGCGCTTGCGGCGGAGGGAATTGCGCTGGCACCGGACGCGATCCTGCTCTTGCGCACCGATTGGCCGCGCGCGCATTCGCCGTTCGACCCGTCCTGGTGGGACGAATCGCCGTGCCTGACGAAGGCGGCGGCCGAGTGGATCGTCGCCCGGCGGCCGCGCGCAGTCGGTTTCGATTTCGCGCAGGAAGAAAAGGGCGGCGCGCAGGATTACGAAAAGGCCGAAGAGATCCTGCACGGTGCAATGCGGGTGCACCGCACGATCCTGCCCAGCGTCGTCTTTCAGATCGAAAACCTCGTCAATCTGCACGAGCTGCCCTCGCGGGTCCGGCTGATCGCGCTGCCGGCCAAGTGGAAGGCGGAGTCGGCGCCGGCGCGCGTCATCGCGCTCGTCGATTGAGCCGCCCGCGCTCGAGAAGCTCGGCGAGCGTTTCGACGACGCCCGCGAGATCGAAGGCACCGCGCCGCAGATCGTGGCCGGCGCCCGCGACCGTGATGATCCGCGTCGGCGATGAAATGAGCGCGATCGCCGCACGCAGCTCGTCCGGCGAACCAAAGGGATCGCTCGTGCCTTGGACAAATAGGCAGGGCAGCGCGAGCCGCGGAAAATGCCGCGTGCGCAATTGCTCCGGCTTGCCGGGCGGGTGCAAGGGGTAGGAGAGAAGCAGCAATGCCGCCGCGACGTCGGGCTCCTCGGCCGCGAGCAGGCTCGCCTGCCGGCCGCCGTAGGAGATGCCGCCGAGAGCGATCGGGCCGTCGGCGAGGCGCCGCATCGCCGCGGCCGCGCGGCGCAATCCGTCGCGGTCGGCGCCGGCCGAGGCGGGCGAGGGCGGTCCTTTCGGGCGGCGCTGCCGGAACGGCAGGTTGCAGCGCAACACCGTGAATCCGGCGCCGGCGAAGGCGTTGGCGGCGGCGGCGAGGAGCGGCGCCTCGGCATTGCCGCCGGCGCCGTGCGTCAGCACGAGCCCGCCGCGGCTGGCGCCTTCCGGGCGATGCAGATACCCATCGACGCCCGGCTCGTCGAAACGCGTGATGATGTCCACGCCGCGCACTATAACGGGCGGCTCGAGATGACGGCAGTGCGGAGAGGCGCGATGACCGATCTGCTCGGCAAGACCGCACTCGTCACCGGTTCGACCGACGGCGTCGGCCGCATGGTGGCGACCCGGCTTGGCGCCCGCGGCATGCGCGTGCTGGTGCATGGCCGCGACCGCGACAGGGGCGCCCGCGTCGTCGCCGGCATCGAGAAAGCGGGCGGGGCGGCCGAGTTCCTGCCGGCCGACCTCGCGTCGCTCGCCGAGGTGCGCGCCCTCGCCGCGGCGGTCGAAAAGCGGACCGGGCGGCTCGACATCCTCGTCAACAATGCCGGCATCGGCAGTGGCGGCTCTGCCGGCAGCCGCGCCGCCAGCGCCGACGGGCACGAGCTGCGCTTTGCTGTCAATTACCTCGCGGGGTTTCTGCTGACCCGGCTGTTGCTGCCGCTCGTTCTGCCGAGCGC
This sequence comes from Allostellaceae bacterium, assembly GCA_035538335.1. Lineage (GTDB taxonomy): Bacteria > Pseudomonadota > Alphaproteobacteria > ATCC43930 > CGMCC-115725 > AP-15. The sequence goes on from DATLKN010000019.1 coordinate 4,011, forward strand.
GCCGGCGCGCATCGTCAACGTCAGCTCGGCCGGACAGCAGCCGATCGACTTCGCCGACGTCATGCTGACGCGCGGCTACAGCGGCGGGCGGGCCTATTGCCAGAGCAAGCTCGCGCAGATCATGTTCACGATCGACCTCGCGGGCGAACTCGCGGGCACCGGGGTCACCGTCAATTGCCTGCATCCGGCCACCTATATGGACACGACGATGGTGCGGCAGGCCGGGGTGAAGCCGTGGAGCAGCGTCGAGGAGGGCGCCGAGGCGATCCTCAACCTCGCGCTCTCGCCGGCGCTCGCGGCGACCAGCGGGCGCTATTTCAACGGCTTGCAGGAGGCGCGCGCCAATCCGCAGGCCTATGACGCCGAAGCGCGCCGGCGGCTTCGCGCACTCAGCTTCGAACTGACCGGGCTCGGCGGTCGGGCCGGGTAGGGCTCGGACCACGCGTTGCAGGCTTCGATATGGCGCCCATATCGAGTTTCCCACATGGAAGGCCCATGCCGAGCATCGACTATTTCGTCTGGCTGCTGTCCGATTGGGCCTATCTCGGCGGCGTCCGCTTCCTGCAGATGGCGGCGCGGCATGGGCTGCGCGTCAATCACATCCCGATGCGCATGCAGGACGTCTTCGCCGGCAGCGGCGGCATCGTGCTGGCGGACCGCGCCTGGCAGCGCCAAGCCTATCGCATCGAGGAGTTGAAGCGCTGGCGCGCCCGGCTCGGCATCCCGCTCAACATCGAGCCGCGATACTTCCCGGCCGATATCGACCTCGCCTCGATGATGGCGATCGCCGGGCAGCGGGAAAGGGTGCCGATCGGCGACTTCGTCAACGCGGTCATGCGGGCGATCTGGGCCGAGGACCGGAACCCCGCCGACCCGGCGGTGCTGGCGGCGATCGCGCGGCGCTGCGGCCTCGACGGCGACGGGCTCGTCGCGGCCGCGCGCACGCCGGCCGTAGAGGCGGAATATCGCGGCAACACCGCCTGCGCGCTCGAAGCCGGGGTTTTCGGCTCGCCCTTTTACCGCTTCGAAGGCCAGCTCTTCTGGGGGCAGGACCGGCTCGACATGCTGGAAGAAGCGATCATCCGCTCACGCGCCGGCCGTCTCGGCCGAACCCCCGGCGACGGTCAGCCGCTGCCGGGGCCGCCGACGTAAATGCAGTAGTTGACCGTGCACTCTGGGTTGTCGCTCGCCGGCACGCTGCGCACTTGAACGCGCTGGTCGCCGGTGCAGCCCTCGCGGTCGGAAACGACGAAATCCTGAAAATCCGGATTGCCGATGAACACAAAACCCTGCTGCTCGATCAGGGCATGCAGAGCGCTGCAGCTATAGGCGCGGGAGTCGATTCCCGCCGCGAACGCCGAAGAATTGCAGGCGATCGCGGCGGCGGCGAGAAGTAACTTCTTCATAACGCTCGCTCCCTGGCGAGCCCCTGCCGGGGGAGGCGACAGGGCCTCTCGGGTCTTTGTATCATCGGGCGGGAGCGATGTCCGCTCCGGCCCTCTCACGTCTCTGTGATCGGGCCTGCCGCATTCATGGTTCCGTCGACATGCCGATCATCGAAAACGACCCGTGGCGGGAGCAATATTTCGAGCGCGTCGCCTGCCCCAAAAGCGTCGTCATCCCGACCGACGACGGCGACGCCTATGCGCTCTTTCCGAAGCAGCGCTGGGTCTACAACAAGCTGTTGATCTCCGAGAGTCAGAACATCCGCTGCGCGCCGCACGGCCTCGTGCCGCCCGATTTCCCGGTGTTCTCGAAACCGATCTACAACATGCGCGGCATGGGCACCGGGAGCTGCGTCATCGCCTCGCTCGCGGAGTGGCATCGCGCGCAGGCGCCCGGCCATATGTGGATGGAGCTGCTGGAAGGCGTGCATCTTTCGAGCGATGTCGCGGTCGTCGAAGGCAAGCCGCAATGGTGGCGCCACGCCACCGGCAAGCCGCTGAAAGGCGGCACCTTCGATTACTGGACCGTGCATGCCGAGGCGAAGCCCGATCTCGAAGCCTATTGCGCGCAGTGGCTCGGCGATAATCTCTCGGACTATACCGGCATGGCCAATTTCGAAACCATCGGCGGCCGGATCATCGAATGCCATCTGCGCTTCACCGACCAATGGCCCGACCTTTACGGCGCGGGCTGGATCGATGCGGTCGTTGCGCTCTATGAAAAAGGCGTTTGGAATTATCAGGACGCGGATCGCCGCACCGGCTACAGCGTCGTGCTGTTCGGGGCGCACGGCGTCAAATATGCGATCGATCGCCGCCGCGTCGGCGAATTGATGCACGAATATCCCGAGGTCTCGAGCGTGCAGATCACCTTTCGCGACGACAAGCCGCTCTCCGCCCACGCCATGCCGCCGGGCGGCTTCCGCCTCGCCATCGTCAATTGCTGGGACCTCGACGCCGGCCTCGATCTGCGCGACCGCCTCGCCTTGCGCTTCTGGTCGATGGGCCACACGCGAGTGCCGCGCGGCCGCCGCAGCAGGCGGGCCGCCGTCGGCGCATGAAGCGGCCGCGCCGGTGAAGACCGTCACGGATTTTCCGCGCCCGGTGCGGGTCATCGAAAACGAGTGGATCCCGCTCTCCGACGGCACCCGCCTCGCGGCGCGGATCTGGCTGCCGCAAGATGCGCTCGCGGCGCCGGTGCCGGCGCTTCTCGAATATCTTCCCTATCGCAAGCGCGACCTGATGCGCAGCCGCGACGGGCCGATGCACCATTATTTCGCCGGGCACGGCTATGCGAGCGTGCGCGTCGACATCCGCGGCGCCGGCGATTCCGAGGGGCTGCTGCGCGACGAGTACACCGAGACCGAGCACGCCGACGCGATCGCGGTGATCGAATGGCTCGCGGCGCAGCCCTGGTGCAGCGGCGCCGTCGGCATGTTCGGCATTTCCTGGGGCGGCTTCAATTCGCTGCAGGTGGCCGCGCGCGCGCCGGCGGCATTGCGGGCGATCATCACGCTGTGCGCCGCCGACGACCGCTACGCCGACGACGCGCACTATATGGGCGGCTGCCTGCTCAACGAGAACCTGATCTGGGGCACGGCATTTTTCATGTACAGCGCATTGCCGCCCGATGCCGAGATCGTCGGCGAGGCCTGGCGCGCGATGTGGCGCGAGCGGCTCGAGGGCGCCGTGCTGTTCCCGGCCCATTGGCTCTCGCACCAGCGGCGCGGCGATTATTGGAAGCACGGCTCGGTCTGCGAGGATTACGGCGCCGTGCGCTGCCCCGTCTATGCGATCGGCGGCTGGGCCGACGCCTATTCGAACGCGGTGCCGCGCCTGCTCGCGGGCCTCAATGTGCCGCGCAAGGGCCTCATCGGCCCGTGGTCGCATTCCTTCCCGCAAAACAGCGTGCCCGGCCCGAGGATCGGGTTTCTGCAGGAGGCATTGCGTTGGTGGGACCATTGGCTCAAAGGGATCGACACCGGCATCATGGAGGAGCCGATTTTGCGCGCCTGGATGCAGGAGAGCGTCCTGCCGCAACCCCAATACGAGATCCGCCCCGGCCGCTGGGTCGCCGAGCGCCAATGGCCGCCGCCCGATATCGAACGCCGCCGCCTCGTGCTCGCCGCCGCCGGCCGTCTCGCCGCCGGCGAAATGCCGGAGGCGCGGCTCGCGATCCGTTCGCCGCCTTCGACCGGCAGCGCCGGCGGCAACTGGTGCGCCTTCGGCCGCGATGGCGAGATGCCGGTCGACCAGCGCGAGGACGACGCGCGCTCGCTGGTCTTCGATACCGAGCCGCTCGCCGAGCCCATCGAGATTCTCGGCGCAGCCGCGCTGCGCCTCGTTTTCGACTGCGATTGCCCGGTAGCGCAGGCCGTCGTGCGGCTCGGCGACGTCTTTCCCGACGGCACCGCGGCGCGCGTCACCTACGGCGTCCTCAACCTCGCTCACCGCAACAGCCACGAATTCCCCGAGCCGCTGACCCCCGGTGCGCGCATGGAAGCGGTCGTCTCGCTCAACGACATCGCGCACTCGTTCCCGGCCGGCCATCGCATCCGCGTGGCAATCTCGACCGCCTATTGGCCGATCCTGTGGCCGGCGCCGGAGCCGGCGACGATCGGCGTCTATGCGGGCGCGAGCGTGCTCGAACTGCCGGTGCGCCCGCCGCGCGCCGATGACGCCTCCCTGCCGCCCTTTGCCGAACCCGAGCAGGGCCCCGGCAGCCCCGCCGGATCGCGCGCCGCGGCGAGCCGCCGCCGCATCGTCGAGCGCGGCGAGCGGCCGGGCGAACTCGTGCATCGCGTGTTCAGCGAGGGCGGCGAGTTCGACGGCGCCGCTCTCTTGCAATTTGAGGACATCGACCTCGAGGCGGGCTTCGCCTTCTCGCAATCCTTCCGCATCGCCGATCCGGACCCGCTGTCGGCATATGCCGAGATCAGCGCCCGCGCAATGCTGCGGCGCGCCGGCTGGACGCCGGAATTGCGCGGCCGCGTCGAGATGCGTGCGACCAGGGACGCGTTTATCGTCACCGCCCGCCTCGCCGCGCTCGACGGCGGCGAGGAATTCTTCAGCCGCGATTGGGAAGAGCGGATTCCGCGGGATCTCTTGTAGAGCGCTCGCTGAGGGGCAGGCGACGATGCTCCCGAGCGTGCCTACCGGTGCGGCTCGTCGAGCACGCGGTCGAGCACCCAATTCGCCAGATCGTGCACCAGCGGTTCCAAATGCGTCAGCCGCCCCGGCCGCGCGAAGGGGGAAGTGAGCCCCTGCTGCTGCAGGTTCGAGATGTCGTTGTCTTCCGGGATCGAGATGTCCCAGCGCCGATAATATCGCTCGACGACCTCCGCGAAATCGTTGCGCGCGACGGTCTTGCGGGGAAAGGCGGAGCCGACGATCAGCCGCGTCTGCGCCGCCGACAGCGGGTGCAATTCGAGCCACCACATGCAGTCGCGCGTCGCGCCGAACATCGTGCTCGGATAGATGAGCGGGTACCAGGTGCCGCGCGCCGCCTCGCCTTCGAGCCCGTCGATATAGGGGAACCCGCTCTCGCCGGCCAAGAGCGCGCGCGAGCCCTCATGCTCCTTCCACAATGCGATCCATTCGCCCTGCGTCGGCTGCTTCTGTGAGGGCGGTCCCTTTTGCCGCTGCAATGTCGAGCGGTGCACGGTCGGCACGTGATAGGCCTCCATCGCGTTCTCGACATAGACCTTCCAGTTGCAGTCGAGCAGATATTCCTTGCGGCGCACGCAGACCATGTCCTCGAAACGGTAGGAGGAAAGGCGCTGCGGCAGGTCGCCGAGCCACGCGACAAGCGGCGCCGCGCCGGCATCGAAATTGAGAAACATGAACCCGGCCCAGGTTTCGAGCCGCAATGGCACGAGGCCGTATTGCGCGAAGTCGAAATTGCGGCTGCGGTCGATCTCGGGCGCCGACAACAGCTTGCCGTCGAGCCCGTAGGCCCAGGAATGGTAGGGACAGCGGAAGGCTCGGACACTGCCCTCGCCGACCGCGATCGAGGAGCCGCGATGCCGGCAGGAATTGGCGAAGGCGCGCACCTCGCCGTCATTGCCGCGCACGACGACGGCCGGCACGCCGACGAATGAGAAAGCGAAGTAATCGCCGGGGTTCGGAATGCGGTCGGCGCGGCCGATGAAGTTCCAGGCCTTCATGAAGACCCGCTCGACCTCGCGCCGGAAAAACGCCTCCGACGTGTAGCAGAAGGGCGGCAGCGTCTCGCATTCCTCGAGCGGCCGGCGCACCGCGGCATAGGTCGCGGGCGAAAAGATGCCGGGATCGCCGGCTGACATCGGCTGGTCGAGCATCGCTTGGCTCCGCCTCGGAAGTGCGTTTCCGACGCTAGCAGACTGGGTTACACTCTGTCGAGTTGCGCTGCGCTGCCCAAGAATCGATTGAGGAAAAGCCAATGCCGATCATTGAAATTCCGGCCCGCAAAGGAAAGGCCGCGCACGTCGGCAAAGGACAGATCGTCAAGGTCATCAACACAAAAGGCCAGCAGGTCGTCGATACTTGGGCGTTCAAGGCCGACGACCTGAAGGAATTCATGTCGATGGAGCATTCGCGGGTGTCGATCGGCGGCATCATTCCGAAGCTCGGCAGCGTCCTGGTAACGAACAAGCGGCGCCCGATCCTGACCGTTATCGAGGACAATTCGGGCGGCATCCACGACACCCTGCTCGCGGCCTGCGATCGCTGGCGCTACGAGAACCTCGGCTGCAAGGAATATCACGACAACTGCACCGACAACCTGGCCGCCGGCCTCGCCGCGCTCGGACTGGCGCCGCCGGAGACGCCCTCGCCCCTCAACCTCTTCATGAACATCCCGGTCATCGACGGCAATGCGATCGATTACCTGCCGCCGGTCAGCACGCCCGGCAGCTTCATTGCGCTCAGGGCCGAGATGGATTGCATCGTCGCGTTCTCCGCCTGCCCGCAGGACATGCTGCCGATCAACGGCGTCGGGCTGCGGCCGACCGAGGCGCATTTCGAGGTGATCGGGTGAGGGGCATCGCCGCCCGCAGCCTCTACCTCCGCTTCGAGACGCGCGCGTCGAAGCCGCAGGTATTCCGCATGACGGCGGGCGGAATCGCCGCGGCGCAGGCGAAGAGCGGCCTCGAAAACCTGCGCTGGAGCCTCGGCGAGGATCTGCGCGAGACGGCCTGGCTCGCCGAGGCGGACGCGCTCGTCGCCTCGAACGACATCGTGCGCGACCCGGATTTCCCGCTTCGGCAGCTCGCCGCCGCGGCGCCGGGGCTGCGCTGGATCCACATCATCGGCGCCGGCATCGAGCCGCTGCTGCCGCTCGATTGGCTGCCGGACGGCATGGTGCTGACCAACAACAGCGGCATCCATGCGGAAAAGATCCGCGAATCGGCGCTGCTGGCGCTGCTGGCATTGAATGCGCGGCTGCCGGCGATCCTCACCAATCAGCGCGAAGCGAGGTGGGACGCGATCTTCACGCCGCGGATCGCCGGCAAGACGGCGCTGATCGTCGGGCTCGGCCGAATGGGCGCAGCGGTGGCGGACGCGGCGAAAGCGCTCCAGCTACAAGTGATCGGCGTCAGCCGCAGCGGCGCCCCGCACCGGAGCGCCGATCGCGTAGTGCCGATCGGGCAGCTCGACGCGGTGCTGCCGCTCGCCGATTTCATGGTCTTGGCGGCGCCGTTGACGCCGCAATCCCGGGACCTGATCGACCGGCGGCGCGTCGCGCTGATGAAACCGGGCGCCGGGCTGCTCAACATCGGCCGCGCCGGCTTGCTCGATCACGCGGCGCTCGTCGAGGCATTGCGCGCGGGCGCGCTTTCGGGCGCGGTGCTCGATGTCCACGACCCGGAGCCGCTGCCGCCATCCTCGCCGCTGTGGCAGGCCGAGAATCTGATCGTCATGCCGCACGTGACCTCGGATGATCTCGACTCATACCTGCCGCAGACCTACGACCTCGTCTTCGCGAACGCGGCGCGGCTGCTGCGCGGCGAGAAGCTGATGAACGCGGTCGATCCGGCGCGCGGTTATTGAACTTCAAGCGGGAGAACGAGGTGAGCGAGGAACGGCCGAAGGGGATAGCGAGCGTGCAGATCGACAACGATCGGCTGCGCGTCACCTTGTGGAGCTTTGCGCCGGGCGCGGCGACCGGCTTTCACCGCCATGCGCACGACTATTGCGTCGTGCCGCTCGTCACCGGGCGCTTGCGCATCGAGGAAGGCGGCCGGAGGAGCGAAGCGGGTTTGACGGCCGGGCAGCCCTATTACCGCGAGGCCGGCGTCGAGCACGATGTGATCAATGCGAACCCCTTCGATTTCGCGTTTGTCGAGATCGAGCTGAAGGAGCCGCGAGTTCGCGAGCGATGAGCCAGACACCGCCGCTCGCCCTCGAGATAAGGGGGCTCGCCAAAACGTTCGAACGCCCCGCGGTGAGCGGCTTGCAGCTGAGCGTCCCCGCCGGCGAATTCTATACTCTGCTCGGGCCCAACGGCGCGGGCAAGACGACCACCTTGCGAATGGTGACGGGCCTTCTCAAGCCGGACGAGGGGTCGATCGTCGTCTTCGGTATCGACGCTCTCGCCGATCCCATCGCGGCCAAACGGATCACGGCCTGGGTCTCGGACGAGCCGATGATCTACGACAAGCTGACGCCGATCGAGTATCTCGACTTTGTCGCCGGGTTGTGGGCGGTCAATGGCGCCGCTGCGGCGGCGCGGGCGAATGATCTTCTCAATTGCCTCGGTCTTGAGCCGCATGTCCAGGAACGCTGCGAGAAACTGTCGAAGGGCATGCGCCAGAAGGTGGCGCTGGCTGGGGCGCTGGTGCACGATCCAAAGCTCATAATCCTCGACGAGCCGTTCAGCTGGCTGGATGCCGGGTCCGCGCGCCTCGTCAAGGATATCCTCCGGGAGCGGGTGCATGCCGGCTGCACGGTGGTGATGACGACGCATATCCTCGATGTCGCCGAGCGCATGGCCGATCGGATCGGCGTCATGGCCGAGGGCGCCCTCATCGCCGAGGGAACGCTCGACGAGTTGCGGCGCCGCGCCGGTGCCGGCCACGCCACCCTCGAGGACACGTTCCTCGCGCTCGTCGCGAACAGTACGGCGGCCGCATGAGCCGGCCCGGCAGCGTCGGCTGGTTCGCGTTGCACGAGGCGCGGCTCAGCTGGCGCGACTGGCGGGCGTTGATGACGGGCGGGCATCGCCGGCGCGGCCTCAGCGTCGCCCTTGTCTTCGTCGCCTTCGTGCTGTTCCTCCACGGTCTCGCCTATCTGATGCTCGGCTCTTCCGCCAGCCTTGCCGGCAGGGCGGGCAAGGAGGTCCTGGTCGCCATCACCGGCACGTTGCTGATGGCGTGGTCGCTGATGCTGTCGCAGGCGCTGGAATCGGTGACGCGCGCGTTTTACGCACGCGGGGATCTCGATTTGATCTTGGCGTCGCCGGCTGCGGCGGGGCGCCTGTTCGCCGTGCGCATCATGGCGATAGCCGTGACGGTGGGGTTTCAGGCGTTTGTGCTGGCGGGGCCATTCATCAACGTGCGGATCTGGCGCGGCGGTGTGCAGTGGCTCGGCGCCTACGCGGTCGCCGTGGGGTTGGCGATGACCGCGGCCGCGGTGGCGGTCGCGCTGACCGGCGCGCTGTTTCGCATGATTGGCCCGAAACGCACGCGGGTCGTCGCGCAGATCCTCGCCGCGGTCATCGGCGCCGCCTTCGTCATCGGCATTCAGTTCGCGGCAATCATCTCGTTGGGGACGATCTCGCGGGTAACGGGGTTGCAATCGCCGGCGCTGGTCCAGCTCGCCCCCGGCGTCGGCAGCCTCCTCTGGTGGCCGGCCCGCGCCGCCATGGGCGAGCCTCTCGCGCTCGCCGTTCTCTTCGGCCTCAGCGCGGCGGCGCTGGCGGTCACGATCAAGGTTTTCGCGCCGCGCTTCGGCGAGCTTGCGCTCGCCGCCGGCACCGCCTCGCACGAAACCGGATTGCGGCGCCGGCGGCGGGCGCGCTTCCATGATTCGACGCCCGCCCAGGCGCTGCGCCGCAAGGAATGGACATTGCTGCTGCGCGATCCGTGGCTGATGTCGCAGACTTTGATGCAATTGCTCTATCTGTTGCCGGCCGCCTTCCTGTTGTGGCGCAGCTTCTACGGCGGCGGCGAGATGTCGGCCCTGCTGGTGCCGGTTTTCATCATGGCGGCCGGACAATTGGCCGGCGGCCTCGCCTGGCTCGCCGTATCCGGCGAAGACGCGCATGAGCTGATCGCCTCGGCGCCGGTTTCGGCCGCCCGGGTTTTGCGGGCCAAGATCGAGGCGGTGTTCATCGGGATCGCCGTGGTCTTTGGACCTTTCATCTTAGCGCTCGCCGCCTACGCGCCCTTTGCCGCGCTGGTCGCCGCCCTCGGCGTCGCCATCGCGGCGGGCACCTCCACGGCGATCCAATTCTGGTTCCGCACGCAGGCGCGGCGCAGCCTCTTCCGGCGCCGCCAGACCTCCTCGCGCGTCGCCACCTTTGCCGAGGCGCTGTGTTCGATCGGCTGGGCCGGCACCGGCGCCGTGGCGGCGAGCGGCACCTGGCTCGCCGCCGTTTCCGGCCTCATCGTGCTGGCGATTGTCGCCGGCGCCTGGATGATCAGCCCGGTCAGGGGCCCGTCGCTCGTTTGAGGGGCCGCCGCTCTAAAGGAACGATTGATCGAGACAGATGTTGCTTATCCCGTGGTTGGCCCCGAGAGGAAGCGACATGGCGCGAGGCGGTGTGGCGATATTGCTGGCGACCCTGTCGCTGGCGCTTGCGGCTTGCGGTACGACGCCGGGATGCCGAGCGGTCAGCACCGGCGCGCTCGGCGCCGGAACCGGGGCCGCCATCGCCGCAGTCGCGGGCGGACCGATATTATTGGGCGCGGCGATCGGCGGCGCGACCGGCGCCGTTGCCGGTGCCGCGACTCCGCCGCGCGGAGCCTATTTGGGAGCCTCGCCCTTCTGCTACTGACCGGCTGACGCGGACTGCTCGGCGCTGACGCCTATTCAAGGAATTGGCGTCCCCAAGGGGATTCGAACCTCGGCTTTTCCAGCCGCCGGTGCGGCGAAATGAGCCGGCGGCGTTTCGCTCGCTTGAGTGAAGTGACGCGCATGGATGAACCGGACCCGACAGGGCAATTCTCCCAAGTGCCTCGCCAGCAACCTCAAAGCCGAAGCAGATTGGATACACGCCCGCCAGGTTGGTCAAACGCGGCGCCGCGCGGGAGCGCCTCGTGCATCGCCCGGAAGAAGCCAGGGGGTCAGCATCATCCTCGCCGGCGTGAGACAATCGCGGACCGGCAACTCGCGCACGCCAAACATGATTTCCCGGTGCCGGGCGCGGGCGATGAGGGCATAGCTGCCGAAGAGGCGATCCCAGATGGAAAACACCGCGCCAAAGTTGGCGTTGGCCTGATCGACGGCAACCGAGTGATGGATGCGGTGCATGTCGGTCGTGACGAGAACCGGCCGCAGCCAGCGTTCGAGCCGCTCGGGCTGACAGATGTTGGCGTGCTGCAGCGCCTCCGACGAGAAGACCACGAGACCGTAGCTCGCGATCACGGCGGCCGGCATGTCGAACACGACGGCTGCGAGCCAGAAAGGGATGGAAGCGAGGATATACTCGCACGGATGGTGGCGCAGCGACGTCGTCACATCGACGTCGGGATCGGAATGATGCAATGCATGGAAGCGCCAGAACAGCGGCACGGCGTGCTCGCAGCGATGCACCGCGTAGCGCATCAGATCGAGCACCAGAAATCCGGCAACGAGACTCAGCCCGGCATTGCCGATCGGCCAGGCTGGAAGATGCGCTGCGACCGCGTTTTCGAGCATCCCGCGAACGCGTCCCGGCGGTCCGAGCAGGAATGCGGCAAGGACCAGATTGACCACCCAGAAGCCGAGATTGCCAAGCCGCCGCCCCAGTGCCGGAAATTGTCGCCGCCGCCGCGGCAGGCAGAATTCCCAGAAGCCGACCGAGAGCAGACTGCCAATAATGACGAGCGCGGTCATGCGCCCTTCCTCCGTCGGCAAGGCATGCAACCGGCCGCCGCCGCTGCGCTCATTCCGTGCCCGAGCCCGCCCGGCCGGACCTTACGGCAGCGGCGCCGATACCAGTGTTTCGCCGTCCGTCGCGATCGCCGCGTAGGCGTTGACGGCAGGGACATCGGCTCCGGAGTTGTTGGCGATATTCGCCGTGAATTGCGCCGCGACCGGCGCCATTCCGATCGGCAGCCCCAAGAATCCGGGAGTGAAGCCGAACTCCGGATTGACAAAGATCGCCGGCAGGACCGCCGAGATCGGATCAAAGAAATATGCCGGATCGTTGGCCGTCACGAGCAACGGGACCTGAACCTGAAGGACCGCATGCGAGGCAGCCGAATTGGGCGACGGTTGGAACGCCAGCGTCACAGTCAGCCCCAGATCTTCGGCCTTTACCGTTTGCGTGCCCTTGCCGGGAAAGTTGCCGACCGCCTGCACCTTGTAACAGGTCTTGCAGCCCGTTCCGATGACCTGGACCACCGTCGGAACGGCAACCTCGCTCCCGTCGCCCTGCAGCACGCTCAACGGGATCGTGATGTCCGCGATATCCCGACCGCCCGCGTTCGCTGCGGTCGGATTTGTCAGCGGCGGGTAGTCATACACGAGAAAGAGAGTGTCGGGCGGCTGTGTCGGCGAGATGCCGTCGGTCGCCGCATAGAAGAAGCTGTTTGCCGACTGATCGCCGGGCTGCGCAACAGTCAATGCGCCGTGCCTGGTCGCCGGACTGATGAAAGAGAGCGGCGACACGTTCGACAACACGAACGGAGACCCGGCCGGTGGATTGCCTACAGTAACAGCGGCCGTGGGCGGGATCGAATTCGCCGCGCGCACCATCTCGGGCGGCGCGTTTTCAAGGCCGGCGGTTTCCAGCACGAGCTCGGTAACGTTAGGAAAGAGCTGCGGGCAGTTTGCAATGCCCAAAAACGGACACAGCGTATCGTCGAGAAAACTCTGAAGCGTCCCGGCGTCGGCGCCGCCGCCGCCTGCCCATGCGGGGCCGGCGCAACCCACGCAAAGCGCGATAGCGATCCCCGCAAAACGGGAAATCGCCGAAAACCGGAGCGGCTGTCGCATGGCATTCTCCCATGGCGGATGTAATGCGGCGCCACCGCCTGCTTCGCCCGATTGACGCCGGCTTTCTGCCCAACTTACGCCAACTTTGCTACTGCCCATGTGGCCTTTTTGCGGCAAATGAAACGTGGCGCACAATTTTTTCTACCGCCAGTATTGTAGCGGTATCGCAGAACACGATCGACCTGGCCTTTTGGCCATAGAGGCTAATCGTTTGGCCGTAAGGAATGTCCTTTTGGGGGCAGGCGCACGGACAACTAGAGGTCTCGTACAACCCTGCTTTATTATACCCAATTGCGCGCGGCAGAAGTGTGAGCCAGCTCATGCTTGTCCGCCAATGAAGCGGGGCATTCTCGCCTACCCGCCTCGAACCGGGAGACAAACGATGAGGGCTTTAGGGTCGCTGCCGAACGGTATCGCGTGGCTTCTGCCATTATTGGCGATCGTGCTCATCGCGGGGAGCAGTGCGCGCGCCGCATCAGTGACGAGTTACCTCGTTATTCAGCCGATCGATGTGTGCGGCACCGCTGGCCCAAGCAGTGCGACTGCCTGCGCGCCGTTCAACACGCTGAGCAGGTCGCCTAACCCAGCCCTGGCCACCTTGACGACCCCGATCGGCTTCGTCGATTCGATGACCAACATCAACCTTACCCGCGCGATCTGGCTACAGGCGGGAATCGACGTGACCTTCCTGCCGATCGTCGAATACAACAATACGACCGACCAGGCGATCGAGGTCGATTGCTCGACGGCGACGAACCCCTGCACGGGCAGCTTGACCAGCAGCCACTTCAAGGCGCTTTCGTCCGGGACGCCGGGCACGACGACGGGCTGCTCCTATGACTGCGCGGTTCCGCTTGCCCCGGCCGTCGCGAACGCAATCAACATGTTCTTCGTCAACTCGCTCACCGGCGGCATCGGCGTGACGGGAACGCTTTTCGGTTTTGCGTGGATCAACAGCAACGGCGTAGCGATATCCAAGTCGACCTTTTTCCCCGAGCTGGGACACCCGAACTTCGACACGCTCGCACACGAACTTGGTCATAACCTCAATCTGGACCATACGACCTTTGGCAACCCGCAACCCACCACGACGCCCTGCACGGGATCGCCGTTGCCAACCCCTGGCGGGTGCAACGTGCTCGATGCCGGCAGTATCCGCATCATACCGGCGAGCACCGGGTGCACCGCGCAATCGACGGTATCGACCACTTCGACGGGCGGCGCGCTCTACGACCTTGACACCGGGCTGTGCAGCGGGACCCGTGCCCAGAACTACCCGATCGCCGATCAGATTATCCTGGGCAGCACCGTCCAGCAAGGCCAGGCGCTGTTGAGCGGCTTCCTCAACCCGATCCCGAACGCCAGCGCGACGGCCGGCGGCGGCATTAACACCACTGCTGCCACGGCCATGACAACCTCCACGAATACTACGAACACCGGCATCCTGTTCACGATCACCGACAATGGCTCCGGCCGCGACAGCGAAGGCGAGTTCGTCAACAACATCATCATCGCGCTGGCGAACGGGCTCGATATCGGCGGCAACAAGGCCGTCACCTTCGTTTCGGGGCCGCTGTTCCAGGTGAACAAGCTGAATGGCAACAATGGCATTAATCCGAACTGCAACAAGCAGGTGGGATTAGCGCCGCCGGCCACGCACTGTATTCAGCTTGTCTATCAACCCGGAACGTTCACTCCCGGCCAGACCTCCCAGTTCGCCTTGCAGATCACCCAGAACGACCAACCGCTGACAGACCCAACGCAGGTAGCGGGTTCGCAATTTAGCATCGAATTCGAAACCGACGCGACGGGCGCGACACCCGGCACCAACCCGGTCGCGCTGTTTGCAACGACGGGCGATTTTGCGGCAGTCGGCGGTACGGCGCAGGCAAATTCGCAGAACCCCGACCCGACGGTCGCTTCGGTGATCCTCAACGCGGCGACGTTCCAGGGTACCCCCAATTCGCAGACCCTGCAGATTACCGCGTGCACGCCGCAACTGAGCGAGAACGGGTTCTTCTGCCCGCCTCAAGCCGGCGGTGATCCGGTCGGACCCGATTGATGCTGCGATGCCGGCGGGACTTTGGGCCCGCCGGCTACGTGAAGCCCGCCTTGCGCAGGCCGTCGAGGAAGTGGTCGACGCCCTCGCGGCCGGTGTAGAGCCGGATCAGGATGCCTTCGACAAAGGCGAGGCCGCCGGGATCCAATGACTTCAATTCGGCGACCGCGGATTGCGCCTCCCCGGCCCGGCCGAGCTGACCGAGCCCGGCGACCACATAGCGCAGTCCCGCCGGCCAGTTCCGGTTGAGGGCCCAGGCGCGGCGGCCGATCTCGACCGCCTCCTCGTAATGGCGCAGCTGGTAATGCGCGCCGGCGAGGGCGGCGAGCCAGATGAAGAGACGGGGATCGCTGGGGCTGAGACGGATGCCTTTTTCGGCGGTCGCGATCGCTTCCTCCGGGCGGCCGCCATAGAGATACATCTGCCCCAGCAGGACATGCGCGGCGGCAAAGCTCGGATTGAGCTTGATCGCTTCCTGGAATGCGGCGATGGCCCGCTCGGCGCGAGCCGTCCACATAGAGACGAGACCCAGCGCGAAATGCGCGTTGGGGTAGCGGCTGTCGAGCGTAACCGCGCGCTGCGCCAGCTCAAAGGCCTCGGCGTAATTGCCTTCGATATCCGCCGTCCACCCGAGGTAGGCTGCATTGCACACCGCGATCGCCAACGCGGCGGTCGCCTGCGGATATTGTGCGTCAATCGCCAAGGCATTGCGAAAGAAGGCCTGCGCCTCGATATTGTCCTGCTTATTGTGCCGGTAGTGGTGCCACATGCCGCGCTGGTATAAGTCGTAGGCGTCCGCGTTGTGCTGCGGCCGGTCGGCAAGGCGGTCGCGCTCGAACTTCAACAATTCCGGCTCGATCGCGCCGGCGATGGTCCCGACGATTTCGTCTTGCAGGTCGAAAAGGTCGGTCAGGTCGCGGTCGTAGCGCTCGGCGATGATGTGATGGCCGGTGTCGGCCTGAATGAGCTGCGCGGTTACACGCACGCGGCGGCCCGATTTGCGCACGCTGCCTTCGAGGACATAGCGCGCGCCCAGCTCCTGGCCGACCTTTTTCACATCGACGGTCTGGCCTTTGTAGGTAAAGGTCGAATTGCGGGCGATGACCGGGAAGGCGCGCCAGCCGGCGAGCATGGAGATGATGTCCTCGGTCAGACCGTCGGCGAAAAACTCCTGCTCCGGGTCGCCGCTGAAATTGGCGAAGGGCAGCACCGCGATGGCGCGATGGTCGTCGAAGCCGGGCGGGCTGGCGATCGCCGCGGCGGCGTCTTCCTCGGACGCAGCGCCGCCCATCCGGTAGAGGCGGACCGGCCGGCGGATGTTCTTGAGCTCCTTCGGACCGAGATCCTCGAACTGGAAATCGAGCTTGTCCACGACCTGATCGTGGACAATCTCCGACACGTAAATGCTGCCGGGCTCGGCAAGCGCCTCGATCCTCGCCGCGACGTTGACCCCGTCGCCGAACAGATCGCCCGCTTCGACGATGATGTCGCCGAGATTGATCCCGATCCGCATGCCGATGCGCTGTTCGTTCGGCAAGCCGCGATTCATCTCAGCCAACGCATCGCGCAATGCGGCGGCGCAGCGCACGGCCTCGACGACGCTGTCGAACTCGATCAACGCCAACTCGCCCGTGCTTTTGAAGATGTTGCCGCCGAAATCGGCAACCAAAGGTTGGATGACGCCGGTGAGAACCCTTGTCAGCCCGCTCAGCCGTTCGGCCTGGTCGCCGGGAAACAGCCGGCCATAGCCGGCGACCAGGATCGCTGCAAGTCTGCGCCTGACGCGCTCTCTCACCTCGTCGGACACGGCGATGAGACCCCGCAGAACACTCGGCAGATTGCTCCCGTTCTTCCCACCCGTCTGTGAGGGGGTTCACAGGCAGTCATATTCATATGGCGGCGAAGGATAACACAGCCAACCCCGGCGCGACTCGCCGGCTGCGGGTCGAGGCGAGGTTTTATTCGGGTAAACCGGCGCTCCGCAGCAGCGCGAGGTCGGGCTGCAAGCGCGCCTCGTCGGCGAAGCGGATCCGACGCAGGGTCCCGATACGGAAGCCGGCAGCCACATGCCGCAGCTCGCGCAACGCCTCGAGCGCATCTCTTCGGCGATCGAGGCGGGCGCAGGCGAGCGCGAGCGCGCAATAGGGGAAAGCGAAACTGCGGTTGCCCTCGATCGCCTTGCGGGCATGCGTGACGGCTTCCTCGTCGCGGCCGGTGAGCAGGCAGGCCAGCGCCAGGGCGAATGCGGCGATATAAATGAGCGGCTCCGCCGGGCTCAGCCGCAGCGCCTTCTCGGCATGCGCGACGGCCACCTCGTAGCTGCCGCAAAGGCATCGCGCCAGCGCTCCGAAACCGAGGACGACGGCGGAATTCGGGCTGAGCGCGACGGCGCGGTCGGCGGCCGCAAGCGCCAAGTCGTGATCGCGCGTCAGCGCCGCGCGCACCGCGCCGGCGATCGCCAGCGCTAACGGCGCCTCAGAGCCCTCCGCGATCGCGATCCGCGCAAACCGCTTCGCCGCTTCCCTATCGTCGTCCTCCGCCCCGGGCCAGCCGAGCAGATGCCGCTCCTGACGGCACCAGCCGGCAAGGGCGTTGGCCGTCGGATAAGCGGGATCCGTCGCGAGCGCCCGGGCCAATATCCGCAGCGCCTCCTCGGCGGCCTCGGCGGTCTCGGCAAAAGCGGCGCCGAGGGCGCGCAACGTCAGGTCATAGACATCCAAATCAGCCTCGGGCTTGCGCCGGGCTCGCTCGATCTCGGCCATCCGCAGCACCGGAGCGACGGAGCCGATCACCTTTTCGATCACCGCGTCCTGCAGGTCGAAAGAATCCTCGAGCGCGCCGTCGAAGCGCTCCGCCCAGAGGTGTTCGCCGGTGGCGGCTTCGACGAGCTGGCAGGCGATACGCGCCCGCGGTCCGGCCTTGCGCAGGCTGCCCTCGATCACATACCGCACCCCCTGCTCGCGGGCGAGCCGCTTCGCGTCCGCGTCCTCGCCCTTGTAGCTGAAGCTGGTGTTGCGAGCGACGACGGAGAACCAGCGGGCACGCGACAACTCGGTAATCAGATCCTCAGCGAGGCTGTCGAGAAAGAACTCTGCCTCGGCGTCGCCGCCGATGTTCCGGAACGGCAGCACCGCGAGCCCCGGCTTTCCCGGCGGTGCGGCGGCCCTGCGCCCCTTTGGTACGGCAGAGCCGGCCTCTTCGTTCCGGCTGATGCGGAAGACCCGGACCGGGTGCGCAACGTTCTTGACCTTGTGATCGCCCAAATCGACAAAGCCGATCGGCAACCGGTCGCGGATCTGATCGCGCACCGCGAGGCTGACATTGATGCCACCGGGCTCGGCGAGGCTTTCCATGTGCGAGGCGATCGCGAGGCCGTCGCCGTAGATGCCGTCGCCGTCGGTCACGACATCTCCGACATTGACCGCCATTCGGAAGCGGATCCGCGGCTCCGCGGGCAGATCCGGCCCGAACCCGCGCATCGCCTCTTGAACGGCCAGGGCGCAGCGCACCGCGTCGACGACGCTGCCGAACTCGACGAGCAGGCCGTCTCCCATCGTGCGCACGACGCGGCCCCCGTGGTCGACGAGCTTCGGGTCGATCAGCTCGCGCCTGGCCGCCTTCAGCATCGACAACGTGCCTTCTTCGTCGATGCCCATCAGCCGGGAGTAGCCGACTACATCGGCGCAGAGGATCACCGACAGCCGATGTACTAGATTTGCCATAGCCGGAAGTCTACCCGGCCCCGCACATTTTGTCCGTAGTCTTAACCGCGTTGTTCAACCGGCCGCTCCGTGTGCGATCGCCGCGCCGCGGGCCGGCGCGCGAGCGGCAAAAAAAGCGCCGGCCTCTCTCAAAGGGGAAAGCCGGCGCGTCAAGTCCACTAGGGACCGCCGCGCAGGCTCCCGGAAAATAAGCCCGCGCGACGCGATAATAATAGCGGAAAGAGAAAGCGTATTTGAACTAGCCTTTCGGCCAAGGCGGGCATTCCTTTGGGGGCGGCCAACCGGCCGGCTTCGCGGCCGCGTCAGAGCCGCCGAGGATTGCGCTAGTGGTGCGATGCCAACGGATGATCCCATCCGTTGGCTGAGTCGCACCACGAACATATTGATCTGGTGGGCCGATTCACCAAACGCTTGGGAACCAAGCGTTTGCATCGGACCACTAGAAGGCGAGCAGCCCCACGCCGTCGTTCAACGGGGCGAGCGCATCGGCGATGCCGATTACGGCAATGGCGGCGGTCAGCGATATCTGCCCGAACGTGCGCGAGACGGCCTCGGTCCGGTTTCTGACCCGCAACTTGCGCATTATGCTTCGGACGTGCGCCTTGACCGTGCTGACGCTCATCGACAGTTCGTGCGCGATCACCTTGTTCGGCTTGCCACATTTCAGCTGCGCGAGCACGGCCTTTTCGCGAACCGTGAAGGCGTCGCCGGAAGACAGGATCGCCGCAATCGTAGGACTGGCCGCCGACAGTGTCAGGCTGATCTCCGGTATGAAGGTTCCGCCCGCCTCGACGAGCTCGAAAATCTTGAGCATCAGTTCGAGCGTCGTGCTTTCCACGGGAATGTAACCGCGGGCGCCGTTCTTCAGTATCTGGACGATTTTCTCCGGGCTCTCGACGCTGCTCAGTAAAATCAATGGGATGCGGCCGACCACCTCGCGAAAAGACGGCAACGTATCGATAAGGTTCTCGAATTCCGTATCGTTGTCGTGCCAGTGGTACAACAGCAGATCGATCTGGGTCTGGCCCAGCGGCACCTCGGCGAAGCTGGCAAACGGCAAGACGGCGAGATCCACGCCCAATCCCTCCAAGGCGCGGCTGATGCATTGGCGCGTGAACGAATAGTTGTCGATAAGAGCGATGTGGGTAACCGGCGCCAGCGGTTCGTTAGGCAAGCGCGACCGGTAGCGGCCCGGACTGCGCTCCACTCCGCCGGCGTCGGAAGTTGAAACCGGCGTTAAAAGAAGCACATCTGGCGCTGAAGCAGCCGACGAAAGATCATGTGTCATGTACTTCCTCACCCTGCGGGTTACGCCTTGCGGCGAGCGCGACCTCCGGGATGTTAAGGATTGGAGCTTTTGATATCCCGATGCGCAACCCTTATCCAACAGGATATGCACAGGATATCCACTCTGTTGTGCACAGGTTAACCCGCTGATGTCTCAAATGTCAAATAAATTTGTCATAAATAGGACATCCACATCTTGTTCGATAATGCCCGATATCATACTATATTCAGTACGAGAGGCGGCGGGATTCAGTACGAGAGCAGCGGGCCGATCACGATGTCGTGATCAAGACTTAGGCCCTTCGCTTGGCACCGTGGAACTGCACCGCGTACGCGTCATCGAGAAGCTGCAGGCGCGCAGCCTATCGGATCTGATCCGCATGGGGATCATCCTGAATTCCGGTCCCGGTGGCGGATCGAGCTGCCGAGCGCCGTCGCAGCCTGCTAGAGCCCCTCGTTCTTTTGCAGGAACACCGCCTGCAAATCCGGCGATGTCGACAGCGCCTGGTCGGAGTTCTGGACGCCCCAGCTGTAGGCGTAATCGAAGACCGCCGCCGGAACCACCGAAGACCAGGTGGCGAGCAGCTGCGTCTCCTCGGCGCCGGTCGGCATGAGCCAGGCGCTGTAGCCGCCGCCGCCGAAGGCCTGATAGACCGGCACGATCTGGCTGGCGGCTATGCCGGACGCCTCGGCCGCCGCCACCGCCGCGGGGATCACTTTGTAGTTGCAGCCGCCGAACTGCTGTTGGCACGGGTAAGGGTCAAGACCGAACAGATCGATGTCGGTATTGGCGGAGTTGTAGGTGTTGGCATAACTGGGGTTGGTGGCGGACGACATGTTCATCAACACGATAAACGTTTCGACGCCGGGAGCGTTGGCATGTATCCAATCGGCTTCGGCCTTCAGATTGCCGGCTTGGCAAGTGCTCGGATCCGGTTCGTCCATCAGGTAGAAGCCGAACAGCCTGAGTCTGCCGATGAATTGCTTGACCGTCTTGATAAAATGGCTGGTCGCGCCGCCGCACAGCCCGAGATATACGAGCCCCTTGACGCCGCGGGGAAGGGATTTCAGCGCGCCGACGCTGCTCACGTCCGCCAAGTTGAATCCGTCTGCGCCCGGCAAGTAGACGCCGCTGCTGCTGATGTTGCCGTTCGCGGCGTAATGCAGGCTCGTTTGCGGATAGGCGCCGCTGAGGCTCGGACCCAGCAGCACCCCGTCCGCATTGGACCTGTCGATCGACAATGCAAGCGCGAATGATATCGCCAGAAAGAGGCGAAGGCCGGCCATGATCTTGCCGATTGCAAAAGTCGGCCGAAACAACGGTTTTGCAGAGTCCCCCATTTGCAACAGTCTCCCCCATTATCAATATCGTAGGATTGGCAACCGCCTTGCGATCGGCGATTACTGCACCGCGTGCGGGTGATCGGCGCCCGATTTCGTCCGCCGCCGCACGCACGCCATACGCCGCGAACATTACCGATGGCTGTGTAAAAAAAATGTCACGGTCGCGGCGGTCCGTCGCGACGCCCGACGCTGACGGTGCAGTCACCCGCCCGTCGGCCAGCGCTTGCCGATGTTTTGTGTCGCCCGAGGCTTTCCCGGCAGGCGCCGCTCGCGCCTTATAATTGCCGCAGCCGGCGGCGGCCGCCTAGAGTGGCGGTCGCAAATGTCGCCGTCGGCGGGCGGTGCGCGGCTACCGGGCGGAGGTGAAATCGTCGCCGCTGCCGGGGTCGAAATCGCGATTGCGTTGCAGCGCACTCCGCTCGTTGCTGGCTCGCCACCTTCGCAGAGCCGACGATGGCGGCAAGAGAACCTCCGAGCGCCGCGAGGCGGCGGGCGACGCCGGCGGCGTGGCCTTTGCCCGGCCCCCGCGATCTGCCGTTGCCGTGCCCGCAACCCCGGCGGCGGAATAGGAAAGCGGTGTACCGAGCGCCAAACCCTGCGGGCCCAATGCGCTCGGCCGGGCGATCTCAAGCGTATCGCCTGGCAACAGGTTCGTGCCCTCTTCGGCGGCGACGCGCCGTTGCTTGCCGCGCTCTTCCCGGAAGATTGCGAACTCCTGCTGTCTATCGCCGTCGCGCAGGCTCTGCGGCGCACTCGAGCCGGCATCGCGTAGCCTTTCCCCGAGCGAGGCGAGATGTACCTTGACCGTTGCAAGCTGCCCGGTCGCCGCTTCCAGCTGCTTGATGATGTCGACTTTCCGCCGATCCTGCTGCTTCTGCAGCTGCCGCGCGTAGCCCTCCAAGTCTCTGCGCGCTTGCGCGAGGCGAGCCTTCAGCTCGAAGAACTGCGTCTGGGCGGCCGCCAATGCCCGTCTTTCCTCCTCGACCCGCGAAACCTGCACCAGCGAGCGGCGCAACAGCGCCTCTACCCGGGCCCCGTCGTGCTGCTGCTGCGCCAATGCCGACCGCTGCTGCGCCTCTTCCGCGAGCAAGGCGGAGACCTGCTCCTGCGTCGTCTCGATCAACCGCGCCAGATGCGCCTTCTCGTTGCTGAAATCGTCCTGATCGCTCTTCAGCTGCTGGCCTTCCATCTCCGCGAATTCGGCGAGAAAGGGGGCGATCGTCGCATTCCCCCGCACGCCGCTCGTGCGCAGTTTCGTCCCGCCCGCGAGTTCCGTGCGCAGGCGGGCGGTATGGATTTCCAGCCTCGCGAACTCGATCAACAGAGCATCGCGTCGATCCTGCGCGTCGAACGGGTCAGAAGACGCCGTACGACCCAAACCACCGGCAAGCGCGATGGCGTCGCGCACCGTCATGCCGGGCCGATAGGAATAGGCGCCGGGCTTTGCGACATCGCCGGCGACATAAACCGGTCGATATTCAGCGACGCCGACGGTCACCTCGGGGTTTGCGAAAGCATGCGTCGAGACCAGGCGATCCCGTATCTGCTGTCGCAGCTGTGCCAGCGATCGGCCGGCCGCGTCGAGCTCGCCGACCAGCGGAAAATAGAGCTTTCCGTCGTTGTCGATCATGATGCGGCGATGCAGACCGGCGGCGCCCGCAACGGATATCTCGACCACATCGCCGCGATGCACGCGGTAATCCGCCAACGCCGAGGGCGCCGCCCATTGCAGCAAGATGACAGGTAAAAAAGCGGCGAGTGCGAACGTCCACGCGCTCCCGGACCGGCATGGCAGGTCTCGCTTTCGCCGGTGTAGGCGGCAGGATATCACTGTCATCGTCAAACCTCCGCTTGCACGCCGGCGGCGCATGATCGATCAGCCATGTGTTATCAAGATGCCGCTGCCGCCGTCACCCGTGAAATGAAAGCCGCCGCTACCGAGACTGGCAGTCTGGAACTGCAGCGTCGCCGATTGAGCGGCGCCGTTTGTCGCCTGCAACAGCCCGGAGGACGCATCGAAGTTCAGCGTCGCGCCAGCCCCGGAAAAGTTCTTCAGATCGATGGCGCCGCCGATGCCGAAGCCCTCCAGCTCGGGCCCGGTGTAGCCCAGGCTGCCGACGTTGCTGCCGAACGATGTGACGTCGTCGACGATCAACTCGCTGCCCGCGGTGAAGCTGATCTGCAACTGATTGCCGGTCGCCGACGCGACCTCGAATATCGCCGAACCATCGAGCTTGATAAGGCCGAGGCTGCTCGGATCGATGGCCGCCGACACGTCGAGCGAACCGGCGACGGCGACGGTACCGTTGTCTATGAGGTTGGGGATCGCGTCGTTGCCGTTGGCGGTCCAGTACGCGCCCGCATCCACGGAGAGCGTCTGGAAATTGTTGAACGAACCGCTGCCGATTCCGCCGATCGTGCCCGTCCCCGCCGTCAGCTCCAGGATATTGGTGCCGCTGCCGCCCTTGACCCCGCCGACGAATACGGCGCCCGGATCCACGATCAGCAGGTTCGTGCCGCTGTCGGCGAAATCGACCGCATAGCTTGCGCCCGAAATCGTGCCGGCGTTTTCGATCGTGCCGGACGCGCCGGTGACGAAGATGCCGAACGCGGTACCGAGGATGGACCCGCCGGCTTGGTTCGCGACGTCGCCGCCCGCCTCGATGTCGATTCCCACGGCACCTGCGCCGGTCGCCGCGATGCCGCCGCCGTTGGTAATGCTCGCGGCCGCGCCCGCGACGAAGATGCCGGAATTGTACCCCGTGATTGATCCGCCCGCCGAATTCGTCAGTGCGCCGCCGACCTCGAACGCGACGGCTTTATTGCCGGCGATCGATCCCGCATTGGTCACTGTCGTGGCGGCGCCCGCGGCAAAGACGCCGTACCCGGTGCCGGAGATGACGGCACCCGAATTATTCGCGACGCTGCCTCCGCCTTCAAGGTCGATGGCCGCGCCGCCTGCTCCCGTCGCACCGATGCTGCCGGAATTGCCGATGCTGCCGGCCCCGCCGCTGACGAAGATACCCGCAGCGCTGCCGGAAATGCCGCCGCCGACGGTGTTCGTTACCGTCCCGCCATGTTCGAGCGCGACGCCGTCCGCACCGAAGATCGACCCGGAGTTGGTTACGGTGGCGGCGGCTCCGTTGGCGAACACGCCAGCTCCGAGCCCCGAAATCTTGCCGCCCGTGTTGTTCGTGACGCTGCCGCCCGCCTCGAGATCGATGCCCGCGCTCGAGCTCCCGCTGATGTTGCCGCTGTTCGTGACGCTGCCGGCGGCCGTATATTTGACGAAGACGCCGGCACTGGCGCCCGAAATGTTGGCGCCCGCGGCATTCGTAACGACACCGCCCTGCCCCAAGAAGACGCCGTCCACCCCCGCGATGCTGCCGTAGTTCGCCACGTTAACCGAGCCCCCTGTCAGGAAGGCGCCGAAGGCGAGGGCCCCGCCGGAGATCTGGCCGGTGGCGAGGTTAGTCAGCTTGCCGCCGTTTTCGAAGTCTACCGCCGCCCCGTATTTCGCGGAGGCGGTGATGACGCCGCCGTTGCTGAGCGACCCCGGCGCCCCCTTGATGAAGACCCCGGTTCCAAGCCCGGTGATGGAGGCGGACGCCGTGTTCGTAACGCTGCCGCCTCCGGCCAATAGCACGCCGATATCACCGGGCTCCGTGATCGTGCCCGAGTTCACCACGGTGCCGGAGCCGCCGGTGATGAAAACGCCCGCGCCGATTGCGCCGGCTCCCGAAATCGTCGCACCCGCCGCGTTGCGGACCCCGCCGCCGCTGAACAGGCTGACGCCGTCGTCCACCGTGGCAGTGATCCTCCCGTAATTGGTAACCGTCCCGAGGCCGCCCTCGATGATGACGCCGTCCTCGCCACCCGACACCGAGCCAGTGTTGTTCACCGAGCCGCCATGGGCTAAGCCGATCCCGTAAGCGGTGCCCGTTATGAGGGCCTTGTTGGTAACCGTGCCGGCACCGCCGGTGATGTAGACGCCGGCTCCGGAGCTCATTCCCAAGCCGAGGCTGCCGGTGCCGGAGATCGTCCCCCCGGGGCTGTTGCTGACGCTGCCGCCGCCGCGCATGACGATCGCGTCGATGCCCGAGATCAGCCCGCTGTTGGTGATGATGCCGGCGCCCGCCAATGAAATGCCGTCCCCGCCGGAGGAAGTGACCGTACCAGCATTGCGAATGCTCCAGACGGTGCCGGCGCTGCCGTCGATGCCGTCCGCGGTGCCGGTCGATGCGATCGTGCTTTTGTTGCCGATGCTGAACGGATTGTTCTGCGGGCTGAGCACCACCGGGCCCGTCATCACATTGTTCACCGGCTTTGGCATGGCTCACTCCTCATGTTCGTTTCGGTCCGTCATCCGCCCATCCGAGCAGACGGACCGTCGGTGTCGCCGTCAGGTCATGAACTCGCTTTGCCTACGCACCAAGCCGCCCTGAAGCCGCTCGCGCCACCACGCGATCGTCCGCGTCAGCCCGTCGGACAGATCCACCATCGGCCGCCAGCCGGCCAGCGCGGCCAGGCGGCTGCTGTCGGCAAGCAGTGCGCGGACCTCGGAAGCACTCGGCCGCACGCGCGAGGCCTCATGCTCGATCGGCTTGCCGCATTCGGTAAGCCAGGCTACGAGATCGATCATTTCGGAGATCGTCGCCGCCTTGCCGCTGCCGGCATTGTAGGGACGGCCGAACTCGATATCGGGCGCAAGGCCGATCGCCAAAAAGGCAGCGACGGTATCGTCGACAAAGGTGAAATCGCGAACCGGCGAGGCGTCGCCGATCCTGATCGCGAGGCAGGACGGATCGAGCGCCTGGCGGATCACCGTCGGGATCACGGCGCGCTCGCTCTGCCGCGGCCCGTAGGTATTGAAAGGGCGCAGAATCGCGACCGGCAGATCGAAGGAGCGGGCGAACGCCTCGGCCATCATGTCGGCCCCGATCTTGGACGCCGAATAGGGCGACTGCCCCTGCAGCGGATGGTTTTCGGCGATCGGCAGCGTCAACGCGGAGCCGTACACCTCGCTCGTCGAGGTATGAACGACCCGCGTGGCGTCCGCGTCACGCGCTGCTTCGAGCACATTGAGGGTGCCGAGCATGTTGGCTTCGACATAGGATTGCGGCGCCAGGTAGGAATGCGGGATCGCGATCAGGGCAGCGAGGTGGAAGATGATGTCCTGTCGCCGTGCCAGGCGGCGGACGAAGGATGCATCGCGAATGTCGCCGCGCTCGATGTTCAGACTGCTGCGCACCGGCTCCGCTAAATCGTCGAGCCAACCGTGCCGATCGAAAGAGTTGTAGAGGCAAAGTGCGGTGACTTCGGCGTCTTGCTTGACCAGAGCTTCCGCCAGATGCGAGCCAATGAACCCATCGGCTCCCGTCACCAATATTCTCAAGCCTCGGTAGCTCAAAGGTCGCTCCATTCTAAATGCCGGGCGATGTGCGGCTCAGCCATCGGGTGACCGCTTGGTGCGAGATACCGATCCTCCGCCTCTTTAACCAGGCGCGCCGCCTTTTGTGAGCCGGCGGACCCGCGAAACACGGCGAGACCGCCGCGAACGGCCCATCCGAGATCGCGACACAAGGTTCGCCGCCCGAAGTATGCGAGATCGATTTGCGCCTTCAGTGGGAACAGGATGCGGCGGTAGAATTCCTCGGGGTCGGGCCGGTCGCGATAGAAGATCGCCTCGTTCCGGAACAGCGCCTGACTCGGCCCGAAAATCCCCGGCTTATGATCTAGCACTGCCCGATGCGCGCCCGCGAAGCAATCCTCGAAGGCCAGCGATTCCGGCCGCGGGCCGACGAGCGACATGTCGCCTCTCACGACGTTCCAGAGTTGCGGCAGCTCGTCGAGTTTGGTGCGCGCCAGAAAGCTGCCGACCCGAGTGAACCGGGGATCATCGTCAATCGTCACCGGGCGTCCGGCCGTGTCGCCTCGCTCGCGGAACTTCCGGAACTTGTACATGCGGAACCGTCGTCCCTCTCGACCCAGGCGGGTTTGCGAGAAAAAGACCGGAGGTCCGCTCTCGCAAAGCACGGCGGCGGCGATTAAAACCATGACCGGCGCGGCAGCGGCGAGCATAAGGGCGGCGAGCGCGAGATCGATCAATCGCGCTACGGCAGCCGCGAAACGCACCGCCGGGCGCCGAAAGATCAGTGGTTCTACGAAGCCGGGATACATGGCGCGGCTACCGGTACAAAGCTTCGGAAAGCGTCTGCACCACCCACTTCACATCGCGCTCTTCCAGTTTCGGATGCAGCGGCAGCGTGAGTTGGCGCCGGCCGAACTCCTCGGTTACCGGCAGCGAGACCGATGGAAACCGGCGGCGGTACCACGAGAATTGGTGTGTCGGCGGGTAATGCATCGAGGTTTGTATCCCCGCGTCCCGCATCCGCTCCGCGACGACGGCCCGATCTACCCGTTCCGGAAGGACGACCGGCATGATGTGATGCGCCGTGGCGCGCGGCATCGAAAACGGCACATCGACCTCGGGGCAGAACTCGCCGAGCAATCTCTTGTATGAGCCGGCCAGCATCTCGCGCTTTTTGTTCCAGCGCCCGAGATTGCGCAGTTGCACGAGGCCGATCGCTCCCCGCAGATCGTCCATCCGGTAATTGTAGCCGGCGGTCGTCACGTCATAGGTGATCGACCGGTGCGACAGCCGCTCGGTGGTGCCGATCGTCATCCCGTGACTGCGCATTTGCCTGATGCGCTCGTGCACCTCCTCGTCGCGCGCGATGACCATGCCGCCCTCGGCGGTCGTCATGTTCTTGTTGCCGAAGAAGCTGAACACGGCGACGTCTCCGAAAACGCCGTCCCGGGCGAGACCGGCGGCATGCGCGGCGTCTTCGATCAGATGTAGCCCGCGCGCCCGCGCGAAGCCCTGCCAGGCCTCGCCGTCGCACAAGTAGCCGGCGTAGTGCATGACCACCGCGGCCTTGGTCCTGGGAGTGCATTTGGCGGCGGCGTCGGCGCACGAGATCAGCGGCACATCGAGGGATTCGATGTCGACGAATACCGGGAGGGCGCCGGCGTAAAGGATACTGTTTACGGTGGCGACGAAGGTCAGGGACGGCACCAGAACCTCGTCGCCGGGTCCGATCCCCAACGCCTCCATCGCAAGATGCAGGCCTGCCGTGCAGGAACTTACGGCAACCGCGTCCTCGGCCCGATGTTGGGCGGCGAAGGCGCGCTCGAAGGCGCGTACGCGCTCACCCATCGTGATCCAGCCGCTGTCGATGACCTCGCGCAGCGCCTCTTTTTCATCGGCCCCGAGACAAGGTTCTGCAACGAGCAACATTATCCTCTCCGATCTTTCGTGCGGATAGTCGAACCAAGCCGCTCATGGCCCGCCAAGACGGCAGCCATCATTCGGCGGCAAGCATCTCTGCCGTGATCGGCGCCGCCTCGAACGCCGGCGGCGTGTCGTCTGCGACCAGATCCTGCGCCCTCTGGAAATCTTCGAGGCGGCCGATGTCGAGCCAAAATCCGCCGTGCGGAAAGACGTGGACAGGAAGCCCCTGCATCAACATGCACGACATCAGATCGTCGAAGCCGAATGGAGAGCCCCTCGGGATATGCTCCAAGACCTCGGGTTCCATGCAATAGACGCCCATGCTCACGACGTGTGAAAGAGTCGGCTTTTCGAGAAACTCGACGACCCGGCCGCCGGCATCCTCGATAACTCCGAAATCCATCCGTACCGTCCGCTTGGCGGTAGCGATTGTCAGTGTCGACGCATGACCACGGTGCGATGCCACGAAAGCATTGAGGTTGAGATCCGTCAGAACGTCGCCGTTGATCACCAGGAACGTGCTGTCGAGCTCTTGACGCAGCAGGCTGAGCGCGCCGACCGTTCCAAGCGGCTCTTTTTCCTCGGTATATTTGATCTCCAGATCCCATTGGCTGCCGTCTCCGCAGAAGCGGCGGATCAGCTCGCCGAGGTACCCGGTGGTGATGTAAACGTCGCGAAACCCGTTTCGCCGAAACCACTTGAGCAGCAGCTCGAGCACCGGCTTGGAGCCGATGGGCATCAGCGGTTTCGGAAGCACCATGGTGTAGGGTTTGAGGCGCGTTCCCCTGCCGCCGCATTGAATGACCGCTTTCATGCCTGAGCTCCTCGGTGCTCGAATTGCTGCTCGTTCGCTGGCTACGGAAGTGCGCGACGCGCTGCCGCTGAATTTTGTGTTAATGATTTATGAACGTCTCGCAATCGAGGCCCACTGGGGGTAGAAAAGTCAATGGAGCAAAGCGGCTAGACCGAGTGGCTCAGTCATCCGCTCGAATGCGGAAGTAGAATCGGGTCATATTGGTCGAGTACTAAGCCCTATGGCCATGCGGCCCGCTCTTTGGGTAGCCTGATGTCGTTTGGGCCCGAGCCGGTACTAAATCCGAGAGAGGCGGACGTAACCGTTCTGTCAGGTAGTAAGCGCCGACGCTAAAGTGAATAATTCGCCGCAGTATGATAATTCGACGCAGTATGAACGCATATTTGAAATTTTGGCGCGCTGGTGCCGCCGCACTCTCGATCGTGCTCGGTGCGCCGGCAGATGGTTCGGCGATGCGCCTTCACTTCGCATCCAATGGGAATTTCACCGCCGACCGCCTCTATTCGCCAGGCCGAGCGGGGTTCAACCTGGCCGACGTAACGAGCGCAAACGAACTGGCCATACTGCCCACCGGCGTCAAGGGATTGGCATGGGTCGGACGGTGCGACGGGGTCGATGACGGTTTTCTCGAGATCGTGCGGAGCTATCTCGGCCGACCGAACCTTTTCGGCTTTTATCTGATCGACGATCCGACGCCGCCGAATGGTTACCTTCGCCATTGCGCCGCCGAAAACCTCAAGGCCGAGTCTGACTGGATTCACAAGAATTTACCGACCGCAAAGACGTTTATTGTCCTGATGAATGCCGGTTCGTCCGGAACACCGTCCTTTGCTGACGACTACCGGCCCGCCAAGTCGCACGTCGACTTGTTCGGCTTTTCCCCTTACCCGTGCCGGACGGAATTGAACGGCTGCGACTTCGGCATGATCGACCGCTTTGTCGCGGCGGCCAAGGCCTCCGGCATCCCTCGAGAGCGGATGGTTCCGGTCTTCCAGGCCTTCGGCGGCGGCGACTGGCGGGACGACGGCGGCGGCCGTTATCTGCTGCCGACGCCGGCCCAGGAGCAAGAGATCCTCGCGCGATGGGACAGGCTCGTTCCGCTGGCCGTCTTCGACTACGCCTACAGTTGGGGAGCGCAGCGCGGCGATGTCGCGCTCGGTGCCGCCTTCGATCTTCAGACGCTGTTCGCGCATTACAACAATGCGCGTTAACTCGCTTTCTTTTTCCCGATCGACGGCCCCCGAAGCCGGCAAGGCAGCAACCATGCCTGCTTGAACGGGAGCCGCTTGGCCCGATCCGACAGCTGCGACGGATCGGCTCTCCGTCTGGTTCACCGCAGCGGTACCGGCCTGACGCCAGATTGCCTGCCCGCGTCATGTCCGTTTTCACTCGCAGGTCCCGGGAGTTCGCTCTGTGAGCCCGCACGTGTTGTACATTTCCGGTGAGGACCATCATCTGCGCATTCCGTTTCTGGTCGCGTTGCGCGAACGCGGTTTCCGGGTCACCGCGGCCGGAACCGGCGATCCCTCGCCGTTCCTGCTCGCCGGCGTCGACTATCGCCGATTTCGTTTCGAGCGGTTCGTCAATCCGTTCGCCGACATGAACGCAATCGGTGCGCTGGCTAGGCTGCTCGCCGATATGCGCCCCGACATCGTGCAGACCTGCGACACGAAACCTAACCTGCTGGTTCCGCTGGCGGCGCGACGGGTTGGCGACACGCGTGTCGTGCGTCTGATCAACGGCCGAGGCTGGGTCTACTCGTCGAGCTCGCCCAAGGCCTTGGCGCTGCGACCGGTCTACCGCGCGCTGCACCGCCTGGCGGCCCGTTCGACGGTGGCGGACGTCTTCGAGAACCGCGACGACCAAGCATTCTTCAGCCGCCATCGGATGGGCGGAAAACTGTCCCTGTTGATACCCGGCTGGGTCGACATCGACGGGTTCGACCGGGTGGCCGCTGCCGGATCCTCGCCGGTTGAGCTTCGCCACGAGTTCGGTCTCGATGCGTCCGAGGTCGTCATTACCGTGACGCGGATGACGCGGCACAAGGGGATACCGACGCTGCTCAAGGCAGCCGCCCTGGTGCATGAGGCGCGGCCGGGAGTTCGCTTCCTGCTCGTTGGACCCCGCGAAAGCGAAGGGCCGCTGGCGATTACGCAATCCGAGATCGACCGTCATGCGCCCTACGTGCAAGCCATCGGGCCGCGATCGGACGTGCCGGCGCTGCTCGCTGTCGCCGACGTGTTTGCGTTTCCGACCGAGTATCGCGAGGGAATGCCTCGCGTACTGATGGAGGCGGCTCTCGCGCGTCTGCCGATAGTGACGACGACCGTGCCCGGCTGCGCCGAGATCGTACGCGACGACTGGAGCGGCTATCTGGTTCCCCCCCGCGCGCCGAGACTGCTGGCGGCGCGCATCCTCGACCTCCTCGACGATCGGCAGAAAGCGGGCGACATGGCCATCCGAGCGTTGCAGCGGGTGCGCCGCGAGCTGGGCCTCGAGGCGATCGTCGACCAATTCGCCGCGCTCTATGGGAAATTGCTCTCGGGCTCCGCTCTAGGACTGTCCCGGACGGCGGTCGCAAGCCGATCGGCGACGTCGCCGGTCGAGGTCGGCTGATGCCGGGAGCAAGCACCTTGGGAGCCGACGCCCGCTCGTTCGGCGCTCGAGCGGACGGCCGGCGTCGAGCGTCATCCGTCTTCGGATCGGGCACGCTGTCGGCGGCGGATACCGTGCTCGCGCTCGGATTGCTGCTGTCGCCTTCCTCGCAGATGCGCCCGGGCAGCTCGCCGATCGGACCGGGAGAGGCTTGCCTGCTCGTCTGGCTCGGTTTGATGCTGGGGCGAGAGGCGGTTCGGCTCGGCCCGCCGCTTACGGCGCCCC
Organism: Allostellaceae bacterium; assembly: GCA_035538335.1. Lineage (GTDB taxonomy): Bacteria > Pseudomonadota > Alphaproteobacteria > ATCC43930 > CGMCC-115725 > AP-15. The sequence continues at coordinate 35,977 of DATLKN010000019.1, forward strand.
TCCGGCGACTGCTGATCTTTTGGGCGCTTTTCGCGGTGGCCCTCAGCCTCGGGACGATGACGGCATTCCTTCTGCAGGACCGTCACGATCCGGTCTGGTTCGCGCACGACATCATGGCCTACCTCCTTTTGGCGGGCGTCAGCTGCTGGAGCGTTGTCGAACCGGGCGCCGCATTTCGCCTGCATCGGGTTGCCTGGCTCCTGATCTCGCTCGGCAGTTTGTCGCTCGCCCTGCAACTGGCCGATGCCTGGGGCATGCTCGGCGTCCGGTTCGGCGATCCTTGGTATTGGACGAGGTTTCGCGGCTGGTCAGAAAACCCGGCGCAGCTCTCCATACTATGCGCGGCGCTGGCATTGTTGGCCCTGCATTTGGCCGAAACCGCGGCACGGCCCGGCCAGAGGATCGCGGCGATCGCCGGCGCGCTGCTGCCGATCTATGTCGGCCGGCTTACCGGGACCGATACCTTCACGCTCGTCCTCGTGATCGCCGGCCCGTTATTTGTCGCGCTCAAGCTTCGGACCTGGCTGCTTTCGAGCGAGCGGAACATCAGCCTGCGGCCCGCCGCCGCCTGGATCGCCGCTTTGGCGCTGCCATTGATGCTGGCGTCGGCGGTGCCGCTTGTCCCCTCGATGGTCGCTGAGAGCGCGGCTCTCGCCAAACAGCTGTCGAAGAACCATGGCGCGGATGCGGCGAGCGAGGCCGATCTGCGGCTTCACCTATGGGGCGAAGCCTGGCGGCGAGGGCTCGAATCCGGAATGCTGGGTCTGGGACCCGGCCCGCATCTTCGGATACCCGCGTCCATCGTCGCCGGACGGATCGAGGAAAACTCGCCGGGACACATCCCCCATCCGGCGAACAATGGCACACCGAATTTCGAAGCTCATAACACGCTCTTCGACCTTTTCACCCAGGGAGGAATCCTCGCGGTCTCGACATTCTTCTGGCTCATCGCGACGGCCTTTCTCAAAACCTACAAAGCCGGATTCGCGGGGCTGACAACGTCGCTGTGCGGGCTCTTGCTCCTCGGCATGTCGTTGCTGATCATCCGCCACCCGGTTTTCTGGTTCGTGGTGGCGCTATGTCTGGTCGCGGGAGCCGGGCAGTCACCAGGGAGGGCGGCGATGACGCACAGCCGCCGGCCAGCATGACACCTCCTCTTGACCTCGATCCGGCCGAGCCGCATTTGCACCAGCTGCTCGGCATCTTCAGCCGACGGCGCAGATGGATTTACGCGATCGTCGGCATCGGGACGGCAGTCGCGCTGGTCGGCAGTCTCGCCATTTCACCTCGGTACACCGCCAAGGCACAGATGGTGTTCGAGCCGCAGCCCGTCTTCTCGGGCGGCGACAGACAGGAGATGGCGCAAGCAGACGAGGAAGCGGTTTTCGGCACGCATATCACGGCACTCACGGCCCGGCCTTTCCTCAAGCAAGTGCTCGACAGCCTGTCACGCGACCCGGCTTTCCAAAACGGCTCTGGAGGCGGCGGAGTGCTGCGGTCGCTGCGCAATTTGCTCGGCGGGATGCTTGCCTTTGTCGGGCCGGCTGGCGATGTGCGGGCCAAAGCGGAGGCAGCGCGCCTCGACCGGTTCGCGAGTTCCGTGAACGTATTTCAAGAGCGCAACTCGCATGTCATTGCGATAACCTTCAGCTCGACGAGCGGCGAGGCCGCCGCACTCGCTGCGAACCGATTGGCGCAACTCTATATCGAGGGTGAAACCAAACGAAAACAGGCGGACGCGCAGCGCGCGATCGGTTGGCTCGATACGCGCATTCCGGAATTCCGGGCGGGCTTAGAGCGAGTCGAGATCGGGCGCGAGGCGACGGCCGACGAGCACATTTATCAAGGCCTCCTCCAGCGCCGGGAGCAGCTGCGTGCGCAACAGGAAGCGCCGGTGCCGGACCTGCGCATCCTATCGCTCGCCTCACTTCCGGACCGGCCGAGTTCCTTCAGTCCGCTCCTCTTCTTTCTGCCTTCGATCATCGTGTTCTGCATCGGCGGCTGCTTCCTGGCAGTCGTGATCGATCGGCTCGACCGCGGCCTGCACAGCGCGCAGGACGTCAGCGATGCGCTCGGGATTCCGTGCATCGGATTGGTTCCGATGATCCGCGAAGGGAGCCCGACACGGCCGCACGAATATCTCTTGGGAAGCCCGTTCTCCGCCTATACCGAAGCGATCCGCTCGGTGGTGACGAATTTGCAGCTCGCCGCACCCGGCGAGGCTCCGAAGGTCGTGCTCGTCACATCCAGCCTGCCGAACGAGGGCAAGACCACGCTGGCCGTAAGTTTTGCCGTCTACTCCGCGATAATCGGACGGCGCACACTGTTGATCGACCTCGATCTCAGGAATCCGAACGTGTCGCGCGAACTGGGGAGTCAGGTCGAGGTGGACAGCCTCGACGTGCTGGGCCTCGGTGACCGATCGGCGCTGGCGGCAGTGCGGCACGTCCCGGGTCTCGACATCGACTACCTGTCCGTCCGCTGCCCGCCGGGCGAACCGTTGCTGCCTTTCGTGGGAGGCCATGTGCCTCGCCTGGTGAGCGAGCTGCGCCAGGGCTACGACTGTGTTTACATCGACGGCCCGCCGCTCCTGCCGGTCGCCGAGGCACGGCTGCTTGCGGCCATGGCGGACAAAGTGGTTCTTGCCGTCAAATGGGACAGCACGCGACGGGACGTGGTGCGGGAGACGATCGACCTGCTGCGTGACGTTGTCCCGCTCGGCGCGAAGAAGAAGCCTGTCGAAGCCGTTCTGACCCAGGTCGATTTGTTAAGGCATGCACAGTATCGCTACGGCGGCTGGGAGAGCGCCCGCGCAATAACCGGACGGGCCCTGGGCGCCGCCTATCCGCCCTCGCTCGCGAAGCGGCTTCCCTCGGTGCATGCCCTGGCACACGTCGTCGCTGCCGCCGACGAGACGTTGCCGGCGCAACGACCGGAACCGCAACCGATGCCGTCGCGGTTGGGCACAAACGGGGTCGCGGCGGCTGAGCTCACGAGCGCGGGCGACGGGGGCCTTGCCCTGCTGCTGGGGATCCTTGGCGAATTCCATCGGCAGAACGTTTCCTACTGTTACTGGAAGAGCAGCCTTCGCCTCGCGGCCGCGCTCGAGGGCGAGTCGGATCTCGATCTGCTGATCGCCCGCGACGATCAGCATCGCACCCAGGCGATCCTTCTCGAGCGCGGGTTCAAGCTGTTTCCCGACGTCGCCAGTCGGCTCGATCCGGCGGTGTCGAGCTATCTGGGATTCGATGAGGAGAGCGGCCGGCTCGTTCATCTGCACCTCCACTTTCGGCTGGTCGTCGGCGAGCCGCTCTTGAAGAACTACCGGCTTCCCTGGGAGAGCGCCCTCCTTTCCCGGGCGGCGATGCATCCGACCCGTCCGATCCGGGCGCTCGATCCGGCGAGCGAGGCGCTGTTGTTGGCGGTGCGCGCCGCCGTCGAGCCGAGCCGCATCGACCCCGTGGCTGCTCGACACTTGTCTGCCACGACACGAAAATTCCAGCGCGACCGCGAGGCCCTCGCCGCGCGGCTCGACCCGGCGAGCCTGCGCCGGCGCGCTTGCGAAGTTTTCTCGGACGATCTGGCGGACATGCTCGTCGACGCCGTCTTTTCGGGACGCCCGCTCGATCGCCGACGCCGCCTCCGCCGCCGCATCCGACGAGAGTTGGCGCCCCACCGCGCTTACAGCGCCCTAGAGGCGCGCCTCAGAAGCTTGGTGCGCGCCCTGTGGTGGGCGTTCGGCAATCTCAACAAGCGGCTCCTGCACTTGCCGCGTGCCTGGAGCCGGCGCGCTCCCGGCGGCGGGCGCGTGGTGGCGGTGATCGGGGTCGACGGCAGCGGCAAAAGCACGGTTGTGGCGAATATCCGGGATTGGCTCGGGGCAGAAGTCGACGTCATGCCGGCCTATTTCGGCACCGGCGATGGCCGACCGTCCCTGCTTCTCCTGCCGTTGAAGATGCTGGTGCCGGTAATTGCCTGTTTTGTGCGAACGAAACCGCGCGGCGCGACGCACGGCCGCGTATCGGACCGCCCGCCGGGCCCGCTCTATAGCGTGCTGATGTTGGTATGGGCGGTGACGGTGGCTGCCGAAAAGCGCCTCAAGCTGTGGTCCGCGCATCGTGCGGCCAGCCGGGGGCTCGTTGTCATCGCCGATCGTTATCCGCAGAACGAGGATCCAGAGTACAGCGACGGTCCATTGCTGCCGCGGCTGCCGCGCGTGCCGCGTTGGCTGCGGCTGTTCGAGGCGCGGTCTTATGCCTTGGCAAGCCGGCTGCTGCCGGATCTGGTGATCGCGCTGGAGGTGACGCCCGAGATCGCTGGGCAGCGCGAACCCGAGATGCACGCGGCCGCCGTCACGAGCAGGATAGAAAGCTTGCGCCGTCTTACCTTTCACGGCGCGCGCCTCGTGCGCGTCAGTGCAGAGCAGCCCTTCTCAGCGGAAATCCACGCGATCAAACGGGAGATTTGGAACCTTCTGTAAGGCTTACCGCTTCGAGGAGACGCAGTTCGTTGCCGTTACATGCCGGGATATTGGAGGTTGTCGAGGATGATTGTCGAATTTTTCGGTCCTCCATGCGTCGGCAAGACGACTTTCGCTTGCACGATCGCGACGCGGCTGCGCAAGCGCGGTCACCGCGTCAAGCTGACACTGAGCTACCGGCCGTCGGAGTACCCTCTCGCCTTCGCCGAGGGCTCGGCTCAACTTCGCGCGCCCGCGGTCTTGCGCCGCCTCGCGCGGCCGATGCTGGAGGGCTTGGCGGTCGCCCGTCAGGCCAAGGATGGGCGCATTGCCTTCCCTACGGCGGAGGTGGCGCGACTCGTCCCGACGAACAATATCGTTCGGTCGCTGCGGCTTCGCCAATACCTCCTGCGCCTTCATCGCAATTGGCTCGCGGCTGAGCACTGCGCCGACTTGGCGCTGTTCGATCAGGCCTTTGTCCAGGTCATCTGCAGCTCCAGCCAACTGAACGCAACCGTCGATACCGAGCTCATCGGGCAGGCTCTCGATGCGGCTCCGGAGGCGGATCTGCTGGTCCGGCTCGATGCGCCGCGGGAGCTACTGGAAGCGCGCCTTGTCGAACGACAGCGGCGCCAGGGCAGGATCGAGCGGCTGCTCGATCGCGCGGCCAACAGCCAATCCCTCTGGGTCTACGACGAGGTTCATGAGTTGCTTCGGTTGCGGGGCCGCTCGATCATCCTGGTCGACTCGAGCACTCACGCCTCGCTTATGGACGGGGTGGACCGGGTCGAAGTAATCGTGGTCGGCAGGCTGGGCGTAGCGCTCGCGGCAGCCAGGGAGAACGGGGACGGCGCGGAATGCGAATGAACCGAGCCCCGGCGCGCAGGACCTTCTATATCCGCGCCCGACCGGCGCCGCAGCCGCATCCGACCGGGGCGCGCGTCGACCTCTCCGGGCGCGACGGTCTCGCCGTCAAGCTGGCGCGCGGCAGCAGCGCCGCGACGATCATCTATGTGGCCGCCGGAGGCCTCACTTACGCCGCACAGTTTGCCGTCGCGCGCACCATCGGTGCGGACGGCTACGGAATCTATGCTTACGTCCTGGCCTGGGTGACGGTCCTCGCTTATGTCTGCGCCCTCGGGTTCGACGTATCCCTGCTGCGGTTTGTCCCCGCTTATCTGGCGACCCGGGATTTTGCGTCGCTGCGGGGCGTGATTCGGTACGCCGCACGGCGGGTGGCGATCGCCGGTTGCGGCATCGCGATCATTGGCGGCGGCGTCGGTCTCTTCGGTTTGAGGGGATCGCAGCCGACGCTCGCCGACACCTTCGTCATCGGCTTGGCCGTCGTGCCGGTACTGGCGCTTCTCTGGATCCACACGGCCATCGCTCGCGGGCTCGGCGGCGTCTGTTCCGCACTGTTGCCCGATCGCCTGGTGCGCGACGGCTTGGTGGTTGTCATCGTCGCGGGCGTCGGCGCGCTATGGAGCATCGGCGCCCCCTCGGCGATGGCGGCGACGTTGCTCGGCGCGGCAGCGGGATTGGGGCTCGTGAGATTCGCCTTGCGCCGCCTCCGTCCCGCCGCCATGAACGCGGTCGCACCGGCCTATCACGCGTCGGCTTGGCGCCGGACCGTTCTGCCGCTGGTCATCATCGGCTCCGCCGAGGCGCTGATGAACCGCACGGGCGTCATGCTGCTTGGCTGGCTTACGACCACGAAGCAAGCCGGCATCTATGCCCTCGCCTTCAACATTGCCTTCGCCGCCATGCTGCCGCGGACCGCGGTGAATACGCTGCTCGCCCCGGCGATCTCGCATCTGTTCGTCTGCAGGGATGACTCGGCGCTGCGTGCAATCGTTGCAAGGGCCGCCTCGTGGACCCTCATCGGCGCGGGCTGCATCGCGCTTCCCGTCTTGCTTTTTGCCGAACCGATCCTCGGCATTTTTGGCCGCGAGTTCGTCGTCGGGGCGCCCGCCTTGCGCATCCTGATGGTCGGCCAGCTGATCGCCGCGACGGCCGGATCGCAGCTCCACCTGATGAATATGACGGGGCACGAGCGCGGCGCCGCGGCGCTCCTCTGCGGCAGCGCCGCGACGAACGCGGTATTGGCTACCGTGCTGGTCGGGCCGTTCGGCCCCACCGGCGCGGCGCTCGCGGCGACGACTGCGCTGATCCTGTGGAATGCCGGCATGGCGCTGTCGATCTGGCGCCACCTTCAATTGCTGCCGGGCTTGCTCGCGGTGTGGCCGGACAAAGCGCAACGCGCCGCTCCGCACGGCAGCGAAGCCGCAGAGTAATGAGGAGGACCGCGTGTCCTCGACGATCACCGGCACGGTCACGAGCAGCGTAACGCGGGGCGGAGTCCTGAAGGTGCGTTGGCTGAGGTAGCCGAATGTGCGGCATCATCGGCATCATCGCCAAGGACGAGGTCGCGGCGAACCTCCTCGAAGGGCTGCGGCGGCTCGAATACCGCGGCTACGATTCGGCGGGCGTCGCGACCCTGTCGGGCGGCCGCATCGAGATCCGCCGCGCC
>DATLKN010000020.1:0-18381 GCA_035538335.1 Allostellaceae bacterium
GCCGCAGGCGGCGGCGAATTCGAGCTCGTCCATGAAGTCGTTGTACATCAGATGCGCGCGCGCCGGGTCGAACAGCGAGGAATGAATGTCGACCCAGACGGAAGGATGCTTGTCGCGGAAATCCGCCGGCAATTCGGTGTACGGCATCAGGTGAAACCACATCAGCTTCATCGGCTTCCTCCAACCGCGCGTCGCCGGAAAGCCTGAGCCGTGCCCGCCCCGCCGTCAAGCCGGCCGCTGGGTCGTGTGTAGCCGACGGCAAATTACCCCGCACCAGCTAGACCCTGCCGAGCAATCGCAGCAGGCCGTCCAATATCGTCACCGGGTGCGGCGGGCAGCCGGGGATATAGAGGTCGACCGGCACGAGGCCTTCGATGCCGTTCGAGACCTCCGGGCGGCCACGGAACAGCCCGCCGGAAATCGCGCAGGCGCCGGCGGCGATCACCAGCCTCGGATCGGCGACCGCCTGGTAGGTTATAGCCAGCGCCTCGCGCATGTTTTCGGTAACCGGGCCGGTGACGAGAATGCCGTCCGCATGCCGCGGCGAGGCGACGAATTCAATGCCGAAGCGGCCGGCGTCGAAGACGATATTGCCGAGCGCGTTCGCCTCGACCTCGCAGCCGTTGCAGCCGCCGGCGCTGACCTGGCGCAGCCGCAGCGACCGGCCGAGCAGGCTGCGCAAGTCGCGAGCGAGCGCCTCGACCTGCGGGCGGCGATTGTCGGTCACGATCAGCTCGTCCGGCCGCGACGCCGCCAGCCGCCAGTCCCGCGTGAAGGAAATCGCCCCGCTCGGGCAGGCGGCGCTGCATTCGGCGCAGAAGATGCAGCGGCCGAGGTCGAGCCGGAGGCCTGTCTCGTCGAGGCTCAACGCGTCGGTCGGGCATGCCTCCACGCAGGCGGCGCATCCGGCGACGCAGCGCGCCGCATCGATCTCCGGCCGGCCGCGAAACAGGGCGGGAAGGACGGGATCCTCTGCCGGATAAGAACCGGTGCGGTAGCCCTGCCGGGCGCGTGCCAACAGCGTCTTGAACATTACCGGTCGCCAGCCCTACAGGTCATGCCCGCAATAGGACAGGTTGAAGCTCTTGTTGCAGAGCGGGAAATCGAGGATCGCCTGGTCTCGCATCGCGATCGCCAGCGCGAACCAGTTGCGGAACGACGGATCGACGATCCGGTACCGGGCGAAGCGCCCGGCCGCATCGGTGGCGGCGAGGTGAAGGATCTCGCCGCGCCAGCCTTCGACGAGCGACAGCACCAGCGCGTTCGGCATCGGCCGCTCGTCGAGGCTGCGGCGCGCCGGGCCGTCGCCGAGGTCGCCTAGCGCCTGATCGACGAACCGGATCGAGTGCTCGATCTCGCGCCAGCGCTGCATTGCGCGGGCGAAAACGTCGCCGCCGTCGCCGATCGCCACTGCCGGCCGGCGCTCGCCGAAAAGCGGCGCCGGATGGTCGCGGCGCGCGTCGCGGTCGACGCCGCTGGCCCGCGCCGCCGGGCCGACAGCGCCGAGCTCCACGGCCGCCTGACGCGTCAGGATCGCGGTATTCTCGAAGCGCGCCCGCAGCGAGGATGATTTCCACATCAGCCCGACCGCGCTGCGCATGTCGCGCTCGGCCGCGGCGAGCCGCCGCTTCAGTTCGGCGAGACGATCGGGTCCCGGGTCGTGCGCGACGCCGCCCGGCCGCACCCAGCCGCGCCCCATCCGGCTGCCGCACAACTCGCCGGTCAGGTTGAGAATGTCGCCGCGCAGCCGGCCGCAATAGGCCGCCGACGGCAAAAACCCGACATCGCCGGCAAGGGCGCCGAGATCGCCGATGTGATTGGCGATCCGCTCCAGCTCCAGCGCGACGGCGCGCAGCGACCCGGCGCGCGGCGAGGCTTGGACCCCGGCCAATCCCTCCAGCGCCTGGCAATAGGCGATGGCATGCCCGATCGTGGTGTCGCCGGCGACGGTTTCGGCGAGATGTATGCCGGTCTTGCGCGGCCCGCGGCACAGCGCGCCTTCGACGCCGCGGTGCTGGTAGCCCAGCGCAATCTCGAGATGGAGCACACGCTCGCCGTGGCAGTTGAAGCGGAAATGGCCGGGCTCGATGACGCCGGCATGCACCGGCCCGACCGCCACCTCATGGATCTCCGGGCCAGAGACCGAGAAGAAATCGGCCTTGCCGATAGTCGGGCCGCCGGGCGGGAAGCGGACCGGCTTCAGCCAGGGATGGCCTTGCGGCTCGATGTCCCACTGCTCGCGGATTTCCCGCTCGAAATAATGCGCCGACGGGCATTCCGGGGTGAGCGCCGGGTAGGCGTCGGCGACGTCGGCGGCGCAGAGGCTGATCTCGCCGCAGGCATCGTCGGCGAGCGCGCCGAGCAACCGGATGGCGCTGCCGCGCCGCTCCAGCCCGCCGAGAAAGAGGAGCCGCCGGCCGGCCGCGACGCCGCCGAGGATCGCGTCGCGAAAGGCGCCGATCTCCAGGGTCGGCGCGGCCGCGAGCGGCAGCGGCACGGCGTTGCGGGTTTTCGGCATCGCCATCGCGGTCAGCCGCCGACCACGCCCGCGGCGCGCCCGATCGCAGCGAGCAGCGGCACCGGCATCCACAAACCGAGCGCGAGCAAGAGCCCGCACGATGCGGCGATGACCGGCAGAGCCAGGCGGCTGTCGGGCAGCAGGCGCGTGCCCGCCGCCGGGATGCCGTACGCCATGTCGATCAGGTGCCGCAAGGCAGCGACGAAGACGACGCCGCTCGCCGCCAGGAACAGCACGAGCGCCAGCCAGGCGCCGGCGGCGACCGCGGCGCGCAGCAGCTGGTATTCGCTCATGAAGATCGAGAACGGCGCGACCCCGATCAGCGCCAAGAGACCGATCAGCAAGGCCGCCCCCCACAGCCGGTCGGCGCGCAGCGCGCCGGCGATGCGGTGCATGTCGTGGCTGCCGAACCGCTGCCCGAGGCGCCCGACGGCGAAGAAGGCCAGCGATTTGCACACCGAATGATTGAGCGTGTGGAAAACAGCGGCAAAGGCGCCGAGCGGCCCGAGCCCGTAGCCGAGCGCGATAATCCCCATATGCTCGACGCTGTGATAGGCGAGCAGGCGCTTCGCGTCGCGCTGGAACACGATGAAGCCAGCTGCGACCAGGATCGACAGCATCCCGAACGCGATCAGCAAGCCGCTCGCAAAGCCGCTGCCCAGCGCATGCTGCGCCGGCGGCACGAAGCGCATGATGCAATAGAGCGCGGTATTCAGCAGAAAGCCGGAGAACATCGCCGAGACCGGCGCCGGCGCCTGGCTGTGCGCGTCGGGCAGCCAGGAGTGGATCGGCGCCAGCCCGGCCTTGGTGCCGTAGCCGACCAGCACGAAGACAAAGGCGAATTTCATCAGCGTCGGATCAAGCCGGGCCTGCGGCGCGGCGAAGTGATTCCAGAACAGCGCCTGCGCCTCCGCATCGCCCGAGCGAACCGCGGCCGCCGCCAGCAGGGTGCCCATGAACGCAAAGGCGATGCCAATCGAGCAGATGATCAGGTATTTCCACATCGCTTCGAGCGACAGGCCGCTCGCATTGAGCGAGATCAGGAAGGCGGTCAGAAGCGTCGTCGCTTCCATCCCGACCCACATGATGCCGAGATTGTTCGACATCAGCACCATCAGCATCGCCGCCTCGGCCCCCAACCACAGCGCGCCGAAACGGCGGGCGGTGGCGCGGGCGAAGCCGTCCGCGGCCGCTTCCGCCGCGAAATAAATGCCGGCGAAGGCCGAACTCAGCGCGAAAACGAGCGTCAGGACGACAATGTGAAAGGCGGAGAAGGCGTCGATGTAGATCCATTCGCCGGCAGCGAGGACGGCGCCGCTGCCATCGAGGACGCCGCCCCAGAGGTTGACGGCGAGCCCCATCTCGACGAGCGAAATCACCACGATCGTCCGCAAGACGGCAGGCGGCCGCGTCAGCACGGCGCAGACCGCGGCGCCGCCGGCCGCGAGCAGCAGCATCCCGATCGCGCTCTCCGCGGCGAACACGGGCGCTAGCCTCGCAACGCGGTCAGGCGATCGATGTCCATCGACCCGAACTCGCGGTTGATGTGAAAGATCGCGATGCCCATCACAAAGACGCCGACAAAGGCGTCGAGCAGCACGCCGAGCTCGACCAGCAGCGGCGTGCGGACGACCGCGACGACGCCGAACAGAAAGATGCCATTCTCGAGCACGAGGTAGCCGATCACCTGCATCAGCGCCTTGCGGCGGCTGATGATCAGGAAGAGACCGACAAGGATCAGAAAGATCGAGGAGTCGAGCAGCTCGAACGGAGCGCGGCCGAGCGCCGGCTTCATCTTGAGCGCCAGCCATACCGACAGGCAGAGCGCAAGGATGCCGAACAGGATCGAGGCGATATACCCGACGAACGGCTCGACCTCGCGGCTGAAATCCGCGCGGGCGCGCAGGCGCAGCAGCAGCCAGGGAAAGACGACGCCCTTGAGCCCGATGTTGCCGGCCGACAGCAACACGGCGCGCAGGCTCAGCCCGTCGTCGTGCAGGATCAGCGGCACGAGGCCGAACAAGACGCCCTGAAACGACAGCCAGCGGATGCAGGCGCCGATCCGGCTGGTGGCGAGGAGCGCAAAGCAGGTCAGCAATCCGACCGCCTCGATCGTGTTCAGCAGCTGCAGCATCGCGGTCACGCGAGAATCAGGATGAAGGCGACCGCCGACAGCGTGGCGGCGCCGACGATGAACTGCGGCACCCTGACGAGCCGGTATCGCGCCATCGCCGACTCGATCATGCCGATGACGAAGCCGAGCACGGCCATGCCGAGCAGCATCGCCGGCAGGGCCCACCACGCACCGCCCGCCGGCACGACGAGGCCGATCAAGAGGCTGCCGATCAGCCACAATTTCAGCGCCGCCGCGTATTGGATGTAGGCGAAATCGGGTCCGCTGTGGTCGAGCACCATGACCTCGTGGATCATCGTCAGTTCGAGATGCGTCGTCGGGTCGTCGACCGGGATCCGGCTGTTCTCGACCAGTTCGAGCACCAGCAGTGTGATCGCGACGAGCCCCAGGCTCGGCAACACCGCGGGCCACAGCGACGGAGTCAGCGCGCCATAGATAGCCGTCAGCGACAAGGCGCCGCTCGCCCGCGCGAGGGTGGCGAGTGCCAGCAGCAGCGCCGGCTCGGCGAGCACCGCGAAATGCGCCTCGCGGCTCGCTCCCATGCCTTCGAAGCTCGATCCGGTGTCGAGCGCGGCCAGCACGGTCGCGAACCGGCCCAACGCCATGAGGCCGACCAGCACGATCGGATCGCCGGCGAAGCTAAGCGGCGCCTCGATGCCGCCCAATGGCACGACGAGCGTCGCGGCGAGCAGGGCGGCGAGGTTGGCGACCGGGCCGAGGCGAAACACCCAACTCGTCGCCTCGCCATAGACCGCGCCGCGCCGCAGGCATTTGGCGAGATCGCGATAGGGCTGCAGCAGCGGCGGGCCGCGGCGGCCGGCGACGAGAGCCTTGGTGCGGTTGATGACGCCCGGCAGCAGCGGCGCCAACAGCAACGCACAGAAGGGCGGCGCGAGCGCAGCGGCGGCCGGCATCGATCAGAGGCTCGCCCACAGAAGCAATGCGACGAGCGTCGCCGCGACGTAGAGCACGTAGATATGCGTGTGTCCGTGCTGGATCACGTTCAGCCGGGTCGCCATGCGGTCGAACCAGAGGAAGGTCGGCACGAACAGCAGCCGCAGGAACGGATCGCCGCTGTCGCTGGAATAGGCGGCCGATTGCGGGAAATAGCCCTGCGGCGGCGCCCAGGTTTCGCGGTTGCGGACAAACAGCCGGAACTGCGTCGTCAGCGGCTGCGCAAAGGAGGAGGCCGTGTACTGCATCCTCGCCGTCGGGAACAGGTAGCCGCAGCCCCATACCGGCCCCCGCCGCGTGCCGGCCCGCAGCAGGCTGCGGCGGCGCCACAACCAGACCAGCCCCGCGACCGCGATTGCGGCGGCGAACAATGCGACCGCGGCGGTCAACGGGCCGGCGGTCAGGGCGAGGCTTCCGCGGACGGCGGCTTGCGGCAGGCCCGTCGCCGCCGCCAATACCGGCGGCAGTGCGGCAACCACTGCCGGCGCGGCCAGTCCGATCGCGATGCACAAAAGGGCGAGCAGCCCCATTGCCGCCAGCATGGGCCGCGCGACTTCATTCGCCTCGGCTGCTCCCCGGCGGCGCGGCGAACCGAGAAAGACGATGCCGAACGCCTTGGCGAAACAGGCGGCGGCGAGCCCGCTGATCAGCCCCATGACGACGATCGACAGCAGACCGGCGGCGGCGAGCGATGCGCCGGGCTCCAGCACCGCGACGAAACCCGCATAAAACAGCAGGAACTCGCTGACGAAGCCATTGAGCGGCGGCAATCCGACGATCGCGGCGGCGCCGATCAGAAAAGTCGCGCCGGTCCACTTCATGCGCTTCAATAGGCCGCCGAGCTCTTCGAGGTCGAGCGTGTGCGCGGCGTGCTGCACCGCGCCCGCGCCGAGGAACAACAGGCCCTTGAAGATGCTGTGATTGAGGACGTGCAACAGGCCAGCGCCGAAGCCGATGACGGCGAGGCTCGCGGTACCGGTCGCAAGGCCCAGCACCCCGACGCCGATGCCGATCAGGATGATGCCGATGTTCTCGACGCTGTGATAGGCAAGCAGCCGCTTCAGATCGTGCTGCGCCAGCGCGAACAGCACGCCGAGAACACCGCTCGACGCGCCGATCGCAATCAGCAGCCAGCCCCACCACAGCGCCGGCATACCCAGCATCGTCAAGATCCGAACGAGGCCATAGATGCCGACCTTGATCATCGCGCCCGACATCAGCGCCGAGGCGTGGCTCGGCGCGGCGGGGTGGGCTTCCGGCAGCCAGACATGCGCGGGCACGATGCCCGCCTTCGAGCCGAACCCGACGAGCGCAAGCAGGAAGACGGCAGAACCAAGCTCCGGGTGGGCGCGCAGTGCGGCCGCATAAGCGTCGAAATCGGAGCCGCCGGCGAGCCCGCCGAGCAGGACGAACAGCACCAGCAGAAACGCCGTGCCGAGATGGGTTGCCGAGAGATAGGTCCAGGCGGCGTGCCGCACCGGCGGCCGGCTGTCGTCGAAGATGACGAGGAAGAAGGGGCTGAGCGCCATGACCTCCCAGGCGAGGAGGAACAAGAGCCCGTCATGCGCCGCGACCACCAGCGCCATGCCGATCGTCAGCAAATTCAGGTGGAACCAGCAGCCGGCGGCGCCCTTTTCTTGCCGGCCCGCCAGGTAGGCTCGGCCGTAGATCCCCGCCGCCAGAGACAGGCCGAAGACCGGCAGCAGGAAGAAGGCGGACAGCGCGTCGATCTCGAGATGCAAGCTGCCGCCCGGCATCGGCCAGGCGGCCGCGAGGGACTCCGGACGCGCGGTCGCGAGAACGCGAACGGCGCCCCCGAGCCCGAGGACTGAGCCCGCCACCGCGCCCGCTTGGCCCGCGATCTGGCAAAGGCCGGGCCGCACGCGCAACGCGACGGCGCCAAGCCCGCCGGTCAGCAGCAGCACGATTGCGGCGAGCAGTTCCGGCACTATGAGGCTTGCGTCTTCAGGCGGATCCCGCGCCCGCCGCCCGCGCTCGCCATCCCCTCGGCGATCAGTTCGATGCCGGCCGCATCGAGCGCTCCGACCAGCTTCATCAGCGAATCGACATTGCCGCGAATGACCCCCTCGCTCGCTTCCATGCGCTGGATCGTCGGCACGGAAAGCCCCGACAGTTCGGCCAGCTTGCGCTGATCGATCCCGAGTAAGGCACGCGCGGCGCGGAGTTGAGCGGCAGTTATCATGCTTGACACATCAATCTTAGTATTGATGCATGACTACTGCCAATTCACAACTTAAGAAGCATGGGCAGGACGTGTCATCTCGCCGCACAGCTTCGAAACCGCGGGCCCGCCTGCCGCACGTCCGGATCGCGAAACGCCCAAGCGGCGAGCAAATCACCGCAGCGATGCGAAAACCTCCCCGAGCCGCCGGATCGAGCCGAGCACCTGCTCCTGCGGCAAGCCGGGCCACTGGCAGCGCATGATGAAGTGATCGACCCCGAGCAGCTCGCCGTATCGTGCGATCTCCTCCTTCACCGCGGCCTTGTCGCCGATGATGAAGCGGTCGCGGGCGAAATCCTCGAAGGATGACGCGGCACGGTCCTCCAACCCCCAGGCGGCATAGGCGTTGTACTTGTATTCGAGCGGTTCCCGGCACTCCTCGTGCGCGCTCGCGCTGCTCTCGCCGACATAGCATTCGAGCGTGATCGGAAACTCGGCCGGCACGCGGCCGAATTCCGCCAGCGCCGCGCGATAGGTCCGCATCAGCGGCGCCGTCTTGCCGAGGCCGCCGCTGCTGACGATCAGCCACGCGTCGCCAATGCGCGCGGCGCGCCGCACCGACGCCTCCGCCAGCCCGGCGATATAGACGGGCGGGCCGCCCGGGCGAACCGGCTTCACGCCGATGCCGGCGTCGTTGACCGTATAGAAGCGGCCCTGGTGCGTGACGCGCTCCTCGGTCCACAGCCGCCGCATCAGCGCGACCGCTTCGCTGAAGCGCGGCGCCCGCTCGGCGAGCGGGATGCCGAAGGCGTCGAATTCCGGCTGCCTGTAGCCCAACCCCAGCCCGAGGATGTAATTGCCGCCGGTCAAGACGTCGAAGGTGGCGGCCTCCTCGGCGACATGCATCGGGTTGAGGGGCGGCAGGATCAGGATGTTCGGCCCGATCGTCATTCCTTGCGCGTGTGCCGCGACGTATCCCATCAGCGGCGTCAGCTGCAGCATCTGCATCGGATGCGTCAGCCAGTGATGCGGAAACCAGAGGGAGGCAAAGCCGGCTTCGCGCGCCACACGCACCTGCGCGAGGATCTCGGGGATGCGCGCGGCGACGTCGAAACCCTGCGGGAACTGCGTGTTGACGAAAAGGCCGACTTTCATGACGGTTTCTCCTGTTTTCCCGGGCGCAGCGCCGCGATCAGCGGCATGACGCTCGGCGCCCGCGAGAGGTCGCGAATCTGCGCGAGACTCTCTTCGATGCGGCCGGCGTCGAGCCCGGAATTCGGCATCAATGCGCGGTATTTCTGTTCGATGTCGCTCCAGGCGATGCCGAGCAGCGCGGCGCCCTTCGGGACATAGACCGTGTGCGTGAAGCTGCGGCCGTCACGGGTGCGGATCGTGACGCTCGCGCCCTGCCGGTAGCGCGCGAGGTTGTCGGTCGGTTGCGGCCCGACCGCGACCTTGTCGATCAGCGCGTGGATCGCCGGGTCGGCGATCTTCGCCGGGCTCGCATGCAGCCAGCTGAAATCGCGGTCGGCGACGCCGGCGGCTGCGAAATAGGCCGCGCTGTGCGCCATGTCGATCAGGTCATTCGGGTGCCGCGGGCCCGGCAGCCGGATCAATCCCGGCCGCGACAGGGCGATGCTCGCGACCTCCTCGGGCTTCACCTCGCCGGCGCGCGCCGCGCCTGCGGCCGCTTCGGCGAAGGCGTGGTAGGGATGCCCGCCCGGCACCAGCTTCACCGCCATATGGGTGAGGATGTCCCATTGCCCTCCGAGACCCTCGGTGACGCGGGCGGGCTCTACGGCGCGGCCGCCGAACACCCGGAAGAAGCCTTGCTCGGCTTCGAGGATGCCTTCCTCGGCAATGAAGCCGCGGGCCGCCGCCGCTGCCGCGTCGATGCCGCAGCGCACCGCCATGCCGGCGTGATACTCGCGCGCGACGCTGGTGTTAGCGGCCGCCGCGAGCCCGCCGATCGAGGTCGCCGCGAGCGCGATCGCCTGGGCGAGCCGCGGCGGATCAAGCCGCAGCAGCCGCCCCGCCGCCACGGCGGCGGCGAAGATTGCCAGCACGCAGCCGTGAAAGCCGCGCTCGCGGAATTGCGGGCTGATCGGGTCGCCGATGCGCCCCGCGGCCTCGTAGCCGAGCACGATCGCGGCCAGTACCTCGCGGCCGTCGGCGCCCGTCCGCTCGGCGAGCGCGAGGCTCGTCGCCGTCAGCGGCGTGCCGCAATGCACGATCGCGCGCAGATCGCTGTCGTCGCAGGCGGCGGCATCGCTCATCACCGCGTTGACCTGCGCCGCCTCGGCGACCCGCAGGCGCGGGCCCGTATCGAACCACAGCGAGGCATGGCCCGCGCCGCCGCGCTCGCGGGCCAGTTCGCGGATGATCGCCGAGGAGCGGATCTCCTTCCCGGCAGCCGCGCTCGCGAGCGTGCTGGCAACCAGCATGGCCGCGTAGTCGGTCGTCTGTGGCGGCAGGTCTTCGTACTGCGCCCGCGCGAGAAATTCGGCGAGATCGCCTGCGACGCTCATCCCGGCCCGGTCCTCCATGAAGACGGCTGCGACGAGATCGTGGACTCTTCGATGCCCGGCTTGCAACACTGGCAATTCAATGACGCCCGACGGGGCGAGGCGGGGTGATGGCGCTTCTCTTATTCGGTCTCGACAGATACATCGGCAACGCGCAGGCTTGGCGCGAGACGTTTGCGGCGCAGCTTCCGGATCTCGAAATCCGCATCTGGCCGGATATCGGCGAGCCGGCTGAAATCGACTATCTCGCCTTCATGCACCCCGATTTCGACGTGCTGCCCGAATTGCCGAATTTGAAGGCGATGTTCAGCCGCTCGGCGGGGGTCGAGGCCTTTATCGATCATCCGCGGCTGCCGAAGGCGCCGCTCGGCAAGATCGAGCCGCCGGGCGGCGACCCGATGATGACCGAGTATGTCGTCATGCACGTCCTGCGGTTTCATCGCGACATGCCGGGCTATCAGGCCGCCCAGGCCAACCGCGAATGGCGCCGCACCCGGATCGTCCGGCCCGAGGAGCGGCGCATCGGCTTTCTCGGCTACGGCATGATGGCGAAGGCGCCGGCCCTGGTGCTGAAGTCGCTGGGGTTCCCGGTCTCGGCCTGGGTCCGCCGGCCGCGGGAGAGCGAGGAGATCCCGCTCTTCCACGGCCCCGATCAGCTCGAAGCTTTCCTCAGCCGCACCGACATCGCGGTCTGCCTGTTGCCGCTGACGCGGGACACGCAAGGCATCTTCTGCGCCCGCATCTTTGCGATGATGCCGAAGGGCGCGATGCTGGTGAATGTCGGGCGCGGCAAGCACGTCGTCGAGGCGGATCTGATCGCCGCGCTCGACAGCGGCCGGCTTTCCTATGCCGCGCTCGACGCGCTGTGGCCGGAGCCGCTGCCGCCGGAAAGCCCGCTCTGGCTGCATCCCAAGGTCACGGTGATGCCGCATGTGGCGCGGCGGCCGACCGTCGCGCAGCTGGTCACCGAGATCGCCGCCAACATCCGCAACATCGAGGCGGGCGGCGGCCTGTTGCAAGAAATCGACAAGCGGCTCGGATATTGACGATGGTGCCGCTGTCGATCCTCGACCTGGCGCCGATCGTCGAAGGGGGCGACGCCGGGCAGGCGCTGCGCAACTCGCTCGACCTCGCCCGCCATGTCGAGGCGCTCGGGTATAGGCGCTACTGGATGGCCGAGCATCACAACCTGCCCGGCGTCGCCAGCGCCGCGACTGCCGTCGCGCTCGCCCACGTCGCCGCCGGCACAAAGCGTATCCGGATCGGCGCCGGCGGCGTCATGCTGCCGAACCACGCGCCGCTCTTGATCGCCGAGCAGTTCGGCACGCTTGCCGCATTGCACCCGGGCCGGGTCGAGCTCGGCCTCGGCCGCGCCCCCGGCTCCGACCAGGTGACGGCGCGCGCGATGCGCCGCAACCTTCTCGCGGCCGAGGACCAGTTTCCGCAGGACGTGCTCGAGCTGATGGCTTATTTCCGGCCGGCCGAGCCCGGCCAAGCGGTGCAGGCGGTGCCGGGGGCCGGGCTCGAGGTGCCGATCTGGATCCTCGGCTCCAGCCTCTACGGCGCGCAGCTGGCGGCGATCTTGGGGCTGCCCTTCGCCTTCGCCTCGCATTTCGCGCCCGCGATGCTGAAGCAGGCGATCTTCATCTATCGGCAGCGCTTCCAGCCATCGCCGCAACTGGCGGCGCCGCAAATCATGCTCGGGGTGACCGTCGTCGCCGCCGACACCGACGAAGAAGCCGCCTTTCTCTTCTCCTCGCTGCAGCACTCGGTGCTCAACAGCCGCACCGGGCACCCGAGCCGGCTGCCGCCGCCGGCGGCGGATTTTGCGGCGCGGCTCGACCCATACGCCCGCGCCATCCTCGACGATGCGCTCGCCTGCGCGATCGTCGGCGGGCCCGACACGGTGCAGCGCGGGCTCGCTGATTTCGTCGCCCGCACCGGCGCCGAGGAGCTGATGGTGACGGCCAACATCTTCGACCACGAGAAGCGCAAGCGATCCTTCGAGATCGTTGCGCAGATGGCGGCGGCGGGAGGCTGAGATGGACGTCGGAATGATGATGCTGTTCGCCAGCTACGGCTGGCAAAAGATCGGCGACGACCAGGTCTGGGAGGAAGAAATCCGGCTCGCGCAACGCGCCGCCGGGCGCGGCTTCGACGTGTTATGGTCGGCCGAGCATCATTTCTTCGACTACTCGTTCTGCCCCGACAATCTGCAGCTGATGAGCTACCTCGCCGCGCTCTGCCCGAATGTCGGGCTCGGCACGGCGGCCGTCATCCTGCCCTGGCACGACCCGCTGCGCGTCGCAGAGCAAGCGTCGGTGCTCGACCTCTTGTGCCAGGGGCGGCTGCGCCTCGGCCTCGGGCGCGGGCTGGCGCGGCGCGAATTCGCCGCCTTCCGCGGCACGATGGACGAATCCCGCGAGCGCTTCGACGAAGCTGCGCCGATGATCGTCGAGGCGCTGCGCACCGGCTTCATCGAGGGCGCCGGCCGGCATTACCCGCAGCCGCGGATCGAATTGCGGCCGCGGCCGAAATACGATTTCACGGGCCGTGTCTACGCCGTCGCCTCGAGCGAGGATTCGGTCGAGGCCGCCGCCCGATTGGGCGCCCATATGGTGATGTTCTCCGACCGGCCGTGGCCGCTGCGGCTGCCGGCGATCGAGCGCAACCGCGAATTGCACCTGCGGTTCCATGGCCGCCCGGCTCCCTCGATGATGATCACCGATTTCTGCGTCTGCGGCCCGGACCTGTCGGGGGCCGAAGAGCACGCGCGTCGCTACATGGGCAAGTTCGTCGAGAGCAACTTTCACCACTACGAGTTCCTCGGCGCGCATTTTGCAAGCGTCAAAGGCTACGACGCCTATGCCCAGAAGGCCGAGATCGCCCGCAAGGGCGGGCTCGAAGGCGCCGTCGAGGGCTTCATGCAGGCGGCAATCTGGGGAACGCCGGAGCGCATCCTGCGCCAGCTCGAGGCGCGGCGCGCGGCGATCGGCGATTTCGAGCTGAACGTCGCCTTCCGCTTCGGCGGCGTTCCTTATCCCATCGCCGAGCGCGGGCTCGACCTCTTCGCCACTGAGGTCCTGCCGGTCCTGCACGGCTGGCGCTCAGAGGCGGCGGCGCGCGCGGCCGAATAGTGGCGGCGCAGAATGTATGACGCGATCGTGGTCGGGGCGCGCTGCGCCGGCTCGCCGACCGCGACGCTGCTGGCGCGGCTGGGCTACAGGGTGCTGCTCGTCGATCGCGCCCGGTTTCCGAGCGATACGATCTCGACGCATTTCATCTGGCCGCCGGGCGTGGCTTGCCTTCGTCGCTGGGGCCTTCTGGACAAGGTGCTTGCCACCGGCTGTCCGGCCTTTCGCACGATCGGGCTCGATGTCGGCGAATTTCAGCTGGAGGGCGACCTGCCGCCCATCGACGGCGGCTGCGACATGCTCGCCCCGCGGCGCACGGTTCTCGACAAGCTCTTGCTCGACGCCGCGGCCGCGGCGGGCGCCGAGGTTAGGGAAGGCTTCACCGCGACCGGCCTCATTTCCTCGGGCGAAGCGGCGACGGGCGTGCGCGGGCGCAGCCGACAAGGCGGCGAAATCGAGGAGCGGGCCCGGCTCGTGATCGGCGCCGACGGCCGCAACTCGCTCGTCGCGAGGGCCGTTAGCGCCGCCGAATACGATGCGCGGCCGAGCCTCACCTGCGCCTATTACGCCTACTGGCGCGATGTCGCCCCGCATCTGCCGGCGATCCATACGCGCCCGCGCCGCACGGTCATCAGCTTTCCCACCAATGACGGGCTGACGATCACGCCGATCATCGCGCCGCGCGAGGAGTTTCAAGCGATCCGCGCCGATCTCGACGGGTTCGCGGCGCAGGGTCTTGGTCTTGTCGCGGATTTCGCCGAGCCGTTCCGGGATGCGAGACGGGTCGAGCCGATCCGCGGCACCGGCACCCTGCCGAACTTCTTCAGAAAGCCTTACGGGCCGGGCTGGGCGCTCGTCGGCGACGCCGGCTATCACAAGGATCCGATCCTGGCGCAGGGAATTTCCGATGCCTTCCGCTGCGCCGAATGGCTTGCCGAGGCGGTCCACGCAGGGTTTTCCGGCGATAGGCCGCTGGCCGAGGCCTTGGCCGGCTATCAGCGCAAGCGCGACGAGTGCCTCGCGCCGATGTACGGGTTGACGTGCAGCCTTGCGAGCTTTGAGCCGCCGCCGCCCGAGACGCTGGCGCTCTATGAGGCGCTGCGCTCGAATGCGGCGGAGCGAAGCCGCTTTTTCGGCACGCTCGGCGGCACCGTGCCAATCGCCGAATACTATGCGCCCGAAAACCTGCAGCGGATCCTCGCCGGCAGCGACTGACCGTCAATCGCCGCCGACGCGCGTCGAGAGTCCGGCGGCGTGGCGCACGAAATCGAGCGGGCCCGAAAAATCGAAGGCATTGTAAAGCGCCGCCAGATGGTTGAAATGCGGCGCCTGCGCGAACTGGACGAAGGTCAGCCGGTGGCCAGCATAGTCCGAGTTCAACAAATCGCGGGCGAAGGCGAGGAGCTTGCGTCGGTCTTCGGCCTGCCAGTTGGCGTTCAGCGAATAGAATTTGTCGAGCCATTCGCGCGAGCCTTCGGCGGCGAAGGCCGCCGCGCTCGGGGTGACACAGATCTGCCCGCCACACAATTCGCGGGCGATGTGCATCATCTGCGGCAGGTTCGCGCAGGCGTGGACGCGGCCCGCATAAAGCAGCGACTGGTGCGGCATCAGGAGGCCTGCGGGGCTGCGTTGCGCTTCCGCGATCGCGGCGACGAGGTGGGCGTTGATGCCCTCGCGGTAGCAGACGAGGTCGGCGAGCTTCTCGCGCACCGCCTGCAACTTGTCGAGGCCCGTCTGGCGCGCGTTCCACAATGCCGCGCCGATCATCATGTCGGCCATGTAGAGGATGCGCAGCACATAGGGGAAAGCCGAATAGCGGTGCAATGTGCCGCGGATGAAGGAGGCGGCGCGGGTGTGGCGGTAGAAGAACACGTCCTCCCAGGGGATCAGCACATCGTCGAGGACGAGCAGCGTGTCGACCTCGTCGAAGCGGCTTGCCAGCGGATGATCGGCGGGGCTGCGCTGGGCGAAGCCGGAGCGGCACAGATGCTTCACCCCCGGCGCCCCCATCCGGACGACGCAGCCAACCGCGTAGTCCGACAATTCCTCGTCGGTCCAGGCGCCGACGGTCGGCTTCAGGAAGGCCTGGTCGGCGTAGGAGGCGGCGGTCTCGTATTTGGCGCCGCGCAGGACGATCCCGGCGTCGGTTTCCTTGACGACATGCACCAGCATGTCCGGGTCCTGGTCCTGCGGCCGCTTCGAGCGGTCGCCTTTCGGGTCGGTGTTGGCGGAGACGTGAAAGATGTCCTCGGCCAGCACCCGCCGGATGTGCCGGTCGATGTTGTCGCCGAAGCGCGGGTCGATCTGGTTCAACACCTCGCGCCCGTCGAGCAGCGACCACATCTCGCCGACGGTCTCGTCGCCGACGCGGGTGACGATGCCCGCGATGTCGTTCAGATAGAGGTCGATCGCCCGCCATTTCTCCTGCCAATGCGCCTGTTCGGTCGGCGGCCGCAACAGCGTCGGGAAGGTCTCGCCGCCTTCGGCGAAGGTCATCGCGGCCGCGGATTTCGGCTCGTGCGCCATGTCGTACATGCGCGCCTTCGCCGCGACGATCGGGGCGAAGGCCGGGTGCGCCGTCACATCGGCGACCCGCTCGCCATCGATCCACACTTCGCGGCCGTCGCGCAGCCCGGCGCGGTATTCGTCCCCGGTTCTGATCATGTCGCCCTCACCTGCCGCCTCCGAGTATAAAGGCTCTGGGCTCTGCGGAAATCACCGAGCGAGGGGAAGATGCGGCTCGACGCGCTGATGAGGCCGCAATCGATCGCGATTGTCGGCGCCTCGGAGAAACCGACGATCGGCCGGCGCCTCATCGCTTCGCTCGATCGGCTCGGCTATGCCGGCCGGATCTACCCGATCAACCCGAATTACCCGAGCGTCCTCGGCCACCAATGCTACGGCAGCTTCGCCGAGCTGCCCGAGGCGCCGGACGCCGCCGCCTTCTGCCTCGGCCACGCGCGGGTGCTCGAATCCTTCCTCGCGGCGGCCGAGCGCGGCATCGGGGCGGCCGTCATCTACGATGGCGGCTTTGCCGAATTGGACGAGGAGGGGCGCGCGTTGCAGGCGCGCATCGCCGCCATTTGCCGCGAGCGGGAGATCGCGCTCTGCGGCCCCAACTGCATGGGCATTTTGAGCCCCCACCACAAGAGCCTCACCTACATGCAGGAATTGCACGCGGCCGAGGGGCTCGCCGGCAATGTCGGCATCGTCTCGCAATCGGGCGGCATCTGCATCGGCTTCGCGATGGACGTGCGCCGCTTCGGCTTCAGCCATCTTGTCTCCTGTGGCAACGAGGCGGTGGTGACGGCGGCGGAATTCCTCGAATACCTCGCCCTGGACCCGAATACCCGCGTCATCGGCGGCTTCATCGAGACTGTGCGCGAGCCGGAGCGCTTCGCCGCGGCGCTCGACCGCGCCGCCGCAGCAGGAAAGCCGGTCGTGATCCTGCAGGTGGGTAAGACCGCGCGTTCCAGGCAGGCAGCCCTCGCCCATACCGGCGGGCCGATGCGCGAGCCGCAGGCGCTCTCGGCGCTGTTCGCCGCGCACGGCGCGATCGAGGTGTCTGATCTCGTTGCGTTTGGCGAGGTTTCGGCGGCGGCGCAAAGCGAGAAGCGGCCCCGGGGCCGCCGTATCGGTGTCGTCACCTCCTCGGGCGGGCTCGCGGAGCTGATCCTCGACGCGACAGCCGCTGCCGGGATCGAGCTGCCGCCGCTGCCCGAGGCGGCGAGGGCCGCGCTCGCGGCCAAGATCGGCCCCGTCACCGGCGACGGCAATCCGCTCGACGCCTGGGGCAGTGGCACTTTCGCGCAGAACCTGCCGCATGCCTTCGAGGTGTTCGACAAGAGCCTCGAACACGACGCGATCGTCTTCTGCCGCGACAATTGCGACGGCCAGCCTTTCGATACGCCTGAGACGGCGCGCGGCTATCTCGATCTCCTGATCAGTGCCGCCGGGCGCAGCGAGAAGCCGCATTACCTCCTGCACCCGCATCCGGGCGTCATGGACAGGTCGCTCGTCGCCCATCTTCGCGCGCACGGCATCGCCGTCCTCTGCGGCATCCGCGAGGGGCTCGGCGCTATCGTCCGGCTGGCGCGGATTTCCGAGTGAGAAGTCCGCATTTCGGAACCGTCTCGGCCGCTCCTGCGTAGGAAAGGCGTCGGCTTTCCACGGGAGAATGCGATGAGCGGATGGGACGAAAGCGGGATTCCGGCGGGTTTTGCCGGGGCGCATTCTTTTATGTTTCTGCGCGGCGGTCGCCGCCGGCGGCGCGGCCTGGGTCAACCCCGGACCGGCCTCGGCGCCGGCCGAGCCGGGCGGGCCGCCCGCGCCGAACGCCGCCGCCGGCCCGCCGCTCGTCGTCAGCGCCTGGGGACTCGGCAGCAATCCTTCGCTCGCCGCCTACTCGGCCGCGGCCGCTGCGATTCCCTCCGGCCGGCCCTTCTATATCTGGCTGAAGCTCGAGGGCAACGCGGCGGCGCTCGACGCGATGCAGGCAGAGGGCGGCCTGCCGGTCGTCGTTCACTGGACGCCTGAAATCGCGACCGCCGGCCCGCCGGCGCCGCCGCTGACGACGCGGCTTGTCGTGGGCAATCCACGGCTCGCCCCGGCACTAGCCGGCGAGATCGAGCACACCGGGCATTTCACCTGGCACACCTGGACGCGCAAGGACACGCTGAGCCCCGGCCGGTGGAGCGTGTCGCTGACCTATCCGGGCGGGAAGCCGCTCGCCTGCGGGCAAGAGCTGCGGCCCTGCCGGTTCTCGTTCACGGTCGGTTGACGGCTCTTGGTCCAGGTGACGTCAAAAGGTTTGTGTCAGCAGGAGAGGGGTGCTGACGCCCTGGTTTTGGTTTTCGTGGTTGAAGACGGCGAACAGGATGCGGTCCATCGAGGTGCGGTCGGAGAAGACGCCCATTGGCCGGGTTCGGCGTCTG
>DATLKN010000021.1:0-40646 GCA_035538335.1 Allostellaceae bacterium
GACGGCCGCGCCCGCCCGCCGGCCGCAAGCCCGGCCGCGCCCGCCGCCGCCGGCGTGCCGGTCGAGATCAGCGTCCATATCGAGCGGGT
Organism: Allostellaceae bacterium; assembly: GCA_035538335.1. Classification (GTDB taxonomy): domain Bacteria; phylum Pseudomonadota; class Alphaproteobacteria; order ATCC43930; family CGMCC-115725; genus AP-15. The sequence continues at coordinate 90 of DATLKN010000021.1, forward strand.
CGGCGACCGCCGCGTGCCGGGGCGCGGCTGGATCGGCACCCGCGGCGAGCGCCTGCGGCTCGAGGCGTTCGGCCTCACCCCGCTCGGCGAGATCGCGCCCGCCGACCTCGAATACATGGCCTTCGGCCCGGCCGGCCGGCAGACGCCGTGGGCGAGCGAGGGCCGGCTCGTCGGCAGCCGCGGCCGGGCGCTGCCCTTGACCGGCATCGCGGTGCGCCTCAACCCGGCGCTCGCCGGCAGCTTCGAGGCGGTCTACCGCGGCGCCTTCTTCTCGGGCGCAGTCGTCGGCCCCTGCCGCGACGGCGAGCCGTGCCTGTCGCCCAACGCCGACGACCCGCTGGAAGCGATCGAGATCGCCATCCGCGAGCGCGGCTAGGCCCCGAGGCCGTGCCGGTCGCGGAGGCGCCGCCAAGCAGCCGATGGAGCTGACCCCCGAGATCCTGTCGTTCGAACTGCACTACGCGATCGTCGCGCGGCACCCGCGCATATTGCTGATCGGCATGGGGACGCCCCAGCCAGGCTTTGCGAAATTCGCGGGCGGCCGCTCCTCGATGGAAGTCCTGTGTCAAATCCTCGGCCCCGGCGGCCATCTCTTGATCAGCCCCTGGTATTACATGGCCGGGCCGTCGGCCTGGCAGGATCGGCTTTCGAGTGTTGCGAAAAGCGCGCGCGCATTCCCGGAGACGCGGGTCACCTTTCTCTGCAATGCGCCGGAGGAGATCCCGGTTGTCGAGGAACACGGTCTCGACGCCATATTCATCAGCCAGAACGCCTTTGTCCAGGAGCAACTGTTTGACATCGCTGCCGAGCCGAAGCAGTACCGCGCGATCTACGTCGCGCAACTCGCCGCCGTCAAACGCCATGAGCTCGCCGCAAAAGTCGCGGAGCTCGCCCTAATCTACGCGCCGTGGAACAGCGACAATTATGGGAGGCTTAGATCGCTCTTGGCGGGGGCCGCCTTCCTCAACGGCGACCCGGCAAGCGAACGCTACCGGTTTTTCGACAGCGGCACGGTCGCCCATTACATTGATCAAGCAAGGGTCGGGCTCTGCCTCTCGGCCGAGGAGGGGGCGATGTGGGCGAGCATGGAATACCTGTTGTGTGGTGTTCCTGTCGTCAGTACGCCGAGCCGCGGTGGGCGCGATGTGTTCTTCGACCCCGAATACTGCATGATCGTGCCCCCGGACCCCGATGCGGTCGCCGCCGCGGTGACCGAACTCATCGAACGATCAATCGACCCTGCCATCGTGCGCGCGCGAACGGTCACGAAAATTGCCGGGCATCGCCAGCGGCTAGTGGACTTCGTCGACCGGGCGCAGATCGCCGCGGGTGAGCAACCGACAGGCCGCGACGAACTCCGCCGCCTCCTGCGGTCACGCTGGCATTGGTACAGCTACGGCACGATAGCGGATATCGTTCGAGGGCTGGCTCAATAAGTCTCTCGGGGGCGATCGTCGTAGCGCGAGAGTCGCCAAGCTCACGAACCGGCGTTTTCCCGATCGTCTGCACCAATGGCGGCGCGATCCAATCCCAGTTCCAGCAGCCGCTGCCGCATCTGCCGGCCGCACGCTTCGGGCGAGAAACGCTCGGCGATGAGGTCGCGGCCGGCGAGCGCGATCGGGCGTGCCGCCGCCGGGTCGGCGGCGAGGCGGCGCATCTGCGCGGCCGCCTCGGCGATGTCGGGCTCGGCCCAGAACTGGCCGTCGCCGAACGGGTATTCGCCGCGCCCGATGCGGCGCTGTGAAAAGCGCACGGGAAAGCCGGTCGCCGGCGTCAGGAAATCGGCATTCCCCGAAAATCCGGTGGCGACGACCGGCTTTTCGAGCAGCATCGCCTCGGCGAGGTGGCGGCCGAACCCCTCGGCGCGATGCAGCGAGACGACGGCGTCGCAGGCGCCGAGCAGCGCCAGCACGTCCTCGCGCGGCCAAATCTCGTCGATGAGGAGAATGCGCGGGTCGGCTGCCGCGGCCAGGGCGAGATCCGGCCAGCCGGGGGCGGCGGCGGCGTTCATGCCTTTGAGGACGAGCCCGACCGGCTCGCCGCCGCCGGGGAAGGCCTCGCGGAACGCCGCGACGGCCGCCTCGGGGTTCTTGCGGGCGAGATGGGAACTGCCGTCGAAGACGAAGGTGAAGAGGAAAACCCCTTCCGGCAGCCCGAGGCTCGCGCGCGAGCGCGGCTGCAGGCGGTCGACGGCGACGGCCGGCGGCATCAGCCTGAGCGGCACCGGGCAATCGGGCAGATAAGCCTCGCGCGCATAGCGGCTCGCTGCCCAAAGCTCGTCGACCAGCTCGAAGGCAGGCTGCCAGCATTGCGGCCAGCGCGGCAATTCCCATGGCCACCAGCCGATCGTGTGCCGCTCCCGCCACAACCCGTCGCCGAGCCGCAGCCGCCAGCCCGCGGCCTCGAAGCCCGGCCCGCACAAGAGGTTGATCGCGAAGGGCGCGTCCTCGCAAATATGCGGGTCGAGCGCCGGATCGCGGTGGCGCCAGTCCGACTGCTCTTTCATCGCGAGCACCGAGAAGGGCACGGCCGCCGCCGCGAGCGCCGCGGCCGCCATGCGGATGTCCTCCCCGAGCCCGAACTGGCCGCGCGGAAAGCCGACGAGGTTGACGCCGTCGCGGCGCTGCGGACGGCCGATCGGGAGCGCCGCAGCAGGCGCGGGCGCCGCCGCCCCGCCGGCGAGAAGGCGGCGCAGCGGCGCCGAATTGGGATCGCTTTCGAGCCATTGCCCGAGCCGCCGGAAGGCGATCTGATGCGCCGGCGGCAGGATGTCGGCTAGCCCGCATTGGCGCACGCCGACCAGGTAGAACCAGCGCAACAGGCTTTCGATGTCGGCCTCGCTCGCCCCGGCATATTGGGCACGCAGGTCGCTGCGCTCGGCCCACAGCTCGGCGAGGACAGCGGGCACCTCGACGAGGCGCGAGCCGGCATGGAACGGCACCGGGGCAAAGGCGCGCGCGACCTCTTGCGGGGTCGGCGGCGCGGCGCCCGGATATTCGCGGCGGCCGTGGACGAGCCACCACAGCCGAAACCGGCGCCCGCGCACCTCGTCCCACGCATAGCCCTCGCCGCGCACATCCTCGCGCAACAGCCAGGCGAGCCATCGATCGCGCGGCAGCGGCGGCAGGAAACTCCGCCGCACCGGTGCGGCTTGCGCGCCCTGGCGCGGCGCCGCGCTGCGACCGTCAGCTGCCGACATACTCGACGACCGCATCGAGGCCGGGGCCGAAACCAACCTCCCCTTCGGCGGCCTGCGCCGCGGGCGCGAACAGCACCTCGGCGAGCGCGTCGGCGACATGCCGCCAGGTGAAGCGCGATGCCGCGAGGCCGAAGCCGGCTTCGCCGAGCCGCGCCGCCAATTCCGGATCGCCGGCGAGCCTCGCCATCGCTTCCCTCAACTCCTCTTCGCCGGCCACGACCAGCCCGTTCTCGCCGTGCCGCACCAGCTCGCGGAAGGCGTGGCAGGCGGCGTTGGCGATGACCGGCTTTTTGAATTTCCATGCCTCGCAGATCATGATGCCGAAGCTCTCGCTCTCGCTCATCGTGACGAGGCCGAGGCATTGCGACAGCGCGGCCAGCACGACGCCGCGCGGCTGCGCCCCGAGATAACGCACGCCATCGCCCTTGGGCTCCGGCCCGTCCTCGTAGGACCCGATCACGACGAGATCGAAAGGGGCGCCGCGCTCGCGCAATTCGGCATGCGCCCGCAGCACCCGGTCGATGCCCTTCGATTGCGTGACGCGGCCGAGGACCAGGTAGAACCCGCCCGGAGCCGGGCAAAGGGCGCGGAACTGCGCGATGTCGGCGGGCTGCGGCTGCTCTTCGAGGCTCACCCCGCCGCCCGGTACGACGGCGAAATTGCCGTGCCGGGCGAGCCGCTGGGCCGCCGCCTCGGAGAACAGGAGGTTCGCATCGGCCCGCGCAAAGGCCTCGAAATAGTGCCGCCAGAAATAGAACCGGTCGTCGGCGTGGAAATGCGGCAAGGTGACGATCCGCGGCCGCTGTTCGAGCCCGCACAGCGTCTCGACCGTGCTCGGCACGACGGCGAACGGGATGCCCTGCACGAGAACCGCGTCATAGCCGGCGGCGTGGCGGGCGAGCCAAGCCTGCATCGCCCGCGAATGCGGCCCGCGCACCAGCGCGAACTCCGCCTCGTCCTCGGCATGGCGGGCGAGCGCACGCTGGGTCAGCGCGTCCACCCACAAGGGGAAATGCCCGGTCTTCAGGATGGCGTCGTTGTCGCGCGCCAGCTCGACCGTCGTCTCGACGAGCGGCCGCGCCAGCAGATTGCGTTCGCCGCCGCCGGCAGCCTCGACGAGGATCGAGGCCTCCTCGATATAGACGCCGAGCGGCCGGTGGTCGTTTTCGGCCGTATGCTCGTCGGCGAGGCAGTCGAGCAGCGCCAAGCCGGCGGCCGCCTCGGGCGCCAGCAGCACGCGCAGCGAGAACCGGCCGTCGACCACCTGCCGGTATTCGGCCTCGGCCGCCGGACCGGCAGCCGAGAGCGGGCTCGCGGAGAGGCGCAAATGCTTGCGCAGCGGCGACCAGCCGGTGATCCGCACGACCCGCGTACCGGGCGGCAGCAGAAAGGAAAAGGCCGGCGCCGTCGCTCTGCGCATGATGCCCTGATGATCTTCCGGCGGGTAGAAGCCGGCGAACAGCGAGGGCGTGCCGCCGGCCGCCAGCGTCGCGGCGAACGGCCGGTAGAGCTCGCGCTCCTCGTTCGACCACATCCGCTCGAGGCGGCGGCAGCGCTCGATCAGGCGAGAGGCGAGGGGATCGGGCGCGAACAGCCGGACCGCGTCGAAGCACTCCGCGACGACGCGCGCCGAGCCCCCTTCCTGCGGCGCGTATTCCGAGGCGAAATGCCAGCGGTTGACGAGTGCGCCGAGGTCGATCGCGGCGAGGTCGATCGTGCGGCATCTGGTCCGCAAGCGGCGCACGACCTCGATCAGATAGGATTCGGCGCCGCCGAGCGGCGGTTCGGTATAGCGGTAGGTGACGACGAGCAGCGACGGACGCCCGGCTTCGGCGGAAGGCGGCCGGCTATGCCATTTGGCGATCGCTGCGCGGTACGGGGCGACCGCGGCCTGCCAGCCGAGATCGCTTTTCGCGAAGCGCTGCGCACGCGCGGCGAGTTTCCGGCGCAGCCGGTCGTTCTCCAGCAGGTCGCGCAGATGCGCGGCGAATTCGCCGCGCTCGGCAACGATGCCGGCGCGCTTCTCGGCCAAGGGAAAGCCGCGTGCCCCGACCGCCGTGCTGACGACCGGCAAGGCGTGCGCCAGATAGTCCGGAAGCTTCAGGCTCGAGCCGCCGCCTTTCTCGACCGGGTTGAGGGCGAAGGTCCAGCCGAACAGAATTTCGCTTTTGCGCGCGCCGTCGACGACGCCGTGAAGCACGACGTTCGCCGGCAACCGCCGGCCGTAGAGCGGCGCGCAGACGCCGCCGACGAACTCGAACACCGCCTGCGGGAAGGCCGGCGCGAGTGTCTCCAGGATGAACTCCACGGCCTCGACATTGGGCATGTGGCCGCTGCCGAGAAACCCGATCCGCGCCGCCGCGCTCTTGGCGCCCGCCCGTGGCGCCCGGCGCGACGGCACGTCCGCCGCGTTGGGCACGACGACCGTGTCCTTCCCGAGCGCGGCGAAATATCCCGCGTCGGCCTCGCTGCAGCCGACCACGAGCTGCGCCGCATCGGTCAGCTTCGCCTCGATCCGGCGCGTGTATTCGACGAGCGGGGCATGCAACGGGTGCTCGCGCAGCAGCTCGTCCTTGTGCCGCCACTCGACGTTGTGCGCGCTGTAGACGAGCGGCAGGCCGCTCGCCAGCTCGTCGAGGAGATCGATGATCGGCGCCAGATAGCAGTGTTCGAATACGGCGAATGCGCAGCGCGGCGCCAGTTCCGCCAGAACGTCGGCGAGGACCGCGTTGCCGGCGCAATAGAGGCTGGCGACGATGTCGTTGACCGAAACGGCCTGGTTTCGGTTGATGGCGGTCTCGAACCCCGAATGCGCCTCGGTTTTTCCGATCGTCACCTGCACGAGGCCGGGTTCCACGAGGCTCACGCGGGAACGCTCGCCGAAGGCGATCAGCACGACATCGACGCCGAGGCTGCCGAGCACGGTGCGGATGCGCGCGCTGCCGCCCGAAATCGTCGGGCTCACCGGAAAATCGTTGAACGCGATCGCCAGCGGCTTTGCCGGCGCGGGCGTCGCAGGCTTGCCGGCGGCGACCGCCTCGAGATCGGCGGCGAGCCCGTCGGCGATCGCCGGCCAGGTGAAGCGCTCGCGGACGAAAGCGGCGCCCGCCTCCGCGAGCGCCGACCGGCGCGCCGGATCGCCGAGGAGCGAGCGTATGGCCTCAGGGAACGCGGTCCGCTCGCACAAGAGGGCGTGCTTCCCGGGCTCCAGGCCGAGGCCGCGCGCACCCTCCGGGGTCGACACCATCGGCAGCGCCGCCGCCAGCGCCTCGATGGCCTTGAGGCTCGTCCCGGAGCCTTCGACGACGGGATTGAGAAAGAGGTCGGCCGACTCGAAGAGCGCCTGCTTGCGCGCCGCGTCGAACGGCCCGAGGAGGGTCAGGTTGGCCGGCGCCACCGGCGCCGGAACGAACGCCGAGACCGCGCCGGCAACAACCATGTCGCAATCGGGCAGCGCCTTCGCCAACTCCGACAGATAGAGCGCCGCCTCGATATTGGGCGCGTGCTGCGAGCCGAGGAAGAGCAGCCTCGGCCGGCTCCCAGGGCGCGGCCGGCGCGCCTGCCGGCTCGCCCGCACCGGCGCCAGCTCAGGCTCGCTGTAGCCGTTGCCGCAATACGCGAGACGGGCTTCTTCCAGACCATAGAAGATCCTGAAAATTTCGCCGTCCTCCTGCGAGGTGGCGAAAACGCGCTTCGCCCGCCCGATCAGGTTTCGCTCGAGCCGCAAGAGCTTCGAGAAAGCGCGATCCGAGCCGCGTCCCGAGACGACGGACGCCAACAGGCCCGCCTCGGCATTGTGGGAATTGTAGATCTCGACCGCAGGCGGCCGCTCGCGGAAGATCGGCTCCGAATACGGAAATTCGTGAATGACGATGTCGGCGGTTTCTGCCAGTTCCAGTGCCACCCGGCGCAATGCACAGCGCGGGTCGGCGGTGGCGAGCGCAAAGGCGAGGCCCGACAAATCGCCGCCCGCCCCGGCGCGTTCGAGGCTCGCATAGGCAGCGCGCCACAATTCGTCCTTCGGGAAGCGAAATTCGCGCAGCTGCGGCGCATGCACCACTTCCTCGACGCGCGCACCGAAATTGGTCGAGGTGACGAGGCTCACGCGGTGCCGCGCCGACAACTCGCGGTAGAGGTGGAAGAGCCGCGTCTCGCCGCCGCTCGCCGGCGGAAAGAAGCCCGGAAAGAAGTTGACGACGAGGAGATCGAGCGACACGCGCGTCAGGAACGGCGCGCCGCAACATCGGCGCGGTCGTCGCCCCGGCTGCGCTCGCCCCCCTCTGCCGGCTCGGAGGCGCCGTGCCCGACCGGCGGCGAGGTCGTCAGGAAGCCGACGATGTCCGGCGCGGCGGTGACGCGGCGCGTCCCTGCCGCGGCCTCCTGCAACTCACCGAAAAGCCAGGCGACCAAGGGCAGGAAACCCTCGGCGTCGTCTCGTCTGCGTCTCGAACCGCGGGCGGCAACGGCGCCGGGGCGATCGGCAGCCGTCGGTTTCGCGGCTTTCATTCGCGGCCCCTCCGGCGCCCCGGCAGACGCCCGAATGGGCGCGGCGGTCGCCGTCCTGCTGCTCCTCGTTCTCACGGGTGAAGCCGTTCTCGTCCGGATCAAGCTGCCGCAGTTTCAGCCTCGGCTCGGCCGAAGCTGCGAGACGCAAAGATAGCGGACGCCACATACGATGGCTAGCTCGGAAGCTTGAGCCCCCAGGGGACGACGATCATCGCAACTGCGCGGTTGCGGCGCAAAGCGGCGCGCGACGGCTGCGCCGCCGCCCCCGAAATGCTCAGGCGGCGACGCCGGTCGGGGTCTGCTCGACCTTCGCCAATGAGCTGTGGCCCTCGGAGACGGTGAATTTGATCCCGCCGGTGCTGTCGATGCGGGCGCTGGCGACCTCGGCGCGGTGGTGCTCGAACCCCTCGGGCATCACCACCTGAATGCGATGCTCGGCGCCGGTCACCGGGTTGCGGATCGGGCTCGTCTGCGTCTCGAGCACGCCGGGGATCGAGACCCGCGCGGTGCGGCGGCCCATGTCGAAGGCAAAGTCGATCGGCGCGAAGACCGGGTCGAGCATGTTCGAGACGATCAGGCTGAAAATGTGAAAGAGCGTGCCTTCGGCCGCGTGCTTGCCGGAGAGGATCTGGAAGAGGGCGTCGCGCTGCTCCGCCGTGGCCCGCTCCTCGATGATCGCCTGCACCGTCCCGTTACCCTCATGAAGCGGGCCGGGGAAGTCCACCACCACAAAAAAGTTCAATCCGTCGAGCGTGGTGCCGCCGAAATGACCGCGTTCGATGCGCATGCCGAGCAGACCCTGGCAGTTGCCGTGCGTCGGCCGCGCATTGAAGTCGCACGGGCAGCCGAAGGCGCAGTTGCAGTTCTTGATCCAATCGCCGCTGAGCCGCCAGTCGGTTCCTTGCATATCGCCCTCCTCCTGAGAATCCGTAGCCCGCGTCAAGCCGTTGCGCCGATTCCGATCGGCAGCCCAGCCACTTTCCATTCCGGGAAACCGTCTTCCAGCCGCCGTACCCGGTAACCCTGGCGGCGCAGTAGCGCGACCGCCTCGAAGGATAGGACGCACCAGGGACCGCGGCAATAAGCGACGACCTCGCGCTCGGGCGGCAGCTCGGAGAGGCGCTGCGCCAACTGTGCGAGCGGCACGTTGAGCGCGCCGGGCAGATGGCCGCGGGCGAATTCGTCCTCCGGGCGCACGTCGAGCAACGTCACGGCGCCACACCGCAGGCGGTCGAGCAATTCCGCGCGCGATACCGGCTCGAACTCGTCGCGGGCACGGAAATACGTCGCCATGACCCGCGCGATCTCCGCGCTCGTCTCCTCGCCGACGCGCCCCAGTGCGCGCAGCAGGCCGACCACCGCGCTCTCCTCGCCGAGGCGATAGTAGACCCGCTTGCCGTCGCGCCGTCCCCGCACCAACCCGGCGCGGCGCAGCAATTGGAGGTGGCGGGACGCGTTGGCGAGGGTCAGCCCGGCCCGCTCGGCGAGGTGCTCGACGCTGCGCTCGCCCTGACCGAGATGCTCGAGCAATTCGAGGCGGTGGGCGTGGCCGAGCGCCTGCGCGATCTCGGCGAGACTGGCGAAGACGTGCTGTTTCGGGCCGGCGCTTGACATCGTAGCCTATTCAACGATTATTCCGCAGATTGATTGATCGACGGCCGCCGGTCAAGCCCGGCGATCCTAGGAGGCTCCGATGATCCTGCGCCAGTTCCTCCACTCCGACCCGGTTGCAATCTCCTATCTGTTCGGCTGCGGCGGGCACGCCACCTGCGCCGTCGTCGATCCGGTGGGCGACATCAGAACATACCTGCGCGCGGCCGACGAGACAGGCATGCGAATTCACTTCGTCATCGACACCCACATCCACGCCGATCATCGTTCCGCCGGGCGCGCCCTCGCCCGCGAGGCCGGCGTCGAATACGTGCTGCATGCCGGGGCCGAAACCGCCTTTCCGGCGCATGCGGTCAAGGACGGCGACCGGCTGCCGCTTGGCAATGTCGTCGTCGATGTGCTGCATACGCCCGGGCACACGCCGGAGCACGTTTGCCTCCTCGTCACCGACCGCACCCGCGCCGACGAGCCGTGGTTCGTTCTGACCGGACACACGCTGATGGTCGGCGATGTCGGCCGGACCGAACTGGTGGACGATGCAGCGAACGGGGCGCTGACCTTATTTCTTAGCCTGCAACGGCTGAAGGCGCTGCCCGATCATATCGAGGTCCTGCCGGGGGCTTATGCCGGCTCGGTCTGCGGCCGCCGGTTGAGCGGCAAGCCCTACTCGACGATCGGCTTTGAGCGCCGCTTCAATGCCGCCTTCAAGATCGACGCGGCGGATGCCTTCGTCGAATTCATGCTGCAGGATATTCCGCCGCCGCCGGCGGAGGCGGCGGAGTTGCGCGCCTGGAACGCCGGGCTGCAGGCGATCGCTGCGCGATGACGATGCCCGGCAGGGCTGCGGCGGCACCAGGCGGCGTCGCCCTCGGCATCCGCGCCAACCTCAACCAGTTTCTGCTGCTGATCCTGCTGAACGCCTTCGTCGGCGGCATGGTCGGGCTGGAACGCACGGTCGTGCCGTTGATCGGGTCGGAGACCTTCCATCTCGCCTCCGCCAGCATCGTCACCGGCTTCATCGTCAGCTTCGGCGTCGTCAAGGGATTGACCAACCTGGTTTCCGGTCAACTGGCCGAGAGTTGGGGCCGCAAGCATACGCTCGTTCTCGGCTGGCTGTTCGGGCTGCCGGTGCCGTTCATGATCATGTGGGCGCCGAGCTGGGGCTGGGTCATCGCCGCCAACGCGCTGCTCGGCATCAATCAGGGCCTCGCCTGGTCGATGACGGTGCTGATGAAGATCGACCTCGTCGGCCCGAAATCGCGCGGTCTGGCGGTCGGCCTCAACGAGTTTGCCGGCTATTTCGCGGTCGGCTTGACTGCCTTCCTCACCGGCTGGATTGCCGCCCGTTACGGTTTGCGCCCGGCTCCTTTCTATCTCGGCGCCGTTTATGCCGTGCTCGGTCTGGGGCTCGCCGTTCTCGTCGTGCGCGACACCGGCGAGCATGTGCGCCACGAGGTCCACGCCCATGGGCACGGCGAGGCGGAGGCGCTCAAATTCCGGGAAGTGTTCCGCCGCACCAGCATCGGCGACCGGCGCCTCTTCGCCGCCTGTCAGGCCGGGCTCGTCAACAATCTCAAGGACGGCATGGTGTGGGGCCTCTTCCCGCTGTTCTTCTTCGCGCACGGCCTCGGCGTCGAGCGGATCGGCATCTTGAAGGCCGTCTACCCCGCCTGCTGGGGCATCTTGCAGATTGCGACCGGACCCTTGAGCGACCGGATCGGGCGGCGCGGGCTGGTGGTGTGCGGCCTTTGGCTGCAGGCGGCGGCGCTGGCGGCGACCGCGCTGACCGGCTCTTTCGCCTGGTGGCTGCCGGCGAGCGCCTTGCTCGGGGTTGGCACGGCGATGGTCTATCCGACCCTGATCGCGGCGATTTCGGACGCCGCCCATCCGAGGATGCGCGCGAAGGCGCTCAGCGTCTATCGCTTCTGGCGCGATCTCGGCTACGCGGTCGGCGCGCTGACCTCGGGGGTGATCGCCGACATCTTCGGCTTCGCGCCGGCGATCCTGGCGATCGCCGCGCTCACCATTGCCTCGGGCGGTATCGCCGCTGCTATGATGCGCGACCAATCCCGCTGACCGAGGCGATCGGAACCCCGGCATGATGCTGTCGCAAACCCGTCCGGCCGCAGCCAGGCTGCATTACGCCTGGGTCATCCTCGCCCTCAGCTTTGCGACGGTGGTCGTCACCGCCGGCGTGCGGGCGACGCCGAGCGTGCTGATCGTCCCGCTCGAAGCGGAATTTCACTGGTCGCGGGCGACGATCTCGTTCGCCGTCAGCGTCAACCTCTTGCTCTTCGGGGCGATCGGCCCATTCGCCGCCGCGGCGATGGACCGGTTCGGGGCGCGCCGCACGATGATCCTGGCGCTGGCAGCGACCGCCGCGGGCGTAGCGCTGACCCCGGCGATGCACCAGCCTTGGCAGCTCGTCATGCTGTGGGGCGTCGTCGTCGGCCTGGCGACCGGTTTTGTCGGCGGCTACTTCGCCGCCTTCATCGCGGCGCGCTGGTTCCAGCAGCGCGCCGGGCTCGTCGTCGGCGTCCTGACGGCGGCCAATGCCGCCGGCCAGCTCGTCTTTCTGCCGACGATGGCCGAGCTGGCGACCAACGCCGGCTGGCGGGTCATGTCCTTCGCATTGGCCGGGACGGTCGTCGCCTTCCTGCCGCTCCTTGCTCTGCTGATGCGCGACCGGCCGGAGGATCTCGGCCTCGCGCGTTACGGCGAAGAGCCGCGGCCGAAGGCGACCGCCGCGCCCGACGGCAATCCCATCGTGGTGGCCTTCCGCGCGCTCGCGACGGGCGCCCGGTCGCGCGATTTCTGGCTGATCGCCGGCGGCTATTTCGTGTGCGGCGCGACGACCAACGGCCTGATCGGGACGCACCTGATCGCGGCCTGCGTCGATCACGGCCTCTCCGAGGTCGCCGGCGCCGGGTTGCTCGCCGCGACCGGCGTCTTCGCCTTGCTCGGCGGCACGATCGCGGGCTGGCTCAGCGACCACTGCGACAACCGGCTGCTGCTGTGCGCATATTACGGATTGCGCGGCCTCGCGCTCCTCTATCTGCCCTTCGCCTTCGCCATGCCGTTCTACGGCCTGTCGGCTTTCAGCGTCGTCTACGGCCTCGATTGGATCGCCAGCGCGCCGCCGACGGTGCGCCTCTTGATCGGCGTCGTCGGCGCCGAGCGGATCGGCATCATGGTCGCCTGGATCACCGTGATCCACCAGATCGGCAGCGCGTCGGCGGCCTATCTCGCCGGCCTTCTGCGGCTCGATTTCGGGACATATCTCCAGGCCTTCCTGTTGTCCGGCACGCTGTTGCTCGGGGCGGCCGTGATGGTGCTGTTCATCGGCGCCGGCCGCGGCGGGCATGAGCGGGAAATTTCGCCGGCCGCTGCATAATTCGTCGCCCCCGCGCAAGCGGGGGTCCAGGACAACCGCTCCGCCGCTTGCTCCGGGTTCCCGCTTTCGTGGGAACGACCATCCCTATGTCGGGTGCGCGCTACCGCGCGCCGCGCACGCGTCCGGTCATCAGGATGTGCCAGGGATCGGGCATCTCGCCGACCGCGACCTCGATGAGGCTTGTGCCGCGCCGCTTCAGGGCGGCGGCGAGTTCGCGCCGCAAGCCTTCGGGGCTCGTCGTCCGCACGCCGGCAAGCCCGAAGCTTTCGGCCAGTTTCGGGAAGTTCGGGTTGGCGAGGTCGACGCCGATCAAGCGGTTGCCGTAATCCTCCTTCTGCATGCGCCGCACATTGCCGTAGGCGCCGTCGGCGAAGACGATCGCGACGATGTCGATGCCGTGCTGCACCGCGCTCGACAGTTCCTGCACATTGTACATGAAGCCGCCGTCGCCGGAGACCGAGACGACCGGCAGATCGGGCCGCGCCACCTTGGCGCCGAGCGCGGTGGCAAAGCCGGCGCCGAGCGTTCCCTGGTAGCCCGAATGGATGTAGGTGCGCGGCCGGTAGACGGGGAAACCGGGGCGGCCGGCATAGCCGATTTGCGTCAGATCCTCGACATAGATGCCGTCGTCCGGCAGCTCGCCGCGGATCGCGTCGAGATAGGCCATTTGCGGCCCCAATTTTTCGACGAGCATGGCGCGGGTGCGCGCCTTCAGCGCCTCCAGCTCGTCCTTGCGCGAAGCTCGCGCCGGCGCCTGTTTCGCGAGCGCCTCGTGCAGCGCCCGCAGCGCCTCTCCGGCGTCCGCGACGATGCCGAGCGCGGGCTTTTGAAAGCGGGCGATCTCGATCGGATCGATGTCGATGCGGATCAGTTTGAGGTTGCTGTCGCCGCCCCAGCGCAATTGCGGCTGATGCAGCCGCGTGCCGACGGCGAGTGCAACGTCGGTATCGCGCCACAGGGCGTGTCCCGCGAGCCCCGATTGCGCGAGGTAATGGCGGTCGGAAAGGATGCCCTTGCCGCCGGTGAAGCTGACGACCGGCGCCTCTAACAGTTCGGCGAGCGCGTGCACTTCTTCGCCCGCCGCCGCCGCGCCGCCGCCGACGAAGATCGTCGGCTTTTTCGCCGCGGCGAGGAGGGCGGCCGCCCTGGCGACGAGATCCGGGTCGGGCCGCGGCGGCTCGGGTGCCGGCGCCGCCTCGGGCAGCGACAGCTCGGTTTCGAGCGCCATAGCGTCCAATGGCATTTCGAGCCCGACCGGGCGCGGCCGGCCGTCGTAGAGCTGCCGGAAAGCCTCGTTGACGAGCGCGCCGGCGCGGCTCGGATGCTCGATGCGGGCGGCCCATTTGGTGAGGCTCGTCAGCACGCCCAGCTGGTCCGGGATTTCGTGCAACAGGCCAAAGCCGCGGCCGATCATGTCCGAGGGGATCTGGCCGCAGATGCACAAGACGGGCGCGTTCGTCGCGTAAGCCGTCGCCAGCGCCGCCGTCGTGTTGAGGAAGCCCGGCCCCGGCACGACCGCGTAGGCGCCAACCTTGCCGCTCGCCCGCGCATAGCCGAAGGCCATGTAGGCGGCGCCCTGCTCGTGCCGCGTATGGATGACGCGCAGCCTCTCGTGCGCGTCGTAGAGCGCGACGAAGAGCGCGTCGTTCTGCACCCCCGGCAAGGCGAACAAAACCTCGACGCCGTGCTTGCACAGCATTTCGACGAGCGCCCCGCCGCCGGTCATCCGCGCCATCGCTCGTCTCCTTGGTTGATTATTCGGCGGCGACTCTAGGCTCGTCGCCCAAGATGATCGACAGGATCAGATCGCGCTTTTGCGAGGCGTGCTGGACATCGTAGCCGACCGGCTGGCCATCTTCACAAAGGTCCAGGTTAACGTCCTCGGCGATCTCGCGCGTACGCTTGGCGGGCAGCGGTCGCAGCTCGAGATAGAGGCTGTCCGTCGATTTGTCATGGAACAGGGTAAGGGTCATGGCTCTTGATGGTCCGATTAACCACGGAGAGCACGGAGGACGCGAATAGTAAGCGTCATTGCGAGGCGCGCAGCGCCGCGGCAATCCCGTCGGGATTGCTTCGCTTCGCTCGCAATGACAGGTCTTCTTCCTCCGTGCCCTCCGTGCCTCCGCGGTGAACCTATTCCTCGAACCGGTATCGATAGGCGGTGCCGTGGCGGTGGATGCGGCCGACGGTCGGCGCGGGGAAATGCGCCGGCAACAGGCGGGTGCCGCGCTCGGCGTATTCCTCGACGAGGCGCGTGCGGGTCTTCTTCGACAGTTCGCGGTCGGTGCAGGCGAGCGTCGACCATTCCGGCTTCGCCAATTGCAGCTGGTGATGCAGCACGTCGCCCAGAAACACCGCGCGGTCGTCCTTCGAGCGGGCGTGGATCACGACATTGCCCGGCGTATGTCCCGGCGCGCTTTCGAACCACAGCCCGTCTTCCATCGCGTAATCGTCGTCCACGAGTACCGACTGGCCGGTGCGCACGACCGGCAATACGCTGTCCTCGAAGGCAAGCCGGTGCGGGCTGTCCTCTTGGCGCTCGGCGAAAGCCTGCCAATGCTCGAATTCGCGCCGCGCCATGACGTAGCGCGCATTGGGAAAGGTCGGGACCCAGCGCCCATTGTCGAGCCGCGTGTTCCAGCCGACATGGTCCCAATGCAGATGCGTGCACATCACGTAATCGACCGATTCCGGCGCGACGCCCGCAGCGGCGAGGTCGGCGAGGTAGGAGCTGCGCAGGCGGTGGAATTGCGGCCGGCTCGGCCGCTCCTTGTCGTTGCCGAGGCAGGAATCGATGAGGATCGTGTGCCGCCCCGTCTTGACGACGAAGCTGTGAAAGCTGAAGACGAGCTGCCCGGTCGTGGGATCGATCAGGCGCGGGTCGCGCATGTCCGGGTTGGATTCCAATACGCTCGCATCGTAATCCGGAAAGAAGGTTTCGGGGCCGATGAACGGCCCCTCGAATTCGGTGATGCGCTCGACGACGAAATCGCCGATGCGGGTCGTGGCCATCGTCCTCTCCCTTTGCCTTTTATTGCGCCGGCACTGCTTCGCGGACTTTCGCCGGGGTGAAGGCCGGCATGATTTCGGTCGCGAAGCGCTCCAATTGTTCGAGGCAGACCTTCTTCGGCACGCCGACCGAGAGGCTGACCGAGATGCGCTCCAATCCTGGATAGCGTTTTTCGAGCGCCTTCAGCTGCTCGACGATCTGCTCGGGCGAGCCGCACAGGAAGCCGCCGCTTTTGACCGCTTCCTCGATGCGCGGCAATTTCGCGAGAGGCGCCCGGACAGGGTCGCGCATGATCTCGATCTGCTCTTCGGTCAAGGCCCGCACGAGCCGCAATTCGCCGAACATCTTCATGTTCTCTTCGTAGTATTTGGCGGCCTCGCGCATGCCTTCCTCGCGGCTGTCGGCGAGGAAGAAATGAAAGCCGAAGCAGAGCCGCTCGCCGAGTTCGAGGTCGATGCCGAGCTGCGCGTGCGCCTTCTGCCAGGCGAGGACGACCTGGTGCATTGCGCCGCCCTCGGCCGAACCGCCGCCGACGAGGCCCTGGATGCCGTATTTCGCCATGAACGAAAGCGCCCGCTCGCTGCCGCCCTGGATCGGCTGCCAGCACTCGACCGGGCGCCGGAAAGGCCGCGGCACCAGGGTCAATTCCTTCAAGGTGTAGCCGCGATAGGGCACCTCCGGCGGCAGCGTGTAATGCTTCCCCTTATGCGCGAAGGCTTCCTCGTTGAAGGCCTTGAAGATGATCTCGACCTGCTCCTCGAAGAGTTCGCGGTTGGCCGGCTGGTCGAGGAGCGGCGCGCCGAAGGTCTCGACCTCGCGCGTGTGATAGCCGCGCCCGACGCCGAAGGTGATGCGCCCCTTCGACAGGATGTCGGCCATCGCGTAATCCTCGGCGAGCCGCAGCGGGTGCCACATCGGCGTGATGTTGAAGCCGCAGCCGATCTTGACGTTGCGCGTCGCCTGCGCGAGATGGACGGCCATCAACAGCACGTTCGGGATGCACTCGTAGCCTTCGCGCTGGAAATGGTGCTCGGCCATCCAGAAGGTGTCGTAGCCGCGAGTGTCCATCAGCTCGGCCATCGCCTGCGCCTTCGATAGCGCGCTCGCCAGATGCTCGTTGCCGAAGCGGCGCTCGTTGACCGGCACGCCGCCGTAGCCGACATCCTCCATATCGGCGTGGCCGGCAAACAGAGAGTCGAATTTCCTGATCATGGCGAATCCTCCTCGGGCGCCGTGCGCTCTTGCTGGCCGGGCATCTTAGCCCGCGACCTCCGCGCCCGGCAAACCGGAATGCCGGCGTCTTGCCGAAGCCTGCCTTGGGGCTCATGATCGCGCGAGAACGGGAAGCAGGAGGCGGCAGATGGCGCGCGAAGGTTATCTCGTCATGGACAGCGACCTCCATCTGATGGAGCCGGACGATCTGTGGGCCAATTATCTCGCCGCGCCCTACCGGGCGAACCCGCCGCGCTTTTTCGGCGGCCAGCAGCGGGCGCTCGCGCCCAACGTCGAGGACAAGGGCAACACCGACGCGATCATGGGGATGGAAGTGCAGGGGCTGGCGATCCCGGCGCACGCCAACGAGCCGGGCGCCACGACCTCCAGCCGCGAATTGCGGCGCCGCAGCCGCGCCCGGCATCCGCATTTCCGCCTCGCCCGGGCGCGCGGCTTCGATCCCGAAACGACCTTGACGGCGATGGACATCGAAGGGATCGATGTGGCCGTGATGTACGGCACGCGCGGCCGGCAGATCCTCTGCCACGACGACCTCGCGCCCGATTATGCCGCGGCGCTCGCCCGCGCCTTCAACGACTGGGCCTATGATTATTGCCGGCACGATCCCTCGCGCCTCAAATTCGCGGCGCAGGTGGCGATGCACGACATCCCCTCGGCGGTCCAGGAGGCGCGCCGCTGCGTCAGAGAGAAGGGCGCGGTCGCGATCATCGGCACGCCGAACCCGGTCAATGGCCGGCATCTGCACGATGAGGAATGCGAGCCCTTATGGGAGGAGATCGAGCGATTGGACGTGCCGATCGGCTTTCACCCGACCGGCAACACCGCGCTGAAGGACGACGCCGGGCGGCGCTATGTCGGGCACGCCAATTTCCACCCGATCGCGCACGCGATCCGCAACCCCGTCGAACTGATGGGCGCGCTCGCCAGCCTGACGACGGGCGGCGTCCTGGAGCGCCACCCGAAATTGCGCTGCGCCTTTCTCGAAGGGACGGCGGGCTGGCTCTATTGGTGGCTGTGGCGCTTGGACGACCAGTGGGAGAAGTTCGGCCCCGGCTGCGAGCGCCAGCTCGCGATGCCGCCGAGCGGCTATTTCAAGCGGCAATGCTATGTCGCGCTCGATGTCGACGAGGAGCCGGCGGTCGATGTCGTCGAGAAGGTGGGCGCCGATTATTTCGTCGTGTCCTCGGACTATCCGCATTCGGACGGCGCCTTCCCGGAAGCGCTGCAGCAGTTCTTTTCGCTGCCGCTCGACGCGGCGGCGCGCCGCAAGATCCTCTGGGACAATTGCGCCCGGCTCTACGATATCGCGACGCCAGCCGGACCCCTGACGCGCGCCGTGCCGGCCGCAGCCGAATAGCGCGCGCCCCTCATATCCGCTGAGGCGGGCGGTCGGGCTCGGCCGGCGTCTTGCCGGCGAATGGTTTCTTAAGCATTGCGGGCGATCATCCGCTGGCTTTGGGCCAGCCGGGTGAACCGCAATGAAAGCGATCGTTTCGACGCTTGTCGCCGCCTGCCTCCTCGCGACCTCTCCCGCATATGCGCGGGACCGGCACCTGCACTGGCACCCGATCCGTTCGAACGGGTGGGCGCACACGGGTCACCTCCGTGACTGGCGGCACGACGGCGGCTCCGAAGCTGCAGGCTTGGCGATCGTCGGGGTCGCTGCCGCGGTCCTCGTGCTGGGCGCCTTGATGGAGGCAAGTAACAACGCGCCCTTGCCGGTCATACCGGCCGTCGATCACTACGACCCGCGTTCACCAACGGGCCTGGCCAGCGATGCGAAACTCCTCAGCGCGGGGTGGCCCCGCAGCGTCAGCGTCGATCCTTGACGACGGCGTATCAAGGCAAGGCCGGCGGGCGCCACAGGGATTGAATCTGTGCCCCTCGAATTACCGGTATGCGGGCGCAAATGGGGCCAGATTTTGCTAGCGATATGCGCTGACAGATGGGATTATACCGCATCGTTGATGGAGGTCGGGGAAATGCGCGCATTCGTCATCGCCGCTGCTATCACCGCTTTCGTGGCCATCGGCGGGGTCATTGGCTGGCAAGCCAAAGCAGCCGCGCCTGCCGGCGTAATTCCACATGCCGCCGCCCATACGCCGATTCATCTGGCGGCTTGCGACGGAACTACCGGGAAGGACGGCTGCGGACCAGGCTCGTATTATAGGAAGGGCGCCCAGGGCTCGCGGTGCTATCCCTGCTGAGGGTTGCCGGGCGCTATTTAGACGGGTTTGGCCGGATCGGGATATCCTGAGGCGCGTCGTTCTCGTCGGCGAGAATTTCCTTGTCGAGTTCGAGTTTTCGGATCAGCCGCTCGATTTCCTTGACGCCGATCTTGCCGCTAACGATCAGCGGAAGCCGGAATCCTTCGACAACAGTCCCGTGGTCAGCTCGCGCTCGCCTGCATCGGCGAAATTCCTGACAAATCCTCGATGCGGCGGCGCCGCAAGATCCTGTGGGACAATTGCGCCCGGCTCTACGGCATCGCGGCGTCGGCGGCGCCCCTGACGCGCGAGTGCCGGACCGCGGGCGAGAGGATCTCACGGTAAACCCGCAGGCTATCGAGGCCGCTAATTGGTGAAGACCATGATGCAGCCGTTGGCGTCGACGCCCGGGGATATCGCGACCGAAGAGCAGGTATTCGTGCCGCCGGTGCTCGGGATCGGCACGTAGACCTCGTCGAAGATCGTGTCGACGGCGACCGAATGCGCGCCGATCGCGGTCGGATAGCTCGGCTGCTCCCCGCTGGCGGCGTCGACGACCCCGAGCTTGCCCGTCGTCCCGGCGCGGCTGATGGCGAGGAAATAAGCGGCGAAGCCTTCGCCGTGGTTCGGGTCGAACCAGACCTCGCCGGCGCCGTCCTCGCCGGGAAGGGTGTTCAGCACGGCACCGTCCGCCAGGCTGACGACGACCGAGGACGGGAATTGTCCGCTCGGGTCGGCGCAGCCGAGCAGGGCCTGGCCGGCCGGGCCGAGCGCAATTCCCTCCGGGCCGTCGCAGAGGCTTTTCGGGATCTTGAAGCGGGCGAGGATGTGCAGCGATTGCGACGAGATCTCAAGCAGGTCGCCGTGCCTGCCATCCGTGCCGTTGCCGCCGACCTCGGGAATGTTCTGGAAGAAATTCCCGCTGTTCTGGTCCCACTGGCACTGCCCGATCCCGTTCGTCGCGAGCGGCCTGCCGAACCGGCCGTTCATCCGGATCTTGTGCAGCACCTCGTAGTTGACGGTCGAGATCAAACTGTCGAAGGGCGCGCGCCCGCTCTTGACCATCCCTTCGGAATCGTTGGCGACCAGCAGCACATTGTCGTTCGGGTCGTAGCACAACGCGCCGGCGCGCGCGACCCCGCCGGTGGGGATGACATGGGTGGTCTCGCCGGAGTTGAGGTCGATCACCTTGATGACGCCCTCGCGGTTGACGGCGTCGTAATCCGACACCCACAGCTCGCGCCCGGTCTCGGTCGGAACGGTCGCCACCCCGTTCGGCCCTGCGATGGCGGGATTGGCGCCGCCGGCGCCGGCGAAATCCGGCCTCGCCGCCAGTTGCTTGATCACCGTGTGTTGGGTCGGGGTGTCGCTCGTGTCGATGACGTCGATGACCTTGTTGGTCTGGTCGGCGAGAAACATGAGCTCGATCGTCCAATCGTCGAAGATGGTTCCGAAGTTCGTCACCTTCTCGCCCTTCGGCAGGTTGACGGCCTCCGCTGGGGTGAAGACCTCTTGCGCTGCCGCCCTGTAAGGCGAGAGCAGCAAGAGGGCCGCGCCGAGAATCGCAACGGCGCCCGCAAGGAGACGCGCCCGCGCCGTGATCGAACCGAGGGGATTAGGCCTTCGAGACATGAGATCTCTACGGCATCGTGGCGCCGGCCGCGCCCTTGAGGCGCGCCGTGCCGACGGCGGCGGAATAACGGCCGGCGGCCTGGGCGTAGATCGCCATCAGGGCGGCGTAGTTCGGCTCTTCGGCGTATTTCAGCGCGAATTCCCGCCGTGCCGCCGGCCGCATCGCCGCCGTCGCTGCGGGGTCGGCGAGGATCTGCCGCAGCTTGTCCGCGAGTTGGCCCGCATCCGCGGGTTTGAAATGCCATCCGGTGCGGCCCTCCTCGACCAGCTCGGCGAGCGCTCCGGAGGCCGCCGCCAATACCGGCGTGCCGGCGGCGTAGGCCTCGATGACGACGAGCCCGAAAGTTTCGTAGGTGCGCGACGGCACGACGACAAAGGCCGCCTCGGCCATCAGCGCGCGCACCCGCTCGCCGGCTTGCCAGCCGAGGCATTCGATCGCGGGGTCGCGGGCGGCGGCCTGGCGCGCCAGCGGCGCCAGCGGGCCGTCGCCGGCGATCTTGAGCGCAAAGCCGCCGCCGAGGCGGCGCCACGCCTCGAGCAGCGTCTCGACGCCCTTCTCCGCCGTCAGCCGGCCGGCGAACAGCGCGTAGCCGCCGCGGCCGCCGCCGGGCGGCAAATCGCCGGCCGTGAAGTGCGGTTTGACGACGACCTTGTGCGCCGGCAACCCGCCTCGGACGAGCGTGCGGCGCACGAATTCGGTCGGCGCGATGTAGCGGGCGACCGCGTGCCGCCACGTGCCGATCGCGCGATGCGCGGCCAGCATGGCCACGGCCGCGCCGCTCGCGGCGCGGTTGCCGCGATAGCATTTGTGCAATAAAGCGGGCCAGGCGACCAGCTTGCCGAGACAGTCTTCGCACACCGCCCCGTCGCGGAACAGCAGCGCATTGGCGCACAGCAGGCGGAAGTTGTGCACCGTCTGCACGACCGGCACGCCTTCGCCGCGGCACGCATAATAGGCGGCCGGCGAGATCAGCGGAAATATGTTGTGGAAATGGGCGATTTGCGGTCGCTGCTGCTGCAGCAGCCGGCGCAGCTCGCGATAGGCGGCGCTGCTCCAGATCGTGCGCGCCGCGGCCCGCGGCCGGCTCATCTCCTCGATCGCATCGTTGTGCAGGCAATATTCGACGACGTTGTGGCCGTGCCGCCGCAGCATTGCCGCTTCCGCGGCCATACATTGGTCCTCGCCGCCCGGCCGCTGGTAGAAATTATGGGCTAGGAGGATGTCCACGCTGCCGAGTTCCCGACCATGCAAATCTCGGAATTGGTCGCCGGCGCGGCATCATGCGCGGCCTCGCCGAGCATGCGCAGCACCTCGTCGAGCCGCTGCCATTGCCCGGTTTCCTGCAATTCCCACGAGTGGCCCCACAAATGAAAGACGCCGCCTTCGCCGATCGCCAGCCGCAACAGGGCGCCCGCCAGCTGCGGCCAGTCGGCTGCGTGCCCATTCGCGACATAGCGCCACAGATTGCCGATGGCGGCGCGCTTCAGCGCATTGCGGCAGAATGCCGGGAATCGGTGCGGATGCGCCTGGACCGAAGTCGGCATCAGCATGACGCCGGCCTTGCGCCGCGGCCGGTCGAGCGAACACAATTCGCCGTTGCGCATCCCGCAATAGCCGGCCGCGCGAACCATCTCCAGATGGCGGTGGAAATATCTGCCGAGCGGCGGGCAGAACATCACGCAGCGCTGGCCGCTGCTGTCTTCGGCCCAGCTCCTCGAATCGACGATTTCCTGCCACGCCCGCCGCCGCGACGCGCGGGTGAGGTCGAGATGCGTCAGGGTGTGGGCGCCGATCTCGAAGCCCCGGGCGAGTTCGCGAAGCTCGCTCTTGGCCATCGTCGCGCGCTCCGTCGCGGCCGGGACATAGAAGGTGCCGCGCAATCCGTATTTCGTCAGCAGCTCCGCGACGCGCAGGTCGAGCGGGTGGCCGTCGTCCCAGCTGGTCGTGATGAAGGCGCGCGGTCTCATGGCTCGGCAGTCGAGATGGGCGCGCTCGGTTGCGCCGCGGCGAGCGCGGCAGCGCTGTGCCGGGGGGCTCTTTGCCGGCGTGCGAGCCGGGCCGCGATCCGGGCCGACAACGTTCGCAGAACGATATCGCCGACCGCCGCGGCGACGTCCTCCAGCGGCCGGCCGGCGTCGACGATGTGGCCGTTCTTCATGGCGCCGACGAGCGCTCTGTAGGCCTCGCACTGCCGCGCCGTCTCGGCGAACGGGACTTCCTGCTTGCGCGACTGCAGCACCTCGGCTGGGGCGTCGAGGAGAATCACGAGATCGGGTCGCGGGCCGAGACGGCAGATCGCCCGCAACAGCCGCATCGCTCCGCCGTAGCGGTAGCGCCACGGGTCGACGAGCGCATCGACGAGATGCCGATCGTGCACCGTCAACACCGAACGTGCCGCTTGCAGGCGGGCAGATATGCGGAGAAAGAAAAGATGATGGACCGACCAGTAGCACACCGCCCGCACTGCCGACATCGGCGGCGAGCGGGGCGCCAGTTCATGCGGCGGCCGCGGGGCGGCGCTCTCGCGCGCGCGGTGCAGCCGCCGCAGCAGGGCCGGCGGGAAGCTTGCGCGTCTGCTGGCCGAAAACGCCGGGCGCAACTGCGCCGTCAGAGCATTGGCGAGCGAGGATTTGCCCGCCCCGTCGGGACCGAGAAGGACGAGGCTGAGCCCGCCCTCGGGCGACCACAGGAGCTGCGCCCGGCGCCGCATCCGACGCAACATGCCGGCGATCGCGCGCACCGGCCGCTGCATGAAGGCGCGCCGGCGCGCCTCGCCGCGCAGCGCCGCCAGGCTGCAGATCGCCATCTCCCAGCGGCCCTCGCCGGCGGCGGATTCGATCAGCGCCGCCGGCCGAGGGCGCCAGAACCGCGCGAGCTGGCGCCGGCAGCCGGCGGGATCATGCCGGTAGAGCAGGCTCAGCCTCGCTGCCTGCGCCGCATCGAGGTCGCGTTTTGCGATTCGTCTGACGAGCCGGCAGGCGAATTCGATATCCGGCGCCGGGATCCAGAATGCTTTGCATCTGCGGCGGCCGCCGAGGACCTCCTCGGCGGTATAGAAGCACAGATGCCCCAGAGCATAAGCGGTGCGGAAATCGAGCGCGAGGAACCACGGCGCGCTGCCGGGGCACCTGCCCGCCAGCACCATATAGCCGTCCCACCACCCCGCCAGCTCGCCGCCGGCGGGGCGCACGGCCGCGCTGATCAATGCCGCAAGCTCGCTCGGCCGCCACTCGGGGGAGACGAGGATGTCGACGTCCGAGGCGCCGACGCAGTGCGGATAATCTTCATAGCCGTGCGTCACACAGTAGCAGACGGCGGCCCGTTCGAGCGCCTCGAATACGAGCAGTAGGGCGCGGCCCTGCGGCGCGAGGACCTCGCGCCCGGAGCGGCTGGCAAGCGGTTCCCGGCGATCTAGCCCATCCATGGCTGCCACTCGATGCGGTCGGGCGGTTGCTGCACCTTCCAATCGACGGTTTCGGCCCGCGGCTCGGCGGCGAGCCCCGATCCCGCGAGACGGCAACCGTCGCGGCTCGCGATCTCGATGATTTCTTCGATGCGGCCGGCGGCAATCGGGCGCAATACCAGATGCCACGCCCCTTTCGCCGAAAAGGACAAGTCGAGCAGCTGGGCGAAGCCCTTCGCGCACACCCCGATCTCGGCAAATAGTGCGGATCTGCGGCTGCCGGTGTCGGCAATGTCGGCAAAGGCGCGCAACGTCGCCGCGACGAACATCTTCTTGCGCAGCTGCGCGTTCGGCTTGCCGATCGTCTGGCGCACCGTCACCGCAGTTTCGTAGATGAGGCGCGCCATGTCGTGCGAGGCCGGATACCAGCTCTTCGGCAAATTGTCGCAAATCAGGTAATCCGGCGGAATGCTGGGGTCGACGAAAGCGATCTCTCTGGTTTCCGGGCTGCACAGAATGTTGTCGAGGTTGAGGTCGCCGAACTGCCTTCCGTCCGCCCAAAATTTCCGCAGCGCCCCGACCAATACGCGCGGCAATGACGCAATTGCTTCCGCCGTGCAGCCGTTTTCGGTCTCGATCAGGCGATTGAGCGTTTCGCCGGGAACGACCGACATCACGATGCCGAGGGGCCGCTCGCAGATATGGAGCGGATGCGGGCTCGATACCTTCCAGCCGCCAATCGTCCGGGCGGCCAGCGCCGCATGCAGACGGCTGAGCGAGCGAAACTCGTCGTGCACGCGTGCCGGCTGCGCGAACTCCGACTTGTACAGCTTGACGACGAGGCTGCGATAGTTGCCCCATGCCGCCGCGCCGATCGCGCCGCCCGGACGCACGCCGTAGAGATTGGCTTGATGGCCGGCGGCAAAATGCTCCACCACCCAATCGTCGATGTCCCTGGCGTCGAGGAACTGCCGGATGACCGCCAGGGCCTCGTCGCGGCCGGGTGTTGCGCCGGATGTCCCGGCCGCCCGGCGCGGCGCGGTGCGCGGCAGCAGCACGAGGAAGGCGATCCAATAAGCCGCCGATTTCACGACGTTGCCGGCAACGGACGCCCAGGCGGCGCCCAGCAACCCCCATTTCGCCGCCAGGCACCCGACCAGCAATACCGTCAGCCAGGCCGCCGCGGTGCCGGTCGTGAACACGATGCGGGGGTGTTCCATGCTGGTCAGCGCGCTACTCGCCGGTATGCCGACGGCCCAAGCGAGCATGCTGATCGACAGCAGCGCGACGGTGACGCCTTGTCCCGCATAGACCTTGCTCGGGTAGAGAAAATGGATGAGGGCGTCGCCGCCGACGATGACGACGAGGCAAAACACGATCATCGCCGCGGCTATCGCGATGGCGGAGCGGATCGTATAGCCCTGCAACGGCCGGCCGCCGCCCTCGACCCAGGCGAGCGTGGCCTTCGGCGAAAAGACATTGCTGAACGCCAGTATGAAAGGGTTCGAGAACAGTGCAATGCTCATGCACGCGGTATAGACGCCGGCGCCGGACGCGCCGTCGATCCACGCCAATATCCAATAGGCGGCGTAGCCCTGCACGGATAGCATGATCTGGTTGGCGAACAGCCACTTTCCGAGGCCCCAGCTGGCGCATATCGTCCGTCGTACACCGCCGGCCCGGATGACGAAGCGGCGCCGCATCGTATAGAGCCACATCGCGCCGCACACCCCGCAGGTGATGCCGATGACGGCATAGGCGCTTGCCGCCGACAGCGATTTGGTCCAGGCCAAGGCGGTGAGGCCGCCGACCTGCAGCGCCGCGACGCCGGCGTCCAATACCAGGGTTTGGCCGACCTGCAGATGCGCGAAGGCGAATTGCCGGGCGAATTCCCGCAACAGCGCGAACGGCGCCACCGCCGCGAGGATTAGAGCCATGTCGACGAGATCGCGGTTGGCCGCCGCCGCACCGAGGCCGCCGGCGGCGAGGACCAGGGCGAGGGCGACGAACCCGGCGAGCAGCGTGCTCTGCGCCAGAACGCCGCCGGCATGCTCGGCCGGCGACCGCTGCGGCTGGTGCTGCTGGATCGTGTACGGCCAGGTGATCAGCGCCTTCAGGGTCGCGACCGCCGAGATCAGAACCGACATGCCCATCGCGAAGCTGCCGAGTTCGCGCGGCAGCGCGTAGCGGCCGATGATGACCGTCGAGAAGAAGCTGGCGCCGCTGACGATGACTTGATCGACGAAAGCTATCGCATGCGTGGGCGAACTCTCGGGCAGGTTCCGCCACGGCCACCACCGCGCCGGTTGAGCGGCCGGGCGGCGGCGCGGGGAGGCGGCGTCCTGATCGGCGTCTTCGCAGCCGCCCGCGCGGAATTCGTCGCCTTCCGCCGCCGCATATCGTGGACGAGCCGCCATTTATCCTCGCGCTGTCTATCGTTGGCCGGCTAGGGCCGAGGGCAGCAAGCTGCGTCCACTAGCGGTTCACTCCGGGCGACCACATCCGAGACGGCACGCGCGCCAGCGCACCGAGGCAGCGCGCCAGCGTGCCGCGGATCAGCATGCCGGCGGCCAGCACGATGAAGGCGGGCACGATGCGCGCATAGCGGCGCCACAACCGTCGCGGTTCGGCGGCGAGGCGAAACGACCATTCGAGGCCGGCGCGCCGCATCCACATCGGCGCGCGCCGCTTGTTGCCGGCAAGAAAATCGAAGGCGGCGCCGACGCCGATCATGACCGGCGCGTCGAGACGGCCGAGATGCGCCGCCATCCAATGCTCCTGCTTGGGCGTGCTCAAGCCGACCCAGACGATGTCGGGGCGCGCCGCATTGATCTCGGCGACGACCGTCTCATCCTCTTCCGGCGTCAGAGGCCGGAACGGCGGGCAGATGGTCCCGGCCACCTCGAGCCCCGGATAGGCGGCCGTCAATACCTCGCGCAGCCGCTCGGCGACACCCTCGGCGCCGCCGTAATAGAATTGGCGATAGCCGCGCTGCGCCGACACCACGGTCAGCCGACGTAGCAAATCGCATCCGCAGACCTGCCGGGTGCGGCTCTTGCCCAACAGTCGCGATACCCAGACGAGCGGCATGCCGTCCGGCGTGACGAGGCCGGCGCGGTTATGGATATTGCGCAGCGTCTCGTCATGCCGGCTGTCCATCACGCCGTGGACGCCGGTCACGCAGATGAAGTTGCGGGTGCCTTCGGCGATCCAATTTTCCACCGCCGCGGTCGCGTCGTCGAGATCGATCGCGCTCAGTCGCAGGCCGAAAATGTCGACCCGATCGCTCCAGCAGACGCCCGCCCCGCTCATCGCCATACCTCCAGACCAACCCGTCCCTTGTGAACGTACCAATGGGCCGGGAGATCCAGACTGCGCAAAGCCGGAGTAACCCCTCGGCCAGCGGCGGAACACTGCGCAAAGCCGCGCCATTGCTGCAAATTTGACGGATGAGGCCGAGCCGGGTCGGGGATTACCTCTAAATAGTGCGGCCGCGCTGCTTAAGCCCGCGGCACTGACGGCGCCGCCAAGCGTACTTTCCACAAGTCAGGACATCCGGCGTCGAGGGGCGATGGCAGCGAATGGTCGCGGCGGCCAGAAGACCGGAATAGCGGGCGGCTTGCGGCCGCTATGGGCTTTTCTTGCGCCCGGCGCGGGCGTGTTCCGCCGCGCCGTAGCGGCGGCGGCGTTCGCCGCCGTGCTCGCGCTCTCGCCGGCGCGGGCGCAGGATTACCTGCTCGCGCCGGGCGACAGCATCGCCGTCATGGTATTCGGGCAGCCGCAGATGTCGGCGAAATTGACAGTCGACGACGCGGGCAACGTCGTGGTGCCGTTCGTCGGCGCGGTCAAGGTCGCCGATCTCAGCGTCGCGCAATGCCAGCAGCTGATCCAACAGCGCCTCGCCGACGGCTTTCTGAAGAATCCGCTCGTCAGCGTCGGCATCGACAAGCTGCGCCCGCTCTATATCCTCGGCGACGTGCGGCTGCCCGGCGCCTATCCCTTCCGCTACGGCAGCACGGTGGAGAGCGCGGTCGCGCTCGCCGGCGGGTACGGCGTTCCCGGCGAGCTTCGCGGCACCGCCGTCGCCTCCTATCTGTCGGCCGAGGAGCGGCTGCGGCAGCTCGCGGCGGAGCAGTTGGCGCTGCGGGTGCGCGAAGCCCGCCTCGAGGCGCAGCGCGACGGCAAGACGAGCTTCGCGGTGCCGGATCCGCCGTCGGCCGAGGGCAAGCAGAAGCTGGCCAAGCTGGTCGGCGAGGAGCAGGCGATGCTCAGCTCCGAGACGGCCATCCTCGCGTCCGAAGTCCGCCTGCTCGAGGCGCAGAAGCCGCGGCTGAAACAGAGCATCACGGCCGTCGGCAACCAGATCGGCACCGAGCAGAAGCAGCTCGCCTTCGTCCACGACGAGGAACAGCGTTCCTCGCGCCTGCTCAAACAGGGCCTCGGCGTGCGCGGCCCCGAAGTGCAGCTGAAGCTCGACGAGGCGAATGTCGAGAACAACATTTGGAGCCTCAACGCCCAGCTGTCCCGTTCGCAGATGGACCTCGGCAATCTCGACCTCGAGATCCAGAAGGCGCAGGCCTCATTCAAAAAGGCGACGCTCGACGAGCTGCAGAAGGTGCGCCGGCGACTGGCGGCGCTGCGCGTCGAGCTGCCGTCGGCATGGGCCATTCGCAACGTCCAGCTGCAACTGGTGGAGGGCGCGGTCCCCGCGGGGCAGAAGCATCGGATCACGATCACCCGCAGCCGCCACGGCCACATCGTCGTGATCGACGGCTCGAGCACCACGCCGCTCGAGCCCGGCGACACGATCGACATCAAGCCAGTGCTGCGCGACCGGTCGCTGGCCCTGCAAAGCCCCGCTGGCTGATTTTGCCGGCCGGTCCGAGCGCGGCAATGGCGACGATGCGGCAAGAGGCGGTCTACCCACCGCTCGCCGCCGGTCGCGACCGGCTCGCCGACGCCTATCTGTTTTGGCTGTTCGGCGTGCTCGCCGGCTATGTGCTGTTGGGCAAGGGATTTGCCTATCTCGGCATGCCGCCCCTCTATGTCGGCGATCTGACGCTGCTCGTCGGGATGCTGCTGTTCCTTCGGCTGAATTGCTTCGCCGGAATATTGGCGACGCTGCCGATGGTTCTTTTCGCGGTACTGGCGATTTGGGTCGTGGCGCGAACCGTGCCGTATATCGGCCGCGACGGCACCGAGGCCCTGCGCGATACGGTCGTCGTAACCTATGGCGGCTTTGCCGTCATCGTCATCGCGCTGCTGCTGGAAGACGCGTCGCGGATCAACGCCATCCTGCGCAATTACCGCCGGCTCATCGCGGTCATCGTGCCCGCCAGCACCTTTTTGTGCCTGTTGCAACGGTTCATGGGCGAGCACCTGCCGAACCTGCCCGGCTCGGATATCCCCGTCCTCGGCTTGCAGCCGGGCGATCCGGCGGTGAATTTGGCCGGCGCCATTGTCTTCATGCTGGCGGGGCTGCGCCAATCCCGGCTGCTGTGGAATTTCGCGGTGTTCGTGTCGCTGGCGGTCGTGGCTTCGCTCAGTCGGGGGCCGCTGCTCGCCGCTATCGTGCCGATCGTCTTCGCGGCGTTGCTGCTCGGCAAGTGGCGGCAACTGGTGCGCCTGGCGGCAATCGGGCTGGCATTGTTCGGCATCGCCTACGTCATCGAGCCGGCCTTCCAGCAATACCACGATCCGGTATCCTCGCAGACCCGCCCGATCAGCACCCGGCAGGTCGTCGAGAACGTCGAGGGCATCCTCGGCCGGGGCGACGCGCAGGGCCAGGGGACGAAGCGGTGGCGCATCGATTTCTGGGACAGCATCGTCGCGGATACGATCCATGGGCCGTATTTCTGGACCGGCCGCGGTTTCGGCGTGAACCTCGCCGAGGCCTACGGCTTTCCCGGGCACAACGATCCGAAGCTGCGCGATCCGCACAATGTCGTGATGACGATGCTCGCCCGCGCCGGCGTGCCGGGCGCCGCGCTCTGGCTCCTCTTCGTCGCCTCGTGGTTCGCCATGATGCTGCGCGCGATGATGCTGGCGCAGCGCCGCGGTCAGCCGGAATGGGCCGGGCTTTTCGTCTTCGCCATGAGCTATGTGCTGTCGCTGATCATCAACGCCTGCTTCGACCCCTCGCTCGAGGGACCGATGCAAGGCGTGTGGTTCTGGTGCCTGATCGGCTTCGGCACCGGGTCGGCGATGATCTATCGCCAATCCTCACAGCCGCCGGCGCTGGCGATGCCGGCCGCCCCGCCGGCGCGGCTGCGGGTCGAGGGACCGGTCCGATGAGGATCCTCGAAATCACCCGCTCGGGTTTATTCAAAGCCCTGATGCCGAATCGCACGCACTGGATCCGCTGGGGCCCGCCCCTGACCGCGGACGAGCCGCACGATCCGCAGGGAACGGGGATCGGCGCCTTGTTGCGGGTTCTGCGGCAGATGCGCGCGCGGCGCTTCGACCTCGTCGTGCTGCCGGCGATCAATCCGCAGCACCGCTATGACCAGCCGCCGCACAAACTTTTGGCGAAGTCCGTCCTCGACTCGGCGGCGCACTCGGCCTATGGCGCAATGCTGTGCGGCCGCCTGCTCGGCCCGACGCCGCACATCATCGTCGATATCGGCGACTACCCCTGGCTTTGCCGCACGACGATGCGGCTGTTCCCGCGGCACGCGCTCTATTTCAAAAGAGAGCTGGCGCTGGAGGCGGAAGGGCCGCGCGTGCGTCCGCTGTCGCTGTTCGTCCCCAACGAGGCGCGCCTGCCGGAGGCCCGCGTAAAGGACATCGACGTGTTCTTCGCCGGCGATCTGTGCAATCGCATCAGGAAAGATGCAGTGGCGGCGGTCGGCGGTTTGGCGGGGCGCGGTTTCCGCATCCTCACGCCGGACCGCCCGTTGCCCTATCCCGAATTCCTCACGGCGCTCGCCCGCTCCTGGCTGGTGTTGTCGCCGGAAGGCCATGGCTGGGATTGCTACCGGCATTACGAGGCCTGCCTTGCCGGTTCCGTGCCGGTGATCAATCGCCCGCGCTATCCGCGCCGCCGATATCTGCGCGATGGCATGCATTGCTTTTACTACGACCCCGACGAGGATGGACTGGCGGCGCTGCTGACGCGCCTGCTCGCCGACAGGGCGAAGCTCGTTCAGATGGCGCAGGCCGGGCGCCGGCATGTGCTTGCCAATTATACGCGGTCGGCGGTGGCGCGCTACATGCTCTCCGAACTGGCCGGCGAGGGGCGCGCGGCGGACGCCGCCGCTGCCGCTGCCGGGGCATGAGGCGCCGCATGCCGGGCCGGTACGCCCTCACCCTGTTGCTGATGCTGGCGCCGGCCGGCGCCTCCGCTTATGGGCCCTCGCCGGCGCAGCGCTGTACCGGCGTCGCGCTGCAACCGGGGGCGGATTTGCAGCGTGCCGTCGCCGCCAGCCCGGCCGGCACGACCTTCTGCCTCGGGGCCGGCGTCTATGCCCGGCAAACGGTGATCCCCAAGGATAACGACCGCTTCATCGGCCGCTACGGCGCCGTCCTCGACGGCGGGCTTTCCCGCCCGCACGCGTTTGCCGGGACCGCTTCGGGGGTGGTGATCGAAAACCTCAAGATCACCCGTTACGCCGCCGCGGCGCAGGATTCGCCGGTGCACGGCGACGACGGCCATCGCTGGGTCGTCGAGAACAACGAGATTTCCTACAATGGCGGCGCCGGTCTCGACCTCGGCGACCATATGCGGGCGGTCGGCAACGCCATCCATCACAATCTGCAGATCGGCGTCGACATGAACGGCTTCGGCCATCATCCCGGCGCCGGCATCGTGGTCGAGGGCAACGAGATCGCCTTCAACAATTATACCTCCGCCTACGACCCGGGCTGGGAGGCCGGCGGCACGAAGTTCTGGAACTCGATCGACCTGACGGTCACAAACAACTATGTCCACGACAATGTCGGCGCCGGCCTGTGGAGCGACACCGACAACATTCGGACCCTTTATGCCGGCAACCGCGTCGAAAACAATCAGGGGCCGGGCATACTGCACGAAGTCAGCTACGACGCGGTCATCCGCGACAATATCGTCAGGAACAACGGCAGCGCCGAGCGGCATCGCTGCCCCGGTTGGCTGTGGTGCGCGGGAATACTGATCTCGTCCTCGGGCGCGGCGAAGGGCAGCCGCGGCGGGATCGAGATCTACGGCAATACCGTGGTGCCCGGGGCGAACGGCAACGGCATCGGCCTGGTGCAGAACAGACGCTTGCGCGACGCTGCCGAATATGGTCCGCACATCGTGCAAAACGTCCATGTCCACGACAATGTCGTCGACCTCGGCACGCAGCGTTACGGCGGCCGGCTGAACGGCAACGGCGCCGTCAGCGACGACGGCGAGACGGCGATCTTCACAGATCGCGGCAACCGGTTCGCCCATAATGTCTACTGCCTGCGGCCGGGCGCGAAATCGTTCTCGTGGATGGATCGCCAAGGCGGCGCGCGGTACTGGCGGCGCATGGGCCAGGATCGCGACGGCAAGTTTGTCTATTCCGATCGAGGCCGCTCGTGTTTTCCGCTTCGCGAAGGAGCAAGCAATGGACAGCGCAATACCGCCGCGCGAAATTGAGACCGAGGACAACCGCCGCGATCTGCGCGCGCATTACGAGGCGGTGGCGCAGGACACGCTGCGGCTCTTGTGGCTGAAGCGGCGCCTGATCGCAAAATGCATCGCCGCTTCCGTCGCCGTTGCCCTCATCGCGCTCGCGCATATGGGGCCGCGCTATACCGGCGAGGCGCTGTTCGAGCTCGATTTCGACCATGGGCAGCCGGCCGACGGCAAGAACCGGCCGGCAATGGTTACCGTCGACGCAATCGGGGTCATCAAGAGCACCGCGCGTGTCATCGGTTCGCGCGCCATCGCGGACGCGGTCGTCGATCGCCTCGGGCTCGACAAGAACCCGAGCTTCGACCGGCGATCCCTGTCGTCGCGCGCCATGTCGCTGGTGCGCTGGGTGCTCGGCCTGCAGCCGACTACGCCGACTGCCCGCGGCATTGCCGCCGACGCGCTGATGAAGCGCATCCAGGTCGTGACCGGCGAGCGCGCCTATGTAATAGCGATCGAGGCGACTGCCGGCGATCCGCGCACCGCCGCCACGCTCGCCAATGCGGTAGCGGCCGAGTATTGGCGGGCGCGGACCCTGCACGAGCTGACTGCGGCGCGCAACGACGCCAGGCATAATCTGACGCAGATCGGGCTCGTCTACGGTCCGCGGCTGCCGAACTACCAGGCGGCGCAGGTCCGGCTGCGGGAGCTCGACAGCCAAATGCGGGCGGTGCGCGCCGCTTCGATACCGCAGGTCATCGAGGCGGCGGCCGGGCATTGGCTGATCCCGGCGCAGCCGGTGGCACAGCCGTCCGGCCCCAATATACCCGTCGTCTTGTTCATCGCGGTCGTCATCGGGTTCGCTGTCGGGGCCGGCTTCGTGCGTTACGGGATCGAGCTCCCATGGCCGGCGAACGGCTCGCTGTCCCGGCTTTCCCTCCTGTTGCAGCGGCGGCTGCCGGCCTATGGGCTTCTCGGCCAGCTGCGGCAGCGGCTGCCCGCCCGCCCGCGCATGATGCCGCGCCCCTTCACGGCGACACCGGCTTGGCTGGCGGCTTACTGGCGGCGGCGCGTTGCGGATTGGAAAGAGCCGAAGCTCGATCGGCCCGCCGCACGTGAAGAGGCGCGCTTCGATTGATCCGATTGCGGCCGATCCGCCCGCATTGCCTCGACGGGCGTACTCCTTTCGGTATGCGCCTATTGCGGGATCGGGGATAATCGCCGTCACCGCCGTTTGATTGGCGGCCGGCCGCCAATCAAACGGATCGGCCGGCAATAAAGGAGTAGCTCTGCGATTACTTGCGGCCCGAAGTGTTGATCGTCTTTGACGAAGATCGTTGATCGTCTTTGACGAAGATCGAGTCTTCTCGGCTGTCTAGGAGATCGCGGGATGCCGCAAGGGAATGTCGTGTTGGTGACCGGGGCCGGGGGTTTTATCGGGCACCATCTCGTCAAGTATCTCGTCGGACGTGGCTATCGGGTGCGCGGCGCCGACATCAAGGCGCCGGAGTTCGAGGCCTCTGCTGCGCACGAGTTCATGGAGTGCGATCTGCGCCTGCCGGAAAGCTGCGCGCGCGCCTGCAATGGCGTCGGCGAGGTCTATCATCTCGCCGCCGATATGGGCGGCATCGGCTACATCACCGCCTCGCACGCCGACATCTCGGTCAATAACGTGCTGATCAATGCGCACATGTTGAATGCGGCGCGGTCCAATGGCGCGCGGCGTTTCCTATTCTCGTCCTCGGCCTGCGTCTATCCGCTCTATCGGCAGAACGATCCGGACGTCGTCCCGTTGAAGGAAGAGGATGCGTTTCCGGCCGAGCCGGAAGAGGGCTATGGCCTCGAAAAGCTGTTCGCCGAGAAGCTGTGCCAGTATTTCCGCGAAGACCACGGGATGGCGACCCGCATCGTCCGCTTCCACAATGTGTACGGGCCATTGGGCACCTATGACGGCGGGCGCGAAAAGGCGCCGGCGGCGATCTGCCGGAAAATCGCTCTCTGCCGGTCGGGCGACGCGATCGAGATCTGGGGCGACGGCCGGCAGACCCGTTCCTTCATGTATGTCGACGACTGCGTCGAGGGGATTTTCCGCATCATGCGGTCCGATTACCCGTTGCCGCTCAATCTCGGCACCGACGAGCTGGTGAGCGTCGACGAGCTGGTCGACATCGTCGCCGCGATCGCCGGCAAGCGGATCGAAAAGCGCCACGACCCCTCGCGCCCGCAGGGCGTGCGCGGCCGCAACAGCGACAACACCCGGCTTCGCCAGGTATTGGGCTGGGAGCCGAAGGTGAGCCTGCGCGAAGGCTGTGTCCCGACCTACCGCTGGATCGCCGGGCGCGTCGCCGCCGCGGAGCAGGTGAGGGCCCGCTATGCCGCGGATTGAGGCGGCGCGGCGAACCGGGAGCGGCTTTGACAGGGTTGCCGGATGAGCGACTCGCGCCTCCTCCTGCCGTCGCTGCCGGGCATCAGGCGCGCCGGCCCCGATCGCGACCGCGCGAGGCCGGCGGCGGCCCAGTCGGGCGCGCCCGGCATCGGGCGCATCAGCCCCGTCGCCTGCGCCGCGGCGCGGCTGCTCGTCGATCTGCTGTTGCTGGAAGCGGGCGCCGCCCTCGCCTATGTCGCCGATGCACCGGCGCTGCGCGGCCTCGCCGCCGGCAACGCCGCGGAAATGCGGGCGATCCTCGGCCTGGCGCCGCTCGTCTTGTTGTTGGCGCTGTGGCAGCGCGGCGCCTACGCGGCGGGCGGGCCGGGGCCCGGCCTCGGCAGCTTCGCGATGGGCTGGCTGAACGGCTCGGGTCTCGTCATCCTCGGTCTATGCGCCCTCGATGCGTTGAGCTATCGGCAGGCGCATGGGCGCGTCGTCGTGCCGCCCGCGCTATTGGCGTTCGTCGCCGCCTCCGGCGGCGCGGTGCTCGCCCGCCAGGCATTGTGGCTGGCGGCATGGCCGCGGATTGCGGCAGGGTTGGCGCGCACCCCGGTGGCGGTCGCGGGCGCCGGCGCCTTCGCCTACGCCGAGACGCTGCGGGCGCACTGCGCGACGACGCAGGTCGTGGCCGTCATGCCGGAACTGGCGACGGCCGCCGACGACATCGTGGCGCTGGCGCGGCGCGGCGCGGTGCGCGCCGTCTTCGTCGCGGTGGCGAGCGGCGAGGAGGAGGCCGCGCTCTCGCTTTTCGCCGAGCTCGCCGCGTTTCCGGTGGCGCTCAGGGTCGTCCCCGACCTGCCGCGCCTGCTCTCGCGCTCGCGCGGCGTTTCGATCGAGGCCGGCCTGCCGCTGCTGCACATCTCGGACCCGCCCCTGGGATCGGCCGCGATATGCCTGAAGCGGGCGGAAGACTTCCTGCTCTCGGCGCTGCTGCTTTTGCCCGCCGCGCCGCTGATGCTGCTGGCGGGCCTCGCGATCAGGCTCGAATCGCGCGGCCCGGTGCTGTTCCGCCAGCCGCGGCACGGGCTGAGCGGCGCGGAAATCGAGGTTTTCAAGTTCCGCACCATGTATGCCGATTGCGAGGACCGGCTGGCCTCGCGCCAGACCTCGCGCGGCGATCCTCGCGTCACCCGGGTGGGCGCCTTTTTGCGCCGCCACAGCCTCGACGAGCTGCCGCAGTTGTTCAACGTGCTCGCCGGAACCATGTCGCTCGTCGGCCCGCGGCCGCACGCCCCGGAGACGACGGCTGCCGGCCAGCGCCTCGAGTTGGCGATCGCCGATTATCGTCGGCGCTACCGCGTCAAACCCGGGATTACCGGATGGGCGCAGGTATCAGGTTGCCGCGGCAATCTCGATACGCTCGAAAAGGCCGTGCAGCGTGTCGAGCGCGACCTCTACTACATCGAGCACTGGTCGCTGCTGCTCGACCTCTGGATCGTTGCGCGGACCATCCGCTCGGTCCTGCACGACAAGGAGGCGTTCTGACGCGGCGGCCGCAGCCGGCCGGGCTCAATCGCCGGGCGCGGCCGGCGATTGAGCCAATGGCCGGCCGACCGCTGTGCCTTGCTCGATCGCCCACATCGCGGCCTGCGTGCGGTTCTTGGCGCGCAGCTTGCGCAGCAGGCTCTTGACATGCACCTTGACGGTCGCCTCGGCGATCTGCAGCTCGCGGGCGATCAGCTTGTTGGAAGCGCCCCGCGTCAGAAGCGACAGGATCGTCTGTTCGCGCTCCGACAGCCGGATATCGTAGACCGGCAATCCTTCGATCGGCGGCCGCGCCGGCGGCGCGGCGGGCGCGACCTCCGCAGGCCTGCCGGGCAGCCGCAGCGGCGTCGGCGGCAGCTGCACGCGGTCCCTGATCAGCTGGGCAAAGCCTTGCGGAACGATGGCTTCCCCGGAGAGCACGAGATCGAGGGACTTCAACAGCGCATCGGGGCTGATCTCATGCTTCAGCAAATACCCGTCGCCGCCGGATTCGAACGAGGCGAGCAATTCTTCGGGGTCGAAGCGCTCGCTGAGCATGACGACGCGCAGATACTGGTACCGCGCCCGCAGCGCGCCGACGTGCGGCATCACGCCGCCGGCCTCGTGATCGAGGCCGATCAACGCCAGGCATTCCCGGCCGCTCAAGGCATTCGGCGGGAGTTCTCTCAGATCGGAGCAATGCGCGGTGACGCGAAAGCGTGTCCCCGCCAGCGTATGCATCAGACCGACCCGAAACAGCGCACTTTTTTCGATGATTACCGTAGGAACCGAACGCAGGCGATCACAAGACCCTTTCACCGCAGCACCCCTCACGCTCAACGCACACGTCGATGACTTGGCCTAGAAGGTGCTGCATACGATGGTTTCCATAAAACCCATCAACAAAGGGATACAAAAAATGTTCCGCGGGACCGGAGAACAATCGAATGCGATCTTACGATAGGTTTAAAAGTTCGCGCACCAGGATAGAAAGCAGGCTTGAATCGAAACTGATTTTATGCATAAATTGTACGGTTACAAACAATCCTTGCCCGTAGCGTAACAGAAAAAGCGGCGTAATCCAAAAGGATGATGCAGGGATGGGGGGCCGCTAAAGCCCCGACACTCTCAGGTTGCAAATTGCTGCACATCTGCGCGGATGCCTGCCGCCGGAATGGTGGGCGCGACAGGGATTGAACCTGTGACCCCACCCGTGTGAAGGGTGTGCTCTCCCGCTGAGCTACGCGCCCGGATGGCCGGCCGCGCGAATTAAGTATGCGCCCGCGAGCCTGTCAAGCCGGCGTTCCGGATCAGCGCCGACCGGCGCGCGATGCGCCGATCGAGCACGCCGGCCACCCTCCCGTCGTCCCGGCGAATGCCGGGACCCACGTCTCCGGTGGATACCGGCCGGAGTTAATCCTCGGGCCGCGCGCAGCGCGGCCGGTATGACGGGAAGAGGGGTTTGGCGAGGCGTCCCTTCCGGTCGAGACGGCAGAGGGGACCGATAGGCGCCGCCGATCTCACGGCGCGAGCCCGAGCCGCAGCAGCGTCTCGGGCAGGTCGGCAAAATCGTCGAGCAGCGCGTCGGCGCCGAGCGTTGCCGGATCGACGCGCGCATAGCCGTAGCGCATCAGCACGACCGGCAGCCGCGCGCCGCGCGCCGCCGCCGCGTCGTTTTCGTTGTCGCCGATCATCGCGGCGCGGCCGACACGGCCGCCCAGAAGCGCGAGGAGACCCAACAGATGGCCGGGATCGGGCTTGCGGACCGGGAAGCGGTCGCCGCCGGCGACGGCGTCGAAGAATTGCGCGAGCGCCAATTCCTCGAGCACCGCCTCGCTCGCCCGCTGCGGCTTGTTGGTGGCGATCGCCGTCGCATAGCCGGCCCGGCGCAGTTCGGCGAGGGTGTCGCGCACGCCCGGATAGGGCCGCGTCAGGCGGGCCGCGTTCGCCTCGTAGATTTCGAGAAAGCGCGGCAGCAGGCGCGCCAGCTCGGCCTCCTCGATGTTGCGCGCCGCCAGCGCCCGGGCGACGAGGGCCGGGACGCCGTCGCCGACCATCCGCGTGACCTCGGCGGCCGAGAGCGGCGGGCGCTCGCGTTCGCGCAGCACCTCGTTGAGCGCCGCGGCGAGGTCGGGGACGCTGTCGACGAGCGTGCCGTCGAGATCGAAGACAAGAAGAAAGCCTGCCATTTGTCGAACTCTAGCGTTGCCCGGATCATATTCTGCAACAATCTGTGTCTTGGCAGTTTGCCGGCGGCATGCGACGCTGCCGATCCCGTTTCGTTCGCCCCGCCAGTCGAGTCGACCGCATGACCGAGCCTCGTTTCGCCGCCATCGTTCTTGCCGCGGGCAGCGGCACGCGGATGAGATCCAGGGTCCCGAAGGTGCTGCATCCGGTCGCCGGCCGGCCGATGATCCTGTGCGTTCTCGATACGCTGCGCCGGCTTGAACCGGCGCAGACCGTGGTCGTGCTGGCGCCGCGGATGGACGAGGTCGCCCGGCTCGCCGCCCCGGCCGAATGCGCCGTTCAGGACCCCCCGCGCGGCACCGGCGACGCGGTCAAGGCGGCGCGCCGGGCGCTCGCCTGCCGGCTCGCCCCGGAAGGTCCGATCGAGGACGTGCTGATCCTCTACGGCGACACGCCGCTTTTGCAGCCGCAGACGCTGCGGCGTCTCGTCGAAGAGCGCCGGCGCGCGCCCGCGGCGGCGATCGCCGCGGCGGCGATGCGGCCCGCCGACCCCGGCCCTTACGGCCGGCTCGTGCTGGGGCCCGGCGGCGCGCTCGAGCGCATCGTCGAGGCGCGCGACGCCGCGCCCGAGGAACGCGCGATCGGACTGTGCAACGGCGGCCTGATGGCGGTCGCGGCGCGGCATTTGTTCGATCTCGTCGAGGCTCTCGACAGCGACAACGCGAAGGGCGAATACTATCTGACCGACATCGTCGGTCTGGCGCGCCGCAAGGGGCTTTCCTGCCGCGCCGTCGAACTGCCGGCCGAGGAGCTGGTAGGCGTCAACAGCCGCGAGGAGCTCGCCGCCGCCGAGGCGGCGATGCAGCAGCGCCTGCGGGCTCGCGCGATGGAGGAGGGGGCAACCTTGATCGCTCCCGAGACCGTCTTTTTTTCCTTCGATACGCGGCTCGGCCGCGATGTCGTCGTCGAGCCGAATGTCGTCTTCGGCCCCGGCGTCAGCGTCGGCGAGGGAGCGCGGCTGCGCCCCTTCTCGCATTTCGAGGGCGCCGAGATCGGCCCGTATGCGATCGTCGGCCCGTTCGCCCGGCTGCGCCCCGGCGCGATCCTCGAAAAAGGCGTGCATGTCGGCAATTTCGTCGAGGTCAAGGCGGCCCGGCTCGGCAAGGGCGCGAAGGCCAACCATCTCTCCTATCTGGGCGACGCCGAAATCGGCGCCGGCAGCAACATCGGCGCCGGCACGATCACCTGCAATTACGACGGCTTCGACAAGCACCGGACGGTGATCGGCGAGAATGTCTTCATCGGCTCGAACACCGCGCTTGTGGCGCCGGTGACGGTCGGCGCCGGCGCTTATGTGGCGGCCGGCAGCACCGTCACCGAGGACGTTTCCGCCGACGCGCTGGCGATCGCCCGCGGCCGGCAGGTCGAGAAGCGGGGGCGCGCCGCGGAAATCCGCGCCCGCCTCGCAGGCAAGCACCTCCACCCCTCCCTCCCCCGCACGCGGGGGAGGGTCGGGGAGGGGGGCGGCGATTCCTGAGAGCGCCAAAATCACGGGAAAATCTGATGTGCGGCATCATCGGCATCATCGCCAAGGACGAGGTCGCGGCGAACCTCCTCGAAGGGCTGCGGCGGCTCGAATACCGCGGCTACGATTCGGCGGGCGTCGCGACCCTGTCGGGCGGCCGCATCGAGATCCGCCGCGCC
>DATLKN010000022.1:0-172310 GCA_035538335.1 Allostellaceae bacterium
CAGACGCCGAACCCGGCCAATGGGCGTCTTCTCCGACCGCACCTCGATGGACCGCATCCTGTTCGCCGTCTTCAACCACGAAAACCAAAACCAGGGCGTCAGCACCCCTCTCCTGCTGACACAAACCTTTTGACGTCACCGTGGCTGCGGCGGAACGCCTTACAAGAAGCTGTAGGGATCGACATCGACCTGGAGGCGCACGGCGTTTTCAAGACGCACCCGGCCGAGCCATTCGCGCAATACCGCCTGCAGGCTGACCTCGCGCTCCGCCTTGACGAGAAAGCGGCGGCGATGCCGCCCGCGCAGGACCGCGAGCGGGGCGGGCGCCGGCCCGAGCACCGTAACGCCGGGAAAGCGCGGCGCGGCCCGCGCGAGACCGCGCGCCGCGAAATCCGCCGCCTCGTCGTCGGGGGCGGCGAGGATCAAGGCGGCGAGGCGCCCAAAGGGCGGCAGCCCGGCTTGCCGCCGCGCCTCGGCCTCGGCGGCAAGAAAGCGGTCGCGGCCGCCCGCGGCGAGCGCCTGCATCACCGGCTGGTCGGGCATATAAGTCTGGATCAGCACGCGGCCCGGCCGCTCGGCCCGTCCGGCCCGGCCGCCGACCTGATGCAGCAATTGGTAAGTCCGCTCGGCAGCGCGCAGATCGCCGCCGGAGAGCCCAAGATCGGCATCGACGACGCCGACCAAGGTCAGCATCGGGAAATGATGGCCCTTGGCGACAATCTGGGTTCCGATCAGGACGTCGTAGCGGCCGTCGGTCATGCCGCGCGCAAGCTCCGCGGCGGCGGCGGGGCCGGCGAGCATGTCGCTGACCATCAGCGCGATCCGCGCATCGGGGAACCGCGCCGCCACCTCCTCGTGCACCCGCTCGACCCCCGGCCCGCATGGCGTCATCGCATGCGCCACGAGGCATTCCGGGCAAAACGGCGGGACCGATTCGCCATACCCGCAGTGATGGCATAAGAGGCACCCGGAAAAGCGGTGCGCGACGAGCCAAGCCGTGCAGTTCGGGCAGCGGAACCGGTGGCCGCAGGCGCGGCACAAGGTCAAGGGCGCATAGCCCCGCCGGTTGAGGAACAAGAGCGCCTGCTCGCCGGCATCGAGGGTCTCGGCGAGCGCCTCGACGAGCGGCGGCGACAGAAACCGGCCCGGCTCCAACCGCTCCTTGCGCATATCGACGAGCCGCATCCGCGGCAGAGCCGCCGCCGCGTGGCGCCGCGGCAGCTCGACGCGCCCGTAGCGGCCGCGCGCCACGTTGACGATCGTCTCGAGCGAGGGCGTGGCGGAGACGAGCACGACCGGGATCCGGGCGAGCGAGGCGCGCATGACGGCCATGTCCCGCGCCTGGTAGGGGACGCCGTCCTCCTGTTTGTAGGAAGCGTCGTGCTCCTCGTCGACGATGACGAGCCCCAAATCCGGGAACGGCAGGAAGAGCGCCGAGCGCGCCCCAACGACAACCGCAGCGCGGCCGCCGGCGACGGCGCGCCAGGTGTCCCGCCGCCGCGCGCCGGGAACATCGGAATGCCATTCGAGCGGCGCGACCCCGAAATTGCCGCGGAAGCGGTCGAGCCACTGCGCCCCGAGCGCGATCTCGGGGAGCAGCACCAGGACCTGCCGGCCTTGCGCAAGCACGGCCGCGATGGCGGCGAAATAAGTTTCGGTCTTGCCCGAGCCGGTGACGCCGTCGAGCAGGGTGACGCTGAACCCACCCTCCGCCGCGCGGTCGACGAGCCGCTGCGCGGCCTTGCGCTGATCGGCGGAGAGCGCCGGCCGCACACGCCGCCAATCAGGGGCGGGCGGTTGAAACGATTCGGTCGCGATCGCCCGCTCCGACAGCAGCTCCGCGGCCAGCAGATCGCGAACGACGCCGACGCCGCTCCCGGCCCGCGCCGCGAGCTCGGCGGCCGGCAAGATACCCGCCTCGCGCGCCGCCTCGAGCGCGCGCAATCGCGCCCGCGTCAGCGAGCCCGGCTCGGCGAGGGCCGCGAGCCCCTTCGGCGAGAGGGCGCAGCCGCGGCGCGGGCGCGGCGGCGACAGCGCCTCGGGGACGCTCATCGCCATCTTCAGAACCATTCCCGGCGGCGCCAGCGTGTAAGCCGCGACACGCTCGACAAAGCGGCGCAGCTCCTCGGGCAGGGGCGGCGTGGGCAAGATCTCGCCGACGAGCTTCAGCCGCTCGGCCGAAACCTCGCCCGCCTCGCCCTCCCACACCACGCCGACGAGCGAGCGCGATCCGAGCGGCACGCGAACGAACGACCCCGCCGGCGGCATCGGAACGCTGTCCGGCAGCCGATAATCGAGGGCATCCGGCAACGGCAGCGGCAACAGGACGCGCAGCGATGCGGCCATGCCGCGTTCGGCCGATCGGGAGAGCAGCGGAGCGGCGGAACTGGCATGGCGCTCGGGCATCCGCTAAACTCGCTCGATCTTCGGCGCG
This sequence comes from Allostellaceae bacterium, assembly GCA_035538335.1. GTDB lineage: Bacteria > Pseudomonadota > Alphaproteobacteria > ATCC43930 > CGMCC-115725 > AP-15. The sequence continues at coordinate 2,435 of DATLKN010000022.1, forward strand.
CAGCAAGCCGGCGCGCCGCGGCGCTTCGCCGAATGTTCGGCTTCGTGCGAGTTGCGGATGAGCTTTTGTGAACGCGCCGTCGTCGTTTCGCACCGCTGCCCGCGCCGCCGGGCGGGGAACTGAGCGTCGTGGCCGACCGCCCGCAAGATCAGCCGAAATCGCGCCCTGGGAATAGTGCAGGCGCTATCGCGCCTGTCGAGATCAGCGCTCGCGACGTTCTCTTTTTTCTGCGCCGGCATCCCGACTTCCTCGATTCGCATCCCGAGGCGTTGAAGCTGTTGCGGCCGCCGCAGCGGGAGGCCGGCGACGGAGTGCTCGATTTTCAACACTTCATGCTCGATCGGCTGCGCCGCGAGGCAGCGCGACTGCACGACGAACAGAGGACCCTGATCGCGACGAGCCGCAGCAATCTGGCAAGCCAGTGCCGCGTGCACAAGGCGGCGCTGGCGATCCTGCGCGCCCAGAGTTTCGAGCACCTGCTGCAGATCGTCACGACCGATCTCGCGGTGCTGATCGATGTCGATGTCGTGACGATCGCGGTCGAAAGCTCCTCGGCCCCGACCCGCCGGCTGCCGATGCCGGGCATCCATCTCTTGAAGGAGGGGACGGTCGACGCGCTGCTCGGCGCCGATCGCGACGTGCTGCTCAGCACCGGCGTCCACGGCGACCCGGCACTGTATGGCGCCGCCGCCGGCTTGGTGCGCTCGCACGCGCTGTTGCGCCTCAATTTCCGCCGCCCGCCGCCGGCCGGGCTGATGTGCGTCGGCACCCGCAAGCCCGAAACCTTCCACCCCGGGCTCGGCACCGAGCTGTTGAGCTTTCTCGCCCGCACGCTCGAAATCACGATCTCGCAGTGGCTGTCGCTGGGACCGTAGGGCCGGCCCGGGGAGCGGCGGCCCGTTTCCCGCCGCTGCCGGAACCGCTGCCGCTGTCGCGCTTTTCCGCCGACGAGGGTTTGCGAGCCGCCATCGGCCTGTGGATTGGCTGGCTCACGGGCGAGCGCCGCGCCTCACCCCACACGGTCGCCGCCTATGGGCGCGACCTCGCCTTTTTTCTCGATTTTCTGCGCGAGCATCTGGGCGAGGTGCCGAGCCTTGCCGCGCTCGACCGGCTCAGGACCGCCGATTTTCGCGCCTTTCTCGCAGCGCGCGCCGGGGGCGGCATCGAGCGCGCCTCGCTCGCGCGCGGGCTCTCGGTGTTGCGCGGATTTCTGCGCTTTCTCGACCGGCGCGGGCTCGCTTCGAGCGGCGCGCTCGCCGCCTTGCGTTCGCCGAAATTGCCGGCCGGCGTGCCGAAGCCGCTGTCGATCGAGGATGCGACGGCGGCCGTCGATTGCGCGGCCGACCTGTCGTCGAGCCGCTGGCAAGGCGCGCGCGACACGGCGATATTCACGCTCCTCTATGGCTGCGGTTTGCGCCTCGCCGAGGCACTCGGCCTCGCGCGCGGCGAGGCGCCGCTCGGCGAGGTGCTGCGCGTCCTCGGCAAGGGCCGCAAGGAGCGCCTGATCCCGGTTCTGCCGGCCGTGCGGCAGGCGGTCGGCGATTATCTCGCCCTATGCCCCTACCAACTCGCAAAGGACGGGCCGCTCTTTGTCGGGGCCCGCGGCGGTCCGCTCAACCCGCGCCAGGTGCAGCGCCAGATGACCGCGCTGCGCGGCTATCTGGCGCTGCCCGAGAGCGCCAGCCCGCATGCGCTGCGGCACAGCTTTGCGACGCATCTGCTCGGCGCCGGCGGCGATCTGCGGGCGATCCAGGAGCTGCTCGGGCATGCGAGCCTGTCGACGACGCAGCGCTATACCTCGGTCGACACCGAGCGGCTGCTCGCCGTCTACGACGCCGCTCACCCGCGCGCCCGGGGATAGCAAACGAGAAGAGGGTCAGGATGGCGCTGAAGCGAATGGTGCTCGAAATAGGCATGGGAACCGACGTCCGCGGCAGCGACTACACGAAGGCGGCAGTCAGGGCGTTGCGCGACGCGCTGTGGCACAATTCGCTGTCGGTCGCCAATGCCTGCGGCCTGCCGGTCGATGCGATGCAGGTCGAAATCATGGTCGGCGTGCCGCGCCCCGAGGCGGTCGACAAGGCGGCGCTGTTGGCGGTGCTGCCGCACGGCACCGGAAGCGTCGTGGTGGTCGAGGGCGGGCTCGAAATCCCGAACGATTCCGGCAGCGATCGGACGGTTATCGCCAACGCCGCCGCCATCGTGCGCCTCGACCTCCCGGAGCGCGCGCCATGAGCCGAAAGCGGATCATCCTGGAACTCGGCAGCGGCAACGATCTGCACGGCGGCGACTACACGAAAGCCGCGATCCGCGCGGTCGAGGACGCGATCCACCACAGCTCGCTGTCCCTGATCGGCTCGCTCGGGATCGACGCCAAGGCGATGGCGGTGGAGGTCACGATCGGCGTGCAGCGCCCCGACCGGGTCGATGCCGAGCGCGTCAAGCGCGCGCTGCCGCACGGCGAGGTGACGGTGAGGATCGTCAAGGGCGGGCTCGACGTGCCGAGCGAGAGCGGGCACGACACCGCCGTCATCGCCAGCGCCGCGGTCGCCGTGCGAATGGAGCTGCCGCCGGCGAAGCGGGCCTGACGCTCACATGTGAACGACCCGGCCGAGGGCCGCGAGGGCGGCTTCCTTCATCGCTTCGGGCAATGTCGGATGGGCGTGGCAGGTGCGCGCGATGTCCTCGGCCGAGGCTCCGAATTCCTTGGCGAGCGCCGCTTCGGCGATCATCGTCCCGGCATCGGCGCCGATGATGTGGATGCCGAGCACGCGGTCGCTCGCCGCATCGGCGAGGATCTTGACAAAGCCCTCGGTGTCGCCGTTGCAGTGGGCGCGGGCGGTGGCGGTGAACGGGAATTTGCCGATGCGGTATTCGACGCCCGCCGCCTTCAGCTCCTCCTCGGTGCTGCCTACCGAGGCGACCTCCGGCGCGGTGTAGACGACGGCGGGAATCGCTTCGTAATCGATCGAGGGCTGTTGTCCGGCGAGCCGCTCGGCGAGGGCGGCACCCTCTTCCATCGCCTTGTGCGCGAGCATCGGCCCGGCGATCGCGTCGCCGATCGCGTAGATCCCGGGGAGGTTCGTCGCAAAGCCGCGGTCGACCTCGACCCGGCCATGGGGGTCTCGGGCGACCCCCAACTCTTCGAGCCCGAGGCCCGCCGTAAAAGGCCGGCGGCCGATGGCGACGAGGGCGGCGTCGGCGACCAGCTCATCGCCGCCCTCGAGCTCGATCGCGACCCCCTCGCCCGCGACCCGCGCGCCCGCGACCTTGGCGCCGAGCCGGAATTCGACGCCCGAGCGCGCGAGCAGGCGCTGCAAAGTGCGGCCCAGCTCCTGGTCCATGTTCGGCAGGATGCGGTCGAGCGCTTCGACAACTGTCACCTTGGCGCCGAGCCGCTGCCACACCGAGCCCAGTTCGAGCCCGATATAACCGCCGCCGATGACGACGAGGCGCTGCGGCACACGGCCGAGCGACAGGGCGCCGGTTGACGAGAGGATGCCCCCTTCATCGATTTCAATGCCCGGAAGCGGCGTCACCTCGGAGCCGGTCGCGATGACGATTGCGCCCGCTTCGACCTCCCGCGCCGCCTCGCCTTCGACAACGACGCGACCCGGCGCGGCGATCCGGCCCTTGCCTTTCAGCCAGTCGATCTGGTGCTTGCGGAAGAGGTATTCGACGCCCTTCGTCAACCTGTCGACGACCTTGTCCTTGCGCGCCATCATCGCGGCGAGGTCGAGCGAGACTCCGCCGAGCTTGACGCCGTGCTCGCCGAAGCCGCGCTTCGCCTCAGCGAAGCGTTCCGACGATTGCAGCAATGCCTTTGACGGGATGCAGCCGATGTTGAGACAGGTGCCGCCGAGGCTCGAGCGATTTTCGACGCAGGCCGCCTTCAGCCCCAATTGCGCAGCGCGGATCGCCGCGACATAGCCCCCCGGGCCTGCCCCGATGACGACAACGTCGTAGCGTTCGGCCATGGCTCACCTGAGAATTTCTTATCCCGCGTCGTCATTGCGAGGAGGCCCATCGGGGCCGACGCGGCAATCTCGGCGAGATTGCTTCGCTTTGCTCGCAATGACACGAGTGTTGCACAATCCGCTCAGAGATCGAACAGCAAGCGCGACGGGTCTTCGATGCACTCCTTGAGGCGAACGAGGAAGGTGACCGCCTCGCGCCCGTCGACGATGCGGTGGTCGTAGGTGAGCGCGACATACATCATAGGGCGGATCTCGACCGTGTCGCCGACCGCGACCGGCCGGCGCTCGATCTTGTGCATGCCGAGAATGCCCGATTGCGGCGGGTTGAGGATCGGCGTCGAGAGCAGCGAGCCGTAGATGCCGCCGTTCGAGATCGTGAAGGTGCCGCCCGAGAGGTCGGCGATCGCGAGCTTGCCGTCGCGCGCCTTTTTGCCCAATTCGGCGATCGCCTTTTCGATCTCCGCGAAGCCGAGCCGGTCAGCGTCGCGCAACACCGGCACGACGAGCCCCTCCTCGGTGCCAACCGCGACGCCGATGTCATAATGGTTCTTATAGACGATGTCCTCGTCGTCGATCTCGGCGTTGACGCCCGGCACTTCCTTCAGCGCGACGATCGCCGCCTTGACGAAGAACGACATGAAGCCGAGCCGCACGCCATGGCGCTTCTCGAACTGGTCGCGGTAGCGCTCGCGCAGCGCCGTCACCGCGCCCATGTCGATCTCGTTGAAGGTCGTCAGCATGGCGGCGGCGTTCTGCGCCGCCTTCAGCCGCTCGGCGATGCGCCGGCGCAGCCGGGTCATGCGCACCCGCACCTCGCGTTCGCTCGCCGCGGGCGGCGGTGACGGCCGCGCCGCAGGCGCCGGAGCCGGCACGACCGCCGCGGCTTGCGGGCGCGACAGGAAGGCGAGCACATCGGCCTTCTCGATGCGGCCTCCCGGGCCGCTCGGGACGAGCGCCGCAGGATCGATGCCGTTCTCGGCGATCAGCTTGCGCACGGCCGGACCGGCGCGTTCGAGGAGATCGGTTTTCGCAGCTGGTTCTCCTCTTACCCCCTCCCTTCCCTCTCCCGCAAGCGGCGGAGGGTTAGGGTGGGGGCGGGGAGCGGGAGCGACCTCCGCCGGGGCCGCACCCTCGCCCGCGGCGATCCGGCCGAGCACGGCGCCGACCGGCACGTTCGCGCCTTCCGCGGCGAGGATCTCGGCGAGCTTCCCGGTCGCCGGCGCGAAGACTTCGAGCGTCACCTTGTCGGTTTCGAGCTCGACTACCGGGTCATCGATCACGACCGCCTCGCCCGGCTGCTTCAGCCAGCGCGCGACAGTCGCCTCGGTCACCGACTCGCCAAGGCTCGGCACCTTGATCTCGCTTGCCATCCTTTCCTCAATCGCGAACCGGCAATCTCACGCGGCGAGCGCCTCGGCGACGAGCCGGGCCTGCTCCTTGACATGCTCCTTGAAAAGCCCGGTGGCGGGCGAGGCCGCCTCGGACCGCCCAGCAAAGCGCGGCCGCTTGGCTGCCAAGTAGAGACCCGAAAGCACCTGCTCGATCCGCCGATCGACGAAACTCCAGGCGCCCATGTTGCGCGGCTCTTCCTGGCACCAGACGATCTCGGCGTGGCGATAACGCTGCAGCAATCTTCCGAGCGCGTTGAAGGGGAACGGATAGAGCTGCTCGACCCGGATGATCGCGACGCGGTCGTCCTTCTTCTCGGCGCGCGCCGCGGCGAGATCGAAATAGACTTTGCCGCTGCACAGCACGACGCGGCGCACCTTGTCGTCGGCAGCGATCGCCCCGTTCTCCGGAATGATTCGGCGAAAGGCGGTGCCGGGTCCCATTTCGTCGAGGCGGGAGAAAACCTCTTTCGCGCGCAGCAGCGATTTCGGCGTGGCAATGACGAGAGGCTTCCGGAACTTGCGCCGGACCTGCCGCCGCAGCGCGTGGAAATAATTGGCCGCGCTCGTCAGGTTGCAGACCTGCAGATTGTCCTCGGCGCAGAGTTCCAGATAGCGCTCGATGCGTGCCGAGGAGTGTTCTGGCCCCTGCCCCTCGTAGCCGTGCGGCAGCAGCATGACGAGGCCGCTCATGCGCAGCCACTTGGTCTCGCCCGACGCGATGAATTGGTCGATCAACACCTGAGCGCCGTTGGCGAAATCGCCGAATTGCGCCTCCCACAAATCGAGCGTCGCCGGGTCGGCAAGACTGTAGCCGTATTCGAAGCCGAGCACGGCTGCCTCGGAGAGCGGGCTGTCGATGATGTCGAACCGGGCCTGCCCCGCGCGCACATGATTGAGCGGGACGTACCGCGCTTCGCTTTCCTGGTCGAACAGCACGGCGTGGCGCTGCGAAAAGGTGCCGCGGCCGCTGTCTTGGCCGGACATGCGGACATGCGTGCCTTCCGCGCACAAGGAACCGATCGCCAGTGCCTCGGCGGTCGCCCAATCGATGCCTTCGCCGGTTTCGAAGGCGGCGGCCTTCGCCTCGAGCTGGCGCGCGATCTTGCGGTTGAGGCTGAAGCCTTGCGGCACCGTCGTCAGCGCATGCCCGACTTCCCGCAACAGCTCGATCGGCGTCCCGGTGTCGCCGCGGCGGTCGTCGTCGAGCGCCGGCTCCAGCCCCGCCCAGGCGCCTTCGAGCCAATCGGCTTTGTTCGGGCGATAACTCTTGGCGGCTGCGAACTCGGCTTCCAACCGTTCGATGAAGCTCGTTGCGATCGATTGCGCCTCGTCCTCGCCGAGGATCCCCGACTCGATCAGCTTCTTCGCATAGATCTGCCGCGTCGTCGGGTGGCGCGCGATCGTGCGGTACATCAAGGGCTGCGTGAAGGCGGGCTCGTCCGTCTCGTTGTGCCCGTGCCGGCGATAGCAATAGAGATCGATGACGACGTCCTTCCTGAACTCCTGCCGATATTCGACAGCGGCGCGCGCGACCGTCACGACCGCGTCCGGATCGTCGGCGTTGACATGGAAGATCGGCGCCTGGACGAACTTCGCGATGTCGGAGGGGTAAGGGCTCGAGCGCGCCGCCACCGGGCTCGTCGTAAAGCCGATCTGGTTGTTGACGACCACATGGATCGCGCCGCCGATGCGATAGCCGTCGAGCATCGACAGTTCGAAGGTTTCGGCGACAAGGCCCTGTCCGGCGAAGGCGGCGTCGCCGTGCATCACGATGGCCGCGACCTCCTTGCGCTCGGCATCGCCGCGCTGACGCTGCTTGGCGCGGACTTTGCCGAGAACGACCGGATCGACCGCCTCCAAATGCGACGGGTTGGCAGCGAGCGACAGGTGCACGCTGGCGCCTGCGACCTCGCGGTCGCCGGACGTGCCGAGATGGTATTTGACGTCGCCCGAGCCGTGCACATGCTCCGGGTTCGCCGCGTTGCCCTGGAACTCGGAAAAGATCGCGGCAAACGGCTTGCCGACGAAATTGGCGAGCACGTTCAATCGCCCGCGATGCGGCATGCCGATGACGAATTCGCGGATGCCCAGTTCGGCGCCGCGCGCGAGGATCGTCTCGAGCGTCGGCATCAGCGATTCGGCGCCTTCGATGCCGAACCGCTTCGTCCCGGTATAGCGCCGGTCGAGAAACCGCTCAAACGTTTCGGCGATGGTCAGGCTGCGCAATACTTCCTTGCGGATCGACGACGACGGCTCGACACGCCCGCGCTTCTCGAACTTCTGCTGGATCCAGGCCCGCTCGGCCGGGGTCTGGATGTGCATGTACTCGACGCCGATCGTGCCGCAATAGATTTCGCGCAGAGCGCCGAGAAGCCGGCGCAGGCTCACGCGCTCGAACCCGAGCAGGTTGTTGACGAAAATTTCGCGGTCGAGGTCGGCCTCGGTGAAGCCCCAGTTCCGATAGTCGAGCTCGGGATGATGGGCACGCTCGGCGAGGCCGAGGGGGTCGAGCCGCGCCTCCAGATGGCCGCGCACCCGGTAGGCGCGGATCAGATTGAGGGCGCGGATCGAATCGAGAATGCGCTCGCGCCGCTCGACAGCGGCGGCAGGCGGCGAAGCAACGCCGTTCGACCGCCATTGCGGGCCTCGCCGCTCCGCCTCGAGGGAGGCCGCATCGTCGCCGATTTCGGCGAAGAAGCGGCGCCAGCTTTCGTCCACCGATTCGGGCTTATCGAGAAAGCGGCGATACAGCTCGGCGATGAAGCCGGCATTGGCGCCCATCAAGAATGCGGTACCGTTCAGATCAGCCATTACTCAGTCCAACCGAACGGATCACCGCAGAGACCCGGAGATGACGGAGGATGAATCGTCCCGGCCCACGGGTCCGCGCTTCGCGCGGCCCGAGGATAAACTCTGGCCGGGACCCACTCTGCCGTGGATACCGGCCTTCGCCGGCATGACAAAGAGTGTCGTGGCTCCGTGCTGACCGTTATCCATTGAGCAATTCGTACATCGTCGTGCCGATCGCGGCAGGCGACGGCGAGATCGTCACGCCGGCGCCCTTCAGCGCCTCGATCTTGTCGCCGGCGCCGCCCTTGCCACCCGAAATGATCGCCCCGGCATGGCCCATACGGCGGCCCGGCGGCGCGGTCGCACCGGCGATGAAGCCGACGACCGGCTTTTTGATCTTCGCGGATTTGAGCAGCGCCGCGCCCTCTTCCTCGCCAGCGCCGCCGATCTCGCCGATCATGACGATCGCCTGCGTCTCTTCGTCGGCGAGAAACATCTCGAGCACATCGACAAAGCTCGTGCCGTTGATCGGGTCGCCGCCGATGCCGGCGCAGCTCGACTGCCCGAGCCCGACCGCGGTCGTCTGCGCGACGGCCTCGTAGGTCAGCGTGCCCGAGCGCGAGACGATGCCGACGCGGCCGCGGCGGTGGATGTGCCCCGGCATGATGCCGATCTTGCACTCGTCCGGCGTGATGACGCCGGGGCAATTGGGGCCGATGAGACGGGTGCGCGTACCGCAGAGGGCGCGCTTGACGGCCACCATGTCGAGGACCGGGATGCCCTCGGTGATGCAGATGACCAGCGGGATCTGCGCCTCGACCGCCTCGAGGATCGCGTCGGCGGCGAAGGGCGGCGGCACATAGATGACGCTCGCTGTGCAGCCCGTCTCGGCGACCGCTTCGCGAACGGTGTTGAAGACCGGCAGGTCGAGGTGGCGGGTGCCGCCTTTGCCCGGCGTCACGCCGCCGACCATCTTGGTGCCGTAGGCGATCGCCTGCTCGGAGTGGAAGGTGCCCTGCGCGCCGGTGAAGCCCTGGCAGATGACGCGCGTCTCGGCATTGACGAGGATCGCCATTACGCCGCCTCCCTGACCGCGCCGACGACCTTCTCGGCGGCATCGGCGAGATTTTCCGCCGCCAGGATCGGCAATCCCGATTGTTCGAGTATGCGCTTGCCGAGATCGACATTCGTGCCTTCGAGGCGGACGACGAGCGGCACGTGCAAATTGACCTCACGGGCCGCGCCGACGACGCCCTCGGCGATCACGTCGCAGCGCATGATGCCGCCGAAGATGTTGACGAGGATGCCTTCGACGTTGGGATCGGAGAGGATCAGCTTGAAGGCGGCCGAGACGCGCTCGCGCGTGGCACCGCCACCGACATCGAGAAAATTGGCGGGGTTGCCGCCGTAGAGCTTGATGATGTCCATCGTCGCCATCGCGAGGCCGGCGCCGTTGACCATGCAGCCGATGTTGCCGTCGAGCTTCACGTAGCTGAGCCCGTGCTTTTGCGCCTCGAGCTCGGTCGGGTCCTCCTCGTCCTCGTCGCGCAATGCGGCGACGTCGGCATGGCGGAAGAGCGCGTTATCATCGAAGGTCATCTTGGCGTCGAGCGCGACGAGCTCTCCCGACCCCGTGACGACGAGCGGGTTGACCTCGACGATCGAGGCGTCGAGCTCGCAAAAGGCACGGTAGAGGGCACTGACGAACTGCACCGCCGCGGCGATCTGGCCGCCTGCGAGGCCGAGCGCGAAGGCGAGGGTGCGGGCGTGGAAAGGCTCGATGCCGGTAGCCGGGTCGATCGCCATGCGCAAGATTTTCTCGGGCGCGCGCGCCGCCACTTCCTCGATTTCGACGCCGCCCTCGCTCGACCCGATCAGCGTCACCCGGCCGGTCCCGCGGTCGATGACGAGACCGAGATAGAGTTCGCGCGCGATGTCGCAGCCTTCCTCGACATAGACGCGCTTCACTTCGCGGCCGAGAGGCCCGGTCTGCGCCGTCACCAGATTGCGGCCGAGCAGGCCGCGCGCGGCCTCGGCAACCTCCTGTTCCGATCGGACGAGCTTGACGCCGCCCGCCTTGCCGCGGCCGCCGGCGTGGATCTGGGCCTTGACGACCCAGCGGGCGCCGCCGAGCCGATGCGCGACGCCGGCCGCCTCGGCGGCGGTGTAGGCCACCCCGCCGCGCGGCACCTTGACGCCGAATTTCGCAAGCAAATCCTTCGCCTGGTATTCGTGGATGTTCATCGGGCCCCGCTAAGCTCGGAAAGACGGCGACAGCGCGCCCCTATAGATAGCATCCGCGTGCGGCCGCACAATCGGGCGCGGCCGCCGCGCGGCGCGGCTCAGATCTGCATCTTTCTGACGACCTCGACGAGGCCTTGCACGCCCGCCACCGATTTGTCGAATGCCGCCTGCTCGTCGCGCGACAGTTTCAATTCGACGATGCGTTCCACCCCGCCGGCGCCGAGCACGACGGGCACGCCGACATAGAGGCCGTTGACGCCGTACTGCCCATCGAGCCAGGCGGCGCAGGGGAGCACGCGCTTCTTGTCGCGCAAATAGGCCTCGGCCATCTGGATCGCCGAGCTTGCGGGCGCGTAGAAGGCCGAGCCGGTCTTCAACAGCGCGACGATCTCGCCGCCGCCGTCGCGTGTCCGCTGCACGATCCGGTCGATCCGTTCGCGCGTCGTCCACCCCATCTCGACGAGGTCGGGGAGCGGGATGCCGGCGACGGTCGCGTAGCGCGGCAGCGGCACCATCGCGTCGCCGTGCCCGCCGAGCACGAAGGCGGTCACGTCCTCGACCGACACCTTGAACTCCTCGGCGAGGAAATAGCGAAAGCGGGCGCTGTCGAGCACGCCCGCCATGCCGACGACGCGGTGATAGGGCAGCCCGCAAGCCTCGCGCATGACCCACACCATGACGTCGAGCGGGTTGGTGATCGTGATGACGAAGGCGCCCGGGCAGTGCCGCTTGATCGCCGCGCCGACGGTCGAGACGATCTTGGCGTTGACCCCGATGAGGTCGTCGCGGCTCATGCCGGGCTTGCGCGGGATACCGGCGGTGACGATGACGACATCGGCGCCTGCGATCGCGGCGTAATCGTTGCTGCCGGCAACGACGGCGTCGTAGCCCTCGATCGCCGAGCCCTGGACGATGTCGAGCGCCTTGCCCTGCGGCACGCCCTCGACGACGTCGCACAGCACGACGTCGCCCAGTTCCTTGAGCCCGGCCAAGAGGGCGAGCGTGCCGCCGATCTGCCCGGCGCCGATCAGCGCGATTTTGTTGCGTGCCATCGCAATGCCCCGTCTCGTAAAGCGGCCGGCGTCTTAGCGCGATTCCGAGAGGCCGGCAAGGCAAGGGCGAGCGGTTGCGGCGGTCCGTTACAGCCATCTGCGTACGCGCTCTCGATAGCTGCTCCACTCCGCCCCGAAATCCCTCTCGAGCTGCTTTTCCTCGTGCCGGGTGAATAGATCGACGAGCGGCAGATGCAGGAGGGTGACGGCGACCGCGGCGGGCGAGCCCAGCAGCAATGCCGCTCCGAGAAAGACGAACGCGTTGCCGCCGAGATAGAGCGGGTTTCGCGAAAAGCGGTACGGGCCGGAGGTGATCAGTGTGCGCTGCGGTGACAGCGAGATCACCTTCATCCGGTTCCGGTAGAAGTGGAAGGTGGCCCACACGCGCAGCAAAATCCCGCGAGGAGCAGCAGGCAGCCGGCGACCGCCGCCGGAAGCGAGCGGAAATCGTCGACGCCGAGGAACCGGTCAATGCCCGTGCCGACGAAGGCGACGAGGAGACCGACAATCACGACCCCGATGTTGTGCAGGATGCTTTTTGCGAGGGGCACAAGCGGCGATACATGCGGCACTGCGATCTTTCGGTGATATCCCGGCCCGCAGCAGCGCACAATGCAGGCGCCATATGTGCGCCCTATCGCCAGAAGGGTTGAAGGGCGCGTCGGGGAGTGCAATATTTGCATCCCGGGAGGCGGGATGCCGACGATCGCACGTTTCGGGGCCGTGACCGTCCGAGTTTATCCAGGCGACCACAGACCACCACACTTTCATATCGTCGCTCCCGATTTTCAGGTGCTGGTACGGATATCGGATCTGACCGTGATCGCGGGCGAAGCCCGGCCTGCGCAAATCGCCGGAGCTATCGCTTGGGCGACCGCGCATCGCGAACTTCTGGCGTTCAAATGGCTGGAGCTGAACGAGCAGGGCTGAGAACATGCCGAGAAAGACGTTGCCACGAATTATTACCGTAACGGCGGCACGGAAGCCCTCGACGCTTCGCATCGAATGGGACCGAGGCGGAGAATCGCTGGTCGATGTCTCCGCCTCGATTGAGAAATTCCGCATTTACGAGCCGCTGCGCCATTCGCCCGAGCTGTTCTCTCGCGTCAAGGTCGGGGAATACGGCGCCGATATCATATGGTCAGACGAAATCGACATGTCCGCGGACCTGCTCTGGCATCTCGCGCAGGAACAATCGGGCGCCACGATGAGCGCCGAGGAGTTCAGCGAATGGCGCGAACGGCAAGGCTATACGCTCGATGCGGCCGCAAAGGCCCTCGGCATCAGCCGCCGCATGGTCGCCTATTACGAAAGCGGCGACCGCCCGGTCCCTCGCGTCGTCGCGCTCGCGACAAAGGCACTGCGCCTCGATCCGGACGGACGAAGCGCTGACCCGTCGCGTGGTGCCCCCGTGGCCCCGATTGCCAGCGCACCTGCACTCGCACGGCAGAGTTTGAGGAACAGACAGCGTGGCGCAAAACCAGCGCGCACGGCGCGCTACCGGGACGATCTCCCACAGATGACGACCGCCAAAGCGCGTTATGGACACTTCCCCGGCGCTCGCTGGTCCGCGGTCGAGACACCCGGGGTCCTCGGTAATCTGCCGGATAGCGACAACCTCTGGCACGCCCCGCATCCGCGCCGGGAGAGCCGGAGGGGCCGCCACGACGCAGTCGCAAGGGAAATTTTCCGCCATAGGAGACGGCCTGGGCGAACCCGAGCTATCCGAGGCGAAGATCAGAAATCAAATTGGGACAATCCTCACAGGAATCGCGCCCATGGTTCTCAGGAACCAGCGTAAATCGACTGGTCGAACTTGAAGGTTCGCGAAACACACGCAAAATTTCTCGAAGAACCAAATCTACGGAAGGCTAACAGATGAACCAGAACCTGAATTTCAGAATCCCCGCCGTGGATCAGCTATGTGCCGCTGTGATCGAAGCTACACAAAAATTGGGGGGGCCACACGAATTTTTCAAAAAGTTAGGTGAGGATTCCCGCAGATTCTCAGACCAGTTTTCGAGAAGTGAGCCCTGGTTACGTTCTGTCTTGGTGCGATGCGTTGACGATCTGAATTTCCGCGAACGCGTGCTTTCAGGGATATCGAACCAGCCCGACAGAGAGTCCTTGAAGGTATTTTTGGAGGCCTGGGATGTTTGGAAAGAGCTAGAGCCCGAGGATCACAACTGGCTGAGGCTGGCCCTCGTAGGTGCGCCTGTCGAGGAACTGCTCAAATCCATTCCGTACCGTAGCAACGAGGTTTTCAGGTGCACTTCGGCCCTTCAGCTAGATGCGTATCACGAAGATTTACTGGTCAAATCGGCGATTCAGCTTTCATCTCCGAACAAAGACCTAGGCGGAGAGGGCGTGCTCGTTCTCTCTGGCGCAATAGGCAGTTATATAGAATCTGTTCGCCTGATACTTCAATCACTGCTCTTGGCGAAGCGAGAATTGGATTTATTTAGAGTCCCGAAGGAGGCAAAAATTATTGAGCGAATCATGCGAGAGCTTGGCGAACTAGCACAGGTGGTCGAGAGACTGCGGGAGCAATTCCAGAAGATGGTGGTGGACAGGGACGGCCGATGAACTACTCAAATTTATTTGAACGGCGGAGATCTGTTACGCTTTTTACGCCGCCAGTCTTCGCTTCTCGATCAGTGACAGGATCTCGGCGGCGGCGGCGGGGATGTTGGTGCCGGGGCCGTAGATCGCGGCGACGCCGGCCTTTTTGAGGAAGCCGTAATCCTTCGGCGGGATGACGCCGCCGCAGACGACGAGAATGTCGTCGGCGCCTTCGCGCCTCAGGGCTTCGATCAACGCCGGGACGAGCGTCTTGTGCCCGGCCGCATGGGTCGAGACGCCGATCACGTGCACGTCGTTCTCGACCGCCTGGCGAGCGGCTTCCTCGGGCGTCTGGAACAGGGGCCCGATATCGACATCGAAGCCGATATCGGCAAAGGCGGTGGCGATGACCTTGGCGCCGCGGTCGTGGCCGTCCTGGCCCAATTTGGCGACGAGCATGCGGGGGCGGCGGCCCTCCTCGCGCGCGAAGGCCTCGATTTCGCGGCGCATGCGCTGAAAGCCTTCGTCGCCCTGGTAGATGCCGCCATAGACGCCGGAGATCGAGCGGTCGGCAGCGCGGTGGCGGGAGAATATTTTTTCGAGCGCGGCGGAGACTTCGCCGACCGTCGCCCGCGCGCGCATCGCCGCGATCGACAATTCGAGGAGATTACCCCCTCCGGTCCTCGCCACCTCGGTCAAGGCCGCGAGCGCGTTCTCGCAGGCCGCCCGGTCGCGGCTTTTCTTCACCCGCTCGAGCCGGGCGATCTGCTGCTTGCGGACTTTCTGGTTGTCGACGTCGAGCAACTCGACGGTTTCGGCTTCTTCGCTGCGGTATTTGTTGACCCCGACGATCGTCTCCTCGCCGCGGTCGATGCGCGCCTGCAGGCGGGCCGCCGCTTCCTCGATGCGCAATTTCGGCATGCCGGCCTCGACCGCCTTGGTCATGCCGCCCATTTCCTCGACCTCCTCGATCAGCGCCTTTGCCGCGACGACGAGCGAGTGCGTCAGGCTCTCCACGTAATAGCTGCCGCCCAAGGGATCGACGACGTGCGGGATGCCGGTCTCCTCGGCGAGGATCAGCTGCGTGTTGCGGGCGATCCGCGCCGAGAATGGGCTCGGCAGGGCGAGCGCCTCATCGAAGGAGTTGGTGTGCAGCGACTGCGTGCCGCCGAGGATTGCGGCCAAGGCCTCGATCGTCGTGCGGACGATGTTGTTGTGCGGCTCCTGCTCGGTGAGGCTGACGCCCGAGGTCTGGCAGTGCGTGCGCAGCGCGAGGCTCGCCGGGTCCTGCGGCGAGAATTGCCGCATCAGCTGCGCCCACAGCACGCGGGCAGCGCGCAGTTTCGCGATCTCCATGAAGAAATTCATGCCGACCGCAAAGAAGAACGACAGCCGCGGCGCGAACTGGTCGATGGCGAGCCCGCGCGACAAGGCGGCGCGGACATATTCGAGCCCGTCGGCGAGGGTGAAGGCCAGCTCCTGCACCGAAGTCGCCCCGGCCTCCTCCATGTGATAGCCCGAGATCGAGATCGAGTTGAACTTCGGCATCGCCCGCGCCGTGTACTCGATGATGTCGGCGACGATGCGCATCGAGGGCTGCGGCGGGTAGATGTAGGTGTTGCGGACCATGAACTCCTTGAGGATGTCGTTCTGGATGGTCCCCGTCAGCTTCGCCTGCGCAACGCCCTGCTCCTCGGCGGCGACGATATAAGCGGCGAGCACCGGCAGCACCGCGCCGTTCATCGTCATCGACACGCTCATCCGTTCGAGCGGGATGCCGTCGAAGAGGATCTTCATGTCCTCGACGCTGTCGATCGCGACGCCGGCCTTGCCGACGTCGCCGACGACGCGCGGGTGGTCGCTGTCGTAGCCGCGATGCGTGGCGAGATCGAAGGCGATCGAGAGGCCCATTTGCCCGGCCTTCAGATTGTCGCGATAGAAGCGGTTCGAGTCTTCGGCGGTCGAAAAGCCCGAGTATTGCCGGATCGTCCACGGCCGGTTCGCATACATCGTCGCGCGCGGCCCGCGCAGATAGGGCGGAAAGCCGGGCATCGCGCCGGCGACGGCAAACCCCTCGCGCTCGATCGCGGCGAGATCCTCGTCGGTGTAGAGGGGCTTGACGCGGATGCCTTCCGGGGTCAGCCAATCGAGGCTGTCGAGGGGTTTGCCCTTCAGTTCGGCGCGTGCGAGCCGCACCCAGTCTTCGAGGCTTTTCGCCGCAAACGCGTCCTCCTCGGCCATCGTCTTCTCCCGCATCGCGCGCGGATTATATGGCCGCGGCGGGCCTTCCGTCCAATCGCGCCGGCCGGCAAAGCGTATGCCGGAAGAGGATCGTGGCCGTCAGCAACATGATCGCCCCCGCCTGATGGGCGACCGCGAGCGGGATCGGCACGACAAGAAGGAGGGTCGATATGCCGAGCCCGGCCTGCACGAGCAAGGCGGCGAAGAGCAGATTGACAGCGATCAGCGCCGGGCGCGGCAGCGCGGCGCGCCATCCCTGGGCCCACATGACGAGCACGACCGCGACCGTCGCCATCGCCAACAGGCGGTGATCGAACTGCACCGCCGCGACGTTCTCGAACCAGTTGCGCAGGAACGGGTGAAACGCGGCGTAGCTCTTCGGCACGAGCCTGCCATCCATCAGCGGGAATGTGTTGTAAACGAGCCCCGCATGCAGGCCGGCGACGAAGGCGCCGGCCGCAATCGTCAGCGCCACGAGGGCGAGAACGCCTTCCGCGGAGCGCCGCCACAAAGGCCCCGGATCGAGCTCTTCGGCCGGCGCGCGGACCAGCCCCAGCGCAACCCAGAGGATCGCGGCGTAGATCAAAAGCGCCAGTGCGAGATGCGCGGCGAGCCGATACTGGCTGACATCGGCGCGGCCGGCGAGCCCGCTCTCGACCATGTACCAGCCAAGAAGGCCTTGGCAGAATCCGAGGACCAGGATGCCGGCGAGCGGCAGAGCGAGCCGCCGCGGGAGCTTTCCGCGCCACAAGAAAAAGAGAAACGGCAGGCCATACGCAAGGCCGACGAGCCGCGCCAGCAGGCGATGCACATACTCCCACAGAAAGATGGTCTTGAACCCGGCGAGCGTCATCCCGGAATGAATGAGGCGATACTGCGCGATCAATTTGTACTGGGCGAAGGCCGCCTGCCACCCGGCGTGCGACAGCGGCGGCACGACGCCGACGATCGGGTCCCAATCGGTGATCGATAACCCGGATTGCGTGAGGCGGGTGATGCCGCCGACCACGACGACGAGGAAAATCAGCGCGCAGCACAGGAAAAGCCAGGCCGCGACTACCCACTCCGCGCTCCGGGCCGCGCGCCTCCGCACAGCGCCGAAATCGCTCGCCGAGAGTGCCGCCGGTTCGCGAAGGCTCGTCATTTGGCGGCAAAATGACGCCGCGCCGGCCGCCGCGCAAGCGCCGGCGCGGCGGCGTGTTGCCGCGTCGAGGCCGGTTACGCGCTCGTCAGTGGAGGGTCTTCGACACCGCTACGTTGCGAAACTTGGCCGGGCCGATCAGCGTCTTTTGCCCGACGCGCACCGAATGCAGCTTGCCCTCGATGCTGTTGGTCCAGAATTCGAGGAACTTTCGCAGCCTCGGGTATTCCGGGGCGATGTCGAGGTGCTGCCACACGAAGCTCTGCAACAGGCTGGGGTGATCGGGGAGATGGTAGATGATCTCCGCCGTCGTCAGCCGATAGTCGCGCAGCTGCCGGCTCAATTCGCTCACTGTCGCCTCTTCCGTCAGTCACACTCCAACGAGGTCAACAGCATGGCCCGGCGATAATTCGATGGCAACGAAGAAATTCTTTATTTACCAGTGTGTTAGCAGCCGGCCGCCAAGACTGCTGCCAGAGGCGCCGAGCGAACCGCCGGCGGCTCTCTTGAAGCGATCGCGCCGAAAGTTAGATAGTGGCGGGCGGAATTCGATGCGGTATGCAGGCGACGCCGCCAGGCGCGTCTTCTCAAGGTTGTTCGAACGATGAAACGGCTCTTCGGAGTGCTCGTTGCCGCCGTCGGGATCGCCCTCGGCCCGAGCGGCATGGATGGCGCGCGCGCCGGCGCGCCGATTCCCGAAGCGCTGGCGCCGCTTCATACGCTCGCGCCGATGCTGCGGGCGATCACGCCGGGGGTCGTCGGCATCTCGGTGCACGGCCGAGTGCGCGAGACAAACCCTTTGTTGCGGGACCCGCTGTTCCGGCGGTTTTTCAACCTGAAAGAGGAACCGGTCGAGCGCGAGATGCAGGCGGTCGGATCGGGGGTCATCATCGACGCCGCGCGCGGCTACATCCTGACCAACGCTCACGTCGTCGAGCACGCGACCAGCATCAAAGTGACGACCAAGGACAACAGACAGTTCGAAGCGCGGCTGATCGGGCGCGACCCGCAGACCGATATCGCCGTATTGCGGATCGCGGCCCACGATCTGACGGCGGTGCCGCTCGGCGATTCGGGCCGGCTCGAAGTCGGCGATTTCGTTCTGGCGATCGGCAACCCGTTCGGACTCGGCCAGACCGTGACCTCCGGCATCGTCAGCGCGCTCGGCCGCAGCGGGCTCGGCATCGAGGGTTTCGAGGATTTCATCCAGACCGACGCTTCAATCAACCCCGGCAATTCGGGCGGCGCGCTGGTCGATTTGCGCGGCCGGCTCGTCGGCATCAATACGGCGATCCTGGCGCAAGGCGGCGGCAATATCGGCATCGGCTTCGCCGTCCCGATAAATATGGCCCGCGCCGTGATGGAGCAACTGATCCGCTATGGCGCCGTCAAACGCGGCCGGATCGGGGTGGTGATCGAGGACCTGACGCCGGAACTCGCGCGCTCGCTCGGCACGCGGCGCAGCCAGGGGGCGGTGATCGCGCGCGTCGAACCGGGTTCGCCGGCGGCCGCGGCCGGGCTCAGGCGCGACGATTTGATCCTTGCGGTCGACGGCTCGCCGATCACCAGCGGCAGCGATCTGCGCAACCGCATCGGCCTCGATCGCATCGGCGACGCCGTCGCGCTGACGGTCGATCGGGGCGGCAGGCAGCGCACAGTCGATGTCCGCATCCAGGCACTGAGCCCGGTACGGCAGGAAACGGGCGAGCGCTGACGGCCGATGGCAAAGGAAACCCCCTACGAAGTGCTCGGCGTCAAGCCCGGCGCCGGCGCGGAAGAAATCCGCAAGGCGTACCGCAAGCTGGCGAAGGAGTTTCACCCCGACCTCAACCCGGGCAAACCCGCGGCCGAAGCGCGGTTCAAGCAGGTCTCGGCCGCCTACGATCTTCTGTCGGACCCGGAGAAGCGAGCCCGCTACGACCGCGGCGAGATCGACGAGACCGGCGCCGAACGCGCCCCGCGCGGCGCCTATCGCGGCTTCGCCGAAGGTGCCGAAGGGTGGAAATACCATCCCTCGGGCGAGATGGATCTAGGCGACCTCGAAGATCTGTTTGCGGCGTTCGGCCGGGGGAGGCGCGGCGGCACGGGCGGGCGCGGCTTTGCGGTACGCGGCGCCGACCGCCGCTATTCGCTCGAAATCGACTTCGTCGAGGCGGCAGCGGGCGGCAAGCGCCGGATTGCGCTCTCGCCCGAGAATTGGCTCGACGTGACGATCCCGCCGGGCATCGAGGACGGCCAGGTGCTGCGCCTCAAGGGCAAGGGCGAGCCCGGCTTTGGCGGAGGCGCCGCCGGCGACGCGCTGATCGAGGTACATGTCATGCCGCACCCGCTGTTTCGCCGAGACGGACAGAACATCCACCTCGAGCTGCCGGTCAGCCTTGCCGAGGCGGTGCTGGGCGCCCGCGTGCCGGTGCCGACGATCACCGGCCCGGTCATGATGACGATCCCGAAAGGCTCGGATACCGGCAGCCAGCTGCGGCTGCGCGGCAAGGGAGTGAGGCGCGGCAAGGCCGAGGCCGGCGACCAGTATGTGACGCTAAAGGTCGTCATCGGCGACAGCGGCGACCCGGAACTCGCCAATTTCATCGCCGAATGGAGCGCCCGCCATCCGCTCGATCCGCGGCGCGGGACCGGTTCCCGATGATCCTTCTCGACGAATTCCTCGCACGCGTCGGCGCGATCGACCGCCCCGAGCTCATCCGTTGGATCGAGAACCGCTGGCTGTTGCCCGAGCGGCGGGACGAGAGTTGGGTATTCGGCGAGGTGGATATCGCGCGGGCCGAGCTGATCGTCGAGATCCGCCGCGAATTCGCGGTCGACGACGATGCGCTGTCGCTGGTTCTCGGGTTGCTCGACCAGGTCTACGGCCTGCGCCGGCAGATGCGGCGTCTGTGCGACGCGCTCACCGCCCAGCCGCCGGAAATCCAGGACGCGATCCGCCGCGCCCTGCCGCCGACGCGGCCGAAGCGTCCCCGAAGGTAAGGCTACAGCGTCTGGAACCTCGCATGCGCGCCGCGCTCGATCGCCGCCGCGGTCAGGCGGTCGATGCCGAGCCGGCGGCGCAACAGATCGAGAACCTGCAGCTCCTCGCGGGTCGTCGTATTGTCCGCGGCGACGAGATCGCAGGCGATCACATAGGCGGTCTCGCGGAGTTTTGTCGGCAACAGCGTCCTGATCGCGTTCAGCGTCTCCTGCACCCCGTCTTGCCGATTGAGCAGCTCGGCGCAATCGTTGAGCAAGGCCGGAAGCTTGTCGCGCTCGAAATCATGAAACACGGGGAGGTGCCGGACGATATCGCCGATGACGCTGAGCTCGGCCTCGGCGATCTCGCTCGCCGCTCCGGACACCAGGAGCATCGTATAGATCAGCGCGCGGTGGTGGTCGCGCATGCCTCGGGCCCCCCGTTCACTTTGGCTGACCGGATCCGACAGACCAAAACCAGGGGGCGTCTGTCAAGCCGCTTCGGCGCCGGCGAGAAACGCCGCCGTCGCGTGCACCGCTTCGGCGAGAGGCACGCGGCGGACCGCAACGCCTTCCGGAAAGGCGGCGAGCAGCCGCGACGGCAAGGCGCGGTCGAGGATAACGAAGACGCCGCGGTCGTCGGCCCGGCGCACCAGCCGCCCATACGCTTGGCGCAAGCGCAGCCGGGCGATCCGATCTTCGTAATGGGCGCCGCCGAACACCGGCTTGCGGGCACGGTGCAGGATGTCGGGACGCGGCCACGGGACCCGGTCGAAGACGATGAGGCGGAGCGAGCGGCCGGGAATGTCTACGCCGTCGCGGACCGCATCCGTGCCGAGAAGGCAGGAATCCTCCTCCGCCCGGAAAATATCGACGAGGGTTGCGGTCGACATCGCCTCGACATGTTGGGCGAGCAGCAGCAGGCCCTGCGCCTCGAGCGCCGGCGCCATGCGCTGGTGCGCCGCCTTCAGCCGGGCGATCGCCGTGAAGAGGCCGAGCGCGCCGCCGCGCGAGGCGGTGAAGAGGGCCGTATAGGCCGCCGCGACCTGCCCGATGTCGTCGCGCGGGACATCGGTGACGATGAAGATCCGGGTCTGTGTAGGGTAATCGAAGGGCGAGGCGATGCGCGCGGCGCGCGGTCTCTCCGGCAGGTGCCGCAGGCCGGTCCCGGCCTCCGCGCTTTGCCACGCGAGGACGGGCTCGACGAGCCCGTCGGTCAAGGTCGCCGAAGTAACGACGAGACCATGCGCCGGCTGCGCGACGAAGCGTGCGAAGGGAATGCCGGGGTCGATCCAGCTGCGATTGACGCCGAGATCGGTTTCGAGGCCGTCGATCCGGTCGAGCGCCAGCCATTCGACCGTATCGGGGCCCTCCTCGCCGTCCAGATCACGCAGTAGCCGGCTCCACGCCGCGAGCTGCTGCTCGGTGCGCCGTTCGAGCCCGCGGATCGTCGCATCAAGGCGTTGGCGCAACCCCGTTTCGGGTGGGTTTTCGGGGTCCTCGAGCCGCTCGCGCAACCGCTCGGCGAGCCGTCGCAGCGCGAGCGCAAGACGATCGAGCGCTTGCGCGAGCTGCAACCCTGCAGCCACCAGCCCCTCGACCGGCGGCCGCGCCTCGGCCTCGAGCCCGTAGCCGGTCTCCTGCGCCGGCGCGCGCGCCAGCAGCTGCCGGCGTACCAGCATGAGAAAGCTCTCGAAGCCCGGCAGACCGCGCCCCTCGGCAACCCGGCCCGACCAGCCGTCGCCGGGCAGAATGCGCGCCGCCGTCAGGATCTCGATCAAGGCTTTCTCGGCCGCCTCGTCGCCCTCGACGAGGTCGCCGATGCGCCGCCTGAGGCCGCGGGCGCGCGATCCCCGGCCGCCCTCCGCGCCGACGATCCAGCGTCGCAGCTCGCGGCCCTCCTCGCCCGACAGCCGGACCGAAAAGGCGCTGTCAGCGGCGTCGAGCAGATGATGACCCTCGTCGAACACATAGCGCGTCGGCACCGTCTGGTCGTCGAGCCCGCCGAGCGCCGCCTGCGCCATGACGAGCGCATGGTTGGCGACGACGATGCGCGCTTCGCGTGCTCGTCTGATGTTTCGCTCGACAAAGCAGCGGCGGAAATGCGGGCAGGCAGAGTGAATGCACTCGCCACGCCGGTCGGCAAGCCAGCCGATTCGCCCGCGCCCGATCAGATCGGCGAGCCATCCCGGAAAGTCGCCGCCGACGAGATCCCCCGCCTCGCTGACGGCGATCCAGCGAGCCACCAGCCCGAGCGCGGCCGCCGCCGCCGGCCTGCCGACCACCGCCGCGCCGACCGCCTCCTCGTAATTCAAAAGACAGAGGAAATTCTCCCGACCCTTGCGAATAACGACCCGCCGGCGCTTCTCGGCCGGATCGGGATAGAGGCGGTCGAGTTCGCCTGAAATCTGCGTCTGCAGATTGCGGGTAAAGGTCGAGATCCATACCGAACCCCCGTTCTTCTCGGCCCATAAGCTGGCGGATGCGATATAGCCGAGGGTCTTGCCGACCCCGGTGCCGGCTTCGGCAAGGACCGCGCGCGGCTGCTCGGGGCGGTCGCGCGGCGCAAAGGCGGCGGCGACCGCCACGGCGTAATCGGATTGTTGCGGGCGCGGCTCGGAATCGCTGCCGAGCAGCTCCGCCAAGCGCCGGCGCGCCTCCGGCGCCGACACCTCCGCGTTGCCGGGCGCCGGCGCGGGCGGCGCCTCGCTCCATTCGGGAAGGCTGAGCCAAACGCGCAGGCCGGCCGGCCGTGCCCGTTCGGAATGCGGCGCCGGCAGCGCCGCGAGCACCGCCGGCCCCCACGGCCAGCCGCCCTTTTCCATCGCCGCGGCGATGGCTCGGCAATCGGCGCTGTCGTCCTCGCCAAGCTCGGCGAGCAGCGCCTCGGCCGCGGCGGCAAGGCTGACGCACGCCTCTGCCGCATTGCGCGGCGCGGCGAGCCCCAGCGCCTCGGCGAGCCCGCGGGGCGTCGGTACACAGAACCGAGCCGGCCGCACGAAGGCGAACAGCTCGAGCAGGTCGAGCGCGGGAAAGTGCGGCATGTCGAGCCGGCGCGCGGTTGCCCGGGAATGGCACAACATCGGAATTTCGTGCTCGATCCGGCGCTTCGCCTCGGCCAGCGACAGCGCCTCGATCTCGCCGTCGGGCGTGAGCCACAAGACGTCGCGAAACCCGGCGAAGAGGACCGGGGCGCGCGGCAACAGTACCGGGCGCGCTGCCTCGCCGGCCGCGGTCATCCGTCGGCTCTCTTGCGCGGGCAGCTTTCCCGCGCCGGGTGATTGCGATAGCGTCGGCCCATGCCGCGATCATCTATCACATAAGCCGTGCCCTCCAGTGGGTAGGGCCGCTTAGAGCCGATGCTCGATCTCTATCCGCTGATACGGCCGCTGCTCTTCCGGCTTTCCGCCGAAGGCGCGCACGACTTGGCGCTGAAAGCGCTTGAATTGGGGCTCTGGCGAGCACTTGCCGGAGGCGGGGCGCCGGCGCTGCCCGAGCTTGGGCAGCAACTGTGGGGGCTGGACTTCGCGAATCCTGTCGGGCTCGCCGCCGGCTTCGACAAGGATGCGCGGGTGGCGCAGGCGTTGCTCCGGCTTGGCTTCGGCTTTGTCGAAATCGGCACGGTTACCCCACGCCCACAGCCCGGCAATCAAAAGCCGCGCCTCTTCCGGCTCGACGAGGATCGTGCGGTCATCAATCGCATGGGATTCAACAGCGGCGGGCTTGAGGCGGCGGTCGAGGGGCTGCTGGCGCGACCGCGCGCCCCGGGAATCCTTGCCGTCAATCTTGGCAAGAATCGCGACAGCGAGGAGGCGGCGGGCGATTACGAGGAAGGTGTACGCCGGGTGGCTCCGCTCGCCGATTTTCTCGTCGTCAATATCTCCTCGCCGAATACGCCCGGTTTGCGCGATCTGCAGCGTCGCGCGAGCCTCGAAACGCTGCTCGGCCGGCTTATGGCGGTGCGCGCGGGATCGGGGCTGCGGCCGCCGCTGCTGGTCAAGATCGCTCCCGACCTCGCCCCGCAGGAGCGCATCGACATCGCCGAGGTGGCGCTCGCCAGCGGCATCGACGGGCTCGTCATCGGCAATACCACCCTCGCCCGCCCGACGACGCTCAAAAGCGCCGCGGCACGCGAGGCCGGCGGGCTCAGCGGGCGCCCCCTCTTTGCGCCGTCGACAGCGCTTCTCGCCGAAATGTACCGCCTGACGGCGGGCCGGCTGCCGCTCGTCGGCGTCGGCGGGGTGGCGAGCGCCGAGGACGCCTATGCCAAGATCCGGGCCGGCGCCAGCCTCGTCGAGCTTTATACCGCGCTCGTCTTCGAAGGCCCGGCGCTGATCCGGCGGATCATCCTCGGGCTCGCCCGCTTGTTGCGCCGCGATGGGTTCGCACGAATCAGCGAGGCGGTGGGAGTCGACGTAGCGCCGTCCGGTCAGACAAGCCGTTCGAGCGCGACCTGATCGCGGATCATGATCGTGCCCTTGGCGAGCTCGACGAATCCCGCCTTGTGCCAGAGCTGGAGCTGCCGATTGACGCTCTCGCGGCTGCTGCCGACGATGTTGCCGAGTTCCTGTTGCGACAGGTGAATCCCGGGCGCGCGCTCGCTTATCCCTTGCTCGCCAAGGCTGTGGACGAGGTTGAGCACGGCTTTTGCGATGCGCGATTCGAGGTGACGAAACACCACGTCCTCGACTTGCGCGCTCGTCTGCCGCAGCCGGCGGCACAGGATTTTGAGCAGCATGGCCGAGACTTCCGGGTTGTCTTCCAGCAGCGGCATGAAATCGCGCCGGTCGATGACCAGAAGCTCGCAGTCGCTCATCGCCGTCGCATCGGCCGTCCGTTCCTCGCCGTCGAGCAGGGCGATCTCGCCGAAAATCTCACCGTCGGCGATGATGTTGAGGACGATTTCCTTGCCGGCAATCGAGGGAGAGCTGATTTTGACGGCACCGCGCAGCACCGCCATCATGCTGCGCCCGGGCGAGCCCTTGGCAAAGATCTCGCGGCCGGCTGGGTAGCGCTCGACGCGGGCATGGGCGAGCAGCGCGTCGATACCCCTGCGGCTGAGCTTTCCGAGCAGGAAATGACGTTCGAGGAGTTCCCGCTTCTCCTCCTGAGTGGGGGCAGCCATTTGCGCATTCCGCGACAGGCAGTCGAATCGGCTGCAAACATACGCTATTTCGTCCTCCATCGCCATCGCAGGCGGCGCTGGTCCGGCGTCATCGCCGGATCGGGAGGATCGAGCGTATCGTCGTGGCGAGCGCGCAGAGAACGCTGCCCCGCTGCGCAACGGGCACGGTGGAAGTTTCGGGATCGCCGTCGACGAGAGCGGCCATCTCGCGCACCTTTCGCGCGTCAGCCTCCTCGGCCCACCGCTCGCAAATCGGCTTGTAAATCACCATAGCCGCCTCCTGCCGATAAAGTCGTGCTTGGCACAGAGGTGGGCGACTTTGCCGGGCAGCGATGTGCGCCACTTCACACACGCGAAAAATTCTGCCCAAAGCCGAAGAATTGCTTCTCGCCCGGCAGCGATCGTGGAGTCCGGTCTCTGTTACATCCGCCGGTTGTTCGGCCCGGTCGATCGTCCTTGACCCAGAGGAATGCGAGCCGCTAGGCTCGCCCGATCGTGCGCGAGCGGGTTCTTTCCGGAACCTCCTGGAGGCACGGAATGACGTGCCCTCGGTGTCAGGCCGATATCGCTCAAGGTATGAGGTTTTGCGGCCGCTGCGGCGCGCCGCAGCCAATCGCTTGTCCGCAATGTGGGGCAAATAACCCGCCCGACAACAAATTTTGCGGGCACTGCGCCGCACCTCTGAGCGAACTCGGCGGAACGCCGGCTAGTCCCGTTTTGGGTGACGAGGGCGGGTCGGCGGCTGCCCCAGCCGCTTCGCCCGGCGAGCTCAAGCGCGTCACCGTGCTGTTCTGCGACATCGTCGATTCGACCGGACTGGCCGAACGCCTCGGGCCGGAAGCGATGCACGAGCTGATCGGCTGGTTCATGGATACCGCGCTCGCCGAGGTCCGCCGTTACGACGGCACCGCGCCGCAATTCGCGGGCGACGGCTTCCTCGCGCTGTTCGGTGCGCCGGCAACGCATGAGGATCATGTCCGGCGTGCATTGCTCGCGGCGCTGGCGATCCGCGATGCCATCGGCGCAAACCGCGACGCCCCCGGCGGTCGGCAATGGCCGAAACTGCGGCTGCGCATCGGCATCCATACCGGGCTCGTAGTCTTCGGTTCGGTCGGCGGCAATCTGCGGATGGACCCGACGGTGATCGGCGATGCCGCCAATATCGGCGCGCGCCTGCAGGCGGCCGCCGAGCCGGGGGCGATCCTGATCAGCGAGGACACCCGCCGTCTTGCCGAGGGCTACGCACGCGTCGAGCGAGTCGGACCGCTGATGCTGAAGGGCAAGGACGAGCCGATCGACGCATATCGGCTGATCGGCGTTTCGCACCGCCGCTCGTCGCCGGCCGCGCGCCCGTTTGTCGACCGCACCGACGAGCTGGCGCGGCTGGAGGATTTGGTCCGGCCGGTCGAGGAGGGCCGCGGCCGCGCGGTCGGCGTGGTCGGCGAGGCGGGGATTGGGAAATCGCGCATTCTCGCCGAGTTGCGCACTCGTCTCGGCGCTTCGATGAACTGGGTGGAGGGGCGCTGCCTCTCCTACGGCACGGCGGTGCCCTATCAGCTGGTTCTCGATCTGCTGCGGGGGGTGTGCGGCATCGAGGAAAGCGACCCGCCCGAGGTCATTGCCGAAAAGCTTCGCCGAAAGCTGAAACAGCTTGGAATGGCGGCCGCGCACGACGCGCCGCTCTTATTGCTGCTCCTCGGCATCGAGGCGCAAGGCAACCCGCCGGTCTTGCCCAGCCCCGAAGCGCTCAAGGCCCGAACCTTCGAAATCGTGCGTCAGCTCGTCATCAGGAGCAGCCAGGCTCGATCGCTCGCGGCGGTACTCGAGGATTTGCACTGGATCGACAAAGTCTCGGAGGAATTCCTCGCCTACCTGGTGGAGGCCGTCGCCGACGCGCCGATATTCCTCGTCGCCACCTATCGCCCGGGCTACCGGCTGCGATGGCTGGACAAATCATACGCCGCCCAGATCCCGCTGCAGCCGCTGTCGCGCACGGACAGCCTCGATCTGGTCCGCTCAGTGCCGGGAAACCGCGACCAGCCGACGATCGAAGCGATTGTCGCCAAGGCCGACGGCAACCCGCTTTTTCTCGAGGAACTGAGCCTCGACGCAGGCGAGGCGCGCGGCTCCGCAGCGACCGCGACGGTGCCGAATACGATCCAGGACGTGGTCATGGCGCGGATCGACCGGCTGCCGGCCGAGACGAAACGGCTGTTGCAGACCGCGGCGGTGATCGGCCGCGAGTTCTCGCTCCGTCTGTTGCGGGCGGTATCGCGCAGCGCCGGCGCGATCGAGCCGCAGCTTTCCGAACTCGTGCGGCTCGAATTCATCCGCGAGCGCCTGGACCCGCTCCGGCCTGGCTATGTATTCCGGCACGCGCTGACCCAGGAAACCGCCTATTTGAGCCTGCTCGAACGCCATCGCCGGGAAATGCACGCGCGCGTCGGACAGGCGATCGAGCATTTCTACGAAGGCCGGGCCGACGAAGTCGCCGAGCATCTCGCATTGCATTTCGGGCGCAGCGACGACGCCGAGAAAGCGGTCGATTACGCGATCCTCGCGGCTGAGCGGGCACAGCTCCGCTGCGCCTACAGGGAGGTGCTTTCCTATTTCGATGCTGCGTTGCGCCGTCTCGACGCAATGCCGGACAGCGCCTCCAATCGCCTGCGCCGCGTCGATGCCGTGCTTAAGCAGGCAGAGGTCAAATTTGCGCTCGGCGAACATACCAAGCATATCGCGGCGCTCGAGGAAATTCGTGACATCGTCCAGGACACCGGCGATCCGCGTCGCCGGGCTACTTGGCATTATTGGACCGGGTTCCTGCATTCGTTGACGGGAGGCCCGCCAGCCATAGCGATCGAACACTGCCAAGCGGCCGCGGCCATAGCGGCAGAGGCGGGCTTCGGCGAGCTCGACGGCTTCATTTCGTGCTGCCTGGCGCAAGCGCATGTCGTGGCGGGGCAGTTCCATGCCGCCATCGACGCCGGCGAACGGGCTCTTTCCATCTTCGAAGCGCGCACCGATCCGCGGTGGGCCGCGCGGACGCTATGGCAGCTCAGTTCGGCTTACAATTATCTGGGCAAGTGGCAGCAAAGCCTGTCCTGCTGTACTCGCGCGCTCGGATATGCCGATGTCGTGTTGGACCGCCGCCTGAAAGTCGTCGGGCTATGGCGCACCGGCTCTACCTATGTTCAGATGGGTGATCTGGAAAAGGGGCTGCGCTATGTCGAAGACGCCCTCGCATTGGAGCCGGCGCCCTACGACGCTGCAATGGCCAGAGACGTTCTGGGGTACGCTGAGATCAAGGCCGGTCAACCGCATCGCGGCATTACGCTACTCCGCGAGGCGATAGCGTGGTTTGACCAGTCGCATTTGCGTTTCGTCCGCTCGCTGCCCGCGCTATGGCTCGCCGAGGGATATCTGCAATGCGGCGAACACGTTCACGCACAGCCGCTTATCGAGGACGTGCTGGAAACCAGCCGGACAATCGGCTATCGCTATCTCGAAGGATTGGCCAATCGGTTGATGGCCGAGTGCCTCGCCGCGGACCTTCCTACCAAGGCGCAGGCTCATGCCGTCAATGCAGTGGCAATCCTGCGAGACATTGGTGCGCGAAACGATTTGGCAAAAGCTTTAATGACCCAGGCAAGGCTACGGCAGGCTGCCGGAGATTTCGCAATGGCTCGGAAACTGCTGAACGAGGCCGATGAGATCTTCGCCGAGCTGGGCACCCATGGCGAGCCGCTCCGGGTGAAGGAGATGCTCGCCGCGCTTGATCGTCCGGCGCGCGACGCTCCTCCAATCACCGTCAACGCGGCCGAACGCAATTGACCGATACTGCTAAACTGACGATAATATTGCGGACTGCATAACTCAACCGACGGGGAGTGAAAGATGGCGCAAAATACCGACCTCGGCAATCTCATCATGCTCCTGAACCCATATACCGAAGCTGGCGTGGCCCAGAGCCAGATGGACATCTATACCAGCAATGCCACGCCGAAGGCGGGCGGTGCGCAGGGCGGCACCATCGCCCAAGTACAGATGCAGGTCGATAACTATTCCGGCGAGTGGACGTTCGGCGGACAACCTCAACACGTCAAGCGATCGGTTCGCATTTTGTACCGCTACCCGGTGTTGGACTCTGGCAATAATGTGCTTTACTGGCTCGAAGATTATCTATTGATCGGCTACCAGGGCGCCGGAGGCAATTGACGCGGTAAGCAGCCGCCCCCGCGGAGTTGTGACCGGCGGCAGGGACTACGGTCTTGCCAGTGCGTAACTTGGATCTGCACTCGATCCAGGGTGACGTGCTTGAGGGCATGCAAAAAAATGCCGAGATGTTCCTGTTTTTCGCGATTGCCGATGCCGCCCGGTTTAAGGCTTTGGCGAGGCAGTACGTCGTCGGCCGTCTCACCAGCGCCCGGGTTGTGCATGAACACGAGCGCGTCGTCGCGGAACGGCGGCGCGCCGGCGAGCAGGCGCGCGAACCGTGGCTCGGCGTCAACCTCGGCTTTACCGCCGCCGGGTTGACGCGGCTTCTTGGCGCCAGGCGGCCGCGCTTCGATCCCGCTTTCGAGCGCGGCGCGGATCATCCGACGACAATCGCTCTTCTCCACGATCCGCCCCCATCGTCTTGGGTCCGAGGCTTCGATCCCGGCCGCATCGACGGCGTTTTCCTCGTGACCGGGCCGGACACGCGCTTTGTTGCCTACCACGGCGACACGCTATGCCGGCGTCTCGAGGGTTCGATTGCGCCCGTTTATTCCGAGGTCGGCACCGTGCGGCCGGGACGATGGCGCGGCCACGAGCATTTCGGCTTCGCCGACGGAATTTCCCAGCCGGGCATCCGCGGCGTCACCCGCCCCTCGCGGCCGCATGCCGCCCCCGATCAAGGTTTGCCGGGCCAGGCCCTCGTCTGGCCGGGGGAATTCGTCCTCGGCTATCCGACGCAAGACCCGACCGACGCGAGAAAGCCGGGGCCGATCGCACCGTTGCCGGCCCCATGGGCGCGCGACGGCTCCTATATGGTGTTCCGGCGCCTCGAGCAGCGCGTGCCGGAGTTCCGCGATTTCGTCGCGGCGCAGGCAGCGCGTTTCGGGATCAGCGCGGAATTGCTGGCGGCACGCATGGTCGGACGCTGGAAGAGCGGCGCCCCGTTGGAGCTGGCGCCGATCGAAGACAATCCCCGGCTCGCGGCCGACCCGAAACGCAACAACGATTTCGGCTACGCCGCCGACCCCTTTCAGCGCGCCTGCCCCTATGCCGCGCACATCCGCAAGACGAATCCGCGCGACGATGCGGTGAGCGAGAGTGCGGCGGTGCTCACCCACCGCATCATCCGCGCCGGCATTCCGTTCGGGCCCGAGGTGATGCCCGGCGAAACGAAAACGATGCACAGCCGCGGGCTCTTGTTCGTCTGCTATCAGGCCTCGATCGGGGGGCAATTCGAATTCCTCCAGGCCAGCTGGTCGAGCAACCCCGATTTCGTTTCTGGCAAAACCCGACCCGACAGCGGCCTGCCGGTTACGCCCGGCTACGACCCGATCATCGGCGAGGCGCCGGGCGGGGGCCCCAGAGCGATGGACGAGCCGGTGCCGAACTATCCCTCCGGCAATCGGCGCTCGACGCTCGACATGCCGCAGCAATTCGTCGTCCCGACCGCCGCCGCCTATTTCTTCATGCCGTCGATCGCCGCATTGCGGACAGTGCTGACCTGAGGCAGCCCACGCGCTACCCTCGCTGGCGCAGGCTCTGGGGAGGAGCGTCATGAAGCGCAGCGATGAGCGGATCCTGACCACCCATGTCGGCAGCCTGCCGCGGCCGCCCGATCTGCTCGGCTTGATCACGGCGAGGGAGCGCGGCGAGAGCGTCGATCGGACGCGCTTTGCCGCGCGCGTCAAAAGTGCGGTCGCCGAGGCGGTCGCGAAACAGGCCGCGGCCGGCATCGACATCGTCAACGACGGCGAGATGGGGCGCTTCGGCTTCATCCCCTATGTCAACGAGCGCTTGAGCGGCATCGAGCCGCGGCCAAACCCGGACGCCCAGGGCACCTGGGCGCGTTCGCGCGAGCACCTTGCCTTTCCCGAATATTATGCGTGGGCGGCGCAGATGCCCGGCGCGGCCGGCCGGGCGCCGCCGACGCGCTGGGTTTGCACCGGCCCTATCGCCTACAAAGGACATGATGCGCTCGCCCGCGACATCGCCAATTTGAAGTCGGCGCTCGCCGCGGTGCAATGCGCGGAAGCATTCATGCCCGCCGTGTCGCCGGCCCAGCTCGCCGGCTGGAACCGCAACGAATACTACCGGACCGACGAGGAATTTCGCGCCGCCCTCGCCGACGCCTTGCGCGAGGAATACAAGGCGATCGTCGATGCCGGCCTCATTCTGCAGATCGACGATCCGCAATTGGCCGGCCACTACACTGTCCATCCCGAGCTCGACATCGCGCAATGCCGCAGCTGGGCGGGCGGGACTGTCGAGCTGTTGAATTACGCGCTCGACGGCATCCCGGCGGAGCGCGTGCGCTATCACACCTGCTACGGCATCAATGTCGGGCCGCGGGTGCACGAGATCGAGGCGAAGCACATCGCCGACATCATGCTCGGGGTCAATGCCGGCGCCTATTCGTTCGAAGCCGCCAACCCGCGCCACGAGCACGAATGGCAGGTGTGGGAGAGCGCCAAACTGCCGGCCGGCAAGATCCTCGTCCCCGGCATCGTCACGCACGCCTCGAACCTCGTCGAGCATCCCGAGCTGGTGGCGCAGCGGATCGCCCGCTTCGCCGCCGTCGTCGGGCGCGAGAATGTGATCGCCGGGGCCGATTGCGGGTTCGCGAGCTTTTCGACCTCCTGCGAAGTCCACCCGACGGTTGTGTGGGCGAAGCTCGCCGCCTTGAGCGAGGGCGCGAGGCTCGCCTCGCGGGCATTGTGGAGCTGAGCACGATGAAATTCGGCTATTTCACGCACAATCACCCGGCGTGCGCTGGCGTCTCATAAAAGTTCGCGGTTGCGCACTATAATCTCGGCAGCCAAGGTTGCCACCGGTTCACCCGAAATGGGAGGATCACCATGCACAGCGACATGGCGCGGCGCGTCGTCGCCGAGTTCTTGGGCACATTCTGGCTGGTCTTCGGCGGATGCGGCGCTGCCGTCCTGGCGGCCGCCTTTCCAAACCTCGGGATCGGCTTTGCCGGGGTCGCCTTCGCCTTCGGCTTGACGGTGTTGACGATGGCTTACGCCGTCGGGCACATCTCCGGCGGCCATTTCAACCCCGCGGTCACGCTCGGCCTGTGGAGCGCCGGGCGTTGCGCCAATAAGCATGTCATCCCCTACGTCGTCGCGCAAGTCGTCGCCGCCATCGCCGCCGCTGCGGTGCTATGGCTGATCGCATCGGGTAAACCCGGCTGGATCCCGGGCGGGTTCGCCGCCAACGGATACGGCGACCTCAGCCCCGGCAAGTATGGTCTTCCGAGCTGCTTCATCGACGAAGTCGTGATGACGTTCTTCTTTCTCTTCGTCATTATCGGCACCACGTCGAAGGGCGCGGCGGTCGGATTCGCCGGCATCCCGATCGGCCTCGCCTTGACCTTAATCCATCTGGTATCGATCCCGGTAACGAACACATCGGTCAACCCGGCGCGCAGTACGGGGCCGGCATTGTTTGCCGGTGGCGCGTATATCGGTCAGCTGTGGCTGTTCTGGCTGGCGCCGATCATCGGCGCGGTCATCGCCGGGCTGCTGTCGCGATGGCTGTACGAAGGGCAAGGCGCCGAAGCGATCATCGAGACCGTCGTGGTTGAAGAGACGCGGGTCGGCCCGTAACGAGCATGGTGCCGCGGGATGCTCGACCAACTCGACGCGGGCGGCGCACGGGCCGACACGGCGCCGGCGCACCGCCGCGTGATCTTGAAGAGTTATTCTTAGCAGCCATTCTCAGGCCGGGTGGTGAGTAATTAAAGGGGAGCAAGATGAAATTCGGCTATTTCACGTTGAGCGACAATCATTACGAGTACAACACTCGCAGTGCCAATGGGTTCATTGCCGATATTCTCGACGAGGCGGTCTATGCCGAGACCGTGGGGCTGCATTCGGCCTGGATCGGCGAGCATCATTTCAGCACGCTCGGAGTGCTCTCCTGCCCCGATCTCGTGCTCGCCCAAGTCGCTACCCGCACCTCCAGGATCCGCCTCGCGCCGGCGGTGACGGTGCTGCCGCTGCATCAGCCGATCCGCGTCGCCGAGCAATGGGCGACGCTCGACCTGCTGTCGGGCGGACGCGTCGATTTCGCCGCCGGGCGCGGCTACGACCGGCGCGAATATGTCCCGTTCAAGGTCTCGTTCGAGGACAATCAGGGGATCTTCGCCGAAGGAATGGAGATCGTCCGCCGGCTGTGGGAGGCGGTCGGTCCGATCTCGTATCGGGGCGCACATTACGCCTTCGAGGATGTGGCGATCACACCGCAACCGCTGCAGCGCCCGATCCCGACTTATGTCGCCTCCTTCTCGCCGCCCTCGATCGAGCTTGCCGGCCGGCTCGGCTGCGGCCTCGTCGTCGCGCCCTTCGCCGCGGCGATGAGCTATGGCGGGCTCGCCCAGGTTGCGGATCTCTACGCGCAATCCTCCGCCCGGCATGGGCACCGGCCGCAGGGGCTCAAATGCAGCTATTTCATCCATTTCGCGGATAGTCCGGCGGAAGAGGCCGCGGCCCGCGCCCGGCAGATCCGCTACTACAAGGAATGCGTGATCGCCGCCTTTCCGGGCGACCCCAAGACGACGCCGCCGAGCTATCGCTATTTCATCGAGATCGTCGAGCGGCTGCACAAGGTGCGGCCGCAGGACCTGACCGAGAATTCGGTGCTGATCGGCTCGCCGGCAGCGATCAGCGAAGTGCTGAAGAAAGTCGAGGCGGCGGGGTTCGAGGAGGTCATCCTTTATTTCAACGTGGGTCTGAAGCCGCACGCGCAAGTCAAGGACGAGATGGCCCGGTTCATGGCCGAAGTCGCACCTCATTTCGCAGGCGATCGATGACAGCCGACAAGGGTGGCGCCACGCTTTCGAGCCCCTGGCCCTCGGCCCTGACGCCGATTGCGGCCTCGACGACTGCCGCCCCCAGCATCAGTGCGGCGCCGAGGAGATAACCGGCGAACACTGCGCCGCGCTCGCCCGAGCCGACGAGCATTCCGAACAGCGCCGGCGAGACGATGCCGCCGAGCCCCGTTCCGACCGAATAGAAGAAGGCGATCGCCATCGCCCGCGCCTCTAATGGAAAGCTCTCCCCGACGGTCAGATAGGCGGCGCTCGCGGCCGCCGAGGCGAAAAAGAAGATGACGCTCCACGCGAAGGTCAGCGCGCCCGCGCCTAGTAGATCCTCGCTGAACAGCCAGCCGACGATTGCGAGCAGGACCCCCGAGAGCGCGTAGGTTGCAGCGATCATCGGCTTTCGGCCGATGCTGTCGAAGAGGGGTCCGAGCAACAGCGGTCCCATGAAATTGCCGAGCGCAAAGGGCAGAACGTACCAGCCGATCGCCGCCGCCGGGATGGCGTAGAAGCGCGTCAGCACCAGCGCATAGGAGAAAAAGATCGCGTTATAGAAGAACGCCTGCGCGCCCATCAGCGCGAGCCCAAGCAGCGCGCGCCGCGGGTAGTCGTGCAGAATTGCCGACACGATCCGCAGCATCGGCGTGCGCGAGGAGGCGGCAAGGCGCGTGCGCGCCGCACCGGATCCCGGCAGCGTGGCGGAACGGGCGTGCTCAACCCGCGCCTCGATTTCGGCAATGACGCCTTCGGCCTCCCCGAGCCGGTCATGAAAGATCAGCCAGCGCGGGCTCTCCGGGACAAAGCGGCGCAGCGTCAGGACGCCGAGACCGAGTACGGCGCCGATAGCGAAGGCGGCGCGCCAACCCCAATCGGGCGGCAATGTGCCAGGCTGGAGCAAGGCGAGGGCGCCGCCCGCGCCGAGCGCCGCGCCAATCCAGAAGCTGCCGTTGATCGCGAGATCGATGCGGCCGCGCAACCGCGCCGGCACGAGTTCGTCGATCGCCGAGTTGATCGCCGTATATTCTCCGCCGATCCCGGCCCCCGTCAGAAACCGGAATAGGGCGAAGCTCGCGAAGTTCCACGACAGCGCGGTCGCCGCGGTTGCCGTCAGATAAAGCCCGAGCGTTACGAAAAAGAGCCGGCGCCTGCCGAACCGGTCCGTCAGATACCCGAAGATCAAGGCACCGGAGACCGCGCCGACGAGATAGGCGCTCGAGACGAGGCCGAC
This sequence comes from Allostellaceae bacterium, assembly GCA_035538335.1. Taxonomy (GTDB): domain Bacteria; phylum Pseudomonadota; class Alphaproteobacteria; order ATCC43930; family CGMCC-115725; genus AP-15. The sequence continues at coordinate 38,184 of DATLKN010000022.1, forward strand.
CTCGACCGCATCGAAATGCAATACCGGGCTTTCCTCGAGCGCGCCTGCGATCGAGCCGGCGATCGTCACCTCCAGCCCATCGAGAACCCAGGTGATCCCGAGCGCCAGCACGACGAGCGCGTGAAATCGCGTCCATGGCAGGCGGTCGAGGCGGGCCGGGATGTCGGTTTCGATGATCCTGCCGGGATTTCGCATGTCCGGCTAACGTCTGCGGCGGCTGGACAGCACCGCCGTCGCTGCCCAACCATGGCGGATATACCGGATCGAGGGTGGAGGTCACCGATGCGCCGCTTTTCCGAAGAGGCTTGGGCCGATACCGCGGCGCTGCGCCGGATGATCCGCGAATTGCCGTTCAATCGGGAGCTGGCGGCCGGCTCGCTCGCGCGCGGGCGCTTTCAACGGTACATCGTCCAGGACGCGCTCTACCTCGGCGAGTTCTCGCGCGTGCTCGCGCTGGCCGCGGCCAAGGCGCCCGATCCCGCCTCCGTAGCCTCGCTCGCCAACTCCGCGACCGGAGCGATCGCGGTCGAGCGGGCCTTGCATGAGCGCTATCTCGCCGAATTCGGCATCGATCCCGGCACCCTCGCGCATGCCGATCCCTCCCCCGACTGCCTCGCCTATACGAGCTTTCTCGTCGCGACCGTCCATCGCGGTCCGTGGGCGGTCGGAGTGGCGGCGCTCCTGCCTTGCTTCTGGATCTATTGGGAAGAAGGCTGCGCGATCGCCCGCGCGGCGGCACCCGACAACCCTTATCGGGCGTGGATCGACACCTACGCCGATGCGCGCTTCGGCGAAGCCGTCGCCGGGGTCATCGAGATGGCCGACCGCGCCGCCGCGGCGGAAACCGCAGCCGTGCGCGAACAGATGCTCGCGGCCTTCCGTCGGGCCGCGCAGTACGAGTGGCTGTTCTGGGACGGCGCCTATCGCGGCCGCGGCTGGCCCGAGGCGAGCTGCTAGGAAGGCGTCGGGGCAGCCGGGTGGATCAGGCCCTCTGCCCGGAGTTCCCGCCATAACGCCGCCGGGATCGGCGCCTCTAACAGAGAGATATTGGCGTCGAGCTCGGCGACGTTGCGCGGACCCGGAATAACCGCGGCGACGGCTGGATGGGCGAGCGGGAACTGCAATGCCGCCGCCGCGAGCGGTACGTCGTGGCGCTCACAAACCGCCCGCAGCGCCCGGGCTCGCGCGACGATTTCGGCAGGCGCGCTCTCGTAATTCCAGGTGTCGCGGCCGGCGAGGATGCCGGAGTTGAACGGGCCGCCGACGACGATCGAGATCCCCGCGGCGAGGCATTTCGGCAGCAGATCCTCGATCGGCGCCTGCTCGAGAAGGGTATAGCGGCCGGCCAGCAGGAAAGCGTCCCAATCGCCCCATTCCATTGCCTCGAGCAGCACCTCGCGCTCGTTGACGCCGATCCCGACGGCGCGCACGACGCCGGCGCGCCGCAATTCCTCGAGCGCGCGCCAGCCGCTTTCGCGCAGGCTTCGCATCAGCGCCGGGTGCGCCTTTTTGCCATGCTGCATGGTGCCGATGTCATGCACGTAAAGCAGGTCGATGCGTGCCAGGCCAAGGCGTTGCAGACTGTCCTCGAACGAGCGCATGACGCCATCATAGGAATAATCGAACACCGCCTCGAACGGCATCGGGTGTCCGTCGGGGTCGGGGGCGCGGCGCGGCCGCAGCAGGCGCCCGACCTTTGTCGACAATACCCATTCCTCGCGCGGCATCAGGCGCAGCGCATCCCCGACCGCGCGCTCGGCCTGGCCAAAGCCGTAATACGGCGCCGCATCGACATAGCGAATGCCGGCGTGCCAGGCCCGGCAGACGATCGCCTCAGCCTCCTCGCGCGTGACCGGAATGCGCCGCCCGCCGAGAGTGGCACAGCCGAGCCCCAAAACCGTCACATCAAGCGTCGTTCGCCCGATTCGGCGCTTTGCGAATTCCATCGGTCGCCTCATCACATTGCCGCAGTGGTAGGCAGGATAGCGAGGATGCAATCCCGCCTGCCATAGCCCCGCCGAATCGCATCATCCTCAGGATCATCGCAAGCGTTGCCGTGCGAGGCTTGCCGTGCTGCCGGAAAGGCCGTAAAGAATCTTGCCTTATCTTTGACATCTCTCTCAGGCAGGCTCGCTTTGTTCCGCTCATCTCGCCGCATATTTTTGCCCGCCTTGGCAATGCTGTTCGCGATTCGCGCCGCGCAGGCCGGCGCGCTTTCTCCGGGCGATATGGACCGTATGCGTGCCGCCGTTACCGCCGCCGACAAAGGTAAGTGGAGCGAGGCCTACTCCGACCTCGCGCCGGTCAAGGATCCGCTTCCGCTCGAGATCTTGCGCTGGCTCGACTATACCCATTCGCCAACCAGTGCCAGCTTCGCCGATATCAGCCAATTCATCACGAACAACCGCAAATGGCCGAAGCAGAAGGTGCTTCGCCGCGCGGCCGAGGCGGCGATCGCCAATGTTTCCGACGGGGTCGCTGCCGCATGGCTGAAGCGTCATCCGCCGCTGAGTTTCGCGGGCCGGGTCCGCCTCGCTGAGACGATGATCGCCGCAGGCGACGTCGCCGGCGGCACCAAGGCGCTTCGGGCCGCCTGGATCGGCTGCAATTTCGGCCCGGCCGACGAAAAAGCCTTCCTCGCTCGTCATGGCGGGGCCATTCGTCAAGCCGACGACATCAATCGGCTCGATCGCCTGTTATGGGACGGGCAAACCAGGGCCGTACAGCGAATGCTGTCGCGGGTTCCGCCCGATTATCGGGCGCTCGCCGCAGCCCGCGAAGCGTTCGCCGCACGAGCCCCCGACGCCGAGGCGGCCTTGGCCAAGGTACCGGCGCAGCTTCGCTCAGATCCCGGCCTGCTGTTCGACGAATTGCGCTCGAAGCTGAAAGACGGCGCACCCGAAGCGGCGGCGCCGATACTCCTCGCCGAAGCCGGTAACCCGGCTCACGCCGATCGGTGGTGGACCGAACGTGCCGAGATCGCGCGCCAGCTCCTCGCTGGCGGTAACTCCGCCCTCGCCTATCGCGTCGTCGAAGAGCACGGCCCAATCGACAGCGCCGCCCTCTCGCAGTCGGAGTTTCTCGCCGGCTACATCGCCTTGCGATTCATGAAGAACCCGGCCCTCGCCTTCGACCATTTCTCGCGCATTCTCGCGCGCGCGAGGACCCCCGATGCACAGGCGCGCGCCGGCTTTTGGGGCGGGCGGGCGGCCGCGGCCGCGGGAAAATCCGCGCTAGCGCAAAAGTGGTACGCCGCCGGCGCCGAGCATATGGCGACCTTCTACGGGCAGCTTGCTGCCCACCGGCTCGGCAACGACGCGCCGCCGCATCCTCTTCCGGAACCGCGGCCGACCGCGGCGGAGCAGGCTCAATTCGACCAGCGCCCGCGTGTGCGCGCCGCGGAAATCTTCTTCGATCTCGGCGATCGCTACCGCAGCAAGGATTTTCTGCTCAGCCTGGCCAAATCCACGCGCACCCCTCTCGATTTTGCGATGCTTGCCGCGCTTGCCGAGGCGCACGGCAGGATCGACCTAGCGATTGCCGTGGCAAATCGCGCGGTCGCAGCGGGGATGCCGCTGATGGTGCACGGCTACCCGGTGGTGGCGCTGCCCGACGGCGGAACGACGGAGCACTCCCTGCTCTACGCGATGATCCGGCAGGAAAGCGCGTTCGAGCCCGACGCGCTGAGCCAGGCGGGCGCCCTCGGCTTGATGCAGCTGATGCCGGCGACGGCAAAATTCATTTCGAAGAAGGCGCAGCTGCCGTTTTCACTGCAGCGGTTGACGACCGACGGCAGCTACAATGTGCTGCTCGGACGCGCCTATCTCGAGCGCCTGCTCGATGATTTCGGCGGCTCATACGTGCTGGCGATCGCAGCCTACAATGCCGGCCCCGGCCGCGTCAGGGAGTGGTTGAACGAATACGGCGACCCGCGCGGCGGACATGTCGATATGATCGACTGGATCGAAATCTTGCCGTTCACCGAGACGCGCCGGTACGTCCAGCGTGTCCTCGACAACCTGCAGATCTATCGCGGGCGGGACGGCGGCGCCTCGGCCTTTTCGCTGGTCAGTGACCTTGCACGCTAGGCGTGCCGCTCGTCAGCGGGCGGCCACCGGGATCAGGCGCGCAAGGCTAAAGAACTTCTCCGGATTCTGTGGTTCGCCATTCACCAGCACTTCGTAGTGGACGTGAGGGCCGGTGCTCCGCCCGGTGGTGCCGACATAGCCGACCTGCGTGTGTGCCCGAACCTTTTGCCCGACAAGAACGGTATAGCGGTGCAGGTGCGCATAGCGGGTGGATATGCCGTTGCCGTGATCGATTTCCACGACCTTGCCGTAGCCGGTCCGCCACCCCGCGTAAGTGACGGTGCCCGGCGCCGTCGCATAAACGGGCGTCATGAAGGGCGCCGAGAGATCGACCCCGGTATGAAACTCCTCTCGTCCGTTGAAAGGGTCGTGCCGGATGCCGAACGGGCTCGTCAGGCGGTAGCTCCCGAGCGGGGTGGAAATCGGTAGTGCCTTCGCGAGGCGGTGCAGCGCCAGGAGCTTCTGCATACCCAGCTGGTCCGGCAGCTTTCCCCCTTTCGGCGGCGGCACAAACGGACCGCCCTCGGCGCGGCTCGTACTAAATTTCGCGAGCAGCCTCTCGACGTCGAGCCCCGTCGAGGCGAGCACGCGCTCCACCTCCGTGAGGCCGCGCCGGGCCGGCTCATAGGCGACCACACGTTGCGCCGGGGCCGCTACACCTCCCGCGGCAGCGCCTGCTGCAGCGGGAGCGCTCGCGACTTCGCGACCGGCGCCGCGCCTGGCGCGCAGCGAAAGTTTTTGTTCGAGCGCATTGATGCGGGCGCGCAAGCGATCTCGTTCGCCCGAGGCCCTTTGCCGCTCGCCCTGCACCGCCTGCGCGTCGGCCTCGACTTTACTGAGGCGCGCCATCAGCGTCGCGCGCTGCGCCTGAGCATCATGGAGCTCGCGTCGGACTTGCGCCAGTGTCTGCGTCAATTGCGCGATTCGGCTCGCCTTCGACGACGACGTTCGCTCGGATGCGGAAAGCTGCTCCTGGATCGCTCCTGTTTGCTGCGAAAGCTGGCTACGCGTCTCGGCGAGCGACCGCAACTTCTCTTCGGCCGTGTAGAGAAGCCCGCGCAACTCGCCGGATTGGCTGTTCAGGCTTGCAAGCTGGTTTTGCATCTGCGCTCGGTCGCGCGCGACCGCGCCGAGCTTGTCTTGCAGGGCGGCGATGCTGTCCTGCAAATCGGCGTTCGCACGCTCCATTCGCAATTCCGCCACGCGCCCCGCAGCTGCGGTGCGCTCGTCAACCGCACAACGGACCACGAGATAGCAACTCGCCGCCGCCGCCGCCAGAGCGATGACAAGCCCCAGCGCCAGCCCGGCAGACGACACGACGATCTGCGACGAGCGGTTCTCGGTTCGAAACGAAATCCGAAGCACGGGAAGGGCTCGCCTTCCCCAAGTCGAAAAATCGGCGCTCATGTCCCCCCACAACTTGCTGAACCGTGGGTGTCCGTGGCGCAAGCCTCGGACCAGGTTGCAGCCGCCCGACGCGATCCGTCCGCCCGCGAGATTGCTCCGAGAGGCGGAGGAGCGGGGGCGAACACATTCGCCATCGCATCCATCGCCTCTTCACCCTGGAGGCTATCCCGCAGAGCGGTATTCGACCGCGGGACCCTAGCCGGATGATCGCGTCATGGCAACAAGGAATTCAAGATCCGCACTCCCGCGGATCGCCCGCGGACGGCCGCCCGGCCTTGTCCAAATCGACCGCTGCACGTGCTTGTCGGGCGGTGAAGTCGCCTGTGAAATCAGGCGTTTCATTCGGCCGAATTCGGGAAATCGGAAGCCGAAATCAAGTGCCGACCGGGAGCTCTCGACCGGGCCGATGCTCGGGCGCGAACTGCGTCGCGTAGTATTCGGCGAAGACCCCTTTCGCCCGCAGCAGTTCCGGCAAGGTTCCCTGTTCGACGATGGCGCCGTCGCGCAGCACAACGATTCGGTCGCAACCCCGCACGGTCGACAAACGATGGGCGATGATGAAGGTCGTGCAGCGCTCCGTCAGCCTCTCGATCGCTTCCATGACGAACGCCTCGGTTTCGACGTCGAGGGCCGAGGTGGGCTCGTCGAGGACGAGGATAGGCGCCTCGCGCAGCAAAGCCCGAGCGATGGTAATACGCTGCTTTTCCCCTTCGGAAAGAGTCATGCCCGATTCGCCGAGAAGAGTGTCGTAGCCCTGCGGAAACGAGGCGATCAGATCCTCGATACGGGCGAGGCGGGCCGCCCTTCGAATCGCCGCATCGTCGGCGCCGGGCCGGCCGTAGGCGATGTTGTCGCGCACCGAGAGCGGAAAGATCAGCGGCGGCTGCAAGACCATGGCGATCTGGCTGCGCAGCGACCTCAGCGTAAACTGCCTCAGATCGACGCCGCCGATCTCGACCCGCCCGGCCGTCGGATCGAAGAAACGCGGCAGCAGAGCGAGAAGCGTCGATTTGCCGGCACCAGTAGGACCCACGACGGCAATCTTGCTGCCCGGCGAGACGACGAGATCGATCCTATCGAGGACGGGGACATCGGCGCGGTAGCGAAAGGCGACATCGCGCCACGCGACCTCGCCCCGCGCCGCATCGCGGGTCAGGGAGCGGCTGCCGTCGAGGAGATCGGCTTCGATGTCGAGCACTTCGAAGACGCGTTGCGCTCCGGCGCGCGCTCCGGCGATCAAGCCCCAGCTCTGGGTAATCTGATTGACCGGCGCGTAAAGCTGCGCGAGATACGACACGAACACGATCAGCTGGCCGACCGACAGCTGGCCGGAGATGACCGCGCGCGCACCTTCGTAGACAACCAACGCCGTGCCGCAGGCGATCACGCCGTTGACGGCGCCCGAATAGAGCGTCTGCCAGCTGTAGAGGCGCAAGGTCGCCTTAAGGCTCGCCTGGCTCGCGCCCATGAAGCGTCGGTGTTCTTCCTCTTCCTTGGTAAAGGCTTGCACGACCTTGATCGACGACATCGCCCATTGGACGAGCGAATAGACGAAGCTTTCGCGGTTTCGGACCTCGGTCGCGACATGCACGATCTTGCGGTTGAAAGCCGAGATGAGCCCGAACAACAGCGGCACGATGGTCAGCGCGAGAACGGTCAGCAGCGGATCCATCGGGAAGAGGACGACGAGCATCCCGCTCAGCAGGATCACCGCCGACAGGATCGGCAGCACGCCGTTCATGATCATCGTTTGGACGGCGAAGCTATCCGCGGTGATCCGGTACATCAGGTCGCCGACCCGCTGGCGACTATGGAACGCGAGCGACAACCGCTGCAAATGCGCATACAACGCGCCGCGCAGGTCGTTGACCATGTTCTGTCCAACGCGGATCGTCGTGTAGTTGTGCAACAGGGTCAGCGCCCCGGCGCCAATATTGACCACGACGATCCCCAGGGCGGCTACGAGCAAGAGCTGCCCCGGCGAGAACCCGACCAAGACAGAGCGCTTGTGACCCAGAACATCGTCAATGACGATCTGCAGCGGCCACGGTTTCAGTAGCTCGAACCCGGAGATCAAAAAAACCTGGAACAGGGCCCAAGCGATCTGCCCGCGATGGGGAGCGAAATACGGGAGGAGCTTTCTCAGCATCGAGTTCGTCCGCGGGAAAGGCTCGCGGAATTCCCTGTGCCTAAACCGTGCGAGGTGTGCCGATCGGCAGCAGCCCGCGCACTACCGGCGTCACGGCGGCGAGCCGCGATTGTTTGGCGACCGTCTCGATGATGCGGTGCATCAGCCGGGCGAAGAGCACCAGCCGGCACGCCATCGCGGCGAAATTGACACAGCCGAGGAGCCCAACCGCCGCTGCCGCCAGCGGCCAACCAAGGATCAGAGCCGATGCGGTCGCGGCCGCATAGAAACGCAGCATAAATCTGGCGAGGCGAGACAGTCGCATCGCGCATCGCACCCGCAGCAGCCGCCGCGACCCGCCGTGATTTTCGCTGCACACCGTGACGAGCGCCCGGTTCCACAGCCCGCGCGCGATCTTCAGATCCCACCCGCTCCAGCCCGTATCCGACACGACAAAGTACTTCTGCGGCAGCAGGAAATCCATCAGCCCACCGATCATCAGCTCCTTTTCCGCGGCGTCGTCGCTCCAATAAGAGAGCGCGAAGCTGCATCCGCGCCAATCGACTCGAGCCCGCTGCTCGGTCGGGTGAAGGTGCATGCGCTGCGGCGTCTGCATCGTCCGCAAGCGCCATCTGAGGCGCGCCGAACCGCGCAACAGGGGGCCCAGATAGATCAGCAGCGCCACGAGCGCCCGCAGCTTGATGGCCGTTACTGTAGACCCCGCATCCTTCAGTCCGGTGTGGCGCTTGGCGACATGGGCATTGAGCGCGCCGTTGACGCATACCGCCCAGGTGACGAGCTGCGGCACCGTCAGCAACCAGAACCAGCCGCCATCGGCAATTGCGGCCAGCGAGAGCAGCAGGGCTGCCAAGCTCCATTCGAAGCTCAAAGGCAGGAACGCGGTCAGCGAGGACGGCGGCTCGTACATCGTCTGGAACAGCCCGCGCCCGAATGTGCCGGAGTAGATGACCGGTTTGCGCGACAGCAACAGCGCCGCCGACAGGTCGCCGTAGATCCGGCCGAGCCACTTGGCCTGCCCGAACAGATTGAAGCGGAACGGGTGCTTCGCATAGACAAGCGCCTCGGCCTTGCCGTAGCCGCGCTGCTGACGCAAATAGGCGCGCACCGTGTTTCGGCGAAAATGCCAGACGATGGCGGCGGCGCTGAAACCGATCACGTATCCCGCATCCTGAAACCGCCAGCAGATGTCGACATCGTCGCCGGCGGCGCGATACACCGGGTCGAACCCGCCGAGCTGCAGCAGCACCTCGCGGCGAAATGCCATGTTGCAGCCGGCGATGTGTTCGGCGACCTCGTCACTGATGAGGACGTGCGTCGGGCCGCCCGGCGATACCGCGACCGCCGCCGCAACGAGGCTTTCCTCCGGCGGCGGCAGGTTGGGGCCGCCGCAAGCCGCGAGATTGCCGGCTTCCATCTTAGCGACGAGATAGGTGAGCCAATCCGGATCCGCGACGCAATCGCTGTCGGTATAGGCGACGATTTCGCCGTCGGCCGCCTCGGCGCCGCGGTTCCGAGCAGCGCTGAGGCCCTCGTTGGGCCCACTCAGGATGCGGCAATATCCCCAGCGCTCGGCGATCTCCAGGGTGCCGTCGGTCGAGCCGTCATTGACGACAATCACTTCATAGTCGGGATAGTCGAGCCGGGCGAGCGAGGCGAGGCATTGGTCCATCGTCCGCTTGGCGTTGTAAGCGCAGACAATTACCGAGACGCGCGGATAGCGCGACAGCGATGGCGGCAGCCTGCCCGAATACTGCCTCTCGACCTCGGCGAGCGCGGCTTTCGGACGGCGCTCGCGATCGACAAGCCCGAACGCCCAATCCTCGATCAGGTGTCCTCCGGTGAACCATTCGTCGGTCCAAGCAAAGACCGCGGTGCCGGCAACGCCAGCCTCGAAGGCGGTGCGAACCTGCCAGGACAGCACGTTGCGCTGCCCCTCCTCGCCCTCGCGCAGCGAATCGACACCGAATTCGGTCAAGACCAGCGGCTGATCGACCGCAAGATTGTGCAGCCGCGCGATATAGCGACGAAACGCGGCTTCCTCGTGCAGATAAACATTGAACGAAACGAAATCGGTGAAGTCGACGGCCAGATACTCCGTCGATGGAAAATTCGCGTAGCTGACAAGGGCTCCCGGGTGCTCTTCCCGGACCAGCGCAACGAGATCGCGCAGGAACCGCCGGACCGGCTCCGCGCCGTGCCAGCGAATGATGTCGGGAGGGATCTCGTTGCCGACGAGATAGGCGAATATCGCAGGGTGCCGGCGGCATCCGCGCACCGCCTCCCTGACCGCGGCTATTATATCCGCCTGGAGCTGCGGGCGGTCGAGAAACGTGACGTGCTCGCTCCAGGGCAGGCCGGCGAGAACCCTCAGACCGGCATCCATCGCCGCATCGAGCAGCCACACCGGCGGTGCGGTGAAGACGCGCACGGTATTGACGCCCGCTTTGCGCATCCGCTCGAAATCCCGTTCGACCGCCGCCGCTTCCGGAAACGGCGCGCCGTGGCTGCCGCAGGCAAATGGACCGTAGGTGACGCCCTTGACGAAGTACTTTTCCTCGCCGCAGAAGAAGAACTTGCCATGCACCCGAATCGGCGGTTGGCGGCCGATGTCGGTCGGTCGCAACCGCTCGGTCGCCGGCGCCAACTCATCGATCATGTTCATCCGCGCACTCCCGGGTGCCCGCCGCGACAGCCCGCCGTCCGACGGTGAGGCGCTCGCATAACGAGCGGCTGCAAGATTCATTCCTTGGAGTGCTACCGTTGCGCGCGATCGGCTTCAGCCTGGTTGATGCGTCCGTCGCTCGTGCCAAGCCAGGGCCGTGCGGATGATCGTCGCGAGATCCGATATCTGCGCCCGCCAGCCGAGGATCGTCTGGGCCCGCGTCGGATCCGCGACCAGTACCGGCGGATCGCCGGGCCGCCTCGGCGTCTCACGCCGTGTTACCGGCCGGCCGGCCTGCGCTTCGGTTGCGGCGATCACTTCTCGCACCGAGTACCCTCGGCCGGTACCGAGATTGAGCACCAGGCTCGCATTTCCGGCATCGAGATGGGCGAGGGCACGGACATGCGCCTCGGCCAGGTCCTGGACATGAATATAATCGCGAACCGCGGTGCCGTCGGGGGTCGGATAATCGGTGCCGTAAACCTCGAGACAGTCCCGCCGTCCGAGCGCGGTCTCGACGGCAAGCGGGATAAGATGGGTTTCAGGGTCGTGAGCTTCGCCAACCTCGCCGTCCGGATCGGCCCCGGCGGCGTTGAAATAGCGCAGCGCAACCGAGCGCAATCCGTAGGCTTCCCCATACCAGCGAAGCGCCCGCTCGATGGCGAGCTTGGTCTCGCCATACGGGTTGATCGGCAGTTGGCGCGCGTCCTCGCCGATTGGGACTGTCTCGGGATTTCCGTAAGTGGCACAAGTGGAGGAAAAGACGATCTGCCCGACCTCTGCCGCGCGCATCGAATCGAGAAGCGCCAGGCTGCCGCCGAGATTATTCTGGTAGTAAAGCGACGGATCTCGGACCGATTCGCCGACATAGGCATAGGCGGCGAAATGCATCACTGCGTCGACTCGCTCGCGCCGCAGCGCGGCAATGAGCCGGTCGCGATCCGCGAGATCGCCTTCGATAAAGGGACCCCAACGCACGGCCTCGCGATGCCCGCGCGATAGATTGTCGTAAACCACCGGGCGGTAGCCGGCGCGAGCTAGCGCCTTGCAGGCGTGGCTGCCGATATAGCCTGCCCCACCTGTCACGAGAATCGTGCGGCTCATGCGGCCCTTGCCCGCTCGGCTGCCCTGATCGCCATTAAACGGCCCGACTTCTACGGTTATTCCGAGACAAACCGTATGCCGGGCTGCGGCTGCTCGTCGCGGCGGACGGCGGTTGCACCGTCAGGGCGGCAGCTGGACGACGCGATAGGGCTCGCAGCGGCCGCGCCACACGGACAACTCGCCGGGCTGCGCGGGTTCCGATCGTTGCTCGATCTGAACGTAGGGCGTAGCGCAGATCTGGGTTGCCACCAAGGCGTTCACCTGCGGGTCGTAATTATTGAATTCGGCGAACTCTGGCGGAGTCTTGCCCTTGGGGGCAAGCGCGCTGGTGCCGAAATCGTCCCTGACCGGTATCCGATCGGCGCATCCCTGGAGGAGTAACGGGATAATCGCGAGAACGAGGAGATTTCGCATATGGAGCTGCGCCTTTGACCGCCTACTAGGATTTTGCCGGCAGACATCTCGCAGCGCAACCATCTCGGCGGTCTTTCGCCCGATCGGCGTCCCCGAGCCGTCCGAGCGCCGCAGCGAGCGCCGGCGCGCTCTCGGCTGCGGCAGCGGCGCCGCGAGCGATCAGCCGAGCGCCGTGCCCGGGCCGGCTATGGCTGCCGCCGCAAAAGCCGATCGCCGTCATCCGCGCGGCGATCGCCGCGGCGACGCCGGCGAGGCTGTCTTCGACGACGATCGTCGCTTCCGGCTCGGCACCCATCTGCTTCGCCGCGTAGAGGAAGAGATCGGGCGCGGGCTTGCCTCGGCATACCATCGCGGCGCTGTATAAGCGTGATCCGAAGCGGTGGAGAAGGCCGGTGATTTCGAGAGCGAGCCGCAGCTGCGACGGCGTGGCGCTCGAGGCGACGCAGACCGGCGCATCGAGGCCATCGAGGAGTTCGCCGATGCCGGCGATAGGCTGCAGCGCGGTGCGGTAATCCCGCGCGATCCGCGCCGCCACGCGCTGCGGGTAATCGGAGGGCAGCGGCTTGCCCCGTTCGCGCTCGATCGCGCGGATCATTTCCGAATCGGCGACGCCGCAGAAGCGTTCGAGGAGTTCGGCCTCGTCGATCGGGCAGCCGCAGGCCGTCATGACCGCGGCGTGAGCGCGGTTGAGGATCGGCTCGCTGTCGACGAGGACGCCGTCGCAGTCGAAGATCACGAGCCCGCCCCTCATCCGCGCCTACCACGCGCGCGGCGCCGGGGCGGCGGCGCCGGCCCGGGCACCCCGGCGGCGGCGAGTGCCGCCCTCTGGCGGGCGGCAAGCCGCGCCTCGTCGAAATCGTCGATCAACTCGTGAAACACGCGGTGCCAATTGATTTCGGCCTTGAGGTGCATGAACACCGAGCCGAGACCGACGGCGGCGCGGTCCATGAAGACAAATTCGCGCGGCGGCCGCACCCCACCGAGGCGGCGCAGCTCGCGATGCACGCTCTCGGCCACGGCCGCGCCATTGGCGCCGCTCGCCTTTTCCTGGATCAGCCGCTCTCTGTCGTCGAGCAGCGGACCGTAGACGAAGGCCGCCCAACGGTTCAGCACCTCGATGATCTCGCTCGAAAGATTGCCGAATCCCCAGGAGCGGTAGGCATGAACCGCAAGATCCCGGTCGCCGCGTTCCAGCGCGTGGTAGAGATCGATGACGCCCTTGACGAAGGAGGCGCCGAATACCCGAACGCAGCCGAAATCCAAGAGGTTGACCGTGTCGTCCGGCGCTACGGTGTAATTGCCCAAATGCGGATCGCCGTGGATCACGCCGTAATAGTAAAAAGGCACGTACCAGATGCGGAACATGCGCAGTGCGACGCGGTTGCGCCGCTCGAGCGGAGCCTTGGCGAGATCGAGAATCGGAGCCCCATCCAGCCAGGTCATCGTCAGGAGCCGCCGGGTGGACAGTTCAGGGCAGGGCACCGGCACCGCGACGCCCGGCTCGCCCTTCAGCATCGCACCGTAAAGCCGCATGTGCGCGGCCTCACGTTGGTAGTCGAGTTCCTCGCGCAGCCGGTCGGCGATCTCGGCATGAATCTCCGCCGTCGAGACCGCGCGATCGTAGCGCTCGTAGAGACCCATCGCGAGCTTCAGCTGGCGCAAATCGGCCTCGACCGCCGACGCCATGTCGGGATACTGCAATTTGCAGGCGAAGCGGCTGCCGTTCTGCGCTGTTGCGCGGTGGACCTGCCCCAGCGAAGCGGCATGCGCGGCAGCCCTCTCGAAGCTGGCGAACTTCCTCGGCCAATCGCTGCCGAGTTCGCTCGCCATGCGCCGGCGGACGAACGGCCAGCCCATCGCCGGCGCGTTCGCCTGCAGCTGAACTAGCTCCTGAACGTATTCCGGCGGCAGCGCTTCGGGGATCGTGGCGAGCAGCTGCGCCACTTTCATCAGCGGCCCCTTGATGCCGCCGAGCACCGCCTTGAGTTCGGCCGCCTGCCGCCGGTGATCGAGGCTCAGCCCGAGGTAGCGCTCGCCAGCTAGCCGCGCGGCAAATCCACCCACCGCCGTCGAGACCTGGGCATAGCGGCGGAAGCGCCCGGAGAGGGAATTGTCGTCGCTCAAGGCCGGGCCGATCGAAAGTCAGGCAAGCTCGAGCGCATTCGATACCTCGTCCCCCTGCGGGCTGCGAAGCGCATATGGGGGGCAGGCAACCCACCGCCAAGCTATTCCGCTTGCGCCGCGAAGGCCGTAAAAAGGCTGCGAGCATCGGGGGAAAGAATGGACTACGAGCGCTGCCCGAGCCTGCCGGCGATGTTTTTCGCGCAATCCGAACGGCGCGGGCGCAAGCCTTTTGTCTGGGTCAAGCGGGACGAGCGCTACCGGCCGATCAGCTGGGCGGCGACGGCGGCGGACGTGCGCCGCTTGGCCGGCGGGCTGAACAGCCTCGGCGTCGGCCGCGGCGACCGGGTGGCGCTCATCGCAGAAAACCGCCCGGAATGGATCGTAGCCGATCTCGCCATCATGAGCGCCGGCGCAATCACCGTGCCGGCCTACGTGACCAACACGGTCGAAGACCACCGGCACGTGTTCGCCGACAGCGGCGCGAAAGCGGCGATCGTGTCGAAGGCCAATTTGGGCGCCCGAGTGCTCGCGGCGGCAAACCAGGTCCAGTCGATGCAGACCGTGATCGCGATCGAACCCGCGGCCGGGCAAGCCAGCGCAGTCGACTTGCTGTCATGGGACGACGTCCTGTCGCGCGGCGACGACGCGCCCGACGAAATCGAGGCGGCGGTCGGCGCCATCGCACGGGACGATATCGCCTGCCTCATCTACACCTCGGGAACGGGCGGCGTCCCCAAAGGCGTTATGATGAGCCACCGCAACATCCTATCCAACTGCGGCGGCGCACATCGTCTTCTCGAGATCCTCGGGCTCGGCGAGGAAGTGTTCTTGAGCTTTTTGCCGCTGTCCCATTCCTACGAGCACACGGCCGGAATGATGTTCCCGATATCGCTCGGCGCGGAAATCTATTTTGCGGAGAGCGCCGATACCCTCGCCGTCAATATGCGCGAAGCCCGGCCGACGATCATGACGGCGGTGCCGCGTCTCTACGAAACGCTCTATCACCGAATTCGGCTGCGCATCGATCGCCAAGGCAGGCTCGCCCGCAGGCTTTTCGACGACGCGGTGCGGATCGGCGGCAAGCGGGTGCGCGGCGAACCCATGAGCTTTAGCGAAAGGATGGTCGATCCGTTACTCGACCGGGTGATCCGCGGCAAGATCCGCCATCGCTTCGGCGGGCGGCTAAAGGCCATGGTCTCGGGCGGCGCTCCGCTCAATCCTGAAATCGGTGGCTTTTTTCTGGCGCTCGGGGTCAATCTTCTGCAGGGATACGGGCAGACCGAGGCGGCGCCCGTCATCAGCTGCAACCCGCCGTCGCACATCAAGATCGACACCGTCGGGCTGCCGCTCGATGGCGTGCGCGTCCTGCTTGCCGACGATGGCGAGATCCTCGTCAAAGGCGACAACGTCATGCGGGGATACTGGAACGACCCCGGCGGCACAGAGCGGGTTCTCGTCGACGGTTGGCTACATACCGGAGATGTCGGTTCCGTCGACGCCGACGGCTATCTCAGCATCACCGACCGCAAGCGCGACTTCATCAAGAATTCCGGCGGCGAGATGATCTCGCCCGCGCGGGTCGAAGGCTATTTGACGCTGACTTCGGAAATTGCCCAGGCGATGGTGATCGGCGACCGACGCCCCTATCTCGTCGCCGTCCTTGTCCCTGACCCGGAATTCGCCGCGCTTCACGCGCCGGCCGGCGCCGAAGAAGCGGCCTTTGCCGCCCTCGCCACGGATCCCGATTTCGTCAAAGCCATCGGCGCGGCAGTGGCGCGGGTCAATCGTCGCCTCTCACCGGCCGAGCGGGTGCGACGATTTTTGATCGCGAACGAGCCGTTTACGACCGCCAACGGCCAGATGACGCCGACCCTCAAGATCAGGCGCCATGCAATCCGCGAGGCATACGGCGCGGCCCTCGATGCACTCTATGACGGCAAAGGCATTGCGGCTTGATGGGAGGCGTATGATGCGGCTCGAACACAAGATCGGCATCGTCACCGCCGCGGCCTCGGGTATGGGCCGAGCGGGTGCGCTGCGCTTTGCCCGCGAGGGAGCGGCAATCGGGGTGGTCGATATTGATGCGGCCGGGGTGGATGCCGTCGTTCGCGAGATCACCGCGGCGGGAGGCCGCGCCATCGGGCTGGCCGGCGACCTTCGCGAGGATGCCTTCGCCCGCGACATCGTGCGCCGAACGGCGAATGCCTTTGGCGGGCTCGATTTTCTGTGGGACCATGTCGGGCATCCCGGGCCGGCCGCGATCGAAGGGATCGATATGGCTGATTTTGCGATCGCCATCGATCTCAACCTGAAGAGCATCCTCGTCACGACAGAGGCGGCGATTTCGGAAATCCGCGCCCGCGGCGGCGGGGCGCTGCTGTATACCGCCTCGACATCCGGGCTCGTCGGGTCGAGTTTCAGCCCTGTTTATTCGATGGCCAAATTCGGGGTCGTGGGCTTCGTTCGTTCGCTCGCGAAGCGCCTCGCTCCGGAAAAGATCCGGGTCAACGCGGTCTGTCCCGGCCCCATCGACACGCCGATGTTGCGCGTCTTCGTTGCGCGCCCGGACCAGCAACGCACCATCGGCCAGGACAAGGAGGCACTCGTCCAGCAGCGCGGACGGCAGAACCCGATGGGGCGCACCGGCCGGCCGGAGGAGGTAGCCGCCGCCGCGCTTTTCCTGATCTCGGACGAGGCCTCGTTCGTTTCCGGCGCCGCGCTTCCGGTCGATGGCGGCGCAACCGCATAGTCCTGCCGCATCGCCGCGGAACCCGGTGAATCGGCCGGTGTTTTCGCGTCAATGCCGAGCGCCCCCGTATCTTTTTCGCGCTGCAATCGCCCGGCCGAGCACCTGACCATTCGAGGGACCACAGAGATGCATTCCGTTCGCAAGCGCATCCTCGTTACCGGTGGCGCCGGCTTCCTAGGTTCGCATCTTTGCGAGCGTCTCGTCGCCCGCGGCGAGGACGTGCTCTGCGTCGATAATTATTTCACCGGCCGCAAGGGCAATATCGCCCATCTGCTGCAAAACCCGTATTTCGAGGCGATGCGCCACGACATCACTCATCCGATCTTCGTCGAGATAGATGAAATCTACAACCTGGCCTGCCCCGCCTCGCCCATCCATTACCAGTTCGATCCCGTCCAGACGACGAAGACGAGCGTCATCGGCGCAATCAACATGCTTGGCCTCGCGAAACGGCTGAAGATCAAGATCCTGCAGAGCTCTACATCGGAGGTCTATGGCGACCCGAGCGTCCATCCGCAAACCGAGGATTACCGCGGCAACGTCAACCCGATCGGGCCGCGCGCCTGCTATGATGAAGGCAAGCGCTGCGCCGAGACCCTGTTTTTCGATTATCACCGGCAGCACGGCCTCAAGATCCGCGTCGCACGCATCTTCAATACCTACGGGCCGCGCATGCACCCCAACGACGGCCGCGTCGTTTCCAACTTCATCGTCCAAGCCCTTAAAAACGCGCCGATTACCCTCTATGGCGACGGCAGCCAAACCCGCGCCTTCTGCTACGTCGACGATCTGATCGAAGGTCTGATACGGTTGATGGATGGGCCCGATCAGCTGACCGGACCGATAAATTTTGGCAACCCGGTCGAAACTTCCGTCGGCGAACTCGCGCGACTGGTCATCGAGCTGACCGGCTCGCGCTCGAAGCTCGTCCGCCACCCCCTGCCGGTCGACGACCCGGTCCAACGATGCCCGGACATCTCGCAAGCAAGAGCGCTTCTGAATTGGGAACCGCGTATGGCCTTGCAAGCCGGGTTGCAACGAACAATCGCGTATTTCGATGCGCTGTTGACCGGCGGCGAGGAGGCCTCGGCGCCGGCTCAGGCATAGAAATCGGGCGATCCTCAGGCCGGGCTGCGATCAAGTCGGCCGTAAGCGGTGCACGCTGAAGAGCCCGTCTGGGTCGGTCCAAACCGAGACAGGGGCGAAACCGGCACGTGCGGCAAGCGCCTGAAATTCGGGGACGGCGTATTTGTAGGAGTACTCGGTATGAACCAACTCGCCGCGGCTGAAGTGTAGCCGCCAGCCGCCAATCCGCGCCTCTTGATCGACGAGACTCCTGATATAGATTTCCACTCTTCCCATGACGTCGTTATAAAAAGCGAAATGCTCGAATTGTGTAATATCGATATCTGCATCGAGCTCGCGATTGATACGCTCGAACAGGTTCAGATTGAATGCGGCGGTCACCCCGGACCGGTCGTTATATGCCGCATCGAGTATTTGAGATTTCTTTTTTAGATCGACGCCGACGATCATCTCGCCGCTGCGCCCGAGAATGCGAGCGCAGTTCATAAGAAATCCCGCCGCTGCCGCCGGCTCGAAATTGCCGATCGTCGAGCCCGGGAAAAAGCCGACCCGCGTACCGGACCGGCCCGTCGGTATCGGCAATGCGAGAGGGCGAGTGTAGTCGGCACAGACCGCAATGACAGGAAGATCGGGAAATTCGGCAGCGAGACTGTCGGCTGCCCGCTGCAGGTGCTCGCGCGAGATGTCGATCGGGACATAGGCGGCCGGCCGGTCAAGCGCACGAAGCAGGGTCCGCACCTTGCGGCTGGCGCCGCTGCCGAACTCGATCAGATGACAATTCCGGCCCATCTCGGCCGCAATCGCCGTTGAGTTTTCCTCGAGGATCGCGATCTCGGTGCGAGTAGGATAGTATTCGGGAAGACTGCATATCTCTTCGAACAGAGCAGAGCCGCGGGCATCGTAGAGGAATTTGCAAGGGATCGCCTTCCACGGACGCGCAAGACCGGTCAGAACCGCCTCGCGAAAGCTCTCCTCGCCGGGCGCAAGATCATGAAAGGCGACGCGGGTGCCGTTCATCATCGGCCGTCCTCCGATTGTCATCCGTCCTCGGCCAGTCTCAGCCCGGAAAATGCCCAACGCGCCGAGCACGGGAAGAAGTTGCGATAGGTCGTACGGATGTGATCCGCCGGCGTCACCGCCGCACCCCCGCGCAGCACCATCTGATTGCACATGAACTTCCCGTTGTATTCGCCGATGGCGCCGGGCGCCGGGCGAAACCGGGGGTAGGCCGTATACGGGCTCGCCGTCCATTCCCAGACATCGCCGATCATTTGCCGCGCCTGCGTCGCGTCCTCGGGCTTCGCCGCGTTGGCGGGACAGGGATGGTAGAGCCGGCGATCGGCGAGATTACCGGCGAGCGCAACCTCCCGTGCGGCAACCTCCCATTCCGCCTCGGTGGGCAGCCGCTTGCCGGCCCACCGAGCGAAAGCGTCCGCTTCGTAATAGCTGACGTGACATACCGGTTCGGCCGGATCGAGCTTCCGCTCGCCGCAGAGCGTGAATATCGACCATCCGGCCTCGTCCCGACGCCAGTACAACGGCGCCTCCCAGCCCAGCTGGCTTACGGTTGCCCAGCCGTCGGACAGCCAGAATTCCGGCCGGCGGTAGCCGCCATCTTCGATGAACTCGAGATACTCGCCGCAGGTTGTGAGCCGCGCGGCGAGGCCGAACGGCTCGAGCCAAACCTTGTGCCGCGGGGTTTCGTTGTCGAAGGCAAAGCCCGATCCCGAATCGCCGATTTCCGCGAGCCCGCCGGCGAACTCGATCCAGGCCAAGGGCAGCGCGGCGGCAGATTGCGCGGGGGGCGAGGTCTGGTAAGCCGGGAGCAGCGGGTTGAGCGAAAAGACATGCTTGATATCCATCAGGATCAGCTCCTGATGCTGCTGTTCATGCTGCAGGCCCAGTTCGATGAGCGGAGCGGCTTTCTGCCACAGATCGGCGCCGGCGCGCTCGATCATTCGCGCCATGACACCCCCGACGTGGTCGCGATAGGCGGCGACCGTCTCGACCGGAGGGCGCGACAACAGACCGCGCTGGGGCCGCGGGTGACGCGCTCCGACCGCCTCGTAATAGGAGTTGAACAAGTAGCCGAATGCCGGATCGAACAGCCGGTAATCCGCGTCGAGCGGGCGCAGGATAAAGGTCTCGAAAAACCAGGTCGTGTGAGCGAGATGCCATTTCGTCGGGCTGACGTCTGGCATCGATTGGATCGCCTGATCCTCGGGCGAGAGGTTTCGGGTGAGCCATACGCTCTGGCGTCGCACGGCGAGGAAGCGTGCGAGCGCGGCGGCACGGTCCCCGGATGACGGCTGCGCCTGCCCAGCAGTGTCGAACATCGCATCCCCCAAGCCGGTTGCGTTATTCTCGCTAACATCGCGACAGCGGCATTGTCCCGCCTTACCCAACCCGATTGCTCAACCAAGATAGCGATTACGCAAATGGTTTTCGAACGCCGTGGTGCCGAGCGGTTCTCCGGTCGCGGCCTCGACCAGCTGCGCGGTTGAGAGGAGCGAACCTTTGCCGTGCACGAGCTCGCCAAGCCAGGCGATGAGAGGCGCGAACTCGCCCGCCGAGATCTTGCCATCGAGCTCCGGAATGGCACCACCCGCGGCCGCGAAAAGCTGCGCAGCGATCAGGGCGCCGAGCGTGTAGGTCGGGAAATAGCCCCAGAAGCCGTCATACCAGTGAATATCCTGCAGGCAGCCCTCCCGATCGGTCGGCGGCGCGACGTCGAGCAGCGATCGCATTCCTTCAGCCCATGCGCCGGGAAGGTCGGCGGGCCGGAGCTCGCCGGCGATCATCGCTCGCTCCAACCGGTAACGCAGGATGACATGCGCCGGATAAGTCACTTCGTCCGCCTCGACTCGGATCAGGCCGCGCCTCACGGCAATCTGCCGTCGATAGAACGCCTCGGGCTCCCACGGAGCGCCGCTGCCGCCGAAAGCGGCAGCGAGGATCGGCGCGGCGAAGACGCAAAAGGCGCGGCTGCGGCAAATTTGCATCTCGATCAGCAGCGACTGGCTTTCATGAATGGCCATGCCGCGCGCGCCGCCGACCGGCTGGAGGCGCCAGCGCGCCGGCAGAGCGCGCTTGTAGAGCGCGTGCCCGGTCTCGTGCAGCGCGCTCATCAATGCCATGGACAAATCCGCTTCGTCGTATCGCGTGGTGATCCGCACGTCCTCCGGCACGCCGCCGCAAAACGGATGCAGGCTGGTGTCGAGCCGACCGTGCGAGAAATCGAAACCGAGCTGCTTCATCAGCGCCTTGATCGCCTGCCGTTGCGCGGTCATCGGAAACGGCCCCGGCAACGTCGGTGCGGGCTGTGCCGCCTGCCGGCATAATGCAGCTTCGATCAGATCGGGAAGAAATCGACCGATTTCATCGAACAGGCGATCGATCAGCGCGCTGCTGCAGCCCGGCTCGTACTGGTCGAGCAGAGTCTCATAGGGGCTCACGCCGAGGCGCTCGGCCTTGCAGGACGC
Organism: Allostellaceae bacterium; assembly: GCA_035538335.1. Classification (GTDB taxonomy): domain Bacteria; phylum Pseudomonadota; class Alphaproteobacteria; order ATCC43930; family CGMCC-115725; genus AP-15. Next base: position 59,449 of record DATLKN010000022.1, read on the forward strand.
GGCCTCCCGCTTCAGAGCGACCATTCTTTCGAGAACGCCGCGCGCGGCCGCGAAATCGTTTCCGGCGCGGGCGCTGCGCCACACGGTTTCGCATTCCGAGCGGCTGCGCGACATCGCGTCGACGAGAGCCGCCGGCAGCGCCGCCGCATGCGCATGGCGCCGACGCATCTCCCGCAGATTGGCTTTTTCCCAGGGATCCTCGCTGCCGGCCTCGGCGAGCAGCTCGCCGATCCCGGGGGCGCACAACTCCCGGTGGACGATAAGGCGCAGCGCGGCCATCTGCTCGGCTCGGGCGCCGGCGCCTCCCGTCGGCATCATCACGGCGCTGTCCCAATCGAGCACCCGCACGACCTCCTCGAGCGCCTCGATCCGACGGAACAGGACTTCGAGCTGCCGATAGGGCGTCATGCCGATCCCGGTATCCTCAGGTGATAGACGAAATAAATGACGATCATCGCAACCGCTAGCGAAAACCACGTGATCGCATATTGCAGGTGATGGTTGGGCAGCTCGAGGCGGGTAAGCCCGCCCCTCGGCCAGCCGCCGGGGTTCGGGGTGGCGTCTGCGTCGATGTAGAATGGAACGGCATCCGCGAGCTTGTCGGCCCGGACCATCGCCTTGAGATCGAGCCAGAACCAGTAGTTCTCGGCCGGCCGGTTGTCGGGAACGAACCAGTTGGGTTTTGCCTTGGGCGCCACGCGCAGCAACCCGATCACGCGGACGGTTCCGGCAGGTTCCCCCTCGAGGCGTGTCCGGGGGTCCTTCAGGCGTTGCGGGACGAAGCCACGGTTGACGAAGACGATACGGCCGCTCTGTTCACGCAACGGCGTCAGCACGTGAAACCCAGAGTCGCCGTCGGATGAGGTCGCGGCGAGATGGATTTCCTTGTCGTTGAGGAACTCGCCAGTCACGACGACTCGATGGAACTGCATGCCGCGGGCCGCCGCGGCACTGCGCGGCACGGGCACCGGCCTCGACGTCATCGCCGCATGACGCTCGGCGATGAGACCCTCCTTCCAGGCGAGCCGCCGGATCTGCCAAACACCAAGCGCGAAGCACAACAACACCAGCGGCACCGCCGTCACCGTCGGCCAAAACAGCGGGCGGAAGGGCGTCATCTCAGAGGGACGTCGAGGCTCCGAGCCGACGATGGCGGTACTGCAGCGCAATCAACCCTGACTTCAAAGGGCGCAACATCGCGATCGCGCCGCCTACGATCAGCGGCGTCCACAGCACCAGATGCACCCAAATCGGCGGCGAAAATTCTACCTCCACCACGGCGGCGAGGCCGACGACGATAAAGCCGAGCAGTAGGATGACGAAGACCGCCGGTCCATCGCCCGCATCCTCTGCCGAAAAATCCAGGGCGCAAACCGGACACACGGAACGCACCGTCAAAAGGCCCGTGAAGAGCGGCCCCTTGCCGCAGCGCGGACAGCGGCAGGCGAACGCCGCATAGACAACCGAAACGGCCGGCTCGCTGCTTCCTGTCTCGGTCAAACGGTTCACCGCACTCGGCTAGGCATTCCAGCCGGCACCGCCATTCCCGCCGCCCCACCAATAGATGCAGACAAACAAGAAAAGCCAGACTACGTCGACGAAATGCCAGTACCACGACGCCGCCTCGAAACCGAAGTGATGGTCTGGCCTGAAGTGGCCGAGCCACGCGCGATATAGGCACACAGCCAGGAAGATCGTGCCGATGACCACGTGAAATCCGTGAAATCCGGTGGCCATGAAGAACGTCGAAGGATAGATGCCGCCCTTGAAGCTGAAGGCCGCGTGGCTGTATTCGAAGGCTTGCACGGAGGTAAAGCAAAGGCCAAGGAAGACGGTGACCACTAAGCCCTGGAGGGTACCCTTGCGATTGCCCTCGATTAACGCATGGTGCGCCCACGTCACCGTCGTGCCGGACAGCAGCAGGATCAGCGTGTTGAGGAAGGGAAACGCGAACGGGTCGAATGGATGGATGTTGGGCGGCGGCCAGACGCCGCCGATCGCCGGGCTCGGAAACAGGCTCGACGAGAAGAAGGCCCAGAAAAAGGCGGCGAAGAACATCACTTCGGAGGCGATGAACAGCGCCATGCCGTACCGCAGGCCGAGCTGCACGATCGGGGTATGATGGTGCTCGAAGGTCGCCTCGCGGACGACGTCGCGGAACCAGACGAACATGATGGCGAGCACCGCGACGACTCCGACGACCATCACGATCCAGCCGTAGCCATGCATGAACAGGACGGCGCCGGAAAACAGAATGCCGGCAGCCAGTGAGCCGAGAATCGGCCACGGGCTCGGATCGACCAAGTGATAGGGGTGCTTTGGCGCTGCGTGGGATTCGCTCATGATCTCCGGTCTCGGTCGGTCAATTGACGAGCCTCAGGTTCGTCCGGGGAACCCGGCGGGAGTGGCATTCTCGGCAAGAGCCATGACACCTGTCACCCGTCCATTCGTACGATCGTGATGGCGTAGAACAACAGCGCGAGCGCGGCCAGCACGACCAACAGCGCACGGTTGCGCGCGCGGATCGTCCGCTGACGTCTGCGCTCGAGGTCCACGACGCTCACCACCAGCGACCCGCGCCTGCGGGATCGAGCAGCAGCAGGCTGAAGACCAGGAACAAATAGAGCAACGAGAAGGTGAACATCTCGCGCGCGCGGCGGTCGCCGTCGTCGCGGCAGACGCGGACCGCCTGCAGCGTGAAGACCGCGCTCAGGCCGAGGGCTGACACCGCATAGACCGGTCCCGCAATGCCGAGCAGCCAAGGCAACAGCGTTATCGGCCACAACAGCAAGGTGTACAACAGCATCTGCCGCTTGGTCTCGCGCACTCCGGCGACGACCGGCAGCATCGGCACGCCGGCGGCCGCATAGTCATCGGCACGATAGAGCGACAGTGCCCAGAAATGTGGCGGAGTCCAAAAAAAGATAATGCCAAACAGGGCGATTGCCCCCCAGTCGATTTGCCCAGTGACAGCCACCCAACCGATCATTGGCGGAAAGGCCCCGGCCGCACCGCCAATGACAATATTCTGCGGCGTCCGCCGTTTGAGCCAGATCGTGTAGACGAAGACGTAAAAGAGGATCGTCAAAGCCAATAGCTCGGCGGCCACCAAGTTGACTGCGAGCCACATCGTCACGACCGCGCCGACGCCGAGCACGACGCCAAAGCCCAATGCGTCTCCCGGCGCCATCCGGCCTGCGGGCAGCGGCCGGCCCGCAGTGCGCCGCATGATGCGATCGATATCGCGATCGTACCACATGTTTATCGCGCCCGCCGCCCCCGCCGCCACGGCAATACACAGCACCGCAACAATCGCGAGCACCGGGTGCAGATGGCCAGGCGCCAGCGCTAGGCCGACCACGCCGGTGAATACAACGAGCGACATCACGCGCGGTTTCAGTATCGCAACGTAATCTAATACCCGCGCGTCGCCTGACAATCCTACAATCGGCGATCGAACTTGCGAGATCTCGCTCATTGCGTTACCGGCGCTCTCTCACGCACTCAGGGTATAACAGGCAGCTCTTCGTAGGTGTGGAACGGAGGCGGCGACGATACCTTCCACTCGAGCGTCGTTGCGCCCTCGCCCCAAGGGTTGGCTGCCACGCGGCGGCCGAAGAAGAAAGTATGGAAGACGATGAACACGAAAAACACCGTCGCTCCGGCCGAGATGTACGAACCTACTGAAGACACCAAATTCCACCCGGCATATGCGTCCGGATAATCGGGAATGCGGCGAGGCATGCCGGCGAGCCCGAGGAAATGCATAGGGAAAAACGTCAGATTGACGCCGATGAACGTCAGCCAAAAATGAATCTTCCCGAAGGTTTCATTGTACTGGCGACCCGACATTTTGCCGAACCAATAATAAAAACCGGCGAAGAGCGAAAACACCGCGCCCAACGACAGAACGTAATGGAAATGGCCGACGACGTAGTAGGTATTGTGCAGGGCCATGTCGACCCCGGCGTTGGCAAGGACGACGCCGGTGACGCCGCCGATCGTAAACAGAAAGATGAAACCGATCGCCCACAGCATCGGCGTCTTGAACTCGATCGACCCGCCCCACATCGTGGCGATCCACGAAAAGATCTTGATGCCGGTCGGCACGGCAATAACCATCGTCGCGGCTGTGAAATAGGCGCGGGTATCGACGGAAATGCCGGTCGTGAACATGTGGTGCGCCCACACGACGAAGCCGATGACGCCGATGGAGACCATCGCATAGGCCATCCCGAGATAGCCGAAGATCGGCTTTTTCGAGAAGGTCGAGACGATCTGCGAGATCATCCCGAAGCCCGGCAGGATCATGATGTAGACTTCGGGATGCCCGAAGAACCAGAACAAATGCAGGAACAGCAACGGGTCGCCGCCGCCCGCGGGATTGAAAAAGGTCGTCCCGAAATTGCGGTCGGTCAAGAGCATCGTGATCGCGCCGGCGAGCACGGGCAGCGACAGCAAGAGGAGGAACGCGGTCACCAGGATCGACCACACGAAGAGCGGCATCTTGTGCAGCGTCATTCCCGGCGCGCGCATATTGAAAATCGTCGTAATGAAATTGATTGCCCCCATGATCGACGACGCGCCGGCGAGATGGAGCGAGAAGATCACCATATCGACTGCCGGTCCGGGATGGCCGATCGGACCGGAGAGCGGCGGATAGACAGTCCAGCCGACGCCAGCGCCGCCGCCGATGAAGGCCGAGCCGAGCAACAGCGCGAAGGACGGGATCAACAGCCAGAAGCTGATGTTGTTGAGGCGCGGGAACGCCATGTCCGGCGCACCGATCATCAGCGGCACAAACCAATTGCCAAAGCCGCCGATCATCGCCGGCATCACGGTGAAAAACACCATGATCAGGCCGTGCGCAGTGATGATGACGTTGTAGAGCTGCCGGTCGTCGCCGAGGAACTGATTGTGCGGAAACATCAGCTGCGTGCGCATCAGGATCGAGAAGAGGCCGCCGATCAGCCCGCCGCAGATGGCAAATATCAGATAGAGGGTCCCGATGTCCTTGTGATTCGTCGAGCACAACCAACGCGTGAAGAACCTCGGCCGATGACCGCCGTGCTCGGCCGTGCCATGGGCATGCGCGTCGTCGGTATGCGCGTCCCGCTCGTAACTCATTTCCGGCCCCTTCAATGATGTATACCGGCCGACGCCTCACCCGAGGCGCCGGGCGATGTCGGAACCGCCGCAAGGCGCACAGGGTTAGCCGGCGCCGTCGCGGCAAACTTCTGCTTCGCGCCCTTCAGCCAACTCTGAAACTCTTCCTTCGAGACGGCGTGAATTTCTATCGGCATGTAGGCGTGGTTGATGCCACACAACTGATTGCACTGACCGTAGTAGATGCCGGGACGCTCTATCCTGAACCAAGATTCGTTGACCCGGCCGGGGACGCCGTACTCCTGAACGCCGAACTCCGGCACAAACCAGCTATGGATCACATCCGTGCTCGTCACGAGCACCTGAATGGTCGTATCGATCGGCACGACCAGCGGATTGTCGGCGGTCAGGAGCCGCTCCTGCCCGGGCTTCAGCGAAGCATCGCGAACCATGTTGCTGTCGAAGGACAGTTTCCCCTGGTCTGGATATTGATAGGTCCAATACCACTGATGACCCGTAACCTTGATCGTCATCTGCGGATTCTTCGCTTTGTCCATATAATACATAAGCTTGAAGGACGGAATCGCGATGACGACCAGGATCAATACCGGAACAATCGTCCACATCATCTCGATCACGGTATTGTGCGAGGTGCGCGACGGAACCGGATTTCGCCGGTCGCTATACCGGACGATCACATAGAGGAGGAGCCCGAGAACGAAAGTCGCGATCGCGAAGATGATCGGCAAGATGATGTAGTCGTGGAACGCTACGAGCCGCTGCATGACGGGGGTCGCCGCCGGTCGGAAACCGAGTTCCCACGGCCGCGGTCCGTTGGCCGCCCAGCCGTGCGACGCCGCGAGCGCGGTTGCGATCGCCGCTAGTGCCAGCCCCAACAGGGCTCTGGCGCTCACTCGCTTCGACAGCCATCTCGTCAAGACCGACATACCGTCTCCAGCCTCTGCTTCCCGAGGGTGGCCGACCTCGCCCGCTTCCTCCGGTGAGCAACCCGGAGGCGCGTTTCCGAGAGTGGCTTTCCGGGGGGACCGTTCGAGCATCGCGCCGCCAACCCGACGCGGCGCACGGCTGCGCCTCGAACACGCCAACGACGGGGGCAAGCTACACCAAAGCGGTCGGGCGGGACAACCGCTTGATCCCCCAACCAACTTGTTGCGGCAAGCCGCCGCACGCGGTGCGAACCGGGCGGTGGGGGCCAGTCTGAGCACGTTTCCCGCTTTCTATCCCGCTACCGCACGATCATATTGAGGCGCAACGCCGAGGCGCTAACCACGAGGAGTAGCGAATGACCGATCTCGCCCTCACCGACACGCTGTTTTTCGAGCGCACCGGCTTGGACCGGCGGCGGGTCGAAGCGCTCGTCGCGAGCGCGTTATCGGGGATGGACGACGGCGAACTCTTTCTCGAATACAGCCAATCCGAGAGCCTGTCGCTCGACGACGGCCGCATCAAGAGCGCGAGCTTCGATACGACCCACGGCTTCGGTTTGCGGGCGGTCAGGGAAGAGGCGGCGGGCTATGCGCATTCCTCCGAACTGTCCGAGGCGGCGATCCGGCGCGCCGCGGCAGCCGTGCGGGCGGTCCAGGGCGGCCATTCCGGGGTGCTGGCGGAAACGCCGATGGGAACCAATCGCAGCCTCTATACGGACGATAACCCGCTGGGGCTGGTCGACTTGGCGGCAAAGACGCAGCTTTTATCCGAGATCGACGCGTATGCGAGGAGCCGCGATGCGCGCGTCAAGCAGGTCATGGCCTCGTTGTCCGGCGTTTGGCAAGCGGTACAGATCGTGCGCCCGGACGGCAGCCGGGTCGCCGACATTCGGCCCCTCGTCAGGCTGAACGTCGCGATCGTCGTCGGCGAGGGCGATCGCATGGAAACGGGCTCCGCCGGCGCCGGCGGGCGCGTCACCTACGAACGCTATCTCGATCCGCGGCAGTGGCGGGTGCAGGTCGACGAAGCTTTGCGGCAGGCGCTCGTCAATCTCGGCTCGGTGCCGGCTCCGGCCGGCGAGATGACCGTCGTGCTCGGTCCGGGATGGCCCGGCGTCATGCTTCACGAGGCGATCGGGCACGGGCTGGAGGGCGACTTCAACCGCCGCAAGACCTCGGCCTTCTCGGGCATGCTCGGCGAGCGCGTCGCCGCCCCAGGGGTCACCGTCGTCGATGACGGCACGATCCCGAACCGGCGCGGGTCGCTGTCTGTCGATGACGAGGGAACCCCATCGAACTGCACCGTCCTCATCGAAGACGGCGTCCTCAAGGGATACATGCAGGACCGGATGAACGCGCGCCTACTGGGCATGCGGCCGACCGGCAACGGCCGCCGGCAGGGCTTTGGCTATGCCCCGATGCCTCGCATGACGAATACGTACATGCGGGCGGGCGAGCGCGACCCGAAGGAGATCGTCGCGTCGGTGGAGCGCGGCCTCTACGCGGTCAATTTCGGCGGCGGGCAGGTCGACATAACCTCGGGGAAATTCGTGTTTTCCGCCTCCGAGGCCTACCTGATCGAAAAGGGCCGGATCGGGCCCGCGGTCAAGGGGGCGACCCTTATCGGCAACGGACCCGACGCCTTGACCAAAGTCACGATGATCGGCAACGACCTCGCCTTCGACGACGGCATCGGGACGTGCGGCAAGGACGGCCAGGGCGTGCCGGTCGGCGTCGGCCAGCCGACGTTGCGCATGGATAAGCTGACCGTCGGCGGCACCGCCGCGTGATGCGGATTGGGGGGGATAGGGCGACCGAACGCCGAATGGGCGCCGGCCGGCGGCGGGGCGTTGTCCTGCTTGCCGCCGCAGTCCTGGCGCTCTCCTTTGATGCCCGCCCGGCCGCGGCCTGCCCTGATCTCAGCTCCGCGCGCTCGACCCGTTGGTCGATCGCCGCCGAACATGGTGTCTCCTGGCTGGTGACCCCATGCGGCCAGCGCTTTTTCAGCCTTGGCGTCAACGCGCTCGACGGCGGCTATCCGTTTCGCCGCAAGGCCGGCAAAATCTATTACAGCTGGAAGGCGTTCACCCCCACCTTCGAGGATTGGGTGTCGCAAACCCGGCGCCGTCTCGGGGCCTGGGGTTTCAACAGTGCCGGCGGCTGGGCCTTGCCGCCGCAGCAATTGAAGCTGCCGACGATCATCGATCTCGAGCTAGGACGCCTTGCGCGCTACCACTGGTTCGATCCCTTCGCGCCGGCAACTGCCCGGCGAATGACGACGATCGCCCGCCGGCTCGTCCGCCCCTATCGCAATACCCCCTACCGCATCGGCTATTTCTCGGACAACGAGGTCGGCTGGTGGGGCGGCGCACTTTTCATCTTCTATTCGATGCAGCCGGCCGGCTCGGCGACGAAACAGCGCTGGGTCGCCATGTTACGACATTATTACGACGGGCGATGGAGTCGCTTCGTCGCCGATTTCGAGCCGCCGGCCCGAGTGGCGTCCTGGCGCGCGCTGCTCGCCGCCAAGGGCATGACGCGGCTGCGGCCGGGCAGCGCCGGCATCCACGCCGTCGATCGATGGACCGGCATCCTCGCCCACCACTACTATAAGCTCGCCGCGGCGGCGATCCACGCGGCCGATCCCGACGCCCTCTACTTCGGCGACCGGTTGCCCATCTACTACGATCCGGCCGCCGTCCGCGCGATGGCGCCCTATGTCGACGCGATCGCGACGAACTACAACGTCGATGCCAGCGACGGTTGGATCGCTCGATATTTCTTCGACGGCTTGCGCAAACTCTCAGGCGGCAAGCCGGTGCTAATTTCCGAGTGGTTTTTCGCCGCCCGTCACAACCGCACAGGGAACCGCAATAACGGCCATTTGATGACGGTCGACACGCAGGCGCAGCGGGCGGCGGGGGCCGCGGCGGCGACGCTCAACATGGCGGCGATCGGAGAGGTGATTGGCGCGCATTGGTTTCAGTACTACGACCATCCGAAAGGCGGCCGTCCGGACGGCGAGGATTACGATTTCGGCCTCGTCGACATCAACGACCAGCCTTATCGGCGGCTGACTGCGGCGCTCGCCGCGGCGGATCGCGCCGTCCCGCACGTCCATGCCGCCGCCCGCCTGTATCCGCCCGAAAACCGGCGCTTCGTGGTTCCGGAGGCGAGGGTCGCGCTCAGGGCGCATTCCCTCTCCGGCTGGCCGAAACCGGCGAGCCTGCTGCCGCCCCTCGCCGCGTCGCCGGGCGCCGTCGAGTTCGGCGAGGTGTACCTGACCTGGAGCAGGCGCGGGCTCGCGCTGGCGACGATCGGCCAGGACTATTACGACCTCGACCTGCTGGCCTATCGCGGCTTCTTCCCTCTCGTCGATGCCTATAAGGTCGAGCTGGGCGTCGATCTCGGCGCGGATCCGCGGCGCTTTACGCTGTTCTTCATTCCGCCGAAAAAAAAGCGGCGAGACTTTCCGCATCTGACTGCGCTGCTCTGTGCCGGCCGGGCTGAGCGCGCGGAGAGGAACGGCTGCACTGCCGTCAGAGGCGCGCAAGCGGTCTATTTCGGCGCCGATCAGCCGCGCATCACCGCCGAGATGCGCATTCCGTGGTCGGCCCTCGGCAGCGTTGCGACGCCGCGGCCGGGAATGCGGCTGTCGGTCGAGGTCGCCGTCACAGCCTGGGAACGCGACCGCTGGATGTCGCTATCGGGCAAACCGCCCGGACCGGCGATGCAGGCGGTGAACGGCTGGCGCGAGATGCGGCTCGGCGACGGTGTCCAGATGATCGAACGCAGGCCGGCGACCGCGGCAGGACGGCCGGGCTAATAAGCGTAGCTGGCAAAAACCGGATCGATGTCGCCGTTCCAGCGGGTCCGATAATCTTCGATCAGCTCTTCGGCCGGGCTACGGCCCGAGCGCGCGATGGCAAAGAGCGGGTCGAGAAAGTGCGATTCGTCCTCGCCGCCGGGGTCGCGACGGGCCCGGCGCGACAAGCCCTCGCGCGCGATCTCCAGCATTTCGAGGGCGATGTCGCGCAAGCTGCGCGAGCGGTGCCGGGTAGCGAGCCCCTGCCGCGGCACATCGCGGCGCATTTCTTCGCGCTCCGCCTGCGTCCAATCCGCAACGAGGTCGCAGGCGGCATCGAGCGCCGTGTCGTCGTAAAAGATGCCCACCCATAGCGCCGGCAGCGCGCACAGGCGCAGCCACGGGCCGCCGTCGGCGCCGCGCATTTCGAGATAGGTCTTTAGCCGGACTTCCGGAAAAGCGGTGGTCAGATGGTCGCTCCAATCGCCGCGGGTCGGCACCTCGCCCGGCAACGCTGGCAGACGCCCCTTCATGAAATCGCGGAATGACTGCCCGCTGGCATCGATGTACCGGCCCTCGCGGTAGACGAAGTACATCGGCACGTCGAGCATGTAGTCGACATAGCGCTCGAACCCGAAGCCCGGCTCGAAGACAAAGGGCAGCGTGCCGCACCGATCGGGGTCGGTGTCGGTCCAGACGAGGCTGCGATAGCTCAAATACCCGGAAGGCTGGCCCTCGACGAAGGGCGAATTGGCGAACAGCGCGACCGCAACCGGCTGCAGCGCGAGGGCGGCGCGGAACTTGCGCACCATGTCGCGCTCCGAACCATAGTCGAGATTCGCCTGTACCGTGCAGGTGCGCAGCATCATGTCGAGGCCGAGCCGGCCTTTTTTCGGCATATAGTCGCGCATGATCCGGTAGCGGGCTTTCGGCATCCAGGAGACGTCCTCGCGCCGCCATTTCGGGTCGAAACCGAGACCGAGCATGCCGAGTCCGAGTTCGTCGCAGACTTCGCGCACCTGACGAAGGTGCTCGTGCACCTCGTCGCAGGTCTGATGGACGTTTTCGAGAGGCGCGCCCGAGAGTTCGAATTGCCCGCCGGGCTCGAGGGTGATTGAACATTGCGCGTCGTTGGAGAGCGCGACCGGTTTGCCGGCTTCGAGCACCGGCTTCCACCCGAACCGGGTCATGCCCTGAAGCAGCGCGCCGATGCCGTCCGGACCATCATAGGGAACTCTGCGCAAATCCTGGCGGCGGAACACGAATTTCTCGTGCTCGGTGCCGACGCGCCAAGCCTGGCGCGGCTTCGAGCCGGATTCGAGGTGCTCGACGAGCTGGCTCTTGTCGGTGATCGGCGGTCCCTGCGAACTCGGCGTGGTAGTCATCGACGACGGAACTCCAGAAAACATCAACGCGGCCGGGAGCTTTGCCAATCCCCGGCGACCGCTTGCAACACCGCCAACCCCGCGAGAGCGGCCGTTTCGGCCCGCAACACCCTCGGGCCGAGCCCGACGCGGCTAACAAAGGAGAGTTTGCCGAAAGCGTCAAGCTCAGATTGGGCGAAGCCGCCTTCCGGTCCGATCAACAGCGCGGCCGGCCCGGCCGCCAGCCGCGCTGCTGCCGCAGCAATCGGCTCGCCCGCGCCGCTCTCGTCGCAGACGAGGAGCGGCCGGGCCGCAGGCCAACGCGCGAGGGCTCGGTCCAACGGCTCGAGCGGGCGGATCTCCGGCACGCCCAGCCTTTCGCTCTGCTCCGCCGCCGCAACAGCTATGGCATGGAGGCGGCCTGGGTTAAGTCGCGCGACCTGCGTGCGAGCCGTCGTTACCGGCAAAAGCTCGCTGACGCCGAGCTCGGTCGCCTTCTCGACCAACCAGTCGAGCCGCGAATGCCGGAGCGGCGCGAACAGCAACGATAGCTCGCGTCCCACGCTCGGCTCTCGCAGACGCTGCTCGACGGCGAGTTCGGCGCCCCCTTTCGGACCTGCCGCGATCCGGCACAGCCACTCGCCGTCGGCGCCGTTAAAGGCGGCGACGGGCGACCCTTCCGCGAGTCGAAGCACAACTCGCAGATGGTGCGCCTGCGCCTTCGTCAGCCCGACGACGACGCCTTCGGCGAGCCGCGCGGCGACATATACCCGGCTTGCCGATGTCTCGCTGGTGGTCTTCACCCGCCCCCCTTGAGTCGCGAATAGGCTGTCGCCTAGATTAAACCATGACAGCGCGAACGGGACCGGCGGATCCTAGCGACATCCATCCCGGCGACTGGGTCGATCGATTTCTTCCGGCCTGGTCGGCGCCCTATGCGCGTCTTGCGCGTCTCGATCGGCCGATCGGCACCTGGCTGCTGCTGTTTCCCGCCTGGTGGGGGATCGCGCTCGCCGCGCCGCGCTTGCCCGACCCGATGTTGATCGTGCTGTTCGCGGTCGGCGCGATCGTCATGCGCGGCGCCGGCTGCACTCTCAACGACATCGCCGACCGGCATTATGACGGGCTCGTCGCCCGCACCCGCCATCGCCCGCTGCCGAGCGGCGCCGTCAGCCTTCCCCAGGCCGTTCTCTTCCTGCTGGTGCAGCTCGCGATCGGCGCTGCGATGCTGTTCAGCCTCAACCGCCTGACGATCCTCCTCGGTATCGCCGTGTTGGGTCTCGTCGGCACCTATCCGTTCATGAAGCGCATCACGTGGTGGCCGCAGGTCTTTCTCGGCCTCAATTTCAACTGGGGAGCGCTGATAGGCTGGACTGCCGTGACCGGGGTCCTCGGCTGGCCGCCCGTTCTGCTCTATTTGGGCGGCATCGCATGGACGATCGGATACGATACGATCTACGCCCATCAGGACAAGGAGGACGATGCGAGGATCGGCGTCAAGTCGTCGGCTCTGGCGCTCGGCGATCGCACGCGGCCTGGGCTTTTCGTGTTTTACGGCGCGGCCGTAGCGCTGTGGGGCGCGGCGGGTGCGGCGGCCGGGCTCGGCATCTCTTTCTGGATCGCCCTGGCCGGCGCGGCCTTGCAGCTCTTTTGGCAGAGCCTGCGGGTCAGAACCGAGGACCCCGCCGATTGCCTCGACAAGTTCCGGTCGAACCGGATCGTCGGATGGCTGCTCCTCGCCGGCATCGTCGCCGGGCATTTCGTCTGAGGGGCTGCGCTTGGACCGTGTTCGATTTGTCCGCGGTAACACCGCAATCGAGACGCCGCCGCTCGTGCCGGAGATCCGCCTTCATCTCGCGACAGAGATGACGCCGATCTGGCAGGCGAGCGAGGAAACCCTGGCGCGCGGCGAGGTTCCGCCACCCTTTTGGGCCTTCGCGTGGGCGGGTGGGCAGGCGCTTGCGCGGTTTCTGCTCGACCATCCCCAGTTGGTCGAGGGTCGGAGCCTGCTCGATTTCGGCTCGGGTTCCGGGCTGGTCGCGATCGCCGCCAAGAAAGCGGGCGCCGCCCATGTCGTCGCCGCCGAGATAGACCACTTCGCCGCCGCCGCAATCGCGCTGAACGCCGCGCTGAATGAGGTCGCGATCGAGATCGCCACCGCGGACCCGATCGATGCGCCCGATGGTGCATGGACCATGATCACCGCCGGCGATATCTGCTACGAGCGAGGTATGGCCGAGCGGGCGATCGCCTGGCTTCGTCGTCTCGCGCGTGGCGGCGCGCAGGTCTTCCTTGGCGACCCCGGACGCGCCTACCTGCCGCAACATGGGCTGTGCGAGCGCGCCTGCTACTCAGTCCCCACGAGCCGCGAGATCGAGGATCGCGACAGTCGAGAAACCGGCGTTTTCGAAATTCTGTGCTAGCGGGTAGGCGCCCCGATGCCGGCGAGTAACGCAATGACTTCGGAGAGCGCCCGATCGGGGACTTTGTCGCGCCGCAGGATCATCGCCAAACGGCGATGCAGCCGCGGCGAGAGCGAGCGCACGGCAAGGACGCGCCCCGCGATGCCGGGCACCGCCATGCGCGGCAACAGCCCGCACCCGAGCCCATTCGCGACGAGCCCCTTGATCGCCTCGATATTGCCCAGCTCCATAAAAGCTTTCAGCGTAATGTTCTGCGCGCGATGCCAGTCGTCGATAACGCGCCGCAAGCTGCCGCCGGGCTCATAGACGATGACCGGCAAGCGCGTCAGCAGAGCCGCCTCGACCGGACCTCGCGGTGCGTCCTCCTCGCGCGCGAATACGGCGACGATCTCGTCGGCCAGCAGCGGAATGACGGCAACGCTGCGGCCGGCCACCGGCAAAGTCACGAACCCGACATCGATCCGATTGTCTTCGAGCGCCTCGAGAACGCTCGGCGTGTTGCCGGTGCTGACGACGATCTCGAGTTCGGGCCGCCGCCGACGCAGCTCGGCCAAGAGCGGCGGCAACAGGTACGTGCAGGCGGTCGCCCCGGTGCCGATGCGGACGCGCCCGACGATACCCCGCGCATGCGGCGCCAATGCATCGAAGGCGCCGGCCACCGCCTCCTCGATTCGACCTACGTGGTGCAGCAACGTCGTTCCCGCCGCGGTCGCCCGAGCTCGGCGGCCGACGCGCTCGACGAGACGAAGTCCGAAACGGCGCTCGAGCTCTTTCACCCGTAGGCTGATCGCCGGTTGGGTCAGGCCGAGGTGCTCGGCAGCCCGACGAAAGCTGCCGGACTCGACGACCTTCGCGAAGGCTTCGAGCTGGTCCAGTTTGACGCGACGCATGACGAAAGTTTTGCTAATCGTCCGCATAACTACAATAGATTTATTTTTGGGCCTTGGCCGGCGCAAGCTGCCAGGAGGAAAGGAGCAACCCGTGCCCGAAGCCGCTACAGCATGGACGGACACGGCGGGCCATCGGGCCGGTCCTGCGGTATCGCGATGACGCTGTCCCCGTGCCCGTGCTGATGGCCGGCGCTTCGTCTCGTCGGATCGTCGTTGCCGCCGTGATCGGCGTTACCCAGACGATTGCCTGGGCCTCGAGCTACTACCTGCCGGCCATCCTCGCTGGACCGATCGCGAGAGGCCTGGCTCTGCCGCGCAGCGTGTTCTTCGCGGCGTTTTCGGCGGCGCTGTTGCTCTCCGCCGTGTTGGGGCCGGCGGTCGGGCGGGCTGTCGACCGGCATGGCGGACGCGGCGTGCTCACGCTCGCCCATCTGGTCATTGCCGCCGGTCTTATTCTCCTTGCTGCGGCGCATGGCGTCGTGCTCCTGGCCATCGCTTGGACAGTGCTCGGAATCGGCATTGCAATGGGGCTTTACGATCCGGCGTTCGCGGCGCTTACGCGGCTCTATGGCCGCGAGGCGCGGCGCTTGATCACCGGCGTCACGCTGATCGCCGGTTTCGCCAGCACCATCGGCTGGCCGCTTACGGCCTTCTTTCTTCACGCGGTAGGCTGGCGGGAGACTTGTCTTCTGTGGGCGGCGCTCAATATTGCGGTCGCTGCGCCGCTAAATTGGGTGCTGATCACGCCTGTCGAGCCCGAGGCCGCCGCGCCGCGGCACGCCGAGCGCGCGCTCCCCGCGACGTCGCCGGCCTCGCCGCGCGGCGCGATGCCGATCCTCGCCTTCTATTTCTCGGTCACGTGGTTCGTCACCGGGGCGATGGCCGCGCATCTGCCGCGTCTGCTCGAACTCGCCGGCGCGTCGGAATCGGGCGCGATCGCGGCCGCCGCGCTCGTCGGGCCGGCGCAGGTCGCGGCCCGCCTCGCCGAGCTCGGCCTTCTCAGATCATTCCATCCGCTCGTTTCGGGGCGGTTGGCGGCGCTGCTGCATCCGCTTGGGGCTCTTGTGTTGGCCACCTTCGGCGCGCCGGCGGCCGCAGCCTTCGCGCTCCTGCACGGCGCCGGAAACGGCATCATCACGATCGCCAAGGGGACGTTGCCGCTCGCCCTCTTCGGCCCCGCGGGCTTCGGCCAACGCAGCGGCGTGCTGTCGGCGCCGGCACGCGCACTGCAGGCGGGGGCACCGTTCCTCTTCGGGCTCCTCCTCGATCGCTTCGGCGTCGGCGCTCTCGTGCTCTCCGCCGGACTCAACGTTGCAGCATTCCTGTCGCTCTTTCTATTGCGCGCCCGCGCCTCGCCAAGCCGCGCCGACGCCCCCATATAGCGCGGCATGCCCTATTCCAGCTTGCGCGACTTCATCCTGCGGCTCGAAGCGAGCGGCAGGCTGTCGCGAGTGTCGGCGCCGGTTTCTCCCATCCTCGAAATGACCGAAATCCAGACCCGACTGCTCGCGGAAGGCGGGCCTGCGGTTCTTTTCGAGAACGTCATCCGGCCGTCCGGGCAGGCCTACTCGATGCCGGTGCTGGTCAATCTTTTCGGAAGCGTGGAGCGCGTCGCCTGGGGCATGGACCGCGAGCCGGGGCAGCTGCGCGAGATCGGCGAGACGCTCGCTTTTCTGAAGCAACCGGAGCCGCCAGGCGGATGGCGCGAAGCGCTCGACATGCTGCCGCTTCTGAAGACCGTGATGGCGATGCGGCCGCGCAACGTTGGCTCGGCCCCCTGTCAGGAGATCGTGCTGGAGGGCGGCGATATCGACCTCGGCAAACTGCCGATCCAGACCTGCTGGCCGGGTGAGCCGGCTCCGCTCGTCACTTGGCCGCTGGTCGTCACGAAAGGCCCCGGGGCGCGCCGCGAGGACGGGTTCAACCTCGGCATCTATCGCATGCAAGTGACGGAGCGCGACACGACCTTGATGCGCTGGCTGCGCCATCGCGGCGGTGCGCAGCATCACGCGCGCTGGAAAAGCGAGCGGGCGGAGCCGCTGCCTGCTGCCGCGGTCATCGGCGCCGACCCGGCAACGATCATCGCCGCCGTGACGCCGGTGCCCGACACGCTCTCGGAATATCAGTTCGCCGGGCTGCTGCGCGGCCGAAAGCTCGAATTGGTCAAGTGCCGCACCGTGCCGCTGCTGGTGCCGGCGCAGGCCGAGATCGTCCTCGAGGGGCACGTCTTGCTCGACGAGTTCGGCCAGGAGGGCCCGTATGGCGACCACACCGGCTATTTCAATGCCGTCGAGCGGTTCCCGGTATTCCGCTTGTCGGCGATCACCATGCGGCAGAACCCGATCTATCTCTCGACCTTCACCGGCCGCCCCCCCGACGAACCGTCGATTCTCGGCGAAGCGCTCAACGAGGTTTTCATCCCGCTGTTGCAGCAGCAGTTTCCTGAGATCCTTGATTTTTGGCTGCCGCCCGAGGGCTGCTCCTACCGCATCGCCGTCGTTTCGATCCGCAAGACCTATCCCGGCCAGGCAAAGCGGATAATGATGGGGGTGTGGTCGTTTCTGCGCCAGTTTCTCTATACGAAATTCGTCATCGTTGTCGATGACGGCATCGACGCGCGCGATTGGAAAGACGTCATGTGGGCGATCGCCACCCGCATGGATCCGGTGCGCGACGTTACCCTCGTCGACAACACCCCGATCGACTATCTCGATTTTGCATCTCCCGCGCCGGGGCTCGGCGGCAAGATCGGCTTCGATGCCACGACCAAGCTGCCGCCCGAGACCGTGCGGGCGTGGGGCAAGCCGATCCGTATGACAGACGAAGTCATCGCCGACGTGAGCCGGAAGTGGGCGAGCTACGGGCTGCCGGGATCGGGCAAACCCATCTGGAAATGACCGCGGCAACCAGGAATAGGAAATGGACGACGTCACTAAAGCGGCGGGAAACGCCATCGACTTGCTGCAGGACCTGATCGGACGCGCGCGCCGGGCGGGCGCCGACGCAGCCGATGCGGTGTTCTTCGAGGGCACCTCGCTGTCGCATATGCGGCGGCTCGGCAAGACCGAGAAACTCGAGCGCTCCGAAGGTCACGACCTGGGACTGCGCGTGCTGATCGGGCACCGCCAGGCCATCGTGTCGTCGAACGACCGTTCACCCGCAGCACTTGCCGAACTCGTGGAGCGGGCGGCCGCGATGGCGCGCGCCGTGCCGGAGGATCCCTTTTGCGGCCTCGCCGACGCCGCGGAGATCGCCCGCGAGTGGCCGCGGCTCGACATGCTCGATCCCGAAGAACCGAGCGCTGAGCTGCTGATCGAGCGGGCCCGCATCGCCGAGGAGGCAGCTCTCGCGGTGAAAGGGGTTACCAATTCCGAAGGCGCCGAGGCCGACTGGGTGCGCAGCAGTGTTGCCCTCGCCGCCTCGAACGGGTTTGCCGGCGCCTATGCCGGATCGAGCCATGGGGTCAGCGCCAGCGTGCTCGGCGGCAGCGCTTCCGGGATGGAGCGCGATTACGATTTTACCAGCGCCGTCTATGCGACGGACCTCGCCAACCCCGCCGCGATCGGCAAAAGCGCCGGCGAGCGTGCGGTCAAACGGCTCGGATCGCGCAAGATGCCGACCTGCCGCTGCCCGGTCGTGTTCGATCCGCGCGTGGCGCGCAGCTTTCTCTCGCATCTGCTGGGCGCAATCTCCGGCCCGGCGATCGCGCGCGGCACGAGCTTTCTGAAGGATTGCCTCGGGCAGCAGGTCTTCCCTGCCGAGATCACGGTGGTTGAGGATCCGCACCGCAACCGCGGCCTGCGCTCGAAACCTTTCGATGGCGAGGGCATCGCCAACCAGCGGCGCGCGATCATCGACAAGGGGATTTTGACGACTTGGCTTCTCGATCTGCGCTCAGCGCGCCAGCTTGGGCTCAGGACGACCGGTCACGCCGCGCGCGGCACCGCGTCGCCGCCGTCTCCGGCTGCCACCAACATCTCGATCGAGCCCGGCGCTTATACCCCCAAGGAATTAATCCACGATATCAGGATCGGGTTCTATATAACTGAAATGATGGGATTTGGCGTCAACGGCGTCACCGGCGACTACAGCCGCGGCGCCGCCGGTTTCTGGATCGAGAACGGCGAGATCGTGTACCCAGTCAGCGAAATGACGGTCGCCGGGAATTTGAAGGAGATTTTCGCTCGGCTCGTCGCCGCCGACGATCTCGAGTTCAAAACCGGGGCCGATGCGCCGACGCTGCGCGTCGACGACCTAACCGTCGCGGGAGCGTAACAGCGGCGGGAAATAGCCGCTGGCGCGCCGCTTCGATTCGCCTCAGGATGTGGGCAGGGATCAATCGCCTCCACGGAGAGAAGCATGAGCGCCCACAAGGATTGGAGCCCCGAGAAGGTCCGTTCCCAGCTCGGCCATCCCGTCATCGACGCTGACGGTCACTGGATCGAATACGGGCCGGTGTTCGCCGAACGCATGCGCAAGGTCGGAGGCGAATTGACAGCCGAGGGATTCAGGAAGTCGGCGCGCCGCACCCCGGATGCGCTGTCGCTGTCGATTGCCGAGCGGCGGCGCCGCGGCATCGCCATGGAAGGCAATTGGGGCCGGCAGACGACGAACACCCGAGATCGCGCGACCTCGATGATGCCGGCGATGCTGTACGACCGGCTCGACGAGCTGGGCATCGATTTCGGCATCATCTACCCGACGGCCGGGCTAAGCATTCCGCGCATCGCCGACGCCGAGACCCGGCGCGCCGTGATCCGCGCATTCAATATCGTCACGGCCGATTATTTCCGGAAATATTCGGATCGGCTGACCCCGGCGGCGGTAATCCCGATGCATACGCCCGAGGAGGCGATCGCGGAACTGGAATTCGCGACGCGGGAACTCGGCGCCAAGGTCGGCATGTTCGGCAGCGGTATCCCGCGGCCGCTGCCGGGCGCCAAGGGCGTCGAACCGGAAATCGCCCGCTTCGCCGTGCATTTCGATCAGTTCGGCATCGACAGCGACTATGATTACGATCCGGTATGGCAGAAATGCCGCGGATTGAAGATCGCGCCGACATTCCATACCGGCGGCCGCGGCTTCGGTCTGAGGAATTGCCCGAGCAACTTTACCTTTAACCATATCGGCCATTTCGCCGCTGCCGGCCACGCCGTCGCGAAGGCGTTGTTCCTCGGCGGCGTGACGCGCCGGTTCCCCGATCTGCGCTTTGCCTTTCTCGAAGGCGGGGTCGCCTGGGGCTGCCAGCTGTTCGGCGATCTGATCGAGCATTGGGAACGGCGCGGCAAGGCGGGTCTCGAATACATGGATCCGAAAAAGCTCGACCGTGCGCTGTTGAAGAGCCTCGTCGATAGATACGGCTATGAGGACATGGCCGCGGAACTCGCCCGCCGCGACGGCTGGCCGTCGCGCGAGGAGGACGAGCTGACGGGCGGCGTCGAAGTGCTCGACGACTACGCCGCTTGCAAGATCGCCCGCAAGGAAGACTGGCACGACCTCTACGTGCGGCCGTTCTATTTCGGCTGCGAGGCGGACGACCGCTGCAATGTCTGGGCGTTCAGCGGCTCGAACCCGTTCGGTGCTCGCCTCAACGCAATCTTCGGCTCCGATATCGGCCACTTCGACGTGCCCGACATGCGGATGTGCCTGCCGGAAGCGTGGGAGCTGGTCGAGGACGGGCTGATCACCAACGGCGACTTCCGCGACTTCGCCTTCGCCAACGCGGTACGCCTGTGGGGCTCTCAAAACCCGCAGTTTTTCGACGGCACCGCTGTCGCCAAGGAAGCTGCCGAAGTGTTGCGCTCGCCGCAAGTCCGCGCGGCGGCGGAATAGCGCCTTCGGGGGGCGCTGCCGGGGTTGGCGGTCTTGCCAATCCCGGTGCGGCTCTCTAACACTTCGGCGGGATGCTGAAAAAGCGGCCGGTCATCGACAGAAGAGCTCGCTCCGCCGCGCTCGTTTGGCGCCTCGCGCGCGAGTTCATTCGCCCGCACACGCGGCGGATCGCAGTCGCCTTTGCCTGCATGGGGATTGCGGCGGGCGCCACGGCCATACGCGCCTGGCTGATGCAACCGGTACTCGACCGCATTTTCGTTGGCCGCGATGCTTCCCTGTTGCTGCTGATCGCCGGCGCCGCGCTCGCCACCGCGCTCTTGAAAGGGCTCGCCGATTACGGTCAGGCCGTGCTGTTGACGCGCGTGGGACAACGCGTCATCGCCGACGTTCAGACGGCGTTGTACACGCACCTGATCCGCGCCGATCTGGCATTTCTTCACGAGCATCCAAGCGGGACGCTGATGTCCCGCTTCACCAGCGATGCCGTTCTGTTGCGCAACGCCACGGCCAACGTTCTGGGGGCGATCGGCAAAGAAGCCCTGACCGTCGCCTTTTTGGTCGGCGTCATGTTCTACCAGGATTGGGTTCTCGCGCTCGCCTCCTTCTTCGTCTTTCCGTTGGCGATCCACCCTATCGTCGGTATCGGCCGCCGCATGCGCCGGGTCTCGGCGAACACCCAGGCCGAGATCGGCCAGTTGACTAGCCTGCTCAGCCAGACTTTCCAGGGAGCGCGCGTCGTCAAGGCGTACGGCATGGAGCAGTACGAAGAGGCGCGCGCGAAAGGCCTTTTCGAACGCCTGTTTGCCCTATACAACCGCGCCGCCCGCACCCGCTCCAAGGCCTCTCCGATGATGGAGACGCTGGGCGGGGTCGCGGTTGCGATCGTCATCCTCTACGGCGGCCATCAGGTAATTGCCTCGGCGCGCACTCCCGGCGCGTTCTTTTCATTCATCACGGCGTTGCTGCTCGCGTACCAGCCATTGAAGAACCTCGCCAATCTGAACGCCTCTCTGCAGGAAGGTCTCGCTGCGGCCGAACGGATCTTCGGCGTGCTGGACATCGAGCCGGAGATCCGCGATTCGCCGGGCGCGCTGCCGCTCACGGTCGGCGGCGGCGAGATCCGGTTTGATGCCGTGCGTTTCGGCTACCGTCCCGGCACCGTCGCACTCGACGGCATTTCTCTGTTCATTTCCGCCGGCCGCAAGTTGGCGCTCGTCGGACCCTCGGGAGCCGGGAAGTCGACGATCCTCAACCTGATCCCGCGTTTCTACGATGTCGTCGATGGCAGCATCTCGATCGATGGACAGGATGTCCGCAGCGTGACCCTTGCCTCGTTGCGCGGCGCGATGTCGCTGGTCGCGCAGGAAGTCACGCTGTTCGACGACACGGTCCGGGCCAACATAGCGTACGGCAAATTCGGGGCCTCGACGGCAGAGATTGAGGCGGCCGCGAGGGCAGCCGCAGCCGACGGGTTCATCCGGGAGTTGCCGCAGGGTTACGACACGCTCGTCGGCGAGCATGGCGTGCGGCTCTCGGGCGGGCAGCGCCAGCGGCTGGCGATCGCCCGGGCGATGCTGAAAGATGCGCCGATCCTGCTGCTCGACGAAGCGACCTCGGCGCTCGACAGCGAATCCGAGCGGCAGGTGCAAGCGGCGCTGCGCGCGTTGATGCGCGGACGCACCACGCTCGTCATCGCGCACCGCCTGTCGACGGTACAAAGCGCCGATATGATTTGCGTCGTCGATCGCGGCCGCATCGTCGAAAGCGGCACCCATGTCGAGCTGCTGGCCTGCGACGGCCTCTATGCGCGGCTCTATGCGATGCAGCTCGCCGGGGAGAACGACCTCGCCGCGGCTGCGCCGGCGGTTTGAGGTTATACTTGGCAAGGCGTGGATGGCGCCGGCTGCTCCGCAACGATCGGCTGCGCCGATCGGCATGCTGGTTCATCGCTCTCTATGTCCGCATCGTCTATTTTACCAATCGCTGGACGGTCCAAGGCGAGCTGCCGCATCGTCTGTTGCGCGAGCGAGGTCCATTCATTCTCGCGTTTTGGCATGGCCGATTGCTGATGATTCCGATGGCGTGGCGGCGGCTCGCACCGATGCACATGCTGATTTCGGCGCATCGGGACGGACGAATCATCGCCGACGCGGTCACGCATTTCGGCGTCCAGTCGATCCCCGGCTCGACGAACCGCGGCGGATCGGCGGCATTGCGCGCGATGCTGAAGCGATTGCGGGAGGGCGATTGCGTCGGCATTACTCCCGACGGCCCGCGCGGCCCGGCGATGACCGCCAGCGTCGGGATCGTCAATCTCTCCCGTCTCGCTCACGTGCCGATCCTGCCGGTCGCCTACGCCACCAGCAGGCGGCGCATGATCGACAGCTGGGATCGATTCCACCTCGCGCTGCCTTTTGGACGCGGTGTCTTTCTGTGGGGTCAACCGATCGAGTTTCCTGCCGAACTCGACGCGGAAGGGCTCGAGCGGGCACGCCGGCTCGTCGAATCGCGTATGGTCGAGATGGTGTGCGAGGCCGACCGGCACGTCGGACATCCCGCTCCGGAGCCGTCCCCTCATGTCCCGGCGCAGCACTTTGCCGGAGCGGACGAGGCCTAATGCTGCCCCGCCTCTATCGCGCGCTGACCCGGCTGTCGCGCCCGCTCGTTCTCGCCTATCTGGCATACCGCCGCCGGCGCGGCAAGGAGGACCTCAGACGCTTCGGCGAGCGGCTGGGACGGCCCGGCATGGCACGCCCCGCCGGACCTCTTGTCTGGGTTCACGCCGCAAGCGTCGGCGAGGCGACGACGATGCTGGGATTGATCGAACGTCTGCTGCACGCCCAAGAGGCGCTCCAGATCCTGATCACGACCGGCACGGTCGCGTCGGCGCACCTGCTCGAACAGCGGCTACCGCCGCGCGCGCGGCATCAATTCGTGCCGGTGGATCTGCCGGATGCCGTCGCCCGGTTTCTCGATCATTGGCGTCCCTCGCTCGCCTTGTGGGTCGAATCCGAGCTGTGGCCCAATCTGATCCTCGCAACCCATGCGCGCGGCATTCCGCTGGTGCTGGTGAATGGGCGGCTGTCTACCCGCTCCTATCGGCACTGGCGGTGGTCTCCGGGGCTGATCGCTCCGGTCCTCGAGTGTTTCGCGTTGTGCCTCGCACAGGACGGCAAGCAAGCATCCCGTCTCGTCCGGCTCGGTGCTCGCCGCGTCGCCGAGGCCGGCGATCTCAAATCCGCCGCCGAACGGCTGCCGGTCGATGCTCGCGAGCTGGCGCGACTCAAGTGCCAGATAGGCGCGCGACCACTGTGGCTCGCCGCCAGCACCCACGCCGGAGAGGAAGAGGTCGCAGCCAAGGTGCATGAGCGGCTCTCGTCCGAATACCCCGAGCTCTTGACGATCATCGTTCCCCGTCACCCGCTGCGCGGCGAGTCGATCGGCAAGATGCTTGCCGCGCGGGGTCTCTCCGCGGCCCGGCGCAGCGCAGGCGAGATCATCACCCCGAGGACCGGAGTGTACGTCGCCGACACGATGGGCGAACTCGGGCTATTCTACAACCTTGCCGGGATCGCCTTCATCGGCGGATCGCTGTCGAGGAAAGGGGGGCACAACCCGTTCGAGGCCGCGCGGCTCATCTGCGCGGTGCTGCACGGTCCCGATATGAGCAATTGCGCGGTCATGGCGGCGGCGCTTGCCGCGGCCGGGGCGAGCGAAACAGTCAACGACGCGGAAGGGCTCGCGCACGCGGTCTCGGCCCTGCTGTCAAAACCCGAAGAGCGCGCATCGCGGGCGGCCGCGGGCGCTGAGGCCGCGGCGAGAAGCGCAAACGTGCTCGACCGCGTGATTGAGCAACTCGCCCCTTGGCTCGATCCGCTCGTTCTCGCCGACCGCGACAAGGAGCGGACGCGATCCGCCCGCGCATGATTACCGCCACTCCCGAATTTTGGGGCCGCCCGCCGGGCCTCGCGGCCCGGCTTCTTACCCCCCTCGGAGGCGTGTGGAATGCCTTCGGGTACCTGCACCGGGCACTGTCGCAGCCCTATCACGCGCCGGTTCCGGTCGTCTGCGTCGGCAATCTCGTCGCCGGCGGCGCCGGCAAGACCCCGGTCGTGCTGTCGCTCGCCGATTGGCTGGCCGAGCGCGGCATAAGCGTCGGCGTCGTGACGCGCGGTTACGGCGGAACTCTTGCCGGTCCGCTGCGCGTCGATCCACGGAAGCATGGCTGGCGGAAAGTCGGTGACGAAGCGCTGTTGATTGCCGACCGCGCCCCATGCTGGATCGCCCGCTACCGCGCGCAAGGCGTCCGCGACGCGGCTTCGAACGGGGCGCGAGCGATCCTCCTCGACGACGGCTTTCAGAATCCGGCGGTGGAGAAGACGTTGTCGCTGGTCGTCGTCGACGCCGCTTACGGTTTTGGCAACGGCCGGGTCATTCCGGCTGGCCCATTGCGCGAAAACCTCGCCAACGGCTTGGCGCGAGCAGCAGCGGTCGTTCTGATCGGCGACGGCCCGGCGCCGCCGGAAATAGGCGCGCAGCAACAGATCCTGCGGGCCACTCTCGCGCCCGTGAACGGAGACCAATTTGCCGGCCGGTCTCTCCTCGCCTTTGCCGGAATAGGCCGGCCGGAGAAATTTTTTGCGACCCTGCGCGCCATCGATGCGCAGCTTGTCGCGACCCGCGCCTTTCCCGACCATCACCCCTATAGCGTCGGCGAGATCGAAGCGCTGCGCCGCGCGGCCTATCGGGCGAAGGCGCGGCTCGTCACGACGAGAAAGGACATCGTGCGGGTGCCACTCGACCTGCGCCCCGACATCGGCGTGCTCGAGGTCGAGGTCCGCTGGAAGGATCCGGCCGCTCTCGAGGGACTCATGGCGCCAATCATGGCGGTACACGGTGGGTATTCATCCGACGCGGCGGCGCAGGGCTGCTGATTTTTTCGGCCGGCGAGCCGAGGCCTTGGGAGTGCGGTTGCTGGCCGGAGTCTTCGGATTTTTGCCGCTCGACCTTGCCTCCGAGCTCGGCGGCCGGATTGCCCGCCTTCTCGGACCTCGCCTCGGCATCACGAACGTGGCTCGGGACAATCTTCGGCAGGCGTTTGCAGACTTGCCCGAAGAGGAAATCTCGCAGATCGTCAAGGCGATGTGGGAGAATCTCGGGCGGGTCGCGGCGGAATACCCGCATCTGAAGAAAATTCGCGTGTTCGCGACCGGGGGGCGCGTCGAGACGCACGGGCTCGAACACATGGACCAGGCGATCGCCGCGGGCCGCCGGATGATTATTTTCTCCGGCCACCTTGCGAATTGGGAAATTGCTGCACTGGCCGCTGTGCAATACGGGATTTCGATCGTACAGATCTACCGAGCCGCCAACAACCCTCTGGTCGACCGCATGGTTCTCGAATTTCGCGGCAAGCCTGGCGGGTTCGCCGCCAAGGGTAGCGAGGGCGCCCGTCGCGCCGTCATGGCATTGCGGCAAGGGGTTCATTTGGCATTGCTCGCCGACCAGAAGATGAATGACGGGATCGCGGTACCGTTTTTCGGCCGCAAGGCGATGACGGCGCCGGCGCTCGCCGCATTGGCATTGCGGTTCGACTGCGACGTGCTGCCGGCTCGGGTCGAGCGGCTTTCGGGCGCCCGCTTTCGCCTTACCGTCCATCCGCCCCTCACCCTCCCGAGAAGCGGCAGCCGCGAGGCCGACATCGCGCAGCTGATGGCCGCAGTCAATGCCAAGCTCGAAGAATGGATCCGCGAGCGGCCGGCCGACTGGCTCTGGCTGCACCGCCGATGGGGGAACTGAAACGGGACTACAGTAGCTGGCCTTGCCCGGGCGGCGGCGGTTTCTGGCGCGGCGCGCGCCGCACTTTTTTGCCGGCGACCGCAGCGATCTTGGCATCGTGAAACTCGAGTTCGAGAGCTGCGCCGGTCGCGACCGCCTCCCCGTCGGTAACTACCCGAGCGGCGGCATCGCGGACGACGACGTAACCGCGCCGCAGCAGGCTGCGATGCCGCTCCGAATGCGTGGCGAGACGCCCCGAGAAATTGTCGAGCACCTCGCCTTTGCCGCGCAGCATGCGGGCGGCGCCGTCATCGAGGCGCAGTGCGGCCTCGGCGAACCGGTCGCGCCAGCGGGCGATATCGGCATGCATGCGATCACGCTGCAGCCGGGTGGCGAGATGGACGAGCCGCTCATGCGACAGATCGAGACTGTGCGACACGCAGCGCGCCAGCCTCTGAAAAGCTTGCGCCGCGGCCAATCGTGCTGCTTCCAGCAGCGTCCGCGGATCAGCGAGCCGTGTCGTCGCCAGAAGCAGCCGCTGGCGGGCGGCGCCGAGTTCCCTGCCGGCGGCGAGCCGCAGCCGCTCGGCCCGGTCGTCCAGCCGCTGCGCCGCCCCGCCGATCAGATCCTGCGGCTCGGGCAGCCCGCGCACCAGCCCGGCCAAATGAAGTCGCCGCTCGGTGAACAGCCGAGCTACCCCACCCGATAGCCGCGCGCCTTTGCCGGCGAGGTCCGCGAGGAGGTCGAGGCGTACCGGAACCGCCATCTCGGCCGCGGCTGTCGGCGTCGGCGCGCGCAGGTCGCTCGCATAATCTATCAAGGTCGTATCCGTCTCGTGCCCGACCGCCGAGATCAGCGGGATCGCCGACGACGCCGCGGCGCGCACGACGATCTCTTCGTTGAACGGCATCAAGTCTTCGAGGCTGCCGCCGCCGCGGGCGACAATCAGCAGATCGGGGCGCAGCACACCCTCTCGCGGCAGGCTGTTGAAGCCCTCGATCGCGGCCGCCACCTGCGCCGCCGCCGCCTCGCCTTGCACGGCCACCGGCCACAGCAGCACACGGCGGGGAAAGCGATCGTTGAGGCGATGCAGAATGTCGCGAATGACCGCCCCGCTCGGAGAAGTGACGATGCCGATCAGCTGAGGGAGGAAGGGCGGCTTCTTCTTCCGCTCGGCGGCAAACAATCCCTCGGCGGTAAGACGCCGCCGCCGCTCATCGAGAAGCTTCAGCAGCGCACCGACGCCGGCGAGTTCGATCGTTTCGATGACGAGCTGATATTTGGAACGGCTGGGATAGGTGGTCAGCCGACCGGTGCACACCACCTCCATGCCATCCTCGGGCGCCAACCCGAGACGCAGCGCCGTGGCGCGCCAAACCACCGCGTCGAGCACCGCCTCGGCGTCTTTGAGCGTCAGATAGCAATGGCCCGAGGCGTGCCGCTTGAACCCGGAGATCTCGCCCCGCACCCGGACATGGGCGAAATTGTCCTCGATCGATCGCTTGAGCGCGAACGAAAGTTCGGAGACGGTGTACTCTCGGACGTTCGGCCGTGAGAGCGGCAGATCGTTCATCCCCCCATCATAGCGGAGCCTGGGAGACAGAGCGATGCGGGTGCTGGTAGTCGGTTCTGGCGGACGGGAGCACGCGCTCGCCTGGGCGATCGCGGCCTCGCCCCTGGTGGATAGGCTCTACTGCGCGCCCGGCAACGCCGGCATTGCAGAGGAGGCGGAGTGCGTCGCCATCGCCGCCGACGATACCGCCGGGATCGTTCGCTTTTGCCGCAGCGAGCATATCGGCTTTGTCGTCGTCGGCCCAGAGACCCCGCTCGTCATCGGTCTCGTGGATGCGCTCGAGGCCGAAGGCATACCGGCCTTCGGACCGAACGCCGCCGCCGCCGCACTCGAGGGCTCGAAGGGATTCGCAAAGGATCTGTGCGCGAGCGCGCAGATCCCGACCGCCCTCTACCGGCGCTTTCGCAATGCCGAGAGCGCCAAGGCGTTCATTGCCGAAAAAGGCGTGCCGATCGTCGTCAAGGCCGACGGCCTCGCCGCCGGCAAGGGCGTCACCGTCGCGTTCGACCTCGACTCAGCATACCGCGCGGTCGATGAAGCGCTGTCCGAGGGACGGTTCGGCATGGCCGGGGCGGAGATCGTCGTCGAAGAATTCCTTGCGGGCGAGGAGGTCAGCTTTTTCGCCCTCGTCGACGGCGAGCACGTATTGCCGCTCGCCGCCGCACAGGACAAGAAGCGGGTCGGCGACGGCGATACCGGGCCGAATACCGGCGGCATGGGCGCCTACTCGCCCGCCGCCGCGCTGACCCCGGGCATGGAAGGGGCGGCGATGGAGAAAATCGTGCTGCCTACCGTTGCCGCGATGCGGAAGGCGGGCCGGCCCTTCAAGGGAGTGCTGTATGCCGGCCTGATGCTGACCGAGGAGGGCCCCAAGCTTCTCGAATACAATGTCCGCTTCGGCGACCCCGAGGCGCAAGTGCTGGTCATGCGGCTCTACGGCGATTTGCTGCCGGCGCTGATCGCGGCACGCGACGGCGTGCTGAAATCCTTCGACCTGCGCTGGCGGGACGAGGCCGCGGTATGCGTCGTGATGGCTGCCAAGGGCTACCCCGGATCGCCGCAAACCGGCAGCGAGATTCGCGGGCTCGAAGCGGCGGCCGGCGATCCGGCGGTCAAGATCTTCCACGCCGGGACCCGGCGCGCCGGCGATCGCCTCATCGCCGAGGGCGGACGGGTGCTCGGCATCACTGCCCTCGGGCGCGATCTCGATGCCGCCCGTGCCAGCGCCTATGCCGCCATCGACCGAATCGACTGGCCCGGAGGCTTCTGCCGGCGCGACATCGGCCTTACCCGCGGGTGAGCCCTTCGCCCTCGAGCTCGCCGAGCTCCGTGCCCGCCGGCGCGGAATTCCCCGGCGCGAGGTTTTCCGGCGGCGACGGAAAATGCAGCGCGACCTTGAGACCGGGGCCGTTGTCCTCGATCCGGATACGCGCACCGTGCAGATTGGCGACCGCGGCAACGAGGCTTAGGCCAAGCCCGTTGCCAGGGCTGTTTCGACTCTGTTCGAGCCGATAGAAGCGCTTGAAAACGTGCCGGTGTTCCTCGGGCGGTATCCCCGGGCCGTGATCAGCAACCGAGACCACGGGGCCGTCAGTATCGACCCCCGCCTCGATACGGACTTGGCCGCCGCGCCCGCCGTGGATGATCGCGTTGTCGAGGAGGTTGGAGAGCGCGTCGAACAAGAGGTCGCGGTCGGCGAGGGCGAAGACGCCTCGCTCGGCCGCGATGCCGAGAGAGACCGAATGTTCTTCGGCCGTCGCGTCGAACAGCTCGGCCACCTCGCGCGCCAGTGCGGCGAGGTCGAGATTGCGGAATCCCGCCCGCGGATTGCGCGCCTCGATTTGCGAAATCCGCAGCAGCGACGAAAAGGTCCGCAGGATGCCGTCGAGCTCGGCGATTACTTCGCCCAGCAGCGAACGATATTGCGGCGCCGTCAGCGGCTGGTAGCAGGCCCGCTCCAGTCTTGCCCGCATCCGAGTGAGCGGCGTGCGCAGATCGTGCGCGATATTGTCCGAAACCTGCCGATTTGCCTCGACGAGATCGCTTATGCGATCGAGCATAGAATTGAGGTTAGCCGCCAATTCGTCCCATTCGTCGCCCGTGCCGCGCAGCGGAATGCGCCGCCCGAGCCCGGCTCGCATGATCTCTCGGCTCGTCACGTTTATCGCCTCGATCCGCGACACTGACCGCCGCGCCGTCGATATGCCCGCGCCAGCAGCGAGAAGGATGATCAATCCGACTGCCGAGGCGAGGCCGAAACCGAGGGTCCGCGCGAAGCCGGCGAGCCTCGCCGGCCTGCGCCCGACAAGGATCCGGTCGCCGTTCGTCAGGCGCGCATAGGCTGCGCGCAACCTGGAACCATCGCCCGGAATGTCGGCCCAGCCCCGCTCGCCGGCAGCCGATCGCGGCCAGGCTCGGAGGTTGCCGGCGACGACGGTGAGCGAGCCGTCGGCCAGCAGGTAACTCCAACCCGCGAAATGCCTATCCCGCAGGCGCCGATCGATGGCTTCCACAACGCCCCGCCGTCCTCCGGCGGCGAACGCGCCATCGAGGACCGAACGCTCGGCGGCAATCGACCGGTCCGACTGCGCATGAACATAGGACAGGGTTGACCAATAAAGGTATCCGAAGAGGCCGATGATCGCCGCGGCGAAGAGGCCGACATAGATCAGCGCCAGCCGCAGGGTCGAGGAATGGAGCGTCTTACCGAGGAGCACGGAGACAAAACCCGACGCCGCGCACGGTGTGGAGCAGGGGATAGGATTCGCCGCTGTCGAGCTTTCGCCGCAGCCGGCCGACATAGACGTCGATCACATTCGTCGTCGGGTCGAAATGCAGATCCCACACATGCTGCAGAAGCATGGTGCGGGAGACCACCCGGTCGGCGTTGCGCACGAGGTATTCGAGCAGGCGGAACTCCCGCGGCAACAGCTCTATTTCCTTGCCGCTGCGGCGCACCGTGCGGCCGAGCAGATCGATCTCGAGATCGCCCACCCTCAGCATCGTCTCCTTGAGTGCGGTCGGGCTGCGCCGGGCCAGCGCATCGACCCGCGCCAGCATTTCGGAAAGCGCGAAGGGTTTGATCAGGTAATCGTCGCCGCCCATCCGTAGACCCCGTACGCGGTCGTCGATCTCGCCAAGGGCGCTCAAGATCAGCGCCGGGGTCGTCACTGCCTCGGCCCGCAATTGGCGGATGAGTTCAAGCCCATCGATGCCGGGCAAAAGGCGATCGACGGTCATCACCGCATATTCCGCGATGCGTCCCAGCTGCAGCCCTTCCGTGCCGTCGAGCGCCAGATCGGTATGGTATCCGCTCGCGCGCAGACATTCGACGATCTGATCGGCGGTCTCGGGATCGTCCTCGATCACGAGGACGCGGCGCGCGCTCGTCGCCATCGCGGCGGCCCATTCTTTGGCGTCGAAAGATTTCAGCGCCGCAGATTATGAACCGGGAACCGGACTCGCGAATGACAAATATTTTATCGAGCGGCAGCGGCGGCGTATTCGGCCCCGGAGGCAGGATGGACAGCGGCCCTTCGGGCGCGCAAACTTCGGCGGTCTGCGGCACTGTTGGATGTAATTATGCACATCGAGGTCATCTGCACCGGCGACGAAGTGCTGACCGGCAAGATCGTCAACACCAACTTCGCTCACATCAGCCAAAAGCTCGAAGACGTCGGGCTGTCGGTGCAGTGGGAGACGACCGTCGGCGATGACCGCGAGACCCTGCTCGCGGCCTTTCGCCTCGCCGGCGAGCGTGCCGATGCGGTCATCGTCAATGGCGGGCTCGGGCCGACGGTCGACGATTTGTCGCAAGAGATCGCCGCCAAGGCGGCCGATGTCGATCTCGCCCTCAACGAGGAGTGGCTCGCCCGGATGGAGGAGTTCTTCCGCCGGCGCAACCGCGTGATGTCGCCAAACAACAGAAAGCAGGCGATGCTGCCGGTCACCGCCGAGATCCTCGACAACCCGATCGGCACCGCCTGCGGTTTCGCCCTCGACATCGGCAAGGCACGGTTCTTCTTCACGCCGGGAGTGCCGCGCGAGCTTTATCGCATGCTCGAGGAGCAGATCATTCCCAGGCTATTGGCCAGAGCCGGCGCGCCGACGAAGATCCGGCTAAAGCGGTTTCATTCCTACGGGCTCGGCGAGTCGCATGTCGATCAGCTGCTCGCAGGGATCGAGGAGCTGGTGCCCGGCGGCGGCGTCAAGCTCGGGTTCCGCACGCATTATCCGCAAATCGAGACGAAGCTGACGGTGCGAGGGGTCGATGACGACGACATCGCGCAGAAGCTCGCGCCGGTCGCGGCGGAGGTGAAGCGCCGGCTCGGCAATTTCATCATCGCCGAAGACGACGAGACCCTCGAAGCGGTTGTGCTCCGCGCGCTGGGCAAGACCGGCGGTTCGTTGGCCCTCGTCGAGACCTTCACGAGCGGCCAGATCGCCGCCCGGCTGGCGCATCGTCCCGGCGCCGAGACGATTTTCCGGCGCGGCGTCGTGGCGCGCGAGCTCGCACAGATTGCGGCGGCAGTCGGGGCGGGCCCGCTCGACGCGATCACGCGAGAGACCGCCGAGGCCGTGGCCAGGGCTGCGCGCCGGGCATCCGGTGCGAGCCATGCATTGGCGGTGCTCGTAGATCTCGACGAGGGCGCCGACCGGATCGATTTCGGGGGCACGATCTGCCTCGCGATAGCCACCGCGGATGAAGCCGTATCGCGCCGCTCGCGCATCCTGGGTGGGCGCGAATGGGTGCGTCTCGGCGCGGTCGAATTGGGCCTCGACTGCCTGCGCCGCCATCTTCTGGGGCTGCCGGTCGGCGAGCACACGGATTTCGAGCGTCCCGAAGCCGAGAAACGGCCGGTGGCCGCTCGTTAATCGCGACCGGTCGGCGCTGGCCTTGCGGCGAGCTGCGCGATTTCTGCCGGCGTACAGCCGATTTCTTCGAGGACCGCCGCGGTATGCTCGCCCAGCGCCGCGGCGAAGGGACGCGCCGCTACGTCGGCGGCGGAAAACCGGAACGGCGGATTCAGCGCGAGAAAACTACCGCCGCGATCGCCGATTTCGGCAAAGGCCCGGCGATGCGCGAGCTGCGGATCCTGCATCGCTTCTCTGACCGTGCGATAGCGCGAGGAAGGCACGCCGTGACGATCGAATACCGCCTGCACCTCGGCCGTCGTCAGTTGCTGCGACCACTCTTCCAGCTCGTCGATCAGCTCGCCCCAATTATTGCGCCTATCGTTGTATTTGGCGAAACGCGGATCGGTGATCCATTCCGGGTGTCCGGACGCGATGGATAAATTTTGGAAGGTGCGCTCGCTGGCCACCGACAGGTTGATCCAGCCGTCCTTGGCGGCGATCGGGCCGAAGATTGGGCGGCCGGGCGGCGCTACCGGGAATTGCGCCGTTTGAATCTCGCCCAGAGTGAGCGTCAGCATGCTCTCGAGCATCGAGACGTCGATCATCTGCCCCTCGCCCGTCGATTGACGGTTCCACAGCGCGGCGAGGATGGCACCGAACGCGTATGTGCCGGTCAGCACGTCGGCAATGTAGATGCCGCAGTAATCGGGACGCCGCTGTTCGAGCTGGTAGGAGAGATGCGCGAGGTCATACCCCGACGCCGCATGGATGACGGGGGCATAGGCCGGCAAATCCGCCGATGGGCCGGTCTGCCCATAGCCCGAGATCGCGCAATAGACGATGTCCTGCCGGACGTCGCGCAAGGCCGCGTAGTCGAGACCGAAGCGGCGCATGACGCCGGGCCGGAAATTCTCGACGACGACATCGGCGGTCGCGGCGAGCCGCTTGGCGGCGGCGACTGCGAGCGGTGATTTCAGATCGAGGACGACGCTCTTCTTGCCGGCGTTCAGCTGCCCGAAGGACGTGCTCGCGCCGTTTCGTTGCGGCGGGCGGGCGCGCATCATGTCGCCCTCGGGCGGCTCTATCTTGATGACTTCGGCCCCGAGATCGGCGAACAGCCGAGTGCAATGCGGCCCGGCGATCGTGCTTGTGAAATCGACGACGCGCAGGCGGTCGAGAACGCTCTTCATCTCTGTTCCAAATCCGCTCGCCTTGATGCCTCAGATGAGCCCCGTGCACCCGACCGATGTCAAGCCGCGACAACACGCCCGCCGGCCGGTAGACTCGGCCGCAGGCGGCGGAGTAAAGGCGGACATGATCGAAGCGGCGGTCGTCGGTCTCGGGCGCTGGGGAAGGACCCTGGTCGCGAGCGTCCAGGCTAAAAGCGAGCTGTTGCGTTTCAGCCGCGCGGTCGCCCGCCACCCGGCGGCGCATCGCGATTTCGCCCGCGCGAACGGCCTCGAACTGACGCAAGATCTTGCCGCGGTGCTGCGCGACCCCGCGACCCAGGCGGTCGTGCTCGCAACGCCGCATTCGCAGCATCTGGAGCAGATCCTCGCTGTTGCGGCGGCGCGCAAGGCCGTCTTTTGCGAAAAGCCGCTTACCTTGACGAAGGCCGATGCGGAGCGCGCGGTCGCCGCCTGCGAGGCGGCCGGAGTGGTGCTCGGGGTCGGGACGGACAAGCGGTTCTTCCCGGCGATGGAGGAGCTGACGCGCATCGTCAAATCGGGCGAACTCGGCCCCCTCCTCCATCTCGAGGCGAATTTCAGCAACGAGGTGGCCGCGGCGATGACCTCGGCCTGGCGTCACGATCCGGAGGAATCGCCGGCCGGCGGACTGACCGGGACCGGCATTCACGTGCTCGACGCGCTCGTGCGCCTCGCCGGGCCGGTGCGGCGGGTCGAGGCACAGCTGATCTCCCTGAAGCCGCCGCCCGATCCTCACGACACGCTCTCGGTATTGCTCGAATTCGAAAGCGGCGTCAGCGGCATTCTGGCAGCGGTGCGCTCGACGCCGGCATTCTGGCGCGTGCACGCCTTCGGGCGCCTAGGCTCGGCCGAAGCGCGGGGGCGCAATGAGCTGATCCTCCGCGGCAGTCGCGCCGAGCCGCGGCAATTGAGCTTTCCGGATCGGGATTCGGTACGCGCCAGCCTCGAAGCCTTCGCCGAGGCGGTCGCCGGCATCGCGCCGTATCCGATCCCCACGAGCGAGATCGTCGCTACGGTTGCCGCCTTCGAAGCGATCACGAGAAGGGTCGCGCTACCGACCAGTAAGTGATGGAGGAATAGATGCCGAGGCTCGCAGGCAAAGTCGCATTGATCACCGGCGCCGCCGGCGGCCAGGGGACGGCCGAGGCGGAGCTCTTCGCCGGCGAGGGCGCGCTTCTCGTCCTCACCGACGTCGATGCCGCGGCGGGTGCCGCGCTGAAGGCGCGGCTCGAGAAGAGCGGCGCAAGAGCGCTCTTTCGCGAGCACGACGTCGCCGACGAGAAGAGCTGGATCGAGGCCGTCGCGGCGGCGCAGCGCGAATTCGGCGGACTTCATATCCTCGTCAACAATGCCGGCACGATCGCCCGCCAGGGGATCGTCGCGACGAGCCTCGACGCGTGGAACCGTACGCTCGCCGTCAACCTCACGGGCGCAATGCTCGGCATGAAGCACTGCGCGCCGGCGATGCGCGACAGCGGCGGCGGCTCGATCGTCAACATCTCCTCGACCGCGGGCCTCACGGCGCAT
Organism: Allostellaceae bacterium; assembly: GCA_035538335.1. Lineage (GTDB taxonomy): Bacteria > Pseudomonadota > Alphaproteobacteria > ATCC43930 > CGMCC-115725 > AP-15. Next base: position 94,759 of record DATLKN010000022.1, read on the forward strand.
GACGACGCCGCCTACACGGCCTCGAAATGGGGTTTGCGCGGCCTCACCAAGACCGCCGTACTGCAATTCTCGCCGTGGAAGATCCGCGTCAACTCGATCCATCCCGGCCAGATCGCCGACACCGGGTTCTTTCGCAGCGGCGGCGAAGCCTTCGCGCATGCCGCGCGCACGGCGATCCCGCTCGGCCGCCAGGGCACGCCGCAGGAATGCGCCGAGCTGGCGCTGTTTCTCGCCAGCGACGAGGCGAGCTTCATCAGCGGCGCCGAGATCGCGATCGACGGCGGCTATATCGCCGCCGGGCTCGGCCATATGCGCAACCTCTTCCGCGCCCAATATACGGCGGAAAAATCAGGCTGACCGCGCTCATTCCGCGGCGGTCTTGGCGAGCTGCACCGAATTGGGCCCGTAGCGGTCGCGGAACGGCTGCGTGTCGATCTCCTCGAGCGGGATCTCGCCGGCCAGCACCTTCTGCTTCCACTGCTGGTGCCCGGCCTCGAGCCCATGAAATTCCGGCATCACCTCGCGGGCGAAGAGTTCGAGGCTCTCGCAGATGTGCTCGTGCCGGTTCTTGCCCGCCTGGTTCAAGAAGATGACCTGGTCGATGTTCGAGCCGGCGAAGCGGCGCAGTTTGCGGCGGATCGTCTCGGGCGAGCCGATGAGGCCGCCCGAGAGGGCGCGCGCCAAACCCTCCGGGTTCTCGCGCTTCCATTTCTCGTATTCCTGCCAGAGATTGACGGTGCCGGGCGCCGGCCGCTCGCGGTTGGCACGCAGCCCGTAGAAGCGCAATGCGAACTGGAAGAATGGAATGCCGTCAGCGCGCCGCCGCGCCTCCTCGTCGGTCTCGGCGCACATGAAATAGCTGACGATCGCGACGTTCGGGTTGATCCGGTAGTCGGCCAATTTGTCGAGCCGCTTCGTCAGCCCGTTGTAATAGGCGTGCACCCAGGCATGCGCGGCATCGGCCGAGAGAAACTGAAAGGCGAGCGCGCCGAGACCGCGGCGCCCGGCCATCTCGATCGTCTCCAACGCCGAACAGGCGACCCAGAGGGGCGGGTGCGGCTTCTGGACCGGCTTCGGCACGACGTTGCGCAGCGGAAAATCGAAATATTTGCCGTGGTATTCGCAGCCCCCGTCCTTGAACATCGGGATGACGGCGCGCACCGCGTCCTCCCAGATCGCGCGCTTTTCCTCGAAAGGGCGGTCGAACGGCTCCAATTCGGTGATGCTGGCGCTCTCGCCCATGCCGAATTCGACGCGGCCGCGGGAGAGCAGGTCGAGAGCGGCGATGCGCTCGGCGACGCGGGCGGGGTGCGCCGTCGTCAACTGCATGATGCCGTGCGCGAGGCGGATGTTACGGGTGCGCTGGCTCGCCGCGCCGAGAAAAACCTCGGGGGCCGGCGAGTGCGAATATTCTTCGAGGAAATGGTGCTCGACTTCCCAGGCGAAGTCGTAGCCGAGCCGATCGGCGAGTTCGAGCTGGTCGAGGGCATTGTGATAGAGCACGAGCTCGCTGTCCGGACCCCAAGGGCGCGGCAATTGCAGCTCGTAGAAGATGCCGAATTTCATTCTGCGCTCCTCGAGGCCGGGATGACCGCCCATCCCGGCGGCGGTTCTTTCCCCGGATGCAGGCTACCGCATTCGCGGCAGCGGCGCGCGCCCGCATCGGCATAGAAGGCGGCGAAGAGCGGCGGCAGGTCGCGGACGATGTCGGCGACGGCGATCTCGACGCGGTGGAGGAGAGCGCCGCAGCCGAAGCAGAACCACTCGAAGCCGTCCCTGTCGCCCGGCCGGCGGGCGTTCTCGACGACGAGGCCGACCGAGCCCTCGACCGGGCGCTGCGGCGAGTGGCGCATGTGCGCCGGCAGCATGAAGACCTCGCCCGCGCGGATCGGCACGTCGAGGATGCGGGCGCCGTCGTGGACCTTCAAGACCATGTCGCCCTTCAGCTGGTAGAAGAATTCCTCGCCCGGATCGTCGTGGAAATCGACGCGCTGGTTGAGGCCGCCGACGACCTGCACGATCATCTGGGCATCCTCGAAGACGAGCTTGTTGCCGACTGGCGGCTTCAGGAGATGGCTGTGCGCCTCGATCCATGCCGCGAAATTGAAGGGCCTGCGCAAGCTCGCTGATGTCATGGCACGTCTCCGCCTCTTCCCCGGCCGATCAGCCGGCGCAGGAAACTGTAGCCCAATGCGAGGAACCGCGCGCGCCCGCGATTGCCCTTGCCGCAGCCGGCCTCGTGGCCGCGGGCCTCGCTGTTCTCGCTGTTTTCTGCAAGGAAAGATCAGCAAAACGGCAAAGCCGCCACCAAGTGGCGACTTGGCTCCATGCGCTCGTGCAGCACCCGGACGATCTCGGTCAGATCCGGCGCGACGGCCCGGTAATAGAGCACGTGCACCGGACGCCTCACCCGTCCCTCTCGATCCTCGACGCGAGCGTGCCGAAGGCGAAAGCCGCGGATGCCGGGGCGCAGTTCGCCGCGATCGCGCGTCGCCGGACCCTCGGGCTCTGCCGCGACTTTCCGCAGCGCCGCGGCGAGCACCGCCGAATATCGGCGCCTGCCCGCGGCGCGCCACTCTCTCCGGCCGGCGGCCAGAATGTGCGCCAAGTCCGCCTCCGCCAGCGGCGATAGGCGGTAGCGCGCCATCCGTTCAGCGCCCCCGGCTTTGCGGCCGCTCCTTCAACCCGTCGAGATACGCCTCGAGCCCGGTATCGTCGATCTCGCTGAATTCGCCGCGATCGATCGGGCCGACGCCGGCATCGATCTGCTGCCGCAACGCCTCGAGCTTGAGCGCGTCCTCGCGCCGGCGCTGCTGCAGCGTCCGCAGCGCGTCGCGCACCGCCTCGCTGGCGTTCTGATACTCGCCCGACCTGACCGCCTCCTCGATGAAGGCGTCCTGTTCGGGCGTCAGGCTGATGTTCCGGGTCGGCATGCTCCAGTCCCTCCGCACTGACGCCAACCTACCAGATATGGCAAAGTTTGCCAATATAGGGAGCCAAGTCCCTCATCCGGTGTCTTTTTCTGCGGCCGGCGCCCAGCCGATCACCCGCCCCATCGCCCGCCGAGCCGAAGGCGCTCCTGTTCCACCTGTTATTTGCAGGTGGAAAACAGGCCGGGCATCTTCGCCCCTCAGGTAAAATGATACGATGCGAAAGTGGCGATTTTAGGGGCGGCGCGTCAGTTTCCCCGACTTCTGTCGGCTTGGACGCGGAAGAGCGGCATACCAGGTGTAGGGTGGACTTGCGGAGGCAAGGACCATGCCCGAACGATTGTTCCATTATCAGCGCTTCGTAGAGGGACATCTTATTTCCCTCCTTTCCGCGGGAAAACTGAAGCTATCGCGACCCGATAGCTTCAACGATCCATGGGACAGTCGAGTGCATTATCGAGTTCCAACGGACCTCGAAGAGAGGAAGCGGGTCGTGGCGCACCTCGCGGAATGGCATAGAAAGCATTACCCAATGATGAGCGAGGCAGAACGTGACCTGCGGGCACATGAATTCATGTCACACCCTACAAAATTGGAAGCGGCGCTCTCAGAAAATGAAGAGAAACTACGTGTGGTGATCCGCAATCAATACCGAGTCTACTGTCTTACAGAAAAACCAGATTCCCCACTCATGTGGGCGCACTATGCTCGCGCACACACTGGAATTTGCCTGGAATTTGACGCGCGGAAGGCGCCATTTACAGAAGAATTCCCGCCGCTTACTGGTGGGTTACTGAAGGTAGAGTATCGAACCGCGTACCCGGCCTATGACATTGTCAACGGCGGTTACCGGGCTCTTTTCACGAAATCGGAAGATTGGTCCTATGAGGCGGAATGGCGGTTGATTGCCGAAGAGCGAGGGTTCGCACGATCAATGTGGACGCTGAAAACCGACAATGATTTTCTGACGCTACCCTCCGGGACATTGAGATCGGTGACAATCGGCTGTCTGGCCGATGAATCGTCGCGTCAACGGATCGAGCGCCTTGTTAGCAGCAATGCACCCGACGTGCTGGTTCGGCGGGCGATGCTAGCACCCGACCGATACGAACTCATAATCAGCCCGCCTTTCCGGTAGGAATGTGAGGGGGCAGCTCGCAGAGTGATTTTCGAGAATCCCGCCATGCAGGGGCGCAGCCTCTCGAGATCTCGCGCGGGAAAATCGGCGATGGGTGGTCCCCTGTTCGTACGAGGCAGTTCATCGGAGGAGACGATCTCGTGCTCAAAATAGAGATCGAGCAAGAGACCGACGGGCGCTTCATCGCGGAGATCCCGAAGTTGCCGGGCGTCATGGCTTACGGGCGGAACCGAGCGGAAGCGGTCGCGACCATAGAGGCGCTCGCGCTCCTCACGCTCGCCGACCGGATCGAGCATGCGGAGGCGGTTCCGCAGTTGCCCCTCATTTTTCCGGCGGCATGACCGATTGGCCCGCGGTCCGCGTCCGCCGCGTGCAATCCCCACCTCACCCTCCCACGCCTTCGGCGTGGGCCCCTCCCTCTCCGCCCTGAAGGACGGAGAGGGTTTTAGTAGCCTCTGGATCATCCGGCGCCCAGCCGATCGCCTGCGCGAGGAAGCGGTAGCCCAATGCGATGAACCGCGCCCGCTCGCGGTTGTCCTTGCCGTAGCCGTGGCCGCCGGCTTCGGGTTCGTAGAAATAAGCCTCGTAGCCCAGCGCCTCCAGCTTCGCCGCCATCTTGCGGGCGTGGCCGGGGTGGACGCGGTCGTCGCGGCGGGTCGTCGCCAAGAGGATCGGCGGGTAGGGCCGGCCCGGCGCCGCGAGATGATAGGCGGAGATCTTTTGCAGGAATTGCCAATCCTTCGGGTCGTCGGGGTCGCCGTATTCGGCGATCCAGCTCGCGCCAGCGAGGAGCTTCGCGTAGCGGCGCATGTCGATGAGGGGGATCGTGCAGAGGAGCGCGCCGAAGCGCTCGGGCCAGCGCACCAGCATGTTGGCAATGAGGAGCCCGCCGTTGGAGCCGCCCTCGGCGGCGATGCGAGGGGGCCGGGTGACGCCGCGCGCGACGAGGTCGGCCGCCACGGCCGCGAAATCTTCGTGCGCGCGCCCTTTGCCTTCGCGCCGCCCGGCTTCGTGCCAGCGCGTGCCGAATTCGCCGCCGCCGCGCAGGTTGGCGACGACGCTGGTGCCGCCGCGCTCGAGCCACAGCTTGCCGATCGCCGAATTGTAGGAGGGCAGGAGTGACACCTCGAAGCCGCCATAGCCGGTCAGATGCACCGGCGCGTCGCCGGCCGCTCCGGGCGGGCCGACCTGGACGTAGGGGATGCGCGTGCCGTCTTCCGAGACGGCCTCGTGGCGGGTGACGGCGAGCCCCTCGGCGGCGAAGGCGGCAGGGCCGCGCTTCATCAGCTCGGGCGGGCGGTTCGGCGCGGCGAGATAGAGCGAGGGCGGGGTCAGCGGGTCGTGCGCGAGGGCGAGAAGCTCGCCGTTCGATTCTACCTCCTCGACGTCGAGCGGCCAGAGATCGGCGGAGCCGATCGCGGGGAGCCCGGCCAGGCGCTCGCGCCGCCACTCGCCCTCGGCGGGGCTGAGGAATTCGAAGACCGGCCGCAAATCGTCGAGGATCGAGAGCACGAGCAGGCCAGCACACCAGAAGAAGCCGCGCAGGACGCGCCGCCCGGCCGGCTCGAAGACGCGGGCGAACGAGCGCTCGCCGGCGAGAAAAGCCTCCCACGGCATCACGAGGACGCTGTCGGGGGGGTGGCTCGCGCCGCCGACCGGCCAGGCTTGCCGCGGTTTTACGGCGAGCCAGCCGCGCTGCCAGTCGAATTCGGCGTCGGTCGGGAGGTCGATTTTGGTTTCAGGGCCGCCGGCGGTGCCGATCCACACGTGCTTGTCGAAGAAGCCGATCTGCTCGACGAATTTGACCCGGCCGGGGCCGGCGTCGCGGTCGGGCTCGGCGGCGGCCGCCATGCTCTCTTCGCCGGTCGCGAAGACGACGGGCGCCGAGAGCGGGTCGAGGCCGCGCCGCCACAGCCGCACGGCGCGGGGGTAGCCGGAGCGCGTCGCCATGCCGGGGCCGAAGGTCGAGGACAAGAGAAGCGTGTCGGGGTCGAGCCAGGCCGCCCCGCCCTTCGCCTCGGGAAGGGCGAAGCCGGGCTCGACGAATTCGCGCGAGGCGAGATCGAATTCGCGCAATAGGGCCGCGTCGGCGCCGCCGCGCGAGAGGCTGAGAAGGGCGCGGTCGTGGGAGGGCGGCAGCGTCGCCGCACCGCCCCAGATCCAGTCTTCGCCCTCTTCCTTCGCGAGCCGGTCGAGATCGAGGAGGACCTCCCAATCCGGCCGCTTGCGGCGATAACGGTCGAGCGTCGTCACCCGCCAGAGGCCGCGCGGATGCGCCCGGTCCTTCCAGAAATTGAACAGCCGATTTCCGCGCCGGGCGACGATGGGAAGGTTGTCCGGCCGGTCGAAGATCTTCTGGAGAAGCCGGCGGTCGGCGGCAAAGCGGGCATCGGCAAAGCGGGCGAGCGTCGCCCTGTTCCGGGCGCGGACCCATTTGAGCGCGCGAGGCCCCTCGATCTCCTCGAGCCACAGGTAAGGGTCGTCGTCGGGGGCGGCGAGCGTCGGCCGCGGGTCGGACGCGTCTTTCGGCACCATGTCTCCTTCCGGTCAGAACGCCGCTTTGCTCCTTGCCTCCGGCGCGGCCCTGTCCGAACCTACAGCGAATCTGGCGGAGGAGCGTCATGGCCGAGCACGATCTCGTCATAACCGGCGGCCGCGTCATCGACCCGGCGCGAGGGATCGACGCGCCGCTCGATGTCGCGGTCGAGGGCGGGCGCATCGCGGCATTGGGCGACGGCCTGAAGGGCAGGCGCAGCATCGATGCCCGCGGCAAGATCCTTTGCCCCGGCCTCATCGACCTGCATGTGCACGTCTACGAATGGGTGACGAATTTCGGGCTCAACGCCGACGACGCCGGAGTGAACGCCGGCGCCACCACGATCGTCGACCAGGGAAGCACCGGCGCGTGGACCTATGGCGGGTTCAAGGCCTACGTCATCGAACGCGCCCGCACCGACGTGCGCACCTTCGTCTCGATCAACCTCGCGGGGGCGCTGAAGGGCGGCACCGAGGCCGAGCGCCTGCACAACCCGCAGATGGTCGATGTCGACGAACTGGTGGCGCTCGCCCAATCCGACCCCGTTCATATCCGCGGCTTCAAATGCCACGGCGAATCGGGCGCGATCTCGAATTGGGGCCTCGCCGTCTTCGAAAAGGCGGTGGAAGCGGGCAGGCGCACCGGCTTGCCGCTCTATGTCCATACCGGCGAACTCTTTCCGGTCTTGGAGGCGCGCCGTCCCGACAAGCGCTCGGTGCTGCCGACGATCCTGCCCTTGCTGAAGCCGGGCGACATGCTCGCGCATGTCTACAGCTCGATGCCGGACGGGATCGCGGGCGAAGCCGACCGCGTGCCGCAATGGGTGCACGAGGCCAGGGCGCGCGGCATCCGCTTCGATGTCGGCTACGGCATCAATTTCAGCTATGCGATCGCCCGCCGGATGATCGCGGAAGGGGTCTACCCCGACACGATATCGAGCGATTTGCACGGCGACTTCTATTCCTTCCACGACGAGCGCAAGCTCGATTACAGCCTGTGCGGAGCGATGACCCGGCTCATCGCCCTCGGCATGCCGCTCGCGCGCGTCATCGAGGCGACGACGGCGACGCCGGCGGCGATCCTCGGCGACAGCGAGATCGGCGCGCTGAGGCCCGGCATGAAAGCCAACCTCACCGTGCTCGGCGAGGTCGGCGGCGACTGGCTCCTGCGCGACGGCAGCGGCGAGGCGCTTCGGGCCGCGACGCGGCTCGTGCCGACGCAAATCGTGATGGCGGGCGAGCCGATCACCCCGACCTGCCGCTTGCTGCGCGACCTCTGCGATGCGGCGCCGATCCCAGCGCGTTCGGCGGCGTGAGCCGGGTTCAGCCCATCGTCTGGATCGCGCGCGGCTCGATCTCGAACATCACGCGCACCTCGCCCGGCTGGGCGAACGGGTATTTGTCCTTGCCGAGGTATTTCTTCGCGAGGCTGTCGATGTGCGCGCCCGCCCCTTCCTCGGTGACGCGCCGCACGCGGCCGCGGAGCTGGACATAGCGGTAGGCATTGTCGGGGTCCATAATCGCGAGCGCCACCGGCGCCCCTTCCCTCATATTGCGCGCCTTCACCCGACCCTTCGCCGTGTTGACGCGCACGACGCCGTCCTTCAGATCGAACCACACCGGCGTCACCTGCGGCGTGCCGTCGGGCATCACCGTCGCCAGATTGGCGAAGGCCTTCTTTCTTGTGAACAGGTCGAGAAACTGTTCGGGGATGGCAGGCATCGGCAGGCTCCTCTGATCGAAAACTCTCTCGGCGGGGATGTGGCGACTGCCGGGGATCGAGGAAAGCCTATGCCGCCTTTTGTTTTGCCGCGCGCCGGACGAGCACGACCTTTTGCGCCGAGCGGCCGAGGAAGTGGTAGCCCGAGCCGCCTTCGGCGAGCACGTCGAGAAAAGCGTCCGGTTCGACGATGCGAACGCTGCCGAGGATGTCGGCGCCGCGGCGCAGAAATGCGTCCGGCAAGAGGCCGACCGTCGGCCCGACCATCGTGGTGCGGCACGCGGGGCGCTTCAGGGCCAGCAGATGCTCGAGCGTGTCGTTGAGCAACGTCGTTCCGGTGACGAGCAGCACGTCGGCCTGCGGCACGACGTCATCCGCGGCCTCGGCCGGGCGATAGAACGGCATCTCCTCCGGTTTCAACGTCGCCGGGTCCTGTTCGAGCACGAGATAAGGCTGACGGCGTCTCTTCAGCTCGCGCAGGAACGGGACAAAGGCGCCGACAACGACGACCCTCTCGCCCGGGCGGATCTCGCTGGCATCGAAGGCATCGACGCCGAGGCGAAGCTCGACATCGGGATTGGGCCGGCGCTCCCAGCACAGATCGGCGAGGGCGTTCAACGTCGCGATGCCGACCGCCCGGCGGATGCCGTGCGCCGAGAACGCTTCCTCGGCAAGCTCATGCGCCGGGCGGCCCTGCAATTTTCCGGAAAACGGCATCGCCATCGCCGAAGTGGGACAGCACACCGCCTCGGGGATCGACCGGATCGGTGTCGCGCAGGTCCCCGCATGGCCGCTGTCGAGCTTGACCCCGGTGAAGAACAGCCCGATCACCGCCCGCTCGACCGCGAGCCGGTCGAAATCGCGCCCGAGGATGTCGCGGACCGCCGCGAGCGTCTCGTGCAGAATCTCCTGGCTTTCCATCATCTGCTCCACGGCTAGAGCGGCGGCCGGCGCTGCGGCTGCGTCGTCTCGAAGGCTCGCGCGGCGCGCAATACCCGATCGTCGGCATAGAGCGGGCCGACGATCTGCAGCCCGATCGGCAAGCCGGAGGCAGTCAAGCCGCACGGAATGCTGGCCGCCGGCTGGCGCGTCATGTTGAAGGGATAGCTGAAGGGCGACCAGTCGATCCAGTGCCGCTCCTTTGCCGGATCGTTCAGATCCTGCCCGACGGGCAGTGCCGGGATCGGCATCATCGGCGTCAGCAGCAGATCGAAACGCCGGTGGAACTGCGCCATGCTGTGGGCGAGCGCGTTGCGGACCTGATCGGCGGCGATCAGTTCGGTCGCCATGATCTTTTCGCCCGCGGCGGCGGTGGCGAGCAAGCCGGGATCGGCGAGCTTTCGCCGCTCCGGCGGGTAAGGTGCAAGGTTCCGTGCCATCGCTGCCGCCCAGATCGTGAAGAGCGCGTCGCGCGGCGAGGGGAAGATGCTGCCGACTTCCTCGACCGCGGCGCCAAGGGCGGCGAACTGCTGCGCCGCCGCCGCGACCGCCCGCGCGACCTCCGGCGTCACCTCGGCATAGCCGAGAGACGGGCTGTAGGCGACCCTCCAGCCCTTGACGCCCTCCTCCAGCCCGTCGCGCCAATTGCGCGGGTCGGGCGGCAGCGCATACGGATCGCGGTCGTCGGGCATCGCAATGACGCTCAGCATCAAGGCGGCATCCTCGACCGTGCGCGTGATCGGCCCGGTATGCGACAAGAGTGTCGTCGTCGACAACGGGTAGGCCGGAACGCGGCCGAAAGTCGGCTTGAAGCCGAAGACGCCGGTGAAGGAGGCCGGGATGCGGATCGAACCGGCGCCGTCGCTCCCCTGGTGAAGGGGTCCGATGCCGGCGGCGCAGGCGGCGGCGGCGCCGGCGCTCGAACCGCCCGGAGTGCGGCCCGTATCCCAGGGATTGCGGGTGATGCCGGTCAGCGGGCTGTCGCCGATCGCCTTCCAGCCGAATTCCGGGGTGGTGGTCTTGCCGAGGATGACCGCGCCGGCCTCGCGCAGGCGCGCCGTCGCCGGCGCATCCTCCGACCAATCCTGCTGGCGGGCGACGAGCAGCGAGCCGCGCAGGGTCGGAAAGCCGCGCATCAACGCCAGATCCTTGATCGTCGCCGGCACGCCGTCGATGAGCCCCGCCGGGGTGCCGGCACGCCAACGCTCCTCCGAGGCACGCGCCGCCGCGAGTGCGCCGTCGCGGTCGACGATCGAAAAGGCGTTGAGCCTATCCTGCAAAGCATCGAGCCGGTCGAGCAGGAACCGCGTCACCTCGACCGGCGACAGAGCCTTCTTGCGGTAGAGATCGAGCAGCGTCGTCGCCGAGGCGTAGGCGATGTCGGTGTCGCTGGCCATTCTTTGCTACTCCGAGCCCGATGCCGCTCTCGTTATCCGTCTATCGCCCGGATCTGGCAACGCCGCACCGCGGGCCCAAGCCGGCAGCCGATTTTGTTCAGCCGAGCCGATCGAGAAAGTAGGTCTCCATCAGCCCCTTGCCCTTGACCTCGATGGCGCCGCGCGGCTCGAAGCGGAAACGCCCGCCGAGCGCCGTGCGAGTGGCGGCGGAGACATGGACGCGGCCCGCGATCCCATAGCTCTCCATCCGCTTCGCGGTGTTCACCGTGTCGCCCCACACGTCGTAAACGAATTTGCGCGTGCCGATGACGCCGGCGACAAGCGCCCCCGAATGAACCCCGACGCGCAATTCGAGCGAAAGGCCTTCGTCCCGCCCGACGGCCGGCACGATGTCGAGCATCGCGAGGGCCATTTCCGCGACCGCCTCGGCATGATCGCGGCGCGCTTCCGGCAGCCCGCCGGCGACCATATAGCCGTCGCCGAGCGTCTTGATCTTTTCGAGCCCGTGCCGTTCGGCAAGTTCATCGAACCGGCCGAAGATCGTGTCCAAGAGATTTACCGTCTTTTCCGGTGTCAGCCTCGCCGCGAGCGAGGTGAAATCGACGAGATCGGAAAAGAGGATCGTTGCCTCCTCGATGCGATCGGCGATGACGGTCTCGCCACGCCGCATGCGATCGACGATCGACCGCGGCAGGATGTTCAGAAGCAGCGCCTCGGAACGTTCCTTTTCGGCGCGCAATTCCGCGAGGATCGCCTGTTCGCGGTCACGCAGCCGCTTCTTTTCGAGCGAGGCGTCGATCCGCGCGCGCAACAGCACGGGATCGAACGGCTTTGCGAGGTAGTCCTCCGCCCCGGCCTCGATACACCTGACCGCGCTATCGATCTCGTCGAGGGCGGAAATCATGATGATCGGAATGTGCCGGGTTTCCTCGCTCGCTTTCAGACGGGACAGGACCTCGAAACCGCTCATCTCCGGCATCATCAGATCGAGCAGGACGAGATCGAACCGATGCTGAGCCAAAAGCGCCAAGGCAACGGCGCCGCTTTCGGCCGTCATCACGCCGTGCCCTTGGCGCTGCAGCCGGCGCGACAGCAGGTCGCGGTTCGCCGCATTGTCGTCGACGACCAGGACGAGGCTCGGCGACGCGCCCGCATTCGCGCCGCCGCCGCCAGCGAGCGGCTTCACCGCGAGCAGCGTGCTCATGACGGCCTCGATCGGGTGTGCGCGCGCCTGACGAGGCGTCCCCGTGGGCATGAGATCGTCGATCTCGTCGATCAGCCGTCCGGCAAGCTCCACCACCTTCGTCAGGTCGGCGGCAAGAAGAGCGCGATCGCCCTCGCCCGCCTCTTCGAGAAGAAGCTCGCCATAGCCTTTGATCGCGTTGAGCGGGGTGCGCAGATCATGCCGCAGCCGGCTTCGGTCGACCGCCTCTCCGCTGCGGCCCGAAGCATTGGCAGCGCGCTCGAGCAACAACGCCAGCTCCGTTCCGGCATGGCGCATCCGTTCCAGATCGGGAACGAGATCTTCCGCCTCGATGCGCCGGGCATCCTCGATCAATATATCGACGAAGCCGACGATCGCACCGACCGAGGCGCCGAACTCCTCGCGCAGATAGGCGCTGCGCGCCTGCTCAAGGCGGTCGGAGGCGGGCTCGTCCGACACGCGGCCGACCGCTCAGGGCGCCTGCGCGGCACGGCCGAGCAGGGCTTCGATTTTTTCGAGAAGCCTCGGCAGCTCGACCGGTTTCGTGTCGTAATCGTCGCAACCCGCGGCAAGCGCCTTGTCCCGGTCGCCTGCCATTGCGTGCGCGGTCAGCCCGATTACCGGTATCGCGCCGGTGCGCGCCTCGGCCTTGATGCGACGGGTCGCCTCCCAGCCGTCCATCACGGGCAGGCTCATATCCATCAGGATGAGGTCGGGGCTTTCCGCCGATGCGGCCGCCACCCCGGCTTCGCCATCGACTGCGACGGCGACTTCATATCCGCGCCGCGCCAGGCGTCGCGACAGCATGTCCCGGTTCATCTCGTTGTCCTCGACGATCAGGATCTTCGCCATTTCTGCTACCCTTTACTCGGCCGCCGCGCCGGCCGCCGTCTTGGCCGGCCGCAGCAGGTTTCGGCGGATCGCGCCGAGCAGATCGTCGGCGCCTTTCGCCAGCACCTCCCGGGCCCGCCCGGACAAGAGCTCGCGTTCGGCGGGCCCGAGTTCCATCGCGGTCAGGATCACGACCGGGATAACGCGCCAGCGCGCTTCCTTGCTCATGGCGTCGAGAAAGGAGAAGCCGTCCATTCCCGGCATCATCAGATCGAGCAGGATCATCGCGGGCTGCGGGTTGTGGGCGAGCCAGGCGAGCGCCTGCGATCCGTCGGCGGCCTCGGCGACCCGGCAATCGAGCTTTTCGAGATGGCGGCGCGCCAGTACCCGGCTTTCCGGATCGTCGTCTACCACGAGCACTGTCCCGCCGCTGCCCCCGAGATTGCGCCAGATGACGTCGGCGAGGGCCGCCCGATCGACCGGCTTCGTCAGAAAGCCGGCAGCGCCAAGCGAAAGGGCGATGCCGCGCTCGGCCAGGACGGTGACGATGACAACCGGTATGTTCGCGAGATCAGGGTCGGATTTGAGCCTGGTCAACACGGCCCAGCCATCGATGCGCGGCATCAGCACGTCGAGCGTGATGATGTCGGGCCGATGCTCGCGCGCCAAGTCGAGCGCGGTTTCGCCGTCAGCCGCCTCGGCTACCCTGTACCCCTCCTTGCGCAGGGCCTGGCCGAGCAGGTCGCGCGCGTGGGGGTCGTCGTCGACGATCATGACAAGGGGAGCATCCGCGGCGGGCGTCCCGGCCTGCTGCCTCTCCGGGGCGGGTTCGGCGGGCGGCGCCTCGACGGCAGAGGGCTGCTCCAGCGGCAATACGATCGTGAAGGTCGAGCCTTCCCCGGGCGTGCTCTCGACGGTGATGCGGCCGCCGAGCATCTCGCAGAACCGCTTGGTGATCGCCAGGCCGAGCCCGGTGCCGCCATAGCGGCGCGTCGTCGAGGGATCGGCCTGGCTGAAGGCCTGGAACAGGCGGCTAAGCTGCTCCTCGGTCATGCCGATGCCGCTGTCGCGCACGATGAAGGAGATTTCGCGGTCGGCCGCCGCGACGATCACCGACAGCCGGCCGGCCTCGGTGAATTTGCTGGCATTGCTCAACAGGTTGAGCAGGCTCTGCTTCAATTTCGTGCGGTCGGTGCGCAGCGGCGGCAGCCCCGGCGGACAATCGATCTCGAGCCGATTCCGGTTGACCGCAGCGAGCGGCTCGACGATCGAGCGCACCTCGTTGACGAGCGTCGGAAGATCGACCTCTTCGAGATAGATCTCCATGCGGCCCGCCTCGATCTTCGACAGGTCGAGGATGTCGTTGATGAGGCTCAACAAGTGGCGCCCGGCGTGGGTGATCTTTTCGAGGTCCGGCAGAAACGCCTCCTGCCCCTCGTCCTGCGCCGTCTCGTAGAGGATCTCGCTGTAGCCGATGATCGCGTTCAAGGGCGTGCGCAGCTCGTGGCTCATATTCGCGAGAAACGCCGATTTATGCTCGCTGACGGCGACGAGGTCGCGGTACAGGCGGGCGAGCTCCGCTGATGTGCGGTTGACGTTGGCGGCGAGCGCTCCGAGCTCGTCGCGGTTTTCGATCTCGACGCTCTGCGTGAAGTCGCCGGCCGCGATCTGCCGCAAGCTCGCCTCGATCTTCCGGATCGGGCCGATGATGGACCACGATATCGTGCGGCCGAGCAGCAGCGCGAGCGCGATCGCCGCGAGCGCGAAGCCGATGAAGATCCGACGCGAGGCGTGAAACGCCCGCTCGCTCGCGGCGATCCCGGCGGCGCCCTCCTCGCTCGCCTTCGCGACGAGTTCGCCGGTCAGCCGCCGCAGCTCGCTCGCCAAGGGCTGCACCTGTTCGATCTGTAGCGCCCAGGCCTGGTCGACATTGCTGGCGCGCGTCAGATCGACAACTTTCTTTTCGATCTCGACAAAGCGGTCGTACTCCGTCTCGAATTGCCCGACGAGACCGCCCGCCCCCATGTTCCCGGCGCGCAACTGCTCGACTTCCCGGTGCAATCCGCCGAGCTGCTGCATCGCGTTGTCGAGCGTCTTCTGATCGGCGACGAGAAGCGCCGAGGAGATGCGGTAGAGCTCCGTCGTCGTGTCGATCTGCAATTGCCGGTAGGCGGCGATCTTGCGGTCTGCGGCGATCAGCTCCTCGGTGCGCTTGTTGGTCTGCCCGAGGACATGGAGACCCACGACCCCGACCATCAGCAGCAGCGCGACGATCGCAAAAAACGCCGCGAGCAGCTTCGCTTGGAGCCGTACCGGCAAGCGTGCGACCGGCCCGACCAGCGGATCGGCGAGCCGCATCGCGCGCAGCTTCTCGTTCATTGCAGGAAAATATCCCGCGGCGCGGCGAAAATCCATCGACGCGCCGCGCGGCCGCCGGCTAGCCCGCGAGCTTGCGCATTTCCTGCCGGCGCAGCGCGCGGCCGGGGCGTTCGCCCGTCGGCTGCTCGCCGCTCCATACGGGCCGGCCGTTGACGAAAACATGCTCGATGCCGGCGGCCGGCAAGGTCGGCGTCTCGAAAGTGGCGCGGTCGGCGACCGTCGCGGCATCGAATACCGTAATATCGGCTGCCGCCCCCTCGGCGATCAACCCGCGGCCCGACAACCCGAATCGGCGGGCCGGAAGCGAGGTCATCCGGCGCACCGCCTCTTCGAGCGGGAAGAGCCCCACCTCGCGGCTGTAATGGCCGATGACGCGTGCGAAGGCGCCCCACAGCCGCGGATGCGGATGAATGTCGTGCGGCAGCCCGTCCGAGCCGATCATGGTATGCGGGAAAGCGAGCACCCGCCGGACATCCGCCTCGTCCATCATCCAATAAATGGCGCCCGCCGGCTGCAGCCGCCGCGCCGCTTCCTCGACGCCGACACCCCATTCGGCGGCGATCGCCGAAAGATCGCGGCCGGCGGCCTCGGGGACGCTCTTCGACCAGGTCACGAGGACTTTGGTCGCCGGCGCCAAGCGGTCGGGCCGCAGCACCGTGGAGGAGGCGATATAGGGATAGGCGTCGAGCCCGACCTCCTGCCGCGCCATCGCTGCGGCGATCAGCGGCAGCGTCTCGGCGGTGCGGCCGAAATTGTTCCGGCCGGTGACCTTGTGGTGCGAAATGACGACCGGCATGTGGCCGGCGCGCCCGGCGGCAAAGCTCTCTTCGAGGCTGTCGGCGACGCCTTCCCCCTCGTCGCGCATGTGCGTCGCATAGATTGCTCCGGCGGGACCCAACAGCGTGGCGAGCGCCTCGATTTCCTCGCGCGGCGCGCCCGACGCCGGGGCGTAATAGAGCCCGCTCGACAAGCCGATCGCGCCGGCATCGAGGGCCTCGCGAAGCCGCGTCCGCATCACTTCGATCTCAGCCTTGTCGGCCGGCCGGTCGAGCGACGCCATGGCGCCGACCCGCAATGTCGAATGGCCGACGAGGCAGGCAGCGTTGACGGCGGGTGGCGCGGCATCGAGCGCGGCGAGGTAATCGGAAAAGCGCGGGTAGCGGAAATCCGCGGCCTCGCCGATCAGGTCGAGCGGCGGCGGCGGGGCGCGGTCGGGAATGAGCGGCGCGAGGCTTATGCCGCAATTGCCGGTGACGACGGTCGTCACCCCCTGGCTCGCCTTCATCGCCATCTCGGGGGTCGCGAAGAGTGCCCGGTCGTCATGTGTGTGCACGTCGATAAAACCGGGGGAGACGACCTTGCCAGAGCAATCGATCTCGCGCATGCCGGCGGCGGGCGCTGGCTTCCCGACCGCGGCGACGCGGTCGCCCGCGATCGTCACATCGGCGCGAAAGCGCGGCGCGCCGGTGCCGTCGATGACCTCGCCGCCGCGCAGGATAAAACCGGTCATCGCGCCTCTCCAAGCGGGTTCTTACGCAGGAAATCGAAGTCGCAGCCCCGGTCGGCCTGCAGGATCTGCTGCCGGTAGAGCCGGGCATAGCCGCGCTCGGGGATCGGCGGCGAGACGATCGTGCGGCGCGCCAGCTCCTCCGGCGCGACGAGGAGATCGAGGCGGCGCTCTTTGACCGAGAGGTGGATGCGGTCGCCGTTCTCGACCTTGGCGAGCGGGCCGCCCGAGGCCGCATCCGGCGTCACGTGCAGCACGATCGAGCCGTAGGCGGTGCCGCTCATCCGCGCGTCCGAGATCCGCACCATGTCCTTGACGCCGGCGCGCGCGAGCTTTTGCGGGATCGGCAGATAGCCGGCCTCCGGCATGCCGGAGGGGCTCGCGGGTCCGGCATTCTGGAGGACGAGAAAGTCCTCGGGCGTGACGTCGAGGCCGGGATCGTCGATGCGCGCCGACAGATCCTCGAGCGAAGAAAAGACGACCGCCCGGCCTTCCTTCTCGAAGAGCTGCGGATCGGCGGCGGAGCGCTTGAAGATCGCGCCCTTGGGAGCAAGCGAGCCGAACAGCGCGACGAGGCCGCCATTCTGCTGCAGCGGCTCGGCAAGCGGACGGATGACCGAGCGGTCTACCGGCCCCGCCGGCGCGGCGAGGCGCTCGGCGAGGCTCTCGCCGCTGACGGTAACGCAATCGAGATTGAGCAACGGCTTCAGCTCGCGCATGACGGCGCCGATGCCGCCCGCGGCGAAGAGATCCTCCATATAGTGCGGACCGGTCGGTTTCAAATCGACGATGACCGGGGTCGATTCGCTGACCTCGTTGAGCCGGTGCAAATCGAGCTCGATGCCGGCCCGGCCGGCGATCGCGGTCAGGTGAATGACCGCATTGGTCGAGCCGCCGATCGCCATCAAGACGCGCAGCGCATTCTCGACCGCGGCGGGCGTGACGATGCGCTCGGGTGTCAGGCCGCTTTTCGCGAGCGCCATCGCGGCGCGGCCGGTCGCCTCGGCGGCGCGCAACCGGTCGGCATGCACGGCCGGGATGGCCGCGGTGCCCGGCAGGATCATGCCGAGCGCCTCGGCGAGCGAGGCCATCGTGCTCGCCGTTCCCATCACCGCGCAGGTCCCGGCCGTCGTCGCGAGATTGCCCTCGATATCGTCAATGTCGGCGGCGGCGATCTCGCCGGCGCGGTATTTGGCCCAAAAGCGGCGGCAATCGGTGCAGGCGCCGAGCCGCTCGCCGCGCCAGCGCGCCGTCAGCATCGGCCCGGCAACGAGCCCGATCGCCGGCCGGCCGGCCGATAGCGCCCCCATCAGCTGCGCCGGCACCGTCTTGTCGCAACCGCCCGCGAGGACGACCGCATCCATCGGCTGGGCGCGGATCATCTCTTCGGTGTCGATCGCCATCAGGTTGCGAAACATCAGGCTCGTCGGGTTCAGAAAAACTTCGCCCAAGGAGATCGTCGGGAATGCAACGGGCAGCCCGCCCGCCGCCAGGACGCCGCGCTTGACCGCCTCGATCAGCTCGGGAAAGTGCCGGTGACAGTTGTTGAATCCTGAAGAACTGTCGGCGATGCCGATGATCGGGCGTGCCAAAATGTCGCTCGAATAGCCCATCGAGCGGGCGAACGAGCGGCGCAGATACAGTGCGAAATCGGGATCGCCGTAATTCGTCAGACCGCGCGCGATGCCGACCGGATCGGTCATGGCTTCCTCCGAAAGGTGACGCGGCCGAGCTTGCCGCGCGAGCCCGATCCGGGGCAAGCCCCGCGGTCACCCGGCCCTTGTCATCGTGCCGGCGAAACACCACTTCGACATTCACGGAAAACGCGAACGACCGATGGCGGTGTTCGTCGCGGCGGTCAGGGTCGATGCCTCTCAAGCCTTCTGCCAGCAAACTCGGGCGGTTGGAATTCATTTGTCTTGAGCGCGTTAACGGAGATGGGACCCTGTCACCGGCCACGATAGACAAGCCGGAGGCGAACAATCATGGGTGAACTCAATGGCTAAGCCGAAGAGAGGGCGGTCCACCGCCGCGATCGACGATCACGTCGGCGCACGCATCCGCGAGCGCCGCATCATGTTGGGCCTGACCCAGCAGCAGCTCGCCGAGATGATCGGCGTCACCTATCAGCAGGCCCACAAATACGAGCGCGGGATCAACCGGGTCTCGGCCGGCAGGCTGTTCGAGATCGCCAAGGCGCTGAGCGCCCCGATCAGCTATTTCTACGAGGGGGTCGGCCAGGAAGGCCCGCGCCAGGCGACCCCGCACCAGCGCATGCTGCTCGAGATCGCGCGCAATTTCGCCGAGATCCATAACGAGAAGCATCAGGAAGCGGTCAGCCAGCTGGCGCGGGCGCTCGCCGGCCGCTGACCACCTGCGGCCGAGCCGAGCCGCAGGCTGCGCGATCGGCGCCGAGACCAGAATAGGCCTCGATTCGCGCCAAGCGGCGTGGCCTGCGACCAGCGCAGCATAATAAACGCTGAGACAGTGCAAGGCCGCCGCTTCTTCGGTAGCGGCGGCCGGCGTGGGCGTCTTGCCCGAGCGCGCCGCCATGCCTCGCGCGCAAGGCTTGCGCGCGACCCGACAGGCTATGCTAATTTCCCAGCCGAGGGCCCGCAACAAGCAAGCGGCCCGACAAAACGCAGCAGGTGAGGGAATGTCTCAGGATCCATCGAGCCCATCGGGTGCCACATCCGCGTTCCGCTGGTGGCAGCTGGTGATTGGCATCATCTGCATGGTGATGATCGCCAATCTGCAATATGGCTGGACGCTGTTCGTCAACCCGATCGACCAGAAGTACCATTGGGGAAGGGCGGCGATTCAGGTGGCGTTCAGCATCTTCGTCGCGCTCGAGACGTGGCTGACGCCGATCGAAGGCTGGCTGGCCGATGCGCTTGGTCCGCAGCGCGGGCCGAAACTCGTTGTGGCGGTCGGCGGCGTGGTGTTCGCGATCGGCTGGATCGTCAACTCTTTCGCCGGCACTCTGGGGATGCTCTATTTCGGCTCGGCGCTGACCGGCGTCGGGGCCGGTGCGGTCTATGCGACGGCGGTGGGAAATTCCGTCAAATGGTTTCCCGATCGGCGCGGCTTGGCGGTCGGACTGACCGCGGCCGGGTTCGGAGCAGGCGCGGCGCTGACCGTCATCCCGATTCGCGCAGTCATCGGGTCGAGCGGCTACGCGAGCGCGTTCTTCTGGTTCGCTGTCGTGCAAGGGGCGGTCGTGTTCGTGCTCGCATGGTTCCTGCGCGCGCCTCTGCCGGGCGAGACGCCGAGCTCGGTGCCGCCGAAGGTAGCGCAAACGGCGCAGAGCTACTCGCCGCAGCAAATGCTGGCGACGCCGGTCTTCTGGGTGCTCTACGTGATGTTCATCCTGGTCGCGGCGAGCGGCTTGATGGCGACCGCACAGATCGCGCCGATCGCCAAGGATTACGGGGTCGCCAACATCGTGCTGCTGTGGGGCGGCACGACACTGACGATTGCGCTGCTCGTCGACAACGTCTGCAACGGCGCCGCACGACCGCTGTTCGGCTGGGTTTCGGACAATATCGGGCGCGAGAACACGATGGCGATCGCCTTCGGACTGGGCGGGATAAGCTACTGGCTGCTCGGCGCGGCAGGCAGCAGCCCGTGGGCGTTTGTCCTCTTCGCCGGCCTGATCTTCCTGACCTGGGGCGAGATCTTCAGTCTCTTCCCGTCGACCTGCACCGACACGTTCGGGCCTAAATACGCAACGGCGAATCTGAGCTTCCTCTATACGGCCAAAGGTGCCTCGGCCTTCCTGGTGCCGGTGGCCAACATCATCAAGTCGCATACCGGCAGCTGGCACATGGTGTTCCTCATCACCGCAATCATGAATTTCATCGTCGTGGCGCTGGCGCTCTTCGTGCTTAAGCCGCTGCGGACGCGGCAGATGGAAGAGGTCGGCGGCGGAATCCCCGGGGCGCGGCCGGCAGTGTGACGGCGCTAACCGGTCGGCAGCGGGAACTCGTCGAGATAGCCGAGGTAGTCCTCTTCGACATCGATCTCGGTCGCGTCGAGGAGACGGACGAGGCCGTTATAGAAGGCGATCGTCAGCAACAGATCGACTAGCCGCTCGTTGTCGAGGTCAGCGTTGAGCGCGGCAAACGTCTCGCCTGAGAGCCCGGAGCCGCTCGTCATCTCGCGCGCCGCGGCGAGCACGGTGCGGGCGAGCGGCTCGAGGCCGCTTGGACGGCCCGCGCTCTCCTCTGCGACCGCCCGGATATCGTCATCGCCGACCCCGAATTCGCGCCCGATCTTGACGTGGTGCGAAAAGCCGTAGCGCGACTTCGTCAAATAGGCGACCTGCAGGATCGCAAGTTCGCGCAGCCGCGGATCGAGGCGGCTGCCGTCGCGGATGAACCGCGCCAGGCCGTTCATGCTGCGCGCGGCGCGCGGGCTGTGCGCCAGCATCCGGTAGAGATTGATGTTGCGCGCCAGCAGATCCCGGTGCTCGGGCAACAGGTCGGAGCGGTCGAGATAGGGCAGCCTCGCCATCTTTTGAGCCTCCCGTCCTCAACCGGGCTCGCGCTCGGGGCCGACGAGGCTCGCCCCGCCATCGACGACGAGCGTTTGGCCGGTGATGTAGCGCGCCTCGTCCGACAACAGAAAGCGCACCGCGCGGCCGATGTCCCAGCCGGTCCCTTCGATGCCGAGCACCGACGCCTTGCGCCGCGCCTCGCGGCCGGCGGCGGTCATCTGCCGGGTGTAGACCATCGGCGTATAGACCGGGCCCGGCGCGACGCAATTGACCCGGATGCCGTCCCGGCCGTGATCGACGGCCATCGCCCGCGTCAGCGCGATGACGGCGCCCTTGGAGGTCGAATAGGCGGTAAGCCCGCGCGGTCGCAGGGCCGAGATCGACGAGACGTTGACGATCGCCCCGCCTCTTCCGCCCGCGCGCATCGCCGGGATCGCGTGCCGGGAGGCGAAAAACATACTCTCGGTGTTGACGCGCATGACGCGGCGCCAATCCTCGCGCGGCATGTCGACGACGCTGCCGCGGCCGCCGATGCCGACGTTGTTGTCCAGGCAATCGAGGCGCCCGAACCGCCGCACCGCCTCGGCGACCATGGCGCGCGCCTCGTCTTCGACCGTCACGTCGGCGGCGAAAGCGGCGGCGCTGCCGCCCTCCTCGGCGATCATCGCGACGGTGCGCTCGGCTGCCTCGCGCGCGATATCGACGACGAGCACCTGCGCCCCGGCGCGGGCCAACAGGATCGCGGCGGCCCGGCCGTTGCCGATCCCGTCCTCGGCGGCGCCGCCGCCGGTCACGATCGCCGCCTTGCCGGCAAAGCCGCGCTCGTCGCTGTCGGGCATGCGAGCCTCCCTCTTTCGCCGGGGTCAGGCGTTGCCGCGCGCCTCCCGCCACAGCCCCAATTTTTCCTGGACCGGCCGATCGGAGAAGCTGAACAGCACCGCTTCGGCTTCGGCGTGGTGGGTCGCCGCCATCCAGCTCGGCACGACGAAGATGTCGCGCGGCCGCCAGCGCAGCACGGTATCGCCGACACGGGTTTCGCCATGTCCCTCGACCGCGACGAACACGGTGCCGTCGGTCGAACGGTAGGGGCGAGTCGAAAACCCCTTCGGCAGCAGCTGCACGAAGGTGCCGATCGTCGGCATCGCCCAATCGCCGGAGGCCGGGTTCACGTAGCGCAATTTATGCCCGTGATAGGGGTCGGGATCGTCGTTGCGGGCGAGCGTCGACAGCGATTCGCGCGTGCGCTCGTAGGGATAATTGAAGACCGGCGAGGTCTTGACCTGCGGCCGCCAATCGATGGGCGCGAGATTGTTGCCGAAACGCGCGCCGCTGTCGCCCTCCGGCCGGGTCACGGCCTGCATTTCGGCGGCGCCGGGCTCGGCGAAGCTCGCGTCGAGGAGGCTCACGAGCGGAACGTCGAGCCCGTCGAGCCAGACCATCGGGCGATCGGTCTCGTTGCCATGGTCGTGCCAGGTCCAGGACGGCGTGATGACGAAATCGCCCGGCCGCATTGTCGTGCGTTCGCCGTCGACCGCGGTATAGGCGCCCTCGCCCTCGATGATGAAGCGAAGCGCCGACTGGCTGTGGCGATGCGCCGGCGCCACCTCGCCGGGCAGGATCAGCTGCAGCCCGGCGAACAGCGAATGAGTGATCGAGGGCTGTCCCGAAAGACCGGGATTTTGCAGGATCAGCACGCGCCGTTCTGCCTCTTTCGCGGTGATGAGCCCGCCGGCTTCCATCAGATAGGGCCGCACCTCGCTGTCGTAATGCCACACGGCCGGCCGGCACGGCGTCACCGGCTCGCGCGTCACCAGCGAATGCAGCTTTTCCCAGAGCGGCGCCAGATTTGCCCCGGCGATCCGGCCGTAGTAGGCGCGGCGCTCGGGGGAGGCCGTCGCGGCTTCGCTCGACATCGCCCTACTCCGCAGCCTCGCGCGCGCGTTCGCCGAGGCTGAAGCCGATCTTTTCGAGGTCGGCGATCAGCGCCTTCGACTGCGCCGCGTCGAGCGGCACCAGCGGCGGGCGCACCGCAGCCCATTCGGGATCGTGGTGGAAATGCGCCACGACCCGCTTCAAGGCGGGAACCATCGGGTAGGCCTGCATCGTCTTGCGGGCGAGCGTGATCTCGGCCTGCAAGGCGTCGGCGTTCGGCCCCCGCCAATTGTCGTAGAGCCTCTTGATGCCGGGCACGTTGATGTTGCCGGTCGCGGTGATGCAGCCCATGGCGCCCTTTCTGAGGCCGTCGAGGAGGAAGACCTCGGAGCCGGGGAACACCGCGAAACCGGGATAGCGGTCGAGCAGCGCCGCCGTGTTGTTCCAGTCGCCGGAGCTGTCCTTGAGGCCGACGACCGTCGCGGGATAGGCCTTGATCAGGCGGCCGACGAGATCGAGCGAGAAGCCGACCACGGCGACGGGCGGGATGTGATAGAGGAACATCCGCAACGCCGGCGAGGCGACCCGGTCGATGACCGCGGCGAAAAAGGCGAAGATGCCGTCGTCGGGTACGCCCTTGTAATAGAAGGGCGGCAGCATCAGGACGCCGCCGCAGCCGCGCTCGACGGCGTGCCGCGCCAGCATCGCGGCGTCGGAAAAGGCGCAGGCGCCCACCCCCGGCATCAGCTTGCCGGCCGGAATGCCGGCCTCGACCAGCTTGTCCAGCAGATGCATGCGCTCGGCCGGCGACATCGAATTGGCTTCGCTCGTCGTGCCGAAGATCGACAGCCCGCCGGCGCCCTGGTCGAGCAGCCAACGGCAGAATGCGACATAGCGCGAGGCGTCGGGTTCGCCGTCCCGCGTGAACGGCGTCAGGACCGGGACGAGCACTCCGGCAAATGGCTGCGCGGTCATCTCGAAACTCCTCATCGCGAAAAAGCGTCCATGCCGCGAGTAAGCGACCGCCGCCGGCCGCCGTCAACTGGGTAGTGGGTGATGTGAGATGCGATGGGCTTGGAGTGTCCGCTGCGGGCAGCCGCTCTTCCGCTCGTTCGGCGATTTAATCGTAGCCTTCGGCTATCGTGTGCGCCTGGGGCCTCCTCGCGCACCCAAAACAGGGTTGCAAGGGATATCGTCACCGACCACTTTTAACAGATCGCCCTGACGACCCGCTGGGCATAGCGGCGACTGAGAGAGAAGCGCGCTCCCGCTCTAATCGGAGAGGGGGCGCAAATGCCATCCACTCACAATGCTTTTCAAAACCGTCTTCTCGCAGCGTTCCCGCCGGAAGATGTGCAGCGCTTTTTTTCGGATCTCCGTCCCGTTTCCTTGCCCCTGCGGCACGTTCTCTATGACGTAGGCGCACCGCTCGACCACGTTTACTTTATCGAGCAAGGGCTGTCTTCGATCCTGACGAGCATGTCGAACGGCTCCACCATCGAAGTCGGAATGATCGGCACGGAGGGGATGGTCGGGGTGCAGGTTCTTCTCGGAGGCCTGACATCGAACCGCCAGTTCATCGCGCAGGCCCCGATAAACGCGCTGCGCATGAATGCCGCTCGGTGCAAGGCGGCATTTGATCAGAGCGCGGCGGTGCGCGGTGTCATGCTGCGCTTTGCCGAAGCCGTCTTCGACCTCGCCTCGCAAACCGCTGCCTGCAACCGCCTCCACTCGATCGAACAGCGCTGCGCCCGTTGGCTCTTGATGTCGAGCGATCGCGTTCGCTCGGACACCATCCCGATGACGCACGAATTCCTGGCGTCGATGCTCGGCGTCCGGCGTGCCGGGATTACGACGACGCTCGGAGAACTCGATCGCTCCGGGCTAATCAACAATGGTCGCGGTCACGTCACGATCACCGATCGCGAGGGCCTCGAGGCGACCGCTTGCGAGTGCTACGAGATCGATCACCGTCGACTCCAAGGGTTGCCCTGAGGGCGCCCGCCACTGTTTAGCGGCGGCTGTCAAAAAATTTTTCAACTGTTCTTCACCGTACAGACACGGGAGGGGGGCTTTTTTACCTCTTTACGTCCGTGAGGGGATCGGGTTGCGCGATCCTCGCGCCCCTATGTTCTCTCACCCGAAGAACCGGGCGCGCATTATGTTTCCCGTCGTGATCCGCATACGCGAGACGGATGAAAACGCTCTGACGGCGAGGATGAATGCTATGCGGGAGTGGCTCGACCGTAGCCGGTTCGAGCCTTCGACCTTCCGCTACACATTCGAGCCGCTCGGTTTCGTCTTCCAGGTCGATTTCAAGGTGGAGGCCGAGGCGGCTGCCTTTGCCAACCAGTTCGGCGGGCGAATTTCGGCCGAATCCGCAGAGATGAAGGCGGCGGACTAAAGAAAACCAGGAGGGGGCCATGCGGACTTATCGCTGCTTCTTTCTGAACGAGGCCGACCACATCAAAGCTGCCGAAATCATCGAGGTCGAAGAAATCGACGATGCAGTCGAGAGGGCGCGGGTCATGCTGCGAGAACGGCCTCAGCACCGAACCGTCGAGATATGGGAGGGAGCGCGAATGCTCTACCGCGTGGGCAAGTGAGAGAAATCTGAACCAGCAAAAAGCTGAACGGCCCTCGGGGCCTTCACCGTCAAACGCAAAACAGCGAAGCGCCCCGTGGCTCTCGCCGGAGCTTCGGTGGCCTTATTCGACCACTCAAGCTGTATTCGACCACTCAGGCGACGGCGGTTCGGTCGCATAGGCGGGACGCGTTCGATCTTGCAGGGATGCCCCTAACGCACCTGCCCAACGCGCCCCTTCGACATGGCCGCGAAGCACCGCTCGCGGTGAACTAAGCGCATTTTCCGACCGGGTGGACCCACTTCTTCGTCACCCCCGCGTGATCCCCGCCTTCGCGGGGAGGGGTCCAGGGCAACGCTCCGTCGCTCGCCCTGGGTTCCCGCTTTCGCGGGAACGACGAACTGCTCTGATCGGATACGGCTTCTAACGAGCCGATTTTCGGCCCCGATCAAGGAGGCAATTTCAAAAACTCAGTCACCGGCCGGCTGGAGGTATGCGCGAGTCATGTACTACTATCCTGCCGACGATCGCAGGGGGATGAATTGAGCGAAAATCAGCCGTTCGAGGAGGCCGGGACCTTCATGGGCGTGCCGGCCGCGCGCAAGCTCTCCGGCAATCTGGCGGCGATCCTCGGAATCCCGTTCGATTGCGGCGTTCATCCGACCCGGATCGGCGCGCGGCTGGGGCCGCAGGCGATCCGCCAGCAATCGGGGTTGGTGCGGCGCTACGAGCCGCCGTTCCGGGATTTCGATCCCATAGAACGGTTGCGCCTCGTCGATTGCGGCGATGTGAAGGTGCGGCCGAGCTATATCTCGGAAGCCTTCGCGAATATCGACAGGGCAGTCTCGGAGATCGTCACCGCCGGCGCCATCCCGGTCACGATGGGCGGCGACGGCGCCGTCACGCTGCCGCAGTTGCGCGCGCTGCATCGCCGCCACCCTGGTCTCGTCGTCCTTCATATCGACGCGCATACCGACGCCTACCCCGACGACGGCGTCAGCAAATACACGACGGCGACGACCTTTACCCGCGCCGCCGAGGAGGGCGTCGTCGACACCGAGAACTCGATCCATCTCGGCGCGCGCGGCCCGATCGCCTACCAGGGCATCTTCGAATATACGCGCCGCTGGGGCTATGAGCTGATCGCCGGGGCCGAGCTCGAGCGCCAGGGGATCCCCGCCATCCTCGCCTACATCCGCAAACGGCTGGAAGGGCGCCCGGTCTATCTGTGCTTCGACATGGACGTATTCGACCCTTCGGTGGCGCCGGGCGTGTGCACCCCGACCTGGGGCGGGCTCACGGCCAAGGAAGGACTCGCGCTGCTCGACGGGCTCGCGGGGCTCGATTTCGTCGCCTTCGACGTCAACACGGTGAGCCCGCCGCACGACAGCGCCGGCATGACCGCCTTCCTCGCCGGCACCGTCATCCTCAAATGCCTGCAGGCGGCGGCGATCGGGCTCGACCGCAAGAACGCGCCGCCGCCATGAGCGGCAGCTTTCGGGTGGAGTGCGAGGAGCTTGCCGGCGGCGGGCGGCTGGCGCGGCTGACGATCGACAACCGGAAGAAGCTCAACACCCTCAATCGCGCCTTGATGGGCGAGATCGTCGCCGCGATGGCGGGGCTCGCCGCGGACCCCGAACTGCGCCTCGCCGTCGTCACGGGCGCCGGCGGCCGCGCCTTCGTCGGCGGCGCTGACCTCGGCGAGCTCGCCGCGCTCGATGCCGACAGCGCACAGGATCTGATCACGCTCGTCCATCGCACCTGCGACGCCTTCCGCCGGCTGCCGGTGCCGGTCGTCGCCCGCATCGAGGGCTATGCGCTCGGCGCCGGGCTCGAACTCGCCTGCGCCTGCGATCTGAGGGTGGCGAGCGAGACCGCGAAATTCGGCATGCCGGAAGTCGGGATCGGCATTCCCTCCGTCGTCGAAGCGGCGCTGCTGCCGGGGCTCGTCGGCGCCGGCCGGGCGCGACGGCTGCTCTACACCGGCGAGATGATCGACGCCGCCACGGCCGAAGCCTGGGGCCTCGTCGATATCGTGGCGCCGGCCGACGCGCTCGATGCGGCGATCGACCGCCTCGCCCGCCCGATCCTCGCTGCCGGGCCCCGCGCGATCCGGATCCAGAAGGCGCTGATCCATGACTGGGAGGAACTGCCGACGAGCGCAGCGGTCGAGCGCGGCATCGCCGCCTTCGTGTCCGCCCACCAGGGCGAGGAGCCGCGACGGATGGCTGAGGCCGCGCTCGCCCGGCTGCGCGCGCGGCGATGAACGCCCGCCGCCGCAGCAAGGGCGAACTCGCCGATGCGGCGACGGCGATCCCGCATTACTACGGCCACCGGCAGCGCCTGCGCGAGCGGCTGATCACCGGCGGCGCCGAGAACCTGCCCGATTACGAGCTGCTTGAAGTCCTGCTCTTCGCCCACAACCCGCGCGGCGATGTGAAGCCCCTGGCAAAGCAGCTGATCGACGGCTTCGGCGGGTTTCCCGAGGTGCTGAGCGCCGACCCGGACGCGCTCGCTGCGGCGGGTCTCGGCCCCGCCGGCATCGCCGCGCTGAAGAGCGTGCGGGAAGCGGCGATTCGCCTGATGCGGGCGGAATTGCGCGAGCGTCCCATCATCGGCTCGTGGGACAAGCTGATCGATTACTGCACGGCGCAAATCGCCTACGGACAGGTGGAGGAATTCCACCTGCTTTTCCTCGACCGCAAGAACGCGCTGCTGAAGCACGAGCGGCAAGGGCGCGGCACCGTCGACCACACCCCGGTCTACACGCGCGAGGTCATCAAGCGCGCGCTCGAACTGCAGGCCTCGGCGCTGATCCTCGTACACAATCACCCATCGGGCGATCCGACGCCCTCCAAGGCCGACATCGCGGTGACGCGCGACATCATGAAGGCGGGCCAGGCAGTCGGCGTGACGTTGCACGACCATGTCATCATCGGCCGCGGCCGGCATGCGAGCCTGCGCGAGCTGGGGCTGCTTTGACGCGATAGGGAGTATCGGAATTTGTTTTCCGCCCTTACCGACGAGCAAAGGCAATTCGTCATGAGCGTGCGCGCGCTCGCGCAAAAGGAATTCCGCCCGCGCGCCGCGAAATATATGGACGGCACCTTTCCGTGGGAGAACATGCGCCCGCTGGCCGAGCTCGGCATTCTCGGCATGGCCGTGCCGGAGGAATACGGCGGGCTCGGCCTCTCGGTCTTCGACACCGCCCTCGTCCTCGAGGAGATCGCCAAGGTCTGCTACGTGACGGCGATGGCCGTGCTCGGCGAGGTCGGGGTGCAGACGCGCATCATCGCCACCTATGCGCCCGAAGCCATCAAACGGCGTATCTTGCCGGCGGTGTGCCGCGGCGAATGCCTGCTCGCGATCTGCATGACCGAGCCCGACGCCGGCACCGACGTCGCCAATTACAAGACCAATGTCGACCGCCTCGGCAACGGCTTGCGCCTCAACGGCACGAAGACGCTGATCAGCCGCGCCGAGGAGGCCGGCATGTTCGTCGTCTTCACGCGGGTCGATCGGCGGCCGGGACGGGAGGGGATCGGCTGTGTGCTCATCGAGAAGGGGACGCCCGGCTTCGCCGTCACCGGTACCTTTCATACGATGGGCGGCGAGAATCTGCATGAAGTCAGGTTCGAGAATTGTGAATTGCCGCCGGAAAACCTTGTCATCGAAGAGGACGGCTTTCGCAGCCTCCTATCCGCGTTCAACACGCAACGCTGCTTGAACCCGGCGATCTCGCTGGGGCTCGCCGAAGGCGCCCTCGAGGAAGCGGTGCGTTACGCCCGCGAGCGGCAGGCCTTCGGCCGGCCGATCGGTCAGTTCCAGGGCATGCGCTGGAAGATCGCCGAGATGTACAAGGAGATCGAGACCGGGCGCAGCGTGCTCTACCGCGCCTGCACCAGCGCCGATCCCTTCCCCGATCCGCTCCTGGCGGCGGTCGCCAAAGTATTCTGCAACGAGATGGCCTTGAAGGTGACGAGCGAGGCGATCCAGGTGCATGGCGGCTACGGCTTCACCGACGAGTTTCCGGTGTCGCGCTACTACCGCGGCGCGCGCTACGGGACCTTGGGCGGCGGCACCTCGGAGACCTTGCGCGAGCTGATCGGCAAGCGCGTCATGTCGGGGCTCGACCCGATCGACGGAATCCTGGGGCTCGGCGCCTTCTGATAGGCGCTACGGCGCGATCATTATCCCGCCATCGACGACAATCACCTGACCCGTCACATAGGCACCGGCCGGCGAGGCGAGCATCAACGCGACGCCGGCGATGTCGTCGGGTTCGCCCAATCGGCGCAGCGGGGTCGCCGCCTCGCGCCCGGCCCGCCGCGCGTCGTCCTCCCACAGCGCGCGGGCGAATTCGGTCTTGACGAGCCCGGGCGCGATGCAGTTGACGCGCAGGTTGTAGGGTCCCCACTCGACGGCGAGATTGCGCGCCAGCGCGGCGTCCGCCGCCTTGGTGACCCCATACATGCCGAGCTGCGTCGTGCCGCGCAGCGCGGCAATCGAGATGATGTAGATGATGGCGCCGTCGCGGCGCTCCTTCATCTCGGGCGCCACCATCCGCGACAGCCACAGGTTGCTCAGCACGTTGTTGACCATCATGCGCTCGAAGGCCTCGTCGGTCAGTCCGTCGAGCGAGCCGAAATGCGGGTTGACCGCCGCGTTGCAGACGAGGATGTCGATCCGCCCCCACGCCTCGCGGGTGCGCGCGACGAGGTTTTCGAGCTGCGCCTTGTCGGAGATGCGCGCCGGTACCGGCATCGCCTCGCCGCCCTTCTCGCGCAGCGCCGCCGCGACTTCCTCGCAAGCCTCGGCGCGGCGGCCGGAGATGACGACCCGCGCACCGGCTTCGACGAAGGTCTCCGCGATGGCGCGACCGATGCCGCGGCTCGATCCGGTGACGATCGCGACCTTGCCGCCGAGGTCGAATAGCTTCATGACGCCTCCTTGTCTTGCAAAGGACATCATGCGCGAGGAATTCCGTTCCCGAAAGAGGCGGGCGAACGGCTTGGGGCTAAAAGCCGACCGTGATCGTGCCGAGGATGCGCCGCTCGACCTTTGCGCCGGAAGTCTGGGTCTGCGTCGCGAATGCGAGGTTCTGGCCGGACAGCGCAAGGCTCACCCGCTCCGTCAGCCGGTAGCCGATGCGGGCGTCGAGAGCGACATAATCGCTGATCGGCGTCAGAACGAAACTCGCGCCGGAAGGCAGAAACCCGAAACTGCGCGTCTGATAGCGCAGAAATCCGTCGGCTTCCCAACGGCCTTCCGACCAGCCGACATGACCGGTGACGATGTCGGCCGGCGTCGTGCGCTGGAAATCGGTAATCGCCGCCAGATTGGACAACCCCGGGGCGAGATGATCGGCGACGAATTCGGCGCGATCGGCGATATTCCACCGCCAGTGCCCCGCCGATCTGCCGCCGAGCCCCAGCTCCAGCCCGTTTGCCGTTGAGTCGCCGACATTGGTCGAAACGGCGAATGGAATAGTCGGCGTCAGGATCGTCGCGCCGGTATCCGAGACGATGTCCGTGGTCCGTTCCTGGAAAGCCGTCAGCCGCAATCGGGCCCCGAACCGCGGCAGCGTCCGGTCCCAACCCAGCCCGTAATTGGTCACGACAGTCGGCGCTAGGGTCGGCGAGCCGGTCACGCCGAGAAACGGCGACACCGAAACGAAGGCACCGTTCTGCACCAGGCTCGGGATCTGCACGCCCCGGCTCGCCAAGAGGCGCAGCGTATCTTCCGCGTCGACATGCCACACCAGCCCGCTGTTGAAGCTCGGTTCTACCAGCGTGCGGTTCCAATCCGCATTGCTGAACGGATATCCCGGCGGCGCCGGCCCGTCGCGGCCGAGAAATCGGGTGTCGAGCCGAAAGGCATTGGTGAAGGAGAGCGACGGGGCGATGTCCCACGCCCACATGCCGCCCGCCGCGACGACATCGTAGAACACCTCGGCGCCGGAAAAGGGCGTCGTGTCGACCGTATCGTGACGGTACTCGAAACTGGCGCGCACCGTGTGGCCGGCACCTATCTTGGAGATATCCTGCAGCTGCAGGACCGTCACCTGGTTATGCAGATCGCCCAGCCCGGAGGCAGTCGGCGTGATTTCCTGCAGCCAGTTGCTGTAGGCGGTCGCCCGGACGATGCCCACGCTCGTTTCGGCAGAGAGCCGGGCCATGGCCGAGCCGCTTTCATAGCGCGACGTGCTGAAGGTGTAGCCCGGGATCACCTCGTTCTGCTGAACTTGGCTGTGGCTCGCCTCGAGCCGCAGTTCAGCGGACTGGCCGAGGCGGACTATACCGTCGAGATCGACCGCGCCGCGATACTCGCCGCCGCGCGAGGCCGACGACATGCCCGGCGGTATCGGCGTCGAAAAATCGTCGTCGCGGTAGCCGCCGGCGGAGATGCGCAAGGCGGCCCTGTCGCCGACTTTGAAGGTTCCGATTGCCGAGCCCTGCGCGAGCCCCTGCGTGCCGCCGGTTACTGCGGCCTTGTTGATGTCGTCGTAGAGAGGGTTGTAGGTGATGATGTTGATGACTCCGCCGACCGCGTTGAACCCAAAAAGCGCGCTGTTCGGGCCTTCCACGACCTCGATCTGACGGATGTCGGACAGCTCGACAGGAATTGCGCTCCACGGCGTGAACCCATAGTAATCGGCGTAAACCTGCCGGCCGTTGACGAGCACCAAGAGACGCGGCGAATAGACCTGGTCATAGCCACGTACGCTGAGATCGGCGTCGTCGTTCGTCCATTGCAGCACATCGATGTCGGCGAGGTGGCGCAGCACCCCGGGAATGTCGCGACTCCCGGACCGGCGGATGTCGTCAGAGGTGATTATTTGCATCGTCGCCGGCACGTCGCTGACCCGTTGCGGTGATCCGGTGACGCTCGTCGTCACTGGTTCCCCGAACAGCCGTGCGAGCGCGCCGTAGTCGAGGGATTGTCCGTGCGCGCTGCCGAAGCTGGCCAGAAGGGTCGCGACGCAGGCCGCAATCAGCCAATTTTTCTTCATCTTGCCCCTCTCGACTCGACGCCCAGATATCCGCGCCGCGGGCTCAGATCTCGGTGATCAGCATGCGAAAGGCGGTGGAGAAAGTGGTGCCGCTGGCGCCGGCGGCGGCGCGGTTGACGAGAATTTCCACCCTCGGCTCCGACCGTACTCCAACGACGCAGGTCCCCCGTTTCACTTGCGCGATGTCGGTGGTGACGCAGGGAATTCGCTTTGCATCGCTCACGGCGGCGACCCTGGCGGCCGCCGCGCCGACCCCGTGCGTGAGGAAGAGCAGATCCACCTTGGCCCGCTCGACCTCGTCTATCCTCACCATCACCGGCCGCAGAACGAGATTGCCCGCGCGCAACCCACCCCTGAGGATGTCGCGCAAGGAAGTGGCCTCCGCATTGGATCGCGGGTCGCCAGGGGCGCAGACGATGCCGACCCGAACATCGCCGGTCGGTGGATTTTCGAGAAAGCTCAAGGCGCGCGCCGCGATCACGAGATCGTTGTGAGTGACCCCGGCGCAGGCGGGCGACAGCGCCCCGAGCAAGGCGCATAGGAGCAGCGGCGTCGCAATGGCTATCATGCAAATCGTTCCGATGAGCCGCCGCATCATCCGTTGTCCGCAACCTCCTTTGCTGTCGCGGAATGCGGCCTTATGCTGCCCTGCCGGAGCAATTCGTCGGCGCGCGCGGCGACGACCGCCTCGCTGAAGTAATGGCCCTGCGCCTGGCCGGTGGAGCCGGTCGAGACGAGGAGCGACCGCTGCTCTTCGGTTTCGACGCCTTCGGCAATGACTTCGATGCCGAACTCTCGCGCGAGGCTGATGATGGCGCGGATGGTCGCAGCCCGATCGGGATCCCGCACCGCCTCGCTGATGAAGGATTGCGCGATCTTGAGATGGTTGACGCGATAGGCGCGCAAATACTCGAACGACGAGTACTCGGTACCGAAATCGTCCAGTGCGATTTTTGCCCCGAGCCGGCGCAACTCCGCGAGGACGCCGCTCTGCGACCATGTCGCCTGCGCCAGCGCCGCCTCGGTGACGTCGAATTCGAGGTCGCTCGGGAACAGCCCCCATTTGGCGGCGCTTTTGGCGACATCGCTGACAAGGCCGCTGCCGGCCCTGATCTGCGCCAATGAGAGGTTGATGGACATGATCGGTGGGCCCACGCCTTCGTCGCGCCAAATCTTTAATTGGCGACAGGCTCGGTCGAGCACCCACTGGCCGAGGGCGAGGATGGTCCCGGTCTTTTCGGCAATCGGAATGAAGGCGGGAGGATGGAGCAGGCCGCGAGTCGGATGATGCCAGCGCACGAGTGCTTCCATGCCGACAATCTTGCCGGACACCAGCTCAACCTGCGGCTGGTAATAAAGTTCGAGCTGATCGCACTCGATCGCGCGGCGCAGATCGTCGGCGAGCGTAATGCGCGTCAGCACCTCCCGGTCGAGCTCATCCGAATGAAAACGGTACTGGTTGCGCGCCTCGTCCTTGGCGCGATAGAGCGCCAGATCGGCCTGCGCCAGCATCGCATCGGGA
Source organism: Allostellaceae bacterium (assembly GCA_035538335.1). Taxonomy (GTDB): domain Bacteria; phylum Pseudomonadota; class Alphaproteobacteria; order ATCC43930; family CGMCC-115725; genus AP-15. Next base: position 128,828 of record DATLKN010000022.1, read on the forward strand.
CCGGCGCTCGCGGAGGAGAAAGGGCAAATGCCTATACTGACGCCGATGTGCATCTCGTTCCCGCCGAGCGCGAACGGACGACCGAGGGATGCCTGAATTTTCGCAGCCAACGCGCCGGCGTTAGCGGGCTCGCCCATATCCGTCTGCAATATGGCGAATTCGTCGCCGCCGAGGCGGGCCACAAGATCCGCTTCGCGCGTCGTCCCCTTCAGGCGCAAGGCGACCTCGCGCAGCAGCAGATCGCCGATCGGATGACCAAGCGTGTCGTTGATGTTCTTGAAATGGTCGAGGTCGAGGTAGAGGACGGCGAAAGGGCTGGCGCCGCGATTGCTCGCCGCAAAAGCCTGGCCGAGCCGGTCGATGAAGGTCGCCCTGTTGGCGAGCCCGGTCAACGCGTCGGTCCGGGCGAGCAGCGCGATTTTTTCTTCCGCAGCCTTGCGCTCGACGAGCTCGGTCTCGAGCTGCGCGTTCGCGTCCCGCAGCTCGGCGGTGCGCTGCGCCACGGTGACTTCCAGCTGCGCGCGATGAAGCGCCAGCTGCGTGGCTCGCTCCTCCGCCATTGCCACGCTTCGCTCCGCCGCCGCTCGCTGTCGCAATGCATTCATCAAGACGCGCGTCAGCAGCAAAAGCGCAGCCGAGAACGCCAGCAGCACGCCGATCTGGTCGCGTGCCGCGTGCCGCCAGGAACGCAGCGCATCGGCGACCGGCAACGCCGCATGCACCGTGAAATCGCCGCGGTGTTCCCTGGCGAGAATAAAAGGACCGAAGCCGCTCTTGGGCTGCTGCCCGGCGGAGATGTGCCCATCACTCTCCACCCAGATGAATGCCGTCGGGTATTGCAGGAGAGCACGCCAGATCGCGGCCCTGCGGGTTGCGGCATGCGCATCGAACGGAGCGCTGCCCAGCTTTTCCGCGAGCCCGTTGAAGTCGGCGAGCCTTTCCACCGTCATCGACAGCTGAACCTGAGCCCGCTCGAGGGCGTGTTCCCGGTTGGCGATCATCAAAGCTACGGCAATGATCCATATGCCGATGAGGGCCACGAGCATCATCGGGAAGATCAGCCGATCGGGATTGCGCGGGTGCCGACCGGGCGCCGCGCCGTCGCCAGTGCGGGCGGAGCGCCCGCGCCGCCATTCCCGTATCCACCGAGAGGATGTTTGCCGCCTCTGCCGGAACGACACCGGGGTCAACCCGCAGGTGGCGGAGCCGAAAGGATTCCCGACGCCGTCCGATCGGGCTTGAATTGGAAAAAATGCGTCATCACCCTTGCGGCGCCGCGCTCGCTCGCAGCCTGATGACGAACAGCGTTCCCTCGCCCGGCCGCGATCGAACGGCAATGCCGCCGCGATGCTGTTGGACAATCGAGTGCGACACCGAAAGCCCGAGCCCGGAGCGCCGCGTATCGCTTCGTGTCGTGAAAAACGGATCGAAGATGCGCGGCAGATCGGTTTCCGGGATGCCGCAACCGGTATCGCCGATCTCGACCGCGATATCCTCCCCCTCGCGGCGGATCGCGAGAGACAGCTGGCCGCCGGCAGGCATTGCCTGAAATGCATTGGCGATCATATTGATCATCACGAGCTCGAGAAGGTGCTGCACGCCGTCGGTGCAAAACGAGGCGGCTGGAGCATCGACGGGGCCCTCGACGTTCCAGCTGACCGTGACCCCGGCTGCAGCCTCGCCCGATGCGAACATCAGCGCGTTGCGCAACAGCTCGACCACATCGACCTGCGTCGTCTCGCGCCCGCGACCCGGCCGCGCGAAGCACAACAGGCTTTCGACGACCCGCGAGGCTCGCGCGATGCCGGCGATCACCTTCTCGACGCATTCCTGCTGCATTGGTGCCGAGACGGTCCGATTTTTCAGCAGCTGCGCCGCCGCCGAACTGATCCCGAGCGGATTGCGCAGCTCATGCGCGATCTCGCCGATAACCATGCCGAGCGCGGCGAGCTTCTCTGCTTGTCGGAGCTGCGCCTCGAGAGCGCGCCGCTCCGCGGCGGCATGTTCGCCGCCCTCGGCGGCGCTTTCGTCACGCAGCTGCGCCTGGCGCGCCTCGCCGATTGCCGCCGGCAAGTCCGTCAATTCGTCCAGAACCAGGATCGCCGCGCGACCGCCGCAACACAATGGCAGCGGGCCGATGCTGTAAGTGTAGATGCGCTGCGGCATGCCCGGCATGCGGTGGCTGATCCGTTCGCGCAGCACCCGCGCTCCCGATCCGATGACCTCGCGAATGCGATCGTCGAAACCGCCTTCCCAGAACGCGACCGGAAAGACATCGCAAATTCGGCGGCCGATCATGTCGCTGCCGGTCGTGCGCGCGGTGGCGAGGAACGACCGGCTGGCGTGCAGCACCCGCAGCTGATTATCGATGACCAGTATTGCCGACAGACTGGCCGACATGATCGCGTTGAAAAAGCCTTCGTAATCGATGCCGGGCAGACCCATTGCGCGACCCCCCTTCGCAATTCCTAGGGATGCACGCCGCCCGGTGCGGCGCGAAGTGAGGCAACTGCGACGCGCCCCGGTCCATGGTCGCCGAGCGTCTTCAGCTTGGTGCGGAACGTCTTGTAGTCGACGCCCAGCAGGCGGGCCGCCTGCGCCTTGTTGCCGCGGGCCTGCGCGAGGGCGTCGAGGAGGGCGCCGCGCTCGACCGATCGGATGCGGTCCTGCATGGTGGGGTAGAGGGGCGCGCCGGTATCGGCTTCGTGCACCGCGGGAGCGGCGGCGATCGATCGCCCGCCGAGGCAACCGGCAATATGCGCTGGAAGGACAACGGCAGCGGCGGCGAGGGCGGCGCGACGCACGACATTGCGCAGTTCGCGCACATTGCCCGGCCAGTCATAGCCGCGCAGCAGCGACAGTGCCGCAGCGGTCATGTCGAGCGACGGCTTGCCAAGCGCCAGGCAGGCTTCGGCGAGGAAGCGACAGGCGAGATACTCTATATCGTCCGGCCGGGCGCGCAGCGGCGGCAGCGCGATCGAAAGCTCCGCTAGCCGGAAGTAGAGGTCAGCCCGGAACGAGCCGGTCGCGACCCGCTCGCTTAGCATCTCGTTGGTGGCCGCCACGACCCGCAGATCGAGCGGCACCGGCGCCGTCCCGCCGACCCGGCAAATCATCCGGTTATCGAGGGCCCGCAGCAGGCTGCGCTGCGCTGACTGCGACAGGTTGCCGATTTCGTCGAGGAACAATACGCCGCCGCTGGCCAATTCGAACCGGCCGCGCCGACGCTCGATGGCGCCGGTGAACGCGCCCTTTTCATGCCCGAACAACTCGCTGTCGGCCAGCGTATCGACGAGCGCGCCGCAATCGACGGCGACAAACGGCTTGGCGCGGCGCGGCCCGTACTCGTGCAGTGCCCGCGCCACCAGCTCCTTGCCGGTGCCGGTCTCGCCGAGGATCAACACGGAATAATCGGTGCCGCTGATCGTCTCGAGCTGGTCCGCTATCTCCTCGACGGCCGCGCTGCAGCCCATGCTTTCGTGGATCGCCGCTCGCAGCCCACCCTTGCGCCTCGGCCCCTCGGCGCGCGCGTGGGCGATCGCCCGCTTGACGACGGCGGCCAGCTCTTCGTTCCGAAACGGCTTCGTCACATAGTCGAACGCGCCGGCCCGCACCGCCTGCAACGCGCCCGGAATGCTGCCGTATCCGGTCACCACGACAACCGGGAGATGGCGGTCGAGATGCCTCAAGCGACACAGCATTTCGTCCCCCTCGGCGTCGGGCAGGCGCATATCGAGCAGCACCGCATCGAGTTCGGCCCGCCCCTTGGACATCAGCTCGAGGCCTTGCCGCCCGCTCGCGGCCTCTTCGACCCGGACGCCGATCTCGCCGCAGATATGGCGCACAACCCAACGCATGTCTTTGTCATCGTCTATTATCATGATGGTAGCAAAACTGGCCATCAGTGTTGCGCCCCGAAGATACTGAGTTTGCCCGGTTCTGTCATATATGTCACCTAACAAACCTAATAAAACTCTCCACTAGCAAACAGCGTGATTTATGAATGTCAAATGCATCGACATATCTTTGACGATATCTGCCGTCTCATCCGCTATATTTTCTCACATTCTTCGGAATGTACCTATTTCATATTTTTTATATACTAATGAGTACCTTAGAAATTTAGTCTAGATTCTCCGAATCGGATCCCTTTTCCGATTGAGGTTTCTACAAGCGTCGGTATACTATGTCAATGATGACTCTCTGTTTACGAGTTGAGAAACCTGCGGAGCGCACACGATGACGATCCTGTCGCAGCCCTATTTCCGCAATGAGCAAGCCGCGCTATCCAAGCTCGAGGCGCTGATCTGGCCGCGTGGACCCGTCTGCCTGCATTGCGGCGCCACGAACCGCATCGGCAACGTCGTCGGCAAAGGGGCGCGCCCGGGGCTGAAATTCTGCTGCCGCTGCCGCAAACAGTTTCGCGTCACGATGGGCACCGTCTTCGAAGGCAGTCACGTCCCCATTCACAAATGGTTGCAGGCCTGCTTCCTTCTGACCGCGAGCGATACCGGGATCAGCGCGCACCAGCTGCATCTGCGACTCGACATCACCAACAAGACAGCGCTCAGCATGGTGCATCGCCTCGCCGAGATCGCCAGCCGCGATGCCGCCTCTCCGCCCGCCGCGGGAGCGGAGAGCAAATGGGCGAGCGCGGCCAAGGGCCGCTTTACCCGCGTGCGCTGGCGCCGCCGCAGCGCTCGCCGCGTGGCGGCTCGCGGCTCGGAATCGGTGCCCGAGCCGAACGACGGCGAGGAGGTCCCTTGGGCAACCCCGCCGGCGGGAGCGACGCGGCAGTACCTGCGCTTTCTCGAAACGGCGCAAGAACTCGAGTGTCGCGATGACCAAGCGGCGTTCGAGCAGGCGCTCGCACGAATTGCGCAATATCCGGCGCCGAGGCGGCGGACGCGAAAATCGATTGCCGCCTCCGAAAGCGACGCCGAGGCTCCATCGCATGCCCGGTTGCCCAGGGCGCGTCGCGCGTACTGACGCCCTTCGCGGCAAGGCCTACCGAAGTTCGGCCAGCGCTGCTCGGAAATCCTTCGAGCCGAGTTTCACCGCGCTTACGGCGTGCTGGGTTCTTCCTTGAGAGGGAAACATCCGGCACAGCGCACCGCGCCGCCCGATCGCACAGCAGCCGCAGCTGCGCGGCTGACATTTCGTCGGTGCGATCCGCAAGCACGGCAAGGTCGATCCCCGCTTCCCTGCGGTTACCTGCCGGCGAGGCCGCCGATCGGACGGCCGATGGCTCCCCAGCTCAGCCGGATTTTGCGGCGCCGCCGCCCTGCGGGCGATACCGCCAGGTCTTGCTGTCGGCGATCCGCTCGATCGATTGCCGCCCCTCGAGCTGATTGAGCGCGTGCCGGATCGAGGTGAAGGCCATCGCGATCCCACGCTCGCGCCGCAAGGCGTTGCGGATGTCTGTCGGGCGGGCCGCGCGCGGTGCGATCGACCGCAGCATCTCCTCCACCATTCGAGCATTGTTGCCGCGCCCCGGCTGCTGCGCCGCGGGCTTGCCGGCAGCGGCTCGCTTCGCTGCCGAGGCCGGCTGCCGGGGCCGCTTTGCCGCCGGCCGTTCTAGCTTCGATCGCGTCCGCCGCGGCGCCGGGTTCGCCGCCAGCGCAGGCGCCGCCGCTTCCGCGCCGCGGCTGGACGGCCGCGACGCAAGTTGGCGCACCGCCTGCATCGCTGCGGAGTATCCTTCGGCATAGGCTTCTCGACGTATCGCTTCGATCTGCTCCTGCAGCAGTGCCAGTGCTGTCTTCGCCATTGGTCGCGTCCGCATCTCTTTAGCCGCCGCACAGCTTAACAGGCTCCTGCCGCAAAAGATAGTTCGCACAACGTCCAGGCCGAGTGGCATGGCACCGACGCGCCACCGACCGGTTCAGCCGCGCCTGGCCGGACCGAATGAACGTCTTTGCCGGCAGCGGCGTTGTCATTGAAACGCTCGCCAGCCTGCCCCTTAAAGACAACCGCTCCAACGGTCCCGCCGATGATCCATCCGAGATTGGTTGCACCGCTGTGCCTCGCATTTTTGCTTGCTTGCGCGGCGATCCCGGCAACGGCGAGCGGTGCGGCACCGCCCGACAGTCAAACGCCGCTGACACCGGCCGAAGCGCAGCATGCGATCGCGGTATTACAGGACGCAAAACAGCGCGCCCAATTGCTGGCGACGCTGCAGGCCATCGCCAAGGCGGCACCACAGGCGCCCGCGACGAAATCGAGGTTTCCGGTGGCGCCGAACAGCCTCGGTGCGCAACTCCTCGTCCAGCTGTCGCGGTGGTCCGGTGCCCTGTTCGAAGAAATCGCAAGCGCCGGTCAGGCGATTACCGCGCTGCCGCATTTGTCGGGTCGCCTCCTCGATCGGTTGTCGCTGCCGACAGCCCGGGCACACCTCCTCGCGGCGAGCCTTGAACTGGCGCTGGTGCTGGCCGCCGCTCTCGTGGCCGAGTTCTTGGCCGCGCGCGCAGTTCGCGGCGCACGCGCCGTGGTCGCGGCGCGCGCCCCGGTCGACGAGCCGCGAGGGCCGGCAACATCGCCGGCGGGCGGCGTTCCGCCGACGCATCGACACGTTCACCTGACGAGCGCGATGCGGCAGTTGCGTCGCTTGCCGCTGGCGCTCGCGCGCCTGGCGCTCGGCCTGCTGCCGATCGCTGCGTTCGCGGCAGCCGGCAATTTGCTTTCCGCCACTCTGATCGGCGCGTCCTTTTCGGCCCGGCTCGTGACGCTCGCGCTGGTGAACGCCTATGTCGCATGCCGCGGCGTCTTCAGCGTTGCCGATATGCTGGTTGCGCCCGACAACGCAAGGCTGCGCCTGTTGCGGATCGACACCGACACCGCCCGCTACGCGGTGGCGTGGGTGCGGCGGATCACGATCGTGGCAGTGGCCGGCGCTGCGTTCGCCGATGTCGCATTGCTGCTCGGCCTGCCGGCGCCGGCGCACGACGCCTTTCTCAAGCTCGTTGCACTCGTCGTGCACCTCTTCCTGGTGGTCGTCGTCCTGCAGTCTCGCCGGGCCGTCGCCGCACGTATCCGCACCCCCGCTTCCGGAAGCGGCGGCATTGCATCGCTGCGCAACTGGTTCGCCGGCATTTGGCATCTGATTGCGATCTTCTACATCTTGGCGGTGTGGGTCGTATGGGTGGGCGGCGCGAAGAACGGGTTTTCCGATTTTGTCCGCCTCTTTTTTGCCACCGCACTGGTTCTCGTAGCGGCGCGACTCGCCGCGATCGCGACCCTCGGCACGCTCGACCGGATGTTCCGGATCGGCGCCGGTACGGCACGGCATTACCCGGGTTTCGACGACCGCGCGAGCCGCTACTACCCGGTGGCGCGCGCCGCGGCATCGGCGGCGATCGCGGCGGCGACGGCGGTCGCACTGCTCGAAGTCTGGGGGCTCGATGCTTTCCGCTGGTTCGCTTACGGGCATATCGGCGCACGCCTCTTATCGGCGATGATGACGGTCGCGATTGCGGCCGTTGCGGCCGCAGTCGTGTGGGAGGCGATCGACGCCGTCATCGAGCGCCATCTGGCGCGCCTCGACGCATTGAATGATCGTTCCGCCCGGCTGCGCACGCTGTTGCCGATGCTGCGCATGAGTTTGCTCGCAGTCATCGTGACGGTTCTCGGACTGACGGTGCTGAGCGAGATCGGCGTCAACGTCGCGCCGCTGCTGGCCGGCGCCGGGATCGTCGGCATCGCCGTCGGCTTCGGTTCGCAAAAGCTGGTGCAGGACGTCATCACCGGGCTTTTCCTGCTGGTCGAGAACGCCATCCATGTCGGTGACACGGTCAATCTCTCCGGACTCTCGGGAACGGTCGAAAAGCTGACGATCCGCACGATCTGGCTGCGCGCCGGCGACGGTTCCGTCAACATCGTTCCCTTCAGCTCGGTGACGACGATCACCAATATGAGCCGCGGCGTCGGCAACGCTGCGGTTAGCGTCACGGTCGCCTACGCCGAGGATCTCGGCCGCGTCACCGAGACTCTCGGCGAGATCGCCGCCGAGCTGCGCCACGATCCCCCGACCGACGGCATGATCAAGGGCGACATCCAGCTTTTCGGTGTCGACAAGGTGAGCGCCGCCGGCGTGACGGTCGTCGGTCAGATCCCGTGCACGCCCGCCGGGCGATCGCCGGTGCAGCGCGAGTTCAACCGCCGTCTGAAAGAGCGCTTTCAGGCGCTCGGCATCGAGATCGCGAACCCCGCGTGACGCTAGTCGGCGACCGGCAGGCTCAGCGGCGCGATCTCGTCGGCGCGGCGCCCCCGGTAGTCGCGCCCCGGGGCCGCCTCGATCATGCGCGCCTGCGCCGCCGTGAGGCGCTCGCCCGCCGCTTTTTGATCGAGCGTCAGCACACGCCCCTCGGCCACCACTTCCCGGCCGTCGATGAAGACGCCCGCCACCGCGCGGTCGCCGGCGTGATAGAGGAAGGAGCGCAGCGGGTCGCGCGCCGGCACCATCTGCGGGTGGGCGAGGTCGACGAGCACGAGGTCGGCCTTCTTGCCCGCCGCGATCCGCCCCAGATCCTCGCGCATCAGCGCCCTCGCGCCGCCGACGGTCGCCGCGTGAAAGACATCGGCGGTGTCGACGGCGGCGATGTCGCGCGCCGCGATGCGCGCCAGCACCGCCGCCTTGCGCATCTCTTCGACCATGTTGTGCGGCGTCGTGTCGGTGCCGATCCCGGCGGTGACGCCGGCGCGCAGATAATCACCCAAATTTTCCATGATCTGGCCGTAGCGCGCGAACGGTGTCGGGCAATGCGCGACCGCGGCGCCGGCTTCGGCGATCGTTGCGAGGTCCTGCTTGGTCCACCAGCGGATCCAGGAATGCGTGTCGAGAAAGAGCGCGTGGCCCAGGATCGCATCGGGTCCGAGGATGCCGATTTCCTGCGCCCATGCGACCGGCGTCTTGCCGTGCCGCCGGATCATCTCCTGCACTTCGACGACGCTTTGTGCCGCGTGCACGGTTAGCGGCAGACCGCGCTCGCGCGCCGCATCGCAGCTGTCGCGCAGCAGATCGGCGGTGCAGGTGTCGATCTGCATCGGCGAGAGGACGCCCGAGAGCCGGCCGCAGGGGTGTTGCCGCGCGCGGTCGATCAGCGCCAGCGCCGTGTCGAGGCCGGCGCGGCCGCGCGCCTCGTCCCAGGCGTACTCAAGCTCGCGGCCGTTTTCCAATCGCCAACGCGCCGAGGCGTAGCCAGGCGCGAGAAAGCCGCGCAGCCCGCTCTTCGCGAACAGATCGAGCCAGCCCTCCCACGGCGGCGATATGTCGACGAGCGTCGTGACCCCGCTCGACAGCAATTCGCAATAGGCGAATTCGGCGCTCGCCGCCCGCGCCTCGTCGTCGGGGGCGCTGAAGGCCTGCGAGCGCTCGTAGAGGCCCGTCATGTGCATGCTGCGCAGCCCGTGCTCCTCGCGGATGCCGCGGTAGAGCGGCTCGTGCTCGGGATGCGAGTGGATGTCGATCAGCCCGGGGATGACGAGCCGGTCCTTGCCGTCGATGACGCGGTCCGCGGCGCCGGCATAATTGCGGCCGACAAAGGCGATTCCATCCTCGGAAAACGCGATGTCGAGGCCGCGCCGATAGACATGGCGCGCCGCGCCCTCGTCCCAGGCGACGACCCAGTCGGCGTTCCTGATCACGCTCGTCGGCATGGCTGTCTCCCCGCGCTCGGCTCGCCGATGGTATAGGCAAAGCACAGACGGCGCGAGGAGGCGGGCATGGCGACGGCGGGCGGGCGAAACCTGATCACCGACGTCCCCGGCGTGCTCGTCGGGCAGGCCGAGGACGGGGACGCGAAGACGGGCGTCACAATCGTCCTCGCCGAGCGTCCCGCTACGGCCGCGGTCGACATCCGCGGCGGCGCGCCGGGCAGCCGCGAGACCGCACTGCTCGAGGACGGGATGCTGGTCGAGCGGATCGACGCGGTCGCGCTGTCGGGCGGCTCGGCCTTCGGGCTCGATGCGGCTGCCGGCGTCATGGAAGGGCTCGCCGCGATGGGCCGCGGCTTTGCGGTCGGCCCGGCGCGGGTGCCGATCGTGCCGGCGGCCATCCTCTTCGACCTCAATTTCCCCGGCCGCCGGCCGTGGGCGGGCGCGCCGCCCTATCGAACGCTCGGCCGGCAGGCGACGGCAGCGGCCGGACGGGATTTCGCGCTCGGCAATATGGGCGCCGGGCTCGGCGCCAATGCCGGGCGGTTGAAGGGCGGGATCGGCAGCGCGTCTTTCGAACTGCGCGCCGGGGGGATGGTCGGCGCGATCGTCGCCGTCAACAGCTGGGGCCCGGCGGTGCGCCCCGATTGCGGGCGCTTTTGGGCCGCCGATGCCGCGTTGCCGGGCGAGATCCCGCCGCAGCCGGCATCGCCCGAGGGTGCGTTCGACGCGGAAGATTTTTCCGGCTGCGCCGCGCCGCTGGCCGGCGCCAACACGACGATCGCCGTCGTCGCCACCGACCGGGCCCTCGACAAGAGCGGCTGCCGGCGGCTCGCGATCATGGCGCAGGATGGGCTCGCCCGCGCCATCCGCCCGGCCCACACGCCCTTCGACGGCGACACCGTCTTTGCGCTGGCGACCGGCGAGGGCCCGCCAGTCGGGCCGGCCGAATTGTTGCGGCTCGGGCACGCGGCAGCCGACTGCCTCGCCCGCGCGGTTATGCGCGCGATCCTTGCCGCAGAGCCGCTCGGCGGCTATCCGAGCTGGCGCGAGCGCTGGGGCGGGGGATGACGCCCAATTAAGTGAACTGTCACTGTAATGCCTGTCACCGTAATGCTCCAAATTAAGTGCACTGTCACCGTAATGCTGTCACCGTAATGCTCCACCGTAATGCTCGTAATGCTGTCACCGTAATGCGCACCGTAATGCCGTAATGCGCGACCGCTCGCGGCGGCGTCATTGCGAGGCGCGACGCGCCGTGGCAATCCCGGCGAGATTGCTTCGCTTTGCTCGCAATGACACTCTTTGCCCGGGGTTGAGGCCTCACCCCCGCAGCAGCGCCGCCATGACCCGCTCGCGCGACAGCGGCAGGTCGCGGAGGCGGGCGCCGAGGGCGTGCGCGACGGCGTTGCCGATCGCAGCCGCGGCGGGGCCGCCCGACGCCTCACCGACCCCGAGCGGCGGGCGGTCGGCCTTGGCATCGACCAGCTCGACGAAGATCTCCGGCACTTCGCTGAAGCGCAGCACGGGATAGCTCTCCCAGTCGCGCGAAGAGATGCCGGTCTCGTCGAGCCGCACGCCTTCCTTCAAGGCCCAGCTCGCCGCCTGCACGATATTGCCTTCGAGCTGGTTCACGGCGCCGTCGGGGTTGACGACGAGCCCGGCATCGGCGGCGCACCACACATTGAGGAGCCGCACCTCCTCTTCGACCTCGACCTCCGCGACGATTGCGGCATAAGCGGCCATGTTCTTGTAGCGGGCGAAGGCGATGCCGCGGCCCTTGGCCGTCCCGGCGGGCAGGCCCGGCTGCCAGCGGCTCATCTTCGCGACGCGCTCGAGGACGGCGCGCGCCCGCGCATCGGACAGGACCGAGAGGCGGTAGGCGAGCGGGTCCATGCCGGCGCGCTCCGCCAGCTCGTCCATCGCCATTTCGATCGCGTAGACGTTGATCGTCGCGCCGAGCCCGCGCAATGCCGAGGTGCGCACCGGCGTCTCCGGAACGAGGTGATGCACGATGCGCTTCTTCGCGAAATCGTAGAGCGGCATGCCGTTGCGCGTGCCGCCGCCGCCGCTCGCCTCGGGCACGTCGACGGGCTGCGGCGGCTCCGCCGCATCGGGCAATGCCTCGGCGGCGAGAAGATTGCCGCCGCCGCCCGGCCGGCTCGAATGCCGCCCGCTCCACACCTCGGTCGTCCAATCGGCGGGGCGGCCCGCCTCGTCGAGCGCGGCATGCACGGTGACGACCATCGCCGGGCTCACCGGATCGAAGGCGAATTCCTCCTCGCGCCGCCAGCGCACCCGGACCGTTTGCCCCGGGCGGCTGCGCGCGATGACCGCCGCGTCGGCCGCGGCGTCGTCGGCGCCGTTGTGGCCGTAGCAGCCGGGCCCCTGCACATGGCGAACCGAGATCGCCGCCGGATCGAGCTTCAGCGCCCGGGCGAGCGCGGCGCGCAGCGGATAGACGCCCTGGCAATGCGTCCAGACCGTGAGCCGGCCGCCCTCGAAGAGCGCGAGCGCGCAGGAGGGCGCGACCGAGGCGTGCGCGACATGCATCCGCGTGAAGCTCGCTTCGTACCGGCCCGGCGCGGCCGCCGCCGGCTCGGGGTCGCCGATGACCCGGTCGATCGAGGGCTGCTGCAAGAGGGCGCGCGCCTCTTCCCGGAGCGGGTTGACGCGCTCGACGCCGTCCCAGGCGACGTAGTTGCCGGCGACCGCGGCGAGGTTCTCGACGACCGTTTCGTCCGCTGCGAGGATCGCGAGGAAATCGCCGTCGCGGACGAGCTCGACCGGGCCCTTGGCGGCGCGCCGCAACCCCGCCTCGTCGATGCGGGCGATCCTGGCGCCGGGGCGCGGCTGGCGCACGACGCGCGCGTGCAGCATGCCTTGCGGCGCCATGTCGTGGATGAAGACCGCCTCGCCGAAGACTTTGCCGCCGAGGTCGGTGCGCGGCATGCTGCGCCCGACGATGCCGTAGGCGCCGACCTCCTTGAGCGCCGCCGCGCCGGTCGCGCGGCGCGCGAGATCGACCTCGCCCGCCAGCGACCAGTAGTCTTCGCCGGCCGCAATGCCCTGCCGCAGCACCTTGCCGTCGGCGATCGACAGCTCCTCGCGCCGGCAGCCGAGCTTTGCCGCGGCCCGCTCGAGGAACAGCGCGCGCACCTCGGCGCAGGCGAGGCGCAGGGCGACGCCGCCATACTGGATCGACTGGCTGCCCGAGGTGTAGCCCTCGTTCGGCGTCAGCTCCGTGTCGCCGGAATGGAGCTCGATGCGGTCCGGCGCCAGGCACAATTCCTCGGCCGCGATCTGCCGCATCGCGGTCAGGATGCCCTGGCCGATCTCGACCTTGCCGGTCGCGACCGCGGCCCGCCCGGATTGGGGAAAGCGCACCCACTGGTCGAGGCGCGGATTGTTCGCGAGCGTCACCGGCAGTGCCGGCGGCGGCGCGGCGCTCATCGGGCGGCTCCCTCGCGCATCGCCCGGGCGGCGCGCGCCACCGCCCGCAGAATGCGGGCGTGGCTGCCGCAGCGGCAGATGTTGCCGTCGAGCGCGGCGGCGATCTCGCGCCGCGACGGCGAGGGGTTGCGGTCGAGCAGCGCCTTCGCCGAAACGAGGATGCCGGCGAGGCAATAGCCGCATTGCCCGGCCTGCTCGTCGAGAAAGGCCTCTTGCAGCGGGTGCGGCCGCTGCGGCGTGCCGAGCCCCTCGACCGTGACGACCGCCCTGCCGGCGACCGTCGCGAGCGCCTTGCCGCAGGATTTTTCCGGCCGGCCGTCGATCAGCACCATGCAGGCGCCGCACTGCTCGGCGCCGCAGCCGAATTTCGTGCCGGCGAGCCCCAGATGGTTGCGCAACACGTCGAGGAGCGGCGTGTCGGGGTCGGCGGTGACGCCGGCCGCACGGCCGTTGACGGTGAAGGAAATCGCCTGCATTCGCTTGTCCATCGACGCGGAGGGGGCGCGACTATAGCAGAGCCGGCCGGAGGCGGAACGCTTTCAACCCGATGGCGAAGAGCGCCCGGCGAGCGGCCGCCCCTCGCGTTGCTGCTCTTCGCTGCTTCTGCAAGGAATCAGCAGCCAGGGGCGGCCTCGCCCGCCGGTTGAACAACGTTATCTCTGCCGGCCGAGGCAATCCGGCGGCGAACCCGTGATAATAGCGTAATGTTGCGAATATGTCAATCTATATACCAGCGGGCGAACACGCCGCCCGCCCCCCGGACGCGCCCCTTCGCCGCCGAGCCCGAATGGCCGGATTTGCCCCGAAGCCGACCTACGCAACCGGCCGCAAAACGGGCCAATCTGGGAGGGACCCAGCCTGGCCTTGTGCTCCAATACCGACCGGCAGAACTTAACCTCCTCGCCGGCTGCCGGGGCATTCTTGCCGTGCGGACGCCCGTGGCTCCTCACCGAATACCGATGAGGCTGCCCTTCCGATCATTGATCTGGATCATTTTCCGGCGGCACAGCCCCGAGTATTGAGGAAAAGCAGCGAGAAGTCGTGCCGTGATTTGCGGCTTCACGGAATGGCGCTGCGGGGGTGACGGCGGGCTAGGCGGCCGTGCGAGCCGGCGCCCCCTCGTGCTGTTCCGCCGTTGTCTCTAAACAACCGGGGGCGGCATCAAGGTGGGCGCGCGGCCAACGGAGCGCGCATTAGGATGGGAGGAGCGTCATGCGCCATCGGGTATCCCGCCGCAGATTTTTGCAAGTGTCCGGTGCCGGGGCGGCGGCCTCGGCAACCGGCATTCTGGCCTCGGGCCGGGCACCGGCCTATGCCCAAGGCACCAGCCTGCATTGGCTGCGCTGGTCCGATTTCATCCCCGCCTCGGATCAGTTCCTGAAGAGCAAGACCGTGGCGCAATGCCAGAAGGATCTCGGGATCAAGCTGATCGTCGAGACGATCAACGCCAACGACCTGCAGGCGCGGATCACCTCGGCGGTCCAGTCGGGCACCGGCCCCGACGTAATCTGCGCCGTCAGCAACTGGCCGCAGCTCTACGCCGACAGCGTCGCCGACGTCAGCGACGTCGCCGAGGCGGTCGGCAAGGGGCAGGGCGGCTATTACGAGCTCTTCAAGATCGTCGCGCAGGACAACGGCCGCTGGCTCGGCGTGCCGTGGACGATCGTCGCCGGGCTCTTGACCAACCGCAAATCCTGGTTTGAGGAAGTCGGCTATAGCGTCGACAAGGTGCCGGGCACCTGGGACGATTACCGCGCCGCCGGCAAGAAGCTGAAGGCAGCCGGCCATCCCTTCGGGCAGACCGCTGGCCACACCTTCGGCGACGCGCCCAGCTTCTGGTATCCCTTTCTGTGGTCGTTCGGCGGCCGGGAAATCGCGGACGACAAGAAGACGGTGGCGCTCAACAGCAAGGAAACCGTCGAATCCGTCAAATGGGCCGTCGCCTTTTGGAAAGAATGCTGCGATCCGGGCGGGCTCGCGTGGGACGATTCGAGCAATAACCGCGCCTTTCTCGCCGGCACCATCAGCTCGAGCAACAATGGCGCCTCGATATATATCGAGGCGAAGCGCAAGCCCGACAACTATCAGACCGATAAGGGCACGCCGATGTGGAAGGACATCTTCCACAGCCGCCTGCCGAAGGGTCCGGCCGGGCAGTTCATCTACCCGACGCCGATGACCGACATGGTCATGAAGTATTCGAAGAATCAGAAGGCCGCCAAGGATTTCCTGCGCTGGGTCCAGTCGAAGCCGGCCTTCGAGCCATGGTTCACCTCGCAGCAGGGTTACTCGACCGGCGCCACCAAGGTTTGGGAGACCGATCCGGTGTGGAAAGTCGACCCGGTCCTGCTGCCGTTCAAGGATGTCGGGCGGATCTCGACGCGCTATGCCGGCTACGCCGGCCCGTCCAACCGCGCGGCGGCGGAGGGGGTGACGAAGTACATCATCACTGACATGTACGCCAAGGCGATCCAGGGGATGGCGCCCGAGGAGGCGGTCAAGTGGGCGCATGGCGAGCTGGCCAAGATCTACGCTTGACCGACCGCGCATGACCTGCGCTCTGGCGACGACAATCGAATCCGCCGCCTCCGTTCCTCCCTGGCGGCGTCGGGAAGCGGGACGGGAGGGGCGGCCGTCGTCCGAGCGGCGGCTGGGAGCGAACGCAGCATGGCAACGATCGAAGCCGAGACCTCCAGACCCTATAGCGGCGTGCCGCGGCGCGGGCCGGTCACCAGGTTGTTGGAAGACGAGCGCTGGCTCGCCACCTTCCTATTGCTGCCCACGATATTGCTGCTTGGCCTTTTTATTGCCTATCCGTTTGTGAAAGGCGTCTGGCTGTCGGTGACCGACGCCAAGGTCGGCGTCCCCGGCCATTTCGTCGGCCTCGCCAATTTCGCGCAGCTATGGCACGACGATATCTTCCGCGTCGCCGTCTATAACACCTTTCTCTACACGATCGTAACGACGATCCTCAAGCTTGCGCTCGGCCTGTGGCTGGCGCTGTTGCTCAACAGGCATTTCAAGGGCAAGGCGTTTGTTCGCGCGTTCATCCTGCTGCCGTTCATCATTCCGACCGTGCTGTCGACTTTTGCCTGGAAGTGGATGTTCGACCCGACCTTCAGCGTCATCAACTGGATGCTATTTCAGGCTGGATTGATCCACGGCCGGATCAATTGGCTCGGCGACCCGAACCTGGCGATGATTTCGGTCATTATCGTCAATGTCTGGCGCGGCGTGCCGTTCTATGCGATCAGCCTGCTGGCCGGCCTGCAGACGATCAGCCCCGAGCTGCACGAAGCAGCGGCGATCGACGGCGCCCGCGCCTGGAACAGGTTTCGCCACGTCACCTGGCCGCTGTTGCTGCCGGTGACGATGGTGGTGGTGCTGTTTTCGGTGATCCAGACCTTCGCCGATTTCCAGCTTGTCTACGTGCTGACCAGCGGCGGGCCGGCCAACGCAACCCAACTATTCGCCACCTATGCATACCAGATCGGCGTCGGCACCGGCCTGTTGAGCCAGGGCGCGGCGATCTCGCTGGCGATGTTCCCGGTGCTGCTGCTCGTCGTCATCGTCCAGCTTCTTTATATCCGCCGGGTGGAGACAATCTGAGCCATGATCGAAGGAGCGCGCTGGCGCCGCTGGGTCTTTTTCCACATCCCGCTGACGGTCTTCATCGTCGGGCTGCTGTTCCCGTTCTATTGGATGATCGTCACGACGGTACGGCCGGATAAGGAGCTGTATCGTCCCTGGAGCGCGCCCAATTACACGCCGTTCTGGACGCTGCACCCGACGCTCGAACACGTCCGCGACCTGCTGACCGAGACCCTGTTCAGCACGTGGTTGATGAACACGATGTTGATCGCCACGGTGTCAACGGTGATCTCGCTGATTTGCGGCCTCTTTGCCGGCTACGCCCTGTCGCGCCTCAAATTCCCGTTTGCCGGCACGCTCGGCACCGGCATTTTCATCACCTATCTGGTGCCGCAGACGCTGTTGTTCATTCCTCTCGCCGACATCATCCGCAACTTTCACCTCGGCGACACGCCGTGGGCCTTGATCCTTACCTATCCGACCTTCCTGATCCCGTTCTGCACATGGCTGATGATGGGCTATTTCAAGTCGATCCCGAAGGAATTGGAGGAATGCGCCCGCATCGACGGCGCGCCGCGCTGGAAGGCGATGGCCTACATCATCTTTCCGATCGCCATCCCCGGCATTCTGTCGGCCGGGATCTTCGCCTTCACGCTATCCTGGAACGAGTTCATCTATGCCCTTGTCTTCCTGTCCTCGCCGGAGCAGAAAACAGTGCCGGTCGGCGTCACCTCCGAACTGGTGCGCGGCGACGTCTTCTACTGGGGCGAGCTAATGGCCGGCGCACTGTTGGGATCGATCCCAGTAGCCTTTATTTATTCGTTCTTTGTCGAACATTACGTCTCGGGGATTACCGGGTCGGTGAAGGGATAAGCCGATGGCCCAAGTTGCGATGCGCGGCCTCAACAAGAAGTACGACGAGGTGCCCGCCGTCATCGATGTGAACCTCGACATCCACGACAAGGAATTCGTTGTCCTGGTCGGGCCCTCGGGTTGCGGCAAGACGACGACCCTGCGCATGGTGGCGGGGCTCGAAAGCATCACCTCGGGGCGCGTCCTGATCGACGGCACGGTGGTCAATAACCTGGCGCCGATGGACCGCGACATTGCCATGGTGTTCCAGAATTATGCGCTTTATCCGCATATGAGCGTCTACGACAACATGGCCTTCGGCCTCAAAATGCGGAAGTTCGACAAGCCGGAGATCCACAAGCGCGTGCACGAGGCGGCCGAGATCCTCGGTATACACGACTATCTCAAGCGCAAGCCGCGCCAGCTATCCGGCGGGCAGCGCCAGCGCGTCGCGCTCGGCCGCGCGATCGTGCGGCACCCGCGGGTATTCCTGTTCGACGAACCGTTATCCAATCTCGACGCCAAATTGCGCGTCCAGATGCGGGTGGAGCTTAAGAAACTGCACCAACGACTCGGCACGACCGCGATCTATGTGACGCACGACCAGGTCGAGGCGATGACTTTGGGCGACCGGGTCGTCGTCATGCATAACGGTAGGGTGCAGCAGGTCGGGGATCCGCTCGAACTCTATAACGAGCCGGCCAACCACTTTGTCGCCGGCTTTATCGGCTCGCCAGCGATGAATTTCGCTACGGTAAAGGTCTCTGCCGAGAACGGCGGAATGTGGGCGGTGGGCGACGGTATTCGCCTGAAGATCCCGGCGGCGATCGTGGCGCGCCTCGGGCCCTATGCCGGCCGAGAGGTGCGCTTCGGCATCCGGCCGGAGGATCTGCGGGTGGCCAGCGACGTCGATCCGGCCGAGCTGACGATCGAGGCAACGGTCGAGGTAATCGAGCGGCTCGGCTCCGAAATCCTGCTCGACGTCGCGGTCGGTCGGTTGACGATGGTCGCCTCGGTCGAGCCGACGGTCCCGGCGAAAGTGCAGGAGCACCTTCGCCTCGCGGTCAACCCGCACCGCCTGCATTTCTTCGACATCGAAAGCGAAGCGGCGATCTGAGCCGAGCGGTTAGAGCGAGTTCGTGGGAACGACCGCTATCGGCGCGAACGCGTCATGCGCGCCCCGGCCGACCCTCAGCCGTCGTCGCCCGCCCCGCCGCCGCCTCAATGAAAATACCGCCCGGAATCGATGACGACCGTCTGCCCGGTCATCGTCTCGGTGCGGCACATCGCGACGACCATGTCGGCGCAATCGTCCTTGTCGGCGGGGCGCTTCAGCAGCGCGGTCGAGGCGGAGCGCTCGATTTGCTCGGGGCGCAGATTGGCGGTCGCGCGGGTGCCTTCGAGGAGGCCCGGGGCGACGCAGTTGACGAGCGTCTCGGGCGCCAGCGCGACGGCCATGCAGCGCGTCAGATGGATGAGCCCCGCCTTCGCGACGGCATAGGCGATCGAGGAGCCGGTCGGCCCGACGCCGGAGACGGAAGCGATGTTGACGATGCGGCCCCTTCCCTGCCTCTTCATGACAGGCGCCACCGCCTTCATCAGGCGCAGCGGCCCCGTCAGGTTGACGGCCATGATCTTGTCCCAGACCTCCATCGTCAGAGCGTCGAGGTCGGCGAACGGGATCGCCTTGTTGTAGGCGGCGTCGTTGACGAGAATGTCGAGCCGGCCGAAGCGCGCGGTCACCTCGCCGACGACCCGCTCGACGGCCGCGCCGTCGGCGATGTCGCAGCCGAAGGCGGCGGCGTTGACCTGGTGCCGCGAGGCCAGCTCGCGGGCGACGGCCTGCGCCGCGTCGCGGCTCTGGGCATACATGACCGCGATATGCGCGCCCTCTTTCGCCAGCGCGTGACAGATGCGCTGCCCCAGCCCCCCGTTGCCGCCGGTTACCAGCGCTACCGCGCCATTGAGGTCCATCTGCGTCCTCCCGTTTGCGGCCGGGCGTCCCGCCGCCCCTGCCCCGCGCCGGAGGACAGTTTGTTGCCTCGCCGAGCAAAGAGGCAAGCATTGCCGCGCCCGCGCGCCGGCCGAGCGCTGTTGCGCCCGCCGGCCTCAGACGACATGATGCCCGCGAGCAGCCCCTTCCATCACCGTCTTCATCGACAAGGGAGTGCGACGATGGCTTACGAAGGCATGATTGCGGAAACGATTTCGATCAAGGGCGACAAGGGCGAGCCGATCTCGGCCTATGTTGCGCGGCCGCTCGGCCCCGGCCCCTTCCCCGGCATGGTGCTGATCCATCACGCGCCGGGCTGGGACGAATGGTACCGCGAGACGACCCGCAAATTCGCGCATCACGGCTATGCCGCGATCAGCCACAACCTCTACCACCGGGCGGGCGAAGGCCGGGCCGAGGACGTCGCCGCCAAGGTGCGCGCCGAGGGCGGGGTGCCCGACGCGCAGATGATCGGCGACACCGAAGGGGCGGTGCAGTGGCTGCGGGCGCAGCCCTGGCTCAACGGCAAGGTGGGGGTCATCGGCACCTGCTCGGGCGGCCGGCAGACGTTCCTCTACGCCTGCCACACGAAGAGCATCGACGCCGCCGCCGATCTGTGGGGCGGGCGCGTCGTGATGAGCAAGGAGGAACTGAACCCGAAGCAGCCGGTGGCGCCGATCGAGTTCACCAAGAACCTGTCCTGCCCGCTGCTCGGCCTCTTCGGCAACGAAGACCGCGCCCCGACCCCCGAGCAGGTCAATGAGCACGAGGCCGAACTCAAAAAACACGGCAAGAACTACGAGTTCCACCGCTACGACGGCGCCGGGCACGGCTTTTTCTATTACGACCGGCCGATGTACCGCATCGAACAGGCGCTCGACGGCTGGCAGAAGGTGTTCGCGTTCTTCCACAAGCACCTCTCGACCCGATAAGGCCGGCATGTGCACCTCGATCGTCGAGATCGTCGAGGCGGACGGCGCGGGGCGCGGCGATGACGGGTGGTTCGAGCTGACCCATTCGGTCGTCTCCTACGACCACCCGCATCACGCGCTTTTGGAAGAAGCGATCACCATCGATTTCGTGAACCGCGCGCTGGGACCCGGCGCGCGGGTCGCGGTCGAGCTGACGCTCGCCTCGGCGAAAGAGCTGAGCGGGGCCCTGCAACGGGCGATCGCACAAGCCGAGATCGAGGAAAGCGCCCGCCTGCTCCACGTGCCGCAGCGGCAAGCGGGATAGGGGCGGCTGCTTCCGCCGGCCGCCGTCAAGGCTCCCGCGTTGGCCGGTGCCGCCCAGCCCACACGAAAAACGGGATCGCGAGGAGCTCGGCGACGACGCAGAACGCGACCGCGGCCGGCAACGAGGCGTCGTAGAGGGCGCCGATCGCCGCGCTGCCGGCGAACCAGGCGAGGCCGTAGCCGGCCGTGAAGAGCCCGAAGGCCGAAGCCCGCCGCTCCGGCGGCGCCATCGGCGCGACCGCCGCCGGGATCATCGATTCGTGCACCCCCATGCCGAGCCCCCAGACCGCGGCGCCGACGAGCGCGAGCCAGAAGCCGCCGAAGAAGACGAGCGGCGCGAAGATCGCCGAGGCGAGGGTGAGAGCGATCAGCACGGCAAAGCCCCAGCGGTCGAAAAGCCGCCCGAGCACGAGCGAGCCGGCGCCGCTGACCGCCATCGCGACGGCGTAGAAGACGGCGATCCATTCGCCCGGCACCGTCGCGGTGCGGCTCCAGTGATAGGCGACAAGCGAATAGTCGGCAAAGCCGGCCGCGACCAGCATGGCGCCGGCGAGATAGATCCAGAAGGCGCGCGGCAACCCCGCCGCGGCCTCGATCCGAACGGCCGGCTCGAGGTCCTGCGGGCGCGGATAGAGGAGCCGGGCGGCGGCGACCAGCGACAGGTTGACGAGCGCCGGGACGATGAGGACCGCGAAGGCGAGGCGAAACTCGTGCGTGCGCAAGAGGATCAGCGCGACGGCGAGCGGCCCGAACATCGCCCCGAACTGGTCCATCGCCTCGTGCAGCCCGAAGACCCAGCCGTAGCCGCCCATCACCTTGCCGGCATGCGACAGCATCACGTCGCGCGGCGGGTTGCGGATCGCCCGACCCATGCGTTCGAGGACGATGAGGACCGCCGCCGCCGGCCAGCTGTGGACGAGCGCCAGGGCCGGCACCGAAGTCATCTGCACGAGATAGCCGAAGATCGTGATCGGCCAGTAGAGCCGGGTCGCGTCGGCGAGCCGCCCCGACCCGAGCCGCAACGCGTAGCCCATCAATTCGCCGAAGCCGGCGACGGCGCCGACGGCGAGCCCGCTCGCCCCGAGCAGCGCGAGATAGGGCCCGAGGATGCTGCGCGAGCCCTCATAGACGAAATCGGCAAAGAAGCTGAGAACGCCGATCAGCAGCACGAAGCGGAAGGCGCTGGAGCGGGCGTAGGGCGAGGACGGGCTTGCCGGAGGGGTCATGTCGCGCGGCAAGAGTTACCGCCGCACTTGACGCAACTCAATGCACACCCGCGCCGATGCCGTTTGATCGGCGTCGTTTCGAGCGGCGCGAGAGGATCGAGCCATGCGAAAACTGTCGGAAATCGTCGAAAACCAAGAGCCGCTGACCCTGCCGCCGAGCACCAGCGTGCAGCAGGCGTGCCGCCACATGCGCGACCGCCGCGTCGGCGCCGTCATGGTCGCCGACGACGAGCGCCTCGTCGGCATCTTTACCGGGCGCGACGCCGTGCACCGGGTGCTGGCCGCCGGCAAGAGCCCGGCGAAAACGACGCTGTCCGAGGTCATGACCCCCGATCCCTACACGATGCCGCCGGAGCGGCTGGCGATCGAGGCACTCCGGCACATGGCGGACGCGCGTTTTCGCCATATGCCGGTCGTCGAAGGGGACAGGATCTTCGGCATCGTCTCGCGATCCGATTTCAGCGGCCTCGAGCTCGATCGCTTCGACGAGGAAACCGGCCTCTGGGAGCGGATCTGATCGGCTTGAGGCAGATCAAGGCGCCGGCGAGGTCCACGGCCATACTTTCCATGCGGGAACGCCGCAGAAAAAGGAAGGCCACATGCTCGGCAGCAATCGCGATCTTCTGTCGATCCGCTCCTCTCTGGATTGCGAGATCGAGGCGGCGAACTAAATCGTCGACCTGTCGCGCTGGTTCAGCGGCAACGGGGCCTTGGCCGAGCTTACTGATCGAAACGCGCCGATGTCGATCCTGAGGTCGCCGCGCCGCGCCTGAGTCCACTCATCGCTCCGCGGTTGCACGGGGTGTCGGGCTTGGCGCGCGGGCGGCGCCCGCCTATGCTGCAGCCGCCGACGCGGTGGCCACAGCCAGGGAGGGCCTGCCGATGGAGCTCGTCTCGCGCGCCCGCAACATGATCCAAACGCCGCGCAGCGAATGGCCGGTCATCGCCGGCGAGCCGGCGGACATCGGCCGGCTCTACGCCGACTACGTCGCGATCCTCGCGGCCGTGCCGCTCTTCGCCGAGCTCGTCCGCTTTCTCGCCGCCGGCTTGCCGATCGGCGCCGCGATCGGCATCGCGGTCACCGGCTATGTCATGGCGCTCGTCAACGTCGCCATCATCGCCCTCGTATCGACAAAGCTCGCCCCTCTCTTCGGCGGCATCGACGACCGCGAGGCCGCGTTCAAGCTCGCCGCCTTCGGCTATACCGCGGCCTGGCTCGGCGGCGTGTTCCTGCTGCTGCCGGCGATCGGCTGGCTGTTGCAGCTCGCCTGCGGCATCTACAGCATGTACGTCTATTATCTCGGGATCGGCGAACTGCTGCGCGTGCCGAGCGAGCGGCGGGTCGGCTTTTTCGCGATCGTCTTGGTGCTGACGGTCATCATCGCCATGATTGTCGCTATCGTGCTCGGCATGCTGACCGGGTATTCGCGCATGTCGATGATGATGATGCACTAAAAGAAGAGGCAATGGCCGCGCCCGCCTACGTATTGGCGATCGACCAGGGGACGACGAGCACGCGCGCCATCCTGTTCGACGAAAGCGGAAACGCCTGCCGCATCGCGCAGCGCGCGTTGACGCAGCACCACCCGCGCCCGGGCTGGGTCGAGCACGACCCGGAAGAAATCTGGCGGAGCGTCGTCGACACCTGCCGCGAGGCCGCCGCCGGCGGCAGGATCGCCGCGATCGGCATCGCCGACCAGCGCGAGACGACATTGCTCTGGGAGCGCAAGACCGGCCGGCCGGTCGGCAACGCGATCGTCTGGCAGGACCGGCGCACCGCGCAATTGTGCCGGCGTTGGCAGGAGGAGGGCCTGTCGCCGCTCGTCGAGGCGCGCACCGGCCTCGTCATCGACCCGTATTTTTCCGCCTCCAAGATCCGCTGGCTGCTCGACGAGGTGCCGGGGCTCGAGCGTCGCGCGCGCGACGGCGAAATCCTCTTCGGCACGATCGACAGCTTTCTCGTGTGGCGGTTGACGGGCGGGCGGGTGCATGCGAGCGACGTGACGAACGCCTGTCGCACGATGCTCTTCGACATCCGCCGCCTCGAATGGGACGAGGAACTCCTTTCCGCCTTCGCCATTCCGCGCGCGCTCTTGCCCGAGCCGCGCGACAACGATGCGCATTTCGGCGAGACGACAAGCGATCTTTTGGGCCGCGCGGTGCCGATCGCCGGGATCGCCGGCGACCAGCAGGCGGCGCTCGTCGGGCAGGCCTGCTTCGCGCCCGGAATGGTCAAATCGACCTACGGCACCGGCGCCTTCGCGCTCATCAATGCCGGCGCCGCGCCGGCGCGCTCGCGGCACCGCCTCATCTCGACGATCGGCTACCGGCTCGCGGGCGTCACCGCCTACGCGCTCGAAGGCAGCATCTTCGCCGCCGGCGCCGCCGTCGGCTGGCTGCGCGACCGGCTCAATCTGTTCGAGAAATCGGCGCAGTCCGAGGCCTTGGCGCGCACCGCCGATCCGCGGCAGCGGGTCCATCTGGTGCCCGGCTTCTCAGGGCTCGGCGCACCCTATTGGGCGCCGGCGGCGCGCGGCGCCATCCTCGGCCTGACGGCGGAATGCGGCGCCGCCGAGATTGCCCGCGCCGCCCTCGAAGCGGTCGGCCATCAGACCGCCGACCTCGTCGCCGCGATGGCGGCCGACGCCGGGGTCGCCGTTTCGAGCCTGCGCGTCGACGGCGGCATGGCGGCCAACGACTGGGCGATGCAGTTCATCGCCGACATCGTGCCGGCAACCGTCGAGCGGCCGGAATTTCTCGAAACGACCGCCTGGGGCGCGGCCTACATCGCCGGGGTCGGAGAGGGGATCTATCCCGCCCCGGCCGAGATGGCGGCGAAGTGGTCGCCCGCCGCCCGCTTCACGCCGCAAATGCCCGAAGACGAGCGCGCCGAGCGCCGGGCAGGCTGGGCACGGGCGGCCGCCGCGGTGCTGACGGCGGCGGCGCCGTGAACCTCTTCGACCCGCTCCCCGACGCGCATGCCGGCGAAGTCGTCGAGGCGCTCTTGTCGCAGCCGGGCCTGCGCATCGAGCGGATCGTCTCGCATGGGCAGGCGAGCCCGCCCGGCTTCTGGTACGACGCGCCGCGGCGCGAATGGGTGCTGCTCGTCTCGGGAGCGGCGATCTTGCGCTTTGCCGACGAAGAAGAGCCGCGCCGCCTCGGCCCCGGCGACTTTCTCGACATTGCCGCGCATCGCCGGCACCGCGTCGAATGGACCGACCCGGCGCGGCCGACGGTGTGGCTCGCCGTCCATTACGGCTAGAATTTCGGACAGGGAGGGTGCGATGAGCGGGAATGTTGGATCGATCAGCCGAAGCTTCGCCCTTTGCGCGATTTTTTACGCGGCTTTCGCCACGGCCGCGGCAGCGCAGCCGGCGGTCACGATCAGCCCCGGCTCGGGGCCGCCGACCGCGGCGGTCACGGTCGGCGGTTCGGGTTTCGGCGCCTCGGAGGTGGTTGACATCTATTTCGACACGACCGATCTGGCGGTGGCGGCGAGCAACGGCAGGGGCCGTTTCAAGGGCATCGTCCTGACCATTCCGGCGGATGCGCTCCCCGGCACGCACTGGATCACCGCGGTCGAGCGCCGCAACGACCACGCCGCCCAGCAGGCCTTCACGGTCGCCACCGGCTGGGCAGAATTCGGCTTCGGCCCGCGCAACAGGCGCTACAACCGTTACGAGAACGTGCTCGGGACCGCGAACGTCGCGGCGCTCGACACGCTGTGGTCTTTCGCGACCGGAAGTTTTGTCCACTCCTCACCTGCGGTGGCAAACGGGATCGTCTATGTCGGGTCGTTCGACAAGAATGTGTACGCCCTCGACGCCACGACCGGCACGAAGCTGTGGTCCTTCGCGACCGGAGATTTTGTCTACTCCTCACCTGCGGTGGCAAACGGGATCGTCTATGTCGGGTCGTTCGACAAGAATGTGTACGCCCTCGACGCGGCGACCGGCGCGATGCTGTGGTTTTTCACGACAGGAACCTTTGTCGAATCCTCTCCCGCGGTGGTGAACGGGGTCGTCTATGTCGGATCGGAAGATGCCAGCGTCTACGCTCTCGATGCCACGACCGGCGCGAAACTGTGGTCTTTCGCGACCGGAAACGCTGTCGCCTCCTCACCCGCGGTGGCGAACGGGGTCGTCTATGTCGGGTCCTTCGACGACAACGTCTACGCCCTCGACGCGGCGACCGGCGCGAAACTGTGGTCTTTCGCGACCGGAAGCTCTGTCCTTTCCTCACCCGCGGTGGCGAACGGCGTCGTCTATTTCGGGTCAATCGACGGCAATATCTACGCCCTCGACGCCGCGACCGGCGTAAAGCTGTGGTCCTTCGCGACCGGAAGCGGCGTCTACTCCTCACCCGCAGTGGCGAACGGGGTCGTCTATGTCGGGTCAGGTGATGACAATATCTACGCCCTCGACGCCGCGACCGGCGCGATGCTGTGGTCCTCCGCGACCGGGAGCGCCGTCTCCTCCTCTCCGGCGGTGGCGAACGGGGTGGTCTACGTCGGGTCCGATGACGACAATATCTACGCCCTCGACGCCGCGACCGGCACGAAGCTGTGGTCATCCGCGACCGGGAGCGCCGTCTTCTCCTCTCCGGCGGTGGCGAACGGCGTCGTCTATTTCGGGTCAGGCGACCACAACATCTATGCCGCCTCGGGGGCCGCTCCGCCGGTGGCCGGCGCGGCGCCGCCGCGTCTCTCCGAACTGCATGCGAATCTGAGCTTGGCGCCGGCGGATTGAGGTCGCGAGGCCGGTCCAGTGCTTAGACGCATTCGGACAGTACACGGCACCAAGCAACTCGTCATGCCCGGATTTGGTTCGGGCATCCACGGGGCCGCGACGGGTGTTGCGGGGCGAGGGAAAGACGTGCATGGCCGGGTCAAGCCCGGCCAAGACGATGAAGTGAATCATATGTTTGCGTCTGAGCACTAGCCGCCCATCTTCACCCGCTTCGCCTCGATCGCCGCCGCGAGGCGCGCCTTCTCGACGATCATGCGCTGGTGGGTGGCGCGCGCCACTTCCTCGACGGCGTCGCGCACGACGATCTCGAACGAGACGCGGCGTCCGTCGACGGCGACGACCCGCGCCTGGTGCGTCACGCTCATCCCGAGCGGGGTCGGGCGCCGGTGCTCGATCTCGACCCGGACCCCGACCGAATCCTCGCCGGCGCCGATATGGAGGAGGAGCCAGTCGCGGCACGCGGTCTCCAGATCATGGACGATGCTCGGCGTCGCATAGACGCGCAGCTGCGGCCCCATGAAGCCGATCGCCCGCCCCTCGTCGACGGTGAAGGAGCGGCTGAATTCGGCGCCGGGTTCGATCGCGCTCGTCATCGAGGCCTCCATCCGGGTTTGCCGCGATAGTGGCGGGCTTCGCGGCGAGAGGCTAGCCTGCCGCCGCCGCTCACTTGCGAAGGCGACAGCGATGCCGGGCCAATTGCCGCAGCCGGGGCAAGTCTTTCTCGATCACGTCGCGCATTTCGTCCCGGACATCGAGGCCGCGGCGGCGGCCTTCGAAGCGTGCGGCTTTCGCCTGACCCCCTTCACCGCACAGGTCAACCGGGCAGAAGGCGGCATCGTGCCGGCCGGCACCGGCAATCGCTGCGCGATGCTTTCCGCCGGCTATGTCGAGATCTTGGCCAAGACCTCCGACACCCCGCTCGCCCGCCAGCTGGAGGCGCGCCTCGGCCGGCATGTCGGGCTGCACCTCACCGCCTTCTCGAGCGCCGATCCGGCGGCCGAGCGCGAGCGTCTCGCCGCCGCGGGCTTTCCCGTTTTGCCGCTCGTCGATATGCGCCGGCCGGTCGGCAGCGAAGAGGCGCATTTCACGATCGCGCGCATCGCCGAGGATGCGATGCCGGAGGGACGCATGCAGTTCCTCACGCACCACACGCCGCATCTCGTCTGGCGCGAGGGTTATCTCGAGCATCCCAGCGGCGCGCAGGCGCTGCTCGCCGTGTGGATCGCCGCGGCCGACCCGGCCGAGGCGGCCGCCCGCTTCGCGCGCTTCACCGGCCGGCCCGCCCGCCGCGAGCACGGCCGCATGACTATCGGCCTCGACCGCGGCGCCCTTTTCTTCGCCACTCCGGATTTTCTCGAGATCGCGTTCGGCATCATGCCCGGCCCACCCACCCCCTATCTCGCCGCCTACGAGCTCGAAGCCGGCAGCCTGCCCGCCGCCGGCCGGCCGATCGCCGGCGGCGCCGCGCTGACATTGCCGCCGGCGCTCGGCGGCACGATCCTCTTTCGGCCGCGCTGAATCGGCAGTTGGAAGGGACGCGGCGTTGCGGCATTGTCGGCCATCCCTGCACGCGCTGCGGAGACTGCAATGCGGTTGAGCGTCGTCACCTTTCTGCGTCCCGCCGGCGAGCCGCCGGGGAAATCGCTCAGCCGCATCGCCGATTATGCGCGCCGCGTCGAGGCCGCCGGGTTTCCGGGGATCTGGGTCACCGATTCGTTGGGCCGCGGCTGGCCGACGCTCGACCCGCTCGTCGCGCTCGGCGCGCTCGCGGCGGCGACGAAGCGGCTGGAACTCGGCACCGCCGTCTTGCAGGTGCCGCTGCGCCACCCGATCGACCTCGCCCACCGCATCCAATCGGTGCAGGCGCTGTCGGGCGGGCGATTGAGGCTCGGCGTCGGCAGCGGCTCGACCGAGGCCGATTTCAAGCTGCTGGACGCCGACTACCCGGCCCGGTTCCGCACGCTGATGTCCTCGCTCGACATCATGCGCCGCGCCTGGAGGGGCGAGACCGTCAACGGCGGCGTGCTGACGCCCTGGCCCGGCACCGAGGGCGGGCCGCCGGTATTGCTCGGCGCCTGGCGCAACCCGCGCTGGATCGCCTATGCAGCACAGCAATGTCAGGGCTGGATCGCCTCGGGGCTCTATTCGAGCTGGGAGGATCTCGAGGCCGGCATGCGCCGCTACCGCGCCGCCGGCGGAAAAAACGCCGTTCTCGCCAACGTTGTCGTCGATCTGAACAACCGCCCCGAACCGGGCAGCCTGGCGGCGCGCGCCCAGGTCTCGCTCGTCGCGCTGCCGGCGGACGCGCGGCAGCGGTTGAAGCGGATCGAGCAGATCGGCTTCGACGAGGTCTTGCTCGTCTCGCCGGGCGGCGCGCTCGACGAGATCGAACGGGTGCGCGACTTCCTGTAAGCGGCGCCCCCCTGCTGCGTCTCGGCCCGCGGGTGCTTCGAGACGCGCCTTTCAGGCGCTCCTCAGCGCTTGTGAAGGAATTGGCAAAACGGTGCGCTGCACGAACATCCTGCGTCCTTCGAGACGGCGCTCCGCGCCTCCTCAGGATGAGGTGGTGCTTTGATAGCATTAAGAAAAAAACTCATCCCCGGCCTCCGCCGGGGCAGGCTCTGAGGAAGATTCAGCTTCACACGCCCGGGCGGGCGAAATTGCGGTCGAGATGGCCTTTGCCTTCGAGGTCGCCCTTTTCGAACAGCCAGCTGTAGCCGCCCTCCGGGTTGGTCAGGATCTCCCAGCAATTGCCGTCGGCGTCCCAGAAGTAGAAGCTGTAGGTGCCGTGCTGCAGCACCGGCTTCGAAATTTTCCTCAGCTTCCATGTCTCGGCCTCGGCGCAAACGACGCGGTGCGCCTCGTCGACCTCTTGCCTGGTGCGTACGTCGAGGCCGTTGTGGTTCAACAGGTTCATCTCGCCGACGCGTTTCGAATAGACGACCGCGATGGTGTGCGGACCGCCCAAGCGCACGAGCAGCGAGATCGGGCTCGTCTGCACCACGTCGAGGCCGAGGAACTCCTCGTAGAAGCGGCGCGAAAAGGCGAGGTCGCGGCTGTCGAGCGTGCCGTGCGACAGGAAGTTGAGCTTCAGTCTCGGTGCCGGCATCGGCCCCTCCATGGTCGTGTCTCGCCGCCGACGATAGCGGATGTACCGGCGCAGACTATGCCGCGGCGCCGCGCTCGTACCAGCGCCGCGATTTGAGCACGATCGCGACGACCGACAGCATGACCGGCACCTCGACGAGAACGCCGACAACGGTCGCGAGCGCCGCCCCCGACTGGAAGCCGAAGAGCGCGATCGCCGCGGCGACCGCCAGCTCGAAGAAG
Organism: Allostellaceae bacterium; assembly: GCA_035538335.1. Taxonomy (GTDB): domain Bacteria; phylum Pseudomonadota; class Alphaproteobacteria; order ATCC43930; family CGMCC-115725; genus AP-15. The sequence continues at coordinate 158,907 of DATLKN010000022.1, forward strand.
TTGGAGGCGCCGATCAATGCCGAAGGACAGGCGATGCTGTGGGCGACGCCGAGCGCGCGGTTGAGGAAATAGGCGATGCCGGCGTTCAAATAGACCTGGATCACGATCGGCACAGCGAGCAGCAGGATGACGAGCGGCTGGCGCACGATCTCCTCGCCCTGGAAACCGAACAGCAGCACGAGCGTCGAGAGCAGCGCCAACAACGAAATCGGCTGCAGCACGCGCAGCATCTGCGCCAGCGCCGCGATGCCGCCTCTCTTCAACAGCGAGCCCCGCCACAACTGCGCGGCGATGACCGGCACGACGATGTAGAGGCCGACCGACAAGAGCAGCGTCGTCCACGGCACCGTGATCGAGGAGAGCCCGAGCAAGAGGCCGACGATCGGCGCGAAGGCGAAGATCATGATCGTGTCGTTGAGCGCGACCTGGGTCAGCGTGAAGTTCGGGTCGCCGTCGGAGAGGTTCGACCACACGAAGACCATCGCCGTGCAGGGCGCCGCGGCCAGAAGAATGAGCCCGGCGATATAGCTATCGATCTGGCCGGCCGGCAGCAGCGGGCGAAACAGCCAGCCGATGAAGAGCCAGCCGAGCGCCGCCATGCTGAAAGGCTTGACGAGCCAGTTGATGCCGACCGTCACGGCGACGCCGCGCCAGGCCTCGGCGAGACGGGCGAGCGCGGCGAAATCGACCTTCAGGAGCATCGGCACGATCATCAGCCAGATGAGGATCGCGACCGGGATGTTGACTTGCGCGACGGTCATGCGGCCGAGCGCCTCGAACGGGCCCGGCACGAGACGGCCGAGCACGATGCCGGCGAGGATGCACAGCGCCACCCAGATCGAGAGGTACCGTTCGACCGGTCCCAGCGAGGGCCGCGCGGCGCGCGGCGGGGCCGAGGCCGTGGCGGGCGCGCTCACGACGCCGCCTCGTGCGCGGCGGCGCCGAGCCGCGCGATCTCGGCCGTGCGATGCGTCAGCGCCACGCGGTCGAGCTTCTCGATCGGCAGCGCAAGAAAGAGCTTGATGCGTGTTTCGAGGCGCTGAAAGGCGTCGCGGAAGGCTCGCCGACTTTCGCCCTCGCCGCCTTCGACCGCCGCCGGGTCGGGGACGCCCCAATGCGCGGTGACCGGGTTGCCGGGCCAGGCCGGGCAGGATTCGCCGGCCGCGGCGTCGCACACCGTGAAGACGAAATCCATGACCGGGGCGCCGGGGCGGGCGAACTCGTCCCAGCTCTTGCTGTAGAGCCCGCGCGTCGAGAGCCCCGCCTTTTCAAGCAGCTCGAGCGCCAGCGGATGCACCTGCCCGCGCGGAAAGCTGCCGGCGCTATAACCCTTGAACCGGCCCTTGCCGAAATGGTCGACCAGCGCCTCGGCAAGGATGCTGCGCGCCGAATTGCCGGTGCACAGGAAAAGGACGTTGTAGACCCGGCGGCTCATCGCGCGCCGCCCGCCGCCGGCTTCTTCGCGGTGATGGCGGCCGAGGCGACATAGTTCTCGATGTGCCGGCCTGGCGCCCAGCTCGCCACCAGATCGCGGCTTTCGGGCTTCGGCGTCACCGCGATGTCGACGAAACCGGCGACGGCCAGCCAGGCCACGATCTTGTCGGCCGCGGCAGCGCCCGCGACGCAGCCGCACAGAAGCGCCGGGTCCGCCGCGAGATCGGGCGGCAGCGGCGCCATGTTGACGACGTCGGAGACGGCGAGCCGGCCGCCCGGCTTCAGCACGCGGTAGGCCTCGCGATAGACCTGCTCCTTGTCGGGCACGAGATTGATGACGCAGTTCGAGATGACCGCGTCGGCGAGATTGTCGGCGACCGGCAGGTGCTCGATCTCGCCGAGCCGGAACTCGACGTTCGCGGCCCCGACTTTGGCGGCGTTTTCGCGCGCCCGCGCCAGCATCTCGTGCGTCATGTCGACACCGATGACGTGGCCGGCGGGGCCAACCCGCTCGACCGCGATGAAGCAGTCGAAACCGGCGCCGCTGCCGAGGTCGATGACGGTCTCACCCGGCTGCAACTGGGCGATCGCCTGCGGGTTGCCGCAGCCCAAGCCGAGATCGGCGCCTTCCGGGACAGCGGCGAGTTCGGCCGTCGAGTAGCCCATCGCGCGCGATTTCTCCTCGCGCGGCGGGGTCGGGCCGCAGCAGGCCGTGGGAGCGCGGCAATTTGCTTCCTTCTGCGCGGCGATGCCGCCATAGCGGGCGCGCACCATCTCCTTTATCTCGCTTGCTTCCATCTGTCTCTCCATTGGCGGCTCAGGCGGCCGAGGGCCCGCGGCGGTTCCCCGCCGGTGCGGCCGCGGGATCGCAGACCGCGGCGCACAGCGTCGCCCCGCGGCCGCAGCAATTCTCGGTCAGGTAGGCCATCAGCTCATTCATCACCGCGAAATCGGTGGCGTAGAAGAGCTGCCGCCCGACCCGGCGCCGGGCGATCAGCCCGGCATGCTGCAATTGCTGCAGGTGAAAGGTCAGCGAGGAGGGCGGCACTTCGAGGGCCTGCGCGATGGCGCCGGCCGACAGCCCGTCGGGCCCCTGCTGCACCAGCAGCCGAAACAGTTTGAGCCGCGCCTCGTGGGCGAGCGCGCCCAGCGCGCCGATCGCCTCGCCGGCTTCCATCGGAACCCTCCGATCTTTCAACGAATATCGAAATAGCGCCCGGCATGCCATTCGTCAACGACTTTTCTCGAAATGTCGAAATTACTGTGATCTCGTCATTGCGAGCGAAGCGAAGCAATCTCGACGAAAGCGGCTCGTCATCCGGGATTGCTTCGTCGCCGCGCTCCTCGCAATGACACAAATGTCGGGCCGGGCCCTCTCACCCCCGGCTGCAGGCGCCGCCGCCGAGGACGCAGAATTTGGCGCAATGCGGGTGGTTGAGCGGGACCGGACGGGACGCCTCGGCGAGGCTCGCGCCGAGCTCGAACTGCGGATCGTAGGGCAAGAGCGTGCAGGCGACGACGGCGGGGCGCGCCGCGCCCTTGCGCTTAACGACCATGCGCGAGGACGAGCACATGACGCTCTGCGGCGATTTGCCGAGGATGCCCCAGCAGGCCTCGGTGATCTCCGGCACGTCGGCCTTTTCGTCCATTTCCGGAAAGACGGTCAGCGCCTGCGGGTCGGCGGCGTCGAGCGCGAGGCCCAATTCGGCGAAGAGGCGGGCGAAGCCGGCGCGGATCGCGGCCTCGTCCTCGCCCGAGAGCCGCCGGCTCGCGACGGTCACGGCAAAACCCTCCTCGGCCAGCCACAGCAGCCCGTCGATGGTCGGCTGCCAGCTGCGCCTGCCGCGTTCCTCCTCGTGCACTTCGCGCCCGTAATGGTCGAGCGAGACGCGGATCTGGAGCCGCTCGCCGTGGCGCTCGTTGAGCGCCGTCAGGGCCGCGCGCATCTTCTTCATCGGCTTCATCGCGTTGGTCAGCACGAGCGCGCGAAAGCCGCGGGCGAGCCCGGCTTCGAGCATCGCCGGCAGTTCGGGGTTCATGAAGGGCTCGCCGCCGGTGAAGCCGATGAGGCGCGTCGAGAGGCCGAGCGACGCGATCTCGTCGAGGTATTCGGCGACTTCGGCGGCAGAGAGATAGACGAGTCGGTCGTTCCGAGGCGAGGATTCGATATAGCAATGCCGGCAGGTCAGGTTGCACAGCGTGCCGGTGTTGAACCACAGCGTATCGAGCGAGCCGAGAGCGACCTGCGCCCGCCGCTCGCCCGTGACGGTCGTCAAGGGGTCGCGGAACTTACGCGGGTCCAATAGGGACGGCTCGGTCATCGGCATCCGCCGGCAAGCGCGCTGGTGCACGCCAGGTATGGTTTCGCGTCATGGCCCCGGCCCATCACATTGCCGTGAGGGCGGCGCAATTGTAAGCCAAGGTTGCAGCCTGCCGCCCTCGCCACCACCTTATCTTTTTACGTCTTTCCGTGGTGGAAGGCGATATGGACACCTCGATACCCCGGCACATCCGGCTGACCTCGCATCCGGGAAACGCCGGGCAGAGCGCCGTGCCGCTGCGCTGGGGAGCGGCGAATGCCGGCGAACGCGGCCCCGTCGTCGCGAGCCCCGCCGAGCCTCGGCACCGCAACGCGATCGGCTCCTATTCCGGCAGCTACGCCGTCTATCGCGCGCTCGCCGTCGCGACCCGCGCGCTCGCCCGCGATCATCGGCCCGACTTGTCCGGCACCGCGCCGGCGGCGCTGTTGCCGCCGCGCCCGCAATGGGCCGACCCGCAAAAGATCGTCTCGCTCGACCCGTGGGGGCACCTCGTCGGCGAGGTCTTCGCGAAGGAGATCGCCGCCGGCATCGATGCGCGGCCGACGATCGCGGTCACGACGGCGCGCATCGCGATGCCGGAGATCGGCGCGCTCGTCGCCTCGGGCAGACTGGCGGCCGACGGCAGGGTGCTGCTCGGCAACGGCGAGGTCGCCATCACCAAGGCGGCGATCGATCCGGTCTGGCATTTGCCGGGGCTCGCCCATCGCTTCGGCATCGCCGAGCACGAGCTGCGCCGCACGCTCTTCGAGGAGACCGGCGGCATGTTCCCCGAACTCGTCACCCGCCCCGACATGGAAGTGTTTCTGCCGCCGATCGGCGGCACCACCATCTATTTCTTCGGCGAGGTCGAGCGCATCGGCGATCCGCGGACGGTCATCGCATGCCGCGTTCATGACGAGTGCAACGGCTCCGATGTCTTCGGCTCCGACATCTGCACCTGCCGGCCCTACCTGGTGCACGGCATCGAAGTTTGCATCGAGACGGCGCAGGCAGGCGGCGTCGGCATCGTCGTCTACAACCGCAAGGAAGGCCGCGCGCTCGGCGAGGTGACCAAGTTCCTCGTCTACAACGCGCGCCGTCGGCAGGAAGGCGGCGACCGCGCAGACACCTATTTCCGCCGGACCGAATGCGTCGCCGGGGTACCCGACATGCGCTTTCAGGAGATGATGCCGGACGTCTTCCACTGGCTCGGCCTCACGCGCATCGACCGCTGGGTGTCGATGTCGAACATGAAGCGCGACGCGCTCGCCGCGCAAGGCATCGACATCGTCGAGCAGGTGGCGATCCCCGAGGGGCTGATCCCGGCCGAAGCCTCGGTCGAGATCACCGCGAAAAAGGCCGCCGGCTATTTCACGCCGCCGGCCGGAGACGTCGTCGCGCCCTGAGCATGCCGCGACCGGATTTTCCGCGAAAACCGGGCGGCAATGTCTTTTGTCGTCCCGGCGAAGGCCGGGACCCACAGCAGCCGTGGATGCCGGCCTGCGCCGGCATGACAAGGAGTGGCAGGTTTGTCTTCCGCTGAGCTGGCGGCACATGAGGCCGCTTTCCTGCTGAGCGCGGCGGCGGTCAGAAGCCGCTGCGGCGTCGTGCTCGCGGCGGCCGAACGCGACGCGGCGCCGCATTTTCGCCTCGACTTGCGCCTGCTCGACGAAGCGGCCGGGCGCGTTGCGAGCCTCACCCGCCGGCGCTTTCCCGATTTGAGCGTGCCGCTGCACAGCCGCTGGCGGCATTTCTCGGCCGGCGGTCACGACCGCGCCGCCCTCGTCGCGCCGGGAGCCGACGCGGCCGAGCGGGCGCGGGCGAAGATCGACCTCGCCATCGTCTCGGTGCTGCTCGACGCCGGCGCCGGCGCGCGCTGGCATTACCGCGAGGCGGCGACGGACGAAACGTTCTCGCGCTCCGAGGGGCTCGCCGTCGCGAGCCTGCGGGCAATGCAGGAGGGCCTCTTTTCGGCCGATCCGAACAATCCCTGGAGGGCCGACGCGGCGGCGCTTGGCGCCCTCACCGAGACGAGCCTCAGCCGCGCCTTTCAGGCCGGTCCTGAGAACCCGATCGACGGGATGGCCGGCCGGGCCCGGCTGATATGCCGGCTCGGCGAGGTCGCCGCCGCCTCGCCCGAATATTTCGGCCGCCCGGCCCAGCTCGGCCGACTCTATGATTACTGGCTGCCGCGCCGCGACGGCCTTCCGGCGCCGGCGATCCTCGAAACCCTGCTCTATGCGCTGGGGCCGATCTGGCCCGGCGGCATGCGCCTTGCCGGCCTGCCGCTCGGCGATTGCGGCCGGCATTCCTCGATTCCCGGCTCGGGGCTGGTGCCGTTCCACAAATTGAGCCAATGGCTCGCCTATTCGCTCGTCGAGCCGCTCGCCGAGGCGGGCTTTCGCGTGACCGGTCTCGACGGCCTGACGGGGCTCGCCGAATATCGCAACGGCGGGCTCTTTCTCGATTGCGGCGTCCTCGTGCCGCGCGAGGCGGGCCTGGCGCAGCAGGTCCTCGACGCGAAGAGCGAACCGGTCGTCGAATGGCGGGCGCTGACCGTCGCGCTGCTCGACCGCCTCGCCGTGCGGGTGCGCGAGCGGCTCGGCGGCGAGGCGGCGCAGCTGTCGTTGGGCCAAGTGCTCGAAGGCGGCACTTGGCTCGCCGGCCGCGAGATCGCGCGGGAGCGCCGGGCCGACGCCGCGCCGCCGCTCACGGTCGCTACCGGCGGCACGGTCTTTTGAGGGAGGCTAACGGTGCAACGGCAATATCCCAGTTTGACGATAGTCGAGCACCCGCTGGTGCAGCACAAACTGACGCTGATGCGCGACCGCAACACCTCGACCGCCGAATTCCGCCGCCTGACGCGCGAGATCAGCCTCTTGCTCGCCTACGAGGCGACGCGCGATCTGCCGATCGAGGCGCTGCCGATCGAGACGCCGCTGGAACGCGCGAATTTTCCGCTGCTCGCCGGCAAGAAGCTCTGCCTCGTCTCGATCCTGCGCGCCGGCAACGGCATCCTAGACGGCATGCTCGATTTGTTGCCGTCGGCCCGGGTCGGCCATATCGGCATCTACCGCGACCCGCGCACGCTGCAGGCGATCGAATATTATCTGAAATTGCCCGAGGATCTCGCCGAGCGCGACGCGATCCTCGTCGATCCGATGCTGGCGACCGGCAATTCGGCGGTCGCGGCGATCTCAAGGCTCGTCGAATTGAAGGCGCGCTCGATCAAGTTCGTCTGTCTCGTCGCCGCCCCCGAGGGGGTGGCGCAGGTGGCGCAAATCTTCCCCGAGGTGGCGATCATCACCGCCTCGCTCGACCGCTGCCTCGACGAGCATGGCTACATCCTGCCCGGCCTCGGCGACGCCGGCGACCGCCTCTTCGGGACAAGGTAGCCTACGCCAACGGGAAAATGGACAGATTGTCCGACGGTAGATCCTCGGCTTTCGCGGCCGGGTTCAGCGATCGAGCGCGCGCTTGCTCTGCAGCTCGAGAGCGACGCAACTTTTCAGCAGGAAATAGCTCGGCCTCGGATCCGACTCCTCAAGGCCCTTGCAATAGGCCAGCACCCGGCCTGGGATCTGCATCCGCTCAAGTGCGGCGCGGCTCGATGCTTCAAGCTCGCGGCAGCTCTTCTCCAGGAAATAGCTGTCCCCCATGTGCGAACAATATGCGACGGTATTGTAGGTGGGCAGGGCGGAGCCGGGAATCGCCGGCAGGCGGAGCGACTGGCCGATGAAAACGACGCAGCCCCCGGCCTCACAGGTCAGGGCCACGTCCGCGGTCGCCCCGTTCCAAGTCGCTTCGTCGCCGCGGACGCTGGTCGGCCGCCCGAATCGCGACCGCAGCGCGGCGAGCATCCGCAACCCGTTGGAAAGCGGGACGACCCCGACGACGTTCGCGAAATTCGCGGCGAAGGTGTAGACCGGGGGTGCCTCGGCTGGTACGCCGTAGATCGCCGCGCGCTCGCCGCGACGGCGGTAGCCGCCCTCGTTCGCGGGGACGAACTGAGCGTGCACCGCCGAGAGCGGCGTTCCCCACTTCAAGCCGCCGTACCCGGCCGGCTCGTTTTGGAAAGCCGCAGCCGGTGCCGCCAAAAGCGCCAGCGCGAGCGCAGCCGAAACGGCGATGCCGACGCGGCGACGCATCTATTCGACCCTCCGGATGCTCTCGCCGAATCTCGGGTCCGGGAGGGCCTCAAGCGGAAGCCCGAGCCGCCGACGCAATCCGCGCGGATCGGCCGCAGCTTCAGCGGTAAGCTTCGCCAACTCATCGCGAAACGCTCCGGCGAGCGGCGCCGGCAGCCCGCGGACGGTATCGGCGATTTCCCCCTCTGCTTCCGGCAGATCCTGCGGGCGCCAAACTCGCGTCAAGGCAAGCAGCTTCCAGCAACTGCGGGCATGGCCGCGGGCCATTGCCATTGCATCGGCCGGAACTCCGGGCGGCCGCAGCTGCGAAACGCGCACGGCGATCCGCACTTCGGGCACCGGGAACTGCTCTGACGGGGCGCTCGCCGACTCCACAGTCGCCGTGACGCCAAGCCCCTCGGCAGCCCACCCGCGCACTTCCTCGGCGAGGCCCCGGTGCAGGTAGCCGAGCTGGCGCCCGTCTGGGGCATAGACGGCGATCGCTTGCGGATCGACCGGATTGTCGTCCTCGGGGACGAGGACGAGCGCGGTGCCGAGGCCGACGCCCCCGAGCGCGTCAACGCGCGAACTGCCGTCGCTATTCGGATAAGCGAGGCCGGCGAGGTAGTGCCCGAACTCGCAAATTGGCTCGTCGGCGAGATCGCCGCCGCGGATTGGCGTGGCCGTCGAACTCATGCAGCACTGCGGCGCAGGACGCGCAATGTCGTCCGGCGCACGCTGGTCTCGCAGGTCATGACGTACTCGACATCGCGGCCGGCTACCACAGATGCTTGATGCGGTACATCAGGCGCTGCGCGAAGCCGGCGGGCCTCGCCGCGGCGAGCGCGACCGCCGGCACGGTCTCGATCGTCTTGCCCTGAAGGTTGACCGCGATCTCGCCGACCACGGCGCCCTTGGCAATCGGCCCCTTCAACCCGCTGCTTAAGCTCAGCACCGCCGCGGGATCGATCTTTTGCGGTCCGGTGCCGCTCGACGGCAGGGTCAGCATCACCGTCTTGGCGGCGCCGACCGGCACGTGCGTCGGGTCGAGCAGCGGATCGTCGATCGCGCCGATCGGCACGCCCGCGGTCGTCACCGCCACATCGGTGAAGAACCGGTAGCCGTAGTCGAAGAGCGCCTCGACGTCGGCGGTGCCGGCGTGCCAGCTCGGCGTTCCCATGACGACGGCGATGAGGCGGCGCCCGCCGCGCATCCCGGTCGCGTCGATGCAATGGCCGGAAGCCTTGACGAAGCCGGTCTTCAGCCCGTCGGCCGACGGATCGCGGAAGATGACCGGGTTCCAGTTCCGCTGCGTGATGTTGTTGTAGGTGTAGGACGGCTGCTTGGTGATCTTCAGGACCTGCGGAAACTCCTTGATGATCGCGCGCGAGAGCAGCGCGACATCCTTGGCGCTGGTGTAGATTTCGGCATCGGGCAGGCCGTCGACATTGTCGTAATGCGTATCGGCGAGATGCAAGAGCTGGGCCCTGTTGTTCATCATCGCGACGAAGGTTTCCGGCGTCCCGGCCAAGGTCTCCGCCAGCTGGACCGCGGCGTCGTTGCCGGAATCGATCATCAACCCGCTGATCAGCTGTTCGACCGTCACCGGCATGTTCGGTTCGATGAACATGCGCGAGCCCATCGTGCGCCAGGCCGTGTGGCTGACCGGCACCGGCTCGTCGGGCTTGAGCTTGCCGGCCTGCAGCGCCTGGTAGGTCAGATAGACCGTCATCAGCTTGGCGAGGCTTGCCGGCGGCAGATGAATGCCGGGCGCCTTTGCCGCGATGATCGCGCCGGTGGCGAAATCCATCAGCACATAGCTCGACGTGTCGGGCAGCTGCGGCGCGGGCGGAACGTCGGCGGGCAGCGGGATCTTGCCGTCGAGCACAACCGGGGGCGGGCCCGGATTTGCCGCCGCCGCTGCGGCCGCGGCAGCCGCAGCGGCCGGCCTCCTCGCCGGCTTCGCCGCGAAGGCCGCGCTTATCGAAAGCAACAGGACGAAAAGAAAAAACGCAGAGCGCGCCAGAACCGAAACGGGTTGCATGGCCGGTCCATCCCCCCGATGTCACCGCGGCTCAGTTCTCTCTCAATCGGCGGCCGTTTGTCCAGAGCACCTCTTTGCCTTCCGGGGAGGCAAGAGCGGCATTACTTTCTCGCCTCTCGGCGCAGCGGCGCCGGCCGCCGCCGACGGCGAATCGATCCCCTTGCGGCGAGCCCTCGACGGACCGTTACGGCTTTTTCGGCTGCCAGGCCTCGGCGCGCTTTTTCGCCGCCGCCAACTCGGCGGACGGGATGCGGGCAGCGAGACGGCGGGCGGCCGCCGCGGCGCGCTCGCGCAGCGGCGCGGGGCTCGCCGGCCGCGCCGCGATCGTGAACCATTCGAAGGCGCCGACCGGGTTTCGCCGCTGCAAGGCGAGCCCGAGGTTCAGCTGCGCGTTGGGATAGCCGACGACGGCGGCGCGATGGAAGAGCGTCTCGGCGGTTTTCAGGTTCCGGGGCACGCCCTCGCCCTTGGCGTAGAGGATGCCGAGATTGTTCTCGGCCGGCGGGTTGCCCGAGGCGGCGGCGCGCTTCAACCAGCCCGCCGCCTTCGCCGCGTTCTTCGGCACGCCGGCGCCGATCATGTAGGCGTGCCCGAGATTGTTCTGCGCCGCCGCGAGGCCCTGGCGCGCGGCGCGGCGGTACAGGTCGATCGCTTTCTTCGGGTCGCGCGCAACGCCCAGCCCGCGTTCGTAGAAATAGCCGACGAGGTTCTGGCAATTGGCGTCGCCCGCCGCCGCATCGGCTTTGCACGCCGCGAGCGCCGCGGCGAAGTCGCCCCGCGCCTGCGCCTTCTTGGCGGCGGCGAAATCGGCGGCGGCCGGCGCCGCGGTCAGCAGGATCAAGAGACAAGCGAGCAGATAGCGCATGACCATCCCATCGGGCTCCGCAGCATCACTTCGCACCGCAATAGCATGACGCGAAGGCCGCTGGGGAGAGGTATCCGGCGGCGCAATATGCCGCGAGGCTGCGCTTCGCGTTCTGCGCCGGATCGGCGGGCCAGAAGGAGCTGCTGGAAAGGCCGAAGAGCGACAGCCAGCGGGCGCGCGCCCGCGGCTCGCCGCCGATCCGGCGATAGAGCCGGTCGAGGCTCGCGAGATCGAGCCGCGGCAGCCGCCATTCGCGCTTGAAGCGGTATTCCGGGGCCCAGGCCGCGCCGGCGGCGAAGCTCGCCAGCCGATAGGTCGTCGCGTCGTCGAGCCGGCCTGCGGCATCGTAGGAAATCATCTTGAACCCCGGGTTCTCGCCGAAGATCGGGCTGACCGCGGGGATGGTCAGCGTGAAGCCGGTGCGGTCGAGACGGAACGTGTCGGTATGCAGATGCCCGGCGAGGCTCGCCGCGAGCGTATCGCGGTGTTGTTTGAGGAGCGCGGCAAAACCCGCCGAATAGGCGGGCTTCCACAGCGGCAGGATGCGTTGCGGGCAGGCGCCGAAACGCACCGTCGCGTAATCGTCGATGCCGGGCGGGACATGGTAGAGGAGCCACACGCGCCGGTGGGCGCGCCGCGCCGCGGCGAGAGTCTCGGCGAGCCAGGCGAGCGTCTCTTTGCCGGGGTCGCGCTTCGCCGCGCCGGCGCAGGCGGCGCTGTAATGCGCCGAGAAGACGACCGTATCGAGGGCGAGGATCCGGACCCGCGGCAGATGCGGCGGGCTGGCGCCGTAATTGCCGAGGCGGCTCCAATCGCGGGCGAGATCCGCCCTCGCCGCGCCGCCCAGCAGACCGCGCATCGTCGGCAGCGTATCCTTCAGGAAAGCGCCGCCCGGCGACAGCCGATAGTCGCCGCAGTAGCTGTCGTTGTTGCCGAGCACCGGCAGGATCGGCGTCTTCGGGAAGCTGCGCTCCAGCTCGAACGCGACGAACCGCATCGTGCGCAAAACAAAGGCGCGGTAGGCGGCGTCGGAATGGTTCGTGGCCGCCCTATCGAAGGCGGCGCGGAAATCGTGCGCGAGAAAATCGCCGGTCATCACGACGAAATCGGGGCGCGGCGCCGCTTTCTTCATCGCCGCCAGCGCCGAGGCGAAGAGCGGCCAATCGGTGTCGCGGCCATAGCGGCCGAGGCTCTTGTCGGAGGACGTTGCGAAGATCCTCGCCCAGGCTTCGGGCGGCGCGGCGTTGAGCCGATCGACGAGCGCCGGATCGGCCATCGGGTCGAAATGGATGTCGGAGAGCGCGAGGAACCGGCCCTGCGCCGCCGCCGGCGACACGGCGACGAAGGCGAGGACGAGCGCGAGAATGATGCGGCGCATTCGGGTGGAGAGCCTGGAAATTTATTAGATCAAAAGGGGATTTGTCATTGCGAGCGCAGCGAAGCAATCTCCACGACAGGGCAAGTACCGACCCGAGATTGCCGCGTCGCCCTGCGGGCTCCTCGCAATGACTATTTGACCCGTGATACGCCGAGACTCGTGAGACCTACCGCGCCATCAGCACCGGGAGCTTTGCCTCCATGATGATGTGACGCGTCGCGCCGCCGAAGATCATCTGGCGGATGCGGCTTTGCGTGTAGGCGCCCTTCAGGAGCAGGTCGGCGCCGGCCGCCATGCTTTCGCGCAGGAACGATTCGCCCTGCACCTTGGCCCGGCCGCTGGCGGCGCGGACCGTCACCTCGACGCCGTGCTGCTCGAGCGCGCGCGCCAGATCCTCGCCGGACGGCCCCGGCTCGGGCATCAACCCCGGCGCGACGCCGATCACGACGACCTGCCGCGCCCGTTTCAACAGCGGCATGCCGAGCGCCACCGTCGCCGCCGTCTCGGTGCTGCCGTTCCAGGCGATGGCGACGATGTCGCCGAGGCTCGGCGGGCACTCCTTCGGCACCATCAGCACCGGGCGGCCGCTCTCGAACAATGCATCCTCGAGCGTCGCCTCGGCGATCGAGGCGAGCTTTTCCGGCTGCTCCACGAGCACCAGGTCGTAGACCCGGCCGGTCATTCCGACGACCGCGTTCTGCCGTCCGTCCTCCTCGCGCCAGGCGGCGCTCGGGCCGTTGTGGCCGACCGGCACCGGCTCGATCGGCACCCCCTGCGCCGCCATGAAGTCGCGGAACAGGCGGCGCGCCAGGTCGCGCCGCTCGTGCCCCTCGCGCTCGAGCGTGCGGTCGACTTCGGAAGAGATCGAAAACCCCATCTCGCCGCCGAACACGACGGCGTATTCGGTGGTCAGGCTGTGCAAGCCGACGATGTGGCTGTCGAACCGGCGCGCCACGTGCAACGCCGCTTCGAGGACGTGCGCAGCATTGCCATCCCCGACCACGGCCAGCAAATTTTTCATGTTGCGGCCCCTGCTCGCCTCGGCCCGTGTCCACGAGCCTCGTTATATGTTGATCATACACGATCCTCGCGTTTTATACGAGGGCGGGGCGGTGCGCGGTGATGTACGGAGATTTGTGTCAGGGCTGTGAGAGGGGGTACTCCGCGGGTTGCTGAAGTCCGCAAAGAGGAGCACCCCCAATGCCACAGGCTGTGACGATCGCGAGCTTACCGAGGGCCTTCGAGTTGGTGAAGGG
>DATLKN010000023.1:0-6325 GCA_035538335.1 Allostellaceae bacterium
CGGGCTGATAGAACCGGCGGATGGGGCACCGTGCTCAGCAGCGGGCTTACTGGCCCAAGGAGCGATCGGGCTCCCATCCGCCACCGCGACGCCGACTTTACGCCGGTCTCGCGACGGAGGAGAGATACAAGGAGCGCCCGAGAGGGCGCATCTCGAAGCACGCAGCCGCGTCCGTGCAATGTCAAACCGCGAGGCGCCGGTATTCCCCGACGCTTGCCGCTGTGCTATCGCGAGGGCGCTTACCTCAGCCGAAAGGCGGCACCATGCCGGGTCCCTTGCACGGGTATCGCGTCATCGATCTGACCTCGAACGTCTCGGGGCCCTTGGGCACGATGATCCTCGGCGATCAGGGGGCCGACGTGATCAAGGTCGAGCCGCCGGACGGCGGCGATCACACCCGCCAGGGCGGCCACCGGCGCGGCGGGCTCGCCGCGTCCTTCCTCAACAACAACCGCAACAAGCGCTCGGTCGTCATCGACCTGAAGATCGCCGAGGGGCGCGAAGCCGTCTTGCGGCTCGCCGCCGGCGCCGACGTTTTCGTACAGAATTTCCGCCCCGGCGTTGTCGAGCGTCTCGGGCTGGACGAGGCGGCGGTGCGCGCCCGCGCACCCTCCATCGTCTACGTCTCGATCAGCGGCTTCGGCGAAAAGGGCCCCTATGCGGCAAAGCCGGTCTACGACCCGGTGATCCAGGCGGTGTCGGGCCTGGCGACGGTGCAGGCCGGCTCCGACCGGGCGCGGCCGCGCATGCTGCGCACGATCCTGCCCGACAAGCTGACCGGCGTTACCGCGGCGCAGGCGATCACGGCCGCGCTCCTGGCGCGCGAGCGCACCGGCGAGGGCCAGCATGTGCGCCTGTCGATGCTCGATGCCGTCATCGCCTTCCTGTGGGCTTCGGACATGACGAGCCAGACCTTCGTCGCGGACCCGCCGGAGCAGGAGGAGGCGGGCGCGACCGACCTCGTCTACGAAACGGCCGACGGCTACATCACGGTCGCGGTGCAGACCGACCGGCAGTGGCAGGCGCTGGCGCGTGCGCTCGGCCGCCCGGAATGGCTCGAGGACCCCCGCTTCAAGACGCCGGCCTTGCGCCAGCAGAACGTCGAGGAGCGGCTGCGCCTGACGCAGGAGGCGCTGAAGGCGCGGCCGGCCGCCGAATGGCTCGAGCGGCTCGATGCGGCCCAGGTCCCTTGCGCCCCGGTCCTCACCCGCAGCGAGGTCATCCGCCATCCGCAGGTCGTCGCGTTGGAGAGCGTCGTCGAATACGACCATCCGGCGGCGGGGCGGCTGCGCCAGGCGCGCCCGGCGGCGCGGTTTTCCCGCACTCCGGCCGAAATTCGCCGCGGCGCGCCGGCGCTCGGGCAGGACGGCGAGGCGATCCTCGTCGAGGCCGGCTATTCGCCGGCCGACATCGACCGGCTCGCTGCGGCGGGCGCGTTCGGGCCGCGGGGCGGGCGATGATCGACTTCTACTATTGGCCGACGCCCAATGGCTGGAAGGTCGCGATCATGCTCGAGGAGTGCGCGCTGCCCTATCGCATGATCCCCGTCGATATCGGCCGCGGCGACCAGTTCAAGCCCGAGTTTCTCGCGATCAGCCCGAACAACCGCATGCCGGCGATCGTCGATCATGACGCGGGCGATCTGCCGGTCTTCGAATCGGGCGCGATCCTCATTCACCTCGCCGAGCGCGCGGGGCGCTTCATGCCGCGGGGCGGGCTCGGGCGGAAGGAGGCGCTCGAATGGCTCTTCTGGCAGGTCGGCAATCTCGGGCCGATGGCCGGCCAGCTGAGCCATTTCGTCAATTATGCGCCGGGCGAGCACCCCTATTCGAAAAAGCGCTATGCCGACGAGTACAACCGTTGCCTCGGCGTCCTCGAACGCCGGCTCCAGGGCCGCGACTACCTCGTCGGCGAGTATTCGATCGCCGACATGGCCTCCTGGCCCTGGGTGTTGATCGCGAAGCCGCTCGGCCAGCCGCTCGACGATTTTCCGAACGTCGCCCGCTGGCGCGAGCGCATCAAGTCGCGCCCGGCCGTGCAGCGCGGCGTCGATCTCGGCAAGGAACTGCGCCGGCGTGCGCCGCCGGACGAGGCGCAGCGTCGCATCCTCTTCAACCAGACGGCCTTCACGCGACCCGGAAGCTGAGTTCGCACCCGTCGCGCAGCCGCCGCATGTTGTCGGCCGCCACCTCGAGGCTGCGCGCCAAGGTCTCGGGCGTCAGCCAGGCGACATGCGGCATCAGCACGACATTGTCGAGGCCGAGCAGCGGGCAATCCTCGGGCAGCGGCTCGACGGCGAAGACGTCGAGCCCGGCGGCGGCGAGATGCCCGCTCGCCAGCGCCGCGGCGAGCGCCGCCTCGTCGACGAGCCCGCCGCGCGCGGTATTGACGAGGATCGCGCCGGGCTTCATGCGCGCGAAAGCCGCGCCGTCGAGGAGCCGCTCGGTTTCCGGCACCAGCGGCACGTGCAACGACAGGATGTCGGCCTCGGCGAGCAGTTCGCCGAATTCGCGCCGCGCGATGCCGAGCTCGGGGTGGTCGCGGCGCGCGCAATAGAGGACGCGCGCGCCGAGGGCCTGCAATATCGGGACGAGCAAGGTGGGGACCATGCCGGCGCCGAGCAGCCCGACGGTGCGGCCGCCCAATTCGCCGACCCGCTCCTGCAGCCCGCCGCCGAGCGCCCAGCCGCTTCCCTCGCGGCAGGCGCGGTCGAGCGTCGAGAGCCGGCGCAGCGCCGCGAGCATCAACAGCAATGCGGTCTCGGCGACCGCCCGCGTGTTGGTGCCGGGCATGTTGGCGACCGCAATGCCGCGGGCCTTTGCCGCTGCGAGGTCGATCGTGTTGACGCCGACCCCGATCTTCTGGATCAGCCTGAGGCGCGGCGCCCGCTCGATCATCGCGGCCGTAATCGGCCTCAGCGCGTGCAGCCACACCTCCGCCTGCGGCAGCAGCGAGCAGAGCCGCGTCTCGTCGTGCTCGGGGCAGGGGTCGATCTGAAACCCCTCGCGCGCCAGCTCGGCAAAGCGCGCCAGCAGCGCCGGGCCCGCATCGTAATGAAAGATCGCCTTCATCATCGCCCGCTTCGGTCTAAGATCGCGCCAGCATGAACGATGATGCCGCCCCGGCCCAGGCCTTGAGCGCGCGGGAAATCGCCGCGGCGCTGATCGCCATGCGGGTGATCGCCGAGGGCGAGGGGCTGCGCGCGCAACCGCTGCCGGGCGGCGTCTCCTCCGACATCTCGCTCGTCGAGCTGGCGGACGGCCGCCGGCTCTGCGTGAAGCGCGCGCTGCCGCGGCTCAAGGTCGCCGATCTGTGGGAGGCGCCGGTCGCTCGCAATCATTACGAATGGGCGTGGTTCCGGGAGGTCGAGCATATCCGCCCGCAGGCCGTGCCGCCGCTCGTCGCCGAGGACGCGGGCGCCGGCCTCTTCGTCATGGGCTATCTCGATCCCGGGACGCATCCGCTCTGGAAGGAGGAGTTGAGCAAAGGCCGTGCCGACGCGGCTTTCGCCGCCGAAATCGGCATATGCCTCGCGCAGATCCACGGCGCGACCGCCGGCCGGCCGCAGATCGCCCGCGCCTTTGCGACCGATGAGAATTTTCGTGCGATCCGCCTCGATCCCTATCTGATCGCGACCGCCCGCCGCCACCCCGACCGCGCCGCCGCGCTCGAAGCCTTGGCCGAGGCGACCGCCGCGGCCCGGCTCGCGCTCGTGCACGGCGATGTGAGCCCGAAGAACATCCTCGTCGGCGCCGCGGGCCCGATTTTTCTCGATGCCGAATGCGCTTGGTACGGCGACCCGGCCTTCGACCTCGCCTTCTGCCTCAATCACCTGCTGCTCAAATGCCTGTGGACGCCGGCGGCCGCCCCCCGCTTTCTCGATTGCTTCGACCGCCTCGCCGAAAGCTATCTCGCCGCCGTCGCCTGGGAGCCGCGCGCCGCGATCGAGGCGCGCGCGGCGCGCCTGTTGCCGGGGCTCTTCCTCGCGCGCATCGACGGCAAGTCGCCGGTCGAATACGTGACCGAAGAGCCGGAAAAGGGGCAGGTGCGGCATGTCGCACGCCGGTTTCTCGCCGAGCCGGCCGAGCGGCTCTCGGCGATCAGGGCGGCCTGGGCGGCGGAGATCGGGTTGTGACCAAGACGACGATCGCGGCAGTGCACGGCCGCCGCGTCTGGGATTCGCGCGGCCGGCCGACCGTCGAGGCCGAGGTGCGGCTCGCGGGCGGCGCCTGCGGCCGGGCGATCGCGCCGGCCGGCGCCTCGACCGGCTCGGGCGAAGCGATCGAGCGGCGCGACGGCGGCAGCCGCCTCGGCGGGCTCGACGTGCGCGCGGCGGTCGCGGCAATCGACGGCGAGGTCGCGCGCGCCCTCGCGGGAGCGGACGCCGCCGGCCAAGAGGCGATCGACGCGCTGCTCGTCGCGCTCGACGGCACGCCGCAGAAATCGCGGCTCGGCGGCAACGCGCTGGTCGCGGTCTCGATGGCCGTTCTGCATGCCGCCGCCGCGGCCGCCGGCCGGGCGCTCTGGCAACATCTCCTCGGCGATGCGGGCGAGGCTGTGCTGCCGCTCCCCGAGATCCAGATCTTCGGCGGCGGCGCGCATGCCGGCCGGCGCGTCGACATCCAGGATTTCATGGTGGTGGCGCCTGCTGCCGGCTCGTTCGCCGAGGCCCTCGAATGGACCGCCGAGATTTATCGTGCCGCCGGCATGATGATGGCCGAACAGGGGCTGCTGCAAGGGGTCGCCGACGAAGGCGGCTTCTGGCCCGCTTTTCCGACCAACGAGGCAGCGCTCGACGCGCTGATGCGGGCGATCGAGCGGGCCGGCTTCACGCCGGGGCAGGAGATCTTCCTGTCGCTCGACATCGCCGCCTCGGAATTCCACGAAAAGGGGCGCTACCGCCTGGCGCTCGACGGCCGCGAGCTCGATTCGGACGCGATGGCCGAGATGCTGACCCGTTGGCTCGACCGCTACCCGATTGCCTCGATCGAAGACCCGCTTGCCGAGGACGACACCCAAGGCCTGCGGAAATTCACCGCCGCGGTCGGCGACCGGGTGCAGATCGTCGGCGACGATTTTCTCGTGACGAATGCCGGGCGCGTGCGCGAGGCGGCGCAGGCCGGCGCCTGCAACGCGGTTCTCATCAAGCCGAATCAGGCGGGGACGGTCAGTGAGGCGCGGGCGGCGCTTATGGCGGCGCGCGAAGCGGGTTGGGGCGCCATCGTCTCGGCCCGCTCCGGCGAGAGCGAGGATGTGACGATCGTCCATCTCGCGGTCGGCTGGGGCGTGCGGCAATTGAAGGTCGGCTCTTTCGCGCGCTCGGAGCGCATGGCGAAATGGAACGAGGGGCTGCGCGTCGAGGAGGCGCTCGGCCCGCGCGCCCGCTTTGCCGGCGCCGCACCGCTCGAACGGGCTCACCCGCGGGGACGACGGTAACCACCAGCCATTGGAGGAAAGAATGGCAAAGGGCATCCTGATCGCGGCGATGGATTTCTCGGCGGCGCCGGAAGACGAGTTTCACGACTGGTACGACCTCGAACACGTGCCGGAGCGGTTGCGCATTCCGGGCTTTTTGAACGCCGAACGCTGGATCGACACGAAAGACCCGAAAATCTCGGTCGCGACCTACGATTTGACGAATGTCGAGGTCCTGAAGAGCCCGCCTTACCTCGCCATCGCCCGCGAGAATTCCTCGCCCTGGACGAAGCGCACGGCGCGCTTCCGCAAATCTCTGCTGCGCTACGAAGGCGAGCAGATTCGCCCCGGCGACCTGACCGCGCCGGCGGGCGCCGAGGCGATCCTCCTCATCGGCATGAACGTCGTCCCCGAGCACGAGGGGGAGTTCAACGAATGGTACAATTCCGAGCACATCCCGGCGCTCGCCGGCGTGCCCGGCGTGCTGGCGGCACGCCGCTATCGCGGCAGCGGCGCAATGCAGCGCTATGTCGCGCTCTACCACTTCGCGGCGCCGCAGATTCCGCATTCGGCGGCCTGGAAGGAGGCGGCCGAGACGCCGTGGACGCAGAAGATGCGCGCCCATTTCCGCGATCATCTGCGCATCGAAGCCGCCCGATGGCGCCGCGCCGGGTGAACTTTTGGGCCTCACACCATCTTTCTTGTCGTCCCGGCGATGTTGCGAGCGGTCGAGGGCTCCGGGGCGTCGATGCCCTGCCATGCGCGGCGCAGGGTGACGTCAAAAGGTTTGTGTCAGCAGGAGAGGGGTGCTGACGCCCTGGTTTTGGTTTTCGTGGTTGAAGACGGCGAACAGGATGCGGTCCATCGAGGTGCGGTCGGAGAAGACGCCCATTGGCCGGGTTCGGCGTCT
>DATLKN010000024.1:0-34556 GCA_035538335.1 Allostellaceae bacterium
ACAAGCTCCGCGCCGCTGGAAAAACCGCAAAACAGGCCCTCACCGCCTGCCTGCGAAAACTCCTCGTCATCCTCAACGCCATCCTGCGAGACCGCAAACCATGGCAGCCCGCTTGACACCGCAGACAGTCGCTCAGCATGAGGATGTCCTTGATGGCATTAAGAAGAGTCCTCATCCTGAGGCGCCTCGCGCAGCGAGGCCTCGAAGGGCACAGGACGGTTCCCCCGCCAAACCGAGACGTTACCCCAACATGCACGATATTGCATTGCACAAAAGAATCCGCTAGGACATTTGCCCAATGATTTGGCAAGCGTCATAATTGCACAAAAAATGGGCATTTCGATAGGCCCCCTCTGTCTCGATGACCCGGTCATCCTGGCCCCGATGTCCGGCGTCACCGATTTGCCGTTCCGCCGGCTCGTCAAGCGGCTCGGCGCGGGGCTCGTCGTCTCCGAGATGATCGCCAGCGAGGCGATGATCCGCGACACCCGCCGCTCGCTGACGATGGCGAAGAGCTGTCCGCAGGAGCAGCCGATGGCGGTGCAGCTCGCCGGCTGCGACCCGCACGTCATGGCCGAGGCGGCCAAGCTCAACGCCGATCGCGGCGCCCGCATCATCGACATCAATTTCGGCTGCCCGGTCAAAAAGGTGGTCGGCGGCCACGCCGGCTCGGCGCTGATGCGCGACGAGGCGCAGGCGGCGCGCATTCTCGAGGCGACGGTGCGCGCCGTCGATCTGCCGGTGACCTTGAAGATGCGCACCGGCTGGGACGACAACAGCCGCAACGCGCCGCGGCTCGCGCGGATCGCCGAAGCCTGCGGCATCCGCATGATCACCGTGCACGGCCGCACGCGCTGCCAGATGTTCTCCGGCAGCGCCGACTGGCGCTTTGTGCGGGCGGTGAAGGAGAGCGTGCGGATCCCGGTCGTCGTCAACGGCGACATCGAAAGCCTCGAGGATGTCGAGCGGGCGCTCGCCGAATCGGGGGCGGACGGGGTGATGATCGGGCGCGGCTGCTACGGCCGCCCGTGGTTCCCGCAGCAGGTCATGCATTGGCTGCGCCGCCGCACGCGGCTGCCCGACCCGCCGCTCGCGGAGCAATTGGCGATCCTCTGCGGCCATTACGAGGACATGCTCTTGCATTACGGCGCCGCCGTCGGCGTGCCGATCGCGCGCAAGCACATCGGATGGTATTCGCGCGGGTTGCCGGGCTCGGCCGAGTTCCGCGCCGCCGTCAACCGCACGGTCGAGGCGAGCCGCGTCCGGGAGCTGATCCGCGCCTTCTACGAACCGCTGGCGATGCGCCGGGCCGCATGATTTCGCTGTCGCCGCGGCGCCGGGCGCAGGCCGCCGATCCGGCGGCGCTCCTCGCCGCGCTGCCGAACCCGGTCATCGGCCTCGATCGGCAGGGGCGCATTCGCTGGGTCAACCCGGCGGCCGAGCAGTTTCTCGGCCTCGCAGCCGGCCAGCTGACCGGCAGCCGGCTTGCGGACTACCTCGCGCCGCACAGCCCGCTGTTGTCGCTGATCGATGGCGTGTGGAAGAGCGGCAACACCGTTTGCGAATACGACATGCCGCTCGAAGGTCCGCGCTTCGGCAGCCGCTCGGTGACGATCCAGGGCGCGCCGTGCGGTGACTCCGAGCTGGTCCTGACGCTGCACGAGCGCTCGATCGCCGACAAGATGGATCGCCATCTGACGCACCGGAATGCCGCCCGCTCGATCACCGCGATGGCGGCGATGCTGGCGCACGAGGTCAAGAACCCGCTCTCCGGCATCCGCGGCGCCGCGCAACTCTTGGAGCAGGACGCCGACCCGGCAGGCCGCGAGCTGACGCAGCTGATTTGCGACGAGACCGACCGCATCGTCGCCCTCGTCGACCGCATGGAGGCGTTCTCCGACAGCCGGCCGATCGAGCGCGGCGCCGTCAACATCCACGAGGTCCTGGAACGGGTGCGCCGGCTCGCCCAGTCTGGCTTCGCCCGGCATGCGCGCCTCCTAGAAGTCTACGACCCCTCGCTGCCGCCGGTGCTCGGCAATTTCGACATGCTGGTGCAGGTCTTCCTCAACCTCGTCAAGAACGCCGCGGAGGCCGCCGCCGGGCCGGACGGCGAGATCGCGCTGACGACCGCCTATCGTCACGGCCTGCGCCTGACGGTTCCCGGCGGCGGCCGCCAGCAATTGCCGCTAATGGTCTCGGTTTCGGACAACGGGACCGGCATCCCGGAGGATCTGCGCCCCTACCTCTTCGACCCCTTCGTCAGCTCGAAACGCAACGGCTCTGGCCTCGGTCTTGCATTGGTCGCCAAGGTGATCGGAGACCACGGCGGCGTGATCGAATTCGACAGCCAGCCCCGGCGAACGGAGTTCCGCGTTTTCCTGCCGGTGGTCGCGCAAGACGGTAACGGGTGATGAATGCGACGATCCTGGTAGCGGATGACGATCGCGCCATTCGCACGGTGCTGAACCAGGCGCTGGTTCGGCTCGGCCACGAGGTGCGGATGACCGGCAACGCCGCGACGCTGTGGCGCTGGGTCGCGGACGGCGAGGGCGATCTCGTCATCACCGACGTCATCATGCCGGACGAGAACGGCCTCGACCTGATCCCGCGCATCAAGAAGATCCGCCCGGATTTGCGGATCATCGTGATGAGCGCGCAGAACACGCTTCTGACCGCGGTGAAGGCGACCGAGCGCGGCGCCTTCGAATATCTGCCGAAGCCGTTTGACCTGCGCGAGCTCGTCAGCGTCGTCGAGCGGGCCTTGTCGGCGCCGCGCGACGCGCCGAATCTGCCCGGCGAGGACGATATCGAGGAGCAGCTGCCGCTGATCGGCCGCTCGCCGGCGATGCAGGAGGTCTACCGCGTCCTCGCCCGGCTGATGGGGACCGATCTGACGGTGCTGATCGTCGGCGAGAGCGGCACCGGCAAGGAGCTGGTGGCGCGCGCCCTGCACAATTACGGCAAGCGCCGCGCCGGCCCGTTCGTCGCGATCAACATGGCGGCGATCCCGCGCGAATTGATCGAAAGCGAGCTGTTCGGCCACGAGAAGGGCGCCTTCACCGGCGCCACGGCGCGCGGCATGGGGCGGTTCGAGCAGGCGCAGGGCGGCACGCTCTTCCTCGACGAGATCGGCGACATGCCGCTCGAGGCGCAGACGCGCCTGTTGCGCGTGCTGCAGGAGGGCGAGTTCACCGCGGTCGGCGGCAGGACGCCGATCCGTGCCGATGTGCGCATCGTGACCGCGACGCATCACGATCTGGCGCGGCTGATCCGCCAGGGCTTGTTTCGCGAGGACCTGTTCTATCGGCTCAACGTGGCGCCGATTCGGCTGCCGCCGCTGCGCGAGCGCACCGAGGACGTTCCGACGCTGGTGCGCCATTTCAGCGCGATCGCGGGGCGCGAGGGCCTGCCGATGAAGCGGCTCGACGAGGCGGCGATGGAGCGGCTGCGCGCCTATCGCTGGCCCGGCAACGTGCGCGAGCTGGAAAATCTGGTGCGGCGGCTGGCGGCGCTCTACTCGCAGGAGATCATCGGGGCAGGGATCATCGACAGCGAGCTCGCCGGCGCGCCGGCGGCGGGCGAGGCGGGCGAAGCGGCGAACGGCGAGGGGCTGGCCGGCGCCGTCGAGCGGCACATGAAGGGATACTTCGCGGCGCATAAGGGGAGCCTGCCGGCGGCCGGGCTCTACGACCGGGTATTGCGCGAGATCGAGCGGCCGCTGATCGCGCTGACGCTCGGCGCGACGCGCGGCAACCAGATCAAGGCCGCCCATCTATTGGGCCTCAACCGCAATACCTTGCGCAAAAAAATCCGGGAGTTGGACATCCCGGTCGTGCGCGGCCTAAAATAGGCGCATTCTCACGGCGTTCGCGCGTTTCGCCGACGCCCGCGATGGCGGGCGAGAGCGGGGCGCGGGCGGCATGCGGTAGAGGTCTTCAGATGATAGAGGCGCGGCGGCTTCGTCTGTGGGCCGGCCGTTTCGGTCACCGCAACGAGTTCGTGATCGCGCTCGCGCTCGCGGCGCTTGCCTCGGGGATCGCCACCTATCTGGCGTTGACCGGAGCGCCGCCCTTCGGGCCGCATCCGCAAACCGTCCTGTCGCTGTTAAATCTCGACCTCGTGCTGCTGTTGGCGCTGTGCGCGCTGGTCGCGAAGGGCCTCGTCCAGGTCTGGCTCGAGCGCCGCCGCGGGCTCGCCGGCTCGCGGCTGCAGATCCGGCTTGTCGGGTTGTTCAGCCTGATCGCGGTGATGCCGACGATCATCGTCGCGGTGTTTTCCTATCTGTTCTTCAGCTTCGGCGTCGAATCCTGGTTCAGCGACAAGGTGCGCACGGCGATCTCGGAATCGCTCGCCGTCGCCGAGGCCTATCTGCACGAGCACCAGCAGGCGATCCGCGCCGACGCGCTGGCGATGGCCAACGACCTCAACCGCGATTCGTGGAAGCTCGCGCTCAATCCGGCCGAGCTCGACCAGGTGATTGCGGCCCAGGCGGCGCTGCGCGGGCTGTCCGAGGCGATGGTCTTCGACGGCAGCGGCCACGTGCTGGCGCGCTCCGGCCTGTCCTTCGTGTTCGGCAGCGCGCCGGTCCCCAAGGAGATGATCGCGCGCGCCCAGGAGGGCGAGGTGCCGATAATCACCAACGACCGCGACGACCGGGTGCGCGCGCTCGTCCGCCTCAATCAGTTCGGCGACACCTATCTCTATGTCGGCCGCTACATCGAACCGCGCGTGCTCGACTACATGAAGGCGACGCAGCGCGCGGTCGCCCAGTACAAGCGGCTCGAAGGCCGGCGCTCGGGCTTCCAGATCACCTTCGCCCTCATTTTCATGATGGTGGCGATGCTGTTCCTGGTGGCCGCGATCTCGCTCGGCATCCATTTCGCGACCCAGCTTTCCGATCCGATCAGCCGGCTCGTCACCGCCGCCGAACGGGTGCGCGGCGGCGATCTCGCGGCCCGCGTTCCGGAAGGCGAGAAGGACGACGAGCTGGCGACCTTGTCGCGCGCCTTCAACCGCATGACCTATCAGATCGAGAGCCAGCAGAAGGAGCTGATCGAGGCGAACCGCCAGCTCGACGAGCGGCGGCGGTTCACCGAGACCGTGCTGAGCGGCGTCTCGGCCGGGGTCATCGGGCTCGACCGACTCGGGCGGATACATCTGCCGAACCGATCGGCCTCGGCGCTTCTCGGTGTCGATCTCGAGCAGGCGATCGGCCAGGATCTCGCCGAGGTGGTGCCGGAAATGGCCGGCCTCTTCGCCGCGGCCGAACGGCACCCCAGCGAGCGGGCGCAATCGCAGGTGCAGCTCGTCCGGGGCAGCAGCACGCGCACCTTGCTCGTGCGCATCGCCGGCGAGCGCGACGCCGGCGAGACCGGCGGCTTCGTCGTCACCTTCGACGACATCACCGAACTCTTGTCGGCGCAGCGCAAGGCGGCCTGGTCCGATATCGCGCGCCGCATCGCGCACGAGATCAAGAACCCGTTGACGCCGATCCAGCTTTCCGCCGAGCGGCTGCGCCGCCGCTATCTGCGGGAGATCAAGAAGGACCCGGAGACCTTTGCCGCCTGCACCGACACGATCATCCGGCATGTCGGCGATATCGGCCGCATGGTCGACGAGTTCTCGTCCTTCGCGAGGATGCCGGCGCCGGTCCTGAAGCCCGAAGATTTGACCGAGATCGTGCGCCGCGCGGTGCTGCTGCAGCGCACCGCCCACCCCGAGATCCTGTTCGAGACGAACCTGCCGCCGGCCCCGGCGACGACCAATTGCGACGCGCGGCTGGCGGGCCAGGCGCTGCTCAACATCCTGACCAACGCCATCGAGGCGATCCAGGCGCGAATCGCCGAAACGGGTCCGAGCCCGAAGGGGCGCATCCGCGTGTCGCTCTCGGAAGACGGCGGGCGTTTCGCGGTCGTCGTCGAAGACAACGGCAAAGGCCTGCCGAGCCAGGGCCGCGAGCGGCTGACCGAGCCTTATGTCACGACCCGCACCAAGGGCACCGGTTTGGGCCTCGCCATCGTCAAGAAGATCATGGAAGATCATCAGGGGGAATTGGTCCTGGAAGACGGCGAGCCCGACGGCGCGCGGGTCAAGCTGGTCTTCACCGCCGCCGATCTGCGCGGCGGCCAGGATTCCGCAGCCGAGCCGAGGGAGTTGAGCGCGGTCAGCCATGGCGCATGACATTCTGATCGTCGACGACGAAGCCGATATCCGGATGCTGATCGCCGGCGTCCTCAAGGACGAGGGCTACGCGACGCGCGAGGCCGCCGACAGCGGCGCGGCGCTCGCCGCGATGCAGGCCCGCCAGCCGACCCTCGTCGTCCTCGACATCTGGCTGCAGGGCAGCGAACTCGACGGCATCGAGATCCTGAAGCGGCTGCGCGCCGAGCTGCCTTCGGTACCGGTCGTCATGATCAGCGGCCACGGCACGATCGAAACCGCAGTCGAATCGATCAAGTACGGCGCCTACGATTTCATCGAAAAGCCGTTCAAGTCCGACCGGCTGCTGCTCGTCGTCGAGCGCGCCATCGAAGCGGCGCTGCTGCGGCGCGAAAACGAGGAGCTGAAATTGCGCGCCGGCGGCGACATCGACCTCGTCGGCATTTCGCAGGCGATCAACCAGGTGCGCCAGCAGATCGAGCGGGTCGCGCCGACCGGCAGCCGCGTGCTGGTGACCGGACCGGCGGGCTCCGGCAAGGAAGTCGTCGCGCGCATCCTGCACTTGCGCTCGCGCCGGGCGAAGGGGCCGTTCGTCGCCGTCAACTGCGCGACGATGCGGCCTGAGCGGCTCGAGATGGAGCTGTTCGGCACGGAACTCAGGATCGACGGCGCGCCGCGCAAGATCGGCACTTTCGAACGGGCGCACGGCGGCACGCTGTTTCTCGACGAAGTCGCCGACATGCCGCTCGAGACGCAGGGCAAGATCGTGCGCGCGCTGCAGGAGCAGACCTTCGAGCGGGTAGGGGGGTCGAGCCGGGTCGAGGTCGATGTCCGCGTCCTCGCCTCCTCGAACCGCGAGCTCGGCGCCGAGATCGGCGCCGGCCGCTTCCGCGAGGACCTCTATTACCGGCTCAGCGTCGTGCCAGTGCGCGTGCCGCCGCTGCGCGAGCGGCGCGAGGACATCCCGGTGCTGGCCCGCCATTTCATGCGGCGCGCGGCCGACGCGGCGCGTTTCACGCCGCGCGAATTCGGCGAGGACGCAATGGCGGCGCTGCAATCCTATTCCTGGCCCGGCAATGTGCGGCAATTGCGCAATGTCGTCGATTGGCTGTTGATCATGGCGCCGGGCGACCCGCGCGAGCCGGTGCGCGCCGACATGCTGCCGAACGAGATCACCGCGATCGCGCCCTCCGTCGTCAAATGGGACAAGGGCGGCGAGATCATGACGCTGCCGCTGCGCGACGCGCGCGAGGTGTTCGAGCGCGAATATCTGCTGGCGCAAGTGACGCGCTTCGGCGGCAACATCTCGCGCACCGCCGCCTTTGTCGGCATGGAGCGTTCGGCATTGCACCGCAAATTGAAGTCGCTCGGCCTCTTCGCCAACGATCGGCCGCTCAAGGTCGGGACCTGACGACCGGGGGCGGGCGCTTCGATGTCGCGCATCGCCTATGTCGCGGGGCAATATCTGCCGCATCGCCTCGCCGCCGTGCACATCGAGGACCGCGGCTACCAGTTCGCCGACGGCGTCTACGAAGTGATGGCGATCGCCCGCGGGCACATCGTCGATGAAGAACCGCATCTCAGCCGGCTTGCCCGCTCGCTCGGCGAACTCGAAATCGCGCGGCCGATGGAGGACGCCCCGCTCAAGATCGTGCTGCGCGAGGTCGTCCGCCGCAACCGCGTCTCGGACGGGATCGTCTATCTGCAAGTGACGCGCGGCGCGGCGCGGCGCGAGCACGCCTTCCCGAAAGCGGCGCAGCCGGTTCTGGTCGTCACCGCGCGACAGGTCAGGCCGCCCGATCCGAAGCTCGGCGAGAACGGGGTCTCGGTCATCACGATCCCCGACATCAGGTGGGCGCGCTGCGACATCAAATCGGTCAGCCTGTTGCCGAACGTCCTCGGCAAGGAGCGGGCGCGCCGCGCCGGCGCCTACGAGGCCTGGCAGGTCGATGAAGAGGGGCGGATCACCGAAGGCACCTCGACCAACGCCTGGATCGTCACCGCCGACGGCGCGGTCGTCACGCGCGCGGCCGACAATGCGATATTGAACGGCGTCACCCGGCTGGCGTTGCTCGACATCATCGGCCGCGAGGGCTACCGCTTCGCTGAGCGGGCGTTCACGGTCGAGGAGGCGAAGGCAGCCTCGGAAGCCTTTCTGACCAGCACTACCGCCGATCTGCTGTCCGTCGTCAGTATCGACGGGTCGCCGGTCGGCGGCGGCAGGCCGGGCCCGCTCGGCCGCAAATTGCGCGAATTCTATCTCGCGCACCGGGCCGCGGCGTGAGCGCGGCGCCGCGCCGCCTCCGCCGTCCGCAGGCGATCCTCTTCGACTGGGACAACACGCTCGTCGACAGCTGGGCGACGATTCACGAGGCGCTCAACGCCGTTATGACGGCGATGGGCAAGCCGCTCTGGTCGCTCGCCGAGACGCGCGAGCGGGTGCGCCTCAGCCTCAGAGAGAGCTTTCCCGTCTATTTCGGCGAGAAATGGGAGGAGGCGCGACAGATCTATCTCGCGGCCTTCCGGGCGATCCATCTCGAGCGGCTGCGGGCGCTGCCGGGCCGCGAGCAAATGCTGCATGCGCTCAAGGGCGAGGGGATCTGGCTCGGCGTCGTCAGCAACAAGACCGGCGCGGTCTTGCGGCGCGAGACGCAAGCGATCGGCTGGGCGAGTCTTTTCGGCAGCGTCGTCGGGGCCGGCGACGCGGCGCTCGACAAGCCGGACGCCGCCCCGGTCGTCCTCGCGCTCGAGCCGAGCGGGGTCGCCCCTGGCGACCGCGTCTGGCTCGTCGGCGACACCGCGATCGACATGCAGTGCGCGGCCGCCAGCGGCTGCCTGCCGGTGCTGCTCGGCAGCGCGCCGCAAGAGGCCGAATTTCTCAACTCACCACCGGCGCTGGCGTTTTCCGAGGGTGCGCTCTTGTTTCGCTTTCTCCAGGGCTTGTGATTCATCCGCGCGAGCCCATGTTCGTACCGGCAACTCGGTGGCTTCATACGAGCGCCGGTTCAGCTGCAAGATGAACCGGAGCAGCTCCAATAAGCAGATGGGAGAACCCCCATGTCTCCGGAAAAATCGCAAAACGTACAGGATGTGTTTCTCAATCATGTCCGGAAAAACAAGACCCCGGTGACGATATTTCTCGTCAATGGTGTCAAGCTTCAGGGGATCATTACCTGGTTCGATAACTTTTGTGTGCTGTTGCGGCGCGACGCACATTCGCAACTCGTGTACAAGCATGCGATCTCGACGGTGATGCCGGCGCAACCGATCCAGCTCTTCGAAGCGGGCAAGGAGCTCGAAGAATCCTGACGCGGACCGCGCCGAGCGCGAACGGGACCGGAGAGTCGACCGGCCGCGCGCTGGTTCTTCACCCGGTGTCGAGGACGCCGCGCCAAGCAGCCGGCCGCGCGGCATATGCGGCTCTCGATCGTTCGCCCGAGGCGCGCCTCGAAGAGGCGGTGGGGCTGGCGCGGGCCATCCGCCTCGAAATCGTGCATGCCCAGATCGTGCGCATCGACCGGCCGCGGCCGAGCGCCTTGTTCGGCAAGGGCACCGTCGCCAATCTCGGCGAGATCGTCCGCGACAATGAGATCGGGGTCGTCGTCGTCGATGGCCCGGTGTCGCCGGTGCAGCAGCGCAACCTCGAAAAAAGCTGGCAGGCCAAGGTCATCGACCGGACCGGGCTGATCCTCGAAATCTTCGGCGAGCGGGCGCGCACGCATGAGGGGCGGCTGCAGGTCGAACTGGCGGCGCTCACTTATCAGCGCTCGCGGCTGGTGCGCTCCTGGACCCATCTCGAACGCCAGCGCGGCGGTTTCGGCTTTCTCGGCGGCCCCGGCGAGAGCCAGCTCGAAATCGACCGGCGGCTGATCGGCGAGCGCATCGCGCGGCTGAAGCGCGGCCTCGAAGAAATGCGGCGGCGCCGCGGGCTGCATCGTACGGCGCGCCGCCGCGTGCCTTATCCGGTGGTCGCGCTCGTCGGCTACACGAATGCCGGAAAATCGACGCTCTTCAACCGCTTGACGCGCTCGCAGGTGGTCGCCGGCGACATGCTGTTCGCGACCCTCGACCCGACGATGCGGCGGCTCGCCCTGCCTTCCGGCCGGCCGGCCATCCTGTCGGACACGGTCGGCTTCATCTCCGACCTGCCGACGCATCTCGTCGCCGCCTTCCGCGCCACGCTCGAAGAGGTGACCGAGGCCGAGATCCTCGTCCATGTGCGCGACGCGCATCACCCCGACAGCGACGCGCAGCGCCTCGATGTCGAGCGCGTGCTCGGCGAATTGGGACTCGCGGAGCGGGTCGAGGAGGGGCTGATCGAGGTCATGAACAAGATCGACCTCGTCGATCCCGCGTCGCGCGCGGCCGTCTCGAACGGGGCATTGCGCAACCGCCAGCGCGTCGCCGTCTCGGCGCTGACGGGCGAGGGCTGCGACAGGCTCCTCGACCTGATCGACCGGCGGCTCGACGGCGCGAGCCGGCTGGTGCGCCTCGACATCCCGCTCGCCGACGGCAAGACGCTCGCCTGGCTCTATCGCCACGGCGAGGTCGTCGGCCGGCGCGACGACGCGGAGGCGGCGCATCTCGCGGTGCGGCTCTCGGAAGCCGATATCGGCCGCCTCGGCCATCTGCGGCGGGTGGGGTAGCGGCCTCGGAGCCCCCTTTCTTCCGGGTGGTTGACCTGCGGCCGGGCACATATATCCTCACCGGGCGAGGCAACTGATGCGGCGCGCTGGGCAAGAGATGCCGACTAACCGAGAAAAAGTGATCGCCACGTTGCGGCACCACAAAGCCGAGCTTCACCGGATAGGTGTGTCTCGACTTTATCTTTTCGGCTCCGCCGCGCGCGGCGAGGAGAGGCCGGACAGAGACATTGATCTTTTTTTTTGACACGGAAGATCGGCGATTTAGCCTGATCGAACTGGTCGATGTTCAGGACCGCCTAAACGGAATCCTCGGCGCAAAGTCCGACGTGATGAAGCGCGCGAGCCTTCATCCGATGCTGAGGCCGCGAATTGAAGCGGAGGCACTCCGGATCTTTTGACGTGCCGCGCAGCGTCCTTCTCCGCCTGACCGATATACGTGCTGCCATCACCGGCATTTTCGAGTTGCTCGGCGACGTCAGCTACCACGAGTTCACCCAGAACTGGGGTACGCAGAGGGCCGTGGAGATAATCTCCGAGGCAACTCGCCACGTGCCCGACGATTACAAATCGCTGGCCCCGCAAGTGCCTTGGCGGCAGATTGCGGCCATCGGCAATCTGTTACGGCACGAATACCAGCGCGCCGACAGTTCGGCCGTATGGAACATTGTAAAGGAGCACTTGCCGAGTTTGCTTGCGGCGGTGGAGCACCTTATGGAAGTCGCCAGCACGCGCGAGGCCGAGTAATCAACTGCCGCGGTTTTGCTCCGCGCGCTTGACTTCCTGCCAGAGGGCTTCGAGCGCCGCGATGTCGGTTGCCGCGCCGTGTTCGCCGGCGCGGGCCTCCAATTCGCGGAAGCGGCGCTCGAATTTTGCGGTGGCGCGCCGCAGCGCCGCCTCGGGGTCGATGTCGAGCTTGCGCGCGAGCTGCGCCGCGGCAAAGAGGAGGTCGCCCATTTCGTCCTCGAGCCGGCCGGGTTCGGCGCCGCGGTCGAGTTCGGCCCGCAGCTCCAGCGTTTCTTCGGCGAGCTTCCCGAAGACGGGTTCCGCTGCCGGCCAATCGAACCCGATCCGCGCCGCCCGGCGTCCGATCTTGGCGGCGCGCAACAGCGCGGGCAGGGCGAGGGCGACCCCGTCGAGGACGCTCGCACGCCCGCCGGCGGCGGCGGCACGGGCTTCGCGCTCGGCGGCCTTGTGGCTCTCCCAGGCCTCGGTCTGCGCCGCCGCCGAGGCGATCTCCGCCGCGCCGAACACGTGCGGATGCCGCCGCACCATCTTGTCGGCGATCGCGTCGGCGACGTCCTCGAAGGTAAATTCCCCTTGTTCTTCGGCCATGCGCGCGTGAAAAACGACCTGGAAAAGCAGGTCGCCCAATTCGTCCTTCAGCGCCGCCATGTCGGCCCGCTCGATCGCGTCGGCGACCTCATAGGCCTCCTCGATCGTGTAAGGCGCGATCCTCGCGAAATCCTGCTCGCGGTCCCACGGGCAGCCGCGCTCGCGGTCGCGCAGCCGGGCCATGATCGCGAGCAGCCGGTCGATCGGATTCATCGGATTTCCTGCTACCATGCCGGCGCAGCATAAACGGTAGGCCGAGGAGGCGACAGCGCATGGCTCCCGCCTCGCCGAAGATCGGCGCGTGCAGCATCCGGCCGGCTCGGATCGAGGAGGCCGACGCCCTTTCCGATCTTTGCGCCCGCTCGAAGGCCGTCTGGGGCTATGACCGCGGCTTCATGACTCTCGCGCGCCCGGCGCTCGCCATCGCACCGGACGAGGTCGCCCGCGGCGCGGTATGGGTGGCCGTGCTCGGCGGCCGTATCGTCGGGGGCGTAACGCTGACGC
Organism: Allostellaceae bacterium; assembly: GCA_035538335.1. Classification (GTDB taxonomy): domain Bacteria; phylum Pseudomonadota; class Alphaproteobacteria; order ATCC43930; family CGMCC-115725; genus AP-15. The sequence continues at coordinate 12,642 of DATLKN010000024.1, forward strand.
CGGGCGAGGTTCCGGGCACGCTCGACCTTGGCAAGCTCTTCGTGCGTCCACGGCGGCTCCGCAGCGGCATCGGTCGCGCGCTGCTTGCGCATGCGGTCGAGGAAGCGCGGCGGCGCGGCGCCGCGCGTCTGACAATTCTCGCCGATCCGAACGCCGCCGGATTCTACGAGCGGGAAGGCGCCAGGCGCATCGGCGATGCGCCGTCCGGCGCCGTGCCGGGCCGCTTCCTGCCGCTCTACGAGATCAGCCTAGCGCCAGCGTAGCGGGCAGACCCTCGAGCCATTTGTCGCATAATATATATTATGGTAAATTGGCATCCGCCACAAGCCGCTTTGTCATGAACACGCGGTCGTATCCGGCTTCGCGCCCCCGCCCGGTCTCGACAAAGCCGAGCCGCCGATACAGCCTGATGTTCTCGGTCATTTTTTCGTGCGTATAGAGCCGCAATTCGCCAAAGCCGCGGCGGCGCGCCTCGCTCTCGGCGAATGCGACGAGCCGCCTGCCGAGACCCTGGCCCTGGCGGCCGGGATGCACGGCGATATTGTCGAGCAGCAAATGATCGGGCTGCGGCAGCAGCACGACGATCGCCTCGAGCGTCCCATCCGCCGCCTCGACGACGCTGACGGCGCCCTCCGCAATGCGCTTCCCGTAATCGTCGACCATCGGCCCGGGCGGCTTGCCAATTCTTTCGATATAGGGCGCATAAGCCGCGCGCACGATCTCTTCGACGGCGGCGCGGTCGGCGATGCGGGCGGAGCGGATCATCGGTCGGCGATCTCGATCGCGAGCCCGTCCCGGCCCGGTTCGACGCCGGGCGGCAGTTCGCGCGTCAATTCGCTGTAATCGAGGCTCTGGTCCATATGCGTCAGCACGGCGCGGCGCGGCTTGACGCGCGCGATCCAGGCGAGCGTCTTTGCGAGATGGCTGTGCGTCGGATGCGGCTCGCGGCGCAGGCAATCGACGATCCACAGCTCGATGCCCGCCAGCGCCGCGAAGGCATCCTCGCCGAGTTCGGTCACATCGGTCGAATACGCCATGCCGCCGATGCGGAAGCCGAGCGTCGTGCTGAAGCCGTGATCCTGCGTAAACGGAACGACCTCCAACCCGTTGATCAAAAAAGAGTCCGATATTTCGTGCGGCACCAGGATCGGCTTGTAGAACCGGCCGTCGGGCGGCGGCGGGCCGAAGACGTAGCCGAAGCGGCTCCTGATCTCGGCGAGCGCCTGGGCGTCGAGATAGATCGGTATCGCGGCGCGCATCAGCCGGTTGACCGAGCGCAGGTCGTCGATGCCGTGCAGATGGTCGGCGTGCGCGTGCGTCAACAAGACGGCGTCGAGGCGCCTGACGCCGGCGTCGATCAGCTGCTCGCGCAGGTCGGGCGAGGCGTCGATCAGCAGCACGGTGCCGCCCGTCTCGACGAGCAGCGAGACGCGGCGCCGGCGGTTGCGCGGATCGTTCGGGTCGCAGCGTCCCCACTCGCGTCCGATCGTCGGCACGCCGGTCGATGCGCCGCAGCCCAGAACCGTCACCCGCATTGCCCGGCGGGCCGCGCTTTTTGGAACAGGCGGAAGAAGTTGGCGGTCGTCGCGGCGGCGAAATCCCGCGCGTCGAGGCCTTTCAGCGCCGCGACGAAAGCAGCCGTCGCCGCGACGAAGGCCGGCTCGTTGCGCCTGCCGCGATGCGGCACCGGCGCCAGATAGGGCGAATCGGTCTCGACGAGCAGCCGGTCGAGCGGCAGATCCCGCACGACGCTGCGCAGCTCCGCGGCGTTCTTGAACGTGACGATGCCCGAGATCGAGATGTAGAAGCCGAGCGCCAGCGCGCTTTCGGCGAGCTGCCGGCCGCCGGTGAAGGAATGCAGGACGCCCGGCGGCGGCCGCTCCTCGGCGAGAATGCGCGCCGTCTCGCCATCGGCCTCTCGGCTGTGGATGACGAGCGGCAGGCCGGTGTCGCGCGAGGCCGCGATATGGGTGCGGAACACCCGCTCCTGCACCTCGCGCGGCGACAGATCGTAGTGGAAGTCGAGCCCCGTTTCGCCGATCGCGACGACTTTCGGCGCCGCGGCGAGGCCGCCGAGCGTCTGCGCGGTCAGCGCGGCATGGCCGGCGGCTTCGTGCGGGTGCGCGCCGACCGAGCACCAGATGCCCGCATGCGCCTCGGCGAGCGCTCTGACCTGCGGGAATTCGTCGAGCCGGGTCGAGATCGTCAGCATCGCCTCGACCCCGGCGGCCCGGGCCCGTTCGATGACCGCCTCGCGTTCCTCGCCGAAATCCTTGAAATCGAGATGGCAATGGCTGTCGACGAGCATCCGCCCCTGCCCTCACCCGCGCCCGGCCGCGGCGTCGACCTCGACAAAGCGCGGAAACACCCCCTCGGGCACCGGCAGCGCGGTGCCGGGCCGCAGCGGACATTCGGTCAGGGCAGCGAAAGAGCGCGCCTCCAGCGGCACCGCAAGCTGGTCGAGAAGTTTGAAAGATGCATCCGGAACAAAAGGTTGTACGAGGATCGTCAGATGCCGGATCGCTTCCGCGAGCGTGTAGAGCACCGTGCCCATCCGCGCCTCGTCGGTGCGGCGCAACGCCCACGGCGCTTGCGCGTCGACATAGCGGTTCGCCTCGCCGACGACCCGCCAGATCGCTTCCAGCGCCAGGTGGAACGACTGCTCGTGCATATGCGGGCGCACGGCGCCGAGCAGCCCGCGCGCCGCCTCCATGAGAGCCGTGTCGGCGGCGGAAAATCCGGCCGGCTGCGGTACTTGCGCGCCGCAATTCCGGTTGATCATGACGAGCACGCGCTGCGCCAGATTGCCGAAATCGTTGGCCAGATCGCCGTTGAGCCGGCCGATCATCGCGCGGTGCGAGAAGTCGCCGTCGCTGCCGAATGGCAGTTCGCGCAACAGGAAATAGCGCAGCGCGTCGCGTCCGTAGGTGTCGACGAGCTGCTGCGGCGGGATGAAATTGCCGAGCGATTTCGACATCTTCTCGCCCTCGACCGTCCACCAGCCATGGGCGAAGACGCGCTTCGGCGGCGCGATCCCGGCGGCCAGCAGAAAGGCATGCCAGTAGACCGTGTGAAAGCGCAGGATGTCCTTGCCGACCATGTGCAGGTCGGCCGGCCAGAAAGTCGCGAAATCGCCGCTCTCTACCTCCGGATAGCCGAGCGCGGTGATGTAGTTGATCAGCGCGTCGAGCCAGACGTAGATGACGTGCTTCGGATTGCCGGGCACCGGGATGCCCCAGCTGAAGCTGGTGCGCGAGATCGACAAGTCCTTCAGCCCGCCCTTGACGAAGCTGATGACCTCGTTGCGGCGGCCGCGCGGCGCGATCGCCTCGGGATTGGCCTCGTAGAAATCAAGCAGCCGCTCGCCCCAGGCCGACAAACGAAAGAAATAATTCTCCTCCTCGAGCCACTCGACCGGGGCGCCCGATGGCGCGAGGCGGCCCTGCGGCCCGGCGATCAGCTCGCTCTCGTCGTAGAAGGCTTCGTCGCGCACCGAATACCAGCCGGCGAAGCGGCCGAGATAGATCTCACCGCGACGATCCAATTCTCGCCACAATGCCTCGACGCCGCGCACATGGCGCGCCTCGGTCGTGCGGATGAAATCGTCGTTGCTGATGTCTAGCAGCCGGGTCACCTCGCGGAACCCTTGCGACACCCGGTCGGTGAATTGCTGCGGCGAAATGCCGGCGGCGCGCGCCGATTGCTCGACCTTCTGCCCGTGCTCGTCGGTGCCGGTCAGAAACTTGACGCGATAGCCGTCGAGCCGCATGAAGCGGGCGAGCGCGTCGCACGCCACGGTCGTATAGGCGTGACCGAGATGCGGCAGATCGTTGACGTAATAGATCGGCGTCGTGATGTAATAGGACCGGTCCGCGCTCATTCTCCGCTCCGAACTTTCGACATATGGGCCGGAACCGGGCTCGATCCAGCCGGCGGGAGCGGGGAACTTCTACCCTGCCCTATCGGCGATCGCAAAGAACGCGCCGAAGAGCGCCTGCCGCCGATCGAGATTGAGGGCGGCGGTGCGCGCGAAGCTCGCCTCGATTTCTTCGCGCAACCCGGCCCAACGGGCGGCGTCCGCCTGCCGGCAGAGGTGGGCGATCGTCTCTCTTTCATCCGTGACGACCTCTTCGCCGGCGCCCTCGCCGCGCGCCCTCGCGAGGGCCAAACGGGCGAGGAGGCGCGACAGCAGTTCCGCGACGACGCGGAACGAGTCTTCCGCTCCCGGCCGCAATAGCTTGTCGGCGAAGGCCTGCAGCTTGCCGGCGTCGAGCCGCGGGATGTCGCGCAGCAGATCGAGGAGCGAGCCGTAGAGAGCGACGCCGCCGGCTTCGGCCAGTTCGATCGCCCGGCCGAGGCTGCCGTCCGCGAGCGCGCCGAGCGCCTGCCGCTGCTCCTCCGTCAGATCCGGGCGCCAGCGGTCGAGAAGCTCGCGCACCAGCGCCGGCGACAGCGCGGCGAGCGGCAGCCGCCGGCAGCGCGAGCGGATCGTCGGCAAGAGTCGTCCGGGGCTATGGCTGACGAGCAGCAAAAGGGCGCGCCGCGGCGGCTCTTCGAGGATTTTGAGCAGCGCGTTGGCGGCGTTGCGGGTCATTTCCTCGGCGCCGTCGACGATGACAACGCGCCAGCCCCCCTCGGCCGCGGTCAATCGCAGGAAGCCCGCGATCTCGCGCGCCTCCTCGGTGAGGATGCCGGCGCGCAGGCGCCGGCGCTGCGGATCGAAGCCGCGCTCGACCGTCAGCAAATCGGCGTGGCCGCCCGCGGCAACGCGGCGGAAGACGCCGCTTTCCCGCGAAATCGCGAGCCCTTCCGCGCCGCCTTCGCCGCCCGCCAGCACGAAACGCGCGAGGCGGAAGGCGAGCGTCGCCTTGCCGATGCCGCGCGGCCCGCAAAGAAGGATCGCGTGCGGCAGCCGGCCTTCTTCGTAGAAGCGGCGCAACTCGGCCTCGGCGCTCTGATGGCCGAAGAGCCAAGGGTTGGCGCGCGGCGGCGGAATTTCCGTCATCGGACGGGAAGCGGCACGCCGAGCCGCTCGCGCACGCCCGCGCAGACCGCACGATGCACTTCCTCGACGCTCTGCGCGGCATCGATCAAAAGGCAGCGCGCGGGATATTTCGCGGCGATCGCGCGATAGCCGCGGCGCAGCCTTCTTTGGAAATCGCCGCCGAGGCGCTCGAACCGGTCGGCTGGGGCGCCGCGCTCGGCGGCGCGGGCGAGTGCGATCTCGGCCGGCAGATCGAGGATCAGGGTCAGATCCGGCGCGAAATCGCCGAGCGCGAAGCGGTTGAGCGCCTGCAGACCCGCGAGCGGCAGGCCGCGGCCGTAGCCTTGATAGGCGAGCGTCGAATCGGCGAAGCGATCGCAGACGACCCAGATCCCCGCCTCGAGCGCCGGGGCGATCAACTGCGCCACATGGTCGCAGCGAGCGGCAACCATCAGCAGGGTTTCGCTGATCGCGTCCCAGCCCTCGCCGCCGAAAATCAGCTGCCGGATCGCCTCGCCGCCCGTGGAGCCGCCCGGCTCGCGCGTCCCGCGCGCCGCGATCCCGTTCCGCTCGAGGGCGTCGAGCAGCAGCTTCGCCTGGGTCGATTTGCCGGCGCCGTCGCCGCCCTCGAAGGTGACGAAGCGGCCGCGCGGCCTCGTCGCGGCTTCGCTCAGGGCCGGTTGCCCCAGATCAGATAGCCGGCGAGCGTTGCGGCGTGGCCGAGCCGCCCCATCCTGCCGACCGCCGCGCCGGCGACGAGCGGCGCCCTGGCGGGCGCAACCCCGGGGGCGCTGACGGTGATCGTGCCGAGCTTTCGGCCTTTCGCGACCGGGGCGGCGACCGGATTGTCATAGTCGATCGTCACCTTCATCTCCGGGCGCGCTTTTTTGGGCAGCGTCACCACTAGGTCCCGGGCGACGGTCAGCGGCACGCGGGGGCTCGCGCCGAGCCAGGTGTCGGCCTCGTCTATCCTCTCGCCCTTGCCGAACAGCCGATAATCGCGGAACTCGCGAAAGGCCCATTTGACGAGCCGTTCGCTCTCTTCGGCGAGCGCCTTCTTGGTCGGCAAGCCGCTCACCACGATGACGATGCGGCGGCCGTCCTGTTTTGCCGAGGCGGTCAGACTGTACCCCGATTGCTCGGTGTGCCCGGTCTTCAGCCCGTCGGCGCCGACATCCTTGTAGAGCAGCGGATTGCGGTTCTGCTGGGTGATCCGGTCGAAGGTGAAGCTGCGCTGCGAATAATAATGATAATATTGCGGGAAATCCTCGATCGTGCGGATCGCCAGCCGCGCCAGATCGTGCGCCGACGTCCAGTCGTTGGGATCAGGCAGGCCGGTGACGTCGTCGAAACGGCTGTGGGTCAGCCCGATCTTCTTCGCCGTCTCGTTCATCAGCTTGACGAAGCCGGCTTCGCTGCCGGCCAGCCCCTCGGCGAGGACGAGGCAGGCATCGTTGCCGGACTGCACGAGGGCGCCCTGCAGCAGATCCTCGATCGAGACGTGCCGGCCCAGCGGCACGAACATCTTCGAGCCGCCGAGCCGCCAGGCGCGCTCGCCGACGACGAGGCGCTGATCGAGCTTGGCGCGGCCGTCCTTCAGCATCGAGAAGACCACGTACGCGGTCATCATCTTGTTCATCGAGGCGGGGTAGAGGCGCGCGTCGCCGTTCTTCTCGAGCAGCACCGCGCCGGTCTCGACCTCCTCGATCCAGGCGTATTGCGCCTGCGTGTCGATCGGAGTCTGGGGCGGCGGGGCCGGCGCGGGCGGTGCCAGCGGCGCTGCCGCGGCCGGCGCCGCTTTCGGCGCCGGTGGACCGGCCGCCGCGGCCGCCTGCACGACAGCGCTCGCGAGCAGCGGCGGAATGATGAGCGGAGCGAGAAGACGCGGCATCCGGCGCATCGCCGCCTCGGGTTTCAGTCGCTGACGATCCGAGCTCCTGGATAGCCGCTGCCGATGACGCGCGCCAGCATTTCGTTCGCCGCCTCGCGGCTGGCAAACGGGCCGAGCCGCACGCGATAGAGTTCGGCGCCGTTTACCGAGGCCGGCGTCACCTCGACGCTGCCGAGGCTCGCGATCCGCGCGTGCGCGCGCTGCGCATTGTCCTCGACGGCATACGCCCCGACCTGGATGAAATAATGGCCGCCGGCCGGCCGATAGGCGGCGAGCACGAGGGGCGCGGCGTTCGCCGGCGGCGCCAGCACATCGAGCGGCGAGGCCGCCACCTCCTGCTGCGCCGGCGGCTCGGCCGGGGGCGCGGCCGCCAGCTGTGGCGGCGGCTCGGCGGGCGGCGGCTTGGCGGCCGGCGGCGGCGCGGCGGCGACCACGGCGGCGGGCGCGGCGGCAACGACGGCGGCGGGCGCGGCGGCCTCGGCGAGGAGCGGCCCGCTGCCGCCATGCATCGCCGCCTCCGCCACCTCGATGCTCTGCCGCTTCAGGATCTTGACCCGCACCGGCGCGGTCCCTTGCTCGGCGAAGCCGAGGAGCTGCGCGGCGCGGCGCGAGACGTCGAGGATGCGGTCGCCGACAAAGGGGCCCCGGTCGTTGACGCGCAACTGCAGCGAGCGGCCGTTCTGCAAGTTCGTCACCTCGACGACGCTCGGCAGCGGCAGCGTCTTATGGGCGGCGCTCACCGCGTTCATGTCGTAGGTCTCGCCGTTCGCCGTCGGTCTGCCGTCGAACCCCGGCCCGTACCAGGAGGCGATCCCGGTCTTGTCGTAGTGGTAATCGACGCGCGGATAGTACCAGACGCCGTTGACCTCGTAGGGCTGTCCGACCCGGTAGCTGCCCCGCCCCGGCACGAGCCCGTACTTCGCCTGCTGCGGCGCCGAGCCGCAGGCCTGCAGCAGCAGCCCGAGAAGCACCGCCGCGAGGGCGGCGCCGCGGCGGCGAAGCGTCATCCGCGCCCCATGCTGTCGGCCAGATAGCCGACGGCGGCCGCGAAAAATGTGCTTTTGTTCCAGCGCATTATCGTGCCGAAATTGTGGTAGACGAGAAAGGCCCGCCCGCCGACGCCGTCCGGCAGCACGAGCGAGGCTTCCGATTCCGGGCCGGCGAGCGCGCCGCCGCCGACCGCGCGGACCCCGAGCCGGCGCCATTCGCCAAGCGGGCGCTCGCTGTCGGGCGAGCCGAGACGCGATGCGAGGCCGGCGGGCAGGCGCACCTCCTCGCCCCAGCCTTCGCCGCCGCGCCAGCCGAGCCGCGCGAGATAGTTGGCGATCGAGGCCAGCACGTCGGCGCGGTCGCCCCATATGTCGCGCTTTCCGTCGCCGTCGTAATCGACCGCATAGCCGAGATAGGTCGACGGCATGAACTGGCATTGCCCCATGGCGCCGGCCCACGACCCGGTCATCTCGGGGAACGTGATGTCGCGATGGTCGAGGATGCGCAGCGCGGCGATCAGCTCGCCGCGGAAATAGCGGCCGCGCCGCCCGTCGAAGGCAAGCGTCGCAACCGAGGAGGGCACCGAGTAATCGCCGGTGATGTCGCCGAAATCGCTCTCGACGCCCCACAGCGCGACGATGAAGCGCGGGTCGACGCGGTAGCGCTGCCAGACGCCGTAGAGCAGGTTCCAATTGCGCCGCAGATGGTCGCGCGCCTTGTCCTCGCGCTCGGGCGTCACGACCTTGGCGAGGTATTCCTCGAAGGTCAGCACCCGTTCCGGCTGCCGGTGGTCGAGTTCGACGACGTGCGGCCGAAAGCGCGTCGCGCCGAGCGCGCGGGTGACGGTCGACTCGCTGACGCCGCGCGCCACCGCCTCGCGGCCGATGCCGGCGAGGAACGCGGAAAAGCCTTCTTCCACCGCCGCGGCCGGCCGCGCCGCCAGCGGAACGGCGAGCGCCGGGGCCGCCAGGACCGCCCGACGGCTCACGCTGAGAGGCGCCATCGAAGAGCCTCGCCTACAGAAAACCCCCGGCGCCTCTATTGCCACGATCAGGCCCGCCGCGCAACGATCGGCGCTTCGACTGGCTTTTCGCGCCGTTTCGGGCAATGCAGCCGCGCCGCGTCGCGCCGCTGCCAGGCCGCGTCACAGCCGAATCGCTTGCAGCGCCGGGGGAACCCGCTGCCGCACTGCCGCGTTCGGAAGGCGCAATCTGCGCGGGAGGATGGAATGGTCGGCGGAGTTCAAGCATTGGCTGCGGCCGCCCTGCTCGTCGCCGCGACGCCGCTCGCGGCGCGGGCGCAAAACGCCGCCGCATCGGGCGCCGCCGCATCGCCGGGAACGTTCGGCCCGATCCTGCTGCCGAACCGGGCGGGCACTATCGTCTACCAATCCACCAGCGGGACGACGGTCGCGAGCGGCGGAACGACGGTGTTCCACGGGACGGGGCCGAGCGCGACGATCACGATCGTCGGCGCGAGGACGGCAGCAGCTGGCGGCAGCGCCGCTAACCGCTAGGCCGGACGCATCGCGCAATGGGCCGGCTGCGCCGGCCCATTCGCCGCGGATCGAATTTGACCGATGGTAGCGGGAGAGGGATTTGAACCCCCGACCTTGGGATTATGATTCCCCTGCTCTAACCAGCTGAGCTATCCCGCCGCGCGGCCCCGCATATAGGAGACCGCCGGCGCAGGGTCAAGCCGCCGGGAGCCGGCCCGCGGCCGGCGCGGCGCCCCCCTAGCTCTTCGCGGCCCACAACTTGCACCAGCCCGAGGGGCTGATGTTTCCGGAGACCGCCTTGCACGCGTTCGGCGGTTCGAACAGCGAGCAGCCGGCGCAGGCATGCCCGTCTTTCGGCGTGTCCTGATAGGCGACGACCGCCGGCGCGACCTTGCTGTCGGCCGCCCGTGCGCCGGCGACCCCCAGGAATCCGATGCCGCCGGCCACGGCGGCGGAACGACGCAAAAATCCACGACGCGAAATTGCCACGGTTCTCTCCTCGATGCTGAGCGGCCTCCAACATGGCGGCCGGCCCTCGGATCGCACTGATCTGGATCAAGGCCGCCGCTACTCAGAGTGCTATCGATTTCTTGTTGATCTACGTCAAGGCTTAGAGTCAAGCTGCGTGAGAGACGAGGGGGAGACGGCAGTGTCGGGACGCGATGCCGGCGGCAGCATGTTATCGGGGCTCATGAACGCCAGAATATTCGCTTGCACGCTGGCGCTCGTCGCCGCGGCAGTCGGCATGCTGGCGCCGCAACCGGCGCGGGCGCTGCCGAGCTACGCCCGCCAAACCGGGCAGCAATGCGCCGCCTGCCACAACGGCTTTCCCGAATTGACGCCGTACGGGCGGCTGTTCAAGCTCAACGGCTACACCTTCACCGGCGGCACGCTCAATGTGCCGCCGATCGCGGCGATGGCGGTCGGCACCTTTACCCATACCCGCGCCGACCAGCCGGGCGGCGCCGCGCCCAATTTCGGCGCCAACGACAATTTCGCCTTTACCGGCAGCCTCTTTTACGGCGGCAAGATCGCCGACCATGTGGGCGCGTTCATTCAAGGCACCTATGATCAGGTCGGCAACCTTTTCCACTGGGACAACACCGACATCCGCTACGCCAATGTCGCCGCCCCGTTCGGACGGGAACTGGTGTATGGCGCCAGCCTCAACAATAACCCGACGATGGAGGATGTGTGGAACACGACCCCGGCCTGGGGCTACCCGTACATTTCCTCCGAGCTGGCGCCGACGCCGGCCGCCAAGACCTTGATCGAAGGCGGCCTCGCGCAACAGGTCGTCGGGATCACCCCCTACATCTATTGGAACCGGCTGATCTACGCCGATGTCGGCGCCTATAAGACGCTCGGGCCGTGGAGCCTCTTCGCGCTTGGCATCGATCCCAATGGGACGAGCGCCATCGACGGGGCGGCGCCCTCGTGGCGGCTCGCGGTCGAGCCGCAATGGGGCAACAACAGCTGGGAGGCCGGCACCTTCGGCACGGCCGCAGCGCTCGTGCCGGGGCGCACGACCGGCGCCGGCGACGATCATATCACCGATGTCGGCTTCGATACGCAGTATCAGTGGCTCGGGGCCGAGAACGCCTTCTCGGTGCAGGCGCGCTACATCCTCGAAAACCAGAACCTTTCGGCGAGCCAGACGCTCGGCTTTTCCAGCAACTCGCTCAACCACCTGCGGACCTACCAGTTGAAAGGCAGCTATTGGTTCCGGCAGACCTACGGCTTCACGACCGCCTATTTCGGCATCAACGGCACCAGCGACGCGCTCCTCTACGGCGGGGTGTCGCCGAACAACAGCCCCAACTCCAACGGCTGGATCTTCGAGCTCGACTACATGCCGTTCAATTACGGCGGTCCGTCCTTGTGGCCGTGGCTGAACGCTAAGTTCGGGCTGCAATTCGTGCATTACAACAAATTCGATGGCACCAGTTCGGGCGCTTCGGCCAACGACACTCTGTTCGCCTTCGCGTGGTTCGCGTTCTAAGCTCGGGGGAAGGATGAACAAAATCGCCGCACCGCGCCGCGCCGCGCTTTGGGCTGTCGCGTGCACGCTATTCGCGGCCCTTGGCGTGACGACCGCCGAGGGCCAGCCCGCCGCCCCTCCCCCGCCCGCCCCGATCTCCGGCATTATCCATGTCTGCTCCTCCTGCCACGGCCCGGGCGGGCACAGCATTTCGTCGACATTCCCAAGGCTGGCCGGCCAGCAGAAAGACTATATCGAACGGCAGCTCAAGGCGTTTCGCGATCACACGCGCGCGGATCCGCACGCCCTCACCTACATGTGGGGCATGGCGGCTCGCCTTACCGACGCACAGATCGCCGGCATCGCCGCTTATTACGCCGCCCAGCCGCCGGTTCCCGGCCAGCCTGACAATTCGCCCGACGTCGCGGCCGGGCGCGCGATCTTCACCGAGGGCGTTTCCGCCCAGCACGTGCCGGCCTGCCACACCTGTCATGGCGCCGAAGGCCACGGGCTGAGCGCCTTTCCGCGCCTCGCCGGCCAGCATCGCGCCTACATCGAGCGGCAGCTGCAGGCCTTCGCCTCCAATCAGCGCGCCAATGCGCTGATGCATGAGAATTCGAAAAATCTGACCGCGCAGCAGATCCGCGAAGTTGCGGCCTATGTCCGCACGCTGAATTGAAAACCGTACCGATTACCAACTCTGCCGTATTCGCAGAGACCGATGCGACAAAAAAGAGTCGCGCCGATCCCGATGATTGAGAAGCCTTCCTGAGAGGCAAGGCTTCACTCGGCGAACGCATTGAATTTACTCGATGACCGTTTGCGTCTGCCGGGGTTTGTGGCCGCCAATAAAGGGAGGCGGTCACACCGGGCGGAGCGCCAGTCGGTAGCGGCTAGCTTTTCTTGACGAAATGGATCCAGTGAATGGACCCGGCGTAACCGCCGCCGTCGTCGGCATCGAAAACGATCCGCACGATGTGGCTTCCGGCCGACAGAGAGATTTTCTTGCCGATCGTCGTCCAATTCTGCCAGCCGCCCGTATTGGGCACCGAGAAGCCGGCGACGCGATTGCCGTCGACCTCGACATGCAGCGAGGCCCCGCTATAGGCGTCGGCCACTCGCACCGCGAGGCGGTAGGTGCCGGAGTTCGCCACGTTGACCATGTAATTCAGCCATTCGCCCGCTGCCGTCCAACCGACATCGTAGCCGCATCCCAGTCCGACACAGGTGGCGGTGTCGGTCGTCGCCTGGATGCCAATGTCGTCGTTGCGATAGTCGCCGCCTTGATTGCCCGTCGCCGTCGTGTAATACGCGATACCGTTGCCGCCGACGTCGTAATTGTCAGCCTCGATCTTGCCGGGTATGGCCCAGGGCGTGCCACCATACGGTGCTTCCGCGGAGGTCGAGCCGACCGTGACGACGGTCTGCTTCGTTTTCGATCCCCCGCTGCCGGTGCAGGTGAGGTTATAGGTCGTCGTCGTCGAAGGTGATACGCTAGCCGATCCCGAAACCGAATTTCCGGTGGCGAAATCCGGACTGCTGCAGCCGTCGCTATCCGTGCTGCTCCAGGACAGCGTGCTCGACTGGCCGGCGCTGATTGCCGCGGGCGCGGCGCTGAAGGCAATGACCGGGTTAGCTTTCCCACAGCCGCTGCCGTGCGGGCTCGAAGGCGGCGTTCCGGCCGTGGGGATGACGAAACCCGGCGGCCCCCAGCCTTGCTCGATTCCCGAAAAGTTGATGGGCGAGTTGAATGCCGGGCTGCTGGACCCGACAGTATAGCACCAGCTCGACAGTTGCGGGTCGGCGTAGGTCGGATTCGAATCGCTGCCCGAACCGCCGGAACCGCTCGTGTATATCGCGTCGCCGACGTAGTTGAAATAGAGGTTATTGTCGATAGTCGCCGGGTTCGGGGCGCTGTCGCCGTTGTAGCCGCCTCCGCCGCCGCTGCTGCCGGCGATGATAATGTTGTTGGAAAAGACGTTGTTCACCATCCGCAGTGAGGAGGAGTCGCTCACCTGATAAGTGAGAATATACTGATCGTTGTTTGCCTCTTCGTCGCAGACGTTGTTGGAGAACACGTTGTTGTCGCCGCCGTGGATGTTGAAGCAAGTCCACTTGTTGCCGGCGACGATGTTGTCTGTTGCCGTGACGTTGCTGGCGCCGTCATCGAGATAGACGCCCCTGCCGGTATCGCTGCTCGGATTCATATCGTGGAGGAAGTTCTGCGAGACCGTGATGCCGGTCGAGCGCGGCGATGCATAGTCCTCGATGTAGATGGCGCCGCAATCGGTCGTGACCATACAGGTGGTGTCAATCACATTGTACGCAATCGTGATGCCGGTCATGCCGCCGGCGCAACCGCCGTTGCATGTCGAAGCGAGAATGCCGTGATTGGCGGTATTGTATATGTAATTGTGTGCGACGACGCTGCCGGGCGCCGATCCCCAGAGGGCAACCCCGGCATCGTTGAGGCCGTTGTAGGTGTCGTGCAGCACGTTGTTGATGAACTGCGTGCCGCTGGCGCCGTTGGTCGCGTCCAGGAAGAACTTCGCGAAGTTCTGCAGTTGCAGGCCGTTGATCGTCACGTTGGTGGCGCCACCGACATAGATGCCGTATTGAAGTCCGCTCCACGGGCTGGAGGCGCCGCCGTCGATGACGGCGCTGGCCACGCCGTCCGGCGGGTAATAGGACCAGGTCTGTCCGGAGTCCGCAGAGCTCAGGTAAAGAGCCTGAGTGCCGTCGCCCACGGAATCCGCTGCCGGCTGATAGCTGCCGGCGCGGATGTAAGTGATTTTGGTGGAGCTGTTCTCCATCGCGTTGCGGGCGGCTTCCAATGTCGCGAAAGGCGCCGATAACGTACCCGGATTGGAGTCCGACCCGTTCGGCGCGACGTAAAACGCCGTTTGGGCAATCCCGATCGCGGTAACCAAAAAGTAGAAGACAAGCGATAGCGCGCAGACGAAAAACTTCATCCTGACCCCCAAATGTAACCATCCTCAAAAGGGCGCATTCGTCCCTTTTTCGACTCTCGTGGTCGGCGATCGTCGCAGCGGGTTACGCCGCGAGATGTTCGCCTTTTTGGTGACTTCCCCCTCTTTGATGGCAGCTACCTTATGATCCTGGCGCAGCGGCGCAAGCGTAATTCCGTCATCTGTGCATAATCATGCGTGACTTTTTAGGGACCAACTAAAAGCGTCAGGAATATCTCTCGTTCAAGAGAGCGTCATTCTCCCTATATGATCTCGTTAAAGCGCCTGATATGAAATCTCGTTAATTGCGAAACTTGTTACATTTACGCATCATTTACAAATCGAGCTGGGGTGTTACGGTGAAGATTCTGTTTTACTTGGATAAAGACCCGTACAATTTTAGCGATTTTATACGTGAATTACACAACCTAAATGCTTATAATCGTTAAAGGCGACGGATGCGCTCGCCCGACTCCCACCGCTGATTAGACTAGCGGAGAGGGCGCCGGTCAGATTGCGAGGTCGGCGTCAGGCCGCCTCATGATGGGATGAGAAGGATGGGGAGGAACGATTAATCGGGTTTTAACGTCGAGCCTGCGAACATCGCTTTGTGGCCGCCAATAAGGGGCGGCGGCCACACCGGGCGGAGCAGCGCTTGGTAGCGATGTTCACGGTGCACTATACGACAACTGGCAGGATTGCGGCCGGCTGTGTCGGTAACCGCGCCGCGCCGGCGCGGAACATTGGTGAGGAAGGGACGGATCGGTCCCTTCGATAGTAGCACGTTGAGGAGAGGGCAATGAAGTACCTTGTTTGCCTTGTTACGTGCGCGCTTTTGTTTATCACCGCCTCGGCCGCATCCGCACAAACCATATCGGCGTTCTATGTCGCTCCGAACGGGTCGGACAGCAATCCGGGAACCTTATCGGCGCCGTTCGCGACATTGGCTGCCGCCCGGCGGGCGATGGAGCAGAGTTCCACCAAGATCACCTATATCCGGGCCGGCACCTATCATCCGGCCGCAGACCCCGCCGGCGACGGCACCCAGGCGCTGTATCTCGGCCCCGCCGATTCGGGCGAGACCTGGTCTTATTACCAGTCCGACGGCGTCGCCAGCGCCGTCATCGACGGTGGCTCGTCCAGTGCTTTGTCCGGGCTGCGGTGGGGCATTTATATCAGCGGCGCCAGCGACGTGACCGTCGACGGTCTGCAACTGCAGAATTTTGCGAATGTGCTGTTGCAAGCGACGAACGGCGCTAGCGGCACCCAGTTCATAAACAATGTTCTTCACGACACTTACAACAACGTAGATTACGCTGGCATTGGTCTGTGGGGCTCCGCCCCCAACAGCATCATCTCGCACAACTACGTCTACAACACCGTCAACCACGGCATTCTCGCCTCGACCTGCAACGGCAGTTGCGCCGGCGGCATGACGGGCGTCGTGATATCGTACAATGTCGTCGACAACACCTGCACGATCTCGACCGATTGCGGGGCGATATACCTGCAGGACTATGCGTCGCCGCGGTCGACCGGCATTACCGTGAAGCAGAACTTCATTCACGACGTCAATCCGAGCGGCGACAGCGGCGGCCGGGGCATCTATCTCGACGACGGCACCAGCAACGTCACCGCGACGCAGAATGTCGTTTCCGGCAACAAGGTCGCGTGCTTCACCATCCATGGCGGCGACAGCGACGTATATTCCGACAATCTGTGCGACGAGGAGAGCGCCGGCGACCAGAGCATTCTGTTCTACCAGGCCAGCAGTTCGTCCGCGCTGAACATGGTCAACAATGTCGTCTCTAACAACATAATCATTGCCGGCAGCAGCGGCGGCGGACAAGGTTACAACGGCGACGGCGCGCCGAACCCGGCGACGATCGACAATAACATCTATTTCAATTACGCTGGACCGTCGGTCAATTACGGCGGCTCCGGCGGATCGGGAAGCGACAGCCGCCCGACCTACGCGGACCCGCAGCTCTCGACCTGGTGCTATACGGCGGCCGCTTCGAGTCCGGCCTTCGCCGCACCCGTCAGTTTCCTGGGGATTGAGCAGACCTGGGGGCCGCCCAATTTCGTAATACCGACGGTCGGCACGCCGCCTTCCAGCCCGCACGACACCGGCTGCGCCAACTCGTCGCCATTGCCGACCGTCGCCCTGGCGGCGAGCCCGGCTGTGGTCGGCCAGGGGCAGTCGAGCATGTTGACCTGGAGCAGCAGCAATGCCGACGGCTGCAGCAGCGCCAGCTTTGCGACCGGCGGCGCGATATCGGGCTCTGCCGCCATCGTTCCTGCGGCCACCACGACCTATTCCGTCACTTGCAGCGGCAGCGGCGGATCGGCGGCCGCGCAGACCGTCGTAAGCCTGCAGACGAAATCAGCGGAATCGCCGTACGGAGGCAAACCCTGGCCGGTGCCGGGAAAGATCGAGGCAGACAATTACGATGTCGGCGGCAACGGCGTCGCCTATTTCACGACCGCTTCCGGCAATCCGACCGGCGATTATCGGAATGACGATATCGGCATTCAGGCGACGACAGACACGGCGACCTGTACCGGCATGGGCTGCCCGTACAACGTCGGCTACACGGCGGCGGGGGAATGGCTGAACTACACCGTCAACGTCGCTTCGTCCGGCACCTATACGGCCAGCCTGCGGGTCGCCGACCGCAGCAGCGGCGCCTCGCTCCACATCGATGTCGACGGCGCCCCGGTCGCGAGCTTTTCAATCCCGAATACCGGCGGCTGGCAGACCTGGACGACCCTGGGGAAGAAAGTTCCTCTCTCCGCCGGCACCCACATCGTGCGCCTTGCCTTCGACACCGACGATGGCGTCGGCTGGGCCGGCACCGTTCACTGGATAAGATTCGCGCTGAAATAGATCAGGGCGGCGAGCGGCGGCGGATCCAGCCGCCGCCGAGCATCCTCTCGCCGTCGTAAAAGACCGCGGCCTGGCCCGGCGCCACGGCGCCGGCAGGCATGGCGAGGACCAGTTCGCCTTCGCCCTCGCGCGCAAGCGGACGGTAGGTCGCGGCGACCGGCATCTGCGCCGAACGCAGCTTCGCCGAAAGCGCGACCCCCGCCGGCGCGGGCAGCTCGGGTCCAAGCCAGTTGACCTCGCCGAGGAGAAGCTGCGTCTCGTCGAGCGCGCTCCTCGGACCGACGACGACGCGTCCTCTTTCGGGGTCGAGCGCGAGCACATAAAGCGGCTCGTCGGCGGCGATCCCGAGCCCCTTTCTCTGGCCGACCGTGAAATGCGCGATGCCGCCATGCCGGCCGATGACCCGGCCCGCGCGGTCGACGATGTCGCCCGCCTCCCCCGCTTCCGGGCGCAGCGCGGTGACGAGCCGCGCGTAGGAACCTTCGGGAACAAAGCAGATGTCCTGGCTGTCGGGCTTGTCGGCGACCGGCAGTCCGAATTGCCGCGCCAGCGCGCGCGTCTCGTCCTTTTCGAGACCGCCCAACGGGAAGCGCAGGAATTCGAGCTCCGCGCGGCGCGTCGCGAAGAGAAAATAGCTCTGGTCGCGCCGCCGGTCGCGCGCCCGATGGAGCGCCGGCCCGCGGCTGTCTCGGCGACGGCGCACATAATGCCCGGTAGCCAACGCCGCCGCCCCGAGATCGCGCGCGGTTTCGAGCAGGTCGCGGAACTTAATCCGCTCGTTGCAGCGCACGCATGGGATCGGGGTTTCGCCGCGGCGGTAGGCGTCGGCGAAGTCCTCGATGACGGCGCTGCGGAAGCGGCTCTCATAATCGAGGACGTAATGCGGGATCGCCAGGCGCTCGGCGACGCGCGCCGCATCGGCGATGTCCGCGCCGGCGCAGCAGGCGCCCTTTCTGCCGGTCGCCGCGCCGTGGTCGTAAAGCTGCAGCGTGACACCGACCACCTCGAAGCCGCGCTCGACGAGCAGCGCCGCGGCGACCGAAGAATCGACGCCGCCCGACATCGCGACGACGACGCGGCGGCCGGGCTCGAGATCGATGTCCCGCGCGTCGATCATCGTCGCGGCACAGCCTCTCAGCGACGCCATTTGCGGTTCACCCCGAGATAGTCGAATTCATAAGCCGCGCCACATCCCATACGGACAATTGGAAAAAGGTTTACCAGCAAAAAATCAGTATCAAGAAACGTCAACAGATCGATCATTGGTGGAACGTCTTTATACATCGCCACCGAGCTTATTTCGACATTGACCATGCGGATTTGCGGCAAATATCTGCCGCAGCCTTGCAACACTGGCAGATCATGGCCTTGCGTGTCGCTTTTCAATAGGCAATGCGCAAGCCGGTCGGCGATTCCAAATTCATCGATCACCGCGTCAAGGCGCCGAACCGTGACCGGTTGTTCATTTACGATACTATTGAGTTCCTCTTGGCGAAATGTAGAATCAGGCGCGTGAAAAGAAGAAAATTCGCTATTCTCCATGATATGCAATGTTTTAACAACGGACTCCTCGCCCAAGGCAAATTTATGTACAGTCCATAATGGATCACGGGCTGCCGCGCTCTGTATCTTGTCAAATAATTCCGGAATAGGCTCAAAGCTGATGATCCGGCCATGGTAGCCGATCTGCCGCATGGATTGTGCAAACTGCCCAGCATTAGCCCCAACATCAAGGATTATTTCTATGTCGTTGGTCTGCAAAGCCGCCTTTATCGTCATATATTTCAACAAGCCGCCGACATCTTCGATACGCAGGAAATGCCTTATCCATGGCACCGAGTGCAATAGTGCGCTGCGCAGCCAGGGCAAGGTCTCGATAGCCGACATCTTGTTCGTCTCCTAAAGATCACCAGACGTAATAAATCGTTTCTTCAATACCTAAGACCAACGTGAATAAAATAATTTGAGCGATAAAGCGATTATCGCTGCTTGAGAACAGAATAATAGATGGCCATGCTAAAATGATATTAAGAATGTGGACTGCTTCTAAAACGTTCGGTCCGCGTGCAAAGCGTTTTATATCGTCCATTGCGCAAGCGGCCCCGGTCAGGATGTAAGCGGAAGCAAAAATCAAGATTTGCTGAAGCACAGCTGTCTCCTTGGACCGCGCACTCAATGCCCTCTCGTCAGTGCGGGTTGCTCGGGGCGGTGCCGGTTTCCCAAAGATAAATCGGCAGTCCCGGAAGCAGCGGGCCCCAGAAGTCGATTACGTATCTGTTGAAACTAACCGGTGTATTGAACACCGGTGAACCCGCACCGATTACCGCTTCCCGACCCGAGACGCTCGAATTCTCGTAGGTCGGAGAATTGTCCTGCGTCGTCGAGGTCGAATTCGCTCCGCGGACACCGCCCGAGCATGAATAGTTTACGCGGTCGCCAGACCCGTAATTGTAATAGGCATTGTTCTGGGTCAGAGCAGGATTGGGCGGGGTGTTGAGGCCGAGGTAACCGGAGCCGGCGTTGGCGCTTGATGTAGAGGCGATGATGACGTTGTTGATGAACTCGTTGCCAGTCATCGTCGTTGCGCCGGGCCGTTGTCGATTTCTGGTAAGCTAATATATTTTATGACGCATCTGCCAAATCGATCAAGTTATATTGCAAGACGTCGCCGCTGCCGCCATGAATGTCCGCCAGAGCCGCACCTCGAGGCGCGCGGCTTTGCTGAAGGCAAAGCCGATAGCAGTGGGGGTTGCTCTGCCGCCGCCTCCTCGGGTCCGCGAGGCGTTCGCGGCCATTCCGGCGCAACCGATTACGCACGGCGAGAGCCGCTTCGAGATCGAGCCGGTCGCCGGACAGGCCGCGATCGAGGACCTAAAGCTGCAGCGTGACGCCGACCACCTTGAAGCCGCGCTCGACGAGCAGCGCCGCGGCGACCGAGGAATCCACGCCGCCCGACATCGCGACGACGATGCGGCGGCCGGGTTCGAGATCGAGATCTTCGGGTTCGATAATCATCGCGCCGCCGCGTCGAGACCCATCTGCCAGAACCGCGTCTCGAGCCGGGCCGCTTCGGCGAACTCGCCGGCAAGGGCGGCAAAGCGCCCTTCCCCGCCGCGCCGCGCGAACAGCTCGTCGAGCGCGTCCACGGCCTCGTCGGCGAGGCCCTGATAGTCTTCGCCCGCATACATGAACAGCCAATCCCGATACGGATTGCCGTCGATCCGGGTGCGCGGGTCGGCGAGGCGCTCGACGGCGATCTCGGCATAGCCGACGACGCAGGGCGCCAGCGCCACTTCGAGGTCGAGCCGGTCGCCGGCGAGACCTCGATCTAGGACGAAGCGGGTATAGGCGACCGTCTCCGTCGATTCGCAGGCGTGTGCGAGGTCGCGCTCGCCGAGTCCCCAGCGCCGGCAATACTCGACATGCAGCCCCATCTCGACGTCGAGCGTCGCGGCGAGGAGGCGCTGCGCGCGGCGCATCTCGTCGAGGCTGTCGGATTTGTAGACGGCGAGCCCCCAGGCGCGCGCGAAATGGCGCAGGAACAGGTAGTCCTGCGTCAGATACCGGCGAAAGGCCGCCTCGGGCAACTCGCCTGCGGCGAGGGCCAGCACGAATTCATGCCGGGTGTAGCGCGGCCATGCCTCGCCGGCGGCCGCGACGAGCCGGGGAAAAAGCGAGCCCTTGCGCATCCCCGCCCTTCACTTCAACAGCATGTTGCGGGTGGCGGCCGGGAGCTTGACGGTAAGCCCGTCCAATTCCTCGGTCATGATGATCTGGCACCCGAGCCGCGAGGTGCGCGTCAGGCCGAAGGCGAGGTCGAGCATGTCCTCCTCGTCCTCGCTCGCCTCCTTCAGCAATTCGTACCATTCGGGATCGACGACGACGTGGCAGGTCGAGCAGGCGAGCGATCCCTCGCACGCGCCTTCGATGTCGATGTCGTGCTTGTGCGCAATTTCGAGAACCGAGAGGCCGAGCGGCGCATCGACCTCGCGCCGCGTGCCGTCGCGCTCGATGAAGGTCATTTTCGGCATCGCTCGCGAACGCGTCAGAAGCGCGGCGCCAGATCTTCGGCGAGGATCGCGGCCTCGCCCGCCGTCATTCCCGCGGCGAGGCGCAGCAGCGAAAGCCCGGCGGCCTCGGCGGCGCGCTCGATTTTCTCGCGCAATGCCGCATCGGGCGCCGCGGCGAGCGCGATCGCCGCATGCGTGACCGGCCGGGAGAGCGCCCGCTCGGCGCGCAGCCGCGCCCCTTCGAACAGCAATTCCCATTCGGCCGCGGCCGCTTCCGGCGGCGGCACCCCGAGGCTCAGCTCGAAGCCGTCGCGGTCGGCGAGAATCTCGGCGTTGCCGCCGACCGATACGGCGACCGCGGCCTCGGTGCCGCGAAGATCGATGCCGACCGCCGCGCCGGGTGTCTCGGGATCGACCGGCGTGCCGTCCGGCTCTTCGATTTGGAACAGCTTCACCCTACTCCCCAAGCCCGCAGACTTCGCCCCGATCGGCGCGACCGCGTCCTTCGAGGCCTCGCTGCGCGAGGCGCCTCAGGATGACGGCTTTTCGTGGTGCCACCAAGAACCTCGTCATGCTGAGCGACTGTCTGCGGTGTCAAGCGGGCTGCCATGGTTTGCGGTCTCGCAGGATGGCGTTGAGGATGACGAGGAGTTTTCGCAGGCAGGCGGTGAGGGCCTGTTTTGCGGTTTTTCCAGCGGCGCG
>DATLKN010000025.1:0-115693 GCA_035538335.1 Allostellaceae bacterium
CCCGTCATAGGCCTCCTTCAATTGCGGCACGCCGACGAGGCGACCGTCATTGCCATAGGTCCAGCCGTGATAGGCGCAGGTGAAGCTCGCCGCGTTGCCGTCGTCGGCGCGGCACAGCCGGTTGCCGCGATGCCGGCAGACGTTCAAGAAGGCGCGCACGACGCCGTCCGTGCCGCGCACCACCAGCACCGGGTCCTCGCCGATATAGGTCGTGAAGAAATCGCCCGGCGACGGGATCTGGCTGTCATGGCAGAGAAAGCCCCAGCAGCGCGCGAAGATGCGCTCCAGCTCCTGATCGTAGATCTCGCGCTCGACGAAGATGCGCCGGCTGACGAGGCCGCGGTCGGCGTCGACCCATTCGCTGTCCTTGCCTCCCATCGGCCTTCTCCTCAGCTGCGGCGCGGCATGCGCAGGCTCGCCCCGCCATCGACCATGACGATCGTCCCGGTGACGCCGCGCGCGCTGGGCGAGGCGAGAAACGCGTACGCGCCGGCGAGGTCATCGGGGTCGAGCGCGATTTGCAGCGGGTTGCCGGCGCGCAGCCGCTCCGCCGAACCCGGCCGCGAGAAATGCGAGCGGTCCTGCGCGTCGAGCGCTTCGAGGCCGCGCAGATCGGTCATGGTGCCGCCCGGCGCCACACCGTTGACCCGGATCTCGGGGCCCAGCTCGGCCGCGAGCTGCCGGATGAGGCCGACGACCGCG
Source organism: Allostellaceae bacterium (assembly GCA_035538335.1). GTDB lineage: Bacteria > Pseudomonadota > Alphaproteobacteria > ATCC43930 > CGMCC-115725 > AP-15. Next base: position 703 of record DATLKN010000025.1, read on the forward strand.
TGCTTGGAGGCGGTGTAGATCGCGCCGCCGCCGCCCGAATTGAAGCCGGCGACCGAGGCGGTGAAGATCATCGAGCCGCGCGATTTCTTAAGCTCGGAGAGCGCCGCCTTGGCGCCGAAGAGGCAGCCCTTGACGTTCACCGCGAACAACTCGTCGAAGGCGGGACCGAGCTTTTCTTCGGGAAACTCGGCGAGCGCGAGGAAATTGTCGAAGACGCCGGCATTGCCGACAAAGGCGTCGAGCCGGCCGAAGGCGGCGAGCGTCTCGGCGACGGCGCGCCGGTTGTCCTCGAGCCGGCCGACATCGCCCGCGAGGCACGCAATTTTGTCGCCGAACTGCGCGCGCAAGGCCCCGCTGCGCTCGGCGGCGCGGTCGAGCACCGCGACCCGCGCGCCTTCTTCGACAAAGCGCGCGACGACCGCCCGGCCGATCCCCGAGCCGCCGCCCGTCACCAGCGCCACCTGGCCGTCGAGCGAGCCCATTTCCGCCTCCCCGCTAGCGCCAGCGAGGGGCATTCTCCGGCTTACGGGGGGTTCTGGCAACAGAACACATGTCGGCGGAGGCCGGGGTCTACCCCTCCGCCGCCCGATCGCGGCGAGGGGTGCTACGTGGTCGCCCGTGCTTTTGAATCCGAGGCAGCGGAAATCTGGGTCCCGGCCTTCGCCGGGACGACGAATTAACGCTCAAGCGGCGGCGCGGGCCTCCACCCAGCGAACGAGGTCCGCGGCCGAGCGGGCGCCGGCGCTGCGGCCGAGTTCCTTGCCGTGCAGCAGCAGCGCCAGGGTCGGGATGCTGCGCACGGCAAAACGCTGCGCCAGCGCCGGCTCTGCATCGACATTGACCTTGACGAGGCGCAATTGCGGCTCGAGGCGCTGCGCCGCGGCGACGAATTCGGGGGCCATCGCGCGGCAGGGCCCGCACCAGGGCGCCCAGAAATCGACGAGCAGCGGGATGTCGCTCTTTTCCAGATGGCGGGCGAAGCGGGCGCCGTCGAGTTCGACCGGGCGGCCTTCGAAAAGCGGGCGGCGGCACTCGCCGCAGCGCGGCCCGCCGCCGAGCCGCGCCCGCGGCACGCGGTTCACGGCGTCGCAATTGGGGCAGACGATGTGGAGGGTATCGCGTGTGTCTTGCGGCATGGCTTCCCCGCGTCTCAGGCGGCGGTTGCGGTCGGCGGCGGCGCCTCCTTCTTCAATTTGCCGATGCCGAGCGCCTTCATGACAACGCGCTCGTAGCCAGGGTCGTTCGAGCCGCGCCGCACCTTGCGCAGGAAATATCTCTCGAACGCCACCTTCGCCATGTGCACCCAATAGCCGTGCCCCGACCAGTTGACGTTGCGCGGCGGGATCTGCGGCAAGGCCACGAAGGCGACCCCGTCATCGCCGAAATCGGCGAGGCAGACCGCGTTCCAGGTCGGCTCGCGTCTGGGCTCGCGGCCGGCCACCAGCTCGCGCAGGTTTTCCGCCACCGCCGATACCATCGACTCGATCATATAGCCGGTCTTCGGCACGCCGACCGGCACCGGCGTCGCCTCGTACGGCGCGATCGCGACGCAGACGCCGACCGCGAAGACGTTCGGAAAGCTCGGATTGCGCTGCATCTTGTCGATGAGGATGAAGCCGCGCGGGTTGGCGAGGCCGGGGATGCCCTTGCCGTCTTCACCCATCACGCATTGGGCGCCGCGAAAGCCCGGGATGAACATTGCGAGCTTCGTGGGCAGGCGATGCTGCCGTTTCGGCTTGCCGTCCTCGTCGACGATCGTGACCTCGACGGCGTCGGCGGCGAGGCGGTCGACCTTCGCGTTGACGAGCCAGTTGATGTCGCGGTCGCGCAACATCGATTCGAGCAGCCCCTTCGTGTCGCCGACGCCGCCGAGGCCCAGATGGCCGATATAGGGTTCGGAGGTGACGAAGGTCATCGGCACGCGGTCGCGGATCTTGCGGCGGCGCAGATCGGCATTGGCAAGGAGCGCGAATTCGTAAGCGGGGCCAAAGCACGAGGCGCCCTGCACGGCGCCGACGACGAGCGGGCCCGGATCGCGGCAGAATGCCTCCCAGCGCTCGGCCGCGGCGGCGGCGTGATCGACATGGCAGATCGAGATGCTGTGCCCCGCGGGGCCGAGCCCTTCGATTTCGTCGAAGGCGAGAGCCGGGCCGGTGGCGATCACCAGATAGTCATAGGCGAGCCGCCGGCCGTCCTTCAGCGCAATCGCATTTTCCTGCGGCAGCACGCGCGCCGCTCCGACCGGGTCGAAGCCGATGCCCAGCTTTTTGAGCGTCTCGGGCAGATGCACCTTGATGTCCTGCGGTTCGCGCCATTTGAGCGCGACCCACGGGTTCGAGGGCACGAAGTGGAACCATTCGGAATCGTTGAGGACGACGATTTCGGCGCGCTTCCCTAATTGCGCGCGCAATTCGTAGGCCATCGAGATGCCGCCGATCCCGGCGCCGAGAACAACGATCTTTGCCACCTCTACCTCCATCAAGGCGCAATGCGCGCGGCTTCAATTCGTCGCCCCGCTCGGGGCCGCCGCATTGACCCAGGTCAATCGCCCGCGAAGCCCGGCGCTGACCTGGATCAATGAAGCGGTCTGCGAGTGCCGCTAGGCTCCTCTCGCGCGACCCCCGCGCGAATAAGGAGAAAGCGAGATGTCTGTCGACCGCGCGGTCATGGCCTTCGCCGGCATCGTCATTCTCGTGAGCCTCGCGCTCGCGCTCCTCGTCAGCCCGTACTGGCTGCTGCTGACCGGCTTTGTCGGCCTCAACATGCTGCAGGCCGCCTTCACCGGCTTCTGCCCGGCGGCGCGGGTCTTCAAACGCTTCGGCATGCGTCCCGGCGCGGCATTCCGCTGACGGCAGTCGAGCGATGGTCCGGGCTGGGCTCGTCCTCGCGGTCCTCGCCGTTGCCGCGGCCTCGCCTGCAGCGGCGGCCGAGCGGGCGGTCGTCATGCGCCGCCTCGTCGCCGACGAAAAGGCGGTCATCGCGACCGTCGAGCCGGTACACGAGCTTTACGCTCGGGCGCGGATCGGCGGCACGATCACCGAGCTGAAGGTCAGGGAGGGCGATCGGGTGAAGGCCGGCGACCGCATCGCTATGGTCGTCGACCAGAAGCTGTTGCTGCAGACGCAGGCGCTGCAGGCGCGCATCCAGGCGCAGAGGGCCGAGCGCGACCAGGCCCAGATGGACTTCGCCCGCGCCCAGTCATTGCGCAAGAGCGGCGCCGGCACCCAGGTTGCGCTCGACCAGGCGCGGACCCGGCTTGATGTCGCGCAGCGGCAATTGCAGGCCTTGCGCAAAGACCAGGCGGTCGTCGAGCAGCAGACCGCCGAGGGCGCCGTCTTCGCGCCCGGCGCCGGGCGGGTGTTGAAGGTCCCGGTGTCGGAGGGCAGCGTCGTGCTCGGCGGCGAGCAGATCGCCGCGATCGCCCAAGACAACTACATCCTGAGGTTGCAGCTGCCGGAGCGGCACGCGCAGTCCATCCGCGCCGGCGACACGATCCTCGTCGGCGAGCGCGGGCTCGCGGCGCGCGCCGCCGGCGAGGAGCCGATGCGCAAGGGCCGCGTCGTCCTCGTCTATCCCGAAATCGACCAGGGCCGCGTTATCGCCGATGTCGAGGTCGCGGCGCTCGGCAACTACTTTGTCGGCGAGCGCACCCGCGTCTATGTCGCGACCGGCGAACGGGCGGCGCTGGTGATACCCGACGGCTATGTCTACCGCCGCTTCGGCGTCAGCTACGTGCGGCTCGCCGACGGCGACGAAGTCGTCGTGCAGCCCGGGGTGCCGGTCGCGGGCGGCATCGAGATCCTCGCCGGTCTGCATCCGGGCGATGTCGTGGAGAAGCCATGAGGCTCGGCCTCTCCGGGGCGCTGACCCGCGCCTTCATCAATTCGCCGCTGACCCCGCTCTTGCTGATCGCGGCGCTCTTCGTCGGCGGCATCGCGCTCGTCGAATTGCCGCGCGAGGAAGACCCGCAGATCAGCGTGCCGATGGTCGACATCCTCGTCACCGCCAACGGCTACAAGGCGCGCGACGCGATCGAGCTGATCACCAAGCCGCTCGAGGACATCGTCAAGGGAACGGACGGCGTCGAGCACGTCTATTCCTGGACGCAGGACGATTCGGTGCTGGTGACGGCGCGCTTCAAGGTCGGGTCCGACGCGGACATCGCGCTCACCCGCGTGCACGAAAAGATCCGCAACAACATCGCGCGGCTGCCGAAGGGCATCCAGATGCCGCTGATCGTCGGCCGCGGCATCGACGACGTGGCGATCCTGACGCTGACGCTCGCGCCGAAGCCGGATGCGGCGGCGCATTGGAACGACAACGGCCTCTACCAGATCGCTGAGGAACTGCAGCACGAACTGATGAAGGTCGACAATATCGGGCTCACCTACATCGTCGGCGGCAGCTCCAACGAGATCCGCGTCGAGCCCGATCCCGAGCGGCTCGCGCTCTATGGCATCACCCTCGACCAACTCGTGCAAAAGCTGGAAAACGCCAACCGCTCGATGCTCGTCGGCGCCTTCGACCAGCTCGACCGCAATATTCCGGTGGTCGCCGGGCAGACCTTGCAGGGCGTCCCCGATATCGGGCTCTTGCTGTTGACTTCGCGCGACGGACGCCCGGTCTATGTGAAGGATGTCGCCGACATCGTCGTCGGCGCGGCGCAGCCCGATCATCGCGTCTGGACGCTCGGCCGCGGCAAGGGGAAGAGGCTCGAGGCGCGTCCGGCGGTGACGATCGCCTTTGCGAAGCGCAAGGGTGCCAACGCCGTCACCGTCGCCGACGATCTGCTGGCGCGGCTGAAGACCGTCGAGGGCCGGCTGGTGCCGGGCGACGTTTTGGTGACCGTGACGCGCGACTACGGCCGTACTGCCACCGAGAAAGCCAACGAACTCTTGTTTCACTTGGCGCTCGCGACGGTGTCGATCGTCGTGCTGGTGGCGGTGGCGATCGGCTGGCGGGAAGGGATCGTCGTCCTCGTCGTCATTCCGACGACGATCCTGTTGACGCTCTTCGCTTCCTGGCTGATGGGCTACACGATCAACCGGGTCAGCCTGTTCGCGCTGATCTTCTCGATCGGCATCCTCGCCGACGATGCGATCGTCGTCGTCGAGAACATCGTGCGCAACTGGCAGACGCATGGCGGCCGCGATCTTGTCGGGCAGGCGATCGAGGCGGTCGCGGAAGTCGGCAACCCGACGATCGTCGCGACCCTGACGATCGTCGTCGCGCTGTTGCCGATGATGTTCGTCAGCGGGCTGATGGGGCCCTATATGAGCCCGATCCCGGCGAACGCCTCGACGGCGATGCTGTTCTCGTTCTTCGTCGCGGTCGTCATCACGCCGTGGCTGCTCTATCGCCTGGCGCGCTCCCACTACGCCGCCGCGGCGCCGAGCGAAGAGGCCGGCGAACACCGGCTCGGCGCAATGGGACGCTTCTATCTGCGCATCGCGCGCCCGCTGCTCGTTGGCCGGCGGCGGGCGCTGCTGTTTCTCGCCGCCGTCGGCGCCGCGACGGTTGGCGTCTGCTTCCTATTCGTCACCAAGGATGTGACTGTGAAGCTCTTGCCGTTCGACGACAAATCATCGCTGCAAGTCGTCGTCGATCTGCCGCAGGGCTCGACCGTCGAGGACACCGAGCGGTTTCTCTTCGCCGCCGCCGACCGGCTCGCGGGCCTGCCCGAGCTGACCTCGATCGAGCTTTATGCCGGCACCGCCGCGCCGTTCGACTTCAACGGGCTCGTGCGTCACTACTATCTGCGCGACAACCCGGAAGAGGGCGATCTCGAAGTCAACCTCCTGCCGAAGAGCGAGCGCTCGCGCCCGAGCCACAGGATCGCGCTCGATGTGCGCCGGCGCCTCGCGGCATTGCCGCGCCCGCCCGGCACCGTGCTGCGGGTCGTCGAGGTGCCGCCGGGACCGCCTGTGCTCGCGACGCTGCTCGCCGAGATCTACGGGCCGGACGAGGCGGCGCGGCGGGCGGTGGCGCGCAAGGTGCGCGAGGCCTTCGAGAAAGTGCCGTTCATCGTCGATATCGACGACACCTTTCACCGGCCGAGCGAGCGGCTGCGTTTCTCGATCAATCAGGAAAATCTCGAATTCTACGGCGTCGAGCAGCAGGCGGTTTACGACACGATAGCGGCGCTGATCGGCGGCGTTCAGGTCGGCTTCTCGCAGCGCGGCCACGGCACGAAGCCGATCGCCATCGATGTCAAATTGCCGAAGCACGAGCTGTTCATGGGCGAGCGCATCCTGTCGACGCCGCTGCCGGCGGGCGGCACCGCGACGCGCGGGCCCAATGTCGAATTGGGCGATGTCGTCACCGTCAAGCGCGAGTCCGCCTCCTACACCCTCTACCGCCGCGACGGGCATTTCGCCGAGATGGTCGAGGCCGAACTCGCCGGCCAGTACGAAGCCCCGATCTACGGCATGCTGGCGGTCGACAATGCGCTGAACAAGATGAACTGGGGCAAGGCAGGCGCGCCCGCGGTCCGCCTGCACGGCCAGCCCGCCGACGAGTCGAAGCCCTCGCTCCTGTGGGACGGCGAATGGGAGGTGACCTACGTCACCTTCCGCGACATGGGGGCGGCGTTCATGGTGGCGCTGCTCGGCATCTATCTGCTCGTCGTCGCGCAGTTCGGCTCGTTCCGCCTGCCGCTCGTCATTCTGGTGCCGGTGCCGCTGACCCTGATCGGCATCGTCATCGGGCATTGGCTGTTCCGCGCGCCCTTCACCGCGACCTCGATGATCGGCTTTATCGCGCTCGCCGGCATCATCGTGCGCAACTCGATCCTGCTCGTCGATTTCATCCGCCGGCGGCGCGCCGAGGGGGCGGTGCTGCGCGAAGCGCTGCTCGACGCCGGCGCCATCCGCTTTCGCCCGATATTCCTCACCGCCGCTTCGGCGATGATCGGCGCCGCCTTCATCGTCTCCGACCCGATCTTTCAGGGCCTGGCGCTGTCGCTCGTCTTCGGGCTCGCTTCCTCGACGGCGCTGACGGTGCTGGTGATCCCGGCGCTCTATGTCGTGCTGCGCGACGACGGAGAGGGGTTCGGGCCGAGCCGTTAATGCCGGCGCGCGCGCTTCTCGGCGGCAAGCGCGATAAAGGCGGCGCCGAATGTCGTCGCCCGGCCGAGCGTCGGGTCGAGCGGCGCGAGAAGGCGCGCCAGCGGCGCGAGGCGTGGAAAAAAGACGGCGCCGCGGACGGTCTCGACCGACAACCCGGCGGCTTCGGCGAGGCCGGCGAGTTCGCGCCTGGTGCGGAAGCGGGCGCGCGCCCAGAGGCGCGAGCCGGCCCAGGCGCGGATGCGCCGCGCCGCCGCCCAGCTGCTCCATTTGCCGAGCTCGCCGATGACGAGCCGGCCGCCTGGCCGCAGGACGCGCGCGATTTCCGCAAAGACCGGCGCGGCATCCTCGACAAAGCACAAGATCGTGATCGCGACGGCGAGGTCGAAGCTTGCCGCCGGGAAAGGCAGCGCTTCGGCCGCGGCGACCTCGAAGGCGACACGGGCGGCGCCCGGCCGGGCGCGGGCAGCGGCGATCATCCGTTCCGAGGCGTCGATGCCAGCGACGGCGCGCGCCCCGCGCGCGGCGAGATCGAGCGCCAACTCGCCGTCGCCGCAACCGATATCGAGGACGCTCTTTCCCGCGACCGGGCCGGCAAGCTCGACGATCAGCGCCCGCTCGAGCCGCTCGGTCAGCACGCCGATATCGGCCGCCCGCCATCCGGCGTAGAGCTCCGGCGCAAGCCGGGATATGCCGCGGTCACGCTCGGCGTCAGTCATCGGCCGCCCCGAAGAGAGGGTCCGTCTCGATCGACATGACGACGCGCCCCTCCTTGACGGCGGTCAGTTGTCCCCGCCAGAGCGGCCGCCACGCCTCTCGCGATAGCGGCACGCTTGCGAGCAGCGTCAGTTCCTGCGCCGCGCCGAGGCTGTCGATCGCGACGCCCGAGAGCGGCGGCGCGTCGTGGTCGAAGGGGCAGCGGCGCGCGAGAAGCCACAGTCCGGGCGGCGCGATGCGACCGTCCGCCTGGGTGCGGCGGTCGCCATGGGCGAACAGGCAATCGCCGTCGGCATAAAGAAAATTTGCCGGCCCGAGCGCGCGCAACTCGGCGGCGAAAGGCGCGAGAACGGCGAGGCGCGCGTCCAGGCTCGGGATCGCGCCGCTGCTCCACAGCGAAGAGAGCCGATCGAGCAGGAGGCAGAAGGCGACCTCGGAATCCGTGTCGCCGATCGGCCGAAACCGTTCGCCGGCGGTTTCCGCCAGCTCATCGATCCCGTCGAGCCGTCCGTTATGGGCAAAAACGTGCACTCGGCCGCCCAGCTCGCGCGCAAAGGGCTGGGTGTTCGCAAGCGATATCGCGCCGCGCGTCCGATGCCGGATATGGGAGAGGACGAGCGTGCTCGGGACCCGCCGGCGCTCGATGAATCGCAGCCAGGGGCTGCCCGCCGCCGGCTCGGGTTCGCGGTACACCCTTGCCGAGCGCCCGTCGTAAAAGGCGAGCCCCCAGCCATCGAGGTTGCGGCCGACGTTGCCGCCGTGCGCCGCGAAGGTTTCGAGCGAGAAGCTCGCCACGGTCGGCCTGCGGGCGGAAAGCGCGAAAAGCTCGCACATGGGCGTATGCGATACGCTTGCGGCCCTTGTCGGCATTGACGCACATCAAGGCAGGTGGACCGCGGCGCCACTATTCGATCTTTTCGAAATGTTTTCCGAGGGCTCGATGATCGGCAAAAGAAAGCGTTTGCCCCCGACCTTCGGTCGGCATTTAATACCGGCGCGGTGCCCCCACGCCGCATGCCCTGGATGCAGAATTTTTGGCGGCGTTCGACGACGAAGCCGCGACGCCGACGCAGATCTCGGTCCTTTCCAGTAATTGGGAGGCGAGCGATGCCCAGCTATCGAGTCGATTTTCTGAACGAATTCGCCAGAGGCCATCGGGTGCACAAGGTCTGCCAGCGCTCGATCCTGGTGGGTTCGGCCGAGAGCCCCGACGCGGCGCGCGACATGGCGATCAAGCGCTTTGCCGAGTTGGAACACATCCCGGACTGGCGGATCCACGCGGCGATGATCGAAATCGTCCCCGCCGCGGCGCATGGCGAGCCGCAAGGCGGCGAGGCGAAGGCGAAGCGGCGCGAGGCACTCGCCGCCCACTGAGCGGAGGCGACCCCCTAGGCGCGTTTTCACGCGCTTGACGCAGGTCAACGCGGCGATCGTCCGATCGGGCTCAATACGCGAAAGCCGGGTGGGCATTCGGTATCGCCTTGCCAATCCGATGAGGAGCCTGCGGTGTCGTCGATCGACCCTTTTCTCGCGCGCACGCACATCGCCTATTTCTCGATGGAGATGGCGGTGCGCAACGAGATGCACTCCTATGCCGGCGGCCTCGGCATCCTCGCAGGCGACACGGCGCGCTCTTGCGCCGATCTCGAACTCCCCGTCGTCTTCGTCACGCTCGTCAGCCGGGCAGGATACTTTCTGCAGCAGATCGACGCCGAAGGGCGGCAGACCGAGCGTCCCGACCGCTGGGAGCCGCAGCAATGGTGCGCCCCCTTGGGTGCCATGGTCGCCGTCGAAATCGAAGGCCATCCGGTTTGGATACGACCCTGGCTCTATATCCACACCTGCCCGCACGGCCACCGCATCCCGATCCTGTTGCTCGACACCGACCTCGACCAGAACCGGAAACAAGACCGCATATTGACCGACGAGCTTTACGGCGGCGACGACGCATATCGGCTGAAGCAGGAGATCGTACTCGGCATCGGCGGCATCCGGATCTTGCAGGCGCTCGGTTTCGATCTGCACACCTACCATCTGAACGAGGGGCATGCCGCGCTGCTCTCGCTCGAACTTTTGAACCATTGGCGGGTGCCGGAGGAGGAGCGGATCGCCGGCGAGGCGCCGTACGACATCGCGGCGGTGCGCGAGCGCTGCGTCTTCACGACCCACACGCCGGTGGAAGCGGGGCACGACCGCTTTGCCTACGACCTCTTCGAGCGGCTGCTCCCGGGCTTTATCGATCTCGACGTGCTGAAGGAGCTGGCCGGGACGAACGGGCTCAACATGACGCGGCTCGCGCTCAACCTCGCCGATTACGTCAACGGCGTCGCGCGTCGCCACGCGCAGACGACTGAGCACATGTTTCCGGGCTACCGCATCCATGCGGTGACGAACGGCGTCCATGTCGGAACCTGGACGCATACCGCCTTCGCCCGCCTCTACGACACGCATGTGCCGCGTTGGCAGCACGAGCCGGAGCTGCTGCTGCGCGTGCTGCAGCTCGAGGGAGACGAGGTCTGGAGCTGCCACACCGCCGCCCGCGCCGATCTGTCGGAATATGTGAAGAAAGTGACCGGCAGGGCTCTCGATCCCGAAATCCCGATCCTGGGCTTCGCCCGCCGAATGACCGGCTACAAGCGTCCGCTCCTGCTATTCGAAGATCCCGGGCGTCTCGCCGCAATCGCCGAACGGCACCCGTTTCAGCTCGTCATGGCCGGCAAGGCGCACCCCCGCGATGCCGAGGGCAAGGAGACGATCCGGCAGCTGCATCAGGATTTCGCGCAGCTCGAAGGGCGTCTCCGCTGCGTCTTCCTGCCCAATTACGACATGGAAATCGCGAAGCTTGCGGTCGGGGGGTGCGACGTCTGGCTGAACACGCCGCTGCCGCCGCTGGAAGCCTCCGGCACGAGCGGCATGAAGGCGGCGCTCAACGGTGTACTCAATCTGAGCGTGCTCGACGGCTGGTGGATCGAGGCCTGCATCGAGGGCGTCACAGGCTGGGCGATCGGCGAGGACGGCGCGGCGGCGGACGAAAAGGCAAACGCCGCCGCGCTCTACGACAAGCTCGAGCACGCCGTATTGCCGCTCTACCATGACGCGCCGGCGCGCTGGCGCGCGATGATGAAGCAGGCGATCGGCAATATCGGCGCCTATTTCAACAGCCACCGCATGATGCGCCGCTACGCGACCGAAGCTTATTTGCGGTAGCTTACCGGGGCACCCAGCGCCCGCCCTCTTTGCGATAGCGCTTCTTGACCGCCGCCCAGGCGACGCGGAACGCGATCTCTTCCTGCGCCTGCGGGCCGCGGTCGGCGTAAGAATCCCAGGCGCCGTTGAATGCCGACAGGAAGATTTGCTGGGCGTGCGGCGGCAGCCGGCGAACGGCCGGCGTCAGCTCGGAGGTCATCGCATAGGGCATTGGTCAGTTCCTGCAGTTGGCGGCGTTGAGCCGCTCGACGTCTTCCCGCCGGCAGAGCTCGGTTCCCGAGCCGAGCAGTGCGGCCGCGCCGGCCGCCATGCCGAAGCGCACGGCTTCGCTGAGACTCTCGCCTCGGGATAGGGCGAGCACGATGCCGGCCAGCATGCTGTCGCCGGCGCCGACCGTACTCTTCGCCTCGACCGGGATCGCCGCGAAGCGCTCGCTCCCCTCGGCGCTCGTCACAAGCGCGCCTTGCGCCCCGAGCGACAGCACGACGATTTCGGCGCGGCCCGTCGCAACCACCTCGCGGGCCGCCCGCTCTTCCTCCGCCGGGGCTGCGATCTTCCGGCCCGTCAGCGCCTCCAATTCGCTGAGGCTCGGCTTCAACAGGTAAACGCCGCCGGCCGCCGCGAGCGCCGGGCCCGAGGTATCGAGAAAAAACCGCTTGCCGGCGCGCCTGGCGAGCCGCGCGACACGGGCGTAGAAATCATCCGCGACCCCGGGCGGCAGGCTGCCGCTGGCGACGACGGACTGCGCCTCGACGAGCAAGGCGGAAAGCGTGTCGAGGCAGCGCTCCTGGTCGCGCGGCGAAAGTTCCGGGCCGGGCAGAATGAAGCGGTATTGCTTGCCGCTCCGGTGCTCTTCGACCGCAAGGCTCTCGCGGGTGACGCCGGCGATCTCGATCGCCCGATGGGGCACGCCCGCGGCCTCGAGCATTTGCCGGATCATCGCGCCCGAGGGGCCGCCCAACGGCATCACCGCGACCACCTCGCCGCCGAGCGCGTGGATTGCGCGCGCCACGTTGATCCCGCCGCCGCCGGGATCGTAGCGCGGCGTCGCGCATCTGAGCTTGTGCGTCGGCACGATGCGTTCGGTTGCGGTCGCAATGTCGAGCGCCGGGTTCATCGTTAGGGTGACGATCGGCGGCATGGCGCTATTCCGCTGCGGCCGCGGCGGTAGCCGCTTCGGCCTGGTACACGGCGAGGAAAGTGGAGAGCAGGCTCGCCGGGTTGACGCTGATCGAATCGATGCCGAGGCGGGCGAGGTATTGCGCGATCTCCGGGTAATTCGCCGGCGCCTCGCCGCAGATACCGACGTGTCGCCGGTTGCGCTTGGCACCGGTGACGGCGAGACGCAGCATTTCGAGCATGCCGGGGTCGCGCTCGTCGAAATCGAAGGCGACGATCGCCGAATCCCGATCGACGCCGAGCGTCAGCTGCGTCAAATCGTTGGAGCCGATCGAAAAGCCGTCGAAGAGCGCAGCGAAGGCGTCGATCGAGATCACGTTGTTCGGGATCTCGCACATGACGTAGATCTCGAGCCCGTCCTCGCCCCGCGCGAGCCCGAGCCGCGCCATTGCCTCGAGAACCCGCTTTCCTTCCTCGACGCGGCGGCAGAACGGCACCATGACGCGCAGGTTGTCGAGGCCCATTTCCTTGCGCACGCGCAGGATCGCGCGGCATTCGAGCGCGAAGCCTGCGGCATAGTTCGGATGCGCGTAGCGCGCGGCGCCGCGGAAGCCGAGCATCGGGTTCTCTTCCTTCGGCTCGAACCCGGCGCCGCCGAGAAGGCGTGCGTATTCGTTGGTCTTGAAGTCGGACAATCGCAGGATGACCGGCTTCGGATAAAAGGCGGCGGCGATCGTGCCGATCCCTTCCGACAGCTTTTCGACGAAGAAATCGTCGGGGTGCGGATAGTTGCGCACAAGCCGGGCGATCGCCGCGCGCGCTCCTTTCGAGGCGACCTTCTCGGGCATGACGAGCGCCATCGGATGGATGCCGATATGCTCGCCGACGATAAACTCCATGCGCGCCAGCCCGACCCCGTCATTGGGCAGCATCGCGGTGTGATAGGCCAGTTCCGGATTGCCGAGATTGACCATGATCTGCGTGTGCGGGCGCGGTACCGCCGAGGCGGCGACGCGCGTCACCTCGAAGGGCAAGCTGCCTTCATAGACCTTGCCCTCCTCGCCGCCGGCACAGCTGACGGTGACGGTACCGCCAGCCCGGAGCTTATCGGTCGCACCCGCCGCGCCGACCACCGCCGGCACGCCCAGCTCGCGGGCGACGATCGCGGCATGGCAGGTGCGCCCGCCGCGGCTGGTGACGATCGCCGCCGCGGTTCGCATCACCGGCTCCCAATCGGGGCTGGTGGCTTCGGCAACCAGAATCTCTCCCGGCCGGAAGGTGCCGAGCGAGCGGGTGTCCGTCACCACGCGCACCCTGCCGGCGGCGATCTTCTCGCCGACCGCGCGGCCGACGACCAACATTTCGCCTTCCTTTTTCAGGGTGTAGGTTTCGAAGGCGTCCGGAGCGCGTTGCGAGGCTACCGTCTCGGGCCGCGCCTGCACGATATAGAGTTTGCCGTCGAGGCCGTCCTTCGCCCATTCGATGTCCATCGGCGTCGGCCGGCCGGCGAGCGTGGAATAATGCTCCTCGATGCGGATCGCCGCTTGGGCGAGGTCGAGCACCTCGGGATCGGCGAGGCAGAAGCGCTCGCGCTCCTGCCGGTGGGTCGGGTGGTTGCGCGTCCCTTGGCCCGGCGCATAGGCGAGGCGCATTTCCTTGCCGCCGAGCTTGCGGCTCAATACCGCGCGGAAGCCGGCACGGAAGGTCGGCTTGTGCACGTAAAATTCGTCCGGATCGACATTGCCCTGCACGATGTTCTCGCCGAGGCCCCAGGAGCCCGTGAAGAAGACGACGTCGCGAAACCCGGATTCGGTGTCGAGCGTGAAGATGACCCCGCTCGCCCCGCGGTCGGCGCGCACCATCTGCATGACCGCCACCGACAGCGCCACTCTGAAATGGTCGAAGCCGTTGTCGTTGCGGTAGACGATCGCGCGGTCGGTGAAGATCGATGCGAAGCAACGCCGGCAGGCCTCGACGACCGCCGTCTCGCCGCGCACGTTGAGAAAGCTTTCGTGCTGGCCGGCAAAGCTCGCATTCGGCAGATCCTCGGCGGTCGCCGAGCTGCGCACCGCGACCGCCAGCCCGCGGCCGTAGTTCTGCTCCAGTCCCCGATAAGCGGCCGCGATCTCGGTGGAGAGCCGCGGATTGCCGGTCGCCGCGTAAACGATCCGCCGCGCCGCCGCCGCGCGTTCGCCGAGGAGCGCGACGTTGCGATGGTCGAAGTCCGACAGCAGCCGGCGCAGCTCCGTCTCGGCGCCGGCCTCGGCGAGCGCGTCGCGATAGGCGTGCGCAGTGAGAGCGAACCCGTCGGGAACCGCAAACCCGCCCGCCGCGGCGAAGGAATAGAGTTCGCCGAGCGAGGCGGTTTTGCCTCCGACCTCGGCGACGTCTTTCAGCCGAAGCTCGGAGAATGCGCGGACATAGAGTTGTGCGGGCATCGGCCCTCCTTTCGCTGGCCGCCGATCATGCGCCCGGCAGCACGCGCCGGGCCTTGACGCAGGTCAACGCGCGCGGCGGTCCGGCGCCGCAAGCTCGGGCGCTTTCCGATGGAGGGGCCGATGACGAGGCCGCGCGACGACTTTCGCCTGCAGCATGCCGGCAGGATCCGCGAGGGGCTGATCGAGCTGGAAGGCGAAGACGGCGCCTTCGAGCTGCTCCGCCACGGCAGGCTGGCGGGCCGCGGCGAGGAGGGCGGGGCTCTCTATGCCGTCGTGCGCAGCCTCGCTACCGGTCGCGGGTACATGCTGGTCGAGGACGCGCATGCGTGGCGCCCGGTCGCAGACGAGGCCTTTGCGGCCGGGTCGGGCTGAGCGCGGCGCCCTCCTTGATCTCGATCAAGGCGCGCGCTGCTGGGCCGGAGACTCTGGTCGCGTCATGTGGAATTGGAGGCTGCGATGACCCGCGATTTGCAACTGCAGCAGGACGTTCTCGACGAGCTCGAATTCGAGCCCGCCGTCGATGCCGCCCATATCGGGGTCAGCGCCAACCGCGGTGTCGTCACGCTCGACGGCTTTGTCGAGAGCTACGCCGAAAAGGCGGCGGCCGAACGCGCCGCCCGGCGGGTGCGCGGCGTCAAGGCGATCGCCGACGAAATCGAGGTGCGGCTGCCTTCGGACAAGAGGCGCTCCGACGACGAAATCGCCAGGCGGGCGATCGACATTCTCAAATGGCAGGTCGGGTTTCCCGCCGAGCGCATCCAGATCAAGGTCGAACAGGGTCATGTCACACTGACCGGCGATGTCGAGTGGCAATTTCAGAAGACCGAGGCCGGCGAGGCGGTGCACAAGCTGACCGGCGTCGTCGGCGTCATCAACCGGATCCGCGTCGTTTCGCCGGCGCAGGCGCTCGAGGTCAAGGAAACGATCCAAAAGGCGCTGCATCGCAACGCCGATCTCGAGGCGACCCGCATCACGGTCGAGACCGACGGCGGCCGGGTCATCCTCGGCGGCAAGGTTCGCGCCTCCTGGGAGCGCGACCTCGCCGAGCGCGCGGCCTGGTCGACGCCAGGCGTCGTCGAGGTGCAGGACCGCATCGCGGTCGAGCCGTAACGCCGCCGCTGCTCGGGATCAATGACGCAGCGTAAGGGCGCGTTAACTATCGTGCGCTAATCATTTCTCCGTCGCGCCGGCATGCGGACCGGCGACAGGGTATGAGGCCAGAGCACAATGTTGCGCCATCCAACGTCGCAGGGCGAGCGGACCCACAAGGGAGATCTGCTGCGGCGGTTCGACCGCGCCTTGGGCGAACTCAACGTGTTTCTGACGGCGCTCGCGATCGGGCTCGCGCTGCTCGACCTGACCTGCTTCTACGGGGTGACGGTCGGCAGGCCCTTGACGACGGCGTTGAACGCGCAGATGCCGCAGGGCGCGGCATGGCCCTTGCTGGTGCCGGCGATGCCGCGCTCCGCCGACGACGATTCCGGCCAGTAAAGGCGCGGCCCCTCAGGCGCCGAGTTCGCGCCGCACGATTTGCGTGCCCTCGGCGAGCGCCTTCAGCTTCGCAAAGGCGACTTCGCGCGGCAGATATTTCATGCCGCAATCCGGGGCCGGCACGAGCCGCTCCGGCGGCACATGCGCGAGCGCGCGGCGGATGCGCCCGGCCACCACTTCCGGCGTCTCGGGCTTGGGGTCGCCCATGCTGATGACGCCGAGGATCACGGTCTTGCCCGGCAGCTTTTCGAGCACCGTGGTATCGAGATCGGGCTGCGCCGCCTCGATCGAGATCTGCTCGACGCTCGTCGCCGCCAGTTCGGGCAGGAAGGAATAGCCGCTCGGCTTGTTCTTCGCGACATAGGCATAGCCGAAGCACAGATGCAGGGCCCGCGTTCCGGGCACGCCGTCGAGCGCCCGCTCGATCGCCGGCAGGGCGAGCCGGCGGGCCTCCTCGGGGCGCGCCTGCAGCCAGGGCTCGTCAAGCTGCACGATGTCGGCGCCCGCCGCCTTCAGCGCCTTCAGCTCCTCGTTGACGGCGGCGGCGTAATCCATGACCAAGGCCGCCTCGTCCTCGTAGAACTCGTTCTTCGCCTGGCGCGACATCGTGAAGGGGCCGGGCAGCGTGATCTTGATCGTGCGGTCGGTGTTGGCGCGCAGGAACTTGACGTCCTCGACCTCGACCGGGCGCATGCGGCGGATCGGCCCGGTGACGCGCGGTACGGCGATGCTGCCGCCGGTGCGCCCCGGCACATTCGCCGGATTGTCGAGGTCGATCCCCGACAGCGCCGTCGCGAAGCGGTTCGAATAGCTCTCGCGGCGCACTTCGCCGTCGGTGATGATGTCGATCCCGGCGCGTTCCATGTCGCGGATCGCGAGCACCGTCGCGTCGTCCTGCGCCCCTTTCAGATAGGGCTGCGGCACGCGCCACAATTCCTGCGCCCGCACCCGCATCGGCGGCAGGTGCAACAGCCGCTCGCGGTCGATCAGCCAATCCGGCTGCGGGTAGCTGCCGACGACGGTCGTCGGCAGGAGATTGTTGCTCATGGCGCTTCTTTCTTTCAAATCAGGGGTACCATGGGCGCAATTCCCCGGAAATCGCCCCATTTACAGCATTATCGGCGCATGTGAGTATGCCTCGTGAGGCATGCGCTCGCCATTTTCGCGGCCTTGAGCCTATCGGGCATAGCTTGCCTGAAAGCCCGGCTGCCCGAGCGTCAGATCGTTCCCACTGATCGTCTCTCCGGCGAGATTGATCGCGGCTCTCGACTTTTTGCCCAACCGATATCCCTCGGCGGTGCGGTATTGATCGTTACCAAAAAAAGAAGGGTAGCTCACAGAGGGTTTCCGGAAAAGTGCGAAATGGCCGAACGTGGACCGATACGTAATACACACGGGTAAAAGAAAAATGCCGCTGTATTTAGCCTCTGCAATTTTGGCTTCGTCAAACGCGTTTTGGTCTCCATTAATCTCAAACGTTTTTTGTGGCCATTCATCGCCTGGAAACACGAGTTGCCCGGAATCAATCGACATTTCAGTCGAATTCTCGGGCCATGTACACGCTGCGTTCAATTCGTCTCCAATAAAAGTTCCATGTAATTTGCCACCGCCCTGATAATGCAAGACGATGGGAAGCATGTGCATCCAGAAAACGACGTGTGCTGCGGGAGTCTTTCCGTAATTTTTCAACCGGTATGCCAAGGTGATATGCCAACGCTTGCCGTGTTTCCATCCCTTCGCATCGTAGGCCAAGGGGCCCGCAATAGAAAGATTTTCCAATCCTATCCAGGGTCGCTGATCCAAGGCGACCGAATCTTGGAACGCATTCAATTGCCCACGCATTGCATCCCATTGAAGCAACGCGGCCCCGAAAGAGCATGCTCCGATGAATGCCAATACTCCGGTAACCCAATACAGCCGGCGCGTCTCCCTTACCAACGGAGCTTCGTGCGGCTCCTCGTGATGGGCGTCGGTGCGGCGTTGTTGTATTTGGCGGTGAAGCTGCTCTACGAGACTAATAAACCGTTTCGGCTCGATATAGCGGCTGCGGCCCTTTGGGGAGGTTTTATCGTCGTCATCCACGGCTTATTCTATATTTCCTTGGGCGTCTTTGGGTGGCATCGCGCCCACCCTTCGTTTATCAGCGATTCGCGCCATAATACCGCAAATCAGCCCGGTCAATCGAAGCCAGCGGCCGATCATCGAACCTCGATGACGCCCTCGCCGGACTGAACCAAATTCTCTATCGTCGGGAGAAGAGGGCTCAGCCAGCGCGTCAGGGCTGCGCGGGACGAATTCCCGACCCGTATCCAGACGATCGTAGGTCCGCCACCGTCACGCAAATGCCGAGCGGCGAAATCCTCGTCCTTCGTGAAAATAACCGTCCCTTCACGCAGGGCGTACTCCCATACTTTGCTATCTTCGGCGTCTCGCAGCCCGACATCGGCAACGTGGATAGCCTCGTGCCCCGCCTCGGCGAGCGCCAGTTTGAGGCTCGGCGGCAGTTGCGCGTCGATCAGGATCTTCACCGCTCGGGGGCGACCAGGACCGGATGATCGACTTCACCCGCGGCAAAAGCGAGAGCTGCCCTGATGTCCTCCTTCTCGATGTACGGGAAGTCGGCGAGAATCTCCGCCTCGCTCACCCCGGCGGCGAGAAGGTCGAGAATGTCCTTGACCCTAATCCGCATGCCGCGGATGCACGGGCGCCCGCCGCACTGGCCGGGATTAAAGGTGATGCGATCCATGCCGGAATCCTACCATTCGCGGTTCGGAGAGTAAATCCGGGCTCACCCGCGCGCCGCCGCCATCGGGCGAACGCTGATGCCGGCGGCTTCCAGGCGCCCGCGCACGCGGGCGGCCATTTGCACCGCCGCCGGGGTGTCGCCGTGCACGCACACCGTGTCGATCGCCACCGGAATGCGCTTGCCCGACCGGCTGATGATGGCGCCCTCACGCACCATAGCGGCGACCCGCTCGGCGGCCTCCTCGGCGTCGTGCAACACAGCTCCCGGCAATTTGCGGGAGACGAGGTTGCCGCTGTCGTCATAGGCGCGGTCGGCGTAGATCTCGCGGGCCATCGGCAGGCCGAGTTCGGCGGCGGCATGTTCGAGTTCGGTCCCCGCCATGACGACATAGACGAGGCTCGGGTCGAGCGCCCGGATGGCGCGGCCGATCGCCAGCGCCGTCGGCCGGTCGATGGCGGCGAGATTGGCGAGCGTGCCGTGCGCCTTGACGTGCCGCACCTTGTGCCCGACGGCGCGCGCGACGGCCTCCAGCGCGCCGATCTGGTACACGACCATCTTCTCGATGTCCTCGGGCTTCTCGCCGGCGAGCGAGCGCCGGCCGAAGCCGAAGAGGTCGTAAAAGCTCGGATGCGCGCCGATCCCGACGCCCTTCTCCTTCGCCCGCCTGACGGTCTCGAACATGACGAGCGGGTCGCCGGCGTGAAAGCCGCAGGCGACGTTGGCCGAGGTGACGATGTCGAGCATCTCGGCGTCGCTGCCCATCGTCCACGCGCCGAAGCTCTCGCCCATGTCGCAGTTGAGATCGATCGCGTCCATCGCCCGTCTCCTTCTTAGCGAGAGCATGTGGGAGGGCACCCTTTCGCGGCAAGCTGCATATATGCGGCATGCAGTTCCGCATCGAGATGTCCTCGACGCCCGAACCTGCGGCCCGCCTCCATCTGCCGGGCCGCAACCTCGAACTCAGGGTCCGTCGGCTCGGCGAGCGCGAGTGGCAGGTGCTGGTGGCCGACGGCCAGGGGGCGGCGGGCGCCGTCGGGCTCGAAGCGGCCGATGCGGGCGAGGCGATCTGGCGGGTCGCGCGCGCCGCCGTGCGCGCCGTCGCGGAATTGCGCGGCGAGAGCGTCGAATACCCCGACCCGGTCCGGAATCTCCCTCTCCGCTCCCGGGGGCGGAGAGGGTTAGGGTAAGGTGGGGGCGCCGGGCCCCCTCCCTCTCCCCCCGAAGGGCGGAGAGGGTTTTTATGTACGAGCCCGTGAAATCCGCTTAGTTTGCCCCGCCCGACGGCCCAATCAGAAACGCGAGAGGAGCGTAGAGAATGCCCGAAGCGGCAATTTGGAATTTCAAGGAGCTGGCGCATCACGAGCTCGACGGTTTCGGCGGGATCGGCGAGGGCATGTCGATCCAGATCGCCAAGGACGGGCGGCGCATCCTGTGGCTCGCGCATGAGAGTGCGCCGAAGAACTTCACCGCGATCGACGTCACCGAACCGCGCGCCCCGAAGATCGTCGCCCGCGCCGACCTGCCGCAGCGGCACATGCGTTCGAATTCGCTGGAGACTGTCGGCGACGTCATGGCGGTCGCCTATCAGACGACGCAGAAGGGCCTGCAGCCGGCCGGCTTCGAATTGTTCGACATCTCGGTGCCGGAAAACCCGCGCTCGATCTGCCTTTACGACTGCTCCGGGCCGAGCTCGCGCGGCGTGCACCAGCTGTGGTTCGCCGACGGCGAATACATCCATATGAGTTCCGGCGCCCCGGATTTCCGCCCGAGCCATCCGAAGGACGACCAGTTCTACCGCATCATCGACGTGCGGAACCCGGCGAAGCCGCAGGAGGTCGGGCGCTGGTGGCTGCCCGGCACGCAGGAGGGCGACAGCGCGCCGCCGCCCGTGCGCCATCCGGAAGCGGCCGACACCGGCTTTCGCCCGCACAACACCAACGTCTATCCGCAGCGCCCCGACCGCGCCTATCTCGGCTATATCGACGGCGGCATGGTGATCCTCGACATCGCCGACAAGGCGCACCCGAAGATGGTGGCGCGCTGGGACTACCACCCGCCCTATCACGGCTTCACGCACACGGTCGTGCCGTTCTTCGAGCGCGGCCTCCTCGTCGTCAGCGACGAATGCGTGCGCACCGAAGGGGCCGATTGGCCGAAGCTCGTGTGGATCGTCGATGCGCGCGACGAGACGAACCCGGTGCCGATCTCGACCTGCCCCTTGCCGCCGCTTTCGGATTTCATGCGGCCGCAGGCCCGCTACGGCGCCCACAATCTCTTCGAGAATTTGCCGAAGCCGAACAGCTGGAAATCCGAAACGATCGTGCTCGCGACCTTCTTCAACGGCGGCCTGAGGGCCTACGACACGACCAACCCCTACCAACCGAAGGAGGTCGGCTACTACGTGCCGGCGCCGCCGCGCGGCGCGCCCTCCGGGGCGGTCCAGATCAACGACGTGCTCGTCGACGAGCGCGGCGTCGTCTACACCGTCGACCGCCACGCGGGAGGGCTCTACACGCTTGAAATGGACTTCTGAGGCGACTTCGGCGGCGCTCTTCGCGGGCGCCGACCAGCCGCTCTTCGGCCGCCGCGAGAGGCGGCCGCGGGGCGCGCGCCTGCCGGTCGTCGTCGTCACCGGCTTTTTGGGCTCCGGCAAGACGACGCTGATCCGCGCCCTTCTCGACCGGCCCGAGGGCGCCGACACCGCGCTCGTCGTCAACGAATTCGGCGAGATCGGCATCGACCAGGCATTGCTGCGCGCGAGCAGCGACGCGACGGTCCTCATCGGCAACGGGTGCCTGTGCTGCAACGTGCGCAGCGACCTCGAGGAGACGCTCCGCGGCCTCTTCATCGACCGCGCCCGCGGCGCCGTGCCGAGCTTCGCGCGCGTCGTCATCGAGACTTCGGGGCTCGCCGACCCGGCGCCGATATTGCAGACCTTCGCCACCGACCGGGCGCTCGGCGGCGAATTTCATCTGCAGGCGATGGTCGCGGTCGTCGATGCGCTGAACGGCGCCGTCAATCTCGAACGCATGGAAGAGGCGCGCTGCCAGGTCGCGGTCGCCGATCGCATCGTGCTGTCGAAATCCGATCTCGCCCGCCGCGGCGCCGTCGAGGATCTCGCCGCGTCGTTGCGCGCTCTCTCTGCGGCGCCGTTGCGTGAAGCCGCCCTTGGCGCCGTCGAGCCGCAATTCCTGCTCGACGACGGCATCATCGTCCGCCCGGAATTGCCGGAGGGCAGCCACCGCCACACGCACGGCATCGAGAGCTTCGCGCTTCTGTTCGAAAAGCCGATGCCGTGGCCGGCCTTCGCGCAGGCGATGGGCGTGCTGACCAATCTGCGCGGCGCCGACCTCTTGCGCGCCAAGGGCCTCGTCGCGATCGAGGGCGCCAAAGGGCCCGTCGTCGTGCATTACGTGCAGCACGTCGCGCACAACCCAGTCGAACTCTTGGAGTGGCCGGACGAGGACCGCCGCTCGCGCCTCGTCTTCGTCACCCGCGGGATTCCGCGCGAGGCGGTCGCCGCGCTCTTCGCCGCGATCGGCGGGGTTGCTGCGCCGCCCCCGCCGTGAGGGTGGCACCCTACGAGCCGCGGGGCTCCGGCATCGCCAAACCCAGCTCCTCGGCAACGCCGCGGAGCTTTCTGTCGCTTGTCCATAACCGCGCGTCCGCGGTCAAGCGCACCGCTGCGAGCAGGTGCACATCGATATAACCGATGCCGCGCCCGAACAGCGCATGGCGCTCGATGAAATGCAAGACTTCGGCGTCGCCGGCGATCGCAGTATGAGGCAAGTCCGACAACGCGCCCAGAACAGTCTCGCGCTGTCGCATGCGGCCCAAGGCGAGTTCGCCGGTGACGAACGGGTGCACGAGCACCGCCCCGGCGTCGAGCAGCCGGGCAAGCGCTGCGTTATGCGCGCGCAGATGATCGACCCAGACGGATGTATCGACGAGGATCACGCCGGGTCGGGCCGCCGTCTCGGCGGCGCCTTCAGGGCGGGCTCGCTGCCGCCGAGACGCGCCAATCGTCGCGCGCTTTCGCGTTCGACGAGGGCTTTGAGCCCCTCGCGAACGAGGCTCGATTTCTCCCTGAGGCCCGTCAACGCCTGAGCCTTGGCGAGCAGTTCGTCGTCGAGCGCCAACGTCGTTCGCACCGCAATCTCCGTCTTTGCATGCAAAGTATCATCATTTGATGCCTAGTTAAATGCCGATGACGCACGAGCCGTCGGTCGGGTAGGGGTTTGTCGCCCCGCTCGGGGCGGCTGCCTACAGCCCGTCCCAGAACTCGCGCATCTGCTGCCGCTGGCGGGCGTCGGGCAGCCCGCCGCGGCCGGCGGCGAGGTTTTGCGCCATGTGGAGGGGGTCGCCCGTCGCCGGGATGACGCAGGTGACGGCCGGCTCGGCGAGGACGTATTTGAGGAAGAATTCGGCCCAGCCCGTGCAGTCGAATCCGCGCGCCCATTCCGGCAACGGCCGGCCGCGGACGCGGCCGAAGAGCCCGCCTTGCCCTACGGGCCGGTTGAGGATGACGGCAACGCCTTCGCCCGCCGCCGCCGGCAACAGCATGCGCTCGGCGGCGCGCTGCGACAGCGAATAGGCGCATTGCACGAAGTCGATGCCGCCTTCGGCGCGCAGGATGCGGGCGAGTTCCGGAAGCGCGCCGTCGGTATAATGCGTCAGGCCGATATAGCGGATTTCGCCCCGCGCTTTCATCGCGCGCAGGGTTTCGAGATGCGTTTTCCAATCGACGAGGTTGTGAATCTGTACGAGGTCGATCGTCGCGGTGCGCAGCCGCTCGGCCGAGCGGCGAATCTCGGCGATGCCGCGCTCGCGCCCGCTCGTCCACACCTTGGTCGCGAGAAAGGTCTTCTCGCGCGCCCCGAGATCCTCGACGAGCGCGCCCGTCACCTCTTCGGCGCGGGCGTACATCGGGGAGGAGTCGATCAGCCGCCCGCCGCCCGCGACGAGGCCGCGCACGACCTCGCGCAACGGCGCCCGCGCCCTTTCCTGCGGGCCGACATCGAACATCGGCCAGGTGCCGAGACCGACCACCGGCAGTTCCTCGCCGGAGGACGGTATCGGCCGCGTCAGCATGTCCGACATCCGGCTATGTCATTGCGAGGCGCGCAGCGCTGCGGCAATCCCCTGGCTGCGACTGGCGCCTCCGACATGGCGTGTTGGGCTGGCGCCTCAGTGCGCGCCGAATTCGACGATGAGCGCGTCGCGCACGGTGTCGAGATCGAGCCCGTATTGCGCGGCGATGGGCGTGGTCTCGGCGATTATCTCGTCGATGTCGCGCATCTGCTTCAGCCGCTTGTAGAGATCCTCGGCATAGAGCCCGAGGCCCTCGCCCAGGATCTCCATGAAATTGACGACCTCGAAGCTCCGCCCGTCGCCGGCGTCGCACATCTCGCGGTGGCAGGCGTGGTAGATCGTGGCGAGCGTTGTGACGCCGGCATCGGCGACGGCGGCAAGCTCCTTCGCGACGAGCTCGCGCTTGAACTCGGGCAACACGGCGAGGCTGTTCGCCTGCGTGCCGACGCGCGGCACGTCGATCTCGGCGAGCTCGATCCCGGGGATCACCGACAACAGCCGCCGAACTGCCTCGCGCACGGCCGGCAGTACCGGGCGCTCGTGCAGCGCGACGCGCTTTTCGACGCGGTGCGTCATCAGCGCTGCGAGCTGGTCGGCCCGCTCGGCGAGAAACACGAGGAACGGGTTCAGATCGAAAGGCTTCGCGCCGAACCGCGCCGCGTAATTGGGCAGCGCGACTTCGCCCAGCTGCACCTGGCAGGACGGGCACCAGGAGAGCACAGTAGAGGTGCCGGCGGCGGCGAGCCCGTCGATCGTCGCGTACGAGACCTTTGCCGTATTGTCGAAATCGCCCTCGCGGAACTGGTAGACGCCGCAGCACTGGCCGGGCCCGCCCATGACCTCGTAATCGACGCCGAGCAAATCGAGCACGTCGAGGCAGAGCAGCGCGATGTGCGGCGTGCGCAGGATGTTGCACCCCGTATAGAAGACGACCTCGGGCGCCCGCTCGCGCGGCGGCGAGCCCTGGCCGCGCAGCCGGGCGAGCGTCGCCGGCGGCATCTGCAGCCGCGAGATGACGCGCACGCCGCGGCTCATATTCTGAAAGCCCTGCCGCCAGCGCGTGTTGAGCGGTGTGCTCCCGGCCCGGCGGCGGGCGAAGCCGCGCGCCAGCTGCACCATGAAGCGGGTGTCGATCCCTTCGGGGCAGGCCGGGATGCAGTTGCCGCTGCCGCTGCATACCGAGGCCCAGCGCGCCGCCTCCGGGCTGCCCGGCCCGCCGGTCACGAGATCGACGATGGCCGCCGTCACGGCGCCCGCATCGGCCTCAGCGAGCCCCGCCGGCGCCACCATCGGGCAGGCGCGGAAGCAGGCGGCGCAGCGCGTGCACGCCTCCGCAATCGCCTCGCCGCGGGCGCGGAATTCCGTGATGTAATCCTGCGTTACGGCAACATCGTTCATGTCGCGGCTCTCTCGGCCGTTTCGCTCCCGCTGAGGCTACAACATAGGCCCGATCGTTGGAACCGTGCG
Organism: Allostellaceae bacterium; assembly: GCA_035538335.1. GTDB lineage: Bacteria > Pseudomonadota > Alphaproteobacteria > ATCC43930 > CGMCC-115725 > AP-15. The sequence goes on from DATLKN010000025.1 coordinate 26,043, forward strand.
CGCTTAATGATTGCTACCGCCCCTTCGTCATACCGGCGAAAGCCGGTATCCATGGCGGAAATGGGCCCCGGCGTTCGCCGGGGCGACGAGGAGGGTGATCCGCCGAGAATTTCGCGATGAAGAGGCTGGGCTCTCACTCCTCCTCGCTGGCGACGCGTTCGAGATAGCCGCCATAGCCGCTGTTGTCGAGGCCTTGGGCGAGGTCCCGCAGCTGCGCGCGGTCGATATAGCCCATGCGGTAGGCGACTTCCTCGACGCAGGCGATCTTCGTCCCCTGCCGCTCCTCGATCGTGCGCACGAAAAGCGCGGCCTCCAAGAGCGAGGCGTGCGTGCCGGTGTCGAGCCAGGCGAAGCCGCGCCCCAATTGCTCGACCGCGAGCCGGCCCTCGTCGAGATAGAGCCGGTTGAGATCGGTGATTTCGAGTTCGCCGCGCGCCGAAGGTTTGAGCGTTGCGGCGAGGTCGGACACCGCGCCGTCGTAGAAATAGAGCCCCGTCACCGCCCAGTGCGAGCGCGGCTCTTTCGGCTTTTCCTCGATGCCGACGGCGCGGCCCTCGGCGTCGAACTCGACAACGCCGTAGGCTTCCGGCCGGCTCACCCGATAGGCAAAGATCGTCGCGCCGCGCTCCTGCGCCGCCGCCCGCCGCAAGATCGCCGACAGCCCCATGCCGTAGAAGAGGTTGTCGCCGAGCACCATCGCCACCCGCTCTCGGGCGATGAAGTCGCGGCCGATCAGAAAGGCCTGCGCGAGGCCTTCCGGGCGCGGCTGCTCGGCATAGGAGATCGCGAGCCCCCATTGGCCGCCGTCGCGCAAGAGGGCGCGGTAGCGCGGCAGGTCTTCGGGCGTCGTGATGAGGAGGATGTCGCGGATGCCGGCCAGCATCAGCGTCGCGAGCGGGTAATAGACCATCGGCTTGTCGTAGACCGGCAAGAGCTGCTTGCTGGTGGCGAGCGTCACCGGGTAGAGCCGCGTCCCGGACCCGCCGGCGAGTATGATCCCTTTCATCGCGCCCATCCGCCGAGTTTCACCGCAGAGGCATGGAAGGACATCGTCATTGCGAGCGAAGCGAAGCAATCCCGTCGAGATTGCCGCGGCGCCTGCGGCGCCTCGCAATGACAAGCCATCTCACCGCCTCACCGTCTCGCTGGCGAAATATTCCCCCAGCATTGCCTCGAGGCTCTGTCGCCACGGCCGCGGGGTAATGCCGAAATCGCGCCTGATCTTCTCGCAGTCGAGGACCGAATTGAGCGGCCGGCGGGCCGGCGTCGGATAGTCGGCGGTCGCGACCCTTTCGAGCCTCGGCCGCCGGCCGAGGTAGGGCGCCGCGAGATCGAAGATCGCTTCCGCGAAGCCGTGCCAGCTGACGGCGCCGGCGCCCGCGTAATGATAGGTGCCCCAGGCTACCGAGCCGGCGGCGATCTGCTGGGCGATTGCGACAATAGCGCGCGCGAGATCGGCCGCGGCGGTCGGCCCGCCCCATTGGTCGGCGACGACGCGCACGACATCGCGTTCGCGGCCCAATCGCAGCATCGTCTTGACGAAATTCGCGCCCGCGACGCCATAGACCCATTGCGTGCGCAGGATGACGTGCCGCGGCGCCGCCTCGCGCACCGCCCGTTCGCCCGCCTCCTTGCTGGCGCCGTATTGCCCGAGCGGGTTGACGGGATCCTCCTCGCGGTAGGGGCCGGATTTCGTGCCGTCGAAGACGTAATCGGTCGAGATGTGCACGAGCGGCACGCCGCGCGTCGAAGCGGCGCGCGCCACATTCCCGGCGCCCGCGCAATTGACCGCCCAGGCGCGCTCGCTTTCGCTTTCGGCGCGGTCGACCGCGGTATAGGCGGCGAGGTTGACGACGAGGTCCGGCGGCTCGGCGGCGAGGGCGGCGGCGATCGCGGCGGGCTCGGTGATGTCGGCCTCGGCCCGGTCGAGCGAGCGCAGCGCGAACCCTTCGGGCCAGCGGGCGCGGGCGAGATCGAAGCCGACCTGCCCGCCGCCGCCGAACACTAGGACGCGCACGCCGCCCTCTGTCACGGGCTCAAGACTTCGGCGATGAAGGCCAGCGATTTGACGGCCTCGGCCCCGCCCTCGATCCAGCGGAAGCGCTGGCGCGAGCCGACATGGTCGTCGCCGTGGTTTAAGCTCCCGTCGCGGTCGCGAAAGGCGGCGGAAAGGCGGATCATCGGGGCGCCGCGGCGTCGCGCGGAAAGAGCCGCTCCTCGACGAGGCCGCAGACGATATGCGCGGCGGTGATGTGGATCTGCTGAATGAGCGGCGTCGAAGCGGAGGGCGCTTTGAGGACGACGTCGCAGATCGCCGCCATCTCGCCGCCTGCTTTCCCGGTGAAGCCGATCACCTCGAGCCCCTTGCGCCGCGCCGCCGCGATCGCGCGCAAGACATTGGGCGAGCGCCCCGAGGTCGAGATCGCGAGCAGCACGTCGCCCTTTGCCCCGAGCGCCGCGACCTGCCGCGCGAACACCTCTTCGTAGCCGTAATCGTTGCCGATCGCCGTCAGGGCCGAGCTGTCGGTCGTCAGCGCGACGGCGGCGAGGGGGGCGCGGTCGTAATCGAAGCGCCCGACCAGTTCGGCCGCGATGTGCTGCGCATCGGCGGCGCTGCCGCCGTTGCCGGCGAGCAGGATTTTGTTGCCGCGGGCGAGCGCGCCGGCGACGAGCTCGACGCTCTTTTCGATCGCCGCGATAAAATCCTGGTCGCCGAGCGCCGCCTCGACCGTGTCGCGCGACCGGCGCAGGTATTCGATGATCGGGTTCATTACGGTCCCCAGAGGCCCCGCTATAGCATTAGCGGGTTGTCATTGCGAGCGCAGCGACGCACTCTCGGCGGCAAGGCCAAACCAAGGAGGAAACCCGTGCAGCTGAGCCGAGAGGCGCTTCTCAAGGCCTATCGCGACATGTGCACGATCCGCCGCTTCGAGGAGCGCGTGCAGGACGAGTTCGCGAAGGGCGGCATCCCGGGCTTTGTCCACCTCTACGCGGGCGAAGAAGCGTCCGCCGTCGGGGTGTGCTCGCACCTCTCAGCCGCCGACTATATCGCCAGCACGCATCGCGGGCACGGCCACTCGATCGCCAAGGGCTGCGACGTCGAGGAGATGATGCTCGAACTCTTCGGCAAAAAAGGCGGGCTGTGCGCCGGCAAGGGCGGCTCGATGCACATCGCCGATCTCGACCGCGGCATGCTCGGCGCCAACGGCATCGTCGGCGGCGGCCCGCCGCTCGTCGTCGGCGCGGCATTGTCGGCGAAGACGCTCGGCAAGGGCACGGTCGCGGTCGCCTTCACCGGCGACGGCGGCTCGAACCAGGGCACCACCTTCGAGGCGATGAACCTCGCCGTCGTCTTGCAGCTGCCGGCGATCTTCGTCTTCGAAAACAACCAGTACGGCGAGGGGACGGGTTTCCGCTACGCCGTCGGCAGCGGCGACATCGCCGGGCGCGCCCGCGGCTTCGGCCTGCCCGCCGTCAAGGTCTCGGGCGACGATTTCTTCGCCGTCCACGAGGCGGCGGGCGAGGCGATCGAACGCGCCCGAGAGGGCCGCGGCCCCTCGGCGATCGAGGTCGATACCGTGCGCTTCTACGGCCACCATTCGGGCGACGCTCAGCTCTACCGCGGCAAGGACGAGGTGAGGCGCCTGCGCGAGGAGCGCGATTGTTTGAAGAATTTCCGCCGCCGGGTCGGCGAAGCCGCGCTCCTCGAAACGGACGCGCTCGACGCGATCGACAGCGAGATCGCCGCGCTCCTCGACCGTGCCGTCGCCGCCGCCCGCGCCGCCCCGCCGCCCGACCCCGAGAAGCTCCTCGCCGACGTCTACGTCTCTTACTGAGGGCCGCGCCATGCCGCAGAAATCGATCCGCCAGGCGTTGAACGAGGCGCTCGCCCAGGAGATGCGGCGCGACCCGACGGTCGTCGTCATCGGCGAGGACGTAGCCGGCGGCGCCGGCACCGACGGGCAACGCGACGCCTATGGCGGGGTGCTGGGCGTCACCAAGGGGCTTTTCCAGGAATTCGGGCCGCAGCGCGTCATCGACACGCCGATCACCGAATCGGCGATCATGGGGGCGGCGGCCGGCGCCGCCGTCTCGGGCCTGCGGCCCGTCGCCGAATTGATGTTCTCCGATTTCTTCGGCGTCTGTTTCGACCAGATCTTCAACCAGGCGGCGAAGTTCCGCTACATGTTCGGCGGCAAGGCGAAGACGCCGCTCGTCATCCGCACGATGGTCGGCGCCGGCCGCAGCGCCGCGGCGCAGCATTCGCAAAGCCCCTACCACGTCTTCACCTCCGTGCCGGGCTTGAAATGCGTCGTGCCGTCGAACGCCTATGACGCGAAGGGCTTGCTAATCGAGGCGATCCGCGACGACGACCCGGTCATCTTCTGCGAGCACAAATTGATGTACGACCTCAAATGCGAGGTGCCGGACGAGCCTTACCGCATCCCCTTCGGCGAGGCGGCGATCGTGCGCGACGGTGACGACGTGACGGTCGTCGCGCTCGCCCGCATGGTGCACTACGCGGGCGAAGCCGCCGAAACGCTCGCCAGGGAGGGGATCGAGTGCGAGATCATCGACCCGCGCACGACCTCGCCCTTGGACGAGGACACGATCCTCGAAAGCGTCGAGCGCACGGGCCGGCTCGTCGTCGTCGACGAGGCGACGCCGCGCTGCGGCATGGCGGCCGACATTGCCGCCCTCGTCGCCGGCAAGGCGTTCGCGGCGTTGAAAGCGCCGCCCATGCGGGTGACGGCGCCGCACACGCCGGTGCCGTTCGCCCCCTCGCTCGAAAAGCTCTACATCCCGAGCGCCGAGCGCATCGCCGCCGCAATCCGCGAGGCGCACGGGTACGGGCGATGAACCGTCCATTCCCCCTCCCATTCCCTCCCCCGCCTGCGGGGGAGGGTTAGGGTGGGGGCGGGGTCGGAGTGAGGAGCCTTCACGAGGCATTAAATGAGCCAAATCACCGCGCTGACGATGCCGAAATGGGGCCTGACGATGACCGAGGGCAAGGTCGTCCGCTGGCTGAAGCGCGAGGGCGAGGGGTTCGCCGCCGGCGAAGAGGTCATCGAGATCGAGACGACGAAGATCACCAATGTCGTTGAGATGCCGGAAGCGGGGAAACTGCGGCGCATCGTGGCGTCGGAGGGCGCCACCTTGCCGGTCGGCGCGCTGCTCGCGGTGGTCGCGCCCGAGAGCGTCGGCGACAGCGAGATCGAGGCCTTCGTCGCCGGCTTCGCGCCCGTCGAGGCCGCCGCCGAGACGGTCGAGAGCGCGGGCCCGCAGGCGCGGCTCGTCGAGGCCGGCGGCCGCCGGCTAAACTGCCTCGAATTGGGCGAGGGTGGCGTCCCCGTCCTGCTGCTGCACGGCTTCGGCGCCGATCTCCAGGGGTGGATGTTCCTGCAGCCCGCCTTGGCCGAGGGCCGGCGCACGATCGCCCTCGACCTGCCGGGGCATGGCGGCTCGCAGAAGGAATTAGACGGGGCCGACGAAGCGAGCTTCGCCGCCGATGTCGACCGGCTGCTCGCCGCGCTCGACATCGAGCGGGTCCATCTCGTCGGGCATTCGATGGGCGGCGGCATCGCGCTCACTTTTGCGGCATGGCAGCCGGATCGGGTCGCGAGCCTTACCTTGATCGCCTCCGCGCAGCTCGGGCCCGAGATCAACGCCGCCTTCATCGACGGCTTCGTCAAGGCGCAGCGGCGGCGCGAGATGCAGGAGGTGCTGAGCCTTCTCGTCCACGACCCCTCCCAGATGAGCCGGCAGATGGTCGAGGACGTGCTGCGCTACAAGCGGCTCGACGGCGTGCAGGCGGCGCTCGAAGAGATCGCCGCCGAATGGTTCCCGAACGGCGTTCAGCGGGTCGGCAACGCCGAGGTCGCAGCGAGCCTGCCGATGCCGGTGCAGCTGATCTGGGGGCGCGAGGACCGCATCATCCCGGTCGGCCATGCCGAGGCGTTGGCCGCGCGGCTGCCGGTCCACATCCTCCCCGAGACCGGGCATCTGCCGCATATGGAGAAGGCCGGCGAAGTCGCCCGCCTCGTCAAAAGCTTCATCGCCGGCTGAGCCGCGTTGCCCCGTCGTCGGGGTCTTCCGCGATCGGCTCGGTGTCGTGGAAGCGGCGGTAGTCGATGGCGCGGCGGCCGTCCTGCGTCCAGCCGACCACATCGGCGAAGCGGTGCCCCCAGAGGATCTCGTGCGGCAGGTAGGAGGTGCGCGCGTGCACGGTCTGCGACATCGTCTCGTCGATGCCGCTGACGGTGACGACGAGTTCGGCGTCCTCGGCGACGAGCGCGGAGGGCGTCGCGCCGTAGAGCGGGCTCGTCTCGTCGATCGGGTGCATGACGGTAAAGCTCATCGCGAAGATCGGGGTGCGGGAGCGCGCCAGGTGCAAGTCGTAAAAGCGGCGCATCAGCTGCCCCTCGCCCGTCTCTTCGTCGCGCACCAGCGTGGCCGTGACGCGCGCCTCGAGGATGCGGTTCTGCCGCTCGTTGGCGAGCCGGAAGACGAGCGTCGGCACGCCGTCGCGCGGCATGACGACGGCGACCCGGCTGAACGCGACCCGCGCCCGCGGTAGCGAGAAGCGGGCGAAGAGCAAGCCTGTCGCGAGCGCCAGCAAGGTCAGGCCGAACAGCACCTCGACCGTGGAGAGGAGGTTGGCGTAAATCGTCCGCGGCCACATCTGGCCGTAGCCGATCGTCGTCATCGTCTGCACGCTGAAGAACAGCGCGTCGAAGAACGAGCCCTGCCGGGCTTGCGCAATGCCGCCGCGCTGCAACAGATAGAGCAGCGCGAACAGCACGTTGGCGCCGAAATAGATACCGGCGCCGGCGAGCATGAAGGCCCACCACGGCACCCGCAGCGTATTGTGGTAGAGGTCGCGCAACCAGCTGCGCCCGATGCCGATCGCGAGCACGCCCTCTTCGCCCGGGCGCGGCACGATGCGGTTCGCCGGCCGCGTTCCCGGCGCAGGCGGCGTCGGGGACAGCGGCGGGGCGTGACGATGCGGACGCCGCGATCTTTTCATGCGGCCGAAGAATAGGCTTTGCAAGCCGCACAAGGCTACCGGCATTGCTGTGCCCGCCCGCTCCCGCGCAGCGCCGGCTTGATCGAGATCAAGGCGCAAGGCCCGCGTCGCGGAAAAATGCCGCAGAATGGTTTGAACTACCCGCCGCCGTTTTCGGTTGGGATCTAGCGGATCATTTCGATGAGAGGCATCCGGGCCGTCATTCCGGGGCGCCGCGTGGCGGCGGGCCCGGAATCCATATTCCAAAGCCTTTTGTGAGGAGTGCCATGACGAAAACGCCTCGTACCTGGTTCGTCGTCGCCGACGGTGAACACGCCCGCGTGCTCGCGCATCAGACGGACCGCGGCTTCGAGGAGGCGCGCCGGCTCGACTCGGCGGCGGCGCATCAACGGGCGCGCGATCTCGGCGCCAACCGGCCGGGCCGCGCTTTCGAAAGCACGGGCGGCGCGCGCCACGCGGTCGCTCCGCGCACCGATCCGCAGCGCCGCGCCAAGACCGATTTCGCGCAGATCCTCGCCGAGGAGATCGTGCGTGCCCGGCAGCAGGGGGCGTTCGACCGCCTCGCGCTCGTCGCGCCGCCGCCGATCCTCGCGGCCATCAAGGAACATCTCGACGCCGAATGCGGCAGGCGGCTCGACGGTGAACTCGCCAAGGATCTGACCAAGCTGCCCGAGGAGGAATTACGCCGCCGCCTCGCCGCGCTCGGCGGCAGACACGAAGGAGCCTGATCGATGTTGACGATGCCGCTGGAAAAGCTCGCCTATATCGTCGAGAAAGCGCGCGAATGGGATGCCGAAGTGCCGCCCGGAGGGCAGGAGGAAGGCTCGAACGCGAGCGATGACGGCGAGCGCGCGATACTCGAGAACACGCCCGACAACCCGACCGCGACCGAGCTGCGCGACGCGATCGACGGGCTCAATATCGACGAGCGCGAAGAACTGTTGGCGCTCGTCTGGCTCGGCCGCGGCGACTTCGACCGCAAGGGCTGGCGCGAGGCCCTGCGCCAGGCGCGCGAGACCGCCGATGCGCACGAGACCGATTACCTGCTCGGCACGCCCTTGCTCGCCGACTATCTGGAAGAGGGGCTCGCCGTTCTCGGCCAGTCGCTCGAAGGCCTCGAACGCGGCTGAGCGGGTCCTTTCATGAGCGGCGCCGCCGCGCGGCACCTGACGGCGGCGTTGTGGGGGATCTGGCTCCTCTACTGGCTTCTCTCTGCCCTCAAGGTGAAGCGGTCGCGCTGGCACGAGCCTTTCCCTTCGGCCGCGATCCACCAGGTCCCGCTCGTCCTGATGGCGCTGTTGTTGGCGGCACCGTACGCCTTTCCCGCAACGCTCAGCCGCCGCTTCTTGCCGCCGGGCGCGCTCCTCCCGGGGCTCGGCTTCCTCCTCGTCGCGGCGGGGCTCGCCTTCGCCGCCTGGGCGCGGGCGCATCTGGGCGGTAATTGGAGCGGCACGATCACCCTCAAGGAGGGGCATGCGCTGATCGCCACCGGCCCCTACCGCCTCGTCCGCCACCCGATCTATACGGGGCTTCTGCTGGCGCTCTTGGGAACCGCGCTCGTCATCGGCGAGTGGCGGGGCCTCATCGGTTTTGCGCTCGCCCTCTTCGCCTTTCTCTACCGCAGCCGCATCGAGGAGGCGCGCATGCGCGACACCTTCCCGCAATACGAGGACTACCGCCGTCGCACCAAGGCCCTCCTGCCGTTCGTGTATTAGAGCATTTTCCGTTCGGCTGTATCCGCAAAAAAAGTCCGTCTCCCGCGGGCTTGACCCGCGGGTCCATGGATGGCCGGGTCAAGCCCGGCCAAGACGAATAAAGTGGTTCGAGCTGCACGGTAAGTACCCTAGCTCTTTACGCCGAACAACTCGTCGTCCCGACGAAGGTCGGGACCCCAGGGCTGCCGTGGATGCCGGCGTTCGCCGGTATGACAAAAAAAGACCGCCTACCCTGAGGCCGCGCGGATCGCCCGCCATACTTTCTCGGGCGTCGCCGGCGGCGCGATCGGCGGCGCGCCGATCGCAAAGAGCGCATCGTTGACGGCGTTCATCGCCGCCGGCAAGGCGCCCAATGTGCCGGCTTCGCCGACGCCCTTGACGCCCAATGGGTTGCGCGGCGTCGGGTGCGGGTTGCCTTCGAGCGTAAAGTCGCAGAAATCGTCGGCCCGCGGCATCGCGTAATCCTGAAAGGACCCGGTCAGCAGCTGCCCCGTCGCGGCGTCGTAGGCCAGCTCTTCGAGGAGCGCCTGCCCCGCCCCTTGCACGATGCCGCCATGGATCTGACCCTCGCAGACGAGCGGGTTCAGAACCGTGCCGACATCGTCGACCGCGACATAGCGCGTCAGCGCCACATCACCCGTCTCTTCGTCGATCTCGACCTCGCAGAGATGCGCCCCCGAGGGGAAGGTCGCGGATTGCGGCGGCCCGTAATTCGAGCGCTCGGCGAAGCCCGCCTCGAAACCCTCGGGCAGGTTCGCGGAATGAAAGGCCTGCCGCGCCACCTCCTCGATGCCGACCGAGCGGTCGGTGCCGGCGATGACGAAGCGCCCGTCGGCGAAAGCGATGTCGCCCGCCGCCGCCTCCAGCATGTGGGCGGCGATCTGCCGGCCGCGCTCGACGAGCCGCTCGGCGGCCACCACGATCGCCGAGCCCGCGAGCTGCGCCGAGCGCGAGCCGAAGGTGCCGATCCCCGCCGTCACGAGGTCGCTGTCGCCCCAGCGGTAGCGGATGCGCTCGGCGTCCATTCCAAGCTTTTCCGACAGGATCTGCTTGAACACCGTCTGGTGGCCCTGGCCGTGGTCCATGCTGCCGCAGATGAGGGTGACACCGCCCGCCGGATCGAAGCGAATCTCGGCATGCTCGTAATCGCGCCCGCCGGTCGCCGCGACCGCCGTCGCGATGCCCACGCCGAAGAGCTTGCGGCGCCGGCGCGCGTCCTGCCGCCGCGCCTCGCGACGCTCGTAATCGGCGAGCCGCAGGCACTCCTCGAGGTTCTTCTCGAAATCGCCGCTGTCGTAGGTTTGTTGCAATGGCGTCTGGTAGGGCATCGCGGCGGCGGGGATCGTGTTGCGGCGGCGCAGTTCGGCCGGCTCGAGCCCGAGCCGGCGGGCCGCCGTGTCGATGAGCGTCTCGACGACATAGATCGGCTCCGGCCGGCTGCCGCCGCGGTAAGGGGCGATTGCCATCGTGTTGGTGAGGACGGCGGCGACCTCGGCGTGAATCGCCCGGAAGCGGTAGGTGTTGACGAGGCAGGGCAGCCCGATGGTGATCGGGATCGTCGGCCGGTCGGTCGAGAAATAGGCGCCGATCGCCGCCTGCCAGCGCGCCCGCAATGCCAGGAAACGCCCCGCCGCGTCGAGCGCCAGCTCGGCTTCGACGAGGCTGCCGCGGCCCTGCTCGTCGCTCATCAGCCCCTCGCTGCGCTCGGCGATCCATTTGACCGGCCGGCCGGTCGCCTCCGAAGCCCACAGCGACAGCGCGTATTCCGGGTAGCAGCCGCCCTTCATGCCGAAGCCGCCGCCCATGTTGTCGCATTGCACGCGGATCTTGTGCTGCGGCACCCGGAATATCTGGTCGGCGAGGGCGGCGCGGGTGCCGTGCACCGACTGCACGGTGCAGCGGATCCGGTAGCGGTCCTCGCCCTTGTCGTAAAAGGCGAGGCAGCCGCGCGGCTCCATCGAATTGGCGGTGACGCGGTTGATCGGCATGCGCTGGCGCACGACATGCGCGGCGCCGGCAAAGGCCGCCTCGACTGCCCGCTTGTCGCCGATCTCGTAAAAGAAGGCTTCGTTGCCGGGGTTCTGCGGCCAGAGCGCCGGCGCATCCGGCGCGAGCGCCGCCTCGGCCGCGACGATGGCGGGCAGGCTCTCGTATTGGATCTCGATCTCTTCGGCCGCGTCTTTCGCCGCGGCGAGGCTCTCGGCAACGACGAAGGCGACGGGTTCGCCGACATGGCGCACTTCCCCTTGCGCGAGGATCGGCTGCGGCGCGACGAAAGCCGGCGAGCCGTCGCGCTTTCGCCGCGGCACGCCCGGGCGCAGCGCGCCGAGCCCGCGCCGGCGCAGCTCCTCGCCCGTCAGGATTGCCAGCACGCCGGGCATCGCCCGCGCGCGCGCCGTGTCGATGGCAAGGATGCGCGCATGCGCATGCGGCGAGCGCAACACATGGCCGCGTGCCGCGTATGGCACCTCTACGTCCTCGACATAGCGGCCCGCGCCCGTCAGAAGGCGCAGATCTTCTTCGCGCCTGACCGCCTCTCCGATCCTGTATTTGGCCATTTCTTGCTCACCCGAACTTGCCGGCGCATACGCGCTGCCCCGAGATTGCTTCGCTGCGCCCGCAATGACAACTGCAAGCACCGCTTGAAAACTCGCGGCGCACGGGGGATGCTGCACCACAGCGAACGAGAAGCGCGCAAACGACGGAGAATTCACGATGCCGGTGCCCAGCCGCGTGCAATATGCCGAAGATATCGAGCCGTTGGTGCAGTTCATCGAGGAGACCGCGCCCGAGGAGATCCTCGACCGCACGCTCGAAAAGCTGCGCGGCGGCCTGCCGATCCCGCGGCTGCTGACCGCCTCCGCCTTGGCGGTGACGCGCTCGACCGAGATGCCGCCGGGCCATCACGGCGGCTCGCTGCACCCGCTCGTCGGCCTCTATGCGGTGACGAAGCTGGTCGAGCGGCTCGACGGCGAGGACCGGTTCCTGCCGGTGCTGCAGCACGTCGCGCTGTCGAACAAGCACATCCACCACCCGGCGATGGGGCCCTACCAGCTGCTCGAATTCGAGCCGCGGGACGCCGGCGGGGTCGAGGCGACCAAGAAGGCCTTCTTGAACGCGGTCGGCCGCGGCGAATGGAACCAGTCGGACCACCTCTATCAGTGGCTGTGGCGCAACGTGCCGCCGATCGAGGCCTTCGACCTCTTGATGAGCGTCGCGATCCCGAAAAATTTCCACGACGACCACTACTTCATCTTTCCCGCTTTCATGTGGCGCGCATTCGAGACGGGTGTCCTCGACAAGGCGCTGCTGCCGCTGCTGATGCGCCCGGTCGTGCGCTACGTGACGCGCAGCCCCGTCGCGCCGAACAATCCAATGACCTCGCCGATGCCCGAGATCGAGGCGCTGATCGAGCAGCACCAACTGCTCTCGCGCATCCTGAGGCAGCGCACGGGCGAGGACGAGACGGCGGCGATCGGGGCGCTCGGCGAGGCGATCGGCCAGGTCGATGCCTATGCAGAGATCCCGGTGCTGCTGGCACAGGCGCTGGCCGACGGGTTGTCGCTCGAAGGCGGCGGCGAGGCGCTGTCGATCGGCGCCGCCGGGCTCTTCCTGCGCTCGCTGACCGGCAACCCGATGGACGTGCACCTGCACACCAGCGTCAACCTGCGGCGTTGGCTGCTGCGGCTCGACGGCCTGAGCCTCAAGAACAAGCTGCTGCTTCTGTTGACCTGGCACACGGGCCCGGAGATCCGCTCGACGCAGAACCGGATGGAAAGGGCGCCGCAGCCCGACATGGCCGCGGTCGCCGCATTGCCGGCCCGCTCGCAGGCCGACCTGCTCGACGCGATCGCGCACAGCATCTATACGCAGCCGCCGACCGACTGGTCGAAAGTCGCCAATCTCGGCCTGATGCGGGCGGTGCCGGAGGTCAAGGACACGGTCAACCTCGCGACGCAGTACATGCAGAGCGGCTACGATCCGAAGGCCCTCGTCGCGCGCCTCGCCGAGATCGTCTGCCACGACAATTTCACCGAGATGCACGCTTTCAAGCACCACCAGGCGGTCGTCGAGGAATATCGTGCGACGCGCGCGCCCTGGCGCTGGATGCACCTGGTGTGCGGCGCGCAGGCGGCGGCCATTTCCTTCGGCAAGAACATGACCGTCTACGAGGAGTACCTCGAACTGCTGCACGCCGCTTGACAATCACCACCGGCACTGCGCGCGCAGCGACGCAATCTCATCGGGATTGCCGCGCAATGATGGGTCCCGGCGACTGATCAACCGGTCGCGCGGAAGAGGGCGAAGCATTTGTTCGAATTGAAGATGTGCGATTCGACGTAATCGACGATCTGCGGCCGGTACCCCAGTTCGCCCATCGCGCCGGCGAGGCACACCCAGTTAAGGAACTCCTGCTGCCCGGCATTCTCGATCTGCGCCGTCGAAAGCTCGCGCCAGCGCGCGAACTTGCCCGAGGCGAGCTCGTCGAAGCGGGCCCGGTCGCTCGCCACGTCGGGCCACAGCCAATGGTGCTTGCCCGTGAGAAAGGCGTGCGACCAGGAGGACGAGGCGATGAGCGCGACGCGCCACGGGCTCGCCCCGAGGATGCGGGCGACCGCGGCGCCGAGATCGAAGCAACGCCGCGGGTTGGGGCCGGGGGGATCGACCGCGTTCGGGTCCGCTTCGCCTGAGAGATGCGCGCTCGACCCGCGCTTTGCGATGATCGAGGAGCCGTAGCAATTGACGTGGAACGGCACTACCCGATAGGGGAAGCCGCGGCGCTCGTAGTCGAGGTAGAGGACGGTGTTTATGAAGGCGTGCGGCAGCCCCAGCTCGTAGCGCATCTGATAGGCGTAGCCGACGTCGAAATCTTCTTCGATCAGGGCCGCGGCGAGCGCCGAGCCGGCCGCCCGATGGCCTTCGACGCGCACCGCTGCCTCGCGCGGCTCGCCCCAGACGTTGCCGTATTCGGCGGCGCTGGCGCGCGCGAAGGGGCGGCTTTCGACAGCATCGAGCGCGAAGACGCAGAACGACGGCACCCCGTCCTCGCGGAAATTCTCGTACTGGTCGTCGCCCCAGATCAGCACGAAATCGGGGGCGAATTCGTCCAAAGCGGCGCGCGCCGCGGCAAAGCCGCCGACGAGGCGGCGGCGGTGCTCGGCCGCCGCGGCGCCGTCCTTGTTCGCTTCCAGCTCGCGCCGCATCGCCACCGGCCAACGCGCCGGGTCCTTCATCTCAGCCGGCACCCGCGCGCTCTTCAGCGTGCGGTCGAGAAAGCCGCCCATATAGGTGTCGGGCAGCATCAGACCGGGAAAATGCGTGACCCCTAGCCCCAGAATTTCGCCCATTGCTTGCTCCCTTCGACACGAGCGCACCTCGCAGCGATCATAGCAGCAAGGCCGCCGAATCGCGCAGCGCCGGATGCAATCCTAATGGTCGGAGGCGACCATCGACGTCCAACAGCCTGCGAGGAGAGCCGAGCGCTCGGCTCGACGCGGCGCTCGGCGGTGCTATAAAAGGCGCAAGGGCGCCGGCAGCAATCGGCCGGCGACCGGTTGGCGGATGCCGTCCTTGCCGGGTTAGCACAGGGGTAGTGCAGCGGTTTTGTAAACCGAAGGCCGGGGGTTCGAATCCCTCACCCGGCACCGTGATCTAACGGGAAACAGATCGAGTCAACATAACGACATGGGCAGGCCTCTGGAAGTGACGACAGATCAAACACCTGACGGTCGGGCCAAGCAGGTCAGGGCATTTTATGAGAGCCACCCCTATCCTCCGCCGGCTTCCAACCTCGATCTGCAGCGCGAGCGCGGCCGCAACCCTAATTGGAGCAAGGCGTTCTCGCTGCTGCTCTGGCCCGGCAGGAAGCCGCGGCCGAACCGTACGATCCTGGTCGCTGGTTGCGGCACGTCCGAAGGCGCCGTCTATGCGCTGCGCGAGCCCGAAGCGCAGGTAACGGCGATTGACATCAGCAAAACGAGCCTGCGGCATACACGCGACCTGCAGCACAAATACGGCTTGCGAAACCTCGATCTCCATCGGCTCGCGATTGAGCGGGTCGGGGAGCTCGGCCGGGCATTCGACCACGTTGTCTGTACGGGAGTGCTGCACCACCTGCCCGACCCCGACATCGGCCTCCGTGCGTTGCGCGGCGTGCTCGCACCCGACGGCGCGATGAACTTGATGGTCTATGGGATATACGGGCGTACCGGCATTTACATGATGCAGGAGTATTGCCGCCTACTCGGGATCTGCGCCACTGCCGCGGAGCTGCGCGACCTGGGTGCCACGATCGCAGCGCTGGGAGCGGATCATCCGATCGCCGGGCTGTCGAAGTGGGCGACGGATTTCAGAAGGCCAGACGCGCTCGCCGATGCGTTGCTTCACCCGCAGGACCGCGCTTACAGCGTGCCCCAGCTCTATGCCTGGCTGGAGCGGTGCGGCCTCTCCTTCGGGCGCTGGTTCGATCAGGCTCCGTATCTCCCCCGGTGCGGGTCGATGGCGCGTATGCCGCATGCCGCGCGTCTGGCCTTGCTTCCACCACCGTTGCAGCACGCGGCGCTCGAACTGTTGCGTGGAACCATGGTCAGGCACAACTTCATCGCCTATCGCGATGATCAAGTGGACGAGAGCCAGGCGATCACATTCGATGGCGATGCCTGGCGAAGCTGGGTCCCTTTGCGCCTGCCGTGGACAATATGCATCCGCGACCGGGTGCCGCCTGGTTTTGCGGCTGTTCTCGTCAATTCGGTGCACCCCTATCCCGACTTGGCTCTCCCCATCAATGCGGCTGAAGAGCGCGTAGTTTCGGCAATCGACGGCAAGCGTTCGATAGAGCAGATACTTCAAGCTGTCGGCGAGCGTGCTGACGAGAGGGTTCGACGATTTATCGAGCGGCTCTGGGAGTATGATCAGATAGTTCTCGATGCATCCAACTGATCTGCCGCATTAACGATAGGGGTATGCAAACGCCGCAGAACTGCAAAGGGTGCCAGGCGCCGCGGACGCGCCCGTCCGCTGGAAGGCGGTAGATTAAACAAATCCCCGAGGATTGTTTCCTGTTTATTTTGGATTCGATCACGAATCTCAAAGAGGCGACGATGCGGCGTAAACGTGACCCTTTGGTGTCTCGGGAATGATTAGCGGCAAGGGCGTGTTGAGTCTGCGGCAGAGGTGCCCGGCCCATGCCGCGGCATGCCCTTATGGAGGAAGAGGATGAAGCACGCATTGCTGATCGCGGGTGCGCTCGCGCTCGCTACCGGCGGCACCGCCGCGGCGCAGTCGCTGCAGCCGGTCCATGCCGGCCCCGCCGCAATCGCGCCTTCCGGCTCGACGGTGGTCGCGCAACTGGCCTATCCGCCGCCGCCGCCGCCACCCGAGATCCCGTTGAGCCCGCCGCCGCCGCCGCGCGCCGAGGCGCCGCCGCCACCGCCGCCGGTGGCGCCCGGAGCGACCGCCTATGTGTGGAAGCCCGGCCGCTGGGCCTGGACCGGCGGGCGCTACGTCTGGGTGCAGGGCCGCTATATCGAGAGCCCGCGAGTGACCGCGCAATGGATCCCCGGTCACTGGGCACGCCGCTCCAACGGCTGGGAGTGGGTCAATGGCCGGTGGAGCTACGCCACCCGCGGCATGGGTCGGTAGAGGTAGAGGCCAATTCGGTCGGGGCGGCGCATCCGCCGCCTCGCTCTCCTCTCGATCATACGGCCGGCCGGCTGCGGATCTCCTCAGGCACCTTGCGGGCGAGGAATTGCCCGTCCTTGCGGTCGCCGGCAAGCCGCCCGCCTTCGACGACGATCTTGCCGCGCAGCATCGTGAGGCTCGGCCAGGCGGCGAGATCGCGGCCTTCCCACGGGCTGTAGTCGGCCTCGTGCATCTCGGCGGCATGCACGACGTGCCGCCGGCGGGGGTCGAGCACGACGATGTCGGCGTCCGAGCCGACCGCGAGCGCCCCCTTCCGCGGATAGAGCCCCATGATCTTCGCCGCGTTGGTCGAGACAAGGCCGACGAAATCCTCGAGGCCGCGGCCGCGCTTCTCGACCGTCTCGGTGTAGATCAGCGAGAGGCGCGGCTCGACCCCGGCATTGCCGCCCGTCGTGTCGTCGATCCGCCTTCCCTGCAATTTGATGCGCAAGGGACAGCAGATCTCGTCGGTGGCGACGGTCTGGATGGCGCCGTGGTCGGTCGCCGCCCACAGCGCCGCATGGTCCTCGGCGAATTTGAGCGAGGGGTAGGTGTGGTAGATCTGCCCGTTCGGGCGCTTGTAGTCTTCCGCCGAGTAGAGCAGGTACTGGTGCAATGTCTCGCCGTAAATCGGCGTGCCCCTGGCTCGCGCCGCGGCGATCGCCGTGACGCCGGTCTTGGCGGAGGTGTGCATCATGTAGAGCGCGGCGCCCTCGATGTTGGCGGCGAGCCGGATCACCCGGTTGAACGACAGATCCTCCGACAGCGTGTTGTGCACCTCGGCCATGTTCTCGAAGCCGGTGCGCTCCTCGCGGAACAACTTCTCGTACATGTGCATGACGATGTCGTTGTCCTCGGCGTGGATGGCGGCGATGCCGCCCGCCTTCGCCAGCACCTTCAGGACTTCCCAGATGTCGCCGAAATCGACCATGCGGCCCTTGCGCGAGGGCGTGATGTCGGTCGTGAAGATCTTGACGCTGGCATGCCCCGCCGCGACCGCCTCGGCGAGCTGCGGCAAGAGCTCCGGAGCGATCTTGCCCTGGATCATCGTGTGGAAGGCGTAGTCGCAACAGCAGTCGCCGGCCCATTCCTGCTGCCGCCGCTCGATCGCGCTCTGCACCGTGTCGGCGGCCTCGACGAGCGCGAAATCGATGATCGTGGTGGTGCCGCCGTGGAGCGCGGCCTCGCTGACCCGCGCCGGGCCTTCGGTCATGTGGTGCTGCGTGGTGCCCGGCACGATGACCGGCCAGCGGCAATGCACGTGCGGGTCGATGCCGCCGGGGATGACGATCTGCCCCGCCGCGTCGACGACCCGGCCGGCCCCGAGCGCGGCAAGGCTGCCCGGCGCGCCGATCGCGGCGATCTTGCCGCCCGCGACGCCGATATCGGCCTTCTCGGCGCCTGAGGGCAGCACGGCAAGCCCTGACGAAACGACGACATCAAGCATCGGACCCTCCTATCGGGAAAGCGAAGTGGCGATGACCGGCGCGGCGCCGGCGAAGCGGTCGAGGATTTCCGCGCGCGGGATCTCGTGAACGACGAAGACGAGGCGCGAGCGGCGGTCCTCGCCGGGCCACGCGTCGAGCCATTCCGGGGCGTAGAGCGCGTGCTGCGCCGCCTGCACCAGCGCCGGGCGCGCGGGCGCGTCGGCGAAGGCGAGAATACCCTTCACGCGCAGCAGATCGGCGCCGCGGGCGCGCGCCAGCTCGCCGAGCGCGCGGGCGAAGTCGAGCCGGCTGATCGCCCCTTCGAGGACGAGGGCGAAGGCGTCGATGCCGTGGCTGTGCGCCGCATGCTCGCCATGCTCCTCACCCTCCCACAGCCTCGCCGCGGGCGCGCGAGGAGCACTCGAAGCGAACAACAATTCGCCGGGATCGCAGGCGACGCCCTCGACGCGCTCGGCGCCCGGGTTGAGCGCGTCGAGGCGGCCCGTCAGCGCCGGGCCGGCAGCGGCGAGATCGGTCTTGCTGATCGCGATGAGATCGGCGACCGCCGCTTGGCGCGCCGCCTCGGCGAAGCGGTCGAGGATGGCGGCGCCGGCGACGGCGTCGATCACCGTGACGACGCGCGCGAGGCCGAGCCGCGCGTCCAGCATCGGGTCGGCGGCGAGCGTGTAGAGGATCGGCGCCGGGTCGGCGAGCCCCGAGGTTTCGATCGCCAGCCGCCGGAAGGGCTTGATCGCGCCCGCCTCGCGCCGTTCGAAGAGGTCGCGCAGCGTGCGCGCCAGATCCTCGCGCACGGCACAGCACAGGCAGCCGCCGGGCAATTCGAGGACGCTGCCCTCGACAAAGTTCACGATGTGGTGGTCGATCGCGATCTCGCCGACTTCATTGATGATGACGGCGGTGTCGGCGAGCGCGGGCGAGGCGAGCGCGCGGCGCAGCAGCGTCGTCTTGCCGCTGCCGAGAAAGCCGGTCAACAGGGTGGTCGGCAGAACGCCCCGCCCGTCCATGCTTGCAGCATAGCACCAAAAGACGCCGCGGCACGCCCGTCTGGGCGCGCCAGAAGGAACGTTGCATTCTTCTTGTGTTATTGGCAAATTGCCGGCGCCTAACGCAGAATAAGGGCGGGGGAGGACGTTTGCAGGATGATCGCGGAGCCGGCGAAAGAGCCTGAAGGCGCGGCGGACGGTGCGATACTCGTCGTCGCCGGCGTGTCCAAGCATTTCGGCGGCGTCCGGGCTGTCGATGGCATTTCGCTCTCCGTCGGCCGCGGCCAGATCATGTCGATCATCGGCCCCAACGGCGCCGGCAAAACGTCGCTCCTCAACATGATCAGCGGCTTCTACCGCCCCGACACCGGCAGCATCACCTTCCAGGGCCGCGACATCACGCGCACCAAGCCGTCGCGGATCGCCGCGCTCGGCATCGCCCGCACCTTTCAGAACATCGCGCTGTTCGGCGGTATGACGGTGCTCGACAACATTATGCTCGGCCGGCACGTGCGCATGAAGTCGGGCGTTCTTTCCTCCTTCATTTATTGGGGGCTGGCGCAGCGCGAGGAGGTGCGGCATCGCGCCCGCGTCGAGGAGGTGATCTCGCTGTTGGAGCTCGAGGATCTGCGCAAGCAGCCGACGAGCGGGCTGGCCTTCGGTCTGCGCAAGCGCGTCGAACTGGCGCGCGCGCTCGCCCTCGACCCGCAGCTCCTGCTGCTCGACGAACCGATGGGCGGCATGAACCAGGAAGAGAAGGAGGACATGGCGCGCTACATCCTCGAGGTCAATCAGGAGTGGGGGGCGACGATCATCCTGATCGAGCACGACATGGCGGTTGTGATGGATATTTCCGACCGGGTGGCGGTATTCGACCATGGTCGCAAGATCGCCGAGGGAACCCCGCGCGAGGTGCAGCGTGACCCCGACGTGATCCGCGCCTATCTCGGAACCGCCCGCGAGCCCGCCGGAGCCGCCGCGTGAGCGCCGCCGCGACGTTGCCGCAACTGGTGCGGCGCAACGCGCGCGAGATGGCCGGCCGGCCGGCGATGCGCGAGAAGGATCTCGGCATCTGGCAGACGCTGAGCTGGGCACAGTACTATGCGGCGATCGGCGAATTCGCCCTCGGCCTCGCGGCGACGGGCTTCCGGCGCGGCGACAAGCTGACGGTGATCGGCGACAACCGGCCGCACCTCTACATGGCGCAGCTCGCCGCGCAATGCCTCGGCGGCATCGCCGTGCCGGTCTATCAGGATTCGATCGCCGCCGAGCTGCTCTATGTCTTGAACCACGCCGAGATTTCGGTCGTCGTCGCCGAAGACCAGGAGCAGGTCGACAAGATCCTGTCACTGAACGAGCAGCTGCCGAACCTGCGGTTGGTAATTTACGACGACCCGCGCGGCATGCTTCGCTACGACCTCAGGGGGCTGCATTCCTTCGAAGAGATCACGGCGCAGGGAAAGGCGTTCGGCGCCGCGCATCCGGACTATCTCGACGCCGAGATCGACGCCGGCGCAGGCAGCGACCTGGCGGTTTTCAGCTACACATCGGGGACGACCGGCCACCCCAAGGGGGTGATGCTGTCGCACCACAATCTGATCTTTACCGCGCAGGCCTATACCGAGGCCGAAAGCTTCACACCCATCGACGACATGCTTTCCTACCTGCCGATGGCGTGGATCGGCGAGTCGCTGTTCTCGCTGGTGCTGTCGCCCTTTGTCGGCTTTGCCTGCAACTGCCCGGAACGGCCCGAGACGGTCGGACGCGACCTGCGCGAGCTGGGGCCGCGGCTGCTCGTCGGGCCGCCGCGGGTGTGGGAGAACATGCTGACCTCGGTGCGCATCCGGGCGGGCGACGCGAGCCGGCTCAAGCGCCGCGCCTTCGATTTCTTCCGCGCCCTCGCCGAGCGGGCGGAAGCCGCGCGCAGCGCCGGCGGCCGCCCCTCGCCGTGGCAGCGCCTCGGCCTCGCGCTCGGCGAATTCTTCGTCTACCGCCCGGTGCGCGACCAGCTCGGCCTCGCGCGGACGCGCTTCGTCTACACCGGCGGCGCGCCGCTCGGCCCCGACACGTTCCGTTTCTTCCGCTCCTTCGGCATCAACATCAAGGAGGTGTGGGGCGCGACCGAACTCGCCGGGGTCGCCTCGGTGCAGCCCGACGGCGAAGCCGACCCCGACACGGTTGGCCGCATGCTGCCCGGCAGCGAGGTGCGCATCGCCGAGGACGGCGAGGTGCAGGTGCGCTCGGAAGGGCTCTTCGTCGGCTACTACCGGCAACCCGAGGCGACGGCCGCGGCATTGACCGAGGACGGCTGGTTCCGCTCTGGCGATTCCGGCTTCATTGACGCTCGCGGCCATCTCGTCATCATCGACCGCGCGAAGGACGTCGGACGGCTCTCCGACGGCACGCCGTTCGCCCCGCAATTCGTCGAGAACAAGCTGAAGTTCAGCCCGTTCATCGGCGAAGTCGTCGCCTTCGGCGACCGCCTGCCGTTTGTCGCAGCGATCGTCGCGATCGACCGCGGCACGGTCGGCAGCTGGGCCGAGCGGCACAGCCTCGCCTATACCTCGTTCCAGGATCTGAGCGCCAAGCCCGAGATCCGGCAGTTGATCGCGGCCGAGATCGTGCAGACCAACGCGGGCCTGCCCGCGGCCGCGCGGATCCGCCGCTTCCTCCTGCTCAACAAGGAATTCGACGCCGACGACAACGAAATCACCCGCACTCGCAAGATCCGCCGCCGCTTTGTCGCCGAAAAATACGCTGCGATCGTCGAGGCGCTCTACGGCGGCGCCGAGGAGATCGAAGTGTCGAGCGAGATCACCTTCGAGGACGGGCGCAAGGCGACGATCACCTCGCGGCTCGCGATCGCCGACGTCGAGGACGGCGCACCGGCGGCGCGGGAACCCGCCTATGCATGATTTCCCCTGGCGGTTTTTCTTTATCCTCCTAGCGAACGGAGTGCTCGTCGGGTCGATGTATGCGCTCGTCGCGCTCGGCTTCGTGTTGATCTACAAGGCCACCGACGCGATCAATTTCGCGCAGGGCGAGTTCGTCATGTTCGCCGGCTTTCTCGCCGCCGGCGCCGCCAACCTCGCCGGCGCGCCGTGGTGGCTGAGCACGCTCTTGTCGATCGCCGGCATGGTCGCCCTCGCTTTCGGCCTCGAACGCGTCGTGCTGCGCCCCCTGTTGGGGCGCCCGATCATCGCCGTCATCATGGCGACGATCGGGCTCGCGGCGGTATTGCGCGGCACCGCGACGCTCGCCTTCGGCGGCGGCACGCAGGCCATTCCGCTGCCGATCGGCGGCTCGCCGTTTCTCTTGGGGCCGCTGATCCTGCCGCCGATCGAGATCGTCGGGGCCGCCGTCAGCCTCGCCTTTCTCGCCGGCTTCGCCTGGTTCTTTCTGAAGAGCCGCATCGGCATCGCAATGCGGGCGGTCGCCGACAACCAGCAGGTGGCGCTGGCGATGGGCATCGACGTGCGGCGCTACTTCGCGCTCGCCTGGGGCATGGGGGGCGTCGTCTCGGCGCTGGGCGGTATCTTGTGGGGCTCGATGCTCGGGGTCGACAACCAGTTGGCGCTGGTCGGGCTCAAGGTCTTCCCGGTGATGATCCTCGGCGGGCTCGATTCGATCCTCGGCGCCGTCGTCGGCGGCCTCGTCGTCGGCGTCGTCGAGAGCCTAGCTGCCGGCTTTCTCGATCCGATGGTCGGCGGCGGCACCAAGGATTTTGTCCCGTACCTGCTGATGATCGCGGTCTTGATGGTGCGGCCCGAAGGCATGTTCGGGCGCCGCCGCATCGAGCGCGTCTAGGGAAAGGCGCGAGCAGCGATGTTTCACCGCGAGACCGGCGTCTTCAAATCGACCTACGCCGCCGACATGGCGCTCTACCCGCTGCCGATTGCGCAATGGGCCTTAGCCGGCGTCGCGATCGCCTTCCTCTTCCTCGTGCCGTACCTCTTCAGCGACTACATGGTGACGATCACCAACCTGATTCTTGTCGCGGTGGTCGGCGCGCTCGGGCTCAACATCCTCGTCGGCTATACCGGGCAGGTGTCGGTCGGCCACGCCGCCTTCATGTCGGTCGGCGCCTACACGGCCGCCAACCTCGTGACCCGCCTCGACGCGCCGTTCTGGATCGCGATCCCGGCCGGCGGGCTGATGGCGGCGCTGATCGGCGGCATCGTCGGCATACCCTCGCTGCGCATCAAGGGGCTCTACCTCGCGATCGCGACGCTCGCCGCGCAGTTCATCATCGAGTGGACCATCAACCACGTGCATTACATCTCGGGCGGCGTCGACGCCTCGATCCAGGTGCCGCCGCCGGTCGTTTTCGGGACGAAGCTCGTAACCCAGCGGCAGCTCTACTTTTTCCTGCTGTTCTTTGCCGCGCTCGCGATCGTCGCGACGCAGAACTTGATGCGCAGCCGCATTGGGCGCGCCTTCATCGCGGTGCGCGACCAGGACATCGCGGCCGAGATCATCGGCATCAACACCTTCCGCTACAAGCTCGAGGCGTTCGCGATCTCATCGTTCTACGCCGGCGTCGCCGGTGTTCTCTACACCTACTATCTCGGCATCGCCAATTACGAGCAGTTCGGCATCGACGTGTCGATCGACTATCTGGCGATGATCATCATCGGCGGGCTCGGCTCGATCCTGGGCTCGATTTTCGGCGCCATCTTCATTACCGTGCTGCCGGAAGCGACCCGCCTGTTTCTGCAAAATTTCGGCGGATTGTTCTTTTCCCAAGGCTCAATTCTAAACATAATTCCAAATCTGAGATTGATCCTTTTCGGAGCCTTAATCATTTTTTTTTTGGTTCTTGAGCCCGAAGGCCTCAACCGGCTATGGAGAAATATTAGAAATTATTTCCGTGTTTGGCCATTTTCCTACTGAACAACGTGACGTGCATGACGACTTCAAAGAGGGAGGTAGCGACATGAGAACCGCATCGGCAAGGCTCTGTTTGCTCTCGCTGGGAGCGGCGGGCCTGTTCTGGGCAGGGGCGGCGCAGGCCGCGCAAAAGACGATCATCATCGGCATGCAGTGCGACCGCACCGGGCCGACGCAGATCGTCGGCACCGTGCTGTGCCCCGGCCTTCACGACTACATCGACCTGATCAACTCGAAGGGCGGCATCGACGGCTGGAAGATCCAGGTCAACGAGATCGACCACGAGTACAAGGTGCCGCCGGCAGTCGAAGAATACGAGAACGCCAAGCAGCAGGGCGCGGTCGGCATCATGATCTACGGCACGCCGCAGACGGTCGCGCTCAACCAGCGGCTCGAACAGGACCACATGCCGGCGACCTCGCCCGGCTTCGGCATCGCCGCCTCGGCGGACGGCAGCTACTACCCGTACCTGTTCCCCGTAGCGGCGACCTATTGGTCGCAGGCGGCGGCGGCCGTCAAATTCGCCAAAGAGAAGCTCGGCGGCAGCCTCAAGGGAAAGAAGATAGCCTTCATCTTCTTCGACAACCCGGCCGGCCGCGAGCCGCTGCCGATCCTGGAAGCGCTGCAAAAGCGGGAAGGCTTCCAGATGCAGAGCTTCGCGGTGCCGCCGCCGGGGGTTGACGCCAGCGCCCAGGTGCTGGCGATCAGCCAGCAGTACCGGCCCGACTTCGTCATCGACCATACCTTCGGCAAGGCCCCGGCGCTGGTCATCAAGGGGCTGAAGCAGAACGGCTACCCGCTCGACAAGGTGGTCGCGCTGGTGTGGGCCTCGGGCGAGCCCGACATCAAGGCGGCGGGCGGTTGGAGCCAGGCGCAGGGCTATTACACCATGCAGTTCGCCGGCGCCGGCGAGAACTACCCGGTGATCAAGCAGATCAAGGCGATGTACAAGAAGGAGGGCAAGGCGCCACCGGCGGCGATGCAGAACACGGTCTACTACAACCGCGGCATCCTCACGGCGGCGGTGTGGGTGCGGGCCATCCGCAACGCCTTGACATTGACGCACGGCAAAAAGCCGACCCGCGAAGACGTCAAAAAGGGCTTTGAGATGATCCGGAAGTTCGCGCTCGGCGGCATCGTCCCGCCGCTGTCGATCACACCGGAGGATCACGAAGGCGGCGGCTGGGTGCAGATCTTCCAGGTCAAGGGAGACGGCTTCCAGAAGCAGACCCCGTGGTTCCGCGCCTACCGCAAGCTGGTGCTCGACACGGCGAGAAAGACCGCCTCGGTCGCGGCCAAGTAACACCGAAGCTGGCGGCCCCTCACCCCGACCCTCTCCCGGCCGGCCCCCACCCTAACCCTCCCCCGCATGCGGGGGAGGGTTAGGGTGGGGGCGGGGAGAGGGAGGGATCCGCGCAGCGGCAGGGTGAGGGGCAGCAAGCGACGGACGATCGGCCGGCCACGGCAGGTACGTCTGCGGAACAGGGGCAATGCTCGCGCTCAACAACATCGAAGTCGTCTATGACGGCGTGATCCTCGTCTTGAAGGGGGTGTCGCTGTTCGCCGAGGAGGGGCGGATCACGACTCTGCTCGGCGCCAACGGCGCCGGCAAGACGACGACGCTGAAGGCGATCTCGGGCCTTCTGCAGAGCGAGCGCGGCGAGGTCACAAAGGGCACCGTCGAGTTGGATGGCGACCGGCTGGATCGGCTGCCGCCGCATGAGGTCGTGGGGCGCGGCATCTGCCAGGTGTTCGAAGGCCGCCGCGTCTTCGAGAACCTGACGGTCGAGGAGAACCTCGTCGCCGGCGCGCATACGCGCCGTGACCGCAGCCGGATAAAGGGCGACATCGAGCGCGTCTATGAAACCTTTCCGGTTTTGCACGAGCGCCGGCATCAGCATTCCGGGTATCTGTCCGGCGGCGAACAGCAAATGCTGGCGATCGGCCGGGCGCTGATGTCGGACCCGAAGGTGATCCTTCTCGACGAACCCTCGCTGGGCCTTGCGCCGCTGCTCGTCGAGGAGATTTTCGGCATCATCCGCCGGCTGCGCGACGAGCGCGGGCTGACGGTACTGCTCGTCGAGCAGAACGCGACGCTGGCGCTCGACATCGCCGACCATGGCTATGTCATGGAAACCGGCCGCATCGTGCTCGAAGGCCCGGCCGCGGCGCTGCGCCAGAACTCCGACATCAAGGAATTCTATCTGGGGCTCAACGAACTCGGCGCGCGCCGCTCCTACCGCGATCTGAAGCACTACCGGCGGCGCAAGCGCTGGCTGTCGTGAGGGAGGGACGGGCGTGGCCGCATCGCTTCCGAGGATCGCCGTCATCGGCACCGGCGGCACAATTTCCTCGCTGGCGGATTCGAGCCTCGACGTCCTCGACTATCCCGATTTCGGGCAAAAGCTCGATGCCGCCTCGCTCGTCGCGCGGTTCGCCGAGACCCGGCGCGTGGCCGACCCGGTCCTGCATACCTTCCGCCAGGTCGGCAGCACCGCGATCGGTCCCTCCGAGTGGCTGGGGCTGCGGGCGCTGATCAGCGAGATCGCCGCCAAGGATCCCGAGATCGCCGGCTTTGTCGTCCCGCACGGCACCGCAACCCTCGAGGAAACGGCGTTTTTCCTGAACCTTACGCTCGACGTGACGCAGCCCGTCGTGCTCGTCGGCGCGCAGCGTCCGGCGAGCGCCCTCGGCACCGACGCCGGCATGAACTTGGTGGCGGCGTTGCGCGTCGCCGGCGCGGCGGCGGCGCGCGGCAAGGGGGTGCTCGTCGTGCTCAACGACGAGATCCACGCGGCGCGCGACGTCGTCAAAACCTCGACCTATCGGCTGCAAACCTTCCGCAGCCTCGATTTCGGCGCGCTCGGCCATGTCGACGGCGACGGCGTGCATTTCTATCGCGCGCCGGCCCGCCCGCACATGCCGGACACCGCCTTTGCCGGCATCGAGCTGACGGATCTGCCGCGCGTCGACATCGTCTATTCCTACGCCGGCGCCGACGGCGCGCTCGTCGAGGCGGCCGTCGCCGCCGGAGCGAAGGGCATCGTCTCGGCTGGCTTCGCGCCCGGCATGCCGACGGGGCTGCAGAGCAGGGCGCTCGAGGAAGCGGCGAGAGCGGGCGTCGTCGTCGTGCAGGCGAGCCGTGCCGCCAGCGGCCGGGTCGCGCCGCGCCGGCGCCTCGCCGAGAAAGGCATCATCGCCGGCGAGGATTTCTCGCCGCAAAAGGCCCGCATCCTGTTGATGCTGGCGTTGTCGGCGACGCCCGACCGGACGGCGATCGCGGAGATGTTCGCGGCCTATTAATTCAGTTCGGCGATTTATCGCGGTGCATGAGATCGTCGTTCGTGCCGCGGCGCCGTGGGCCACGGCTCTCGGACGATGGAATATATCTACCGCGCCAAGTAGCCGCCATCGACCGGCAGCGTGACGCCGGTGACGTAGCGTGCGAGGTCGGAGGCGAGAAACACCGCCGGCCCGGCAATGTCTTCGGGGGCGCCGATCCTCCCCATCGGAATGCGCTCGCCGAAATTTTTCATGTAGTCGGGGTTCTCGCGCGCCTTGGCGTTGAGGGGTGTGGCGATCATGCCGGGGCCGATCGCGTTGACGCGCACCCCCTTCGGCGACAATTCGATCGCCAGCGCCTGCGTCAGCGCCCGCACGCCGCCCTTCGAGGTCGTGTAGGCGGCCGAGTTCGGCAGCGCGACGAAGGACTGGACCGAACCGATGTTGACGACCGCCGCCTTCGTCTCGACGAGCTGGTCGAGAAAGGCTGTCACCATGTTGTAGGGCCCGTCGAGATTGACTGCCAGCGTCGCGTCCCAGTCGGCCCGCGCGTTCGCGTCCTCGACCCTGCCGCGGCGGATGATGCCGGCATTGTTGACGAGCACCGAAATGGGGCCGGCGGCGCGCCGCACCTCGGCGGCGAGAGCGTCGCAGGCGGCGCGGTCGGCGACGTCGCAGGCGAAGTGCAAGGCCGTGTTGCCGACCGCGCGGGCAGTCCTTGCCGCCGCCTCGCCGTTGATGTCGACTGCGACGAGGCGCGCGCCCTGTTTCGCCATGGCGAAGCTGATCGCCTCGCCGATCCCCGATCCGGCACCCGTCACCAGCGCCAGCCGGCCCTCGAGCAAGCCCGGCATCGCTTCCTCCTCTCGATTGTCTCGTCCCCTCCCATTTCCTCCCCCGCTTGCGGGGGAGGGCTAGGGTGGGGGTGTTACATCGGCGGCTGCGCCAGGCGACGAGCGCGGCGCTTTGCAAAGGCCGAGGCGGCCGGCGCGACCTTCGGCGCCGCCACGACCTTTTCGTTCGCCACCGGCAGCGCCCAGTTCCACTGGTCGGCGCCCTGCTGGTAGCAGCGGTTGGTCTGCGCCGTGTTGCGGTTGACGAGCGGGCGGCCGTAGAGCGGGTGCGTCACGCTGCGCACCTCGTGCTCGATCGTGAACAGGCACTTGCCGGTGTCGAGATCGACGATGTCCTGGAAGCGGTACTGGTACTGGTCGCTTTCCTCGGTGATGAGGCCGCGCTCCTCGAGGCAATCGTGCGGCGCCGAGAAGTTCTCGACATAGACCTGCAGATGGTGGCCGTCGAACTCAGGCAGTTTGCGGTCGGTCTCGCGGAAGATGAGGCACTGGTTCTTGCCGACCATGATGCGGGCGAGCTGGTCGCCGCCGTTCTCGACCGTGGCGATCGCGCCCAAGACCTCGCGGTAGAAGCGGGCGATGCGCTCGGCCGTGCCTTCCGGCACGTCGAACTCGACATAGGGCATGCCGAGGTTGACCGGGCCGAAACGCTCGCGGTCGGGGGCGTAGAGGTGGAACTTGTTGCCCCAGGGGCAGGTCGCCTCGACGTAGTCGTTGTGCTCCTTGCAGGCGAATTTGGTGTCGGCGAGCGCCTTCTTGACGCCGGACAGCCGCGCCAGCAGCTGTTCGAGATCGGGGACGACGAGGCCGGTGTGGCCGCGCAGCACGAGCGCGTCGCCAGTCGGCAGATGGAACTGGCTCTTGCCGACATTGACCCACATGTTGTTGGTGCCCGGGAAGAGGTACGGGTCGCGCGTCAGCCCGAGCCCTGTCAGATAGAATTCGGATGCCAGCTGCTGGCTCGGGATCTCGACATTGACATGCTCGAGCATGACGATATTGCCGAGATCCTCCTTTGAACGGTCATAAGGGTTTTCCATTTTTCCCTCCGCTATTGGCGCTGCAAGCGTATGCCGCCATCAAAACAGCTTTTCGAACCTCTCGTCCACCGGGACGCGATAGGCATCGGCGAGCCGGTTGGTCTCGTTGGCCATGCCGACGATCGCCATGACTTCGCCGAACATCTCTTGTGTCATGCCCTGCCGCTTCGCGGCGGCGGCATGCGAGTGGGTGCAATAGACGCAGCCGTTGCTGGCGCTGACCGCGAGATAGAGCAGCTCCTTCGTGAAGGGATCGAGGGTGCCCGGCGCCATCACTTCTTGCAGGCTCTCCCAGGTGCGCTTCAAGCTCGGTGGGTGATTGGCGAGCGCCTTCCAGAAATTGTTGATCCAGCCGCGAGCTTCCAAGATCTCGTCGAAGACGGCGCGCGCCTCGGGTCCGGCATCCTCGTATTCGACGAGTGGCATCATCCCTCTTTCTCCTGCGCGATCCCCTGGCGCCGCAACTCGCCGCCGAGCTGGCCCGAAAGAAAGAGCCCCAGCATGCGAAAGTCGCTAAAGAGCGACCAGAAGGGGTGGCCGAATGTCGCCGGCCGGTTGCCCTCGAAGCCGAAATGGCCGACCCAGGCGAAGGCATAGCCGAGGATCGGCGACAAAATGATAAAGCGCCAGTCATGGCCGAGGCCCCAGGCGAGCGCGACAAGCGCCGCCAGTGTGCCCATATAATGGAGGCCGCGCGTCCGCGCGTCGCGGTGGGCGCGCAAATAATGGCCCCAGAATTCGCCGTAGCTCATCGCCCGATCAAGGAGCGGCGCGGCGGTGCTTGTCAAGCGCACTGCCGCATCGTAAGTCAACGCATCTTCTCACCCTCGCCCTCGGGAGTCGCGCATATGGGGTTCAAAGTCGCCGTCGTCGGCGCCACCGGCAATGTCGGGCGCGAGATGCTCGCGACGCTCGCCGAGCGCCGCTTTCCGGCCGACGAGGTCGTGGCGCTCGCCTCCTCGCGCTCGATTGGCAGGGAAGTCTCGTTCGGCGAAGACGACATTCTGCGGGTCCAGGATCTCGACACCTTCGATTTCCGCGGCATCGATATCGTGCTGTCCTCGCCCGGCGCCAAGGTGGCGGCGGTCTTCGCGCCGCGCGCCGTCAAGGCCGGCGCCATCATCATCGACAATACCTCGCAGTTCCGCATGGACCCGGACGTCCCGCTCGTCGTGCCCGAGGTCAATCCGCAGGCGATCGCGCAATACGAAAAGCGCGGCATCATTTCGAACCCGAACTGCTCGACGATCCAGATGGTCGTCGCGCTGAAGCCGCTGCACGATCTGGCGCGCGTCAAGCGGGTCGTCGTCGCCACCTATCAATCGGCCTCGGGCGCCGGGCGCGCGGCGATGGACGAGCTGTTCAGCCAGACGCGGGCGATCTACGTCAACGATCCGATCAAACCCGAACGCTTTCCGAAGCAGATCGCCTTCAACGTCATCCCGCAACGCGACATCTTTATGGATGACGGGAACACCAAGGAAGAATGGAAGATGGCGGTCGAGACCCGCAAGATCCTCGATCCCGACATCGCGGTAACCGCAACTTGCGTCAGCGTGCCGGTGTTCATCGCGCATGCCGAGGCGATCAATGTCGAGTTTGAGCGGCCGATCGGCGAGGAGGAGGCGCGCGAAGCCTTGCGCCGCGCCCCCGGCGTGACCGTCGTCGACCACCGCGTCGAGGAGCGCTATGTGACGCCGGCCGAGGCGGCGGGAGAGGATGCCGTCTATGTGAGCCGCATTCGCCGCGACCCCACCGTGCGGCACGGCCTCAACATGTGGATCGTCGCCGACAATTTGCGCAAGGGCGCCGCGCTCAACGCGGTGCAGATCGCCGAGCATCTCGTCGAGCGGCATCTCGGCGGCCGGCGGCGCTCGAATATCGAGCCGCTGCGCCGCAACGCCGGGTAAGATTGCCCCCCGCGTCCCATCCCTTATTTCTCGTCGCCCCCGCGAACGCGGGGGTCCAGGGCCGGAAGTCCGGGCCTTGCAACCCTGGATTCCCACTTGCGCGGGAATGACGAGGAGTTGATGACCGACCGCGGATGACGGCGCAATTCGAGGGCGCGCAACGGCGGGCGGGAGACCGGTTTCTCGGGCGGCGGATCACGCCGCTCACCCGTCGGCGGCTCGAAGCCTTTCGCCGCAACCGGCGCGGCTTCTGGTCGCTGTGGGTCTTCCTCGCCTTGTTCGGCCTCAGCCTCTTCGCCGAGTTCATCGCCAACGACCGGCCGCTCGTCATCCGCTACGACCATTCCTGGTACTTCCCGGTCGTCCAGAACTACCCCGAGACCGCCTTCGGCGGCGTCTTCCCGACGGCCGCCGATTACCGCGACCCGGAAGTGCGCAAGCTGATCGAGGAAAAGGGTTGGATGATCTGGCCGCCGATCCCGTTCAGCTACGGCACGATCAACTACCACCTGCCGAGCCCCGCCCCCTCGCCGCCATCGAGCGTCGATTGGCTCGGCACCGACGACCAGGGCCGCGACGTGCTGGCGCGCCTCATCTACGGCTTTCGCATCTCGGTGTTGTTCGGCCTCGTGCTGACCATCCTGTCCTCGATCGTCGGGGTCGCGGCCGGCGCGGTGCAGGGCTATTTCGGCGGCCTCGTCGATCTCGGCTTTCAGCGCTTCATCGAGATCTGGGGCGGGCTGCCGGTGCTCTATCTGCTGATCATCCTGGCGAGCTTCGTCGAGCCGAATTTCTGGTGGCTGTTGGGTTTGATGCTGCTCTTCTCGTGGACGAGCCTCGTCGATGTCGTGCGCGCCGAGTTCCTGCGGGCGCGCAATTTCGATTATGTTCGGGCCGCGCGGGCGCTCGGCGTCCCCAACCGCACGATCATCCTGCGCCACGTGCTGCCGAACGCGACGGTGGCGACGATCACCTTTCTGCCTTTCGTCCTCAACGGCTCGATCACGACCTTGACCTCGCTCGACTTCCTCGGCTTCGGCCTGCCGCCGGGCTCGCCGTCGCTGGGCGAGCTGCTCTCCGAGGGGAAAGCAAATCTGCAGGCGCCGTGGCTCGGCATCACCTCCTTTCTCGTTCTCGCCGTGATGCTGAGCCTCCTCATCTTCATCGGCGAGGCGGTACGCGACGCCTTCGACCCGCGCAAGGTGCAGCTGTGAACGAGGCGGCGGGCGGCGGCTCGCCGCTGATTGAGATCCGCGATCTCTCGGTGACGTTCCGCGGCTATGGCGGAGCGCCGCCGGTCGCGGCGGTGCGCGGCGTGTCGTTCTCGATCGCGCGGGGCGAGAGCCTCGCGCTCGTCGGCGAGTCGGGATCGGGCAAGAGCGTCACCGCATTGTCGCTGCTGCAGCTGCTGCCCTATCCGAACGCCGCGCACGGCCCCGCGAGCAGCATCCGCTTTCTCGGGCAGGAGCTGGTCGGTGCGACCCAGGCGAAGATGCGCGAGGTGCGCGGCAACCGCATCGGCATCGTCTTTCAGGAGCCGATGACCTCGTTGAACCCGCTGCACACGGTCGAGCGCCAGATCGGCGAGACGCTGGCGATCCACGCGCGCCTCTCGCCGCGCGAGGCGCGCGAACGTACCCTCGAGCTGCTCCGGCTTGTCGGGCTGCCCGAGGCCGAGCACCGGCTCCAAGCCTTTCCGCACCAGCTCTCGGGCGGGCAGCGGCAGCGGGTGATGATCGCGATGGCGATCGCAAACCGGCCCGACATGCTGATCGCCGACGAACCGACGACAGCGCTCGACGTGACGATTCAGGCGCACATCCTGGCGCTGCTCAAGGATCTGCGCGAGCGTCTCGGCATGGCGCTGCTGCTGATCACCCACGACCTCTCGATCGTCGGCAAGATGGCCGACCGCGTCTGTGTCATGAATGCGGGCGAGATCGTCGAAGAGGGCGCGACCGGCGAGATCTTCGCGCGGCCGCGCCACCCCTATACGCGCCGGCTGATCGAAGCGGAGCCGAAGGGGCACGGCGTCCCCGCCGATCCGAAGGCGCCGACGCTGCTCGAAGCCGAAACGCTCAAGGTGTGGTTTCCGATCCGCCGCGGCCTATGGCGGCGGGTGGCGGGCTACGTCAAGGCGGTCGATGGCGTCTCGCTGAGCCTGCGCGAAGGCATGACGCTCGGCGTCGTCGGCGAGTCGGGCTCGGGCAAGACGACGCTGGCGCTGGCGCTGTTGCGGCTCGTCTCGTCCGCGGGCCATATCCGCTTTGCCGGGCGCGACATCGCGGAGCTCGGCGAGCGGCAATTGCGCCCCTTGCGGCGCGAGATGCAGATTGTCTTTCAGGACCCGTTTTCGAGCCTCAGCCCACGCCTGTCGATCGGCCAGATCGTCGAGGAGGGCTTGCGGGTGCACCGTCTCGCGCCCGACCCCGTCGAGCGCCGCCGTGTCATCGAAGAGGCGCTCTCCGAGGTCGGGATAGAGGCTGCGGCCGCCGACCGCTATCCGCACGAATTTTCCGGCGGCCAGCGCCAGCGCATCGCCATCGCCCGGGCGCTGGTGCTGAAGCCGCGCCTCGTCGTTCTCGACGAACCGACTTCCGCCCTCGACCGCTCGGTGCAGGCGCAGATCATCGACCTGCTGCGCGATCTGCAGCGCCGCCATCGCCTCGCCTACCTCTTCATCAGCCACGATCTGAAGCTGGTGCGGGCGCTGTCGCATGAGATCCTCGTCATGAAGGACGGCGAGATCGTCGAGGCAGGCGCCACCGAAGCAGTGATGGCAAGGCCGCGACATTTCTATACGCAGGCTTTGATGGCCGCCGCGTTCGACCTGGCGCCGGTTTCCGAGTAGACTTGGCGTTCAGCCGATGGATCCGGGCGTGTGGAGAGCGGCGCAGGCGCTGATGCCTCGCCTTTTCGGCCGACCTCAAGGGCCGCCGCGCAACGACTCGTCCACTCAGCGCCCGCCAGTTCGGTTGAGCTGGTCATGGCGCGGGCTGCTTGCGGTTTCGGTCGCGGTGCCGCTGGCGCTGCTGGGGATCACCGTCGGCCAGAACTATCGCACGATCGAGAAGGCGGCCGAGACGCGCGTCCGGCAGACCGTGGACGAGATGCGCGAGCAGGCGTTCGAGGCGTTTGCGGCGTATGCCATCGTGCTGGCGCGCACCGACGACCGGATCCACGGGCTCGACTGGCGGGAGGTCGAAACCAGCCGGCGCCTGCATCGCTTCCTCGCCGATCTTGGCACGCTGCCGCGGGTCGATGCGGTATCGATCGCCGACGAGGGCGGGCGCGTTCGGGCGAGCGGCCGCTTTTTCCCGGCACCGCAATCGAGCATCGCCGACCGCGATTATTTCATCGTCCAGAAGGCGCGCAATGCCGGCATCTTCGTCGGCCTGCCACATATGGGGCGGCTCGACCACAAGGTGCAATTCGACGTCAGCCGGCGGCGCACGGCACCGGGCGGCGGCTTCGGCGGGATCGTCGTCGTGTCGGCGAGAGCGAGCCATTTCAGCAAGTTCTACGGTACCCTGTCGCGCGAGGAAGGGTTCACGGCGCTGCTGCTGCGCCGCGACGGCCGCGTTATCGTTCGCTATCCGGCCGATCCCGCGGCAGCCCGATTTTCGCCGCCCGCGGCACTGCTGCGGGCGATGGCCGACGATCCGGAAAAGGGGCTTTTGCGCGCACGCTCGCAAGTCGACGGCACCAGCCGCATCTACGGCTATGAGCGGGTCGCCGAATATCCGGTCTATGTCGTCTACGGCATACCGGTGAGGGGCGTAGAAGCCGCATGGTGGGCCAACCTCGTTAGCTATCTGGTGTTCGCCGCCCCGGCCTCGCTGGCGCTTTTTCTGATGACCCTCTTCGCCGCGCGGCAACTGTTGCGGCAGCAGTTCGCTACCTGGCGGTGGCGCAGCACCGCCCGCCGGCTGCGCCGCGAGGCCGACCGCCGGGCGCATACCGAAGCGGAGCTGCGGCAGTCGCAGAAGATGGAGGCGCTGGGCCAGCTGACGGGCGGCGTCGCGCACGATTTCAACAATCTGCTGACCGTGCTGCAGGGCACCCTCGAAATCCTCGCCACGCAGGTGACGGAGCGGGGCCCGCAGGCGAAGATCGCGCAGGCGCTGAAGACGATCGAGCGCGGCGAACAGCTGACGGCGCAGCTTCTCGCCTTCGCGCGGCGCCAGCCGCTCGTCATCAGAAGCCTCGACCTCAACGCCGAACTGCGCGGCATGGCCGAGCTGCTGGCCCGCACGGTCGGCGGCAGGATCAGCCTCGAAACCGAATTCGCGGCCGATTTGTGGCCGGCGCAGGCCGACGCCAACCAGCTTGAACTCGCGGTCATCAATCTGGCGATCAACGCGCGCGACGCGATGCCCGAGGGCGGCAGGCTGCGCATCCGCACCTTCAACCAGCCGCGCCGCGCCGGGCACGGCCCGCAACCGCGCGACCTCGTCGCGCTCGAGATTTCAGACGGCGGAACGGGAATGCCGGCAGAGGTGCTGAGCCGCGCCTTCGAGCCCTTCTTCACAACGAAGGAGCCCGGGCGCGGCACCGGGCTCGGGCTCAGCATGGTCTACGACTTCGCGCGGCGCAGTGGCGGGACGGCGACGATCGACAGCGAAGTCGGGCGCGGCACGCGGGTCACCGTGCTGTTGCCGCGCGGCGAAGCGCCCGCGCCACCGGCGGCCGAGCAAACGGGCTTGCCGGAACCCGGCAGAGCGTGAAACTCTGAGGCTTCGGGCGATACCAGCGAAAGGGCGGGAAATGCGCATCGTCATCGTCGGTCAACAGGCCTTCGGCAAGGCCGTGCTCGACGCGTTCCTGCAGCGCGGCGACGACATCGCCGGCGTGTTCGCGGCGCCGGAGCGGCCGGGCGCGCGGCCCGACGCGCTCGTCGCGGCGGCCGAGGAGAAGGGCCTGCCGGTGTTTCGCTTTCCCAAATATTCCAGCCCCGAGGCATTGAAGGCGCTCGCCGACCTCGATGCCGATCTCGGCGTCATGGCCTATGTGCTGATCTTTGCGCCGCCCGAATTCTGCGCCGTGCCGCGGCACGGCATGATCCAGTTCCATCCCTCGCTCTTGCCGCTGCACCGCGGCCCCTCCTCGATCCCGTGGGCGATCATCCGCGGCCGCAAGGAGACGGGGCTCTCGATCTTCCGCCCGACGCCGGGGCTCGACGAAGGCCCGGTCATCCTGCAAAAGCGGGTGGCGATCGGTGCGGACGACACCGCCGGCTCGCTCTATTTCGACAAGATCTTTCCGCTCGGCGTCGAGGCGCTGGTCGAGGCTGCCGACCTCGTCGTCGCGGGCCGCGCGACCGAAAGCACGCAGGACGAAAGAGAGGCCACCTACGAGGGGTGGCTGCGCGAGGCGGAATCGCGCATCAACTGGGCGAACCACATCGATTTCGTCTACGATTTGATCCGCGGCTGCAACCCGGCGCCGGGCGCCTGGACGCTCTTCGGCGACAAGAAGCTCTACCTGTTCGACGCGAAAAAGATCGTCGCTGCGACCTTCGGCGCGGTGCGAGGCTGCCGGATCGGCGAAGTCACCGCCGCGGGCGAGGAAGGCATTCGCATCCACGCGCAAGGCGGCTTCGTCGAGGTGTCGCGCGTGCGCCTCGAGCTGGGGCCCAAGATCAAGGCGAGCGAGGCGGGGATCGCGCAGGGGACAGTTCTCGGCGGCTAGGCCGAGGGCCTCAGGGCGCGGTAGAGCGCCATATACTGCCGCGCCGCCTGGCCCCAACCGAAGTCCCGCGTCATCGCCCGCCGCATCATCCGCCGCCACGCCGCGCGGTCGCGGTAGAGCGCGACGGCGCGTTCGGCCGCCGACAGCAACGCCCTACTGTCCTCGCCGTCGAAGCCGAAGCCTGTCGCCGTGCCGGCGGCGAGGCTGTGCGCGCTTGCATCAACGACCGTGTCGGCGAGCCCGCCGACCCGGCGGACGAGCGGCAGGGTGCCGTAGCGCAGCGCATAAAGCTGGGTGAGGCCGCACGGCTCGAAGCGCGACGGCATGACGAGAATGTCGGCGCCGCCGACAATCAGGTGCGCGAGGCTTTCGTCATAGCCGATCTCGACCCCGACACGACCCGGATAGGCGGCGCCCGCGGCGGTGAAACCGCGCTCGAGATCGGCGTCGCCCGAGCCGAGAAGGGCGAGCTCGGCGCCGTCGCCGACGAGTTCGGGCAGAGCGGCGAGGAGCAGGTCGAGCCCCTTTTGCGGCACGAGCCGGCTGACGACGCCGAAGAGCGGCGCGTCCTCATCCCCGTCGAGCGCGAAGCGGCGCCTGAGCGCCGCCTTTGCCGCGCCCTTGCCTCGGGCGGCGCGGGCGGCGGAATAGGACAGCGGCAGGTTCGGGTCGTGTGCCGGATCCCAGACTGCCGTGTCGACGCCGTTCAGGATGCCGCTCAAATCGCCGGTGCGGCGGCGCAGGAGGCCGTCGAGCCCGGCGCCGAAAGCGGGCGTCGCGATCTCGCGCGCGTAGGTGGGGCTGACCGTCGTCAGGCGGTCGGCATAGTGCAGTCCCGCCTTCAGAAACGACACCTGGCCGTGGAATTCGATGCCCTCGACGGACTGGAACGATGCCGGCAGGAAAAGATCGGCGAAGCTCGCGGCCGGGAAAAGTCCCTGAAAGGCGAGGTTGTGCACGGTGAAGACGCTCGCGGCGCCGGCCGCCGCCGCGACGGCGCGTTGCGCCGCGAGGTAGGCAGGCGCCAGCCCCAGATGCCAGTCGTGGCCATGCAGGATGTCGGGCGTCCAATCCGGATCGGCACCGAGCGCCAATGCGGCCGCGGCCCGGCCGAGCAGCGCGAAGCGGCGGTGGTTGTCCGGCCAATCGGCGCCCGCGGCGTCGGTATAGGGATTGCCCGGCCGGTCGTAAAAGGCCGGATGATCGACGAGATACACCGCGAGCCCGCTCTGCGGCAGCCGTGCCGCGGCGATCCGCACGCGCTCCGGCACGAACGGCGTCGCCAGCCGCAGGCGATCGGCGATGCCGGGCAGGCCGTCGAGAAAGCCGCGGAAGCCGGGCAAGACGAGGCGCACATCGGCGCCCTCGGCGGCGAGCGCCGCCGGCAACGCCGCCGCGACGTCGCCGAGCCCGCCGGTCTTGACCCAGGGGTAAAGTTCGGCGATCGCGAACAGCACTCGCATCTCGCTCTCCGTAACCCTCCCCCGCTTGCGGGGGAGGGAGGGGTGGGGGTCGGCCGCCGGCCATGGCGGAAGGCAATAATTTTCTCAGAGCAGCGCCGCCCGCTCGTCGAGCAGGCGCAGGATTTCGCCGCGCTCCAAATCGGGCACTTCCAACAGCGCCCGCTCGATGCCGGCCACGCGATACTCGTCGAGGATGCGCCGGTCGGGCGGCGCGCGGAAGACGGCGATCGAGAGCGAGGCGGGGTCGCGCCCGGCGCGTTCGGCCAGGCGCGCGAGCCGGGCCTTCGCTTGCGCGCCGGCGAAGCCCGCGACGGGCCGCGGAAACCAGCCGTCGCAGAACTCGACGACGCGGCGCAGCGTGTGGTCGCTTTCGCCGCCGAGAAGGATCGGCGGATGCGGCTTCTGCGCCGGCTTCGGGTAAGACCAGACGGGATCGAAATCGACCATCTCGCCGTGGAACGCCGCTTCCTCCTCGGTCCACAGCGCCTTCATTGCGAGCACGCGCTCGCGCATCAGCTTGAAGCGCGTCTCGTAGCGCGCGCCGTGATTTTCCATCTCGTCGACGTTCCAGCCGCCGCCGATGCCGAAGACGAAGCGGCCGCCCGAGAACCGGTCGAGGCTCGCCACCGCCTTTGCGGTGACGATCGGGTCGCGCTCGGGGACGAGGCAGATGCCGGTGCCGATTTCGAGCTTTTTCGTCGCCGCCGCGGCAAAGGACAGCGCGACGAACGGGTCGTGGGTATGCGAATAGCGCCGCGGCAGCTCGCCGCCGCCGAAAAACGGCGTCCGCCGGCTCGCCGGGATGTGCGTGTGCTCGGGGAGGTAGAGCGAGGCAAAACCCCGCTCTTCGAGCGCCCGCGCCAACTCGCCGATGTCGATGCCGTAATCGACCGGAAAATAGTAAACCCCGATATCCATATCGTCGCTTCCTCTAACCGAGTTCATCCAAAACCGCCTTCGCCGCCCTCAAATCGGCCGTGTCAAAGCCTTCGGTGAAAGAGTCATAGACCGGCGCCAGCAATTCGTAGGCTTCGGCGCGGCGGTCGGCATCGGCCCACAGCCGCGCGAGATCGGTCGCGGCCCCGATTTCCCAGCCTTTCGCTTCCTGCTCACGTGCCACGGAGAGCGCGCGCTGCAGGTCCGCCTCGATCTCGGGATCGCGCGCATCGCGCAGGTGCCTGAGCGCCGCCGCGCGGACGCGATGGAGGTGCGAGAGATACGTCGCCTCGCCCTGCGAAGTCGCTTCGAGCGCTTCATTCGCCTGCTGCAACGTCTCGGCATAGCGACCGGCGGCCATCAGAGCCTCGGCCCGGAGACCGAGCAGGAAGGTCGCGTGCACATGCGTGCCGAGGCCGCGCAATACCCGGTTCGCCTCGTCGAGGCGGGCAAGACCTTCTTCGACCTCTCCCAGCCGGGCCGCGGCCCAGCCGAGAAAACCGGTCCCGTAAAATCGCGGCGTCGAGAGCCCCGCGCTATCGGCCAAGCGCAGCAATTCCGTCGCGTAACCGCGCACCGCCTCGGGCTCGTCCAGCACTGCATAGACTTCGCAGGCGCGCCACAGCGCGTTCGCGAGAGAGGCGGCGTGGTTCAGCCGGCGCGCCAAGACGAGCCCCTCTTCGGCCAATCGCCGCGCCCGGTCGGGATAGCCCTGCGCGTTCGCGAGGCAGCTGGCGAAATTCAATCGGCAAACGCCGGGGTCGTGGCCGAGATAGACGTGCCGGTGATGCGCGTGCCGCTCTTCGTCGTAGAGCTCCGTCGCCGCTGCGACATGCTCGCCGGCTTCTCGGAACCGCGCCTGAAAGAACCGCGTCGCCCAGCTGCAATGATGCGCCTGCAAGAGAATTTCCGGGTCGTCGAGGGCGCGCGCGATGCGGAACAGATCGGCGGCGATCTCGTCAGAGCGGTCGAACCGGCCGCGCGCCGAGTTGAAGAGCCACAGATTGGCGACCGAGGGCGCGATCTCGGGCGAGCTCGGGAGCCGCCGCCCGATCTCGGCGGCGCGCTCGACGACTGCGCCCGCCTCCGGCGCCGACCAGCCATAGACCCACATCATCGCCGGCGCGAGCTG
Organism: Allostellaceae bacterium; assembly: GCA_035538335.1. Classification (GTDB taxonomy): domain Bacteria; phylum Pseudomonadota; class Alphaproteobacteria; order ATCC43930; family CGMCC-115725; genus AP-15. The sequence goes on from DATLKN010000025.1 coordinate 66,094, forward strand.
CGACAGGATGGCCAGCTCCTCGCGCCAACGCTCGTTCCCCTCGGGCTGCGCCTCGACGATCGCCAGCGCGCGGCGGAAATGGCCGATCGCTTCGCGGTTGGCAGCGCGCCGCACCGCCGTCTCGCCGGCCTTCTTCCAATAGTGCGCGGCACGCTTCGCCTCGCCCGCCTCGGCGAGGTGATAGGCGAGGATTTCCGGCTCGCGTTCGACGCGGTCGGGGGCGCGGCTCTCGATCGCCGCAGCGATGCGCGCGTGCAGGGCTTGGCGGGGCCCGCGCAACAGCGTGCCGTAGGCGGTATCCTGCACCAGCGCGTGCTTGAACTGGTAATCGGCGGCGGGCGGTGTGCCCCGTTGAAAGACGAGCCCGGCGGCGACGAGCCGGTCCAGCGCGGCGCGGGTTTCCGCTTCACCGCGCGCGGCGACGGCGGTCACAAGGTCATAGGAAAATTCCCGGCCGATCGCGGCGGCTGTCTGCGCCACCTCGCGCGGCGCGACGCCGAGCCGATCGAGCCGCGCCATCAGGGAGGCTTGCAAGGTCGCCGGCACCGTCGCCCGTGCGCCCGGGATGGCCGCGATCGTGCCGTGCGCCGCGCCGGCCGCCGCCTCGAGCACGACCTTGGTCACTTCTTCGAGGAAAAGCGGCACACCGTCGGTGCGGTCGAGGATCTCCTCGACGATGTCGGCCGGCAACGCCGCGTTCGCGGCGAGCCGTTCGACCAGTGCCGTTCCTTCCCGCCGGCCGAGCCGCGACAGCGCCAGCACCGTCACATGCGCCTGGCCGACCCAGCTCGGCTGAAACTCCGGGCGAAAGGTCGCGATCAGCAGCACCGGCAAGCGCTCGACGCCGGCGATCGTGCGGTCGAGCAGTTCGAGCGAGGTCGGGTCGATCCAGTGCACATCCTCGAACAGCATCAAAACCGGTTGCCCCCGCGCGAGGCTTGCCAGCTGGCGAAGCAACGCCTCGAAGGTTCGCTCCTTCTTCCGCTGCGGCGTGAAGTCGGGGGCGGCGCCGGGGCCGGCCGGCAGAGATAACAGATCGGCCAGGAGCGGCAGATCCTCGGCCGCCGCGCCGCCGAGCAACCGCGCCAGCTTCTCCCGTTTCGCCGCCGCATCGTCATCGTGCTCGAAGCCGGCCGCGCGCTCCAGCTGGCCGATGACCGGGTAGAGCGCGCTTTCGCCGTGATGCGGCGAACAGTAATAGCGCAGCCGCACATGCGGTTCGCCGGCGATGCCCTCGGCAAGCGCTTCCGCGAGCCGCGACTTGCCGATCCCGGGCTCCGCCGACAGCAGCACGACGCGGCCTTCGCCGCCGCTCGCCTGCGACCAGCGGCGCAGCAGCAGTTCCAATTCTTCCTCGCGGCCGACGAGCGGCGTCTCGCGCGAGCGCAGCGCCTCGAACCGGCTGGCGAGCCCGCTCTGGCCGAGCACTTGCCAGGCCCGCACCGTCCCGGCAAAGCCCTTCAACTCCTGCGGCCCAAGATCGCGCAGCTCGAACAGGCCGCCGACATGGCGCCGTGTCGCGTCGGCGATGACGATCTCGTTACCTCCGGCGAGCGATTGCAGGCGCGCCGCGAGGTTCGGCGTCTCGCCGACGACGCCGCGTTCCTGCGCCGCGCCGGCGCCCAGCAGATCGCCGACCACGACAAGCCCGGTGGCGATGCCGAGCCGCACCTCGAGCCGCTGCGCGAGCGCGAGCCGGCCGACCGCATAGACGATGGCGAGGCCGGCGCGCACCGCCTGCTCGGCGTCCTCTTCATGCGCCAGCGGGTAGCCGAAATAGGCGAGGATGCCATCGCCCATGTATTTCGCGACAAAGCCGCCGAAGCGTGACAGCTGCTCGGCGACGCAGTGCTGATAGGCGCCGATCACCTCGCGCAGATCTTCGGGGTCGAGCCGCGTCGCCAGCTCGGTCGAGCCGACCACATCGCAGAAGAGGATCGTCACTTGCCGCCGCTCGGCCGCCGCGACATCGGCCGGGGGTCTGGGGGCCGGCGGCACCGCGACAGGCTCGGCGGCCCCCGGCGCCTCGCGCAATGCCGCAATCGCGGCGAGCAGCTTGCGGCGGTGCCCGATCGAGGCAACGCCGAGACCGGCAAGATCCTCGGCCGTCAGCTCGGGGAGCACGCTCGCGTCTATGTCGTTGTCGCGGAAGGCGGCCGTGTATTGCTCAAGGCCGAGCCCCCGCAACCATGCCGTAATGTTCATCGGCGTTGCTCAAAGCCGCTGATCGGCGGCAACATTACAGCCGGGCGGCGGCAAACAACAGGAGGCGAGCGTGGCGGGTGTGCTCGACGGCGTGCGGGTTCTGGATTTCGGGCGCTACATCGCGGGGCCGTTCTGCGCCGCGCTGCTCGCCGATCTCGGCGCCGAGGTCATCCGCATCGAGCGTTTGGGCGGCGGCGAGGACCGCTTCTTCACCCCCGTCGGCGCCGGCCCGGACGGCGGCGGCGCGATGTTCCTCGCGATGAACCGCAACAAGCTCGGCATGACGCTCGACCCCGCCGCGCCGAAAGGCCGCGAGATCGTCCGGCGCCTCGTCGCGACGGCCGACATCGTCGTCGCCAACCTGCCGCCGCGCGTGCTGCGCTCCCTCTCGCTCGACCTCGACAGCCTGCGCGCCGTCAAGCCCGACATCATCCTCGTCACGGTGACGGGCTTCGGGGCGGGCGGGCCGCTCTCCGACAAGCACGGCTTCGACGGCATCGGGCAGGCGATGTCGGGGGCGGTCTATCTGACCGGCACGCCGGAACAGCCGATCGCCTTGAAGCTGCCCTGGGTCGATTTCGGCACCGCCTGCCTCTCCGCCTTCGGCGCGCTCGCGGCACTCATCGAGCGCGGCAAGAGCGGGCGCGGCCAGAAGGTCGAGGGGGCGTTGCTGCGCACCGCCATCGCCTTTGCCAATGCGACCCTCATCGAGCAGGCGCTGACGCGGGCCGACCGCACCGCGATCCTCAACCGCGGCTTCAACGCCGCCCCGGCCGACCTCTACAAGACGCAGGACGGCTGGATCGTCACCACCGTCATCGGCGAGCCGATGTTCCGCCGCTGGGCGAAGATGCTGGGCGAAGAGCATTGGCTCGACGACCCGCGCTTTGCCGACGACCAGTCGCGCGCCGACCACGGCGAGGCCGTCGCCGAGCGCATGCGCCGATGGTGCGGCGAGCGAAGCTCGGCCGAGGCCCTCGCTGCGCTCGAAGCAGCGAGCATCGTCGCCGGCGAGATGCTGTCGCCGCAGCGCGCGCTCGACGAACCGCATATCCGCGCGGCGCACCTGCTCGAAGAGCGCGCCTACCCGACATTGCCGCAGAGCGTGCCGCTGGCGCCGACCCCGATCGAGCTGTCCGAGACCCCCGGCATTTATCGCCGCCACGCGCCGCGCCTCGGCGAGCACACGCAAGAGATTTTGCGCAGCCTCGGCTATTCGGCCGACGAGATCGCCGAATTGCGGCGCGAGAAGGTGGTTTAGGACCATCCTTCATCGTCATACCGGCGCAGGCCGGTATCGACGGCAGAGGTGGGTCCCGGCCTCCGCCGGGACGACAAGAACGGGCGCTACCCGAGCGGGCCCTGGAAGATTTGGTCGGCGTAGCTATCGGACAGCGGCTCCAGGGTCTGCGGCCAGTTGCCGTTCACCTTGCGGCGCTCGCTTTGCGGGCGCACGCGGCCGTCCCAACCGATCTGCTCCATGTAGCAGTAGAGCTGAATGCAATGGCCGTCGGGATCGAGTGCGAAGGCCGCATAGTCGATGCCGGGATAGAGCTCGGGTGGGATATCGACGAAGGTGACGCCGTGCTCTTTCAGGAACCGCACCGCCTCGCGCAATTGCGCATAGCTGCCGAGCTCGACGCCGAAGGAGGCACAGCTGGTGCGCTCGGAAAGGCCCAGGACGCCGCGCAATTCCTTCGGGTAAAGCGCGAGGCTGTGGTGCTCGCTGCCGCACCGCAGGAAGATCGAGCGTGCGCCGCGGTATTGCGTTTCCTCGCTTTTGACGAAGCCGAGGCGCCCGACATAGAAGGCCTCGGCGCTGTCGATATCGTCGACGAAGAGCGCGACCGGGCCGATCTTCGTGATCTTGAACGGGCGCGGCAGAAGCACCCCCTCGACATCGAAGGCGGCGGGCAGCTTTTCGCGGTAGCGGTTGCCGGAATGGATGTCGATGGCCTTTTCCTCGGCCTCGGCGAGTTCGGCGACCTCCGGCATCTGCGGCAATGACGGCTTTTCGTTGAAGCCGCGATAGTACATCCCGCGCGGCTTCGACTCCTGCGTCCAGCCGATCTGCTCGATGCCGTAATAGAGTTCGTTGGTGTGGCCGTCGGGGTCGTAGACATAGACGTGCCAGTTCGAGCCCGGCATGTCGCGGCCGACGCGCTGGATCTTCACCTGGTGCTTTTGGAAATAGTCGTGCGCCGAGACGATCTCCCGCAAGCTGCCGCATTGCCAGGTGATCTGGTTGATCGTCACGCCGGGCACGAATTTGCGGTCGGCGCGGTGGTCCATGACCTTTTTCGAGAACAGCACCATCGCGTGATGGTCGCTGCCGTAGCGCATGAAATAGCCGTGGCTGTCGCCGAGCCCCTTATCCTTCGGGAACCACGGCGCGCGCGAGAAATTGGCGATGTCGGAGACGCGGAAGCCGAGGAGGTCGCCGTAGAATTCGCGGCCCTCGTCGAGCTTCTCGATGTTGAAGCCGAAATGCCCCAGCCGGCGGATCTTGAACGGGCGCGGCAGCATGATGCCGCCGACATCGTAGCGCTCGGAATTTGTTGCGGTCATGGCGTTCCTCCGGAGTGGTCGGTTCCCATGTAGCTCGTCAGGTCGATGAATTCGAGGACGGTGCCGTCGGGGTCGCGGAAATAGGCGCGCGGGCCGTTGACGACGCCGCCCTGGCGGTCCTCCTCGAAGAAAATCTCGACGCCGCGGGCGCGCAGATGGGCGAGCGCGGCCGGGTAATCCTCATGCGCGACGGCGAAGGAATGATGCACCCCGCCGTGGCTTTCGGGGCGCGAATTGATCGGCGGGTCGCGCGCGACGAGGATGAGGCAAGTGCCGGCCGCGTCCAGGAAGGCGAGCTTCCCCGCCGCCACGGTCGCCAGATGCCGGCAGCCGACGATCTCGGTATAGAAGCGCGTGCTCGCCGGCACGTCGCTGACCGGGATCGAAAAATGCGCGACGGATTTGAGCGGCACCATCGGCGAACTCCTTCGCGGGCGGCTAAGCCGACGCGGCCATCCTAACCGATCGGCGCCCCGCGGGCGTCGCTTTTATGTGGCGGCCGCCCTTCGATTAGCCGCCGCGCCTTCCGGATCGCCCGCAGCCGGCGGCGCGCCCGCCGCGCGAGGCGCAAGGCCTCGGCGGGCGAAACCTCGCCGCGCGATACTGCCGCGAGGGTCCGGGTCAGCATGTCCCGCACATCCGCCGCCGTGCGCAGCGGCGGCAGATCGACTTCCGGCGGCGGCGCGCGTGGCGGCAGGAGGCGCAGCGCCAGCGGCCGGAAGAGAAAGGGCTTGCGCTCGACGAGATCAACGAGCGCCCCGGGATCGAGCCTGCCGACGACCCGCTCGATCGCCGGGCGCCGCGGATTGCGGATGCCGCGCGGCCGGCCGCGCGGGTTGCCGGAGGAGCCCTTCGCGAAGCGCCCGCGTGCGTCGCGCGCGCGAGGCGAAAAGAGATCAGGCGCAAGTAATTGAGATTCCTCGATTCCGGATCCGGGAACAGGTGAATTATCAGGCTGTATCACGGCTGCGGCGCTCTCTGATATCGGCAGACAAGGGCGGCCGGCGCCAATTGCGGCGCGGCAAATGGCATGATATATGTTCACTATATGTTCGATTCAAGAGCGAGAAAGGCTTGGTGGTGCCTCAGTTTGAAATCCGAGCCGCATCAGCCTTCGGCCGGCGGGGTTTGTAGGGGCCGCGCTTCTTCGGCGGATCTTCGCGTGCATCGATCAAGGCTACGATGTCTTCCATGGACCATAACCGATCGGTCAGTTCCGCCGCCATCGCCGGCGTAACTCTGAGCGTTTTGTGGATGCGGACGAAGTTGTAAAACATGACGTGCAAGGCAACTGCGTGATAATGGTTCTCGATCTTCTTGCTGAATGCATTGGTTAGCCGAGTGAATCGGCGCATCGACATCCGCATCGTTAGATTTTTCCGTTCAACGTAGCTCGTTGAAACGTGCGCCGGATCGGGATTGCCGGTGATCTTCTCTCTCCGCGTTCCGATGCATTCTGCCGGGCTGTAGCGTCGCGAGGCTTCGACCGATGCGGGCGCGTTGCCATAGAGTTTTACGAGCATCGCGTAATCGATCTCGGAGCCAAACGCCTCCTCGACCGCTTGCAAATATGGGCGGTGCCCGTCTGTCGTAAGCTGTACCCGGTTCGCAAGCCTGCGGCGAAGATCGTCCATCATGATTAGCGCGAACTCGGCGTCCCGGCCGCCGACCATATAGCTGATCAGCAGTTTGGTCGGACCATCGAGCGCGGTCCAGGTCCAGCAATCGCCGGCTGTCGGATCGCCCGCGCGCTTGCTGGCGGAAACGTTCTTCTGCTTCGCGCCAACGAAACTCCAAACCTCATCGCATTGAATCCGCGTCGCTTTGATGTTGCGGACATGCTCATCGTGATAGATGGCACAGGCCACTCCGGCATCGATCAGCAATTTCATGACCGTGTTCAGCGATACGTCGGCAACGCGCGAGATAGAGCGAAGGGACGAGCCTTCGCAGAGCATCGAGAGGATCTGAGCGCGTTTGGCAATAGATAGCTTGTTCATACGCGCGATTATACGCGCGTGTGGTTAAGCGTTCAAGCAACAATTCAGTTTGAATTAGCGGTCAAAACTAACGCGCAACCGCCCGTCTCGCACCTCGAAGCGAGCTTTCGATGACGACCGAATTACGTCCTGATCCGCAACCCGGTTAGGCTTATCCTGTACGCTACCAGAACGGACCTCCGTGCTTTTGCGCTGAGAAGTATCACCTTCACGCGTCGACCGAGACGTGCCGCTGCGATAGGTATTACGGATCATCGCTAAACCCCGTGTAGCGGTGTTGAAGTGGAGGCTCATTGAGAAGCTGGAATCCTTTATCCCTGGTTACAACCCCAATATGGGTACGACCGCCGACGGTTGGCACCCCTATAGAGAAGCGCGATTTGCCTGCTTGAATCATCACAAGAAATGAGACAAAATTAATCGCGTCCTGTAATGGCAGATTGGAGTAGCTTAAGGGCACTCGGTATTGTCGCCAATTAATCGTAATAGGAGGCGGTGACGGGACTTTAAATTCTATATCTTCCGGCATTTTAGCTCCGATACGATCTAAAATTTGATTTATCAAGTCGGTGAAATGCAATGTCAGTGTTTCAGAGTGAGACTTTAACGTTTCTGCAAATTTGTCTCGTAGATCTGATCTTGCGTCTCGGTCGTAGCCCCGAATGAAACGTTCAACCGCATCCGATTGACCTTCCCAAGCTACGCCAGTGCGCCCATTCTCAAATGCCAGCCTCGCTGAATTTTCTTGAATATTCACTCTATATATAGAGGGAAACTTGTCGTTTCGGCCAAATCCGCCCACCAAAAAAAGCGGCCCTTCCCTAAACTGTTCAGGAATGGCGGATTCGTTATAGTGGTCTTCATATCTCGCTCGCATGAACCGCAAAAATGAGTTGCAAATTGTTTGTACTTTTACCTGTGGGGCTCTGCGCCGCTTCTGTGCTTCGCAAAACTCCTGCGCAATACTCGCGATCGGCAAATCATTTAGCTTTGCCAAACCTGCAGTTACAGCCACGACAGGAGATGGTTGCGGGGAGATTTCAAACATTTTTGTGACGCCGCCCCAAGCATTTGTCACAACTGGCTCTATATCCTCACCAGTAAATTCAATGGTATATTTGCCCGACTCATCTGGTGTGAGAGGTTGCTTCTTCAGTTCTTGAAGCCTAATTGGATCGACGTAATACGAAACAGTGCTTGCGATACTGTCGCAGCCGATTACGAGCGCATCGCTGGTCGCGAGCGCTACATTAATCGTCATTTCGTCTGGGATGCGACCAGCGTCTCCGCGCTGCGAGCTGGGCAATCTCAGAGCGCCGCTCAGCAGACATGGAGTTAGCCCTCGCCCGTCCCCCCTTTTGGCCGCCCAGTCGTCCCAACGCGACGGCGGCGGGATTCTTCTTTGGCTCGACTCGCAGATCTTCCTCCGCTTCGCCGGTCGCGATATCGACGACAAGCTTTGCAAGCTGGTTCGGGTCGCGCGGGCGTTTGCTTGAGCGGCTAGGCATGGCTCTATCGTGGTGCGTTGCGCGCACAAGTCAAGAGACAAGACGACCCACGCCGTCCGCCCGAGTCGGTTTTCGCGAGATGGCGGCATGTGGGGATTTGATCGGAAAGCGTCAAGCCCCCTCATGGCCGCTCAATTTCAAAGTGAGGCACTACCAAAGGCTTCCGCCCGCTGTCAGCATTGCATACAATGACAGCGACATAATCCGAGATCCGAAATGGCGACGCTGACCATCCGCAACGTCGAGCATGAATTGAAGGAGGAGCTGCGCGTGCGCGCCGCGCGGCATGGACGGTCGATGGAGGCCGAGTTAAGGCATATCCTGAAGGAGGCGCTCGGCGCCGGAAGAGGGCGCCCCGAACCGAACCTTGCCGAGGCGATCCGCCGGCGCTTCCTGCCACTCGGCGGCGCCGACGAGTTGGCGCCCCACCCGCCGGTGGAGACCGGCGAGCCGACGCCGTTCGAACGGTGATCGTCCTCGACACCAACGTCCTTTCGGAACTGATGCGGTCAGAGCCGGACGGAGCGGTCTTCGCCTGGGTCGCGGCGCAACCGCGGACCGCGCTCTACACGACGAGCGTCAGCAAGGCGGAGATCCTCTACGGCATTGCCGCCTTGCCGGAAGGGCGGCGGCGCGCGGCGCTCGCGGCGGCGGCGGAAGCGATGTTCACCGACGATTTCGCGGGCCGGGTGCTGCCCTTCGACGAAGCGGCCGCTGTCCACTATGCCGAGATCGTCGCGGCCCGCCGCCGGGAAGGCCGGGCGATCGAAGCCTTTGACGCGCAAATCGCCGCGACGGCGCGGGTCGCCGGCGCCGATCTCGCCACCCGCGATGTCGGGGATTTCGCCGACTGCGGCCTCACCCTCGTCAACCCGTGGAAGGCGAGCTGACCGAGTCTCGAGGAGGGACGCGGCCGAACGCGACAATGGGGTGGCGAACTGCCCCCGACCGCGAGAAACTCCGCCGCCTGCGGGGTCACAGGTCCAGCCCGTCGCGCCGGAATTCGTGCATCAAGGGCGTCGCGTCGCGCCAGGCGGTCGCGAGATAGGGCTTGGCGTCGAAGAACGCCCCTGATTCATCGAGAAAACGCACGCGCAGATCGGCCACTCGATCGAGCTCGGCCCAACGGTCCGGCAGCGCGCTCAGAAACACCGCCAACGCTTCCATCATGACATCCGCTCGCGGGTAAGTTAGGATCGCTTGCGATTCCGGTAAGGGATCCGCAAGGCGGGCAAAAAGCGCCTATCTTGAACAGGAGCAACACGTCAGTCCCGGTGGCATTTGTTGCGGCCGGCCGAACCAGCGAGGCGTCGAACCGAAGAAACCCAGCACCGAAATCATGCTGCTCTGAATAAACGCGCCGGCCTCGTCGTTTCGCGCCGCCCGCATGGCCTCCGGATTGAACATACTGGGAGGTCACGATGGAAGACGCGCGTCAATCCGGCCGGCCGACAAGCCGCGCCGGGGTGTTGCTCGGCCGCAAGCTCGACAGCATCCCCTTCAGCGCTTACCACATATTGATCATTGCCGTGCTTGCCCTCGTCGGCTTTATTGAGGGCTACGATCTGGTGATGACGGGCTCGCTGCTGGTGCTCGCCAAAGCGCCGCTGCAGCTGACCGGGCCGGACATCCGCTGGCTGATCGTCGGGCCGGGTCTCATGCTGTGCGTCGGCGGCTTTCTGTCCTCGGCCGTGTCCGACCATTGGAGCCGCAAGACGATCATGCTGATCGGCGTGATCGCCACGACGTTTTTCACGCTGCTGATCCCGCTGGTGCAGACCGCCGAGCAGCTGATCATCGTGCGTCTCTTGACCGGCCTCGGCGCCGGCGGCGCCGTTTCGGCCGCGTTTCCGATCGCCGCCGAGCTGATGCCGGCGCAGCACCGCCGCAGCTACGGCGCGATTTATGAGATGGCGCTGGCCGCATCCTTCACCGTGGTGCCGTTCATCGGCGGTCTCCTCGCCGGCAACGAATACGCCTTCCGGTTTCTGGCGTTGCCAGGCGGGCTGGCGATAACCGTTGTGCCGGTGCTGATCTATTTTGTGCTCCCGGAAAGCCCGCGTTGGCACTTACGGAAGGGCCACGCACAGGCTGCCGCCGACATCGTGAACCTGATCATCCGCCGCGCCGGCAACCGGGTGCCGTTGCTCAGCGTGCAGGAGCTCGGCGACGCCACGCCGACGGCGCGAGAGGAGTTGCCTCCCTACCGGGCTTTGTTCGCTCGCGGCCAGCTGCGTTGGACGGCCGTCGGCATCGGCAGCCACGTATTCGCCAGCACCGCTTTTTTCCTCATTTCGGTGTTGCTGCCGAAGGCGCTGCACGACCAGGGCTTTCCCGTCGCCGCGAGCCTCGGGGTTACCTCGATCATCTATTTGGCGAGCTTTTTCGGGAAGGGCTTCACCGGCTTCCTGATGGAGATCATCGGGCGGCGCTGGACGATTGCCTACGCACTCGTCGGATCCCTGCCGGGCCTCGTGCTGATGCTGCTCGCAAACCATGCGGGGGGCTATGCCGGGCTGGTGATGGTGGCGGGAGGGCTGATCGTCGGCTTCACGGTGCTGTCGTCCTTCACCGCGACGCGCGTCTACCTTTCCGAGCAATTCCCGACCGCCTTGCGTGGCCGCGGGCACATCTTCGGCGAGTCGTTCGCACGGCTTTTTGCCGGCGTGCTGGCGCCGTTTCTGATGGAGCCGCACACCGGGTCGGCGCCGATCTTCTTCGGCACGATCTTCATCGCCGCTGCGATCGGCGCCTTCATCCCGGTGGCGTTCGGGCGGGAAACGGTCGGCCAGCTGGAGACGGTGACCGAGGCGGTGCCCGCGCTCGCCTGACAGCCGCCCTCGAGATGGCGGCGCGATGCGCCGGCCATCGCCATTGGGAGATCGCCGGGGAGCGGCGAGCGATGCGCCTGTGCCGCTCCCTGCCGATCGGCGGCCGCCTCCCGCCCTTCGCGCCGGAAGGCATTGAGCTGGATCAATGCCGCGGCGGCGGCGCGGTCATACCAGCGCTCCGGGGGCCCCGATATCGCGGGCGGAAGGAGGAAGGCGCATGGCCGGCAGCACTCCCGGTTTCACCTATCTGGACGCGGCGGCGATCGGCGCCGCCAAGCTCAACCGCGATCCCTACGATTTCGTCTTTGTCGAAGCGGCGATCCCGGCGCGGTACCGCGCCGAGGTGCTGGCCGATGCGCCGCAGATCCCCGACCGCGGCAGCTACGCGATGTCGAGCCTCGATTACGGGCCCGCTTTCGCGGCCGTGTTGCGGGAGCTGATGAGCCCCGCCTTCCGCGGCCTCGTCGAGGAGAAGTTCGACATCGATTTGAGCCGCAATCCGCCGGTCGCAGTGATGATGGGCAATACCAGCGGGCGCTACAACGAGGGCTACGCGCATCCCGATTCGAAGCACAAGATCGTCACCGTGCTGGTCGGCTTCACGCCCAGCTGGCCCTATGAGCGCGGCCGGCTGAGGGTATTGCGCAGCGCCGACCGCGACGACATGGCCTTCGAGTTCGCGCCGGAATTCGGCCGCATGCTGATGTTCCGCGTCTGCGACCATTCCTGGCACGGCTTTCTGCCGCAGAAGGGCCAGCGCATGAGCCTGCAGCTGTGCTATGTCGATTCCGAATGGTATGTGCGGCGCGAGGAATGGCGCCACCAGGTGAGCGCGGTGGCGAAGTCGATCCCGCTGGTGCGCAAGATCATCGACCTGGCGCCGCGCCGGATCGGCAGGGCCTGAGCCATGCAGTTCCCCCGCCTGCCGGAGCCGGCCGCAATCGCCGACCATTTCGTCTCTGCGCTCGATGCCGCCGAGCGCGCCGACCGGCCCTTTCGCCACTGGCGGCTCAAGGACGTGCTGCCCGAAAGCATGTGCGTCGGCATTCTGAGCCTGCCGTTGCCGCCGCCCGTCGTCCGCGCGCCCGACGGCACGCGCGCCTCATTCAACGATCGGCGGCTCTTCTTCAACGCCGCGCGGATTGCCCGCTACCGGCCCTGCGCGGTATTGGCCGAGGCGCTGCAGCGCCCGCAGGCGGCGCGCGGGCTCGAACGGGCGCTCGGCATTCCGCTCGCCGGCAGCCATCTGCGCATCGAGTACATCCAGGACACCGACGGCATGTGGCTGGAGCCGCATCGCGACATCCCGGACAAGCTGTTTTCGATGGTCGTCTACCTGTGCACCGGGCCCGACGCCGCCGATTGGGGCACCGACATCTACGATGCGCAGCGCCGCCGGGTCGGCTCGGCCGCGGCCGAATTCGACAGCGCCGCGATCTTCATTCCCGGCGCCGACACCTGGCACGGCTTCGACAAGCGGCCGATCATCGGCGTCCGACGCCTCATGGAGATCAACTACGTGCGGCCGAACTGGCGCGACCGCGACCAGCTCGCCTTCCCCGACCGGCCGATCCGATTGCCCGCAAAGGCCGCCTGAGAGGCTGCGCCCTAGCCCCGCTCCAACTCGGCGAAATAGAGCTTCGGGTCGGCGGCGCGGATGTGGGCTTCGGGCAGGCCCAGTTCGCGGCGCACGATGTTGGTGCCCGCGACCAGCGAGACGCATTTGTAATAGGCGATGCGGCGCGACAGGCCTTCGCGGCCGAAGCCGCAATCGGTCGTGATGACGAGCCGCTCCGCCGGGATGAATTCGAGCGCCTTCCTGATCAATGCGGCGACGTGCTCGGGCGGCTCGACGATCGTGTTGCAGTGGTTGACGACGCCGATGCCGATCTTCTTGTCCGTCTTGTACTGGGCGAAGAGCGGCAGATCCTTGCCGTCGCTCGAGGCGCATTCGAAGGTGACGACGTCGCAATCGAGCTGCAACAGGTGCGGAAGCGCGCGCTCGTAGCTCGGCACCTGCCAATAGACGCGCTGCTGGTTCGGGTTGCCCCAGCAGGTGTGCACCCAGATTTCAGATTCGACGCCCTGGAGCTGGCGGTTGAAGGCCATCGTCTGGAATTCGAGGTCTTCCTCGCGGCAGTCTTTCGTCATCGTGAGGCCGTGGTGGCGCGGCTCCTCGACCTGGATGACCGGGCAGCCGGCCTTGGCCAGTTCCTTGAACTCGGCGTTCATGATGTCGCAGAGGTCGAGGACGAGGGCGCGGTCGTCGGGGTAGTATTCGTTCCACAGCATGCTGGCGAGGGCCGGCGCGCAGATCGCGCCGAACTTGACCGGGCGGTCGGAGAAGCGCTGCGCCATCTGCCACAGCGCGGCGTATTCGAGCGGGCCGCGGCCGAGCTTTTCCTTGACGATGGCCGGCTGGTAGGCCTCCTGCACCTCGTAGAGGATGTGCCCGGGGCCGAGCCCGTGCCGGCCCATCCAGCCGCGCGAGGTGCTCTTGTGGCCTGCGAGGCCGTGGAGGCGTTCGATCGGGTAGAAGAACCAGGATTTGCCGCCGACCGCGAGGTCGAAGCGGCTGTCGCCGTCGGTGACGATGTCGAGCCCCGCCGCCTCCTGCGCGTTGACGGCGGCGGCGACGGCGTCCTGGTACTGCTCGCGGAAGAGGCTGTCGCCCATCGCCCCCTTGAACGAGCGGCCGTCGAGGCTGCGGTCGAACCACAGGGGCCGCGGATAAGAGCCGGTGATCGCGGTCGGCAGGACCATGTCCTTGGTGGTTTTCAGCATGGCGGTCCTTCCTCTCGCTCGTAAGCAAGAATGCGCAGGGTCGTTTTTTCGTCGTTCCGGCGAAAGCCGGGACCCAGCCCCGCCATGGATACCGGCCTGCGCCGGTATGACAGGGAAGCCGGGGATGCGGCTATGATTGTCATTGCCGACGGGAGGACGCAATCTTCCTGCGAGCGGAGCGGGAGGAGCGCCCTATGGATTTCGAACCTTCGGCGAGGGTGCGGGAGCTTTCGGAAAAGCTGCGGGATTTCATGGCGCGCGAGGTCTACCCGGCGGAGCGGGTGTGGCAGGAACAGCTCGCCGCCGCGCCCGATCGCTGGCAGGTGCCGCCCATTCTCGAGGAGCTGAAGCGGAAGGGGCGAGGCGAGGGGCTGTGGAATTTGTTCCTGCCCGAAAGCGAATTCGGCGCCGGCCTGACGAACCTCGAATACGCGCCGCTCTGCGAGATCATGGGCCGCTCGCCGATCGCGCCCGAGGCGTTCAACTGCTCGGCGCCCGACACCGGCAACATGGAGGTGCTGGCGCGCTACGGCACGAAGGAGCAGCAGGAGCGCTGGCTGAAGCCGCTGCTCGCCGGCGAGATCCGCTCCGCCTTTGCGATGACGGAACCGGCCGTCGCCTCCTCGGACGCGACCAACATCGAAGCCTCGATCCGCCGCGAGGGCAACCAGGGCTATGTCGTCAACGGGCGCAAATGGTGGACCTCGGGCGCCATGGACCCGCGCTGCCGGATCCTGATCGTCATGGGCAAGACCGATCCCGCCGCACCCCGGCACCAGCAGCAATCGATGATCCTCGTGCCGATGGAGACACAAGGCGTCGCGGTCGTGCGGCACCTGCCGATCTTCGGCTACGACGACGCGCCGCACGGCCATTGCGAAGTCGATTTCACGGATGTGCGGGTGCCGGCCGAGAACATGCTGCTCGGCGAAGGGCGCGGCTTCGAGATCGCGCAGGGACGCTTGGGGCCAGGGCGCATCCACCATTGCATGCGGATGATCGGATTGGCCGAGCGCTCGTTGGAAGCGATGTGCGCGCGCGTCAAGAGCCGGGTCGCCTTCGGCAAGCCGCTCGCCGAGCAGGGTGTGTGGATGGAGCGGATCGCCGAGTCGCGGATCGAGATCGAGCAGGCGCGGCTGTTGACCCTGAAGGCCGCCTGGATGATGGACACGGTCGGGAACAAGGCGGGCCGCGCCGAGATCGCGATGATCAAGGTGGCGGCGCCGCAGATGGCGCTCGCCGTCATCGACCGGGCGATCCAGGCGCATGGCGGCGCCGGCGTGACGGAGGATTTCGGCCTCGCCTATGCCTGGGCGCGCACCCGCGTCATGCGTATCGTCGACGGGCCGGACGAGGTGCACCGCGTCGCGATCGCCCGCGCCGAATTGCGCAAAACTTGACGTTCCGATCGATGAATTCGCGAGCACTCCCGCCCGTCCTCGTCATACCGGCGAAGGCCGGTATCCACGCCAACCGTGGGTCCCGACCTTCGTCGGGACGACAAGTCGGCAGGCCGTGCCGCGGCGTCCCGGAACGGCGGGGATCGTCGTAGTGACCGCGCTCGAAGAACGCGAGCTGATCGACGAGCGGCCGGACGAGCGGCTCGACAAGCGAGCGCTCGCCGCCTGGCTGCGGGGCCGGCTGCCGGGCGCCGAAGGCGAGCTCGCGGTGCGCCAATTTGCCGGCGGCAAGGCGAACCTCACTTATCTGCTCTCCTTCGCGGGGAACGAGTTCGTGCTGCGGCGGCCGCCCCTGGGGCCGGTCGCGCCGGGGGCGCACGACATGCGCCGCGAGCACCGCGTGCTGTCGGTGCTGTGGCGCGCCTTTCCGCCGGCCCCGCGCAGCCTCTTGCTGTGCGAAGACGAGAGCGTCATCGGCGCCGCGTTCCACATCCTCGAACGCCGCCGCGGCATCGTCATCTGGGAGGACATGCCGGCAGAGTTTGCCGGCCGGCCCGAGCTGAACCGCCATATCGGCTTCGCGCTCGTCGATACGCTCGCCGACCTGCACCTCGTCGATCCGGCCGCGGTCGGCCTCGCGGCGCTCGGCCGGCCCGAGGGCTATATCGAGCGGCAGCTCGCGGGCTGGACGCGGCGCTGGCACGCCGCCGAGCCCGACGCGGGCGCCGTCGCGGCGATGCAGCCGGCGCTCGACCGGCTCGCTGCGAACTTGCCGCGGGCGCCCGCCGCTTCGCTCGTACACAACGATTACCGGCTCGACAACGTCCTGCTCGACGCCGCGGACCCGGCGCAAATCGTCGCCGTTCTCGACTGGGACATGTGCACGCTCGGCGACCCGCTCGCCGATCTCGGCTATCTGTTGAACTACTGGGTCGAGCCGGCGGACGACCCCGAATGGCGCGAGGTGGCGGCGATGCCGACCTGGCGCGGCGGGTTCCCGTCGCGCGCCGAAGCCATCGCCCGCTATGCCGCGCGCACGGGCTTCGAGGTCGGCGAGGTTCGCTGGTACGAGGCTTTCGCCGCCTTCAAGCTCGCCGTCATCATTCAGCAGATCTACATCCGCTGGCGCCGCGGCCAGACGCAGGACGAGCGCTTCCGCGACTATGGCCAGCGCGTCGCGGCGCTGGCGAGGAAAGCCGCGGCGCTCGGCGCCTCGCAATGACGCGACCGTTGCCGCGCTGGCAGCGAGCCGTTCAGGCGCCGACGAGCGCCGGCAGCTCGCCGAGCGAAGCGATCACGGCTGCGGGCTCGCCCGGCAGGCGCTCGGGCGGCTGCTGTTGCCGGTTGCACCAGAAGGCGCGCATGCCGAAATCGGCCGCGGCCCAGGCGTCCCAGCCGTTCGAGGAGACGAAGGCGATCGCCTCGGCGGGCAGGCCCAGCCGCGCGACCGCGAGGCTGTAGACCTTGGCGTTCGGCTTGTAGACTTGCACCTCCTCGACCGAGAGGACGGCGTCGAGAGAGGCGCCGATCCCGGCATTCGCGACCGCGGCGGCGAGCATTTTCGGCGTGCCGTTCGAAAGGATCGCGGTTTTCAGCCCCATGGCCTGCAGCCGCCGCAGCACGTCGGGGACTTCCGGAAAGGCGGCGAGCGTCAGGTAGAGGTTCATCAGCCGCGTGCGCAGATCGGTGTCGGCGAGGCCGAGCGCCGCGAGCGCATAGTCGAGGGCGTCCCCGGTCACCGCCCAGAAATCGGCGTGCCTGCCCTCGATCGCGCGCAGCCAGCTGTATTGCAGCTGCTTGTCGCGCCACAGCGCCGTCAACGCCGCGAACCGGTCGCCGAGCACGTCGCGGCAGCTCGCCGCCGCGGCGCCGTAGTCGAAAAGCGTGCCGTAGGCGTCGAAGACGCAGGCGCGGATGCCGGACAAGGCCATTGTCAGCCCCCAAATGGATGCGTCGCGATCCAGTGCCGCGCGATGTCGAGGCGCCGCGCGAACCAGACGTGCGGATGCCCCTGCGCGTAATCGATGAAGCGTTCGAGCGCGGCCGTGCGGCCCGGCCGCCCGGCGAGGCGGCAATGCAGACCGACGGACATCATGCGCGGGCGCGCTTCGCCCTCGCGGTAGAGCACGTCGAAGCTATCGCGCAGATAGGCGAAGAACTGGTCGCCCGAATTGAAGCCCTGCGGCATCGCAAAGCGCATGTCGTTGCTGTCGAAGGCGTAGGGCACGATCAGCTGCGGCTTGCCGCAGGACGTGTCCCAATAGGGCAGGTCGTCGGCATAGCTGTCGGCGTTGTAGAGAAAGCCGCCCTCCTCGGCGACGAGCCGATGCGTATTCGGGCTGCAGCGCCCCTGATACCAGCCGAGCGGCCGGCTGCCGGTCGCCCGCGTGTGGATCTCGATCGCCTTTTCGATGTGCTGGCGTTCGACCGCCTCGGGGATGTGCTGGTAGTCGATCCAGCGATAGCCGTGCGTCGCGATCTCCCAATCCGCCTCCAGCATCGCGGCGACCGCGGCCGGGTTGCGCTCGAGCGCCATCGCGACGCCGTAGACCGTGACCGGCACGCCGCGCGCCGTGAAGGTCCGGTGGAGGCGCCAGAAGCCCGCCCGGCTGCCGTATTCGTAGAGCGACTCCATGTTCATGTTGCGCATGCCGGGGATCGGCTGCGCGCCGACCCATTCCGACAAAAACCCCTCGGCCGCCGCATCGCCGTGGAAGATCGCGTTCTCCGCGCCTTCCTCGTAATTGATGACGAACTGCACCGCGATCCGCGCCGCGCCCGGCCACTGCGCAGCCGGCGGCACGGCCCCGTAGCCGATCATGTCGCGCGGATAGGATTCGCTCATCGGCCCCTCGCGTCGAAAATCGGCGACAGAGTAGCGCTGCACATGCCCGGCGTCACGGCACCGCTCCGCCATGGCCTGCAACGGCTTTACCCGAAAGCCGCAATCGCCGAGGATCGTCGACGCGGCCCGCGGCGGCCGGCCTATCGGAGAAACCCGCATGCAGCATGACGAACGCGGTTTGCCGCTTGCCACCGACAGCGGAGAGGCGGCCGCCCTCTTCGACCGGGCGGTCGAGCATTACCTCAAGTTCCACCTCGATGTACCGGCGCTGATCGGCCGCATGCTCGATGCCGACCCGCAATTCGCGCTCGGGCATTGCCTGCGCGGCTATCTGCTGCTGAGCGCCGCCAACCCCGCCTATCGCGGCGAGATCGCGGCGACGCTGGCGGCGGCCGAAGCCGGCGCCCCGTCGGCGAGCCCGCGCGAACGCGCGCACGTCGCCGCCTTTGCCGCCTGGGCGGCAGGCGCGCTCGACCGGTCCTTCGCGATCTGGCGCGAGATCCTGGGGGAGCACCCGACCGATCTCCTCGCGCTGCGCATCTGCGACACCAGCTGGTTCCGCTACGGGCAGACCGCGAAGATCCTCGAACAGGCCGACCGCGTCGCCGCCGGCTGGTCGCCGGAGCTGCCCGGCTACGACTGCTTCCAGTCGATCTGGGCCTTCGCCCATGAGGAGGCGGGCGACACCGCGGGCGCCGAGCGCGTCGTCGACGCCGCGATCGCGCAGGACCGCAGCAACTACTTCGCGCACCACGTCAAGGCGCATGTGCTGGAAATGGAATGCCGCCCGCGCGAGGGTCGCGACTGGCTCGCCGCGCAGATTCCCGCCTGGTCGCTCGGCAACCAGCTGATCCATCATCTGTGGTGGCACCGCGCGCTGATGGAGATGGAATTGCGCGAGCTCGACGCGGTGCTCGCGAGCTACGACGAAAATATCCGCAATTTCGACGAGCCGCTGACAAAGGCGGTGCCCGACCACTTCATCGATCTGCAGAACGCGCCGGCGATTTTGTGGCGGCTCGAAAGCATGGGCGTCGATGTCGGCGAGCGCTGGCAGGAACTCGCCGACAAGGCCGAGGCGCGCATCGGCGAGACCGGCCACCCGCTGGTCGTGCCGCATCTGATGATGGCGCTGGCGGCAACCGGCCGCGCCGCGGCGGCCGCTCGCTTCCTCGCCGCGCTCGAGGACCGCGCGCGCGAGGCGGCGGCCTGGGAGCGGCCGACCCTGAGCGAGGCGATCATTCCGGCCTGCGCGGCGGTTCTCGCCTATCGGCGCGGGGAATACGGCCGCGTCGTCGATCTGCTGGCGCCGCGGCAGACGGAGATCCGCCGCCTCGGCGGCAGCAATGCGCAGCGCGATCTGTTCTTCCAGATGCTGGCCGACGCGGCGATGCGGGCCGGGCGCCGCGACGTCGCCGGCGACATCCTCGCGCGCGAGGCGCGGGACCGCGCGACCCCGCCCGCCGATCGCACCGGCTATGCCGAGGCCGCACGCTGGCTCGCTGCCGGTTCGGCCTGAGGCAATGGCGCTTATCGGCGCGGCTCGAACTGGTAAGGGGTGGCGCTGGCGGTCAGCGGGGTCATGACGAGGCGGTGCTCGAGCGGCGGGAAGGCCCGGCTGCGGCACCCCGTCCGGTCGCACAGCCGGCAGGAGAGGCCGATGCCGACCTTGGCGCCGTCGAGGTCGAGCCCGTCGGCATAGGCCAGTTCCGCGGCATCGGCGACGCTGCAGCCCATCGCCACGACATGCGTCGGCCGCGGCTCGCCCCAGCGCGCCGCCGGGCGCGTCACGGTGCGCGCGAAGCACAGATAGGCGGCGCCGTCGGGCAGCTCGGCCACCTGCACCTGCACCGAACCCGGCTGCGCGAAAGCGGTGTGCACGACCCAGCGCGGACACGAGCCGCCGTAGCGCGCGAACGGGAAGCCGGCGGCGGAGAACCGTTTCGAGACGTTGCCCGCCGGGTCGACCCGCACGAAGAAGAACGGCACGCCGCGCGCCCCCGGCCGCTGCAAGGTCGAGAGGCGATGACAGGCCTGTTCGAACGACACGCCGAAGCGCGTCGCCGCCGCCTCCATGTCGTGGCGCAATGCCCGCACGGTTTCAAGATAGGGCATGTACGGCATCCGGATCGCGCCGGCGACGTAGTTGAGGAGGCCGATGCGGATCAGCATCGCCGCTTCCGGCGAGGACGGCGGCGCCTCGCCGAGCACGGCTTCGACCGCCTCGTTCGCTTCCAGCAGCGCGAGCTGGAACGCCATCTGAAAGGCGCGGCTCTCGCGCGGCAGGCTGTCGGCGAGCGCGAGCCGCGGCGGGCTCGGCTCGAAACGGCGCAGCATGTTGTCGAGCGGCTCGATCGAGACGGCGAGGCCATGCCCGTGCCGCAGCCGCTCGGCGAGCGCCTGGCTGCGCTCGCCGGCCGCCTCGCCGCAAGCGCCGACGATCGCCTCCGCCGCCTCCTCGAGCGCTGGAAAATGGTTCGCCCGGGCGTCGAAGAAATCGCGCGCCTCCTCGTTCGGCAGCAGGATGCGCCGGCCGGACGGCAGCGCGATGCCGCCGGCGTCCTCGCGCGCGACGCGCCAGGCGCGGTAGAGGGCAAGGACCGCGCGCGCCGCGCCCGGAGCCGAGCCGGCGAGCGCCGCGATCTCCGTCTCGGGCACCGCCGCGGCGCCGAGCAGCGGATCGGTGAAGGCCTCGCGCAGCGCGATTTCGAGCCGCTGTTCCTCGACCCCGGACAACGCCGCCAAGTCGAGACGGAAGATTTCGGCGAACTTGATCAGCAACGCGCCGCTGACCGCTCGCTGCTCGTGCTCGATCAGATTGAGGTAGCTCGCCGAGATGCCGAGGCGGCCGGCCAAGGCCTGCTGCGATAGCCGCCGTTCGGTGCGCAGTCGCCGCACCGTGCGGCCGATTTGGATACGTGCCATCTTTTCAGGCTTTACAAAACTCGTGCGCCGTTTGTGAAGATATTTACCAATTTCTTCTTATACTGGCACATCGCAGCTCGACTTCTTAGCAAAAAATGACGTTTCTGAAGCCGTCATTTGTCGAGAAGGGACGCGACATGCATCAGGGCGGGCTAGCACACATTCGTCGGGACTACACGCAAGCGGAGGTCGAGCGGCTCTCCGGCTCCTTCCGCATCGCGCACACGCTGGCCGAGGCGGGCGCGGCGCGATTGCGGCACCTGCTCGCCACCGAGCCCTATGTGCCGACGCTCGGGGCGCTCACGGGCAACCAGGCGGTGCAGCAGGTCAAGGCCGGGCTGAAGGCGATCTATCTTTCCGGCTGGCAGGTTGCCGCCGACGCCAATACGGCGGGCCAGATGTATCCCGACCAGTCGCTTTACCCGGTGGACTCGGTGCCCAACGTCGTCAGGCGCATCAACAACGCGCTGCGGCGCGCCGATCAGATCGCGCATCTCGAAGGGAATGCCGACGGCACCTACTGGATGGCGCCGATCGTCGCCGATGCCGAGGCCGGGTTCGGCGGACCGCTCAACGCCTACGAGTTGATGCGGGCGATGATCGAAGCGGGCGCCGCCGGCGTCCATTTCGAAGACCAGCTCGCCGCGGAAAAGAAGTGCGGCCATTTGGGCGGCAAGGTGCTGGTGCCGATCGCCCAGCATATCCGCACATTGAACGCCGCCCGGCTCGCCGCCGATGTCGAGGGCGTCGCGGCCGTGCTGCTGTGCCGCACCGACGCGCAATCGGCGCAGCTCGTGACAAGCGACATCGACGAGCGCGACCGCCCGTTCATCGCCGGCGAGCGCACCGCCGAGGGGTTCTTCCGCATATGCCCCGGCCTCGGCGTCGAATACGCGATCGCCCGCAGCCTCGCCTTTGCCCCGTATGCCGATCTCTTGTGGTGGGAGACGAGCGAACCCGACCTCTTCGAGGCCGAGCGCTTCGCCGCGGCGATCCATCGCGATTTCCCCGGCAAGCTGCTCGCCTACAACTGCTCGCCGAGCTTCAACTGGCGCAAAAAGCTGTCGCCGCAGGATCTCTTGGGCTTCCAGCGCGACATCGCGCGGATGGGCTACCGCTTCCAGTTCGTGACCTTGGCCGGGTTCCACAGCCTCAACCTCGCGATGTTCAACCTGGCCCGCGACTACGCCGAACGCGGCATGGCCGCCTATGGCGAGCTGCAGGAGGCAGAGTTTGCCGCCGAGGCGCAGGGCTACACCGCGACGCGGCATCAGCGCGAGGTCGGCGTCGGCTATTTCGACGCGGTGGCGATGACGGTCTCGGGCGGCCGCGCCTCGACGACGGCGCTCGCCGGCAGCACCGAGGCGGCGCAGTTCCACGATCCCGGCCCGGCTCTTGCAGCGAGCTATGGCCACGACGACGGCCTCGTCCACAACCACGATTGGGCGGTGCACGACTGGGCCGAAGGCGAGCGGTCGCGGGCGGCGGAATAGGCGGGAGCGGGATCATGGACGGAATGCAGACGATCGTGAAGGGCGTCGCGATCCGCGCCGCGATGCGGCCGGGCGACGAGGAGGTGCTGACCTCCGAAGCCGTCGCCTTCGCGGCGGAACTCGAGCGCGAGTTCGGCGCCGAGCGGCGACGCCTTCTCGCCCGCCGCGCCGAGTTGCAAAAGCGGCTCGACGCCGGCTGGAACCCCGATTTTCTGCACGAAACCGCGGAGATCCGCGACGCCGAGTGGCCGGTCGCCCCGATCCCGCCCGAGCTTCTCGACCGCCGCGTCGAGATCACCGGCCCGACCGACCGCAAAATGGTCATCAATGCGCTGAACTGCGGCGCCAACGTGTTCATGGCCGATTTCGAGGACGCGACAACCCCGAGCTGGGCGAATTTGCTCGACGGGCAGAGAAACCTCGCCGCCGCGGTGCGCCGGCAGATCGCCTTCGACGATCCGAAGACGGGGCGGCATTACGCGCTGGGGCCAAACCCGGCGGTCCTCTTCGTGCGGCCGCGCGGCTGGCACCTGCCGGAAGCGCACCTCATCGTCGACGGCGAGCCGATGTCCGGGGCGCTCTTCGATTTCGCGCTGTATTTCCTCCACAACGCCCGGGAGCTCGCGGCGCGCGGCAGCGCCCCCTATTTCTACCTGCCGAAGCTCGAAAGCCATCTCGAAGCGCGGCTGTGGAACAACGTCTTCCTTTACGCGCAAGCGCGCTTCGGCCTGCCGCGAGGCACGATCCGCGCCACTGTCCTGATCGAGACGATCATGGCGGCCTTCGAGATGGACGAGATCCTCTTCGAGCTGAAAGAACATTCGGCTGGGCTCAATTGCGGCCGCTGGGATTACATCTTCTCGTTCATCAAGAAATTCGCCGAACGCCCCGATTGCGTGTTGCCCGACCGCGCGCAGGTGACGATGACGAGCCATTTCCTGCGCAGCTGCAGCCTCTTGCTGATCAAGACCTGTCACCGCCGCGGCATTCATGCGATGGGCGGCATGGCGGCGCAGATCCCGATCCGCGACGATCCCGCGGCGAACGAGGCGGCGCTCGCGAAGGTGCGCGCCGACAAGGAGCGCGAGGCCGGCGACGGCCACGACGGCACCTGGGTCGCCCATCCGGGGCTCGTGCCGGTCGCCCGCGAGGCCTTCGACCGCGCCATGCCGGGGCCGAACCAGATCGCCCGCAAGCGCGAGGACGTGCGCGTCGCCGCGGCGGATCTGCTTGCGGTGCCGCGGGGCGCGATCACCGAACAGGGGTTGCGGCAGAACGTCAATGTCGGGATCGGCTATATCGAGGCATGGCTGCGCGGGATCGGCTGCGTGCCGCTCTACAATCTGATGGAGGACGCCGCGACCGCCGAGATCAGCCGCGCGCAGCTGTGGCAATGGATCCGCCACGGCGCGCGGCTCGAGGACGGGCGCGGCATCGACCTCGCGCTCGCCCGCGCGATCCTCGCCGAGGAATCGGCGCGGTTGCGCCGGACTTCCCGCGGCGGCGACCGTTTCGAAGACGCCGCCGGGCTGTTCGGCAAGCTGATGGCGGCGCCGCAATTCCCGCAATTCCTGACGATCGCCGCTTACCAAAGGATCCTCGCCGCCGGCGCATGAGGCCGATCCGCGCTCGGCGGTATCGGCGAAATTCCAGCGGTGTCCCGGCTTGACGTCGCGAAGGCGCCGCGCGTGCTTCGAGGCGCGCCGCCCTTCGAGACGCCGCCTTGCGGCGGCTCGTCAGGACAAGGGCCGCTCCCAGCATGAGGTTGTTTTTAATTGCATAAACAAGGATCATCATCCTGATGCGCCTCGCGCAGCGAGGCCTCGAAGGACGCAGGGCGGCTCTGCTGCAAAAGCGAACGACCAGCGAAATCGCTTGTAAGTGCGGCGTTGGCGGCCCACATGGAACACGTCGACTCTTGGTTCGGCTCGCATTTGGTAGCTCGAACAGAGCGCCGGACCGCTTCCGCAGATACCGACGGTTGACCCGACACTCGAATCCGAGTGCCGGCCAATTGACTCTGAAAGGCTTACGATGGCTACGGGAACCGTGAAGTGGTTCAATACGCAAAAGGGTTATGGGTTCATTCAGCCCGATGACGGATCGAAGGACGTGTTCGTCCACATCTCCGCCGTCGAGCGCTCGGGCATCGGCAATCTCCGCGAGGGCCAGAAGCTCAGCTACGAGCTGGAGCGCGGCCAGCAGGGCAAGGTCTCTGCGGTGGGGCTGCGCGCGGAATAGGTCCGACGGCCGGCGGCGCCGCCCTCCGTGCGGCGCCGCCAATACTGCGGAGACAGCGATGACGGCGCACAAATACGCGGCAGGGCAAAATGTGAGATTTTCCCCGCATCGCCTCGAGGACAGCTCGGCGCGCGGGATGTATACGATCGTGCGGCTGCTGCCCGAAGAGGGCGCGACGCCGCAATACCGCATCAAGGCCAAGATCGACGGGCGCGAGCGGGTCGTCCGCGAAGACCAGCTCGCGCGTTCCTGAGGGGGGCGGCCCGCCGATGCCGAGCATCAGCCTCAAGATCACGCATCCCCCGGCGGACCGGGAGGGCCGCGAGCCCCGGCCCGGCGCCGGGCCCTTGTTCCGCGGCAACGGCGATATCGACTATCTGTGCGGCAATTGCGGCTTTGCGATCGTGGCCGGCTTTCGCGCGAACGAGCGCGTCATCGTCGACAGCACGGCGTGCTCGGCCTGCGGCGCGATAAACGAATTTCCGCCGGAATTGCGCAGCTGATCGAATCCGGCCGCGCCGCTGACGGCTACGAGCGGCGATCCGGCTTCTTGAACCACTTGCCTGTTTGGCCTTCCGCCGCCACGCGCTGCTGGCTGCGCGCGATCCATTCTTCGGCGTCCGCTTCGGTGGCAAAGCTCTTGACGGTTGTCGGGTAGCTGTCGGGGATGCTGACCTCGACCCCGAACGCGCCGCTCGACAGCGCCACGACCCGATAGCTCGCCTCGGCATGCGGATGCGTTCTCATTACCGGCATATGGGATTGCTCGCCCTTGATTTCGACGGCTTGCGCCGGCATATTGTGCAGTGCAGTGTTCGTGCTCTTCGACCGAGTCACGTGATCGAGCCTGCGTGAGCGCCCCGCCTGATGGCGGAACTGGCCCGATCTTTATCCCCTGCCTCAACCAGGACAGCCCTAATCGCGCGGGTCGTCTCCGATCCGAGCGCTGCGCCGCATTGAGCGCAGCGTCGGCGTATTGCCACGAAAGGTCACGCCCGCTTTGCCCGATTTCTCCGCATTAGGACTTTCCGCGCCGCTGTTGCGCGCGCTTTCACAGGCCGGCTATTCGAGCCCAACCCCGATCCAGCAGCAGGCAATCCCGCCGGTGCTGCAGGGCCGCGATTTGTGCGGCATCGCCCAAACCGGGACCGGCAAGACCGCTGCCTTCGCCTTGCCGATGCTGCAGCGGCTGGCGGCCGCGCCCGACCGGCCGGCGGCGCGAAGCTGCCGCGCCCTTGTGCTCGCCCCGACCCGCGAACTCGCCAGCCAGATCGCCGACAGCTTCCGCACCTACGGCACTTTCCTGCCGCTGTCGATCGCGGTGGTGTTCGGCGGCGTCGCGATCGGGCCGCAGCGGCAGCAATTGTCGCGCGGCGTCGAGGTGCTCGTCGCGACGCCGGGGCGCCTGCTCGATCTGGTCGACAGCGGTTGGCTCAGCCTGTCGCGCGTCCAGGTGCTGGTCCTCGACGAGGCCGACCGCATGCTCGACCTCGGCTTCATCCCTGCGCTGCGGCGCATCGTCAAGCTGTTGCCGCGGCAGCGGCAGACCCTGCTGTTCTCGGCGACGATGCCGAAGGCCATCGCCGCCCTCGCCGAAGAATATTTGACCGATCCGGTCGAGGTCGCCGTCGCGCCCGCGGCGACGACGGTCGAGCGCGTCGAGCAGAGCGTCGTTTTCGTTCCGAGCGAGCGCAAGCGCGGCCTCTTGACGAGCATCCTGCGCGATCCGGCGTTCCGCCGCGTGCTCGTCTTCACCCGCACCAAGCACGGCGCCGATCGCGTCGTCCGCCATCTCGGCGACAGCGGCATCGCGGCGGCGGCGATCCACGGCAACAAGTCGCAGCCGCAGCGCGAGCGGGCGCTCGCCGCCTTCCGCGGCGGGCATGCCCGCGTTCTCGTCGCCACCGACATCGCCGCCCGCGGCATCGATGTCGAGGGCGTCTCGCACGTCGTCAATTTCGAGCTGCCGAACGTCCCCGAGGACTATGTCCACCGGATCGGCCGCACCGCGCGGGCCGGCGCCAGCGGCATCGCGATCGCGTTTTGCAGCGATGAGGAAAGACCCTATTTGCGGGACATCGAAAAACTGACGCGGCGCCCGGTGCGCGTGCTGCCGGTGGCATCGGCGGCGGGGGCCGCGCCGCTGCCGAAGCCGGCCGCTGCCGCGCTGTCCCGCCGGCAGGCGCCGCCGCCGTTTCTCGGCCGCCGCGGCCGGGTCTAACTCTCGGGCAAGCGAGGATCGAGGATGGCCAGACGCCAGAAAATGCCGCGAACCAACGAGTACGTGCTCTTCGACGTCCTCTACGAGGAGGGCACGCGCAGCTCGAACCGCAAGGTGCCGATCTCCGAACTGGGCGGCCTCGACGGGGACGTGCCCGCGAAATCCTACATCGAGGCGCAGGATCGCAAGATCGCCGAAGTTTCCGGAAAGCCGCGCGGCCCGATCAAATCGATGTCGCGCTCGGCGATCCGCTAAGGGCAGCAGCCAGGAAGGGCGTTCAGTGGAAGTCTATGTGCGCGACAACGACGTCAACGCCGCGATGCGCGTCTTGAAGAAGAAAATGCAGCGGGACGGCACGTTCCGCGAGATGAAGCTGCGGCGGTTCTACGAGAAGCCCTCCGAACGCCGGGCGCGCGAAAAGGCGCAAGGCGTGCGCCGGTACCGCAAGGCGATGCGCAAGCGGTTCGAACGCGAGGGTTATTGACCGCGCTGGAATTGGCCCGCAGGAAAGGATGATCGACGATGCCCCGCAGACCGAACTACCGCTTCGAGCGCGCCGAGCGCAACCGCGCGAAAGAGGCCAAAAAGGAAGAAAAACTGCGGCGGCAACAGGAACGCGTCGCCGCCCGCACCGGCGACAAGCCGGAGGGATCGAGCGAGGATTCCGAGGCCGACAAGGGCTGAACTTCGCCGCCTCTCTCCCGCGCGCGGCGTGGTACAGATGGTCGCAGGCGGCCCGCGCGGCGGGCGAGCGCCTTGCAAAAACGGCAGGCGCAAGGGAGAGTTGCGCGCATGAGCACGATCGAACATCCTGCCGGACACGACGAGACCCGGCGCGACTTTCTGCTGCTTGTCACCGGCGCGCTCGGCGTCGTCGGCGCGGGGGCGGCGATCTGGCCGTTCATCGCGTCGATGAACCCCTCGGCCGACGTGATCGCCGCCGGGGCGCCGGTCGATATCGACCTCTCGCCGGTCAAGCCCGGGCAGCAGCTTCTGATCACCTGGCGCAGCCGGCCGATCTTTATCGTGCGGCGCACCCCGGCCCAGTTGAAGATGCTGCAAGAGGCCAACGACACGAGCCTGTTGCGCGACCCGAATTCCGCAGCCGAGCAGCAGCCGCCCTATGCCAAGAACTGGCATCGCTCGATCAAGCCCGAATATTCCGTGCTGGTCGGCATCTGCACGCATCTGGGGTGCATCCCGATATTCCGCCCGCAGGTCGGGGGCGACCTCGGCGCGAATTGGCCGGGCGGCTATTTCTGCCCGTGCCACGGCTCGAAATACGACCTCGCGGGGCGCGTCTTCAGCGGCGTCCCGGCGCCCTACAACCTTCCGGTGCCCCCCTACACCTTCACCGGCCCGACCGCGGTCCGCATCGGCGAGAACCCGAAGGGCTCCAACTGGGAATTCGCCTCGGTAGAGCAGATCTGAGGCGGCGTGCGGCCGGCCGCTTGCGCGCCCCGTTTCGGGCGCTATAATCGATAAGAACAAAACATGAATCAAAGGGCCCGGCATGCGCGCGAGCCAAAGACTGCTTTCCGACGCCGAGCGGCGCTTTCCGGTGCGCGTGCGGGTCGCCGTGCCGCCCGGCGGCCTCGGCCGGCAATTGCAGCTGATGCACGACTGGCTCGACGAAACCTGCGGCGCCGATCGCTGGACGCTGCTGCCCTCCGGCCGCGGCGCCGTCAACGATGCGATCGCCTTCTACTTCGAGGACGCCGCCTTCGCCGACGCCTTCGTCGCGCGCTTCTGCTGCGGCCGCCGCGTCGAGCAGGTCGAGGGCGCCTTCGTCCCGCGCACCGATATGCCGGTGCGGCGGGTCGCCGCACCGCACAAGACGCCGTAGCCGCCCTCCGCCGGCCGCGAGGCTCGTGACGAACGCCGCAAAAGCCGCTATGATCGCGGCGCTGCGGTACGTCGCGCCGACTTCCCTCGCGATCCCGCCGCCGGCCTTGCCGAATGTTCAACCGCGATGCGTCTACCCCTGGGTGAGATCATGATCGGCCCTCCGGGATTGCCGAAATACGGACGCCGGGTCTTTTCCTTTAAGACGCCGGCGCCGGCCCGCTCGAACCGGCGACAGGCCTGGAAATGGGTCGCCGGGCTCTACATGGCCGGAGTGCTGGCTCATTTCAGCCACTCTCTCGCATTCGATCTGCCGAAGGGGAGCAATTCGACGCTGACGGATGCGCTGGCGACGGCGCCGATCAGCCTCGTCTGGCCGGCTGATTTGATCGGCACGCTGATCCAACTCAGCTAGAATGTTTTCCAATCGAATGAGATCGTTGTTCCCGCGAAGGCGGGAACTCAGGGCGAGTGGCGCGCCGGCTGCCCTGGACCCCCGCTTGCGCGGGGACGACGAGGGTATCGGTTAGTACCAATAACGCTCTAGCTTTTCCGCCGCCGCGTGAAGCGGTACCAGCCGGCGATCGCGACGAGCGCGGCGAGCAGCCCGATCACGAGGCCGGGCGGCACTCTTTTCGCAGGTTCCGATCCGCCGCCGACGCGGATCATGACGCGGGCCACCTCGCCCTTGCCGCGCGCCTCGGCGGTCCAGAACCCGTCGCGCGGCGCGTCGAAAACGAATTTCCCCTGCGCGTCGGCATGACCGGTCTCGACCGGCGTCTTCAAATCGCCCGGCGCGAAGACGCGCACCTCGGCATGCGCCATCGGCTTGCCTTCGGCGGTGGCGAATTGCGCTGTGACCTGGTGCCGGGCGAAGAGATCGAAAGCGAAAGCGGGCGGTAAGGGCAACGCGGCGGCGAACAGCGCGAACGCGAAGCCGAGCGCGCTGCGGCGCCGCGATTCTGCCGGTCGCGGAAAAAGCGTCATCGCCGCAAAATATAGCGAGCCCCGCGGCGCCTGTCTGCGGCGCCTGCCGCTTGCCTCTCCGCCCGGCCGCGTGGCAAGAAGCAAGGTCGGGGATGGGGCGATGCCGGATTTCGTCATCGAACAGAGCTGCCGGGGCATGGTGTGCGGCATCGACGAAGCCGGCCGCGGCCCGCTCGCGGGCCCGGTCGTCGCCGCCGCGGTGATCCTCGACCGCGCCCGGTTTCCGGTGGAATTGAGCGAGCGGCTCGACGATTCGAAAGCGCTGACGGCTGCCGTGCGCGAGACCTGCTACGAGGCGCTGTTGCGCTGCGCGCACATCGGCATCGGCGCGGCGAGCGCGCGGGAGATCGACCGGGTCAACATCCTGCAGGCAACCCTCGCCGCGATGCGGCGCGCCGGCGCCGCGCTCGGCGTCACGCCCGACATCGCGCTCGTCGACGGCAACGTTGCGCCCCTCCTGCCCTGCTCGGTGAGGACCGTAATCGGCGGCGACGCGCTCTCCTTCTCGATCGCCGCCGCCTCGGTCGTCGCCAAGGTCACCCGCGACCGCATCATGCGGGCGCTCGCGCGGCGCTATCCGGGCTACGGCTGGGAGAGCAATGTCGGCTACGCGACCGAGGAGCACGGCGCGGCGCTTCGCCGGTTGGGCCCGAGCCCGCACCACCGCCGCTCCTTCGCGCCGCTGCGCCTGGCGGCGCCGCTGCCGCTGTTCGATTAGCCCGGCTTTCGCGGCGCCGCCGAGAGGGCGTGCCGCACGAGCTTTTTCATCAGGGTCGGCAGCGCGTGCTCGCCGAGGCGATCGGGCGCGCTCCAAATTCCGGCAACCGGCTGCGACGCCTCGCCGGTGAGGATGCTGAGCTCGAGCCGGAAATGCGTGAAGCCGTGCCGCACGCTGCCCGGCAGCGGCGACCAGCGGGCGCCGCGCGGCGCCGCGGCGAGGGCCTCCTCGATCGTCCAGGGCGCATCGCGCCACGGCGTCGAAGGGATCTCGATCATGCCGCCCAAGAGGCCCGCTTCCGGCCGGCGGCGCAACAGCACGCAGCCGTCGGGACGGACCAGCCAAAAGGCGACGCCCCAGCGCTGCGGCCGCTCGGGCTTCGGCGCCGGCATCGGGATCGCCGCCGTCGTCCCCGCCGCCGCAGCGGCGCAGCGCTGCCGCCACGGGCACAGCGCGCAGGCCGGCCGGCGCGGCAGGCAGACCGTTGCGCCGAGATCCATCAGCGCCTGCGCGAAATCGCCGGCGCGCGCGGCCGGCACGAGGCTGCGGGCGAGCGCCTGCAGACGCGGCTTCGCCTGCGGCAGCGGCTGCGCGAGCGCGAAGAGGCGGGCGACGACGCGCTCGGCATTGCCGTCGACCGCGGCCTCGGGCCGGTCGAAGGCGATCGCCGCGATCGCCGCCGCGGTGTAGCCGCCGATGCCGGGGAGCGCCCGCAGCGCCGCGGCGTTGTCAGGAAAGACGCCGCCGTGACGCGCGACGATGGCGCGGGCGCAGGCGTGCAGGTTGCGTGCCCGCGCGTAGTAGCCGAGCCCCTGCCAGAGCTGCAGCACCTCGTCGAGCGAGGCAGCGGCGAGTGCGAAAACATCGGGAAACCGCGTCACGAATCGGTCAAAATAGGGTGCAACGGTGGCGACCGTCGTCTGCTGCAGCATGATTTCGCTGAGCCAGACGCGGTACGGGTCGGCGGCGCGGCCGGGCGGCGAGCGCCACGGCAGGTCGCGGCGATGGCGGTCGTACCAGCGCAGCAGCGCCGCGGCATCGGGGGAGCGGGGCGGAAGCGAGGATCGGGAGCGGACGGAAGGCATGAGCAAAGGGCCTGCCTCAACGGGCGAGAGCGCGGAACCCGAGGGCGCGGCGCGGCAGGGCGGGTTCCGCGCCGTCGGGGGCGCCGTCGCGAGGATCGCGGCGCCGATCGTGCGCCGGCGCGGCGGCGGCATCCTCGTGCGCCTGAAGGCGGAATGGGCGGCGATCGTCGGCGCCGAATCGGGCGCCGCGAGCTGGCCGGTGGCGCTCAGCCGCGACGGCGCGCTGAAACTGCGCGCGCCGTCTGCCGCCGCCCTCGAATTGCAGCACCGCGCGCCGCTGATCCTCGAGCGCATCAACGGACATTTCGGCCGCCCCGTCGTCGCGCGCCTCGTGTTGCAGCAGGGATCGCTGCCGCACCCCGCCGACCCCATCCGCCCGATGCCCGGCCGGCTTTCGGCGCGCGAGGAAAGCGCCCTCGACGGGCGGCTGTCGGCGGTCGCGGACCCCGAGCTGAAGGCGGCGCTCGCCCGCCTCGGCCGCGCCGTGGCAGGCAAACAGGATTGACGTTGCGGCGGCGTTGCACGAACGAGCGAAACCCACTACCATCAACATATTGTGTCGAGGAAAGCTCTCATGCGGGAAATCTGGTTTGTTCTCCTGGCGGCATTCGGCCTGATCGCATTTCCGCCGGCCTATGCCGCGAGCCCGGCGACCCCGCCTGCGGCCGCTCAAGCCGTCCTCAAATTGAGCCAGCAGGATCGCATCCTCGGCAACCCGGCGGCGCCGATCACGATCATCGAATACGCCTCGATGTCCTGCCCGCACTGCGCGCATTTCCAGAACGAGATTCTGCCGACCATCAAAAAGGACTGGATCGATACCGGCAAAGCGAAACTCGTATTACGCGATTTCCCGCTCGACAAGCCGGCGCTGCATGCCGCGATGATCGCGCGCTGCGCGCCGCCCGACCGATTCTATGCCTTTGCCGATACGTTCTTCTCGGCGCAGCCGCAATGGGTGATGGCGCAAGACCAGCGCGCCGCGCTGGCGCGGCTGGCGAAGCTCGGCGGCATGGACGGCAATGCGGTCAACGCCTGCCTCGCCAACAAGATGCTCGAGAACCAGGTGCTCGACAGCCGGCTCACCGCGGCGAAAGAGCTCGGCGTCGATTCGACCCCGACCTTCTTCGTTAACGGCACGCAGTTCAACGGCGCGCCGACCGTTGCGCAGTTCGAAAAGCTGCTGTCCTCGGTGGCGAAATCCTGAGCGGCCGGCGGGGCGGGGCATGCAGGTCGAACGGCTCCGCCTCGTCGGTTTCAAATCCTTTGTCGATGCGGCCGAGCTGGCGATCGGGCCCGGCTTGACGGGCATCGTGGGCCCTAACGGCTGCGGCAAGTCGAATCTCGTCGAGGCATTACGCTGGGTGATGGGCGAGACCTCGGCGAAGCGGCTGCGCGGCGGCGAGATGGACGATGTGATCTTCGCCGGCACCGGTGCGCGGCCGCCGCGCAACATCGCCGAAGTCGTCCTGACCATCGACAACCGGGGGCGGCAGGCGCCCTTCGCCTTCAACGACCGCGACGAGATCGAGATCGTGCGGCGCATCGAGCGCGGCGGCGGCTCGGCCTATCGCGTCAACGGCCGCGAGGCGCGGGCGCGCGACGTGCAGATCCTGTTCGCCGACGCGGCGAGCGGGGCGCATTCGGCGGCGTTGTTGAGCCAGGGCCGGGTCGCCGCGCTGATCGAGGCGAAGCCGGCCGAGCGCCGGCTGCTGCTCGAAGAGGCCGCCGGCACCGCCGGGCTGCACGCCCGCCGCCGCGAGAGCGAATTGAGGCTCAAGGCGGCCGAGGACAACCTCGCGCGGCTCGACGATGTCGTGCTGACGATGGATAGCCAGCTCGAGGCGCTGAAAAAGCAGGCGCGGCAGGCGCAGCGCTATCGGCGGCTGGCCGAGCAGATCCGCCGCGCCGAGGCGCTGCTGCTGCGCGCCCGCTG
The DNA here is from genome assembly GCA_035538335.1 of Allostellaceae bacterium. Taxonomy (GTDB): domain Bacteria; phylum Pseudomonadota; class Alphaproteobacteria; order ATCC43930; family CGMCC-115725; genus AP-15. The sequence goes on from DATLKN010000025.1 coordinate 99,686, forward strand.
GCTCGCCGCGGCGGCGGCGGCAGCAGAGAACGCCGCCGAGCTGCGCGCGGCCGAACGCGCGGTTGCTGCCGCCACCGAGGAAAGCCTGGCGCTTGGCCGGGAGCGCGAAACGGCCGAGGCGGCGCTGCCGCCATTGCGCCTCGCCGAAGCGGCGGCCGGAGCGGAGCTGCAGCGGCTGCGACGGGCGCGCGAATCGCTCGAGGACGAGCTGGCCCGGGTCGCCGCAGCGCAGGCCGAGGCCGAGCGGCGGCTGTCGCAGCTCGCCGCCGATCTGGCGCGCGAGGACGAGCACCGCGCCGACGCCGAGGCGGCGCTCGCGCGCCTCTCGCAGGAACGCGAAGTGGTTGCGGCGAGCGATGCCGGCGCGGCGCCGGCGCGCGAGGCGGCGCAGGCGCGGCTCGCCGAGGCGGCCGCCCGGCTCGCCGCGGCCGAGGCGCAATTGCAGGAAGCGACCGAGAAGAATGCCGCCGCCGCGGCGCAGCATGCCGCCCTCGCGAGCCAACGCCGGGAACTCGCCGAGCGCCGCGCCCGGCTCGAAGCACGGCGCGAAGAAGCGCGGCGCCAGGAGGCGGCGCTCAATTCGGCGCTGCCGCCGAGCGACGCCCGCGAGGCGGCGACGGCGGCGGTCGCCGCGGCGCAGCAGCAAGCAGCGGCGTGCCGCGCCGCCGCCGCGGCGAGCGAGAAGGGCCTCGGGCTGCACCTTGCGGCCGATGCCGAAGCGGGCGATGCAGCGCGCGCGGCCGAAGGCCGTCTCGCCCGGCTGCAGGCCGAGGCGGCGGGGCTGCGCGCCATTCTGGCGGCGGCGGGCAAGCCCGCCGATGCCGCGGCCGGCCCGCCGGCATTCGCCGCGGTCACGGTCGCCGACGGGTTCGAGGCGGCGCTCGGAGCGCTCTTCGACGACGAACTGTCGGCGCCGATCGAGAGCGCGACGAGCCCCGCCGGGCGTGCCTGGATCAAACTGCCGGCGCTCGTCGAGGTGCCGCCGCTGCCGCCGGGCGCGCGGGCGTTTTCCGAGATCGTCGCCGCGCCAGCCGCGCTCGCCCGGCGGCTCGCCTTTGCCGGCTGGGTCGAGGACGCCGAGACCGGCCGGCATCTGCAGCCGCTGCTCGCACCGGGGCAACGGCTCGTCGACCGCAACGGCCGCCTGTGGCGCTGGGACGGGTTCGTGCGCACCGCGCCAGGCCGCTCGGCCGCCGCCGAGGCGGCGCGCCACAAGAACCGTCTCGCCCGGCTCGACCGCGAGATCGCGGGCTTCGCGGCGGAAGCGCAGCGCGCCCTGACAGAGGCGCAATCGGCGCGCCGAGGGCGCGAGGACGCCGCCGACGCCGACCGGCAGGCGCGCGCCGAATTGCGCGCGGCGGAGGCCGCGCTCACCGCCGCCGCCGCCGCCGAAGCCGGGCTCGCCCGCCGCGCCGTCGAAACGGAGGCGCGCCTCGCGGCGCTCGCGGAAGCCGCCGGCAAATTCGCCGCCGACCTCGCCGAGACGGCGAGCCTCGCCGATCGGGCCGAGCGCGAACTCTTGGCGCTTCCCGATCCGCTGTCGGCGCGCGCCGGGCTCGACGCGGCGCGCGCCCGCGCCGCCACCGCCCGCGCCGCCGAGGCGGAAGCAAAGGCGGCGATCGACCGGCTCGACCGCGAGACGGCCGGCCGGCGCGAGCGGCTCGCGGCGATCGAGATCGAAGAAGGCTCGTGGCAGAAGCGGCGGGAAGGGTCGCAGGCGCAGCGCGCCGCGCTGCTCGCGCGCCGGACCGCGCTCGACGAGGAGATGGCGGGGCTGGCCGCGCGGCCGCAGGCGATCGCGGCGGAAAGCGAGCGGCTGCTCGCGCTGATCGAGGCGGCGGCCGGCCGCTGCCGCGACGCCGCCGACGCGCTCGCCCGCGGCGAGGGCGCGCAGAAGCGGAAGGCCGAGGCGGCGCACCTCGCCGACGAAGGGCTGGCGCAGGCGCGCGAGGGCCGGGCGCGCGCGCAGGTGCAGTGCACGGGCGCCGAAGAGACGCGGCAGCGGCTTTCCCGCGAGATCCGCGAGCGGCTCGACTGCGCCCCCGAGGGGCTCGCGCCGCTCGCCGGGGTAGGGCCCGACGAGCCGGCGGGCGACCCCGAGGAGACGGCGCGCCGGCTCGAGCGGCTGATGCGCGAGCGCGAGGCGCTGGGGCCCGTCAACCTCGTTGCCGAGGCGGAAGCCGCCGAGGTCGAGGCGCGCATCGAGGGGCTGGTGCGCGAGCGCGGCGACCTGCGCGAAGCGATCCTGCGCCTGCGCCGCGGCATCGCCGCGCTCGACGAGGAAGGCAGAAAGCGGCTCGTCGCCGCGTTCGAAGAGGTCAACGCGCATTTCGCGCAGCTCTTCGACCGGCTGTTCGGCGGCGGCAAGGCCTATATCGAGATGGTCGATGACGAGGACCCGCTCGCCGCCGGCCTCGAGATCATGGCGAGCCCCCCGGGCAAGCGCCTGCAGGCGCTGTCGCTCTTGTCGGGCGGCGAGCAGGCGCTGACGGCGCTGGCGCTCGTCTTTGCGATGTTCCTCACCAACCCGGCGCCGGTCTGCGTGCTCGACGAGGTCGATGCGCCGCTCGACGACGCCAATGTCGATCGGCTCTGCTGCCTCGTCGGGGAGATCGCCGACACGACCCGGACGCGCTTCGTCGTCGTCACCCACCACCGTATCACGATGGCGCGGGTCGACCGCCTCTTCGGCGTGACGATGGCGGAGCGCGGCGTCTCGCAGCTCGTCTCGGTCGATCTCGCCCGCGCCGCCGCGTTGCGCCAGACCGCCTGAGGAGCGAGCCGGATCGGCCTCTTTGCGTCCTTCGAGACGGCCGCTTCGCGGCCTCCTCACGATGACGTCTTCCTCAATGCCATCAAGGATATCCGTCATGCTGAGGAGGCCCTAAGGGCGCGTCTCGAAGCACGCATGACGGCGCTGCCGCCGCAGCGCTACCCCCTTGACGCTGCGGCAGAAAATGTCGCGGCGGCGGCAGCCGGGCGAGCCTTGACAGGTGGAATTCGCCCGATTAGGGTGCCGCCCCGTTCCGGCCGCCTCGCGGCCGGAACGGGTTTTTGCCGGCTGCGCGGCACCCCATGAGCGAGAACGAGCCGCCGGACCCGCTGGCGGGCCTCGGCGAGCGGCTCGCCAAGGCGCGGCGGCAGATCGAGCAGCAGCGCCCCGCCGAGGGCGGCGCGGCGCCGCAGGGCTTGGCGGGTCTCGGCTTCCGCATCGGCATCGAGCTGGTCGCGTCGCTCGCCGTCGGCGTCGCGCTCGGCTGGGTCGTCGATCGTCTCGCTCATACCCGGCCGTGGGGCATCGTCGCCGGGTTTGTGCTCGGCGCCGCGGCGGGGCTGTTGAACGTGATGCGCGCGGTCGGCGGCGGCCTGCCGGGCGGCCCGCCGCAGCGGCGGAATCGGGACGGGAACGGAAGGTAGGACAAGAACGTGACGGTCAAAGGCGGACCCCTCGCGCAATTCGAAATCGAGCGGCTGGTTCCGATCCATATCGGCGGCTACGACATCTCCTATACGAATGCGGCCCTCTTGATGACGATCGCGGTGGCGCTGATCGCGCTCTTGCTGCTCGGCACGACGCGGCGCGCCGCGCTGGTGCCGACCCGGCTGCAATCGATGGCCGAACTTTCCTACGAATTCGTCGCCGGCATGGTGAACGAGAATGTCGGGCACGGCGGGGAAGAATTCTTCCCGCTCGTCTTCTCGATTTTCATGTTCATCCTGCTCGGCAACCTGCTGGGCCTCATTCCGTTCGGCTACGCCTTCACGAGCCAGGTCATCGTCACGACGGCCTTGGCCCTCTCCGTCTTTCTGCTGGCGACGATCGTCGCCTTCTGGAAGCACGGCATCCGCTTCGCCACCTTCTTCTTCCCGCCCGGCGCGCCCGTGATCCTGGCGCCGATCCTGGTGCCGATCGAGCTGATCTCCTACCTGTCGCGGCCGGTCAGCCTCAGCCTGCGGCTCTTCGCCAACATGATGGCGGGGCACACCGTGATGGCGGTCTTCGCCGGCTTCACCGCCGTGCTCGGGATCTTCGGCTTTCTGCCGATCGCCGTCACCGCCGCCGTCTTTGCCCTCGAAATCGTCATCGCCGTGCTGCAGGCCTATGTCTTCGCCATCCTGACCTGCCTTTATCTGCACGATTCCATCCACATGCACTGACCTTCAGCAAAGGAAGCACCATGGATCCGCAATCCGCCAAGATGATCGGCGCCGGGCTCGCCGCGATCGCGCTCGCCGGGGTCGGCGTCGGCATCGGCAACGTCTTCGCCTCGCTCGTCAGCTCGATCGCGCGCAACCCGGCGGCGCGCGATCAGGTGTTCGGCATCGGCATGCTCGGCTTCGCGCTGACCGAGGCGGTGGCGTTCTACGCGCTGCTCGTCTCGCTGTTGCTGCTCTTCGTGTTCTAGCGGCCGATGCCGCAGCTCGACGCCTCGACCTATCTGCCGCAGCTGTTCTGGCTCGCGGTCACGTTCATCGCGCTCTATCTGGTGATGCGCTATCTCGCGGTGCCGCGGGTCGGCGGCGCCATCGAGGCGCGGCGGCGCCGGCTCGAGGAGGACCTCGACCGCGCGAGCCGCATGAAGGCCGAGGCCGAGGCGGTCATCGCGGCGCATGAGAAGGTCCTGGCGAGCGCGCGGGCCGAGGCGCAGGCAACGCTGAAAGAGACCGCCGACAAGCTCGCCGCCGACGCCGCCGCGCGGCAGCGCGCGCTGGGCGAGAGCCTCACGGCGGAAATCGTGGCGGCCGAGCGGCAGATCGCGGCGGAAAAGGAGCGCGTGCTTGCCGACATCCGCGGCGTTGCCGTCGATCTCGCGCAGTCGATCGCCGAAAAGCTGACGGGCGCGCCCGCCGGCGAGACGGCTGCCGGCGCGGTCGACCGGGCGCTCGCGGAACGGGTGCGGCAATGAGCGAATTGCTGCACGATCCCGAATTCTGGGTGCTGATCGCCGGCATCCTGTGCATCGCCGCGATCTGGAAGCCGGTCCGGCGCATGATCGTCGGCGCGCTCGACGCGCGCGGCGCGCGCATCCGGGCCGAGCTCGACGAGGCGCGCAGCCTCGTCGAGGAAGCGGAGCGCGCGCTCGCCGAGCATCAGCGCCGGCAGCGCGACGCCGCGGCCGAAGCCGAAGAGATCCGCGCGCAAGCCCGCGCTGCGGCCGGGCGCCTCGAAGCGGAAGCCTCGAAAAGCCTCGCGCTCCTCATCGAGCGCCGGCGCCATCTTGCGTCGGAGCGCATCGCGCAGGCGCAGGCCGCCGCGCTCGCCGAGATCCGCTCGCTGACGGTCGACATCGCGATCGCCGCCGCCCGCGACATCATCGCCGCCTCGCTCGACGCGGCGCGCGGCAACGCGCTGATCGACGCCGCGATCGGCGCCCTGCCGCAACAGCTGCACTGAGCCGCTAACACTCCGCCCGGCCGACGAAGCGGGCGATCGTCCGCAGAAATTCGGAAACCATGATCGGCTTTGCGATATAACCGTCGCAGCCGCTGTCGCGGGCGCGGCGCTCGTCGCCGGCCATCGCAAAAGCGGTGACGGCGATGACCGGGATGTCTTTCGTGCGCTCGTCCTCCTTGAGCCAGCGGGTGATTTCGAGACCCGACACGTCGGGCAACTGGACATCCATCAGGATCAGATCCGGCCGGGTCTCGCGCGCGAGGTTGATGGCTTCGAGCCCGTCGCCGGTCGAGACCGTCCGATAGCCGTGTGCCTCCAGAAGATCGACGAGGAGCTTCAGGTTGAGCGCGTTGTCCTCGACGATCAGGATGCCCGAGCGATGCGGCGGGGCCTCTTGCGGGTTCGCGTTTCTCGTCATCGGCGCTAAGAGTACGGTATTTTAGGAGAATGCAATGAGAAATGCGCCGCGCCGGATCGCCTTCGTGCTGGCGGCGGCCGACCACGGAACGCTGATCGTCAACCGTTTCGACCATCATGCGACCGGCACCGGGCAGGCGTTCGGCGTCGGCCTGCAGATCCTGCGCGGCGCCGCCTACGACCCGCAGGAAGTCGATCTCGCGCTGCAGTTGCTGGAATTGCGGCGCCGGCATTTCGGCGACGGCGTCATGGCGATCGATTGCGGCGCCAATATCGGGGTGCACACGATCGAATGGGCGAAACGCATGACCGGCTGGGGGTCGGTGCTGGCGATCGAGGCGCAGGAGCGCATCTTCTACGCGCTCGCCGGAAACATCGCGATCAACAACTGCTTCAACGCCCGCGCCGTCTTCGCGGCGGTCGCCGGGCAGGAGGGGAGGATGCGCGTCCCGATCCCCGATTACCAGATGCCGGCGAGCTTCGGCAGCCTCGAATTGCGGCCGCGCGACGGCAACGAATTCATCGGCCAGAACATCGATTATTCCGATGCGGCGACGAGCGAGATCCGCACGCTCGCGCTCGACGGGCTGGGGCTCGAACGGGTCGATCTGCTCAAGATCGACATCGAGGGGATGGAAGAGGAGGCGCTCGCGGGGGCCGTCGGGCTGATCGCGCGCAGCCGCCCGATCCTGATTGTCGAATGGCTCAAATCGCCGCGCGACCGGCTCGAAGCGTGGCTTGTCGAGCGCGATTACCGGGTGTTCCAGATGGGCATCAACCTGCTCGCGATCCACGCCAACGATCCGAGCGTCGGACAGGTCAAAAAGCTCGACGCGCCCGCCGGGTAGTTTCTCGGTTTGGTCGGGGGAGCCGCCCTGCGTCCTTCCGCATCGTGCTTTTGCATGACGATCGCGATTTCGAACCGATGGTCCGCATCCTCGGGCGGCAGGCGATCCGATCGGCTTACGGCGCCGGGTGCAGTTCGAAGCCGGCGGGGCGGCTGGCCCGGCGCGCCGCCTCGGCGGGCGGCAAGGCCGCATCCCATAAATTGGCGTCGAAGCGGAAGCCGTTGACGCCGTCCGCTTCGCGCGAGACGACATAGAGCAAGGGCGGCACCATCTCGTCCGGCTCGACGAGGCGCGGCGCCTTGCCCTCGCGGCTCATCCGGCGCATCTCCTCGGCCATTCCCGGCGTGTTGGCGCCGGCGCCGGGGTTGACGATGTTGATCGTCAGCCCCGTTCCCTCGACCTCTTTCGCCCACACTTCCGTCGCCATTTCGAGCGCCGCTTTCGAGGCGCCGTAGGGCGAGGTGTGGGCGCGGTTCATCGTGTCGAGCTTCGTCGTCACGTTGACGATGCGGCCCCACCCGCGCTCGACCATGGCGGGCGCGAGCCGGCGCGCCATCTGGTCGGCTGCGAGGTAGTTGGTGCGGATGACGGCCTCGACGATGCCGTCCGGAACCTGCCAGAATTTCTGCGGCTGCGGCCGCCGAAAGCGCGCCGGGTCGATCGTCGTGAAGGTGAGGCCGGCATTGTTGACGAGGATGTCGGGAGCGCCGAAGCGCTCGCGCGCCGCGGCGGCGACGCGGTCGCATTCCGCGGGCTGCCGCAGGTCGGCGGCGACCGGCGCGAGGCGCTCTGCGAGCCCAGCTTGCGCGGCCGCGGCCGAGATTTCCGCGACGTCGGCCTCGATATGGCCGACCGCGAGCACGCGGTGACCTTCGCGCGCCAGCCCGAACGCCATCGCGCGCCCGAGCCCGCGCAACCCGCCGGTGACCATCGCAACCCGCGCTTCCATTCCTTTCTCCCGCCCGTTAATGCACCACAGAGGCATAGAGACCGGTGTCATTGCGAGCGCAGCGAAGCAATCCCGACGAGATTGCCGCGGCGCTGCGCGCCTCGCAATGACGGGTGTCCTCCGTGCCTCTGCGGCGATCCATCACACCTGGCAGAGGGTCATGCCGTCGTTGCCCTTGAAGGCCGGCATGATCTCCTCGGCGAAGGTGCGCAGATGCGCGACCGAGGCGCCGGGCGCGGCGAACAGCACGTTCTGCACGCCGCCCGCCTCGAGCCGCTTGAGGCGGGCGATGATCTCTTCCGGCGTGCCGAGCAGCGGCGCGTCGTCGAGCTCGAAGCTCGTCTCGTCCTTGCTGATGTTGGCGTAGCGCTCGGCGCCGGGGCCGCGGGCGAGGTCGCCGATATTCTTCAGCACCTCGCGGCGGGTGATGATCGCGCGCCGCCGCTCTTGCTCGTTGTGGACGATCTGCAGGCCGCGCGTGACGCCGATCATCATCGGGTCGTAGGCGCGCCCGACGGCGGCGCATTCCTCGCGGAACGTCTTGACGCGCTCGAGGATGACGTCGATCGGCGCGATCTGATCGAGCAGCAGGTTGTAGCCTTCGCGCGCCGCCCGGCGAATCGATTCGGCGCTGCCGGCGCCGAGCCAGAAGGGCGGGTGCGGCTGCTGGACCGGGCTTGGTTCGACGACGATGTCCTCGTAACTCCAGTACCGGCCCTGGAAGGAAAACCGGCCGGTCGACGCCCACGCCTTGCGAATCACCTCCATCGCCTCGTCGAAGCGGGCGGTCGCCTCGTCCTGCGGCACGCAGAAGCCGGAGAACTCGTATTCGCGATAACCTTTGCCGACACCGAAATCGAGCCGCCCGTTCGACAACAGGTCGAGGGTGGCCGCCTGCTCGGCGACGATGACCGGGTTGTGCCAGGGCAGCACGACGACCGCGGTGCCGAGCCGCATGCGCTCGGTGCGCGCCGCAAGATAGGAGAGCAGGCTCATCGAGGCCGACACCTGGCCGAAGCCGGTGAAATGGTGCTCAACCAGAAAGACGCTCGAAAAGCCGAGCCTTTCCGCCTCCGCCACGTAGTTGATGAAATCGTGATAGGCCGAACTGTCGCCGGCCGGGCCGCCGCGCGCCCGCGCACCGCCGAAAAGACCGAATTTCATGCCTGTCCTCCGCTCGCTCGCCCGATATATAGCGGCCGGGCGGGCCGCGGTCGAGACCGGCCGCGGCCCTGCGATGGCGGATCAGCGGCCGGCTTCGTCGAGGGCGTAACCGGCCGAGCGCACGGTGCGCACGATGTCCTGCCCGCCGTCGGCGTTCAGCGCCTTGCGCAGCCGGCGGATGTGCACGTCGACGGTGCGCGCCTCGACATAGACGTCGTGCCCCCAGACCGCGTCTAGCAGCTGCTCGCGCGAGAAGACGCGGCCCTGATGCTGCATCAGATAGCGCAGCAGGCGGAATTCGGTCGGCCCCAGATGCACCTGTCTGCCGCCGCGCGACACGCGGTGCGCGGCGAGGTCCATCGCGACATCGGCGAAGGCGAGCGCCTCCTCGGCGGCGCTCGGCTGGGCGCGGCGGATCAGCGCCCGCAGCCGGGCGATCAGCTCGCTCGGGCTGAAGGGCTTGACGACGTAATCGTCGGCGCCGCTGTTGAGGCCGCGCACCCGGTCGCCCTCTTCGCCGCGCGCCGTAAGCATGATGACAGGCAGCGTGCGGGTCTGCGGCGCCCGCCGGATCTGCCGGCAGATCTCGATGCCCGAGACGAAGGGCAGCATCCAGTCGAGCAGCACCACGTCGGGCTTGCGCTCGGCGATGCGGATGAGCGCCTCCTCGCCGTCGCCGGCGGTGGACACGTCGAAGCCTTCCTTTTCGAGGTTGTAGCGCAGCATCGTGACGAGCGGCTTTTCGTCCTCGACGATCAGCACCAGCGGCCGCATCAGTGCGGCGGCCCGCCGGGAGCCACGATCTCGAGGCTCGACTTGTCGCCCTTCGGGCGGATTTGCGTCAGCGGCTCGCCGTGCACGAGGTAATACAGATCCTCGGCGATGTTGGTTGCGTGATCGCCGATCCGCTCGATGTTCTTGGCCATGAACAAGAGGTGCGTGCAGGCGCCGATGTAGCGCGGATCCTCCATCATATAGGTCAAGAGCTCGCGGAAGAGGCTCGAATACATCTCGTCGAGCTCCTCGTCGCGCATCCACACTTCGTACGCCTTGTCGGCGTCGCGCGCGACATAGGCGTCGATCACGTCCTTGACCAGCAGCTCCGCCAAATGCGCCATGCGCGGCAGCGCGTGCACCGGGTTGACCGGGGCGATCTGGTTGAGCGCGATGCCGCGCTTCGCCACGTTCGCCGCGTAATCGCAGATGCGTTCGAGGTCGCTGGCGATCTTGAGCGCCGCGAAAATCTCGCGCAGGTCGCGGGCGACCGGCTGTCGCAAGGCAAACAGCCGCAGGGCGAGGTTGTCGACGTCGCGCTGCAGCTGGTCGACCCTGGCGTCGGTCTCCACCACGTTCGCCGCCAGGTCGCTGTCGCGCTTGATGACGGCCTCGATCGCCGCGCCGAGCTGGCTCTCGGCGAGCCCGCCCATCTCGGTGATCGTGTTGTTGAGGCGGTGCAACTCCTCGTCGTAGTTCTTCATGATGTGATCTGACGGCATTGCCGGCACTCCCCGCACGTTCGGCTCAGCCGAACCGTCCGGTAATATAGTCTTCCGTGTGCTTGTTTGCCGGGTGCGTGAAGATCCGCTCGGTGGCGCCGAATTCGATCAGCTCACCCAAATATATGAACGCCGTGTAGTCAGAGCTGCGCGCCGCCTGCTGCATGTTGTGGGTGACGACGGCGATGCAGTAGTCGGACTTCAATTCACCGATCAGTTCCTCGATGCGCTGGGTCGAGATCGGGTCGAGGGCGGAGGCCGGCTCGTCGAGCAGCAGAATTTCCGGCTCGACCGCGATCGCGCGGGCGATGCACAGCCGTTGCTGCTGCCCGCCCGACAGCGAGGTGCCGCTCTGCCGCAGCTTGTCGCGCACCTCCTCCCACAGCGCGGCGCGCTTGAGCGCCTCTTCGACCCTGTCGTCCATCTCGGCCCGCGGCAGCCGCTCGTAGAGGCGGATGCCGAAGGCGATGTTGTCGTAGATCGACATCGGGAACGGCGTCGGTTTCTGGAACACCATGCCGATCTTGGCGCGCAACAGATTCAGGTCGCGCCCGGGTTCGAGGATGTTCTCGCCATCGACCAGCACCTCGCCGGTCGCGCGCTGGCCGGGATACAGCTCGTAGATCCGGTTCAGCGCCCGCAGCAGGGTGGATTTGCCGCACCCCGACGGCCCGATGAACGCGGTCACCTGCTTGTCGTGGAGCGGCAGGCTGATGCCCTTCAGCGCCTCGAACCCGTCGTAATAGAAATGCAGGTCGCGGATGACGACCTTGGCCGGCTTTTCCGGCGCCGGTTCGGGGGGGCTGGTCGCGGGTGCCGGTCGGGCGTCAAGCACGGCGAAGCTCATATTCCGTACACTCTGCGAAGAGGGGCCGGCGGCCGCAGCTGTTTTTACGCGGCGAGCGATACGGTTCTACGGCCCTTCGATGACGTTTTGATGACAGCCGCCGAGCAGCGCCCCGCGCCCCAACCCTCCGCCAGGGAATGGGAGGGGGCAGCTAGGCTTTTCAGCATAATTCCGGGCTGAGCGGCGCGCCCGCGGCGAAGGGCGGGATGAAGACGGTGAACGCGGAGCCCGCCCCTAGTTCGCTCTCGACCTCGAGAAAGCCGCGATGGCGGTTAAGGATGTGCTTGACGATCGCGAGCCCCAAACCGGTGCCGCCCATCTCGCGCGAGCGGGCCGTGTCGACGCGGTAGAAGCGTTCGGTCAGGCGCGGCAGGTGTTCGCGCGCGATGCCCTCGCCGCGGTCGCGCACCGCCACCCAGACGAAATTGGCGCGGCGCTCGCCGGCCTCGCGCGGGCGGCGCTGGGCGGTGCCGGCGGCGATCTCGATCTCGGTGCCGGCGCGGCCGTATTTGATCGCGTTGTCGAAAAGGTTCTGGAACACCTGGGCAAGCTCGTCCGGCTCGCCGCGCACCTCCGGCAGATCGGCCGGCATCTCGAAGCGGATGCGCATCGCCCGCTCGCCGGCGCGCAGTTCGAGCGCGTCGGCGGCGTGCCGCAACAAGGGTTCGAGAGCCAGCCGCTCGGTCGGCGGCACATGCTCGTTGAGTTCGATCCGCGACAGCGACAGCAAATCCTCGACGAGCCGCCCCATGCGCGAGGCTTGCCCGTGCATGATGGCGAGAAACCGCTCATGCGCCTCGGCGTCCTCGCGCGCCGGCCCTTGCAGCGTTTCGATGAAGCCGGCGAGGCTGGCGAGCGGCGTGCGCAGCTCGTGGCTCGCATTGGCGATGAAATCGGCGCGCATCTGCTCGGCGCGCTTCAATTCGGTGACGTCGTGCAGGATCAGCACGGCGACCGCCTCGTCGAGGGAGGGGCCGTCGATGCGGGCGATGCGGGCGCGCAATTGCCGCTCGGTCGGCGCGGCGACGGTGAATTCGACGACCCGCGCGCTGTCGCCGCGCAAGACCGCGTCGGCGGCGCCGAGCACCGCCGGGTTGCGCAAGGCGGCGGCGAGGTCGCGCGGCTCGCCAGGTGCGCCGACGAGTGCCGCGGCGGCGGGGTTGGTGCGCACGATGCGGCGCCGCTCGTCGAGCAGAATGAGCGGGTCGGGGACGGCGGCGATGACCGCTTCCGCCTCGGCAAGCCGCGCCTCGGCCGAGCGCACGCGGTCGCGCCACAGCCGTGACAGGCGCAGGATCGCGAGCCACAAGTCGCGCGTCAGCCGCGGCAGCCGCCGGCCGATCCGGGCGGCGGCTTCGTCGGCGCCGTCGCCGAGCATCTCGATCGCGTCGGCGAGCGCGCCCTGCGCGAGCAGAAAATGCAGCGCGAAGAAGAAGGTCAGCGCCAGTACCGCGGCGCCGGCGATGACCGCCGGTCCGGCGGCCAGCCGCCGCGCCAGGGCGAGGGCCGCGAGCACGAACAGGCTCGGCGCCGAGAGCGCCGCCGCGAAGGCCGCGGCGCGGCCCAGAGAGGAGGCGCGCCGCGGCGTCATCGGGTGGGGGCGGCCGGGCGGCTCAGCCGATCGCGTCGTGCGCGGCGAGGGCCGCGAGGTTGACGAGATCGGAGACCGTCGCGCCGGTGCTGACGATCTGCACCGGGTGCGAGAGGCCGATCAAGAGCGGCCCTATCGCGGTGCCGCCGCCCAGCTGCGGCAACAGCTTCGCCGCGATGTTGGCGCTCGACAATTCCGGCATGACGAGGATGTTGGCGGGGCCCTCGAGCCGGCAGAACGGGTAGAGCTGGCGCATCAGCCGGTCGTCGAGCGCGACGTCGGCGCTCATCTCGCCATCGTATTGGAAATCGACCCCGCGCTTATCGAGCAGCGCGACCGCCTCGCGCACGCGCTCGACATCGGCGCCGGTCGGGTTGCCGAAATTCGCATAGGAGAGCAGCGCGACGCGCGGGCTGAGGCCAAGCTCGCGCGCCTTCATCGCCGCTTGCGTCGCGATGTCGGCGAGCCTGGCGGCGCTCGGCCGCTCGGTGACGAGAGTGTCGGCGATCAGCACCGTGTGCTCGCGCGCCAAGAGTACGGTGAGCCCGAAAAGGGCGCAGCCGCTCTCGACCTCGATCACTTGGCTGATGCCGTCGAGCACGTCGAAGGAATTGCGGGTGATGCCGGTCACCATCGCATCGGCGTCGCCGCCGGCGACCATGCAGGCGGCGAAGACGTTGCGGTCTTGGTTCACGAGGCGCTGGCAGTCGCGGTAGAGCATCCCCTGCCGCTGGCGGCGGGCATAGAGCAGGTCGGTGTAGCGCTTGTTGTGCTGCGACAGGCGAGCATTGTGGATTTCGAGCCCCTGCGGCGAAGACAGCCCCATCGCGTCCATCGTCGCGCGGATGCGCTCCTCGCGGCCGACGAGGACCGGCGTGCCGAAGCCGCTCTCGGCGAAGAGGAGCGCGGCGCGGATCGTTTTTTCCTCTTCGCCCTCGGCAAAGACGACGCGCCTGGGGGCGGCGCGCACCCGCTCGAAGATCTGTTCCAGCCCGGCCGCGGTCGGGTCGAGGCGGGCACGCAGCGCCCGCTTGTAGGCCTCCATGTCGGGGATCGGCCGGCGCGCCACGCCCGAATCCATCGCCGCCTTGGCGACCGCCGACGGCACCGCCCAGATGAGGCGCGGGTCGAACGGCGCCGGGATGATGTATTCCGGGCCGTAGAGCAGCCGCTCGCCGGAATAGGCGGCCGCCACCTCGTCCGGCACGTCCTCGCGCGCGAGGCCGGCAAGCGCCTCGGCGGCGGCGATCTTCATCGCGTCGTTGATCGTCGAGGCGCGCACGTCGAGCGCCCCGCGGAAGATGTAGGGAAAGCCGAGAACATTGTTGACCTGATTGGGGTAATCCGAGCGGCCGGTAGCGATGATCGCGTCGGCGCGCACCTTCTTCACCTCTTCCGGGGTGATCTCGGGGTCGGGGTTGGCCATCGCGAAGATGATCGGCTTGTCGCCCATCGCGCGCACCATGGCTGGCGTGACCGCGCCCTTCGCCGAAAGCCCGAAGAGCACGTCCGCCCCTTCCAGCGCCTCGGCCAGCGTGCGCGCCTTCGTCTCGACGGCGTGCGCCGATTTCCACTGGTTCATGCCGTCGCTGCGGCCGCGGTAGACGACGCCGCGCGTGTCGCACAGAACGACGTTGCCGGCGGGCAGCCCCATGTTCTTCAACAGATCGACGCAGGCGATGCCGGCGGCGCCGGCGCCGTTGACCACCATCTTGATGTTCTGCAGCTCGCGTCCGGTCAGATGCAGCGCGTTGATCAGCCCGGCGGAAGCGATGATGGCGGTGCCGTGCTGGTCGTCGTGGAAGACCGGAATGTCGAGCAGCTCGCGCAGCCGCTCCTCGATGACGAAGCATTCCGGCGCCTTGATGTCCTCGAGGTTGATGCCGCCGAAGGCCGGGTGCAGAAAGCGCACGCAATTGACGAACTCGTCGACGTCGCGGGTGTCGATCTCGAGATCGATCGAATCGATGTCGGCGAAGCGCTTGAAGAGCGCGCATTTGCCTTCCATCACGGGCTTCGCCGCCAGCGCGCCCAAATCGCCCAAGCCGAGCACGGCCGTGCCGTTCGAGACGACGGCGACGAAATTGCCTTTCGAGGTGTAATCGAAGACCTTGTCCGGCTGGCGCTCGATCGAGAGGCAGGGAAAGGCGACGCCCGGCGAATAGGCGAGCGACAGGTCGCGCTGCGTCGTCAGCGGCTTGGTCGGTGCGATCGACAGCTTGCCGGGACGGCCGCTCGAATGAAACGACAGCGCCTCGTCCTCGGTCGCGCGGATCGTGCCGGTATCCATGGCGAAAGCGGCTCCCTTTGACGGCGGACGCGACCTTGTATGATCGCCGGTCGGCCGCGCGAGTTTAGAGAGCGCAGCCGGCCGCGTCAAAGCCGAGGACGGCTGCAACCCCTGTGCGCGGGTGGGTAAGCCTCGCAATTCGGTGTTGCACAGGCGCCGCGCGTGCTTCGAGACGCGCCCCCTTCGAGACGCCGCCTGGCGGCGGCTCCTCAGAGCTTATGAAGGAATTGGCAAAACGGTGCGCTGCACGAACATCCTGCATCCTTCGAGACGGCGCTCCGCGCCTCCTCAGGATGAGGTCGTTCTTCGATGGCATTAAGAAAAAAACCTCATCCCCGGCCTCCGCCGGGGCAGGCTCTGAGGAAGCCGCGACGCGGCTGTCTCGAAGGACGCACGGTGCCGGTCCCGGCTGCCGACCGAAACGTTCACACGCTCTCAGCATGAGGGTTACGAAAGATCGTCATCCTGAGGCGCCTCGCGAAGCGAGGCCTCGAAGGACGCAGGGCGGTTTCCCCGCCAAACCGAGATACTGCGGCTTCGCCCGGTTGACAGTCCGCCGCGCCCGACTATAGTGCGCGCCCTTCGGCTTGGCGCGCGGACGCGCCAGCCCCATATCGAGCCAAGCCATGTTCGCAGTCATCCGCACCGGCGGCAAGCAGTACAAGGTCGCGACCGACGATGTCGTCGTCGTCGAGAAGCTCGCGGGCGAGCCGGGGGCGGTCATCGAACTCGGCGACGTGCTGATGATCGCCGGCGACGGCACGGTCAGGACCGGCACGCCGCTCGTCGCCGGGGCGACGGTCGCCGCGACCGTGGTGGCGCAGCGCCGCGGCCCGAAGATCATCGTCTTCAAGAAGGAGCGGCGGAAGAATTACCGCAGGAAGCGCGGCCACCGGCAGGACGAGACGGTGCTGAAGATCGGCGAGATCACGGTGCAGCGCGCCGCCGCGCCGCGCGCGCGGCGCCGCGCGGCGGCCGCCGAGCCTGCCGCGGCGGGCGAGGCCGCACCGG
>DATLKN010000026.1:0-46996 GCA_035538335.1 Allostellaceae bacterium
CGCGAGGTCGCCTCGAAGACGAGCGACCAGGCCGGCGACGGCACCACGACGGCGACGGTCCTGGCGCAGGCGATCGTGCGCGAAGGCGCGAAGGCGGTCGCCGCCGGCATGAACCCGATGGACCTGAAGCGCGGCATCGACATGGCCGTCGTATCGGTTGTCGGTAATATCAAGAAAGTCTCGAAGAAGGTCTCGACCAATGCCGAGATCACCCAGATCGGGACGATCTCCGCCAATGACGACCGCGAGATCGGCGAAATGATTGCCAAAGCCATGGCGAAGGTCGGCAACGAGGGCGTCATCACGGTCGAGGAGGCCAAGAGCCTCGAGACCGAGCTCGACATCGTCGATGGCATGCAGTTCGACCGCGGCTATCTGTCGCCGTATTTCGTGACCAACGCCGAGAAGATGATCTGCGAGCTCGAGAACCCCTACGTCCTCTTGCACGAGAAAAAGCTCTCGGGGCTGCAGGTGATGCTCCCCTTGCTAGAGGCGGTGGTGCAGAGCGGCAAGCCGCTCTTGATCGTCGCCGAGGATATCGAGGGCGAGGCCTTGGCGACGCTCGTCGTCAATAAGCTGCGCGGCGGCCTCAAGGTCGCGGCCGTCAAGGCGCCGGGCTTCGGCGACCGCCGGAAGGCGATGCTCGAAGACATCGCGGTGCTGACCGGCGGCCAGGTGATCAGCGAGGATCTCGGCATCAAGCTCGAAAACGTCACCCTCGACATGCTCGGACGCGCCAAAAAGGTGCGCGTCGAGAAGGAGAACACGACGCTGATCGACGGCGGCGGCAAGAAGGACGACATCCAGGGCCGCTGCGCCCAGCTGCGCGCGCAGATCGAGGAGACGACCTCGGATTACGACAAGGAGAAATTGCAGGAGCGGCTGGCGAAGCTGGCTGGCGGGGTTGCCGTCATCCGCGTCGGCGGCGCAACCGAGATCGAGGTGAAGGAACGCAAGGACCGGGTCGACGACGCGATGCATGCGACCCGCGCCGCGGTCGAGGAAGGCATCGTCGCCGGGGGCGGCGTCACTTTCCTCTATGCGAGCGAGCGGCTCGGCGGGTTGAACCCTGAGAACAACGATCAGCGAGTCGGCATCGACATCGTGCGCCGGGCACTCCAGGCGCCCGCACGGCAGATCGCGGCCAACGCCGGGGCGGAAGGTTCGGTCGTCGTCGGGAAGCTCCTGGAACGCGGCGACGTCAATTGGGGCTTCGATGCGCAGAGCGGGACCTATGTCGACATGGTCAAGGCCGGCATCATCGATCCGAGCAAGGTCGTGCGCCTGGCGCTGCAAGGCGCCGCCTCGATTGCCGGCCTGCTCGTCACCACCGAGGTGATGATCGCAGCCAAGCCGGACAGGCAGACGACGCCAGCATCCGACGGCGGCATGGGCAGCGAGGACTACTGAAGACGACAGCAAGCCGCCGCTTTTCTCAAGAGAGAAAAGCGGCGGCGGCGGCCCCGCCGGCGCCCGGCAAAGCTACGTGTCGATGGGGGCTTCACAGAGCCCGCACGCAAAAGCAGGAGCGACCGGTGCAAGACCTCAAGAAGGAGTTACTGGCCGCCGCCGAAGATGGCAACGCCGACGCCCAGTTCAACCTCGGCGTAATGCTGGAGAATGGCGTAGACGACAACGGTTATGCCATCGAAGGCAGCAAAGCCGAGGCCGTGCGCGCCGAGGCGCTAAAGTGGCTGTTGTCTGCGGCCGAGCAGGGCCTGCCCCGCGCCCAACTGCAACTCGCCGAGGCATATGCCGCGGGCGGCGAGGCGCCGGAAGATTACGCGAAGGCCGGCGGCTGGTTCCTGGTGGCGATGACCAGGCTGAGCGGCGTGCATCGGCATCGGGCCCAATCCGGCTACGAGCGGGTGCGCGCCCGCCTGACCGCAGCCCAGATCACAAAGGCGACGCATTTCGCGCAGATCTGGAAGCTGAAGAAGGGGGCCCTTGTCCAGCGACAGCGATCGGCACGATGCCCTGCCGCCGCGCCAATGCCCAGTGCCTGAGAGCTGCGTGCGACGATGACTGACAAGCCCGCCGACCTCGACGCGCATCGTGGAATGACTGCGCAGAAAGACACCGAAATTCGGCGTAATCTGCGGGAGGTTCAGGTCGATCAGGCCGCTTTGCGGGCTCGCCTGGAAGAACTCGAAACCTTTCTGCTCGCTGCCCCGGCAACGACGTGGCTCGGGGTCGCAGCGAAGGTCCGCTATCTGATCGAACTCTTCGCCGCCACCCCGGATGCCCAGGATCCTCGCCGAAAGAAGCTTATCGCCAGTGCGCTGGAGGACCTTGCGAGATTATCCGACGCCGCCGAACCGGCGCGGTAGGGCACTTACCGTGCAGCTCGAACCACTTTGTTCGTCTTGGCCGGGCTTGACCCGGCCATCCATGGACCCGCGGGCCAAGCCCGCGGGAGACGGACTTTTTTTGCGGATACAGCCGAACGGAAAATGCTCTAGCGGAACCACTCGAAGGATCACAGAGGAGCAATCCAGGATGAAGACGCCATCGCGCGAGACGGCCGCGCAAGCCGAAGAGGCGCGGACGGCCGAGGCCGCGAA
The DNA here is from genome assembly GCA_035538335.1 of Allostellaceae bacterium. Lineage (GTDB taxonomy): Bacteria > Pseudomonadota > Alphaproteobacteria > ATCC43930 > CGMCC-115725 > AP-15. The sequence goes on from DATLKN010000026.1 coordinate 2,565, forward strand.
GACCGCGCGGCTGCGGGCGCAGCGGCTGTCCAAGGAAGCTGCCGACCGCGATACCGAGCAGAGCGCGCCGGCGAACCGCGCCGAATTCAAGCCGGGCCCGCGTGCTCACGGTTCGATTACGGGGCGAAGCAGCGAGGCCGGCTAAACCGTTGCCTTGCCATCGACGCCCATGCCGGCTATGCGGCCGGCCTGCCCCGGCCCCAGGCCGCTAACGCTTCATAGTTCCTTAGCAATTTCCAGCATCACCTCGCGCGCCGGAAAATTGATACTTCTTCTGCTTGCCGCGCCTCATGCTGCAACGGGGCGGAAAGCTCCATCCGGATGGATACCCTAGCTGGCTTCGGCGTCCGAGTCTCGCGCGCGGAGCCCGGTCTCGACCGAGACCGTCTGCTTCCCGCGCTGGAGGGGGCAGACGGGCAGCGGATGCTCGCTCTCGGCCGGACAAGAAGGTGCGCCGAGACTTCCGACACCAAAAAATCGAGCTTGCTATCCGGTATTTCATCACCATTTATCTGATAGTTATTCGGATCATGAAATATTCCTCTCGAGCAAATTTGAAACACTTCCGGCGTTTTATTGCGATTTTCAGAGAGATTTTTTTACATTAAAGCTACCGAAGACACAGCAATGGAGGGAAAAATGCGCCACTATTTTTGGCTGCTCGACCACCCTGGCGCGCTGTTGGCACTGGGTGCGGGTACGATCCTTGCCTTTGCCTGGCCGTTGCAGGACGTGTATTCCGGCGCGGTGGCGGCCATGATGATGGTTGTCGCCGCGGGCCTGGCCATACGGGCGCATTTTCATTCGGCCGCTGGCCGATAGCACCCCGAGAGAATGGCCGGGTTGCGGCCTTCGGCCGGCCCCGCCATGACGGCGAAATATGCGGCCGCACAGGATGCGCGTTATGGAACGAGCAATATCTTGCCGATGTGGCGGCTCGATTCCATCAGGCGGTGGGCTTCCGCGGCTTGCGCCAGCGGAAAGCGTTGATAGGTGAAGGTGCGCAGCTTCTTCTGCGCCCAGAGCGGCCATACTCGTTCGCGCAAGGCCTTGACGATCGCCGCCTTCTCTTCGACTGAGCGCGAGCGCAGCGTCGAGCCGGTGACGGTCAGATGCTTTCGCTGGATGAGCCCGAAATCGGTCTCGACTTTGCTGCCGCGCATCAGCGCGACGAAACCGAGCCGGCCCTCATGCGCGAGCAGTTCGAGCTGGCGCGGGATGTAGTCGCCGCCGACCATGTCGAGGATGACGTCGACGCCGCGCCCGCGGGTGAACTCCTTGCCGGCGGCGACGAAGTCCTGGCTGTTGTAATTGATCGCGAGATCCGCGCCGAACTCGCGGCAGGCGCGGCATTTCTCGTCCGAGCCGGCGGTCGCCAGCACCGTCGCGCCGAAGGCTTTCGCCAGTTGGATCGCGGTGATGCCGATGCCGCTCGTGCCGCCCTGCACGAGAAAGCTTTCGCCGGCTTCGAGCCGCAGCCGCTCGAAGACGTTGGTCCACACCGTGCAGAAGGTCTCCGGCAGGCCGCCGGCATCGACGACATCGACCCTCGCCGGCACCGGCAGACATTGCACCGCCGGCACGGCGGCGTATTCGCCGTAACCGTCGCCGATCATCAGGGCGCAGACCTGATCCCCCTCCCGCCATTCGCAAACGCCCTCGCCGAGCTTGACGACCGTGCCCGAACATTCGAGGCCGGGGATGTCGGGGGCGCCGGGCGGCATCGGATAGCGGCCCATGCGCTGCAGGCAATCGGCGCGGTTGACGCCGCCGGCGGCGATGCGGATCAGCACTTCGCCGGCCTTCGGCTCGGGCACCGGGCGGGTCGCCGGCACCAGCATCTCGGGGCCGCCGGGCGATTTGATCTCGATGACGGTCTGGGTCGCGGGAATGTTGGCGAGCACGTTTCTTCCTCTCCATCGCGCTGCGGCGATACTATAGGGGCTCGGGTGCGGGGAGAAGACAATGCGGACAGGGGCGGAATACCGCGAGGCGCTGCGCGACGGGCGGCGCGTCTGGGTGATGGGAGAAGGTCTCGTCGAGGACGTGACGCGGCACCCGGCGACGCGGGCGATGGTCGAGGCGTACGCCCAATGGTACGACCTGCATTTCGATCCCGCCTGGCAGGAGACCGCCTTCGCGCCGGCCGATGCCGACGGCGTCCGCCGGCCCTGGGCCTACACCGCGCCGAAGAGCCCGGACGACCTCGCCGGCATGGGCAAATTCTTCGCAGCGACGACGTTTCTCTCCGCCGGCAACATCACGCACACCCCGGCCTACGGCAATTTGATCTCGTTGGGGGTGCAGATGCATGCCGAGGAGGCCAACGTCTCGGCAGAGCAGATCGCGAACGCCGCGCGCTTTCGCGACATGATCGCCGAGACCGGGCGGTTCCTGACCTTCTGCGGCGGCGCCCCGACGATCGGCGCGCGCATGCGCGAGGACCCGGCCGAACGAGCCGCGCTGAAGCTGGTGCGCGAAACCGACAAGGGCGTCGTGCTTTCGGGCAAGATCGGCATGCATACCAGCCCGCCCTTTGCCGAGGACGTCTATGTCGGCGGGCTCAACGGCGTCGTAGTCGACGGGCGGCCGGCGACCTTTTATGTGCCGGTCGCCGCCCGCGGCGTCACCACGGTCTGCCGCAAGGCGGCATTGCGCGATCCCAACCCGTTCGTCGCTCCGCTGTCGAGCCGCTACGACGAACTCGACGGGCAGATGTGGCTGGAGGATGTGCTGATCCCGTGGGAGCGGGTCTTTCTGCTCGACGTATCGCCCGAGCCGGTCGCGCGCTGGCTGATCTGGCACCACCTCTACGGCTGGCTCGCGAAGGCGGAGTACACGCTCGGCCTCGCCTTGGCGTTGACGCATGCGATGGGGCTCCAGAAGCACGACCTGACGGTCGAGCATCTCGTCGATCTGATCGCCGAGGTGCAGATGGTGCGCAGCTGCCTGATCGCCGCCGAGCGCATGGCGAAGCCGACGAAGAGCGGCCATTTCGTCCCCGACCACGCCTATTTGACGCCGGGCGGCATCGCCATTCTGAAGGCGCGCCAGCGCATGGCCGAGATCCTGCGCATCGTCCCCGGCTCCTCGCTCGTCGTCGCCCCGTCGGACCGCGACCTCGCCGACCCGCAGGTCGCGGACGGCCTCGAAGAGTCGTTCGGCGGCGGCGGCTACACGGCGCGGCAGCGCGCCGCGCTGTTGCAGGCGGCGTGGGACCATGTCGCCTCGGCCCTCGACGGCCGCGAGAGCGCGTTCGAACTGCATGCGTCGGGTGGCATCCCGGCCTGGCGCGGCCGGCTGCGCCGCAGCTTCGGGCGCTACAGCGAGCTCGCGAACAAGGCCGCGGGCTCGCTCGGCATCGACATGCCGGCGATCGACCTCGACGGCCTCGGTGAGCTGCCCTGGCTGCCGCGCCGTGTCGTGACGCCCCCGACAGACAAGGAGTGACCCCCTCCCATTCCCTCCCCCGCTTGCGGGGGAGGGTTAGGGTGGGGGCGCGCTTCAGCCGATTTCCGGGCGCAGGCGCGCGAGCGTCTCGAGATGGCGCTCGTGCTCGCCGGCAAAGCGCAGCACGAGGTGCGAGGCGCCGGCCGCGACCCAGGCTTTGAGCCATAGGGCGGCACCCGCGGGCGGGCCGGCGTAGGCTGCCTGGCGGCGCCGCATCACAGCGGAAGGCTGGCCGTAGTAATGTTCGAGATAGGCGTCGAGCCGCGCCTCGGCGCGCGCCTTGCCGTCATCGATCGAGAGCGTCAGGTACGCCGCGCCGGCGATCGCCGCCGAGTCGCGGCCGGCCTCCTCAGCCATGCGGCGGATCTGCCCCCAGCCCTTCTCGTAGGCCGCCGTGTCCGGGCCGTTCGGAAACCAGCCGTCGAAATGCCGCGCCACGCGCTCCAAACTCGCCTCGACCATGCCGCCGATCCAGATCGGCGGCCCGCTGGGGCGATATGGCAACGGGCCGAGCGTGCCCTTCTCGACCTTCCAGCGGCCGTCCCAATCGACCGGCTCGCCCCGCCACAGCGCGCGGGCGAGGCGCAGTCCTTCGAGCATGCGGCCGACGCGCCCCTCGAACGGCACGCCCGAGGCGACGAACTCGGCGCGGATGTTCGGCACGTCGCTGGCGATGCCGACGCCGAGGATCAGGCGTCCCTCGGCGATCCGGTCGAGAGTTGCGAGCTGATGCGCAAGCACCACGGGATTGCGCAATGCCGGCAGCAATACGGCGGTGCCCAGCTCGACCCGCCGGGTCAGCGCCGCCGCCGCAGCGAGCAGGGTCAGAGGCTCGTGCCGCGGCCGCGCCAGGATCGAATCGCCGACCCACACCGAATCGTAGCCGAGCCCTTCCGCGCGCACCGCCAGATCGAAGAGCGGGCGCGCCTCATGCCTTCCCTCCATGACCCGCTCGCGGGTCGGCAGCAGATATCCGAGTTTCAGAGGCATGTCTCTCCCCAGCTACTCCCCGGCCGGCCCGCCGATCACCAGCATCGCTCGTCTCCTCACTCAGTACCGGGGAAGGCCGGTATCCAACCCAACCCTAGGTCCCGGCTTTCGCCGGGACGACAAGACAGCGAGTGCGCTCACGCTGGCGAGAGGACGTGGATGACGCGGCTCGCGATCATCTCGCGCGTCTTTGCGGCATAGGCCGCCATGTGCGGCGAGGCGGCGTGCGCCTTGAGGGCCTCGAGGCTCTCCCACTTTTCGATGACGACAAAGCTGTCGGCGCCGAATTTCGTCTGGAAGCCGCCGGCGCCTTCGGCATCGATCGCCGGGCCATATTCGATGCAGCCCTTCTCGGCGTGGACGGCCGGCATATTGGCGTGAAAGGCGTCGAGGATCCGTTGGCGCATGCCGGGCTTCGCGGTGAGGATCGCGATCACGTGGATCATTTTCTTTCTTTCCCTCAATAGACGCGTTGGAAGACGCTGTGGTGGCGGGTCGTCACTAGCGGACGGATCTTCTTGATCCAATCGCCGAATTCCGCGGCCTTGTTCCAGGCGGCGCTGTCGAGGACTTGCGGGCTTTCGAGCTCGTAGAGCGTCAGGTAGCGCGCCATCAGCGGGATCGTCGAGGTTTCGAGCCGGTAGCGTGCCGCCCACAGCACGCCCGGCACTTTTTTCAAGCTCGGGAAATGCTCCTCGTCGTAGACGCGGTTGAATTCGGCCTCGTGCTCTTTCGGGATGTCGAGCTCGACCATGAACAGATGCGGCATTGCTTCTCCTCCGCTCAGGCGATCTGGCGGAAGATCGAGTGCATGCGGTTTGTCGTATGCGGCCGGATCTTCGGCTTCCATTCGCCGGCGTCGGACGCCTCGGTCCAGGCCGGGCCGTTGATGATGTCGGCGGAATCGACTTCGTAGACCGCCAGATAGCGCGGCATGCCCGGCCGCGTCGAATGTTCGAGCTTGTAGCGCCGGCACGAGCGCACGCCCGGCACCTTGAGGATCGTCGGCACGTGGTCCTCGTCGTAGATGCGGTTGAACTCGGCCTCGAGCTCGGCCGGCACGTCCATCTGCACGGCATAGATATGCGTCATCGCGGGCTTCCTCCCTCGCTGCGGAAGGCCGAGCTTAGGGCAAAAGATCAGCCGCCTCGACAGCTTTCACTCGGCGCGCCGCTCCGGCGGCAGCGGCCGGCCGGATCGGCTAGCACCGGCCGGGCCCTCGGCGCGTCGAAGCGCCGGAACCGCCCGATTGCCGTGGGACGGAAGGCCGGCGGCGGCTAGGATGGCAGCGTGCTCCAGCGTCCGGTTTGAGAGTCGATGCTCGATACCGCCTTTGTTCTCGTCGTCATTGCCGGCCTGCTCGCCGTCGTCGGCTTCAGCCAAGCGCTGGCGGAGCGGCTCAAATTGCCGTTGCCGGTGCTGCTCGCGGCGATCGGCGTGGCGATCGGCGGCTTCGCGCCGCTGGTATCGGCGTTCGGCTGGCCGGGGCCGGCCGGCGCGGCGGCGCGCAGCCTGGCGCGGCTGCCGATCAGCGCCGATACGCTGCTCGACGTGTTTTTGCCGCTCCTCGTCTTCGAGGCGGGCATCGCCGCCGATTTTCGCCGGATGATAGAGGATGCGGCGCCGATCCTGCTGCTCGCGGTGGTGGCGACCCTCGTCGCGAGCGGCGGCGTCGGGCTGGCGCTGTGGCCCTTCGCCGGGGTGCCGCTTCTCGTCTGTCTGCTGCTCGGCGCGGTCGTCGCGACGACGGATCCGATCGCGGTCATCGCGATCTTTCGCGATCTCGGCGCGCCGGCGCGGCTGACGCGCCTCGTCGAGGGCGAAGCGCTGCTCAACGACGCCGCCGCGATCGCGCTCTTCGTCGTCCTGCTCGACATGATCGCCAACGCCCGCCGGCCAGACATCGCGATGGGGCTTGCCCGGTTCGCCCTCTCTTTTGTCGGCGGCGGCCTATTCGGATTGGCAGCCGGGCGCGGCTTGCTGCTGGCGATCCCGTGGCTGCGCGACGACCGCCTCGCCGAGGCGACGCTGACCGTGGCGCTCGCTTATGTCGTCTATATCGCGGCCGACCAGCTTCTCGGCGTCTCCGGCGTCGTCGCGGTGCTCGGCGCCGGTCTGGCGTTCGGCGCCGTTGGACGCTCGCGGATCACCCCCTACAACTGGGCGTTTCTCGCCGATCTGTGGGACCAGATCGCGTTCTGGGCGCGATCCTTGATCTTCATCCTGGCAGCGATCCTGGTGCCGCGGCTCTTGGGCGGGCTCGGGCTGCGCGACCTTGCGCTGCTGGCGGTGCTGATCGCGGCCGCCTTCGCCGCGCGCGTCCTGGTGCTGTTCCTGATGATGCCGCCGCTCGAGTTTTTCCGCCTCAGCCAGCCGATCAGCGCGGCCTACAAGCTGGCGATGACCTGGGGCGGGCTGCGCGGCGCGCTGACCCTGGTGCTGGCGCTGGCGGCGACGCAGAACCCGGGCTTGGACCTGCAATCGCAGCGTTTCGTCGGCATTCTCGCGACTGGTTTCGTGCTGTTCACTCTGTTCGTCAACGGCACGAGCTTGCGCGGGGTGATTCGCCTGCTCCGGCTCGACCGCCTGTCGCCGCGCAACCAGGTGCTGCGCGACCGGGTGCTCGCGCTGTCCTATGCCGAGGTCGAGGAGTCGATCCGCGAAACCGCGCAGCGCCACGCCTTCCCCGATGCCGCCGTCGAGGAAGTGGTGTCCCCTTACCGGGAGTGGATCGCGGCCGCCGATGCCCGCGACGCCGAGGAGCGGCTGCCGGAGCGCGACCGGCTGGCGGTCGCGCTCGTCGCGCTCGCAAACCAGGAGCGGGTCTTGATCCTCGAAGGCCGCGCCCACCGCTACGCCTCGCCGCCGACCGTGCAGATCCTGCTGCGCAACGCCGACGCGCTCGTCGACGGCGCCCGCGGCGAGGGCCGCGTCGGCTACCGCCGGGCGGCCGAACGGGCGCTGCAATTCCCCCTCGCCTTTCGCTTCGCCTATTTCCTCTACCGCCGGCTCGGCATCGTGCGCTTTCTCGCCGACCGGCTCGCCGACCGGGTCGAGCTGTTGCTCGCGATGCGGCTCTTGATGGACCGCCTCGCGGAGTTTCGCAAGCAACGCCTCGCCTCGGTGTTCGGGGCCCGTATCGCCGAGATCGTCGGCGAGATCCTCGAACGCCGCCGGGCCGGCGTCGACCTCGCCTTCGACGCGCTGCGCCGGCAATACCCCGATTACGTCGCGGCGCTCGAAAGGCGCTTCCTGCGACAGTCGGCATGGCGCCAGGAGATAGAGCGATACGAGGCGCTCTACGAGGAGGGGCTGATCCCGCAGGAGCTTTACGAAAATCTGCGGCGCAGCGTCGCAAGCGCGCGGGCCGCCGAGCCCCGGCCGCGCTTCGACATCGGCCTCGATACTTACCGGCTGATCGAGCGGCTCGACATGCTGGCGGGCCTCGGCGAGGCCCAGATCGCGCGCATCGCGAGGTTGCTGCAGCCGCGCTTTACGGTGCCGGGCGAACGCATCGTGAAGCGCGGCGAACGCGGCGAGGCGGTCTATTTCATCGCCTCGGGCGCGGTCGAGGTGGTGCGCGGCGCGCGGCGCATCCGCCTCGGCAGCGGCGAATTCTTCGGCGAGATGGCCCTGTTGTCGGGACGGTTGCGGCAGGCCGATGTCGTGGCTCTGACCTACTGCCGGCTCTTGGAGCTGCGGCGGGCCGATTTCGAGCGCTTCCGGGCGGAAAATCCGGAAGCGCGGGCGCAGATCGAGCGGGTCGTCGCGGCGCGCCTCAGGATGAACGAGGCGGACGACGCCGAACTGACGCGGGAAACCGCCGCCCTCTAGCTCGCGGTTCGAACCTGACGGAATGGTGCTGCCCGGAACGCGATTGCTTCGTCGTCCGCGCTGCGCGCGGCCCGAGGACAGGCTCCGCAAAGCAATCTCGATGGCTCGCTTCGCCTTGCCTCGCCGCGGCCGCTGGTTAAAATCAAGGCGAGGGTTGCAGGTTCGCCTAAATAATAGGCATTTTTGCCCCGCGCGCGGGCGGGCCACGGCGGCGGGGGCTTGGCATGATTCTTGGTTTCGACAACCCGATACGGTCGGATAGGATCATCGGCGGCAATTCCCCTTCGGGTCCGGCAGCGCTCGGGCCCCTCTCGGTTTGGCGACGCATGGCGAATTCGTCCCCGTGGCGGGAGGTGATCGTGAAGCCGTGATACATTCGAAGGACAGCTTGGAGACCGCACCAACCGGGAACGAGGACAAAGGAACAGACCATGGCCGATGTTGAAAAAGTGCTGAACATGATCAAGGAGCACGACGTCAAATACGTCGACTTCCGCTTCACCGACCCGCGCGGCAAGTGGCAGCACCTGGCGCATCACGTGCGCACGATCACCGAGGATTTCCTGAACGACGGCGTCATGTTCGACGGCTCGTCGATCGCCGGGTGGAAGGCGATCAACGAAAGCGACATGAAGCTGGTGCCGGACTGCGCGACCGCGGTGCTCGACCCGTTCGCGGCGCAGACTTCCCTCATCATCTTCTGCGACGTGCACGAGCCCTTGACCGGCCAGCCCTATGCCCGCGACCCGCGCTCGACGGCGAAGAAGGCCGAGCAGCACCTGATCGCCACCGGCATCGGCGACAAGGCCTATTTCGGGCCGGAGGCCGAGTTCTTCGTGTTCGACGACGTACGCTACAAAAGCACGATGTCGGGGGCGATGTACGAGATCGACAGCGAGGAGAGCCCCTACGTCAGCGCCAAGAAGTTCCCCGACGGCAACACTGGCCACCGCCCGCCGATCAAGGGCGGCTATTTCCCGGTGCCGCCGGTGGACGGTCAGTCCGACATCCGGGCCGAGATGCTGTCGGTGATGCACGATATGGGCTTGAAGGTCGAGAAGCACCACCACGAGGTGGCGCCGGCGCAGGCCGAGCTCGGCGCGGAGTTCGACACCCTCGTGCGCACCGCCGACAACATGCAGATCTACAAATACGTCGTGCAGAACGTCGCCAACCAGTATGGCAAGACCGCGACCTTCATGCCGAAGCCGGTGCTCGGCGACAACGGCTCGGGCATGCACACGCACCAGTCGGTGTGGAAGAATGAGCGGCCGACCTTTGCCGGCAACCTCTATGCCGATCTGTCGGAAACCGCGCTTTATTACATCGGCGGCATCATCCGGCACGCAAAGGCGATCAACGCCTTCACCAACCCGACGACGAACAGCTACAAGCGGCTCATCCCGGGTTTCGAGGCGCCGGTGCTGCTCGCCTATTCATCGCGCAACCGCTCGGCCGCCTGCCGCATTCCTTATACTTCGAGCCCGAAGGGCAAGCGTGTCGAGGTGCGCTATCCGGACCCGGCGGCCAACGTGTACCTCGCCTTTGCGGCGATGCTGATGGCCGGGCTCGACGGCATCCAGAACAAGATCCACCCGGGCGATCCGATCGACAAGAACCTCTACGACCTGCCGCCCGAGGAATTGAAGGACGTGCCGACCGTCTGCGGTTCATTGCGCGAGGCGATCGAGGAATTGCGCCGCGACCACGCCTTTCTGTTGAAAGGCGACGTGTTCAACGCCGACCAGATCGAATCCTACATAGAGCTGAAATGGGAGGAGGTGTACGCCTTCGAGCACACCCCGCACCCGATCGAGTTCCAGATGTATTATTCGGTGTAGCTCATCGAGATTGCTTCGCTGCGCTCGCAATGCAGCGGCAAAGGCTGTCATTGCGAGGAGCGGAGCGACGAAGCAATCCCCCTCCCATTCCCTCCCCCGCTGGCGGGGAGCGTCAGAGTGGGGGCTACGACGCGAGGCGCACCGGTTCTCCCTTGCGCACTGCCTGCCAGGTATCGTCGAGGGCCTTGCCGAAGCGGGCGACGACCTCGTCGATCTCGCCCTCCGTGATGATCAGCGGTGGCGAAAAGCCGATCGAGTCGCCCATCGCGCGGATGATGAGGCCGTGCTGCTCGGCGGCTTTCGAGAGCCCCGCCCCGACCCGGTCGGCGGCGGGAAACGGCTCCTTCGTCGCCTTGTCGCGCACCAGCTCGACGCCGGCGACGAGGCCGACGCCGCGCACCTCGCCGACGAGCGGATGGTCGGCGAAACGCCGCAGGCCTTCCTGCAGCCGCGGCGAGACGCGCCGGATATGCGAGAGGATGTCGCGCTCTTCGTAGATCTTCAGCGTCTCGAGCGCGACGGCGGCCGAGACCGGGTGTGCCGAATAGGTATAGCCGTGACCGAACATGCCGATCTTCTCGGTGTTGTCGGCGAGCACCTGGTAGACACGGTCGTTGATGACGACGCCGGCGATCGGCAGATAGGCCGAGGACAAGGCCTTGGCGATTGTCATGATGTCGGGCCGGATGTTGAAGGTCTGCGACCCGAACATGTTGCCCGTGCGACCGAAGCCGCAGATCACCTCATCGGCGATCATCAGCATGTCGTATTTGTCGAGCACCCGCTGGATCTTCTCGAAATACGTCTTGGGCGGCACGATGACGCCGCCCGCCCCCATCACCGGCTCGGCGATGAAGGCGGCGCAGGTCTCGGCGCCGCCTTCGGCGAGGATCAGCTGTTCTAGCTTGCCGGCGAGCCGGCTCGCGTACTCCTCCTCGCTCTCGCCGGGCTCGGCCGAGCGCCAATGATGCGGGCAGTCGGTGTGCAGAAAGCCCGGCAGCGGCAGGTCGAAATCGCGGTGCAGGGCGGGCAGGCCGGTGAGGCTGCAGGCGGCGACCGTCGAGCCGTGAAATCCCTTCATGCGGGCGATGATCTTCTTCTTCTTCGGCCGGCCGAGCGCGTTGTTGAAGTACCACACGATGCGGACGATCGTGTCGTTCGCCTCCGACCCGGAATTGGTGAAGAACACCTTCGACATCGGCACCGGCATCAGCGCGAGGATGCGCTCGGCCAGCTCGATGACCGGCATGTGCGATTTATGTGTATATACATGGTAATATGGCAAGGTGCGCATCTGCCGCGCCGCCGCCTCGACCAGCCGGCTCTCGCTGAAGCCGAGCGAGGCGCACCACAGCCCCGCCATCGCCTCGATGTAGTCCTTGCCGTTCTCATCGAAGACGCGCACCCCCTCGCCGCGGGTCACGACGAAGGCGCCCTCCTTCTCATGCGTGCGGAAATTGGTCTGCGGATGCAGCACGACCTTCGAGTCGCGGCTGCCTGCCGAATTGCCCAGCATCGAGGACCTCCCTCATCTCGCTCTCGCGCCGAGAGACCATTTTTTCGCGGCCGGCGCAACCCCGCCTCAGAGCATGGCGGAAGCCGCCAATTCGGCTAGGATGGAGCGGAGCAGCGCGCTTCACGGGAGGACGCGATGGCGAGAGGCGAAGCGAGGGCCGTGCATTTCGTCGGCAGCATCCCGCTGCCCGATACCGAGACCGTCTTCCGCACGCTGGCCGCTGCGGCCGGCCCCTATCTGCGGCGCCTGCCCGACGGCGAGACCGGCATCCGCAAGACCTGGATACGGTTTTTGCAGGACGTGCTCGCGCAGAACCCGGCGATCGAGGTCGCAACCGACGTGCCGCCCTTCAAATTCACGCAATGGGACGGCAAGGTATTGCGCGACATCCCGCGGCTGCGCGTGAGGCCGGGCGCGACCCCGGATGGAGCCACTTTCGAGACCGGCTATGCGGCGGCGGCACTCGATTCCTGGCGCATCTTCGAGCGCCTGCAAAGGGAAGGCGCGATCCCCAATGGGGTGAAATTCCAGGTGTCGCTGCCGACGCCGATCGCACCGACCTACAACAACATGGTGCCGTCGGACCGGCCGCTGATATTGCCGGCGATGACGGAGCATTTGCTCGGCGAAGTCGGAAATCTTGCCGCGGCGCTGCCCAATGACCGCCTCGCGCTGCAATGGGACGTGTGTCAGGAGGTATTGGCCTGGGAAGGCTATTACGAGCCGGGACCGGTCGATTTCCGCGAGGAGACGATCGGCGTGCTGACGAAGATCGGCAACGCGGTGCCCGAGCGGATCGAGCTCGGCTACCATCTCTGCTACGGCAGCCCGGCGGACGAGCATTGCGTGCAGCCGAAGGACGCCGCGATCATGGCCGAGATCGCCAATGCGGTCGCCGCCGGCGTCAGGCGCCCGATCCAGTTCTTCCACATGCCGGTGCCGAAGAACCGCACCGATGACACCTATTTCGCGCCGCTCGAAAAGCTGGGGCTCGGGCCCGAGACTGCCCTCTATCTCGGCCTTGTGCACCACGCCGACCCGGCGGGCGACGCCGCGCGACTGGCGGCGGCCCAGCGCCACGCGCGCGTCGACGGCGTCGCCACCGAATGCGGCATGGCGCGCGGCGACCCGGCGCGGCTGCCGTCATTACTTGCGGCGCATCGGCGGACGGCGGAGATTGCGATCTAGCGCCTTGGTGTCGTTGCGAGGGGCGAAGCGCCACGGCGATCTCGATCAGATCGCTCCGCTGCGCTCGCGATGACAAATACCGGTGGAGGGAAGCGATGGCTGGATTTGCTCGTATCGACGAGGCGCTGCGCGGGGTCGCCGAGCGCGGCGAGGTGGCGGGGGCCGTCGCGATGGCGGCGACGCGCGAGGCTGTCCTCTACGAAGGCGCCTTCGGCCGGCGCAGCCTGCCGGACGGCGCAGCGATGACGCCCGACACGGTGTTCTGGATTGCCTCGATGACGAAGGCGATCACCTCGACGGCGGCGATGCAGCTGGTCGAGCAGGGCAAGCTCGCGCTCGATGCCCCGGTCGCGGGCGTGCTGCCGGAACTCGCCCGCCCGCAGGTGCTCGAAGGCTTCGACGCGGCGGGCGAGCCGCGGCTGCGCCCAGCCAAGCGCCCGATCACGCTGCGCCATCTGCTGACCCATACCTCGGGTTTCGTCTATGACATCTGGAACCCCGCGATGGGCCGCTACATGGAGCGGCGGGGAATCCCCGGCATCATCAGCTGCCAGAACAAGGCGCTCGAACTGCCGCTCGCCTTCGATCCGGGCGACAGGTGGGATTACGGCATCGGCATCGATTGGGCCGGCAAGGCCGTCGAGCGCGCGAGCGGCCTACCGCTCGGGCAATACCTGGCGCAAAATCTGTTCGCGCCGCTCGGCATGCGGGATACCGGCTTCGAATTGACGGCGCAGCGCCGCGCCCGGCTCGCCGCCATGCACGCGCGCGGGCCGGACGGCAGCCTCACGCCGATCGAATTCGCGCTGCCGGCGCAGCCGGAATTCGAGATGGGCGGCGGCGGGCTCTACGGCACCGCCGCCGATTACCTCGCCTTCGCGCGGCTGTTTCTGAACGAGGGGCGGGCCGGCGGCACCGCGGTATTGCAGCCGCAAACGGTGCGCATGATGCGCGAGAACGCGATCGGCGATGTCGATGTGCGCCTGCTCGCGAGCGTCAACCCGGCGCTGTCGCTCGACGCCGAGTTCTTCCCCGGCATGAAAAAGAAGTGGGGGCTCGGCTTCATGCTGACGACGGCGCCAGTGCCCGGCGGATTGGCGGCCGGCAGCCTCGTCTGGGCGGGCCTCGGCAATACCTATTTCTGGATCGATCCGATGACCGGCGTCGCCGGCGTCATCTTGATGCAGATGCTGCCCTTCGCCGATCCGCGCGGGATGGCGCTGCTCGACGGGTTCCAGAAGGCGGTCTACGCGGCCTTGCGGCAGTAGGTTATTGTCTACGGGTTATTTTGGGAGTGAAGGCGTCATTGCGAGGAGCGCAGCGACGAAGCAATCTCGTCGGGATTGCTTCGCTCCGCTCGCAATGACAATCCCCTCCGCCTCGCCGGCTCAATACAGGTGACAGGCCACTGTATGCCCCGGCGCGACGTCTTTCGGCAGCGGCGTTTCGCTGGCGCAGCGCGGCATGGCGAAGGGGCAGCGCGGATGAAAGCGGCAGCCGGAAGGCGGATCGAGCGCGCTCGGCACTTCGCCGGCGATCGCCATCGGCGGGCGCTCGTCGTCGGGGTGCGACGGCAAGGCGGCGGTGAAGAGCGCCTGCGCATAGGGGTGCAGCGGCCTGGCGCACAGTTCGAGGCTGTCCGCGAGTTCGACGACGCGGCCCAGATACATGACCGCGATGCGGTGGCTGATATGCGCCACCGTCGCGAGATCGTGGCCGATGAACAGATAGCTGACCCCGAGCGTCTCTTGCAGGTGCTCGAGCTGGTTCATGATCTGCGCGCGGATCGAGACGTCGAGGGCGGAGACCGGCTCGTCGAGCACGATCAGCCGCGTATGCGTCGCCAGCGCCCGGGCGATCGCGATGCGCTGCCGCTGCCCGCCCGAGAATTCGTGCGGGAAGAGCCGCGCCGCCTCGCTCTCCAGCCCGACGAGGTCGAGCACTTCGGCGACGCGCTCGTCGAGCGCCGCCCGGCCGAAGTCGGTGTGGATCTGCAACGGCTCGGCGATGATGTCGCGCACCCGCATGCGCGGCGACAGCGAGCTGTATGGGTCCTGAAAGACGACCTGGACCTCGCGCCGGTAGCGCATCAGCCCGGCGCCTTCGAGAAGGGCGATGTCCTCGCCGTCGAAACGGATCGTTCCGGCGGTCGGCTTCTCCTGCAACAGGATCAGCTTCGAGGTCGTCGTCTTGCCGCAGCCGGACTCGCCGATCAGCCCCAGCGTCTCGCCGGCATGGACCGCGAAATCGATGCCGTCGACCGCCTTGACCCAGCCGATCTTGCGCCGCCAAGGGCTCCCAGCCTTGACCGCAAAGTGCTTCTCGACGCCTTCCAGCTCAAGCAAGGGCGCCGACATGACCCTCCCTCGCCGCTTCGCTGGCGCGCCAGCAGCGCGCCGTCCAGCCATCGCCGTAGCTGCGCTCGTCGGGCGCCTCGATCCGGCATTGCGCAACCGCATCGGGACACCGCGGATGAAACGCGCAGCCGCCCGGCAGGGCGGCGAGATTGGGCGGCGAGCCGGGAATCGCGTAGAGCGGCTCCTTGCTGCCGAGCTTCGGCATCGAGCCCAAGAGCGCCTTCGTGTAGGGGTGCTTCGGCCTGCGGAAGAGGTCGCGCACCGCCCCCTGCTCGACGATGCGGCCGGCATACATGACCGCCATCTTATCGCACATCCGCGCGACGATCCCGAGATTGTGCGTGACGAAGATGATGGCGACGCCGGTGGAGCGCTGAATGTCCTTCAGCACGTCGAGGTATTGCGCCTGGATCGTCACGTCGAGATTGGTCGTCGGCTCGTCGGCGATGATCAATTTCGGCCCGCCCGCCATTGCGATCGCGCCGACGACGCGCTGCCGCATGCCGCCCGACATCTGATGCGGGTATTCGCGCATACGCTGCGCCGGCGACGGGATGCGCACAGACCGCAGCAATTCGGCGACGCGCGTGCGCAGCGGCCTGCCGCGCACGGCGCGATGGTAATAGGCGGGCTCGGCGACCTGGCTGTAGATGCTGAACAGCGGGTTCAGCGAAGCCATCGGGTCCTGCAGGATCATCGCGATCTGCCGGCCGCGCACATGCCGCAGCTGACGCTGGCGCAACTGCGCCAGATCGACGCCCAAAAACTCGATCCGCCCGCCGACGATGCTTGCCGCCGGCGGCAACAGGCCGACGATCGAGAGGCAGGTCGTCGTCTTGCCGCAGCCCGACTCGCCGACCAGCCCGATCGTCTCGCCTTCGTCGAGCGTAAAACTGACCTTGTCGACCGCCTTGACGACACGCGTGCCGCGGAACGACCGGTAATGCGTTTCGAGTTCGCAGACGCGCAGCAACGTGGACATTGCGCGGGAACCCGCGGTCACAGATTGCGCAGTTGCGGGTCGAGGCGGACGCGCAGCCAATCGCCGAGCAGCTGGGTGGCCAATACGACGAGCAGGATGCCGAGCCCGGGGAACACAGTCAGCCACCAGTCGCCGACCATCAGCATCGAGCGCCCGTCGGCCAGCATCGAGCCCCAGGCCGGCTGCGGCGGCGGCACGCCGACCCCGAGAAAGCTGAGCGCCGCCTCGGCGATGATGACGACGCCGATCGTCAGGCTCGCCAGTACCATCGCCGAGTTCATCACATTGGGCAGGATGTGGCGCAGGATGACCCGCGCCGGCGCGGCGCCGGCGATCTCGGCGAGCTTGACGAACTCGCGCTCGCGCAGGCTCAGCACCTCGCCGCGGATGACACGCGCGTAGCGCGTCCAGAAGACCGCTCCGAGAATGATGACGATGTTCCACATGCTGGGGCCGACCATCGTCGCGAGAAAGATCGCGAAGACGATGGCCGGCAGCGCCAGCCAGGCATCGGTCACGCGCATGATGACCTGATCGGTCCAGCCGCCGAGATAGCCCGCAAGGGTGCCGAGGGCGGTACCGATGCTGCCGGCGACGAGCGTCCCCGTGACGCCGACGATCAGCGACACGCGGGCGCCGAAAATCAGCCGGCTCAGGACGTCGCGCGCCTGGAAATCCGTGCCGAGCAGCGTGTGAACGCTGCCGCCCGGCATCCAGAACGGCGGCGCGAAGATCTTCGCGCCGGGGATCGGTTCGGTCGGATCATAGGGGGCGATCCAATTGGCGAAGACAGCGATCAGGATGAACGGCACCAGGATCGACAGCGGCAATATCGGCAGCTCGGAAAGCAGCCCTCGCCAATCGCGGCGCGCGACGGGGCCGCCCCGCGGCTCGGCGGCGAGAACGACGGCGTCTATGCGGTCGCTGGTCGACATGGCGGCGCCTATCTGCCGAGGCGAATGCGGGGATCGATATAGGCGTAGAGGATGTCGATGATCAGGTTGATCATCACGACCATGATTCCTGCCTCCATGACGACGCCCTGGACGAGCGGGAAGTCGCGCTGGAACACCCCCTCGTAGAGCAGCCGGCCGATGCCCGGCCAGGCGAACACGACCTCGATGATGACGGCGGCGTTCAGCATGACGACGAGATTGACGCCCGCCAACGTCAATACCGGGATCAGCGCGTTCTTGAAGGCGTGCTTGGCGAGCACGACCCAGGCGGGCAATCCCTTAAGGCGAGCGAGCTTTATGTAATCGCTGCGCAGCACCTCGAGCATGCTGGAGCGCGTCAGGCGCAGCAGCGAGGCGGCGAAATACCAGCCGAGCGCGACGGCCGGCATGACCAGGTTGCGCCAGCCGCCCTGCCCGCTCGTCGGCAGCCAACGCAGCCATACCGAGAAAACGAGGATCATCACCAGGCCGAGCCAGAAGCCGGGAATCGACAATCCGAGCAGTGCCAATGCCTTGCCGAGGCTGTCCCACCAGGTGTTGACGCGCACGGCCGAGATGATCCCCGCCGGTATGCCGATCAGAAATGAGATCAGGGAAGCCGCCGCCGCCAGTTCGAGCGAATTCGGCAGGCGCTGGAAATATAGCGTGCTGACCGGCATCTCGTAATTGAAGGAAATGCCGAGTTGGCCGGTGAAGATGTTTTTGAGGAAAGCGAGGTACTGCACCGGCCAGGGCCGGTCGAGCCCCCACTCGATCCGGATGCGCGCGAGGTCCTCGGCGCGCGCCCCCGGCTCGGCGAGCAGCGTTACGGGGTCGCCGGTCATCCTGATGACGAGGAAGATCGTCAGGCTCAAGATGAGCAGCGTGGCGACCGCGTAGAGCGTCCGCCGGATGACGAACCGGATCATGCGCGCGCCCCAATATTTTCTGCCGCCGGGAATGCCCCCCCACCGCGCCCCTCTTCCCGCGCGCGGGAAGAGGCAGGGACCCGCGGCGACGCCGCGGGAGGGCAAGGGGCAGCGAGCGAGGGAACTCGAGCCAATCGTCAACCCGCCTTCAGCTCGATGTCTTCCCAGGGATAGGCATAGCCGGTGGTGATCGTCGGGAACACGTCAGTCCATTTCTTCGCGGCGATGCGCGGCCCGATCGCATTGACGAAGGCATGCCGGAACACCGGGATGAAATAATAGTTTTCGAGGATCGAGCGCTGGATCTCGTAGGCGAGCTTCTTGCGTTCCTTGGGATCGTAAGAGGCGAGGTATTGCGCGAATTTGTCGTCCAGCTCCTTGATGCAAAAGAAGTCCTTCGACTGGAAGCCGCCGCATTTGAACATCCCGTCGTACCAGTTCGACCAGGTACCGCCGATGCGGGTCGCGTTGAGGATGATCTGCGTCCCCGGCCATTGGTTGAGGCCGCTTTCGATCTTTTTCAGGAAGACGCCCCGCTCCATGACCTGGTTTCGGGCGCGGATGCCGATCGCCTCGAGCTGCGAGACGATGCGCTCGCCGCGCGAATAATAATTCGGCACCGGGGTCACCCAATCGACCTGGAAGCCGTTGGGATGCCCCGCCTCTGCCATCAGCCTCTTTGCCTTGGCGACATCGTGCGGCCATTTCGGCCATCCCATGCCGTATTCGACGTCGTCGTTGATCCAATTGCCGTCGACGACGCCCATGCCGTCGCATTCGGCCTGGTTCATCGCGTCGCGATCGATCGCGAGGCTGATCGCCTCGCGCACCCGCTTGTCGTGAAACGGGCTCTTCGGGTTTTCGAAGCCGGGAAATTCGAGCCACCAATTGGCCGAGACGACCGGCGCCAGCATCAGCTTCGGATTGTCCTTGACGCGGGCGATCAGCTCGCCGGGCACGAAATACATGATGTCCGCTTCGCCCCGCTCGAGCATGGCGACGCGGGTCGCGGCTTCCGGCACCGCGAGCATCGAGAAATTCTTGACGTGCACCGGACGGTAGTAGCCGTCGAACGCCTCGAAATCGAGCCGGATGCCCGGCTGCTGCGACACCAGCTTGTAGGGTCCGGCGCCGATCGGCTTCTGCATGAACCCGCTCTGGCCAACCTTCTCATAATATTTTGCCGGTACGACCCAGCCGGCACCGCACACGTTCGATGTTCCCATTAGAATCGGGAAATCGAGGAACGGCGTCTTGAAATGAAATTTTACCGTATCGGCGCCGATGATCTCGACGCCTTGTGTCTTGTCCTTGATGACCTGGCCCCAGGCGCCGCGATAGTGCTCATAGCTCCATTTGACATCCTGCGGTGTCACAGGAGAGCCGTCGTGAAATTTGATGCCGGGGCGCAAGTGGAACGTCGCGCTCTGGGCGTCCTCGGCGAAATCGAATTTGTCGGCGAGCGCCAGATGATCCCATTTTTGCCGGCGGAAGTTCTTGACCAGCCCGTCGTGCAGCGCGTTGATGAAATTGTCCGGGGTCGCGGTGCCGTCGTGCTGCTGCGGGTCGAGCCAGCGCGCCGCGATGTTGGTGTGCCAGGCGAGCACCATCTTGCCCTTGGGGGCCACCGTCACCGCCGCCCGGGCACCACGCACGAAGGGCGCCGAGAGCGCCGTCGTCGCCAGCGCCGTCCGCAACACGCCGCGCCGCGTCAGCATCGTCTTCCCCATTTTCTCCTCCCCGGCAAGATTATTCCGTTCGTCATAGTCTAGCCCTGGCGAGCTGTCCAGACGACCTCGCGCCGGGGCCTATCAGGCTTTAAGCCGAATATCTTCCCAGGGATAGGCATAGCCGGTGCTGACGTAGCTCGGAAACACGTCCTGCCACCTCTTGGCGGCGATGCGCGGGCCGATCGCGTTCATGAAGGCGTGCCGGTACACGGGAACGAAATAATAGTTTTCCAAAATTCCGCGCTGAATTTCCTCGGCGAGCTGCTTGCGCTCGGCGGGCTTGTCGGAGGCCAGGTATTGCCGGTACTTGTCGTCGAGATCGGTTACGCAAAACGCGTCGGCGGACAACAACCCGCCGCATTTGAAGTCGGATTCGTACCAGTTGGCCCAGCTGGCGCCGATACGAGCGCCGGCAAAGACGATGTTGACGCCCGGCCATTCCTTCAATCCGGCTTCGCGCCGCTTCGTATAGACGGCCCGCTCCAAGGTCTGCAGCCGGCCGCGGATGCCGATGGCCTGGAGCTGCGACAGCACCCGCTCGCCGCGCGAGTAATAGGGCGGCGCCGGGGTCAGCCAATCGATCGTGAAGCCATTGGGGAAGCCCGCCTCGGCCATCAGCTTCTTCGCCTTGGCGATGTCGTGCGGCCATTTCGGCCACTCAATGCCGTATTCGACGTCGTCGTTGATCCAATTGCCATCGACCCGGCCGAGACCCGCGGACTCCGCATCGTTGACCGCGTCGCGATCGATCGCGAGGCTGACCGCCTCGCGCACCCGCTTGTCGTGGAACGGGTTCTTGGGGTTCTGAAAACCCGGGAATTCGAGCCAGAAATTCCCCGACACGACCGGCGCCAGCATCAGCTTCGGATTGTTCTTGATCCGTTGCACCAGATCGCCGGGAACGTTGTAGACGATGTCCGCTTCGCCGCGTTCCAGCATCGCCACGCGTGTTGCCGGATCGGGGACGCTCAAGACCGTGAAGCGCTCGACGTGCACCGGGCGGTAATACTGGGCGAAAGCCTCGAACTCGAGCTTTGTTCCCGGCTGCTGCCGCACCAGCCGGTATGGTCCGGCGCCGATCGGCGCTTGTACAAAGCCTGCCTGCCCGACTTTTTGATAATACTTTGCCGGAACAACCCAGGCGGCACCGCAAACATTGGCCGTGCCCATCAGCCGGATAAAGTCGAGAAACGGCCCTTTGAAGCGGAAACGGACCGTGCGGCCGTCGAGGACATCGATGCCGGCGGTGCTGTCCTGCAACACCTGGGACCAGGCGCCATGGTAGTGCTCGTAGCTCCACACGACATCGGCCGGGCTGACGACGCTGCCGTCGTGGAACTTCAGTCCCGGGCGGAGCCGGAAGGTGGCGCTCTTTGCGCTCTCGTCGAATTCATAGCGTTCGGCGAGCGCCGGGTGGTCGAACTTGTGCGAGCGAAAGTTCTTGATCAGCGCATCTTGCAGAATGTTGAGAAAATTGTCGGGCGTCGCGCCGCCGTCATGCTGCTGCGGGTCGAGCCAGCGCGGTGCGATATTGGTGTGCCAGGCGAGCACCATTGCGCCTCTCGGCCCAGGGGCGGCTGCCGAAACTCGGTTGAAAAACGGGGCCGAGATCGTGCCCACCGCTGCGCTCCGCAGCAGGCTCCGCCGCGTCACCATTGCTCTCGCCATGGGTTCCTCCCTCGCTCCGCGCGCCGCTTTGGGCTCGACACGCTAGCGCCGCTCACCCGTCGCGCCTCGATTTTGCGGCGCCGGGCAGGGAGATGGGCACCGGCGCGGACGCCGGTGCCCCGACCCTGAAACCTCCCAGACGGGCTCAGCTTCTTGTCGAGCCCTGCCGCTTTTCTATCACGGCCATGCAGGGCTGTCTTATACTTTTCGATGCAGGCGCCGGTCTCAGACCGGCTCTTCTTCGATTTCGATTTCTGCGAGCGCGCCGACGGTGATCGGCTTCCACGGCGCGCGCGGCCGGAACGTGCCGACCTCCGAAATCTTTTTGCCGAGCGTATCGGCGATCGTCGCGGCGACGAGCGGGCCGCAGATGCGCCCCTGGCAAGGCCCCATCCCGCAGCGTGTGAACGCCTTCATCTGATTTGGACCGCTGGCGCCGAGCCGCGCCGCCCGCCGGATGGCGCCGACCGTGACGGATTCGCAGCGGCAAGCGAGGATCGCCTCGTCGCCCGGCGCAAGCACCGGCCGCGACGGCCGATAGAGCCGATCGAGGAACGGGCGCAAGGCCCGCTCGACGTCGAGAGCGGCCCCGAGCGGGGCGGCGCGCCGCTCGCGCTCGGCTTGCGACAGGCGGCCGAGCCGGCAGGCGATGTCGAGCGCCGCAAGCCGGCCGGACAGCGCCGCCGCCTCGGCCCCGGCGATGCCGCCGCCGTCGCCGGCGACCCAGATGTCCGGGTGGCTGGTCCGGCCCCAGGCGTCGAGTGCCGGGCGCCAGCAAAGCTGCGCCTCGTCCCAGCGATGCGCCAGCCCCAAGGCGAGCGTCGCCTGCACGTTGGGGATCACGCCTTCGTGCAGCAAAAGATGGTCGGCAGCGATTTCGCCACCCTGCCAGGCGACGCGCTCGAGCCGGCTCTGCCCGAGCGCGCGCAGCCCGTGCACGCCGCGCCGCAGCGGGATCGCGGCGTGGCGCCGGGCGGCGAGCAGCGACAGCCCGCGGGCCAGCTGCCGGCGGCCTCGCCAGGGCGATGCCGGATGGAGAAAAGCGCGGCGGAAATTCGCGAACGGGGTCGTCTCGAAGAGCGCGACGGGGGCCGCGCCGGCGGCGGCGAGCTGCGCCGCGACGAGATAGAGAAGCGGCCCCTGGCCGGCGAGCACGACGCGGCCTTCCGGAACGATGTCCGCCGATTTCAAGAGGATCTGCGCGGCGCCCGCGCCCATGACGCCGGGCAGTGTCCAGCCAGGGATCGGCACCGGCCGCTCGAGGGCGCCTGTCGCGATCAGGATCTTTGCCGCCGCCATCGTCTCGCCGCGGCCGTCGGCGGCAAGGAACAGCCGGCCGGCGGGGTCGATATGCCAGACGCTGGTTCGCGGCAGGTAGCGCACGCCGCTGTCGCGCAACGCCGAGACCAGCTGCCGCCCCGCGAGATAGTCGGCGCCGAGCGGGCTATCGGCCCGAGCCCTCTCGACGGCGCGGTAGATCTGCCCACCGGGCGCCGCCTGCTCGTCGATGACGACCGCCTCCAGCCCCAGTTCCGCGGCCAGCACCGCCGCCGCCATCCCGGCCGGGCCGGCGCCGATGATGGCGAGCGCCGCGTTCATTGCGCGACGGGGTCGAGCTTGCGCGCGCCCAGTTGCCGGTTGATTTGCATGCCGGGGCGCGCCTCGACCATGCAGCTCTGCCGGTTCGGCACGCCGTCGATCTCGGCGAGGCACTCGAAGCACACCCCCATCATGCAATAGGGCGCCCGCGGCGCGCCGTCGACCGGGCTTTCGCGAATGCTCGCAACCCCGGCGACGAGAAAGGCGGCGGCGGCCGAGGCGCCAGCCGGCACCAGGACGCGGCGCCCCTCGACCACCACCTCGACCGCGCCGGGGCCGGGCTCACGCCGCGGCCGGAACATCGAAACGCTTCGCCGAGAAGAGCTCGAACGACGGATCGAGCGTGCCGCTGGCCACCATATCGGCAAAGCTCAGCGCGTGCGCCGGCGCGAGCGTCACGCCGCTGTGGCAGTTGGCCGTGAAGGCGCCGGGGAAGTATTCGGACTGGTCGTAGATCGGCAAGCCGTCGGGCGCCATCACGCGCAATGCCGCCCAGGCGCGCACGATGTTGAGATCGCGCAGCCATGGAAAACACAGCACGGCACGCCGCGCGATCGTCCGCATGACGAGCGGGTCCTGGCCGGTGTCGAAGCCGACATCCTCCTGGCTGTCGCCGAGCATGAAGCCGCCCTCGACGGTCTGGCGCACCGTCGTCGTCGGCATCGGCAACAGCGGGCGGGTCCGCTCGGTGACGAGGATCTGCCCGCGCAGCGGCCGCACCGGGGCGCCGAGCCCGACCAGCGGCGCGAGTTCGGCATTGCCGAGCCCGGCGGCCAGGACCAGCCGCGGCGCGGCGATCTCGCCGCAGGCGGCGGCGACGCGGAATTCGCCGTGCGCCGCCCACAAATTCTTCACCCGCGCATTGGGCAGATAGCGGCCGCCCTTGGCGGCGAGCCCCTTGTGCAGCGCGTGCAGCAGGCTGAGCGGATTGGCGTGGCCGTCATAGGAGGTCCAGGACGCCCCGGTCACGCCGATGCCGATGCCGACGCCTGGCAGCATGTCGGCGACCTCGGCGTGGTCGAGCATCCTGTACTCGAAGCCGAAATTGCCGCTTTCCTCGGCCATCCGCTGCATCATCGCGCGGCGCGCCGCGAACTCCTCCTCGCCGAGGCACAGATGCAGCCCGCCCGGGCGCTCGTGCCCGACCGCGATGCCGGTCAGCGCCGCCAGCTCGGCGGCAAGATGCGGCCACTCCTCGGCCGAATGCCGGGTCCAGCGCTGGTAATGCGGCGCTGCGAGGCCCTTGCTCTGCACCCAGACGAGGCCGAAATTGCCGCGCGCGGCGCGGAAGGCGGCGTCGCCCTCGTCGAGGAGGACAGCGGCGAGCCCGAGCCTGGCGAGGCCGTAGGCGATGGCGGAGCCGACGAGCCCGCCGCCGATCACGATCGCGTCAACCCGCGCCATCCGCCCTTCCCTGGCCGCCCGCGGCGCGGATCATAGCGCCCGGGCCGGCGGATCAGAAGAGCGGCGACGCGAGGTTCAGGTACCGGGAGACGGGTTGACGAGCTCGTAAACGGTGCCGCCGCCCGCCCTAGTACCCTGGAGATTGCCGCCACCGGTGTCCGTCGTGCCGAAGATGTTGCCCTCCGCGTCGATCACTAGCGGCCCCGTTGGGGTCGAGCCGTCGGGATTGCCGCTGTTGTCGGCGCAAACCGGCTCATCGCTAACGCAGAAGTCGTGGAGGAGGGTCTCGCCGCCGCCGATCGGGACATCGAAGACCGTGCCCTGATCGGTGCTGCCGCCGGCCGCCGTGGTGCCGTAGAGATCGCCGCCCGAAAGGCTCAGGACGACGCCGGCGGAAGGGGAACTGCCGTCGGTGCACGGCGTGCCGCCGGGGCAGAAACTGTAGAGCACGGTTTCGTTGCCGCTCGGATCGACTTTGAAGACCACGCCGGCGCCATTCGGGCCGCCGCCATTCGCGCCGCCGGCCGATGCGGTGCCGTAGAGATTGCCCGAACTGTCCCTAGCTAATTTGCCGGCGGGTTGCTGGCCGTCGGCGCATCCCGCCGCCGGGCAGAAACTATAGAGCACCTTCTCTGTTCCGCTCGGGGTCAACTTGAAGACGGTGCCCTGGCCGTTGGCGCCGCCGACCGAGGTCGTGCCGTAGAGATTGCCCGAATTGTCGCTGATCAGCGGACCGCTCGGCGTTTGGCCGTCCTTGCAGTTGGCCAGCGAACAAAAGTGGTAAAGAGTCGTCACGTGCCCCCTGCTCGTCACCTTGAAGACCGTGCCGGCATCATCGCTGAGGCCGCCGTTTACCGTCGTTCCATAAAAGATCGTGCCCTCTTCATTGGCCAGCAGGCCGTAGGCTGGAGAGGCACCGCCAAGGCAGGGATGGCCGTGCTTGCAAAATTCGTGAAGGGTTTTGAAGAGCCCTCCCGGCAGCACCGCGAACACTGTGCCGCCGCCGCCCGAACCGGATGGGCCACCATTCCCGCCAGTGAAAGTCGTGCCGTAGAAATTACCAAGGCGGCCGGCGGCGAGACCGCCAACCGGCAAAGCGCCATCGGAGCAGTCGAGATTTTTGCTTGGCGTCTGGCAAAAATTATAGATGACGATCTCCTCGTCCATGCTCGACGTTTTAGAATTCAAGCCGGGCATCACGAGGTCGAATACGACCCCAGCGTTCTTGCTGCCGCCTTCCAAGGTGGTACCCCAGAGATCGCCGTCGGGGTCGATGATGACGCCGCCCTGCGGTTTCAGGCCGTCCGTGCCGCAGCCGTTTTGGCAGAAGGTGTAGAGTACCACTTCCGGCCACTGCGCGGCGCTCTGTTTGGAGCCGAGGCACAGCACGGCGAGCACGGCAAAAGCGACAATGACGAGGTTGCGAAATCGCGGACGACCCTGCATCCGGGGGCGGGCATAGCGCATGCGGCCTCTCCATTGGAAGTAGCCTGACCATGACATTTTTGATCAAAATTGGTTAAGAAAACAAGAATACTCCCCGATTGCCCCCAATCGCGGAGCAGTAAAACGCCAAGTTTTTAAAGGACTTCTAACGACAGCGGCGCCGTCGCGCCCCGCCGCGATAATCTCGGCTGGCCTTGCCTTCCGCCCGCCGCTGGTAGAATCGGGGCGAGCCGGCAGGCGGCGATTGCGGGGGAGAGGATCTGCCCGAGACGCCGTTGCGGCGCCTCGGGCAGTGCCGGAGAGGGGCCTGCGACGCGGCCCCTCGGCGTGATCTAGCAGCCGGAGGTGCCGGCCACGCAAGCGGCGGAGGAGCTCTGCAGCACGCCGCCGCTGAACACCAGATTGAGGTTCACCGTGATGGGCTGGCTCGCGCAATTGTCGTCTTCGGAAAACAGCTTGAATTGCACCGTCCCGGTGACGCTGCCGTCGCTCGGGATGGGGCCGGCGAGCGTGGCATCGTGAGAGCCGACCACCTCATACGAGGCGCTTCCGGTCCCGGTGCCGTTCACATCCGCCGCGTTCGCGCGGACCTTCCCGCGCTTCGCCAACGCCAGAATGTGCACACGGCTGTCGGTCGACAGGGTCACGGTATCGCTCTGGCTGCAGTTCGTGCCGACGTTGGAGACCGCGATGCCGCCGGTGGCGGCAAGCGGGACGCGAACGTTCGATGCGTGTTCGTGCGATCCCGGCCGCGCGGATGCCGCCCAGCCCCAACCGATCACCAACGCCGCGACGGCGGCGACCGCCGTCTTCTTCAAATGCTCGGACAAGATATCCTCCGGGGAAGGTTGCAACAACGCCTCGCCATAACCGAAGCGGTGCCAATCATAGGTAGCATAATCAGGATTTTTTCATAGGGGCATTTTTAGGACACAACGCGGTTAACCGATCGTAAAGACCGCGCCGTTCCGTTCCGGCCCGAGGTCGGGTTAAATTGCATCCATGAGCTTCATCTCCCGCATTCTCGCTAACGCCCGCGAGTTGCCGTTCGGGGGCGCAATCGGCTCGCTGATCGAGCGCGCCGCCGATCACCTGCCGCACCATCATCCCTCGGGCGAGGGTGAGCCGCGCGCGGCTCACCCGCGCCGCTCGATCGCCTTCACGATCGCCGCGATCGCGCTCGGCGCCAAGATGGCGAAGGCGGACGGCGAGGTGAGCCGCGAGGAGGTCGCCGCCTTTCGCGAGGTCTTTCAGGTGCCGCCGGGCGAAGAAGAGCACGTGCGGCTCGTCTTCGATCTCGCGCGCAAGAGCACGCACGGATTCGAGAGCTATGCGCACCAGGTCGGCCGGCTATTCGCCGGGGACCGGGGCGTTCTCGAGAACCTGTTGGGCGGTCTGTTTCACATCGCGCTAGCCGACGGCACGCTGGCCGCGGCGGAGGACGCCTACCTCGCCGCGGTCGCGCATCAATTCGGCTTCAAGGCGCGCGACTATGCGCGCATCAAGGCGCAACATGTCGGCGGCGAGGAAGACGGCGCCGAGGACGCCTACATGGTCCTCGGCGTGCCGCCCGGCGCCCGTCCCGAGGAGCTGCGCGCGGCCTATCACCGGCTGCTGCATGAAAGCCACCCCGACATCGCGATCGCGCGCGGCCTGCCCCCGGAATGCGTGGCGCTCGCCACGACGCGGATGGCCCGGATCAACGCGGCCTACGACCGCCTGTCAGGACGCGGCCTGCAGCAGCCGGCATGATCCGCGAACGGGCGTCGCCGAACCACGCGGACCGCGGCGACAAGCCGCGCATCGACATGCTCGTGCTGCACTATACCGGGATGACGAGCGCGCAGGCCGCGATCGAGCGCCTCGCCGACCCTGAGGCGCGGGTCAGCGCGCATTACCTCATCGAGGAGGACGGCGCGGCGTGGCGGCTCGTCGCGGAAGAGCGGCGCGCCTTTCACGCCGGCATTTCCTGCTGGCGCGGCGAAACCGACCTCAACCGCGTCTCGATCGGCATCGAGATCGTCAACCCCGGCCATGAATGGGGCTACCGGCTCTTTCCGGAGGCGCAGATGGGAGCGCTCGTCGAACTCTGCCGCGACATCCTCCTACGCCGGCCGATCCCGCCCGACCGCATCGTCGGCCATTCGGACATCGCCCCCGACCGCAAGAGCGACCCCGGCGAGCTGTTCGACTGGGCCCGCCTCGCCGCCGCGGGCATCGGCTTGTGGCCGCCGCCGCGCGCGGGGCTGGAGCAGCGCCGCGGCAAGGCGGTCGGCGTCGTCGAGCGGGCCGGCGCGCTCGCCGATCTCGCGGCGATCGGCTACTGCGTTGCGGCCGGGACCGAGCGGATGGCGCTCGCCGCCTTTCAGCGGCGCTTTCGCCAAGCCCGCTGGGACGGGCTCATCGACGAGGAGACAGCGGTACGCCTCAAACAAGTGCGCGCCGCCTATGACGCGGCGCGGCGCGAACCCTCCTCGCCGCGCCTCAATTGAGCCGCGGGCGCGGCCGGGGCGAGCTCTGCCGGCGGACGATCTGGCCGGCGTGGTGATGGGCGATGCGCCAGCCCTCGTCCTCGCGAACGAACAGGTTGCTGGCGGCCAGCGTGCCGCCTTCAAGTTCCTCCTCACACAAGACGAGGGCGACATCGCCGTAAACGATGACGCGCTCGTCATAGCAAGCGACACGCGGCGCCTCGGGGCTCGACAGAATCCCCTGCCAGCTCGCCATGATCTCGTCGCGCGCGTCGAGCACCGTCCACCCCGGATGCAGGCATGCGACCGGCCCGCGGCGCGCCCAGATCGCCTCCATCGCCGCGAGGTCGCGCGCCGCGAAAGCGCGGTAGAATTCGAGATTGGCCGCGAGCACCGCGTCGGCGTCGTTCATCCTTGGCCTCCCGGTTCTTCGTCCGGCGAGGAGACGAAAATAGGACGCCGCCAGCGTCGCCGCCAGCCGCGTCTTTCCGTGCATCCCGAACAAAAGAATGGGCCGCCCGTTCACGGGCGGCCCAAACCGCGTTCCGGCGATCGCGATGCGACTATTGCACGGAGCCCGTCGCACCCGCGGTGCAGGATGAGGAAGGCGATGCCGGGAGCGTCACCGTTCCCGCGACCGAGATCGTCGCCGGCGATGTCGGCGCCTTATTTCCGAGGCCGGACCATTCGAGGTGCTGCGTCACATAAAGCGTCTGGCCGGCCGGCACGGTCACCGTGATCGGACCGGTCTTCCCGGCTGCGTTGGCCTCGATGACGGCGTCCCGGCCGCACGCGCATCGTCCCGCCGAGGCGATCGAGGCGGGCGCGCAGCATCCTCGGCACGAAGGCGATCGTAGCGAGTTCGGGCGCGACGGAGCGGTCGTTGCCGACGCTGAGGAGGATCTCGTCGGCCTCGATCCGGACCCGGATCGACAGACGGAAGGCGCGCGAGTGTTTCGCGGCATTGGCGGCGGCCTCGAGCACGAGGCGCGAGAGTTGGTGGCCTATATCGGCGCCGACCGTCGCCTGCGGCGGCTCGACCTGCGAGCCGCTGACGCAACTGGGCGGCGGATGCGGCATCCGGAAACCAGATCGGCAGCAGCCGGCGGCTTTCGAGGAAATCGTCGAGATTGGTCTCGCCGAGCACCGGCACGCTGACGGAAGACTGAATTGCGACGAAGGACACGGCCGCGGCGACGGCCGTCCAGCCGGCCGCCGCAAATCGCGCCAACACGCTTATTCTTTGGGCATTTGGAGGTTAATGGCCGCCGACAAGGCCTTCAGACGGAGAGGCGCCGCCGCACCGCCGCCTCGTCGAGTTCCTCGCGGCGGCCGGCGAGCACGATGTCGCCGCGGTCCATGACGGCGATCGTCTCCGCCAGATCGCGGGCGAAATCGTAATACTGCTCGACGAGCAGGATGGCGATGTCGCCGCGGTCGCGTAAGAGGCCGATCACCCGGCCGATATCCTTGATGATGCTCGGCTGGATGCCCTCGGTCGGCTCGTCGAGGACGAGCAGGCTCGGGCGCATGACGAGCGCGCGGGCGATCGCCAATTGCTGCTGCTGCCCGCCCGACAGATCGCCGCCGCGCCGGCGCATCATGCCCGAGAGCACCGGGAACAGCTCGAACACCTCGTCGGGGATGCGGCGTCTACCGCGCGGCAGCACGGCGAAGCCGGTTTCGAGATTTTCGCGCACCGTCAACAGCGGGAAGATGTCGCGGCCCTGCGGCACCCAGGCGATGCCGCGGCGGGCGCGCTCGAAGCTCGCCAGCCGGGTGATGTCGGCGCCGTTCCAGCGGATCGTGCCGGCGCTCACCGGATGGGCGCCGACGATCGCCCGCAACAGGCTCGTCTTGCCGACGCCGTTGCGGCCGAGCAGACAGGTGACGGCGCCGGCCTCGGCGCTGATCGACACCCCCCTGAGCGCGATCGCCGCGCCGTAATAGAGGTCGAGTTCGCGGACCTCGAGCATTCAGCGCCCCAGATAGACTTCGACGACGCGCGGGTCGGCGCTGACCTCGTCGATCGAGCCTTCCGAGATGACCGCGCCCTCGTCCAGCACCGTCACCGCGACGCCGAGCGAGCGCACGAAACCCATGTCGTGATCGACGACGACGACGCTGCGGCTCCGGTTGATCTCGCGCAGCAATTCGGCGGTCTCGGCGGTCTCGCCGTCGGTCATGCCGGCGACCGGCTCGTCGACGAGCAGCAGCTTCGGGTCCTGTGCGAGCAGCATGCCGATCTCGAGCCACTGCTTCTGGCCGTGCGAGAGGTCGGCGGCGCGCCGGTCGCGGTCGGCGCCGAGGCGGATCGTCGCGAGCAGCGCGTCGACGCGGGCGCGCTCTTGCCTGCTCTCGCGCGCCAACAGCGCAAAGCGCGGGCTGCGGTCGCCGGCGAGCGCCAGCAGCAGATTGTCTCGCACGGACAGCGGCTCGAACACGGTCGGCCTCTGGAACTTGCGGCCGATGCCGAGCCGCGCGATCGCCGGCTCGTCGAGCTTCGTCAGGTCGATGTCGCCGCCGAACACGACGCGCCCGGATTGCGGTTTCGTCTTGCCGGTGACCACGTCCATCATCGTCGTCTTGCCGGCGCCATTCGGGCCGATGACGGCGCGCATCTCGCCCGGCGCCAGCGCCAGCGAGAGGCGGTCGAGCGCCTTGAAGCCGTCGAACGAGACGGTGACGTCGTCGAGATGGAGCAGGCTCTCGCCGCTCACGAAACGGCCTCACGCGCCGCCGGTTCGGCGGCGGGCTTGCGCTCGGGCAGCGCGGCCGCCGGGCGGCGCGCGGCGAAGATGCCGATGATGCCCTTCGGCAGAAAGATCGTCACGAAGATGAACAGCCCGCCGATCGCGAACAGCCAGACCTCCGGCAGGGCGCTGGTGAGCCAGGTCTTGCCGAGATTGACGAGGACGGCGCCGAGGATCGCGCCCGACAGCGTCCCGCGCCCGCCGACCGCTACCCAGATCACCGCTTCGATCGAGTTCGCCGGCGCGAATTCGGACGGGTTGATGATGCCGACCTGCGGCACGTAGAGAGCGCCGCCGATGCCGGCGATGACCGCCGAGACGACCCAGACCACGAGCTTGTAGGCTTCCGGGCGGTAACCGAGAAAGCGCGTGCGCGCTTCGGCGTCGCGCACCGCGACCAGGACCTTGCCGAAGCGCGATCGGGTCATCGCACGCGCCAAGAGAAAAGCCGCCGACAGCACGAACGCGGTGATCAGCAAGAGCCCCACCGAGGTGCTCTCGCGGTGCAATGGCACGCCGAGGACGTCCTTGAAATCGGTCATGCCGTTGTTGCCGCCGAAGCCCATGTCGTTGCGGAAGAAGGCGAGCATCAGCGCGTAGGTCAGCGCCTGCGTGATGATCGACAGATAGACGCCCGAGACGCGCGAGCGGAAGGCGAACCAGCCGAAAACGGCGGCGAGCACGGCCGGCACCAGCAATGCCATCGCGAGCGCGAAGCCGAAATGATCGAAGCCGTACCAGTACCAGGGCAGATGCTTCCAGCCGATGAACACCATGAAATCGGGCAGGACCGGATTGGCATAGACGCCGCGCGCCCCGATCTCGCGCATCAGGTACATGCCCATCGCGTAGCCGCCGAGGGCGAAGAACGCGGCATGGCCGAGCGTCAGAATGCCCGCATAGCCCCATACCAGGTCGATGGCGAGGGCGAGGATCGCGTAGCACAGATACTTGCCGGCGACCGAGACGACGAAGCCCGAGACGTGCAGCGGGCTGGCCGCCGGGGTCAGCAGGTTGAGCACGGCGAGCAGCAGCGCGCCGCCGAGCACAGCGCCGAGCGTCGCGGCGCTCGCGGAATCGAGACGCATCACGCCTCCACCGCCCGGCCCTTCACGGGGAAAAGCCCGCGCGGCCGACGCTGGATAAAGAGGATCAACAGGACGAGCACGAAGATCTTGCCGAGGACGGCGCCGGCGAACGGCTCGACGAGCTTGTCGACGATGCCGAGGGTCATCGCGCCGAGCAGCGCCCCCCACAGATTGCCGACGCCGCCGACTACGACGACGATGAAGCTGTCGATGATGTAGTTCTGGCCGAGATTGGGGCTGACGTTGTCGATCTGCGACAGCGCGACCCCGGCCATGCCGGCGATCCCCGAGCCGAGGCCGAAGGTGAGCGCGTCGATCCACGGCGTCCGGATGCCCATGGCGGAGGCCATGCGGCGGTTCTGCATGACCGCCCGGATGTTGCGCCCGAGACTGCCCCATCGCAGCGCCGCCATCAGGGCGCCGAGGACCAGCGCGGCGAACAGCATGATCCACAGCCGGTTGACGGTCAGCGTCAGGCCGCCGAGCGTCACAGCGCCGCTCATCCAGGCGGGCGAGCTGACATCCTGGTTGGTCGGCCCGAAAATGCTGCGCACCGCCTGCTGCAGGATCAGCGAGAGGCCCCAAGTCGCGAGCAGGGTCTCGAGCGGGCGGCCGTAGAGAAAGCGGATCAGGCAGCGCTCGATCAAGATGCCGAGCGCACCGGCGACGATAAAGGCGGCCGGCACCGCGAAGAGGAGGCCGATTTCATCGAGGGCCGGGGCGAAGGCGGCGACCAGATGCTGCACGACGAAGGTCGTGTAGGCGCCGATCATCACCATCTCGCCATGCGCCATGTTGATGACGCCCATGACGCCGAAGGTGATGGCGAGCCCGGAGGCGGCGAGGAGCAGGACGGCGCCGAGGCTCAAGCCGTAATAGACGTTTTCGAGCAGTCCCCACAGCTGCAGTTGCCGGTCGATGGCGGCGATCGCCGTGCGGATCGCCGCTGCGACCGGCGGCGGCTGGTCTTGCAGGGAGGCGAGCAGGCTCTTCGTCGCAAGGTCGGAGCGCGCCGCCAGCTGGCGCACGGCGGCGAGCCGGTCGGCGACCGCGCCGGTGCCGGATTTGAGCAGCGCGGCGGCGCGCGCCTCGCGCAGCACGCGCGCGACCGCGGCGTTTTTTTCCGCCGCGAGCGCCCGCTCGATCAGCGGCAGGGCGCCCGGATCGGCCGACCGGAAGAGCGCCTCGGCCGCGTTGCGGCGCAGCGCGGCATCGGGCGAAGAGAGATCGAGCGCGCCCACCGCCCCCTCGATCGCCGCGCGCACCGAATCGTTGACGATGACCCGCCGCAGGTTGACCGGCGCCGGCGCCGGCACGCCGGCGCCGGTGCGGGCATCGACAAAGCCCTTGCCGGTGCGGATGTAGAGCGGCGCATCCGGCCGCGGCCAGCGCCAGGCGAACAGCTTGCCGTCGCGCAACGCGGCGATGACGGCAGCGGCGCGCGGGTTGCCGGACACGGCGAGCGCGCGCACCCCTTCCGCCTCGACGTCGAAATTGCTCGCGGCGATCCGGCCGAAAGCGTCGCCGCCGGCCGCGGCCGGCGGCGCCAGCGCCGGGAGAAAAAGCGCGGCAAGGACGAGGCCGGCGGGGAGGAGTCGCCGGCCTCTCCCTTTGCCCCTGCCGCGCATCCCGCTCAGGCCTTCCCCTTCCGGCCCAGACACTTGCCGGCGACGACGTCGTAATTGCCGCACGACATCGGCGGCAGCCAGTCACCGATCAGGTTCTTGCTCTCCGGCAGGTAGGGCGACCAGGGCTGCGCGACGACGAGCCCCGGCGTCTGCCAGACGATGTTGAACATCCCGTTTCCCTGCACCTCGCCGATCAGCACCGGCTTCGTCAGGTGATGGTTCGGCATCATCGTCGCGTAATCGCCGGAGAGGTTCGGATGCGACACGCCGACCATTGCGTCGATGACTGCGTCGTGGTCGGTGGTGGCGGCCTTCTCGACCGCCTTCACCCACATGTTGAAGCCGATGTAGTGCGCCTCCATCGGATCGTTGAAGACGCGCTTTTCGTCCTTCGCGAACTTCTTGAAGGCCGCGACGACTTCCTTGTTGGCGGGCGTGTCGACGCTCTCGAAGTAATTCCACGCGGCAAGATGGCCGAGGAGCGGCTTCGTGTCGATGCCGGCCAGCTCCTGCTCGCCGACGCTGAAGGCGACGACCGGGATCTGGGTCGCCTTGATGCCCCGGTTGCCGAGCTCCTTATAGAACGGCACGTTGGCGTCGCCGTTGATGGTCGAGACCACCGCCGTCTTCTTGCCGGCCGAGCCGAAGGCCTTAATCTTGGCGACCTCGGCCTGCCAGTCGGAATAGCCGAACGGCGTGTAGTTGATCATGATGTCGGAGGGCGCGACCTTCTTCGACTTGAGGTACGCTTCGAGGATCTTGTTGGTGGTGCGCGGGTAGACGTAATCGGTGCCTTCCAGCACCCAGCGCTTCACCCCGACCTGGTTCATCAGGTAATCGACGGCCGGGATCGCCTGTTGGTTCGGCGCCGCGCCGGTATAGAAGACGTTGCGGCTGCACTCCTGGCCCTCGTACTGCACCGGGTAGAGGAGAATGCCGTTCAGCTGCTCGAATACCGGCAATACCGATTTGCGCGACACCGAGGTCCAGCAGCCGAACACAGCGGCGACCTTGTCCACCGCCAGCAGCTGCCGCGCCTTTTCGGCGAAGAGCGGCCAATTCGAGGCGGGATCGACGACGACCGGCTGCAGCGGCCGGCCCATGACGCCGCCCTTTTTGTTCTGCTCGGCGATCAGCATCAGCATCACGTCCTTCAGCGGCGCCTCGCTGATCGCCATGGTGCCGGAAAGCGAATGCAGGATGCCGACCTTGATCGGCCCGGTTTCGGGCGCGGCGGGCGCGGCCTCGGCTTCCGGTATCAAGCCGGGGATCGCCCCCACACCCGAGGCGGTGGCGGCAAGCCCGGCGCCGAGCAGGCCGAATTGACGGCGGTCGATTGGAAATCCTTCGGATGACACGTGCGGAGCCCCCATTTTTGGTCCGGGTTCGGACGCCGCCAATCGGCGGCCCGAATGCGATGGAGCAAGCGCCGTGCCATCACGAAATCGGCCCGCCGAGCCGGCACGCGCGGCCCGCTTCGCGGTCGATTGCCCAAAATTGAGGCTTAAAATTTAGGCACGGCGATCCGATTGCCGCTTGCCGTACATCGTTTCGTCGTTCCGGGCTATGGGGGATCCGCGCGCCCTTGCGCGTCAGCCGGGCTCGACCGCCGGGGTGAAGATATAGCCGCTGCCGCGCACCGTCTTGATCATCGTCGGCTTTTGCGGGTCTTCTTCGAGCTTGCGCCGCAGCCGGCCGACCTGCACATCGATCGTGCGGTCGAACGGCCCAGCCTCGCGGTTGCGCGCCAGATCGAGCAGCCGGTCGCGCGTCAGCACCTGGTTGGCGTTGTTGACGAAGGCGGCGAGAAGATCGAACTCGCCGGTGGTCAGCCGCACCTCTTCGCCTTTGGGCGAGACCAGCTCGCGGCTCGACAGGTCGAGGCGCCAGCCGGCGAACCGCGCCTTGGTGCGCGGCTGCGCGGATCGGTCGGCGGTGCGCGAGGTGACGCGCCGCAGCACGCTTTTCACCCGCGCCAGCAATTCGCGCAGGTGAAACGGCTTCGGCAGGTAGTCGTCGGCCCCCATTTCGAGGCCGATGATGCGGTCGACCGTTTCGCCGCGCCCGGTCAGGATGATGATCCCGACGCCCGATTCGTCGCGCAGCGAGCGGGCGAGCGTCAGCCCGTCCTCGCCCGGCAGCATCAGGTCCAGGATGACGAGATCGACGGCCGATTGGGCCATGACGCGGCGCATCCCCGGGCCGTCATGCGCGATCGATACGCGGTAACCCTCTCCCGACAGATATTCGTGAACGACGTCGCAGATTTCCTGCTGGTCATCGACGATCAGGATATGGCTGCTGTCGTTCATCCGAACTCGATTCGAGACCAGCGAAGGTTCGCTTCCGGGGGACCAATTCCCAACCGCCAAAGCGCTTCTAACATATGGTTACAAATCCTTACACAAAACAGTCGCGATGACATCATCTGATTACAGCGCCTCGATAAAGTGCCGGTCCTCTTGATCGGCCGTCCGGCCGGTCGCCGCCAGATGAGGAACCCTGCGTGGCTGATACGTACCGGGAGATCGAAGCCGAGATTCCGCGCCTGCGGCGCTACGCGCGGGCCCTGACCCGCGACATCGTGATGGCCGACGACCTCGTGCAAGACTGCCTCACGCGCGCCCTCGGCAAGCTGCATTTGTGGCAGGAGGGGACGGATTTGCGGGCCTGGCTGTTCACCATCCTGCACAACCAGTACGTCAACCACGTGCGCCGCTCGGTGCGCGAGGGGGCAGCAGTCGGGCTCAGCGACAGCGAGCCGCTGTTGACGCGCGCGCCGCACCAGGGCCAGCGCCTCGAGCTGCGCGATCTCGAGCGGGCGATCGCCAAGCTGCCGCAGGAACAGAAGTCGGTGATCCTCCTCGTCGGGCTCGAAGGCATGCGCTACGAGGAGGTCGCCGCCGTCCTCGACGTCCCGGTCGGCACGATCCGTTCGCGGCTGTCGCGGGGGCGCGAGGCGTTGCGCCGGCTGATGGGCATCGTCCCCGACGAGAGCGAAGGGCTGGCCCCGGCCGCCGCCGCGCTGCCGGCGTGCCGCCGCGGCAACGGCATGCCGAACCATTCGGAAATCGCCGTCGATGCGCGCCGCCTGGCAATGGCCCGGCGCGGCCGCGGCACGGCCGGCGCCGTGCACTCCGAGCCGCGCGCGTGACGCGCGGGTAGGCGGCGCCGAGAAAGCGGCGAGGTTATGGAACCATCGGGCCGGGGGCTTGTTGTGCAGCGTAGGCGGGACGCCGGACGCTCGCCTTCTTTCCCGCAGTCCGGCTTGGCAAAGTCTCCCTGTCGCGGGTTTGCCACCCGCAAACTTGCCGGGGTCGGCGGTGGCCGACACCGGCTTTTTTTATCATGGATCTGATTTTGCCCGGAACGCTGGCAGCGGCGATGCGTTAGCGCGACGCGCGCGCCCTGCCGGGCGGGGGACCCTGAGCGATGCCTGTCGAGCTTGAAACCGCCGAACGCATGCGCCTGTTTGTCGGCGACATCACCGGGCTCGCGGTCGATGCAATCGTCAATGCCGCCAATTCCTCGCTGCTCGGCGGCGGCGGTGTGGACGGTGCGATCCACCGCGCGGCGGGGCCAGGGCTGCTCGCCGAATGCCGCACCTTCGGCGGCTGCCCGCCGGGCGAAGCGCGAGT
Source organism: Allostellaceae bacterium (assembly GCA_035538335.1). Lineage (GTDB taxonomy): Bacteria > Pseudomonadota > Alphaproteobacteria > ATCC43930 > CGMCC-115725 > AP-15. The sequence continues at coordinate 40,012 of DATLKN010000026.1, forward strand.
GACGCGCGGCTACCGCCTGCCGGCGGCGTTCGTCGTCCATGCTGTCGGGCCGGTCTGGCGCGGCGGCGGCGCCGACGAAGACGGGGTGCTCGAAAGCTGCTACCGCTGGTCCCTGGCGATCGCCGCCGAGCGGCAGTTTCGCGAGATCGCCTTTCCGGCGATCGCCACCGGGATCTACGGCTTCCCGCGCGAGCGCGCCGCGGCAATCGCGGTGCGCGCGGTCGGCCGGCACCTGCGGCAAACGGCTTGGCCGCATTCCGTCATCTTCGCCTGTTTCGACGAAGCGACCCGCACGGCGTATCTGTCGGCCCTCGCCGGCACCGACTGAACCCGGCGCCCTCAGGCGCTATCGCTTTGCCGCAGGCATGCCGAAGCGCAAAGGGGCTGTCGTTGCGAGCGAAGCGAAGCAATCCCGCCGAGATTGCTGCGGCTGTTCTTCTTGCCTGCGCGCCGGACCCGATCAATCGAGCCGCTTGCCTTCATGCTCCTTGCGTGCCGCCTCGCGTTCGGCCGAATCCCGGCGGCGCTCTTCCTTCTTGCGCCCGAAGCGGACGCGGTTCTCCGCCGCCCGCTCCTCCTTCAGCGACCGTTCGCGGTCCTTGCGAAACCGGTTCAAATTGATGATTCGCGTCATCGCCTACCGCTCGCGTTTCCCTCTCGCCATACTCTAAACCGCCGGCCCGACGGAATCACGCGCGTGAGCCAAGTTCGCCGCCGCGGCAGCAATCGAGCACGAAGAGCCGCACCGCGCTCGACAGATTGCCGCTGCGGCCGGCATCGACGGTGGCGAGCAGCGCGGCGACCGAGACGCCGCGGCCCGCCGCGATCTCTTCGAACGCGCGCCAGAACTGCGGTTCGAGCGAAATGCTGGTGGCATGCCCGGCGATCCGCACCGAGCGCTTGACGATCTCGGAATTCGTCATCGCACGCACCCTCCGCTCGTCTTTTTCATCTTTCCCGAAACGCCGCTTGCCAACGCGCGGGCGATTGGCGAGGATTGCCTTCTCGTACTGCGCAGTTCTCGCATCCCCGAGCGGGCCGTCCCGATCCGGCGGCGAATCGATCCCGTCCGGCGGAACGCCCGCAACCTCGGAATAGTGGTCAAATGTTTGGAAGAATGTTGGGCCTCCTGTCGGCCGATATGGCGATCGATCTCGGCACGGCAAACACCCTCGTCTATGTCAAGGGACGCGGCATCGTCCTCAACGAGCCCTCGGTCGTGGCGATCGCCAGCGTCAAGGGCAGAAGGCAAGTGCTCGCGGTCGGTGAAGAAGCAAAGCAAATGCTCGGCCGCACCCCCGGCAATATTCAAGCGATCCGGCCGCTGCGCGACGGCGTCATCGCCGATTTCGAAGTCACCGAGGAGATGATCAAGCACTTCATCCGCAAGGTGCACAACCGGCGCAGCTTCGCGACGCCGCAGATCATCGTCTGCGTGCCGTCCGGCTCGACCGCGGTGGAGCGGCGGGCGATCCAGGAATCGGCCGAGAGCGCGGGCGCCCGGCGGGTCTTCCTAATCGAGGAGCCGATGGCGGCGGCGATCGGCGCCGGCCTGCCGGTGACCGAGCCGACCGGCTCGATGGTCGTCGATGTCGGCGGCGGCACGACCGAGGTCGCAGTCCTCTCGCTCGGCGGCATCGTCTATTGCCGCTCGGTGCGGGTCGGCGGCGACAAGATGGACGAGGCGATCATCGGCTATATCCGGCGCAACCATAATTTGCTCGTCGGCGAAAGCAGCGCCGAGCGGATAAAAAAGGAGATCGGGTCGGCCTGCATGCCCGAAGACGGCGAGGGCCGGATGATCGAGATCAAGGGGCGCGACCTGATGAACGGCGTGCCGAAGGAGGTCGTGATCAGCGAACGGCAGATCTCCGAGAGCCTCGCTGAGCCGGTTGGTTCGATCGTCGAAGCCGTCAAGGTGGCGCTCGAGCACACCGCTCCGGAGCTCGCGGCCGACATCGTCGACAAGGGCATCGTGCTGACCGGCGGCGGCGCGCTGTTGTCGAACCTCGATTTGGTGCTGCGCCACGCCACCGGCCTGCCGGTGTCAATCGCGACCGATCCGCTGACCTGCGTGGCGCTCGGCACCGGGCGCGCACTCGAAGAAATGAAGACACTGAAGAACGTTTTGATTAACATGTGGTAAGTGGTTTCGAGCGGAAGATTAACGGCGCCTCGCGTCGGGCAGGGGCGCGGCGCCGCGGGTTCTGGGGGAGAGTCGCGGGGGGTATCATGCAGAAGAGCGCGGCGACGCTCGGAGCGGTTTTGCAGCGGCCCGGCTTTCCGCCGCAGGAGCGAGTCTTGCGACGCCGCCGGAGGCTGCCGTGATCCGCTTGTCGCCGGCCCGACGAGCTTCCCTGCAGCGGCTGGGGCTGCCGCTCTTCGTGGTTTTTTCGGCGGCGGTCATCGTCCTCGGAAAAGCCGACGGGACGCTGTTCGAAGCGCTGCGCAACTCGGCCGCCGACACCGCGGCGCCGATGCTCGGCGCGGTGTCGCGGCCGATCGCCTCGCTGTCGCGGCTCGCCGACGGGGTCAAGGATTGGGTCGCGGTATACCGCGACAATGCCCGCCTCACGCAAGAAAATTCCCTGCTGCTGCAGTGGCAGGCCGCGGCGCTCAATCTCGAGGCCGAGAACAAGCGGCTGCGCGGTCTGTTGCGGCTGGTGCCGTCCGGCGCGACCTCCTACGTGACGGCGCGCGTCATCGCCAATTCGGGCGGCGCCTATGTCCGCAGCCTGATGATCGACGCCGGCCGCCGCGACGGCGTGGCGCCCGGTCAGGCCGTCGAAACCGGGGCCGGGCTCGTCGGCCGGATCACCGAGGCCGGCGAGCAGACCGCCCGTGTCCTGCTGACCAGCGATTTGAACTCGAACATCCCCGTCTTTATCGAGGGCCGCCGTGAGGTGCGCGCCATCCTCTCGGGCGACAATACCGAGCGGCCGTATCTGCGGTTCTATCCGGCGAGAGCCGGCATCAGGATCGGCGACCGGATCGTCACCTCGGGCGTGGGCGGGCTGTTTCCGCCGCGGCTGCCGGTTGGGGTGGTTGCCGGGTTTGAAGGCAAGCTGGCGCGCGTCGAGCCTTACGCCGACGCATCGCAGGCCGCTTATCTGCGCGTCGTCGATTACGGCCGCGCCGCGCCGCCGGCGCCGACGGCCGCCGCCCGCGGGAGCGCCGCCGGCGTTGCCCCGCCCTCGGTCGGCGGGCTCTGACGCGCCATGGCGTTCAACGCGTTCTTGACGCCCGCCGCGCCGCGCGCCGACAGCGCCGCTGCGCGCCTGCTGCCGATCGCGACGACGATGCTCGCCGCGCTGCTGTCGATCCTGGCCCTGCCGATCCCTGGCTACGCCGCGCTTACCCCCGCCTTCACGTTGATGGCGGTCTATCACTGGACGATCTACCGGCCGGATCTGTTGCCGGCGGCGAGCCTCTTTGCGATCGGGTTCGCCGTCGATTTGATCGCCGGCGCGCCGCTCGGGGTCACCTCGCTGCTGCTGTTGCTGACGCGCGCGCTGGTGCTGAGCTTTCGGCGCTCCTTCCGCAACCGCAGATTCCCGTTCGTCTGGGCCGGGTTCGCGGTACTGACCGGGGTGGCGATGCCGTTCTTGTGGGCGCTCAATTCGCTGCTCGACATGACGCTGCTCGAGTCGCGCACGACCCTCTTCCGCGCCGCCCTCACGGTTTCCGTCTTTCCGGCGGCGAGCTTTCTGCTCGGGCGCACGCAGCGCGCGCTGATGGCCGGCGGCTGACCCGACGCGCAGCCGGCGATGCAGCGGGACGCCCAGCGCGAAAAGCTCTTCACCCGGCGCGCGCTGCTTCTCGCCGGGCTGGAAGGTTCGCTCGTCCTCGTGCTGGCCGGGCGCATGTATCAGCTGCAGGTCGTCGAATCGGCCGCCTATCGGCTGCTCGCCAAGGAGAACAGCGTCAGCCTGCGCCTGCTGGCGCCGCCGCGCGGCCGCATCCTCGATCGCTTCGGCGCGGCGCTCGCGGACAACCGGCCGAATTATCGCGCCATCCTTGTCGCCGAGGAGGCCGGCAACATACCGGCGACGCTGGACGCCTTCGGCCGGGTGATCGCGCTCGACCCGGCCGAGCGCCAGGCAGTGCTGCGCGAAGTTCGCCGGGTGCACCGCTTCGTGCCGGTTGTCGTGCGCAGCAATCTGCATTGGGACGAGATGGCGCGGGTCGAGGTCGCCGCCCCCGAGCTGCCCGGCGTGTCGATCGAGCAGGGCCTGACGCGGCATTATCCGTTGGGTCAGGGCGCCGCGCATGTGCTCGGCTATGTCGGCGCCGTCTCGCAGAGCGAGCAGAACGGCGATCCGCTGCTCGAATTGCCCGATTTCAAGGTCGGCAAGAGCGGCATCGAGAAGTCCGCCGACCGGCAGTTGCGCGGCACGGCGGGACACAAGGATGTCGAGGTCAACGCCTATGGCCGGGTGGTGCGCGAATTGTCCCGCGAGGCGCCGCGGCCCGGCCGCGACGTGGTCACCACCCTCGATCGCGAGTTGCAAGATTTCGCCTTCCGCCGCGCCAGCGAAGAACCGTCGGTCGCGACGGTCACCCTCGACGCACTGACGGGCGAGGTGCTGGCGTTCGTGTCGGTGCCGAGCTTCGACCCGGCGGCGTTCTCGGCCGGGCTCACCCGGGCGATGTGGCACGAGCTGTCGACCGATCCGCGCAACCCGCTGACGGACAAGGTGATCGCCGGGGCCTATCCGCCGGGCTCGACCTTCAAGCTGACGGTCGCGATGGCGGCGCTGGAGGCCGGCGCGATCACGCCGCAGACCGAATTCACCTGCCCCGGCTTCTTCCGCCTCGGCAACGCCGTCTTTCATTGCTGGCGGCACGGCGGGCACGGCACCATCGCCTTGCACGACGCGATCAAGGAATCCTGCGACGTCTATTTCTACAATACCGCGCGCAAGCTCGGCATCGAGCGCCTTGCGGCGATGGCGCGGCGCTTCGGCTATGGCGCCAAGCTCGGCATCGACATCCCCGGCGAGCGGCCCGGGCTGATCCCGGACCATGCATGGAAGAAGGCCGCCACCCACCGGCCGTGGGAAGCCGGCGAGACGGTGATAACCGGCATCGGCCAGGGCTTCGTGGTGGTGACGCCGCTGCAGCTCGCGACGATGGTGTCGCGGCTGATCACCGGCCGGCAGGTCGTGCCGCGGCTGTTCCGCGACGACGGCGCGCCGCCGCAGTTTGCCGATCTCGATCTCGACCCCCGGCTGCGCGCCGTCGTCATCGATGCGATGGTCGCCGTCGTAAACGAGCCGCACGGCACCGGCTATGCGCTGCGCATAACCGAACCGGGCATGTCGATGGGCGGCAAATCCGGCACCTCGCAGGTGCACCGGATCACCGAATACCAGCGTGCGCATTCGGCGCTGACCGGCGAAAAGGTACCGTGGAAGGACCGCGACCACGCCCTTTTCGTCGGCTTCGCGCCGGCCGAGGCGCCGCGCTATGTCTGCGCCACGGTGGTCGAGCATGGCGGCGTGCGCGGCGGCGAGGGCGCCCAGGCGGCAGGGCCGATCGTGCGCGACATGCTGATTGAGACGCAACGCCGCGATCCTTCGCGCCAGGCTCCCGCCGCCGGCAAGGTCGCCGCGGTCGCCGCCCCGCCGCCAGCGGCGCCCGGCGGCTGAGCAAATGTCGAGCCTCGCGCCCGAATTCGGCCGCCGCACCCGCAGCCTCGCGGAAAAGCTGCGCGGCATCCCTTGGGGAGTGGTGCTGTTGCTGACGCTGACCGCATCTTTCGGGGTGGCGATGCTCTATTCGGCCGCCGACGGTCATCTGCACCCATGGGCGGTACGGCAGATCGAGCGGTTCGCCATCGCCTTCATCGCGCTGATCGCGGCCGCGATGATCGACTTGCGGCAATGGTTCCGCCTCGCCTATTGGGTCTACGCCGCGGCGCTGCTGCTGGTCGTCGGGGTCGATCTGCGCGGTTTTGCAGGCATGGGCGCGCAGCGCTGGATCGACCTCGGGATTCTCCAGCTGCAACCCTCCGAGCTGATGAGCTTCGGCCTCATCCTCGCGCTCGCCCGCTATTTTCACGGCCTGCCCGACGAGGAAGCGCCGCGCCTCGGGCGTCTCTTCGTGCCGGTGCTCGGCATCCTCGTGCCGGCGGTGCTCGTCCTCAAGGAACCCGACCTCGGCACCGCCGCGATGCTGCTGATGGCTGGGGCGGCGCTCTTGTCTCTTGCCGGGGTGCGGCTTCGCTTGTTCGTCGCGGCGGGGCTCGCCGCCGGCCTCGCGCTGCCGGCCGCCTGGCATTTCCTGCACGGCTACCAGAAGCAACGCATCTACACCTTTCTGCACCCGGGCACCGACGCGCGCGGCGCCGGCTACCACATTCTGCAATCGAAGATTGCGCTCGGCTCGGGTGGCCTCTTCGGCAAGGGTTTTTTGCTCGGCACGCAGAGCCACCTGAACTTCCTGCCGGAAAAGGCGACCGATTTCATCTTTACGATGCTCGCCGAGGAATTCGGCTTCGTCGGCGGCTTGACGCTGCTCGCGCTCTACATCCTGATCGTCAGCTACGGCTTCGCGATTGCGCTCCGGTCGCGAAACCACTTCGGGCGGCTGCTCGGGCTCGGCATCGTCACCAATTTTTTTCTCTACGTGTTTATCAACATGGCGATGGTGATGGGCTTGATCCCGGTCGTCGGCGTGCCGCTGCCGCTCGTCTCCTACGGCGGCAGCGCCATGCTGACGGTGATGTTGGGCTTCGGGCTGTTGTCGAGCATCAGCATCAACCGTGACCTGCGCATCAACCGGCACGGCGAAAGCCAGCGGGGCTGAGCGGCCCTATATACTTTTCCGGCGCGGCTATGGCCTAGGGAACATCTGAATAAGGGGCGATCGCGCTGCTGCGGGACGTGGTGATGTTGTGGAACAGCGTGCAGGGACGACGATCAGGTCGCCGAGACGCCGCTCTTCGATCGATTTTGGCTGCCAATGCGTGTCCCTTTCGTAT
>DATLKN010000027.1:0-138531 GCA_035538335.1 Allostellaceae bacterium
CATTTCGACGACCAGGGCTTCAACGATTCCGGCCTGAAGACGCGGCCATCGGAGCTCTTCCAGCGCAATTGCTGGATCTCCTTCGAGCCGGTCGAAGGCAGCCTCAAAGTGCTGGCCGACTATATCGGCCCGCACAAGATCCTCTGGGCGACCGACTACCCCCACCCCGACGGCTTCTTTCCCGGCGCCCCGCAGATGATCGCAAAGCGGCTCGAAGGCGCCTCGCCCGAGACCCGGCACCAGATCTTCGCCGGCGGCGCGATGGGCTTCTACGGGCTGCACTGAAAGCTGGCAGCCCCTCACCCCGACCCTCTCCCCGCAAGCGGAGAGAGGGAGGGACCCGCGGCGAAGCCGTGGCAGGGCGAGGGGCATCCCGGACCCCATTGACAAGCCTCTCGCCGGTCAGCATGGTCGCGCGCTTTCAGGCGATGGAGTTCGCCTAAACCGCCCTTCCGGGCTGATGACTCCTACCGATGCCCCGTCCGTTTTTCCGGTGGGGCGGGAAAGGAATGCGCGTCGAACGGAAGGGGAAGATGCTCGCCCGGATCCTCTACAACCTGCTGCAAGCCGCGGTCGTCGTCGGGTTCGCCCCGCTCGTCGAAGGCGTCGCCGCGCGCCTCAAGGAGATCGTGCAGTCAAAGCGCGGGCCCAGCATCTTTCAGCCCTACCGCGATCTGCGCAAACTGCTGCACAAGGACGAGATCGTTTCGGAATACAGTTCCTGGATTTTTCGCGCCGCGCCTTATGTCGCCTTCGCGGCGCCGATCTTCGTCGCGCTCCTGATTCCGGTGCTGACGCGCTATCCGCTGTTCTTCGCGTTCATGGGCGACATGCTGGGCGGCGGCTTCGTGCTCGCCCTCGGCGGCTTCTTCACGACCCTCGCCGCCGTCGACACCGCCAACCCCTACGGGCCGATGGGAGCCAGCCGCACGCGCATGGTCGGCTTTCTCGCCGAGCCCGTCTTCATCGTCGTCTTTCTGACCGTCTCCTTCGTCGCCGGCTCGACCATCCCCTATATCGTCCAGACACGCTGGGTCAGCCCGCCGTCGAATTTCTTCGAGCCCTCGCACGTCCTCCTGATGATCGCATTCTTCATGCTGATCCTCGCCGAGGACGGGCGGCTGCCGGTCGACAGCCCGGCCGGCACCTTCGAGCTGGCGATGATCGACCGCTCGAAATCGCTCGAATTTTCCGGCCGCGGCGCGGCGCTGATGAAATGGGCCGGCGCGATGAAGTTCTTCGTGCTGGTGACGATCTTTCTCAACGTCCTCGTCACTCCGTGGGGGCTGGCGCAGGGCATGGGCGCGGGCGAGGTCTTGCTCGCAATCCCGCTGGTGCTCTTCAAGATGTTGCTCTTCGTGCTGGTTCTCGTCGTCATCGAATCCTCGCTCGCCAAATTGCGGTTGTTCCGCATCACCGAGTTTCTCGGCGCCGCCTTCGTGATTTCGGTGGTGGCGATGATCACCCGGCTGTCGGCGATCTGAGCCGATGGGCGGCGCGATTTTCGCCCTCGACGCGCTCGCGGGCGCGCTGTTCCTGCTCGCCGCGCTGGGCGTCGTCGCGACCCGGCAGGTGCTGGCATCGCTGCAGCTCTTCATCGTGCAGTCGCTGCTGCTCGCGGCCTCGGCGCTGCTGCTCGGCGGCGCCGACCGTTCGCCGCATCTGCTCGCCGTGGCGGCGATCACGGTTCTGACGAAGGCGCTGCTGATCCCCTGGCTGCTGCGCCGCATGGTGCCGAGCGAGGTCTACCGCATGCGGGAGGTCGAGCGGGTGCTCAACATCCCGAGCGCGCTGCTCGCCTCGGCCGTGCTGATCGTCGTCGCCTATGCCGTTGCCGACCCGCTCGCCGCCGCCGCGCCCGCGCCCTTCATCCGCATCAACCTGCCGCTCGGCATCGCCGCGATGTTTCTCGGCGGCCTGACGATCGCCGTGCGCCGCGAGGCGGTGCCGCAGCTGTTGGGGTTGCTGGGGATCGAAAACGGCGTCTTCTTCGCGGCCGTCGCGATCACGCCGAACTTGCCGCTGATCGCCGAGCTCGCCGCCGCCGCCGACGTGCCGGTCATTGCCCTCGTCGTCGGCATGCTGACGCGGGCGATCCATGCCCGGCTCGGCACCACGGCGGTCGGCGAATTGTCGGTATTGCGGGAAGAGTGAGGCGATGGCGCTCTTGCTGATCCTCCTCGCGCCCTTGGCCGCGGCCGGGTTCGCGCTGTTGCCGCTCGATCGCCGCGCCGCACCGCTCGCCACGCTCGCCGCCGCGCTCATCGTGCTGGGGCTCGCCCTGTCGGTCGCCGCGGCGGCGACGGGCGGCCGCGTCGAGGCGTTCGGCGGCGCGCTCTCCTGCGACGGGCTCGGCGCGCTCGTCCTGGTGCTCGTCGCCTTCGTCGGCTCGACCGCCGCGCTCTATTCCTGGGGCTATATCGGGCATCGCCCGGAAAGCGCCGGCGGCACGCGGCTCTATTACTGCCTCTACAACCTCTTCATTCTGTCGATGGTGGCGGTCCCGATCGTCTCGAACCTCGCCCTCGTATGGGTTGCGGTCGAGCTGACCACCTTGATCTCCGCCTTTCTGGTCGGGTTCGACGGGACGCCCGAGGCGCTCGAGGCGGCCTGGAAATACGTCGTGTTGACGACGCTCGGGGCGGTCGTCGCGCTGCTCGGCTTTCTGATCCTCTATTGGGGCTCGCAGCTCGAGGGCGCGGCGCCGTTCACTTGGGCGGGGCTGGTCGCGGCGGCGCCGCACATGCCGCCGGCATTGTTGTGGCCGGCCTTCCTCTTCATCCTCGTCGGCTTCGGCACCAAGGTGGGCCTCGTGCCGATGCATACCTGGCTGCCCGACGCGCACAGCCAGGCCCCGGCCTCGATCTGCGCGCTGTTGTCGGGGGTCGAGACGACGACCGCGCTCTACGTGATCCTGCGTCTCTTTCCGGTGCTCGGCGCGGCGCCGTGGCTCGACGCGCGGCCGTGGTATCTGGGGCTTGGCCTCCTCTCCGTCGCGATCGCCGCGCTGCTCCTCGTCTTCGTGCGCGATTTCAAGCGCCTCTTCGCCTATTCGACGGTCGAGCATATGGGCATCATCCTGTTCGCGGCCGGGATCGGCGGCGCCGACGCGCATCTGGGCGCGCTCTACCAGATCGCCGCGCACAGCATCGCCAAGTCCTTCTGCTTCTTTGCCGCGGGGCTGGCGGCGATGGCGATGGGCACGCAGGAGATCGCCGCCGTGCGCGGCCTCGCGAGGAGCGCGCCGCTCCCCGCCGCCGCGCTGATCGCCGGCGCGCTGGCGATCGCCGGCGCACCGCCTTTCGCAGTCTTCGTCGGCGAATTCCTGATCCTGAAGGGCGGGCTGGCCGCCGGCGATTATGTGACGATCGGGCTGTTCGCCGGCTTCATCGTGCTCGGCTTCTGCGCCATCCTCTTCCACGTCAACCGCATGGTGTTCGGCGGCGGCAGCGAGCGGGCGCGCCCGGCCGCGCCGCTCTCCTGCCGGGCGGGCCTCGCGCTCGCCGCGATCCCGCTTTTCGTCATCGGCATCTACGTGCCGCCGGCGCTGTTCGCCTTGCTGCGCGCCGCCGCCGGCGCGCTCGGGAGCTAGCCCGCGATGCCCGCGAGGCTGCTCGATCTCTGCCGCGCCCGCTGGGGCGAGCGGCTCGCGCCGGCCTTCGACGAGGCGGCCCGTCTTTGCCGCATCGCCTGCGGCGCCGATGCGCTCCGCGAAATCCATGACTGGCTCGCCGGCGAACTCGGCTTCGCCTTCGCGACGCTCGTCGCCGAGGATACGAAGGACGCGGCCGGGCGGCCGCAGTGGCTGCTCACCTACCTCTATTACCGCGATGCCGGCGAGCCTTGGGTGGCGCTCGCGCTGACGGCCGGCGCGCGCGACCCCGTCGTGCCGTCGCTGAGCGGCCTCGTCAACGGGCCCTCGCTCGACTGGCACGAGCGCGAGATCGAGGATTTGTTTCGCATCGTCTTCGACGGTCATCCGCGGCTGGGCGAGTTCATCCTGCACGAGGACTGGCTCGAAGGCGCGGCGCCGATGCGCCGCTCTTTCGACCCGCGCCGGCGCTTGCGGGAATATTTGCCCGACCCCGACTGGCAGCCGCCGACGATCCTGACCGCGCCGGGGGCGTTTTCGATGCCGGTCGGCCCGGTCTTTTCCGATTTCGCCGAGTCGGCGCATTTCCTGTTGGAGACGGTCGGCGAGGATGTGATCCACACGATCCCGCGCTTCTTCTACAAATACCGCGGCGTCGAAAAGATCGCCGAGGGCCAGCCGGCGGATCGGGCGCTGCTGCTCGCCGAACGCTTTTCGGGGACTGCCGCATTCGCCCATGGGCTCGCCTTCTGCGAGGCCGTCGAGCGCATCTGCGGGGTCGAGGCGCCGGCCCGCGCCCGCGCCTTGCGCACCCTTTTCGCCGAACTCGAGCGGCTGCGCCACCATGCGGCGACGATCGCCGGGATCTGCAATTCGACCGCGCTCGCGGTCGCGACGAGCCAGGCGGCCTTGATCGAAGAAGATCTGCTGCGGCTGAGCGCCGAGGTCGCGCGCCACCGCTACCTGTTCGGCGTGGTCGAGCCCGGCGGCCTTGCCATCGACCTTTCCCCGGATGCCTGCCGGCGGCTCGCCGCCGCGGTCGACAGCGCCGCCGAGCGGCTCTCGGAGCTGCATCGCATGCTGCGCTATTCGAGCAGCTTTCTCGACCGGCTCGAAGAGGTCGGCATCATCTCCCCGGCGACGGCGCTTTCCTATGGCCTCGCCGGACCGATCGCCCGCGCCAGCGGCCTTGCGCGCGACATGCGCAAAATCTTCGCCTACGCCGCCTATGGCGAGACCGAGTTCGCCGTGCCCGTCGAACAGCAGGGCGATGGGTATGCGCGGCTGCGCGTGTTTTTCGCCGAAGCCGGGCAATCCGCCGCGATCATCCGCCGGCTTGCCGCCGCATTGCCGGATGGGCCGGTCGCGACGCAGCCGTTCGCTTGGCGCGCCGGCCTCGCCATGGCCGCCGTCGAGGCGCCTTCCGGCGCCGCCTTCCATTGGCTGCGGCTCGCCGATGACGGCACCCTCTCGCGCTGGCGCGTGACGCCGCCGGCTTTTGCCAATTGGCACGGCTTTCACCTCGCCGCCGAGAATTTCGCCTTTCAGGACTTCCCGATCATCCTCGCGAGCTTCGGGCTGTCCAACGCCGAATGCGACAGGTAGCAGCATGGCGAACTGGGTCTTGAAGGGCTTGCGCACCGGGGTCCGGACGACCGGCTTCCCGCACCGGCCCGATCGCAGCCCCGGGGTGTCGCCCGGGCGTCCCGGCGGCACCGCGCTCGCCTCGGCGGCAGCGGCCGAGGCGCTCGCCCTGCGCTGCCCGACCGGGGCGATCGCGCCCGACAACGGCGGCGTCTCGATCGCACACGGGAATTGCGTCCATTGCTTCCGCTGCCGCGAGGATCGGGAGGGCGCCGCCGCCCGCTGGGAGGAGGGCTACGAGTGGGCCTACGTCCCGGCGGAGGCGGCGAAGCGGGCCGAGAAACTGGCGCGCGCCTTCGGCCGTTCGCTCAACCTGCGCTTCATCGACGCCGGCGCCTGCGGCGCCTGCATCAGCGAGGCACGGCAGATCAACAACCCCTATTACAACATGCACCGGCTCGGCTTCTTCATTACCCCGACGCCGCGCAACGCCGATGTGCTGCTGGTCGCGGGGCCGGTGTCGGATGCGATGCGGCTGCCGCTGAAGAAGGCCTGGGAGGCGATGCCGGCGCCGAAGCGGGTCATTGCGATCGGCGCCTGCGCGATTTCCGGTGGCGTCTTCGGCCCGAGCTTCGCAGCCTCCGGCGGCGTCGCCGAGATCCTGCCGATCGACATCGCGGTGCCGGGTTGCCCGCCGCCGCCGCTGGCGATCCTCGACGCGCTTCTCGTCGTCGTCGAAAGAAAGCCGCCGGCCGCTTCCGTCTCGCCGCCGGAGGCGGGCGCGTGATCCTATCCGCGGCATTCGTGCTTGCCGCGCCGGCGCTGTGCGCCGCCGGCGCGGCGGCGGCGTTTCTCGCCCCGGCATGGTGGACCGCCGCCGTTCTGGCGATATCGGGCGGGCTCGCCGCGCTCGCCGCTATTGCCGGCGGAGCGCTGTTGCTCGCGGCCGGCGGCTCGTTCCATATCGCGCTTTGGCCGCTGTTGTCGCTCGGCAGCCTCGCCTTGCGAGGCGATGCGCTGTCCGGCTTTTTCCTCCTCGTCGCCGGTCTCGTCTTTCTGCCGATATCGATCTTTTCGGCGAGCCGCGGCGTCGGCGCGGCTGAGCGCGCGAGCCGGCGCTATTTCGCGCTGCTGCATCTCGCGCTGTTCGCCTCGGTCGTGCTGGTCCTCGTCGCCGGCGACGTGATCTCGTTCCTCTCCGCCTGGGAAGCGATGTCGGTCGCGAGCTATCTCTTCGTTGCCTTCGACCGCGAGCGCGAGGACGCCGGGCCGGCCGCCTACGTCATGCTGGCGATGAGCGAGATCGGCACGATCGCCGCCGCGCTGGCGCTGATCCTCCTCGCGGTGCACGCCGGGGCGACCGACTTCGCGCAGATCGCCGCCGCCCGCCCGGGGCTCGGGGCCGCCCTCGGCTGGACCGCCTTTCTGCTGTCGTTCTTCGGTTTTGCCGTCAAGGCCGGGCTGGTGCCGGCGAGCAGCTGGCTGCCGCTGGCCTATCCGCCGGCGCCGACGGGATTCGCCGCGCTCTCCTCGGCGATCATCGTCAACCTCGGCATCTACGGCATCCTGCGGGTCAACCTCGACCTCGCCCCGGCGGCGGGCGCCGGCCCCGGCCTCGTCGTCCTCGCGATCGGCAGCGTGTCGGCGCTGGTCGGCATCCTCTATGCGACGATCCAGGCCGAGCTGAAGCGGCTGCTCGCCTACAGCACGATCGAGAACATGGGCCTCGTCGCCGCCGGCATCGGCGCCGCGATGATCTTTCTCGCGGCCGGGCACCCGGTCGCCGCCGCCATCGCCCTGGTCGCCGCGCTTTATCACCTCGCTAACCACTCGCTCTTCAAGGCGCTCTTGTTCATCGGCGTGGGCGCGGTCGAGGCCGGCACGCACACCCGCGATCTCGACCGCCTTGGCGGCATCCTGCGCCGCATGCCGTGGACCGGCGCCTTCTTTCTCGTCGGGGTCTTGTCGATTTCCGCCCTGCCGCCGTTCAACGGCTTCGTCAGCGAGTGGCTCGTTCTGCAGACGATCCTGCGATCCGCGCTTCTCGCCTCGGTCGCGATCAAGATCGTCTTCGCGGTGGCCGGCGCCCTGATCGCGCTGACCGCCGGGCTCGCCGCCACCTGCTTCGCCAAGCTTTTCGCGATGGGCTTTCTCGGCATGCCGCGCTCGCCCGAGGCGGCGCAGGCGGCCGAAGCCGGGTTCGGGACCCGCCTGCCGCTCGCGCTGCTGGCGCTCTTGTGCTTCCTCTTCGGCGTATTGCCGACCTATGTCATCCCGGTCGCCGACCGGGCCGTCGTGCCGATTACGCACGCGAGCGCTGCCGCCGCGCTGGTGCCGCCGTTCTTCACGCCGGATCTGCCGGGCGAGACGCTGCCGCCCAAATTCGTCGCCGAGTTTCACGATCTCGGGGCGCAAATCGGCGCCGGCGTGCTGCCCGGCCGCGGCCTCGTCGTGCTGCATCGCGGCGCGAGGGAGAACCCGGTCGTGTTCGCGATGTCGACGTCCTACATGCTGCTCGGCTTCGCCGCGATATTGGCGGTGTCGTTCGCCGCGTTCCGGCTGGCCGCGCGCCGCCGCGCCGTAGCGCGGGGGCCGGTTTGGGATGGCGGTCTGCGGCGCTTGCGGCCCGAGTCGACCTATACCGCGACCGGCTTCTCGAACCCGGTCAGGGTGATCTTCCGCGCCATCCTCAGCCCGCGCACCGGCGAGGACAGCACCGAGGCGGTGGCGCAGCATTTCCGCACCGCGATCCACCGCAAGGACGAGATGGTCAGCATCGTCGATCGCCTGGTGCTGGAACCGCCGCTGCGCGCGTTGCGCCGACTCGCGGTCGTCCGGCGCATGCATCTGGGACGGGTCAACGCCTACGCTGCCTATGTGCTGTTGGCGCTGCTCGCCGTGCTGATCCTCGGCACCGGGCTGCGCTGAGGCGGCCGCCGGCCGCCCCAGTGGCGCCCCGCCGACGGCGCTCGCTTCAGATCGCGAGCCTTTCGAACCGGGTGACGGCGGCGCTGTGCGCGAGCGCGATCGCCTCGTCGAAGGCGCGCAGCACGGCGGCGTGCGAGGAGCGGTCGTTCATCGCCTCGACATTGGTGAAGCCGCGCGCGCGGGCGACGGTGATCAGATAGGCGTGCGCCGCCCAAACCGGCACCGGATCCTTGACCCGGCGGGCCGCCGCCCGCAATGCGCCCACCGCGCACCGCCGGCCGCGGAACCAGCGATAGGTGCCGCGCATCCAATAGCGCGGATCCTCGATCATGTCGCGGGCGTCGCGCAGCAGCAGCTCGACGGTCTCCTCGCGGTCGGTCGGAGCCGGGGCGAGCAGCAATGCCTCCGCGATCCTCTCCCGGCGCTCGCGCCGAAAGCACGCTTTCACCCACAGGCGCCCGCCATGCCGGCTCCAGATAGGGAAAATTCCCGTATCGAACGCCGTTGGCGCCTGGAAACCCGTACCATCGAACGGCATTGCTCTCTCCTATCTCGACTGCGACATCACCTCCCCTGGCGCCTTTTCAAGGCGCCAGCAGAGCCTTCGGTTCCACGCCGGCCCGCCGCCGCGGGCCAGACGGGACGCCTGGCGTAGCGGGCGACGAATGCGGCGTGCGAAATCCACAGCTCGCACCGCGGTTGCCGCAGCCCCTTGCCGCGCGCCGCGCTCGGATTGAACGTCCACGCCAATGCCCAGATCAGGAAATTCTCCAGAAAGTCGTGCAGTTTTCGCCCCAGGCTGCCGCCGCTGCCGATGTCGACGAACTCGAACCCGGCGGCTGCGGCGAGGTGGCGCATCACCTCCATCTGACCCGCTTCCAGGCACAGGATACGGCCGCGCACCGCCGCGACGCCGGCCATCGCCGGCTCGGCGTCGAGATAGCGGGCAAGCTCGCCCAGCGAGGTCAGCATTCGCCGCCGCAGCATATTGGAGCGCGCCAGCGTCGAGCCCGCCGGCGCCGGCAGCTGCTCGTTCCATAAATGCAGATCGGCGATCGGGTCGCCGCGCGACAGGCGGGTGCCGTCGGCGAGCCGCATGTCCCGGTCGGCGCGCCCGAGCGAGATACGCAACACACAGTCGGACCGTGCCGTGAACTCGCGGATGTCGAGGATGCGGCGCAGCGCGGCGTCGAGCGTCCGGATGAGGCGGTGCGCCGGCGGCTGTCGCGGCTCGGCCGCCGCCTCGCCGCCATCCCCCGACAGCGCCGCGGACGCCGCGGGCGAGCCAGGGAAAACGACCGGGTCTGTCACGGCTCCTCCTCGGCACAATTGTGCTGCGACGCGCCGCGTCGGTTCGAGCCGGATAGCCCCGGAGGCAAGCTGTGACAAAGCGCCCACCGCCGCGGTGGGCTGGCTAATGTGCGTAGCCGCCACGGCGGCGCAGCAGGAGTCATCAGCCTGATCGGCAGTCTGGAGAGCCTTCCAGCTCGATGGAATTCTCGCGTCGTGAATCCGCGGAGTCAATACCCCGCCCGGCGCGGGTAGTGCCGCAGTTGGGCCGGATGGATTTGCCCTGCGTCCCCATCGCGGCCCAGGGCTGTCCGGGGAAATCTCGGATCAACCGGCGATCGAGCGATGCGATCGCAAGAACCGTCTTCCATCCCCCTTGCCCGGACTTGTTCCGGGCATCCACGTCCTGCTGCGTGCCCAGGGCAGGGCGAAGCAAGTCGTGGGTGGCCGGGACGAGCCCGGCCACGGGGGTCACGTCATCCTTCTGTCGCATTCACACAACCCGTGCCGGTTCCCCGGACAGCCCTGCATCGCGGCCAGCGTCAGCCGGCGAGGCGCAACAGCGCGTCGTGGACGGCGCGGTCGATCTCGATCCCCTCGCGCAAGAGCCGCTCGCGGCTCCTGAAGGCGCGCTCGGAGGGGATGCGGATTTCCTCGACGCCCGGCTGCCGCGGCGTCGCCTTGACGCGGGCGACGAGGGCGCCCGCCTCGCGCTTGAAATCGGCGAGCGGCAGCAGCATGTCCGGCTTAAAGACGACGAACAGGTAGCCGTCGTCCTTTTCCGGGTCGAGCGCCGAGCCGGCGAGCACGCCGAAGGCCTGCACGAAGAAGCCGAGCCCGAACCCCTTGTAGCCGCCGAAGGGCAGGATGGCGCCACGCCGCGCGAGCCCGGGGTCGCGCGTCGGCCGCCCGTCGGGGTCGATCGCCACGCCTTCCGGCAAGAGCCGCCCGAGCCGCTCGAGCAGCGCCACCTCGGTCAGCATGAAGGCGGACGTGCCCATGTCGAGGACGATCGGCCCCGCATCCGTCGGGATGCCGAAGGCGATCGGGTTGGTGCCGAGCGCCGCGCCCTTGCCGCCGGGTGGCGCGACGCCGCGCGAGGAGGAGGCGGTGTGGATCGAAACGAGATCGGCCCGGGCGATCATCTCGCAATAATAGGCGCTGCGCCCGCTCATCCAGCTGTTGGTCAGGCCGACGAGCGCGAAGCCGTGTCGCGCGGCCTTCTCGATCGCGGCGCGCGCGGCATGGTAGACGGCCAGCATGCCGACATTGTTGCCGCCGTCGAGAAGGGTCGAGACCGGCGTCTCGTAGATGATGCCGATCGGCCGGCGCGGCCGGGCGAAGCGCCGGTGCTCGGGGATGTTGAGGAGCTTTGCGAGGCCCGAATATTCGTAGCCGCAGAGCGCTGCATCGATCACGTGGTCGGTGACGATGCGCGCCTCCTCGATCGGGTAGTCGATGCCGAGCAGCGCCCGCTCGCCGAGATCGCGGGCATCGGCGACATTCAAGCGGATCCTGTCCTCGGCCATCGCGCCACACTCCCTGCGGATTTGGCGGGCGCATCTTCCCCCGAGCGGGTGCCGCGGTCGAGCCCCGATCAGTTCCGAGCCGCGCCGCGCCAACTGCTTCGCCGCCGCAAGCCCGATGCCGCTCGACCCGCCGGTCACGATTGCGTGGCGGCCGGCGGCGATGGCGGCGCGCGCCTTGTCAATGCCCGCCCGGCTCGGGGGCGGTCGAGGACGCGTTCGGCGGCGGGTGCGCCGGCCTGGGCGGGGGCGGATTGTGGAAGAGCCGCTTCGGCCGGCGCGCCAGCTCGATGAATTTCTGCCGCTGCTGCGGCGTCAAGGTCGCGAGGAAGGCGAGCGTCGAGCGGGTCAGCTCGCGGCGGAAGGCGCGCCGCTTGTCGCTCGCCTCGTCGAACAGCCGCATGACCTTCCCCTCGTCCGCCTTGGGGCTGGCAAGCTCGGCCCAGGCGTCGTTGACGAGCGGCGCGACCTCGGCGTGCATCAGCCGGATGCGGGCGCGCAAGGTACGGAAATAGCGCTCGAATTCGAGCCGGTGCGCGGCGTCGAGATTGAGTTCGCCGGCGACGTAGCGCATCCGCGCCACCGGGCCCATCGCGCCCGGCGCGCGGTGCATCTTGATCCACACCGCACCGGCGACAAAAAACAGGTTGAGCGTCAGCGATACCGTCAACAGCAGCCACAGAAGCCGCCGTCCGGAGCCGGGCGCGGCCGGCGGGCCGGCCGTCACGTCCGCACGTCCTCCCCGAGCTGGTGCAGGAAGCCGGAGCTGGGTTCGAGCACATCGGCGAGGAAACCCTGCCCGCTCGGCGCGACCGACTGGCTCAAATTCAGCGAAGCATCGCTGCCCATCGCAAAGCCGAACCAGCCGGCGAGCACGATCCCGGCCGCGAGGCTGCCCCACTGCGCCATCTCGCGGATCGGCCGCAGCACGCGACGCGGCGCGAAGCGAACGACGTTGCCCTCCTCGGGCGGCACGAGCCGCATCGCCCGCTGCAGCAGCGATCGCGGCGCCGCGGCCGGCAGCGGCCGCCGCGCCGCTGCGACATCCGCTTCTGCCTCGCCGCCCAAGCTCGCCGCCACCCGCTCGCGCTCGTCGTCGTCGAGACGGTCCTCGGCGAAGGCGGCGAGGTCGAGGAAACGCTCGGTCTCGTCTTCCGGCGCATCCGTCGCCAGGCTGCGCCGCCACAGCGCGCGATCGGCGGCGAATTCGGCCGTCTCTCGCCTATCCGCGTCGGGCTCGTTCATCAAAATGCACTCCTCAGCCAATTTGTAGGCCGCCCGGCCGGCAAATATCCCCCACAACCTATTGGTTTCCCCGCAACATGCAAGCCGCGCGACCGGTAGTCCCTCAGCTTGCTGCGGCACAGGCGCAGCGCATGCTTCGAGACGCGCCCTGACAGGCGCCCCTCGGCATGAGGAACTCGTCGATGGCATTCAGAAAAGACCTCATCCCGAGGCGCCTCGCGCAGCGCGGCCTCGAAAGCAGCGTTCATTCCTTCTCTCCCCTGAAATGGACGCGCAGCTTCAGCATCGCCTTGTGATGGGCGCTGCGCACGGTCTGCGGGTCGATCGACAGCGCCTGGGCGATTTCTGCCACTTCCATCTCGCGGTCGTAGAGCATCGAGAGGATCTCGCGCTGGCGCGGCGACAGCAGCGCCTCGGGCAGCTTCAACTTGCGCACTGGCTCCACGGGGTCGACCGCGAGGCGGCTTTCCGGGACCGCGTCGATCGGCACGCCCTGGGGCCGGTGCCGCCGCATCGCGTCGCGCGCGGTGCTGCGGGCGACGATCGTCAGCCAAGTGGAGATGCCGGCGCGCGCCGGGTCGTAGCTCTTCAGCAAACGAAAGCCGTCCTTGCACAGGCGCAGAAAGACTTCCTGCGTCAGGTCCTCGATCTCGCCGGGGTCGCGCGTCATGCCGCGCACGGCGGCGACGATCAGCCCCGCATAGCGGCGCACGAACGCCTCCCAGGCGCCCTTCTCGCCGCGGGCGAGCGCGTCGAAGACGCTGTCTTGCGCCAATCAGGTGGCCTTCGTTCGCGTGCCGCCGGGATGCTGATAGGCAGGCGCGGGCGGCCGCATCCCCGTACCGGCTTCGATTTTCCGCATCGTCAGCCGAGGGAGGCGTAGAAGTCGTTGCCCTTGTCGTCGATGACGATGAATGCCGGGAATTGCGCGACCTCGATGCGCCAGATCGCCTCCATGCCCAATTCCGGATAGGCGAGGGTTTCGACTTTTTTGATGCAATCCTGTGCGAGCCGGGCGGCGGGGCCGCCGACCGAGCCGAGATAGAAGCCGCCGTATTTGCGGCAGGCCTCGCGCACCTCGGCGCCGCGGTTGCCCTTGGCGAGCGTCACGAAACTGCCGCCGGCCGCCATCAAGGCGCCGACATAGCCGTCCATGCGGCCGGCCGTCGTCGGGCCGAAGGAGCCCGAGGCATAACCCTGCGGCGTTTTCGCCGGTCCGGCGTAATAGATCGG
The DNA here is from genome assembly GCA_035538335.1 of Allostellaceae bacterium. GTDB lineage: Bacteria > Pseudomonadota > Alphaproteobacteria > ATCC43930 > CGMCC-115725 > AP-15. The sequence goes on from DATLKN010000027.1 coordinate 13,399, forward strand.
ATGGTCGCGAAAATAGGGCGGCAGCGCTTCGCCCCGGTCGAGCGACGCCTTGAGCCGCGCATGCGCCAAGTCGCGGGCGACGATGAGCGGCCCCGTGAGCGCCAGCCGCGTCTTCACCGGGTAGCGCGACAGCGTCTGTCGGATCTCCGCCATCGGGCGCGTCAGGTCGATCGCCACGACCTCGCCGCCCAGCGTCTTCTCGTCGATATCGGGCAGAAAGCGCGCCGGGTTCCGCTCCAGCTCTTCGAGAAAGACGCCGTCGGCGGTGATCTTGCCCAGGATCTGGCGGTCGGCCGAGCAGGAGACGCCGATGCCGATCGGCAGGCTGGCGCCGTGCCGCGGCAGCCGGATCACCCGCACGTCGTGGCAGAAATACTTGCCGCCGAATTGCGCGCCGATGCCGAGCTTTCGCGTCAAGCCCAGCACCTCCTCCTCGAAGCCGCGGTCACGGTAGGCCTGGCCCCACCGGTTGCCCTTGTCGGGCAGGCTGTCGAGATAGCGGCAGCTGGCGAGCTTGACGGTCTTCAAATTCATCTCGGCCGAGGTGCCGCCGATGACGATCGCGAGGTGATAGGGCGGACAGGCGGCGGTGCCGAGAGTGCGGATCTTCTCGTCGATGAATTTGAGCAGCGCCGCCGGGTTGAGGCGCGCCGGCGTCTCTTGATAGAGGAAGCTCTTGTTGGCCGAGCCGCCGCCCTTGGCGATGAAGAGGAAATGGTATTCCTCGCCGGGCTCGGCATAGATGTCGATCTGCGCCGGCAGATTGTCGCCGGTGTTGACCTCCTCGAACATCGACAGAGGCGCGAGCTGCGAATAGCGCAAATTCGTCTCGGTGTAGACGCGCCGGATGCCGGCCGACAGCGCCGCCGCGTCGTCGGCCCCGGTCCACACGCGCTCCCCCTTCTTGCCCATGACGATCGCCGTGCCGGTGTCCTGGCACATCGGCAGCACCCGGCCGGCCGCGATGTTGGCGTTCTTCAAGAGGTCGAAGGCGACGAAACGGTCGTTCGCGGAAGCCTCCGCATCCTCCAGGATGGCGCGCAATTGCGCGAGATGGCCGGGGCGCAGCAGATGCGCGCAATCGAGGAAGGCCTCGCGGGCGAGCCGGGTCAGCGCCGCCGGCTCGACGGTGACGACGCGGTTTCCGGCGAAGGAGGCGAGCCCGACGCCGTCGCCGCCGAGCTTCCTGTAAGCCGTGTCGTCCGCGCCCAGCGGAAACAGTTCGTGAAAGCCGCGCTCGCTCATGCTCGGGGCTCCAGGGGTGCGTTCGGCGGCAAAGATCGCCCTTTCCGCCCCGCCGTCAAGAACGCCTGCCACGGGATTGCTTCGCTTCGCTCGCAATGACCTCCCGAAGGGCCGTCATTGCGAGGAGCGCAGCGACGAAGCAATCTCGACGAGAGACTACCGCTTGCGGAACTTGTCGATGGCGACGATCTCGGCGCCCTCGGCGGGGGGCTTTTTCGGTTCCGGCTCGGGCGCCGCCGCCGGCAGTTGCGGCGCCGTCCCGGACGGCGATTCGGCCGCCGCCTCGAACTGCAGGGCGAATTTGACGGACGGGTCGGCGAAGCTGGTGACGGCGGCGAACGGCACATGCACCCGCTCGGGCTTGCCCTGAAAGCTGAGAGTCACGGCAAACCCGTCCGTATCGACCTCGAGCCCCCAGAACTGGTGCTGCAGCACGACCGCCATCTCCTCGGGAAATTTCTCGAGGAGATAACCGGGCATTTCGACGCCGGCGGCGCGGGTGCGGAACCCGATGAAGAAATGGTGGCCGCCGCGCAAGCCGTCGCGAGCCGCCCGTTCGAGCGCCTCGCGCACAACGCCGCGCAGCGCGCTCTCGACCATCTGCGTGTAATCGAACAGGTCTTCCGCCACCTTTCGCCCGCCGCCAAGTCAAGGACAAGGGAAAGTGAGGGGCTTCTGTTGCCCGGTGCCCCTCGGACCGCGATTTGCTGTTGGCTTTTACCCCGCTAGGGGTTAGGCCGCAAGCGCCTCTGTTGCGAAGTTGTCATTCGCATCTAGATTATGACCCGATAACGGTGGTATCATGCCGGGCGACGGAGATTGCCTTTACTACGCGCGTCGAGCCTGTTTCGCCCCCGCGGTGAAATGGTGGAGGCGCCGGGTACTGCCCCCGGGTCCGCAACGCCTATTCCGCAAGCCGTTTATCGCCATAGTCGGTTGCCCGACAAACAAGATATAGGCGAGGAAGGGCGATGCCGCAATCTCCCGCCTCAGCGCGGCGGCGGGGTCCAGCGCGGCGGCGGGGGCCGGCGAGGATGATAGCAGCGATAGGGATAGACGGGCCAACCGTAGTTCGGGCACCTCTCATAGGCCGAGGGCGGCGTGCCGAGGCCGATGCCGACGCCATGCCCGAAATCCCAGCCGAGATAAGGCTGCGCCTGGGCTGCCGACCCCGCCAAGGCGCTGAATGCCGCCGCGGCCACGCCGAGCGCCAGCAATTTCCCGAACCGCCGGGTGCGTCTCTCGACCGACATGCCGATCCTCCGTCGATTGCCCGGTGGTTGACCGGGCGCGCCTGTGCAACAATCGCCGTGGCGTGCCCGTTCAGACTTCCCGCCGAAATTGAGCGGCGGCGGGCGGGGCTCTTCCTTCGGTTTCTTCACGAGGCGGATTGACGCGATGCCGCTGAGCGCGGAGCAACAGGCCGAGATCGCGGCGCAGCGTGGCGAGGCGCAGCCGACCCGGCGCGCCACCGTTAGGGCGCTCGAGGAGATCCTCTACGAGCCGCTGCCGGTGCTCGACCACGGCTTCGTGCGGGTCGTCGACTATATGGGCGACGACGGCGCGGTGGTGCAGGCCGCCCGCGTCTCCTACGGGCGCGGCACCAGGCGGGTCAGCGAGGATAAGGGGCTGATCAACTATCTGATGCGGCACCGGCACACGACCCCCTTCGAGATGTGCGAGATCAAGTACCACGTCAAACTGCCGATTTTCGTCGCCCGGCAGTGGATCCGCCACAGGACGGCGAACGTCAACGAATACTCGGCGCGCTATTCGATCCTCGACAACGAATTCTATGTGCCGGCGCCCGAGCACCTGGCGGCGCAGGCCGCGACCAACCGGCAAGGGCGCGGCGAGGTGCTCGACGCGCAGGCGGCGGCGCGTGTGCTCGATCTCTTGCGCCAAGAGGCCGAGCGCGCCTATCGCGGCTATGCCGATCTGTTGAACGAGGACGAGAAGGGCGCGCGGCTCGACCCCGCCCGGCCGGGCCTCGCGCGCGAACTGGCGCGGATGAACCTGTCGCTCAATTTCTATACGCAATGGTACTGGAAGACCGATCTCCACAACCTGATGCATTTCCTCACGCTGCGCGCCGACCCGCACGCGCAATACGAGATCCGCGCCTATGCCGAAGCGATGCTCGGCACGCTCGAACGCTGGGCGCCGCTGACCCACGCCGCCTTTCTCGAATACCGCATGAACGCAGCCCTCGTGTCGGCAACCGGGCTCGACGTGATCCGCCGCCTCCTCAAGGGCGAAAAGGTCGAGCAGGCGACGAGCGGCCTCTCGGCCCGCGAATGGCGCGAGCTGATGGCGGTGCTGGGTCGCTGAAGCCGCTCGGCCACGGATTGCACACGCCGCGCTTCCGGCTGAACCACTAAAATTCTCCCGTTGTGAGGCGGGTCACAAGCGCCGGCGCGCCGCTCGCGGTATGCCGGATGCGTTGTCCCAGCCGAAACGAGGGAGCCGACCATGCTGCAGATCGCCGTCATCAACGAGTCGACCGCCGCCACCGATGCGCAGGTCCAGGGGATGCTCGCCGCCTTCGCCCAGCAGTGGAACCAGGACCTCTTATCGATCTGGAGCGTCGAGGAAGCGAACTTCACTTTCGTGCCGAAAGGCACGGCGCCGGCCGCCGGCGCCTGGTGGGCCGTCTTTCTCGACGACAGCGACCAGGCGGGGGCGCTCGCCTATCACGACCTGACGAACGAGGGGTTGCCGATCTCGAAAGTCTTCGTCAAGACGCTGCTCGCCGATCACGCCAGCCTCAGCGTCGGCGCGACGCACGAATTGTGCGAGATGGCCGTCGATCCGTGGCTCAACAGCGCCTACCAGGACCCGCAGGGCGTCTTCTGGGCCGGCGAGGTGTGCGACCCGGTCGAGGACGACAAATACGGCTACGACATCGGCGGCGTGCTCGTCACCGATTTCATAACGCCCAACTGGTTCGCGCACGCGCATGCGCAGGGCCAGATCGACTTCAAGGCCCACGCCAAAGCGCCGTTTCAGGTGTTGAGCGGCGGCTACGCGCAGAAATTCGACCCCAATTCCGGGTGGCAGCAGGTGACGGGGGCGGAAGCCCTGAAGAGCCGGCGGGCGACCGCGGCGCACGGCTCGCGGCGCGAGCGCCGGGCGCGGCAATGGAAAGGCTGGCAGCCGAGCGCGGTGCGCTTCGGCCGGCGCGGCTGAGCCGCGGCGCCCCGCTTCAGCCGTTGTTGCGGTAGGAGAGCGTGCCGAACTCCGGATAGAAGCCGTAGGGCGCCCATGGGCCGGGACCTGCCGCCGGGGAGTAAGGGCCCGGCCGGTAGGCCGGAGGCGCGCCATAGGCCGGCGGCGGCGGATACGGCCGGTAGCCGCCGAGCGCCGCGAAGGGCGCGCTCACGACATAGAACGGCAGCGCGAGGACGCTGAACGGGAACGGCACGTAGTAGGGCGGCGGCGGCCCGTAATATTGCGCCGAGGCGGGCGGAGAAGCCGCCGCGGCGAGCGTCGCCGCCGCAATCAGGCTGAGGGCGAAGATGCGGCGCCGAGAGGGGCGTTGGCTGGCGCGACTCGACATGGCGGCCTCGACTTGCAGCTGTGCACGACAATCCTACGGATCTAAGGCCCTCTCGCATCCCCGCGCGGTGCGCGGGCCCGCCTTCCGGCGCTACTCGACGACGATGCGCGGCGGGGCGCGGCGCTCCATGCCCTCGCCCGCCACCTTCTCCCAGATGCGCGCCGCCATCTGCCGGAAGAGCAGCGCGTGCGGGCCCTGCGGCTCGGCGACGGTGATCGGCCGGCCGCCGTCCGAGGTTTCGCGGATCGCGAGGTCGAGCGGCACCTCGCCGAGGAACTCGGCGCCGAGGCGCTCCGCCTCCCGGCGCGCCCCGCCATGGCTGAAGATCTCGCTGCGGTGGCCGCAATTGGGGCACAGGAAATAGCTCATGTTCTCGACGATGCCCAACACCGGCACGTTGACCTTCTCGAACATGTGCAGGCCCTTGCGCGCGTCGAGCAGCGCGATGTCCTGCGGCGTCGAGACGATGACGGCGCCGGCGAGCGGCACCTGCTGCGCCATCGTCAGCTGCGCATCGCCCGTGCCGGGCGGCATGTCGACGACCATGATGTCGAGTTCGCCCCATTCGACGTTGCGCAGCATCTGTTGCAGCGCGCTCATCACCATCGGCCCGCGCCAGATCATCGGCGTCTCTTCGGGCACGAGGAATCCCATCGACATCGCCGCGAGCCCGTAATTGCGCATCGGGATCAGGATTTTGCCGTCGCGCGACTGCGGCCGGCCGGAGATCCCCAGCATGCGCGGCATCGAGGGGCCGTAGATGTCGGCGTCGAGCACCCCGACCCGCAGCCCGTTCGCCGCCATGGCAAGGGCGAGATTGGCCGCGATCGTCGATTTGCCGACCCCGCCCTTGCCCGAGGCGACCGCGACGATCGCCTTGACGCCGGGCAGCGCGCCGCGCTCGCCGCGTTCGCGGTGCGCCTCGCCATGCCCGTGCGGCGGCTCGGGGCGGCCGCGCGGCGGCGCCTGCGCCGTCAACACGGCGGTCACCGAGAGCACGCCCGGCAGCGCTTCGACCGCCTGTTCGGCTGCCTTGCGCAACGGCTCGAGCCGCGGCCCGCGCTCCGCCTCGACCTCGATCGCGAAGCCGACATTGCCGTCGCGGATGACGAGCCCCGAGACCATGCCGAGCGCGACGATGTCCTGGCCCTTCTCGGGGTCGCGCACGCGGCCCAGGGCCTGGAGGATTTCCTGTTCGCTGACGCCCGCCATGGTGGTCCCCGCTGGCCCCCGCCGGATGCCGTCCCATTTGGGGCGGACGGCGGCACTTGACAACACCCGCGCCTGCCCCTATCGGGTCCGCTCGAGCGCACAGCAATCGCCCGATCGCGGCGGTTGCCGAAAGGTTCGTGCCTTATGTTCTGGAAAAGTCAAGGCGGCGGCCCCTGGGGCGACGGTCCGCGCGGCGGCGGCCCTTGGGGCGGCGGTCCGCGCGGCGGTGGCGGCTCGGGCCCGCGCGGTCCGCAGCCGCCCAATCTCGAAGAGTTGTTGCGCCGCAGCCAGGACCGCTTCCGCCGCATCCTGCCGGGCGGCTTCCGCACTGGCTCGGGGATTGCCCTTGTCGCCGTTGCGATCGTCGTCTTGTGGCTCATCAGCGGCTTCTACATCGTGCAGCCGGACGAGGTCGGGATCGTGCTGCGCTTCGGCGCCTACAACCGGACGACGCAGCCCGGCCTCAACTACCATCTGCCGGATCCGATCGAGAGCGCGCTCACGCCGAAGGTGACGCGCGTCAACCGCACCGAGATCGGCTATCGCAGCGAGGAGAACGCGAGCGGCCAGCCGACCGCCAGCAGCCAGGTGCCGGAAGAATCGCTGATGCTGACCGGCGACGAGAACATCGTCGATGTCAATTGCACGGTCTTTTGGGTCATCAAGGACGCGAAATCCTATCTCTTCAACATCCGGGCGCCGGAGAAGACGGTCAAGGCGGCCTCCCAGAGCGCGCTGACCGAGGTGATCGGCGAGCACCCGCTGGCGATGGAGCTGTCGGCCGGCCGCGCCCAGGTCGAGAGCGACACGCAAACCCTGTTGCAGCAGCTGCTCGATTATTACCACGCCGGCATCGAGATCACCCAGGTGACGCTGCAGCGGGTCGATCCGCCTGGGCCTGTCATCGCCGCCTTCCGTGACGTCCAGGCCGCGCTCGCCGACCAGGCGCGTCTCAAGAACGAGGCCGAGGCCTACGCCAACAACATCGTCCCGAAGGCGCGCGGCAACGCGGCAAAGATCGAGCAGGACGCGCAGGCCTACAAGCAGCAGATCGTCGCCCGCTCGCAAGGCGACGCGGCGCGTTTCGACTCGGTCTATCGCGCCTTCAAAGCGGCCGAGGATGTGACGCGCGAGCGGCTCTATCTCGAGACGATGCAGCAGATCCTCGAGAACAGCAACAAGGTGATCATCGACAAATCGGCCGAAGGCAGCGGCGTGCTGCCCTATCTGCCGCTGCCCGGGCTAACCGGCAATCCGCCGCCGGCATCGGCCGGCAGCCCTGGCTCGAGTCCGCCCCTCGCCTCCCCGGCCGCCCCATCGGCCGAGAGCAGGGACTGAGGAAGGCCGATGAACCGCCGCGCCCTCGCCATCCTCGCCGCCGTCCTCGTCGTGCTCGGCATTTTCGCGATGAGCGCGCTGTTTACCGTCACCCAGACGGAACAGGCGCTGCTGCTGCAATTCGGCAAGCCGCAACGGATAGTGCTGCGGCCCGGCCTGCACGCCAAATGGCCGTTCATCCAGCAGGTCGTCGTGTTCGACAAGCGGCTTCTCGATGTCGAGCCGCCGCCCGAGGAGATCATCGCTTCCGACCAGAAGCGGCTCGTCGTCGATACCTATACGCGCTACCTGATCACCAACCCGCTGCTCTTCTATCAGACCGTCGGCAACGAGGAGGCGGCGCGCGACCGGCTGATCGCGATGGTGTCGAGCAGCATCCGGCAGGTCATCGGCAAGGTGCCGCTGTCGGCGCTGTTGTCGGTGCAGCGCGCCGCGATCATGCACAAGATCCGCGACGACGTCATGGCCGCGGCCAAGCCCTTCGGCATCGATGTCGTCGATACCCGCATCCGCAGCGCCAATCTGCCGGGGCAGAACAGCGAGGCGATCTATGCGCGGATGAATTCGGAACGGCAGAAGCAGGCGGCCCTCTACCGCGCCGAAGGCTCGCAGGAAGCCGCCGTCGTGCGCGCCAATGCCGACCGCGAGAGCACCGTCATCATCGCCGAGGCGCAGAGGCGATCGCAGGAACTGCGCGGTGAAGGCGACGCGACCGCGATCGCGATCTATGCCAAGGCCTATGGGCAGGACAAATCCTTCTTCGCCTTCTATCGTTCGCTCGAAGCCTATCGCCACGGGCTCGCCGGCAAGGGCACCTCGTTCGTGCTGAGCCCGACGAGCCCGTTCTTCCGGTATTTCGAGAGCCCGCAGGCCGCCCCCGGCGCCAGCCCGCCGGCGCCGGCCGCGCCACCGTCGAAAAAAACCACGGCCGGATCCCGACCGAAGGGATGAAGGATTTCCTGACGGCGGTGGCCCTGGTGCTGGTCATCGAAGGGATGCTCTACGCGGCCTTTCCCGAAGGCATGCGGCGCGCCGCGACGCGCGCCGCGGCGGTTCCGCCCTCGGCCCTGCGGCTGGCGGGGCTCGCCGCGGCCGGCGTCGGCGTCGTGCTCGTCTGGCTGATCCGCCGCTGAGCCGGGAAAGCGGGGATAATTTTGCCGTCCCGGCGGACGCCGGGGCGACGCGGTATTCGCCGGCTCCCGACAAGCCGCTGGCCTGCGCCGCGCTTCTCGCCTAATCTCGGTCGGCACGCTGCAACCCCGGCGCAACGGTGCCGAGCGCGAAACAGGGTGCGGCGTCAACCCGAGGAGTAGGTTCCGGTGTCGTTCTTCTTCTGCAGCCCGGCGCGGCGCGTCGCCGTGGCCGGTGTGCTGTTGATCCTCGTCCCGGCGTTCGGCGCCGCCCGCGCCGTCGCCCGGCCGGCGCCCGCGAGCTTCGCTGATCTCGTGGACAAGCTGAGCCCGGCGGTCGTCAATATTTCGACGATCGAGACGCTGAAGCCCGAGCAGGGCGGCAACAACCCGTCCTCGCGGCTGCCGCAGTTTCCACCCGGCTCGCCCTTCGACCAGTTTTTTCACAATTTCTTCGATCGCCCCGGCCAGAGCCAACGGGAAGCCGCGCCGCGCCGCGCCAGCTCGCTCGGCTCCGGCTTCATCGTCGATCCGCGCGGCTTTATCGTCACCAACAACCACGTGATCGCCGGCGCCGACCAGATCACCGTCATCCTGCACGACGACACCAATTTGAAGGCGAAAGTCGTCGGGCGCGACAAGAAGACCGACATTGCGCTCTTGAAGGTCGATGCCGGGCGGCCCCTGCCGGCCGTCGAATGGGGCAACAGCGACGCGGCGCGGGTCGGCGACTGGGTGCTCGCGATCGGCAACCCGTTCGGCCTCGGCGGCAGCGTCACCGCCGGCATCCTCTCGGCCCGCCAGCGCGACATCAATTCCGGCCCCTACGACGATTTCCTGCAGACCGACGCGGCGATCAACCGCGGCAATTCCGGCGGCCCGATGTTCAACATGAACGGGCACGTGATCGGCATCAACACGGCGATCTATTCGCCCTCCGGCGGCTCGATCGGCATCGGCTTTGCAATCCCCTCGGTGCTCGCCCGTGCGGTCGTCGGCGAATTGATGAACGAACGGGACCACACCGTTCACCGCGGCTGGCTCGGGGTGCGCATCCAGGAGGTGACGCCGGAGATCGCGGAGACGCTGGGGCTCGACAAACCGAGAGGCGCGCTCGTCGCCAGCACCGCCCCGAAGGGCCCCGCCGCCGCCGCCGGGATCGCGGCCGGCGACGTGATCCTCGAATTCGACGGCCGGCCCGTCACCGACATGCGGCGCCTGCCGCAGCTCGTCGCCGAGACGCCGGTCGAAAAGCGCGTCCCGGTCGGCCTGTGGCGCAAGCACGCGCCGCTGACGCTCGACGTCACGGTCGGGCGGCTCGACGAAAAGGCCGAAAAGCTCGCCAGCGCGCTCGCCGCCGCGCCGCACCGCGACCAGCCGCAGGCGCCGAGGGTTACCGCGCTCGGCCTCACGCTCTCCGCGATCACCCCCGAACTGAAGACGAAGTTCTCGCTGTCGGGCGACGCCAAGGGGGTGGTCGTCGTCGATGTCGCGAAGGACAGCCGGGCCGCGACCGAAGGCCTGCGCGCCGGCGACGTGATCATGGAGGCGGCGCAGCGGGAAGTCGCGAGCCCCACGGACATCGTCGGCCGCATCGCGGCGGCGAAAAAATCAGGGCGCAAGGCGATCCTGCTGCTGGTCCAGCGCAAGGGCGATCTGCGCTTCGTCGCGCTCGGGCTCGACCGCGGCTGACGCCCGGCTCAAGCCGCGAATTCGCCGCGGCGGTAGCCCTGAAGATAGAGCAGCGCGGTAAGGTCGGCATGCTCGATGCGGGCGCGCGCTGCGGCCGCGACCGCGGGCTTCGCGCGAAAGGCGACGCCGAGCCCGGCGGCGGCGAGCATCGGCAGATCGTTGGCGCCGTCGCCGACCGCCAGCGTCTGCGGCAGCGCGATCGAGTGCCGGGCGGCGAGTTCGAAGAGCGTCGCGCGCTTTACCTCGCCCGTGACGATCGGCGGCAGGACGCGGCCGGCGACCCGGCCGCCGGCGATTTCGAGACGGTTGGCGACGACGTGGTCGACACCGAGTTCGGCCGCGACCGGCTCGGCGAAAACCGCGAACCCGCCCGAGACGAGCGCCGTCACCGCGCCGGCCGCCCGCATTGTTGCGACGAGCGTGCGCGCGCCGGGCATCAGACGCACCCGCGCCCGCGCCTCCTCCAGCACCCTTTCTTCCATCCCCGCGAGGAGCGCGACGCGCGCCTCGAGGGCGCCGAGGAAATCGATCTCGCCGTTCATCGCGCGCCGCGTGATCGCCGAGACCTTTGCCCGCAGGCCGAGGAAACCGGCCAGTTCGTCGAGCATCTCGTTTTCGATGATCGTCGATTCGAGGTCGGCGACGAGAAGCCGCTTCTTGCGCTCGGCCGCGCGCGGCTGCAGGACGAGGTCGATGGGCGCCCGGCCGATCAGCGCGCGGGCCTGCGCCTCGACTGCAGCCCGGTCGCCGAGATCGAGCGAGAATTCGCACGCTTCGCCGGCGCCGAGCCAAAGGGGCTCGACGGCGAATTCCGCAGCGAGGCGAGCGGCGATCCGGGAGAGTGCCGGCGCCGCGCCGTCGCCGCCGATCAGGGTCAGAATCGTCACCCGACCGGCGGCTCGGGATTGGCGGCGCGCCGCCGCGCCGCCGGCGCGCCGATGGCGGCGAGGGCCAATCGCGGCGGCGGGGAAATTTGGGCCTGCGTCACTGGGCCGGCAGATCGTCAGCAATGCGCGGCATGCGCACGCGGAAAGCTTAACCCGTTTGTACGATCGAGCACGCGAAATTGTCGAGATCGAGGGCAAAGATGCCGGCGCCCGGCGACGACGCCGAAACAACAACGCACAAATTGCCATGATCGCATGGTAGCCTCGTCCGGAATGGTGCTTGCCGCCGCAGCGAAGGCAAACCAGGAGCACCGCCGAGTGGCTGCAGATTCCCTGCAGAAAACAGCAAGAGCAGCGGCGACGCCGGGACACCGGCGGCGGCTCCGGGCAGTGGGCGAGACGCCGCCCGCGATCGTCATCGCCGGGCCGACGGCAAGCGGCAAGTCGGCGCTCGCGCTGGCGCTCGCAGAGGCGTTGCGCGGCACGATCGTCAACGCCGACAGCCAGCAGATCTATCGCGATCTGCCGATCCTCTCCGCGCGGCCCGGCGCAGCGGCCGAGGCGCGTGCGCCGCACCGGCTCTACGGCCATCTCGACGCCGCCGAACGCGGTTCGGCGGCGCGCTGGCGCAGCCTCGCGCTCGCCGCGATGGGCGAAGCGCGGGGCGAGGGGCGGCTGCCGATCCTGGTTGGCGGCACCGGGCTCTACCTGCGCGCGTTGCTCGAGGGGCTGGCGCCGATCCCGGCGATCCCGGCGGCGGTGCGCGAAGAGGCGCAGGAGATTTACCGCCGTTCGGGCCGAGAGGGGCTGCGCGCGGCGCTCGCCGCGCTCGATCCGGCGGGCGCCGCCGGGCTCGCGCCGGCCGACGTGCCGCGCCTCTTGCGCGCCTGGGAGGTTGTGCGCGCCACCGGCTTGCCGATCGCCGAATGGCGGCAGCGCCCTTCGCCCGGGGCGCCGTGGCGTTTTGCGACGATCCTCCTGATGCCGCCGAGGCCCGCGCTTTATGCCGCCTGCGACGCGCGCTTTGCCGCGATGGTCGAGGCGGGCGCGCTCGAAGAGGCCGCCGCGCTCGCCGCACGGGCGCTCGATCCGACGCTGCCGGCGATGAAGGCGCTGGGCATGCCGCAACTGCTGCGGCATCTGCGCGGCGAACTCTCCCTCGCCGAGGCGATCCTTCTCGGGCAGCGCGCGACGCGCAACTATGCAAAGCGGCAGACGACATGGTTTCGCCACCAGCTCGCCGCCGATCTCGTCCTCTGCGAGCAATTTTCGGAAAGATTGCTGCACCGCTCACGCCAGTTTATTGACGGGTTTCTGTTGACCCGCCGCGACTAGCTGACTAGGGTGCCCGCCCCGCCCGGCAGCAAGCCCGCGGCGGGGCATTCCCTGAGCCGAAGGAGCCTATCATGTCGGCCGAGCCGATCTGTGGAGCGGATATCGTCATCAAAGCCCTTGTCGATCAGGGCGTCGATGTCGTTTTCGGCTACCCCGGCGGCGCCGTCCTGCCGATCTACGATTCGCTCTTCAAGCAGAATGCGCTGCGTCACATCCTGGTGCGCCACGAGCAGGGCGCGGTGCATGCCGCCGAAGGCTATGCCCGCTCGACGGGCCGCGTCGGCGTCGTCTTGGTGACGAGCGGGCCGGGGGCGACCAACGCCGTCACGGGCCTCACCGACGCGCTGATGGATTCGGTGCCGATCGTCTGCCTCACCGGCCAGGTGCCCACCCACCTGATCGGCAACGACGCTTTTCAGGAGGCCGACACCACCGGCATCACGCGGCCCTGCACCAAGCACAACTACCTCGTCAAGGATGTGGCCGATCTCGCCCGCACATTGCACGAGGCGTTTTACGTCGCGAAGAGCGGCCGCCCCGGCCCGGTCGTCGTCGATCTGCCGAAGGACGTGCTGTTCGCGCTCGGCCCCTACGTCGCGCCGGCCGAGGGGCGGCACAAGACCTACCGCCCGCAGACGGAGCCCGAACCTGGCCGCATCGCCGAGGCGACGGCGCTGATCGCCGCCGCCAAGCGCCCCTTGTTTTACGGCGGCGGCGGGCTCGTCAATTCGGGGCCGCAGGCCTGCGCCCGCTTCACCGAGCTGGTGCGCCTCTGCGACGCGCCCGTCACGCTGACCCTGATGGGGCTGGGCGCCTTCCCGGCCGACGACCCGCATTTTCTCGGCATGGTCGGCATGCACGGCACTTACGAAGCCAACAACGCGATGCACGACTGCGACCTGATGATCGCGGTCGGCGCCCGCTTCGACGACCGCGTGACGGGGCGCCTCAACGCTTTTGCGCCCAATTCGAAGAAGATCCACATCGACATCGACCCCTCCTCGATCAACAAGAACGTGCGCGCCGATCTGCCGATCGTCGCCGACGCCGGGGCCGCGCTTGCGGCGCTCCTCGCCGCCGCCGGCAAGAACAAGCGCCGCACCGACGACAAGGCGCGCGCCCGCTGGTGGCAGACGATCGAGGAGTGGCGGGCGCGCGACTGCCTGCGCTACGACAAGAGCCGGCGCGACGTCATCAAGCCGCAATACGCGATCGAGCGGCTTTACGCGCTGACCCGCGGGCGCGACGTCTACATCACCACCGAGGTCGGCCAGCACCAGATGTGGGCCGGGCAGTTCTTCAAGTTCGAGGCCCCCAACCACTGGATGACCTCGGGCGGGCTCGGCACGATGGGCTACGGGCTGCCGGCCGCGATCGGCGTGCAGATCGCGCACCCGGACGCGCTCGTCATCGACATCGCCGGCGAAGCCTCGATCCTGATGAACATCCAGGAGATGTCGACCGCCGCGCAGCATCGGCTGCCGGTCAAGATCTTCATCCTCAACAACCAGTACATGGGCATGGTGCGGCAGTGGCAGGAGCTGCTGCACGGCGGCCGCTATTCCGAGAGCTACAGCGCGGCATTGCCGGATTTCGTCAAATTGGCCGAGGCTTTCGGCGCCGCCGGACGGCGCGTCGAGGACCCGGCGCAGATGGACGAGGCGATCGCCGAGATGCTGGCGAGCCCCAGTGCCTTCATCCTCGACGTCGCGGTCGACCCGGCGGAGAACTGCTTTCCGATGATCCCTTCGGGGGCGGCGCACAACGAGATGCTGCTGGGGCCGCAGGACGAGGCGGCAAAGCCGGTATCGGAAGAGGGCATGGTCCTGGTGTGAGAACCTGCCTCAATCCTTTTTCGTCGTCCCCGCAGATGGATGCAAAAGCGCTGCTGAAGGTTCGTCTTGCCCGGACTTGTTCCGGGCATCCACGCCTTCTTGCACGCTCGAACGCCATGTCAACTCGTTGGATGGCCGGGCCAAGCCCGGCCAAGACGATGAAATGTTGCTTCTTGTGCATTCGATCAACCCGCCGCAATTCCCCGGACCAGCCCTGCGCGTCCGTGGGAATGGCGGCCGATAAATAAAGCCCGCCGCCATGCCCGAGAACATTGAGCGCCACGCGATGGCCGTGCTCGTCGATAACGAGCCGGGCATCCTCGCCCGCGTCGTCGGCCTCTTTTCCGGCCGCGGCTACAATATCGAGAGCCTGACCGTCGCCGAGGTCGACCGCCGGAACAACCTGTCGCGCATCACTCTCGTCACCTCCGGCACGCGCATGATCATCGAGCAGATCAAGGCGCAGCTGTCGCGCCTCGTGCCGGTGCACAAGGTGCGCGACCTGACCGACGAAGGCCCCTTCGTCGAGCGCGAGATGGCGCTCGTCAAGGTCGCGGGCAAGGGCGAAGCGCGCATCGAGTCGTTGCGCCTCGCCGACATCTTCCGGGCGCAGGTCATCGATTCGACGATCGAGAGCTTCGTCTTCGAGATCACCGGGTCGAGCGAGAAGCTGAACGCCTTCATCGCCTTGATGGAGCCGTTGGGGCTCGCCGACGTGTCGCGCACCGGCGCCGTTGCCATCGCCCGCGGCCCGGCAAAGTTTTAAGTTTGATGCAGAGGGCGCAGAGGGGATCGAGATTGCGTCGTCGCTCCGCTCCTCGCAATGACGCCGGCTAGTCATTGCGAGCGAAGCGAAGCAATCGCGGCCCGGATTCCGGAAGGAGAGTGACATGCGCGTTTATTACGACCGCGACGCGGACGTGAACCTCGTCAAGTCGAAGCGGGTGGCGATCGTCGGCTACGGCAGCCAGGGCCACGCGCACGCCAACAATCTGCGCGACAGCGGCGTCAAGGAAGTGGCCGTCGCCTTGCGCCCCGGCTCCGCTTCGGCGAAGAAGGCGGAAGCCGCGGGGCTCGGGGTGACGACGCCGGCCGAGGCGGCGAAATGGGCCGACCTCGTCATGGTGCTGACGCCCGACGAATTGCAGGCTGCGCTCTATGCCGACGATCTGCGCCCGAACATGCGCGAAGGCACCGCGCTCGCCTTCGCGCACGGCCTCAACATCCATTTCCGGCTCGTCGAGCCGCGCCCCGACATGGACGTGTTCATGATCGCGCCGAAAGGGCCGGGCCACACGGTGCGCTCGGAATATCTGCGCGGCGGCGGCGTGCCGTGCCTTGTCGCGGTCGAGCAGAACCCGAGCGGCAACGCGCTCGAGATCGCGCTCTCTTACGCCTCGGCGATCGGCGGCGGGCGCGCCGGGGTCATCGAGACGACGTTCCGCGAGGAATGCGAAACCGACCTCTTCGGCGAGCAGAGCGTCCTCTGCGGCGGCCTCTCGGCGCTGATCGTCGCCGGCTACGAGACCCTCGTCGAGGCCGGCTACGCCCCGGAGATGGCCTATTTCGAGTGCCTGCACGAAGTGAAACTGATCGTCGATCTGATTTACGAGGGCGGCATCGCCAACATGCGCTATTCGGTCTCCAACACGGCCGAATACGGCGACTACACGAGGGGCCCGCGCGTCATCGACGAGCATGTGCGGGGCAAAATGAAAGAGATCCTCGCCGACATCCAATCGGGCCGCTTCGCGCGCGAATGGGTGCTCGAAAACACCGCCGGCAGCCCGAGCTTCAAGGCGCTGCGCCGCCGCGCCGCCGAGCACGACATCGAGAAAGTCGGCGAGAAATTGCGCGCGATGATGCCGTGGATCGCCGAGCACCGCCTCGTCGACAAGAGCCGGAACTGACTACTTCCGGCGGAAGCTGCATCCCTCCGAATACCTCCCTCGCCCCGCGCCAGCGGGGAGAGGGAGACATCTGCTACTCGACGGTGATCCGGCCGTCCATCCCGGCCCAATCATGGTCGGAGCAATGGAAGCCGTACCGGCCCGCCATCCGCGGCACGAGATCGAGTTCCCGCACGGCGCCCGGCGGCACCGCGAGCTCGGAATGCGACGAGTCGAGCGCCTTCGGATTGCCGAGCGCGGTCGAGCGCAAGAATTCCGGCGCCGTGAACTCGTGCCATTCGCTCCTGGCGCGATTTGCGAAAATCAGCCGGTAGGGCTGGCCGCGCCGCAGCACGAGCCGGTTCGGCACGAAGCGGTAATCCTGCATCGTGATGTGCAGCACCCGCGCATGCGGCCAATCGACCGCCGCCGACTGCGCCGGCAGGCGAGCGGAAACCAGCACCATGCCGAGGATCAGCGCAGGCGCCCATCGAGTGCGCTTCGGCAACTGCAAAATTCACATCCGAGGCCAAGAGATTCCCGCCGAGATTGCGTCGCCGCGGCGGCCATGACAATTCACGATCATGTCATTGCGCGGCTCAGCGGAACATCCGGCCTTCCGGTTCCAGACCGAGCAGGATCTGCCCGACCGTCTCGAAATGCAGCGGCCGGCCCTGGCCCTGCTGGCTGCCGGCATGCATGTCGCGCAGCCGGCGCTCGAACGGGTTGGCGTTGAAGATCGCCGATGCGCCGGCGGCGCTGTAAACGGCCGCGACGACCTCGCGCGCCTGGTTGATCGCCCAGGTCGAGGCGAGCCGGATCTTGACGTGCTGCTGCGGCGAGAGGCGGCCCGAGCGGTTCGCCTCCTGCCACATCTCCTCGAGCGTCGCGAAGAGGAAGGCGCGCGAGGAGCCGATGCGCGCTTCGCATTGCGCGACCTGCGCCTGGATCACGTTGTTCTCGCGCAAGGTGCGCCGTTGGCCGCGCGGGATCTTGTCGCGCGCCAGCACGATGAAGGCGTCGAGCGCGCCGCGCGCGATGCCGAGCGAGACGGCGGAAAAGCTCGCCGCATAAATCATGCCGCTGGTGAAGCGGTAGAGCGAGCCGGGCTCGCGCCGCTCGACCTCGACGTCGCGGCCGGCGGTGTATTTCTGCGGCACGAAGAGATCCTCGGCGGCGTAGCTGTCGCTGCCGGTGCCGCGCAACCCGACCACCTGCCAATTGTCGATGATCCGCACGCTCGTCTTCGGGAAGAGGACGGTGCGCACCAACTGCCGGCCGTTCGCGCCGAGGCGCGGCGCGCCGTCGGGCTCGAAGATCGGCAGATGCGCCCCGAGCCAGCTCGCATGCCGGCTGCCGGTGGCGAACCCCCATTGCCCGGTGACGCGATACCCGCCCTCAACGGCGATGCCCTTGCCGGCGTTCGGCACATCCGGCCCCCAGGCGAGGATGCCGCGCGGCGGCCCGAACACCTCGCGCGCCGTTTCCGCAGGGAGATAGGGTGCGATCATCGAGCAGCCGGAATTCTGGCCGAGGCACCACGCCGTGCTGGCGTCCGCCTTCGCCAGCTCCTCGAGGACGGCGGTATAGCTCGGCGGGTCGAGTTCGGCGCCGCCCAGCGAGCGCGGCAGCAGCATGCGGAAAAACCCGCCCTCGACGAGCGCCTCGACGATGTTCGGCGGCAGCTCGCGCGCCCGCTCGATCTCGTCGGCCGCATCGGCGAGGCGAGGCGCCAGCGCCCGCGCCAGCGCGAGCTGGTCGGTGCCGGCCTTCTCGCCGGAGAGCTGCGCACAGCTCGAGGCCATTCTTCTTCTCCCGTTGCCGCCGATCGGCCGGCAATTCCCGACGCTTCCGCGCCCTGCGTCAAGATACAAGAAGGCGCGGACGGGTTGCACGCATCGCCGGCTTGGCCGCCGCCGTCGAAAAGACCGGCGCGCCGGCATTCATCATGCGCGGGCGTCGTGCTATGAACGTCAAAAATAATCTGCCGCAGGGAGCCGTGCGATTTCGAACGAGAGGGAACTGAGGCTCGCTTTCAGCAGCGACGACGGAAGCGCAGGGCCGCAGCCGGTGCGCGCCGAACCGCTCGCGCTCGCCCCTGCGATGACCGCGGATACCGCCCTGCAGGAGATTGGGCGCGCCTGTCTTGCACACCTGTCGCGCAACGAGCCGGCGGCGCTCGCCGGCCAACCCGAAGCCGTTCATCAGATGCGGGTTGCGCTGCGCCGCTTACGTTCGGCGCTCTTGGCCTTCAAGAAAATGCTGCCGAAAGCCGACCGCCGCTGGGTCGTCGACGACATCGAGGCGCTCGATGCCGCGCTCGGCCGCGCCCGCAACCTCGACGTCTTCGCTCATGAACTCGTCGCGCCGTGCCGCGCCGAGCTTTCCGGAGAAGCCGATTTCCCGGCGCTCGAGGAGGCGCTGGCGCGGCGCCGGCAGGAGGCCTATCGCACGGTCGAGACAAGGCTTCTTTCGCCGGCGCACAAATCCGCGATGGCGCGGCTGGAGCGCTGGTTCGAGGGGCGCGGCTGGCGCCGGCCGGAGCTGACCGCGGCCGACGCCACGCCGCTCCGCGACGCGGCGGTGCGGCTTCTCGACCGCCGCCGCCGCGACGTAAAGCGGCGCAGCAAGGGCTTTCGCCGGTTGTCCGCGAAAAAGCGCCACAAGCTGCGCATCGCCGTCAAGGAGCTGCGCTATACGCTTGAACTCTTGGCCGGCCTTTATGCGAAGGACGCCCTCGCCGGGTTCGAAAAGCGGCTGAAGCGGCTGCAGGACGATCTCGGCTACGCGAACGACGTGCGCGTCGGGCATTCGCTCGTCGCCGAGCTCGGCATCGACGGTGCGTCGGCGAGTTCCGTCGCCGCGGCCGGAGCGCTCGTGCTGGCCTGGCACGAGCGCCGGCTCGAAGCCGGCGAAAGGCGGCTGCGCAAGCATCTGCGCCGGCTCGACGAGGCGAAGCCGGTGTGGCGCGCGTCGGCTGCCCAGCCGGGCTGATTAAGGGGCGCTGGACAAGCGGTGCTGCGTCCTTCGACGCGGCGCCGCGCGTCGGCTCAGGCGCTCGCCGGCAACCCGATGGGACAGCTGACGCCGGTGCCGCCGAGGCCGCAATAACCGCGCGGGTTCTTCGCCAGATATTGCTGATGGTAGTCCTCGGCGAAATAGAATTCGGGGGCGTCTGCGATTTCGGTCGTGATCTTGCCGAATCCCGACGCCGCGAGCCGCTCCCCGAAGGCCGTCCGCGAGCTTTCTGCGGCCTGCCGCTGCGCCGGCGAAAACGTGTAGATCGCCGAGCGGTATTGCGTGCCGACATCGTTGCCCTGCCGCATGCCCTGGGTCGGATCATGGCTTTCCCAGAACAATTTCAGCAGCGCCTCGTAGCTCGTCTTGCGCGGATCGTAGACGACGAGCACGGCTTCGGCATGGCCGGTCATGCCGCTGCACACCTCTTCATAGGTCGGGTTCGGGGTGTAACCGCCGGCATAGCCGACCGCCGTCGTCCACACCCCCGGCGCCTCCCAGAATTTGCGTTCCGCGCCCCAAAAGCAGCCGAGCGCGAAGATCGCCTTCTCCATGCCCTCGGGATAGGGGCCGGCGAGCCCATGACCGTTGACGAAATGCCGCTCGGGCACGAGCATCCGCTCGGCCCGTCCCGGCAGACAGTGCTCGGGGCTCGGCACGGCAGGCTTGTCGCGCAGAAACCGCCACATGAATAGCCATCCTTTGCCGTCGCAGCGTGTCGCTCGGCGGCACACTACCCGGATGTGCCGGGCGTGGGAAGACGCGCGCCGCCGGAGCCCGCGGACCCGTCGCGGCGCTTGCTGCGTCAACGCGCCGCAGCGAAGGACGGCGCTGAGCGGGAACGCGGCGCGGCATCCTCACCTATGGCTTCGCGGCGCCGTTCAGGGCACACTGGTGCCGTTCCCAACAGGCGAGGTGCCGCCCAGATGATGCGTCGTTGCGTTTTGGCCGCTCTACTCCTGCTGACGGCACCGATGGCGACGGCCGCCCCGGTCGTTGCCGGCGAAAGCGACCCGGTGGCGTTTATCCGCGAGCTCGGCCACCAGGCTCTCGATGTGCTGAGCCACAAGGTTTCCCGCAGCGTCAGGCAGGCTCGTTTTCGGGAGCTGTTCCAAGCCAATTTCGACGAGCCGGTCATCGCCCGCTTCGTGCTCGGCCGCTACTGGCGGATCGCCACCCCCACGGAGCAGCAGCAATTCGAGAAGCTGTTCGAGGATTACGTGGTCATCGCCTATGCGGCGCGGCTTTCCGATTTCGGCGGCGAGATCTTCAAGGTGGTCGGCGACCAGCCGGACGGGCACGGCTTCATCGTCGCCAGCGAGATCGTGCGCCCGAACGGCGAGCCGCCGCTGAAGATCAATTGGCGGCTGGTCGACAACAACGGCGCGCTGAAGATCGCCGACGTCGTCATCGAGGGGGTCAGCATGGCGGTGACGCAGCGCTCGGAATTCGCCTCCGTCATCGCGCGCAACGGCGGCAACGTCGCCGGCCTCTTGGCGTTGATGCGCGAAAAGACCGAGAGCGCGGAGCGCTAATTCGGAGCGCGGCGTTGTTCGCGATCATCACAATCCGCCCGCGTCGGCGGGCGGCGGCGGTTGCGGTCGCCGCGCTCGCGGTGTGCGCCGGCTGCAGCGCGGCGCCACCGGGCGCGGCATCGGCGGGCGACCCGCTCGAAAAGGTCAACCGGGCGGTCTTCGCC
The DNA here is from genome assembly GCA_035538335.1 of Allostellaceae bacterium. GTDB lineage: Bacteria > Pseudomonadota > Alphaproteobacteria > ATCC43930 > CGMCC-115725 > AP-15. Next base: position 34,238 of record DATLKN010000027.1, read on the forward strand.
GCCAATCGCGCCGCCGATCGAACCGTCCTGAAACCACTTGCCGAGGCCTATCGCGAGCACCTGCCGGCGGCGGTGCAGGCAGGCGTGCACCATGTGGTCGGCAACCTTGCCGAGCCGCGAGTCGCGGTCGACACGATGCTGCAGGGCAAGCCGACGCGGAGCCTGGAAGCGCTGCAGCGGCTCGCCCTCAACACGACCGTCGGCGGCGCCGGGGTTTTCGATGTCGCCGCGAGCTGGGGCCTGAAGCCGCACGACGCGGATTTCGGCGAGACGCTCGGCGTCTGGGGCGTGAAGGGCGGACCCTATCTGATGCTGCCGGCGCTGGGGCCCTCGAACGTTCGCGACACGATCGGCACGGCGGTCGATTTCGCCCTCGATCCGCTCGCCTATTTCGGCGGCGCCGCCATTCTCTACGCGCGCCTGGCGAGCGGCGGCGCCAAGCTCATCGACGTGCGAGCCGAGCATCTGCGCGATCTCGATGCACTCGAAAAGAGCTCGCTCGACTTCTACGCGGCGCTGCGCAGCGCCTACCGGCAGCATCGAGCATCCGAGATTCACGACGCGAAGAAGCCGGACGCCCCCGCGGCGGCACCCCCCGGGCCTGCCGCCAAAGGTTCGTAACCGCCCCCGGCGGGCGACAACCGCAGGAGAGTTCGCGATGCACGGGCGACACCGACACCTGATCGCGGCGGGCCTGGCGCTGCCGCTCGCATTCCTAGCTCCGGCGCTCGCCCGTGCCGACGCCGCCACGGGCGCCCGGCTTGCCGAACGCTGGTGCGCGAGCTGTCATGTGATCGGCAACACCCCGCCTGCCCGAGTACAGGTCGGTCCGCCGAGCTTTCCCGCGATCGCCAAGGGCAAGCTTACCGCCGCTCAGCTGCGCGCATTTCTGACGAAGCCGCACGGCGCGATGCCGGATCTGTCGCTGACGCGCGCCGAAATCAGCGATCTCGTCGCCTACATCGAGTCGCTGCGCTGAGGCCGCCGCGGCGCCGCGTCACTCGCGATCGCCGTCGTAGCCGCCGCCGCGGTAGAGGCGCCACACGAGCCCCGCCAGGAACAGCGCGAGGGTGACGACTACGATGATCGTGACGAGAAGACTGGTATGCGGGCCCATCCTCGTCCCCCGAGCATGACCGCCGGGCTCGGGGTTGGCCCCGAGCCGAACCGGACCGCCATCCTAGGCTCTCGCCGCAATTCGCGGTAGCGCCTTTCGGCGCGGGACGGGATGCAACGGGCGGAGGTACCGCCGCGTCGCCCATTAGTGTAAAGATCGGGCATGGGCGGCAACGAAGAAGGCGGCACCACCGAGGCGCGGCTGCGCTCGATCCTCGAAACCGTCCCCGACGCGATCATCACGATCGACGAGCGGGGCGCGATCCAATCCTTCAGCCCGGCCGCCGAACGGCTGTTCGGCTACGCCGCCGACGAGGTGCTCGGGCATAACGTCAACATTCTGATGCCCTCGCCCTATCACGAGCGGCACGACGGCTACCTCGCCCGCTACCTGGCGACCGGCGAGCGCCGCATCATCGGCATCGGCCGCGTCGTCAGCGGCAAGCGCAAGGACGGCAGCACCTTCCCGATGGAGCTGTCGGTCGGCGAGGCGGTCGGTGTCGGCCGCCCGCTGTTCACCGGCTTCGCGCGCGACATCACCGAGCGGCAGCAGGCGCAAAGGCGGCTGCAGGAATTGCAGGCAGAACTGTTGCACGTCTCGCGCCTGTCCGCGATGGGGCAGATGGGGTCGGCGCTGGCGCATGAGCTGAACCAGCCCTTGACCGCGATCGTCAATTACCTGCAGGCGGCGCGGCGGATCATCGAGAAGGAGCGCGGGGCGCTGCCGGAGCGGGCCGCGGACGCGCTCGCCAAGGCCGCCGGGCAAGCCATCCGCGCCGGCGAGATCATCCGCCGTCTGCGCCAGTTCGTCGAAAAGGGCGAGAGCGGCTATCGGGCGGAGGACCTCAACCAGGTGGTCGAGGAAGCGAGCGCGCTCGCCCTTGTCGGCGCCAAGGAACAGGAAGTGCGGCTGATGCTCGAACTGGCGCCCGACCTGCCGCCCATTCATCTCGACAAGATCCGCATCCAGCAGGTCGTGCTGAACCTCGTGCGCAACGCGGTCGAGGCCATGGCCGGCAGCGCCGAACGGCTGTTGACGATCCGCACCAGCCTGCTCACGGACGTCGAGGTCAGCGTCTCCGACACCGGCGGCGGGCTCGCCGCCGCGGTGCGCGACCAGTTGTTCCAGCCTTTCGTCACGACAAAGGCGCAGGGGATGGGCGTCGGGCTGTCGATCTGCCGCTCGATCGTCGAGGCGCATGGCGGGCATATCCGCGCCGAGGCCAATCCACAGGGCGGCACGACCTTTGCCTTCACACTTCCGCTCAGCCGAAACGACAGCGAAACTCGGACCGCGCATGCCGCCGACCGTGCTCATCGCGGATGACGACGAGGCCGTTCGCGACTCGCTTCAGATCCTGCTCGAAGCGGCGGGCTACCGCGTCCTGAGCTTCGCCTCCGGCAGCGAATTCCTCTCCGCCGCGCGGCCCGAGGGCGAGGCCTGCCTGGTCATCGACGTACGGATGCCGGGGCTCGGCGGATTGGAAGTGCAGGAGCGGCTGCAGGCCGAGGGCGCGGCGTTGCCGGTCGTCGTCATCACCGGCCATGGCGAGGTGCCGCTGGCGGTGCGCGCGATGAAGGCGGGCGCCGTCGATTTCGTCGAAAAGCCGTTCAGCGAGAGCGTCATCCTCGGGGCCGTCGAGCGGGCGCTCGAGATCGGGCGCCGGCAGGAGGGCGGCATCGCGGCGGCGGAGGCCAAGGCGCGGATCGGCCGGCTCAGCGGGCGCGAACGCGAGGTGCTCGACCGCCTCGTCGCCGGCAAGCCGAACAAGGTGATCGCCTATGAACTGTCGATCAGCCCGCGCACCGTCGAGATCCACCGTGCGCGGGTCATGGAGAAAACTGGCGCCAAGAGCCTGTCGGAGCTTGTCGTGCTGGCGCTCGCCGCCGGCATCTCGCCGAGCCCGCATTAACCGGGGCGCCGGCCGGGTAGGGGTAATTCCGTATACCGCCGAAGGTTTTCGCGCACTATCTTGCGCCCCGTGAGGCGGGAGCGAGACGTGAACGAAGAGTCCATCATCTATGTCGTGGACGACGACGAGGCGGTGCGTGATTCGCTGCGGGTGCTGCTCGAATCCTACGGCATGACGGTCGAGGATTTCGGGTCGATTGTCGAATTCCGCCGCGGCCACGTCGCCGGGCGCAAGGCGTGCATGATCCTCGACCTGCACCTGCCGGGGACCAGCGGGCTCGATTATCTCGCAACGCGCGACTGCCCGAGCCCGCTGCCGGTCATCATGATCACCGCGCGCGGCGACGCCGCCACGCGCAAGCGCGCGCGCGAGATGGGCGCGCAGGCCTTTCTCGACAAACCGGTCAGCGACGAGGCGCTGATCGCCAACATCCGGCAAGCCTTCGGCGAAGCCTGAGGGCCCGCGGAGAACCCCATTCGTCGTTCCGGGATCGCTCGAAACGGTGCCCGGACCCCCATGAACACGAGATTTTCCGGTGTGGCGTCGGCCGGGCCTGACGATCGGGCTGGACGGCGGCCCTTGGATTGCGGCAAACCCTTCGGGTGACGAACGAACCGAACGGATCCCGAGAATGGATGTGCCCGAGAGCGTCAGCGCCGTCGCGGCGGCGCTCGCCGGCGGCGGCATGCCGCAGCCGCCGGCCGAGTTGTTCAGCGACCACGACGTCTTCGCCGCCGAATTTACGCGGATTTTTCTGCGGCCCTGGCTCGCCGCCGATCACGTCAGCCGACTGCCCTCGGACGGGCGCTATTTTCTCGCCGAGGCCGGGCCCCGCTCGCTGCTCGTGACGCGCGAGAACGCGGCTTCGTTCCATGCGTTGCGCAACACCTGCATTCACGCCGGCTACCCGGTCTGCGAGGACGAGGAGGGCGGGGCGGACGAGCTGCTCTGCCCCTATCATGGCTGGCAATATGCGATCGACGGCAGGCTCGTCGAACCGCACCTGAGCCCGGCGCAGGAAAGCTCGCCCCGCTACCGGCTCGCGAGCTACCCGGTGCATGCCGCCGGCGGCCTTTTCTTCGTCGATCCGTCGGGCGCGGCCGAGGATCTGCCGCCCGTCGCGGCGCTTCCCGCCTGGCTCGCGGGCGGCACGGTGACCGGGCGGCGTCGCTTCGAGACGAAGCTGAACTGGAAGCTCCTGCGCCGGCATCTGTGGCCGGCGCCCGAGCTCTTCGTCCGCGCCCCCGACCGGGCCGTCGAATTGGGGCCGCTCTGCCGCCTCGTCGCGAATGCCGAGGAGGCGGTCCTGCTGCGGCTGATCCCGCGCTCGCCCGAGCGCAGCGACTGCCGGCTGGTGCGGATCGCCGCCGCGCCGGATGCGGCCGAGGGCGCCGCCGACGAGCGCATCGATGCCGCGCTGTCGCAAGCCGGCGAGCAAATTCTCGATCGCGACTTCCTCGTTTGGTATGCGGCGTTGATGGGCTGAGCCGATACCGCTCGCCGCCGCCATCCTCTATCCTGTCGGCACAGCAGCGCAGAAAAGGAGCCAGGACCCATGCAGCAAGCGGCGCCCAATTGCCTCGCCGGAGTGCGCGTCCTCGACCTCTCGCAATTCGAGGCCGGCCCCTCCTGCACCGAGGTCCTCGCCTTGCTCGGCGCCGAGGTCGTCAAGGTCGAGAACCCGAAAGGCGGCGAGCCGGGCCGCACTCTCGGCAGCGGTCCCAAACCCGGCGCCGACGCCTACTATTTCATGATCTACAACGCCAACAAGAAGTCGGTGACGCTCAACCTGAAGACGCCGCGCGGCATTGCGCTGGTCAAGGAGATGGCGGCAAAGGCCGACGTTTTCGTCGAGAACCTGGCGCCCGGCACGATCGAGCGGCTGGGGCTCGGCTGGGAGGTGCTGCACGCCCTCAACCCGCGTCTCGTCTATGCCCAGGTCAAAGGCTTCGGGCGCGGCAGCCCCTATGAGAAGAACCTCGCCTTCGACATGATCGCGCAGGCCTGCGGCGGCTCGATGAGCGTCACCGGCGAGCCCGACGGCCGCCCCTGCCGCCCCGGCGCGACGCTCGGCGACACCGGTACCGGCATGCTGCTCGCGATCTCGATCCTGAGCGCTCTTTTCGAGCGCGAGCGGAGCGGCCGCGGCCGGCACGTCGAGATCGCGATGCAGGACGCGATCATGCAGTATTTGCGCGGCGCCTTCGTGCAGCACGCGCGCAGCGGCGCGCCGGCGCGGCGCAACGGCGCCAAGTCGTTGGCCGCAGGCGGCGGCCCGCCGCCCGCCGACATCTACCGGACGAAAGGGGGCGGCCCGAACGATTTCGTCTTCATCTTCACCAGCCCGAGCAATCCCGAGCACTGGCGGCGCTTGTGCGCCGTCATCGGCCGCCCCGAGATGGCCGACGACCCGGAATACGCCGACCCGCAGCGGCGGCTGGCGCATGCCGCCGAGATCGATGCGATCGTCGCCGACTGGGCGGCGCAGCGCACCAAGCACGAGGCGATGCGGCTGATCGGCGGGGCGGGCGTGCCGGCCGGCGCGGTCCTCGACACCGGCGATCTGCTCGCCGAACCCAGCTTCGAGACGCGCGGCATCCTGCAGACGATGCGGCACCCGCAAGGGAGCCTCAAAATGCCGACCTTCCCGGCGCGATTCGACGGTGCGACGGCGAAAGTGGCGCCGGCGCCGCTGTTGGGCGAGCACACCGAGGACGTACTCGGCGACTGGCTGAAGATGAGCGAGAAGGATGTCGCGGCCTTGAAAGAGGAAGGCGTTGCTTGATTTTCCGGCCGGGCGCGGCGGGCGCGGCCATGCGCTGCGGCGCATTGCCGCCCTCGCCGCCGGCCAGGGCGCTTGTGAGCGGGGCGGCGGCTCGGTTAGAGTAGGCGTATCGGCGCAACTATTGAAAGGAGGTGATCCTGTGTCTAACCACCAACCGCGGTCGACCGCTGTCGTGACCAGGATCCCTGCAGTCGCGGAGACCCGTGCCTGAGGGCACCGACACGCGGCCGCGAACGGCCGACGGTAATTGGTCAGTGGAAGAGCCGCCCTCGGGGCGGCTCTTCTCGTTTTGGCGCAAGCCGGATCGGTGCTTGAGCGTCCTTCGAGGCCTCGCTGCGCGAGGCGCCTCAGGATGAGGTTCCTCTTAGCGCCATCAAGAACAACCTCATGCTGAGGGCGCCCGAAGGGCGCGTCTCGAAGCACGCACCGCCAAAATGCAATCCCGGCATCCGGGCCGGGGGCTTGGCCTCGTCGCGCGCAGGGCCTAAAAGATGAGCATGCCCCTGTGGCCCGAGGAGCGAGCGCCATGCCCGACACGATCACCAATTCCCCGATCATCGCCGCCTACCGCGCGAAGACACCCGGCTCGGCCGCCGACGCGCTGAAGGCTGCGGAGCTTTTCCCCAGCGGCATCACGCACGATTCGCGCTACATCGAGCCTTACGGCCTTTACATCCGAGAGGCGAAGGGCCCGCGCAAATGGGATGTCGACGGCAACTGCTATGTCGATTATTTCGGCGGGCACGGAGCATTGCTGCTCGGCCACTGCAACCCGGCAGTGACCAAGGCGGCGCAGGAGCAGCTCGCCCGCGGCACGCATTTCGGCGCCAGCCACGAAATCGAGATCCGCTGGGCGGAATGGGTGCTGCGCCTCGTTCCGTCGGCCGAGCGCGTGCGCTTCACCTCTTCGGGCACCGAAGCGACGCTGATGGCGGTGCGCCTCGCCCGCGCCTTCACCGGCAAGCCGAAACTGTTGCGCTTCAAGCACCATTTCCACGGCTGGCACGACCACATGACGACCGGCTTTGCGAGCCACTTCGACGGCAGCCCGACGACGGGCGTCCTCGACGGCGTGGCGGGCAATGTCGTGCTCGCCGAGCAGAACGACGAGGAGGGGCTCGCCCGCATCCTGGAGGCGCATGACGACATCGCCGCCGCGATCCTGGAGCCGACCGGCGCGCATGGCGCGCGGCTGCCGATCGACCCGAAATTTCTGCATGCGCTGCGCGAGCTTACCCGGCAAAAGGGCGTGCTCTTGATCTTTGACGAGGTGGTGACGGGCTTCCGCGTCTCGCCGGGTGGGGCGCAGCGCGAATACGGTATCAAGCCGGACCTGACGACGCTCGCGAAGATCCTCGCCGGCGGCCTGCCGGGCGGCGCCGTCGCCGGCCGCAAGGACATCCTCGACCTGCTCGATTTCCGGGTCACCGAAGAGGCGAAGCGCGAGAAGATCGCGCATCCCGGCACCTTCAACGCCAACCCGCTGTCGGCCGCGGCCGGCGTCGCGGCGCTCGAGATCGTCGGTACGACGGACGCCTGCGCCCGCGCCAACGCCTATGGCGACAAGGTGCGCCGCGGCATCAACGAGGTGTTCGAGGAGGAGCGGGTGCCGTGGGCGGCCTACGGCACCTTCTCGATGTTCCACATCTTCACCAACCCCGAGCATCGCCAGATCGTGCCGACCCGCTTCGACCCTTTCGAGCACAGCGACGAGGCGCTTTCCGGCGACCGGAAGGCGAGCGTCGTCCACAAATTGCGGCTGGCGATGATGACGAACGGGGTCGATCTCTCCGGCAGCCCGGGCGGGCTCGCCTCGGCGACGCACGGCGAATCCGAACTCGCGGACACGCTGCGCGCGCTCCGGCAGAGCGTCCGCCTGCTGCGCGAGGAGGGCGAGCTTTAGGCCAAGGGCCCGTCATTGCGAGCGAAGCGAAGCAATCTCGGCGAGATTGCCGCGGCGCTTCGCGCCTCGCAATGACGGCAGCGGTCAATCCACGACCGCGATCGCCTCGATCTCAACCATGAAATCGGGGCCGGCGAGGCGGCGCACCTCGACCGTCGTGCTGGTCGGCAAGGCCGAGCCGAGATAGCGCATCCGCACCTCGTTGTGGCGGAAGAACTCCTCGATGTCGGTGACGAAGGTGGTCGTCTTTACGATGTCGGAGAGGCTCGCCCCGGCGGCCTTCAGGCACGCCTCGATGTTCCGGCCGACCTGCTCGATCTGGGCGCCCATGTCGCCCTTGCCGACGCAATTTCCCTCCTTGTCGCGCGCCAGCTGGCCGGCGATGAAGACCTGCCGCCCGCCGCCCGTAACGGTGACGACGTGCGAATAGAGCGCGCGCCCGCCGATCCGGCGGACATTCAGGGATTCCGGCTGGATCTTCTGCCGGGTCACGGTCATGGCGGTCTCCTCATGTCGATATGCGGCACGGCGAAATCGTCGTAGGGCTCGGAGATCGGCAGAAAGCCGAGCCCCTCATAGAAAGGCGCGAGATAGGCCTGCGCGCTGACGAGAACCTCCGATCCCGCATAGGCCTCGGCCGCGAGCCGCAACGCCTTGCCCATCATCAGCCGGGCAAACCCCCGCCGGCGCCATGCCGGGGCGACGGCCACCCGGCCGATCCCGACGCGGCCCGCCGGCCCGGCCGGCGGCACGAGCCGCAGATAACCGACGAGCTCGTCCGCGAGCCGCAGCAACAGGTGCCGCGCCGCCGCGTCGAGCCCGTCGAGGTCGGCATAGGCGGAGTTCTGCTCGACGACGAAGACGGCCTGGCGGAATTGCAGGATGCGATAGAGTAGCGGCGGCGAAAGCTCGCCGAAGCGCCGCCACTCCGTCGCCGGAATGTCAGCCGCCGGGCGGGCGGAATCCGACATTCTTTTCGAGCGCGCGGTCGACCTCCTCGATCGTCAGCAGCGCGGTTGTCCGCGTACGTATCAGGCCGCTCGACGACCCGGCGATCCCGAGCGCCGCCGCGGTGCCGTTGTCGGGCAAGTCGGCGACCACGTAGACGTCGTCTTCGCCGAGCGCGAAATAGACCGACTCGACCTTGCCGCCGAGCCCCTCGATCGCCGCCGTCACCGCGCGCCGGCGGCCGGAGGCCTTGTCCTTTTGCAGGCCTTTCAAACCTTCGGCGGAATAGGAAGCCGAGATCAGGTATTTGGGCATCGCTATCCTCCCTCTGTGCGCCCGCTTTTCGCAGCGGGTATCGGCGCAAGCCTACCACAGCAGGGTCAGGGTAAACAGCGCGCCGCCCGCCAGCATCACCGGCACCGGGTGCAGCCGCGGCCAGTAAAGCAGCGAGGCGCCTGCCGCCGCGCTCGCCGCCCAGATCGGCCAGCCGCCGGGCGCGGCGCGCAATACCGCGAGCCCGCCCGCCAGGATGAGCCCGGCCGCGATCGGCGCGAGCCCCCCTTCGACCGCCCGGTGCCAGGCCGAGCCGCGCCAGCGCCGCCAGGCGCGGCCGGCGAGATAGGTGGCGAGCGAGGAGGGAAGATAGAGCGCGAGCGCGGCGGCGAGCGCCCCCGGCCAGCCCGCGGCCTTCCAACCGATCATTGCCGACAGCATCGTCCCCGGCCCCGGCGCGACGCGTGAGATCGCGAACAGGTCGGCGAATTCGCGCGCGCCCGTCCAGCCGTGCACGCCGACTGCCTGATGCTCCATCTCGGCGAGGATCGCGCCGCCGCCGCCGAACGACAACAGCGACAACGGCGCGAAGACAAAGATCAGCGCGAGCAGCGCCTGGCCGAGCGGATTACGCATGCCCGCCCGGCCGCGGCGGCGCCCGCTCCCAGCGCGCCAGCGCGATGCTCAACGGCGCAAGCCCCAGCAGCACCGGCAGCATCGGCCAGCGCAGCACGCCGACCGCGAGAAACGTCGCGAAGAGAATTGCGATCGAGCGCGGGCGACGTGCGGCGGCGCGCGCGATCCTCAGGCCCGTCGCGAAGGTGAGGCCGATCGCGCCCGCTGCGATCCCGTCCAAGAGCGCGTCGAGGAGCGGCGTCGGCGGGACCTTCGCATAGAGCGCGGCGAGCGCGACGGCAATCGCGAAAGGTCCCGACAGGAGCCCAAGGAGCGCGGCGCAGGCGCCGGGGCCGCGGCGCAGCGATTGTCCGACCTCGACCGCGAGGTTGACGCCGCTCGATCCCGGCATCAGCTGGCTCAGCGCCGCCGCGGAGAGAAACCCGCGCTCGTCGAGCCAGCCCCGCCGCGCGACGAAATCGCGGTACACCCAGGAGGCGGTCGAGCCGCCGAAGCTCGTCATGCCGAGACGGAAGAAGGCGGCGAACAGCCGGCCGAGCCCGACCCGTTCGCCGCTGCCGTCCTCCTGCGCAGATTGCAACGCGATGCCCCCTCGCCCGCGACCTTAGCCGCCCGAGGGCGCCGAACCAATGGCCGACCGCGGCGGCGGCGCGGCGATTGACACGCGATGCCCATCTTCCCGCCTCTCGGTCGCGCTTCCGCTCGATCGGCGGTTGAGCTAGGCTCGCGGCGCGGCAGAAGAACGGGGCGGGCATGGCCGAAACCGCGGCCGCGGGCGGGCGGATCGACGCGGCGCCGCAGCCCGGGACGCGCCTCAAGCATTTTTTATCCGGCGCCCTCGCCGCCGAGGGCGAGCGGCGCCAATTGTGGCTGCCGGTGTGTTTCGGCGCCGGCATCGCCGCCTATTTCGGCTTGACCTTCGAGCCGGCCTTGTGGCCGGGCGCGGCGGCGGCGCTCGGTGGCCTGATCTTCGCGTTCGCCTTGCGCCGGCATCCGGGCCCGCGCGCTGTGGCGCTGGCGCTCGCTCTCTTCGCGGCCGGCTTTGCGCTGATGCGCGCAACGACGATCGAGAGCGCGGCGCCGCTCTTGGCGCGCCGGATCGGGCCGGTCGCGCTCACCGGCCGCGTCACCGACATCGACCGGCTCGACAGGGGCTGGCGCGCCGTCGTCGCGCCCGACCCGCTGCCGGGGCTCGCGCCGGCAGCCCAGCCGAAGCGCGTGCGCATCCACATCCCGCCTAAGAGCGACCCGCTCGATCCCGGCGACCGGGTCGGGCTGCGCGCCATGCTGTTCCCGGTGCCGGGGCCGGCATTGCCTGGCGGCTACGATTTCCAGCGCGACGCCTTTTTCCTGCGGATCGGGGCGGTCGGCTACAGCTATGGGCCGGCGCATCGGCTGGCCGAAGGGAGCGCGGCAGCGGGCGGCTGGCGCGCGGCGCTGCGCCGTCTGCGCATCCGCATGACCCGCCGCATCGCCGCCGTGCTGCCTGGCTCGACGGGCGGCGTCGCCTCGGCGCTGATCACCGGCAAGCGCGGCGCCATCAGGGAGGAGGTCAAACAGGCCTTCCGCAACTCGGGCCTGTCGCATCTGCTGGCGATCGCCGGGCTGCATATGGGCCTCGTCGCCGCTTTCGTGTTCTTTGTCGTGCGCGGCGCGCTGGCGCTCGCGCCGCCAGTGGCGCTGCGCTGGCCGATCAAGAAGATTGCGGCCGGCGTCACCCTCCTCGTCCTCTTCGGCTATCTGCTCGTCTCGGGCGCGGCGATCCCGACGCAGCGCGCCTTTGTCATGAACGGCCTCGTCTTCGGCGCGATCCTCGTCGACCGCCTGCGCATCTCGATGCGCATCTGCGCGCTGGCCGCCACCGCCGTGCTGCTGATCGACCCCGAGGGCATCGTGGGACCCAGCTTTCAGATGTCGTTCGGCGCCGTCGTCGGGCTGATCGCGGTGTACGAAACCTATGGCGAGCGCCTGGGGCGGCTGTGGCGCAGCGCCTCGCTGCCGGGCCGTGTTCTCGCCTATGCCAGCGGCATCGTGGTGACGACGCTGGTCGCGACCGCCGGCACCGATCCCTTCGCGATCTACCATTTTCATCGCCTGGCGCTTTATTCGCCGCTCGCCAATGTACTGGCCGTGCCGCTCTCGGCGCTGTGGACGCTGCCTTGGGGCCTCATCGCCTGCCTCTTGATGCCGTTTGGCCGCGAGAGCCTGGCGCTCGTGCCGATGGGCTGGGGGATCGATCTGACGATCCGCATCGCCGAGTTCGTCTCTGGCCTGCCGGGCGACGTCTGGCCGATGCCGCGGCTGCCGCTCGGCGGGCTGCTCGCCATCGTCTTCGGCGGGCTGTGGCTCGCCATCTGGCGCGGCCGGTGGCGCCGCTGGGGCGGCGCGGCGATCGCCGCCGGGCTCGCGACGATGCTGCTGACCCGGCCGCCCGACATCGTGATGACCGACGGCGGCCGGTTTCTCGCGGCGCGCGCGGCAGACGGGAACTACCTGGTGCGCGCCATGTGGGGCGAGAAATTCGCCGGCGCGATCCTCGCCGAGGAGACCGGGGCGGCGCTGTTGCCCTGGCCGAAGGACAAGGCCGCGGGGCTGCTCGACTGCAACGGCGAATTCTGCAGCTACCGGGCGCGCGGGCGCGATGTCGCGATCGTCACCGGCCGCGCCGGGCTGCCGGTCGATTGCGCAACGTTCGACGCCGTCGTCGCGACCGTGCCGGCGGGCTTCGCCTGCCGCGCCCGCATCCCCGTCATCGACCGCATCGACAGCTGGCGTCAAGGCGCCGTCGCGCTGTGGCTCGGGCACGACGGGGTCACGGTCGAGAGCGCCAACCGGAGCCGTGGCGACCGCCCCTGGGTGCCGCAGCCGAAGAAGAAGCACGGGACGCATTGGATCCGGTAATCGAGACATAGACCTGATCGTCTTGGCCGGGCTTGGCCCGGCCATCCACGACAGACCGCCGGTCCGAGGGGAGAAGAAGACGCGGATGCCCGGAACACGTCCGAGCAAGACGAATTTAATTTCTCCCGGCAACCTCGCGAGAAACTAAACCGCCGGCGCGACGAGCGGCTTCAGATCAGGCGCGGCGGCGAGCGGCGCCTCGGTCTTCGCCTGCAATTCGGCGAAATCGATGTCCGGGGTGATCTCGCGCACGACGAGCCCTTGCGGCGTCACGTCGATCACCGCGAGATCGGTATAGACGCGCTTGACGACGCGCGCCGCGGTCAGCGGATATTGGCATTGCCGGCGCAGGCGCGGGGCGCCCGATTTCGTCGTGTGCTCGACGAGGACGCGGATCTCCTTGGCGCCGACCGCCAGATCCATCGCGCCGCCGACCCCCGGCGGAAAGCCCGGATCGTCGGTCGTCCAGTTGGCGAGGTCGCCCGCCTCGGAGACCTCGAAGGCGCCCAACAGGGCGAGATCGAGATGGCCGCCGCGGATCATCAGGAACGAGTCGGTGTGATGCACGTAGCTGCCGCCGGTGACGAGCGTGATCGGCTGCTTGCCGGCGTTGATCAGGTCGGGGTCGGCCTCGTTGGCGCCGGGCGCCGGGCCGACGCCGAGGATGCCGTTCTCGCTCTGCAAGACGATTTCCCTGTCGGGGGGGAGGAAATCGGAGACGAGGGTCGGCAGGCCGATACCGAGATTGACGTAAGCGCCGTCCGCGAGGTCCTGCGCGGCGCGCCAGGCGATCTGTCGGCGTTTCAGCGGCATGGCGTTTCTCCAAAAATTAACGCTTCACCGCAGAGGGCGCAGAGGATTCGCTGAGGGACGCGGAAGGATTCTTGCCCCTTCGCGTCCTCCGCGTGACCTTCGCGTCCTCTGCGGTAAAGCGTTCTCTTTCAAAACTGTACCTCGACGATGCGGTCGACGAAGATGCCGGGCGTGATGACCTGCTCCGGATCGATGTCGCCAAGTTCGACGATATGGCGGACTTGCGCGATCGACAGCTTCGCCGCCATCGCCATCGTCGGGTTGAAGTTTCGCGCCGATTTCCGGTAGGTGAGGTTGCCCCAGCGGTCGGCGCGGTCGGCGGCGAGCAAGGCGACGTCGCCCGGCAGCGGCGCCTCGAGCACATAGGTGCGCCCGTCGATGACGCGGTGCTCCTTGCCTTCGGCCAAGCGCGTCCCGACCGAGACCGGCGAATAGAAGCCGCCGAGGCCGGCCGCGGCGCAGCGCATGCGCTCGCTGATGATGCCTTGCGGCACCAGCTCCAATTCGATCTTGCCGGCGGCATAAAGCTCTTCGAAGACGACCGAGCCGGAGCTCCTCGGAAAGGAGCAGACGATCTTGCGCACCCGCCCCGCCCCGAGCAGGGCGGCGAGCCCCTGCCGCCCGGTGCCGGCATTGTTGGCGACGACGGTCAGGTCGCGCGCGCCCTGCTCGACGAGCGCCTCGCACAGCGCATCGGGCAGCCCCGCGCCGCCGAACCCGGCGCACAGCACGACCGCGCCGTCGCGGATGCCAGAGACTGCCTCGGCGAGGCTTTCGACGCGCTTGTCGATCATCGGCCGCGCGCCTCCTCAGAACGCGACCATGTCGCCGCCCTTCAGCCCCAACCGGGCGCGCGCCTCGTCGGGCGTCGCGATCTCGAGCGACAGATTCTCGACGATCTCGCGTACGATCTTCACCTGGTCGGCATTGCTCTCGGCGAGCTTGCCGCGCCCGGCCCACAGCGAGTCCTCGAGCCCGACCCGCACGTTGCCGCCCATGATCGCGCCCATCGAGACGAGCGGGATCTGATGCCGGCCGGCCGCCAGGATCGACCATTCCCAATCCTCGCCGAACAATTTGTCGGCAATCCGCTTCATATGCAGGACATTCTCGGGGTCGGCGCCGATGCCGCCCAGGATGCCGAAGATCGTCTGCACGAAGACCGGCGGCTTCACCAGCCCGCGGTCGAGGAAATGCGCGAGGTTATAGAGGTGGCCGACGTCGTAGCACTCGAACTCGAACTTGGTGCCGCAATCCTCGCCGAGCTGCTTCAGGATCTTTTCGATGTCGGCGAAGGTGTTGCGGAAGATGAAGTCGCGCGTCATTTCGAGGTATTGCGGCTCCCACTCGTATTTCCATTCCTTGTAGCGGGAGAGCATCGGGTAGAGCCCGAAATTCATCGAGCCCATGTTGCAGGAGCACATCTCGGGCTTGGCGCGCAGCGGCGCGGCGAGGCGCTCGGCCAAGCTCATGCCGTGGCCGCCGCCGGTGGTGATGTTGACGACGGCGCCGGTCGCCTGCTTGATGCGCGGCAGGAACTGCATGAAGATTTCGGGGTTCGGCGTCGGGCGGCCGTCCTTCGGGTCGCGCGCGTGCAGGTGCAGGATCGCCGCCCCCGCCTCTGCCGCGGCGATCGCGTCGCGCGCCACCTCGTCCGGCGTCAGCGGCAAATGCGGGCTCATCGTCGGAGTATGGATCGAGCCGGTGACGGCGCAGGTGATGATGACTTTGCCGCGCTGGGCCATGCGCGTCCTCCCTCGGATGTTCGCGAATCCATGACCGGCGCGGCGCCGCCGGTCAAGGGCCGGGGCGTCGTGCGACGGCCAATCCTCCTCGTCATACCGGCGAAAGCCGCCGGCCTGGGTCCCGGCTTTCGCCGGGACGACGGGGAGCCAACCCACGCTTCGAACGGACCCGCACAACCTCCTCGTCACCCCCGCGCAAGCGGGGGTCCAGGGCAACCGTCTCGTCGCCCGCTCTGGGTTCCCGCTGTCGCGGGAACGACGATCTGCTTGGTCGGATAGCGCTCTGGGCTAGCCGTGCAGGCGGATGAAGGCGCGGACCTTCGGGTAGATCTCGGTCTGCCAGCGGCGGCCGTGGAAGACGCCGTAATGGCCGACCTTGGGCTGCAGGTGGTGGGTCTTTTTGGCGCGCGGGATGCCGCTGCACAGTTCGAGCGCAGCGACCGTCTGGCCGACCGCGCAGATGTCGTCGCGTTCGCCCTCGATCGTCATCAGCGCCGCCTTTTCGATCGCCTGCGGCTCGACGCGCGCGCCGCGCACCTGAAACCGCCCACGCGGCAGGTCGTGGTCGTGAAAGACGCGCTGCACGGTGTTGAGGTAGAAATCGGCCGGCAGGTCCATGACCGCCGTGTACTCCTCGTAGAAGGCGCGCGTTGCCGCCGCGCTCTCGCCGTCGCCGTTGACGAGGTTGCGGAACATCGAGAAATGCGCCGACACGTGCCGGTCGAGGTTCATGCTGAGAAAACCGGCGAGCTGCAGAAATCCGGGATAGACCCGGCGATAGGCGCCGGGGAACCGCTCCGGCACCATGGTGACGACGGTGCGCTCGAACCATTCAAGCGAATGCGCCATCGCGAAGCGATTGACCTCGGTGGGATTGGCGCGGGTGTCGATCGGCCCGCCCATCAGGATCATCGAGGCGGGCTCGCACGGATCCCTGGCGGCGGCGAGCAGCGAGACGGCGGCGAGCACCGGAACCGAAGGCTGGCACACCGCCATCACATGAATGCCGGGGCCGAGCGTGCGGATGAAGCGGATGATCAGCTCGACCTCGTCGTCGAGGTCGAAACGGCCGTACAGCAACGGAACGTTGCGGGCGTTGACCCAATCGGTCAGGTAGACGTCGTGCTCGCTGAGCAGGGTCTCGACGGTGCCGCGGAGCAGCGTCGAGAAGTGCCCCGAGAGCGGCGCCACGACGAGGACGACCGGCTCGCTGCGGCTCACCTCCTTGCGGAAATGCAACAGGTTGCAGAACGGGTGGATGGCGACGACTTCCTCCTCGACGCCGACCACTGCGCCCTCGATCGTCACCGTGCGGATGCCGAAGGGCGGCCGCTCGTGCGACAGCCTGGCATGCGACAGCATCTCCATCGCCGCGGCGGCGCTGCGCACCAGCGGCAGGTGGCCAAACAGCGGCCAGGGCCGATCGAGAAAATCGTGAAACGCCTGCGCCATCCATCGAACCGGGACGAGCGCGTCGTCTTGCGCCTGGTAGGCGTGGTAGAGCATGCGCCCTCAAAACCAAGGGCCGCTCCGAGCAGGAAATGTGCGGAACGACCGGTTAAATCGAGAAAGCCGAAACGTGTCTCTTAGCGATTACTTTTCTCTTTTCCGCCTACCTCGCGTGATATCACCTGCTCGACCGTTCATAGATGACAGGAATTGCCGCCGTTTCAAGCGCATAGCCGGCATCGAAGAAAAGCGTGACGGAGTGTTGCAGCGGCGCCTCAGCGCGGCGGCGCGGCGATACCGCCGCGCACCTCGTGGACGACGACGCCCGAGACGCGCGACGGCGGGGCGAGCCACAGCGGCTGGGCGAAGCTCGTCTTCACGTCGGCCTCGCCGGCCTGCCAGCGCCGCGCCATGGCGGCGGCGGAGAAGTCGGTCATCTTGACCGCGAGGTCGGCGCCGCTGCCCTCGTGCACGAGGTGCAGGATCGTCATCGTCGCGCTGCTCGCCGCGGCGAGACATTTTTTCATTTCGACATCGGCCTGCGCGGCGGGCGGCAGCCGCTCCCCCAACAGCGCGATCATGCGGCGCAGGTCGTAGTTGCGCCTGAGCGCCGCGATCTCGCGCGCCGAGCGGCTGACGCCGCCCTCCCTGCTGGGCGCCGGATCGTATCCGTCGATCGCGACGCACAGCGTGTCGGCCGGACGCGCGTCCTCGAGCGCGCCGACCGAGGCGGCGCTGCCGCCATAAACCTGGCCGCCGATCGCGACCGGCGGCAGACCGGGCAGGGGCAGGCTCGCCATGACGTGATCGAAACTGAGGACATGGCGGTCGTTGTCGAAGAACGTCTCGGCGCCGGTGGTCAGGCTGAGGGCGCCGAGGACGACCCGCACCGCGCCCGAATTGACGCGGTCGAAATCGACAGCGCCGGCGATCAGCTCGCGCAGTTCGGCGGCCGAGACGGGCGCCGCCTCGGCCGGCGGGCGCGCCGCTTCGCGGCGCGTGAAGATCCGGCCGAGCGAGGCGCGCGCCCGGCCGCCGGCACGGCCGCCGGCGCGGCGGGCCAGCTCCTGCCAGAAACGGCGCAGCCGCGCCGCCCGTTCATGCGGCAAGCTGCCGGCGACGATCGCGGCATTGACCGCGCCGATCGCCGTCGCGGCGATCCAGTTGGGCCGCACGCCGCAGCCTTCGAGCGCCGCACAGGCCCCGGCCTGATAGGCGCCGAGCGCCGCGCCGCCCGACATCACCAGCGCGACCCGCCGAAACCGCGCCAACCCCTTGTCCGGTCGCCCTCGCGCCACGCCACTGTTCCAGAACGAGCCCTGCGGAATCCCCATCATATGAACCTGCCGTGAGCCGTCCAGTACTCAAACGGGCGAGCGCTAGTCTTTTTTGCGCATGACGAGGGGCGGCAGCGATTTGAGGTAGACGGCGATCGCGTGCCGGTCGGCGTCGGACAGGCGGGCCGTGTCCTCGGCGATCTCGCCCATCGGTCCGCCGACGAAGTCGAAGCTCGGGGTCTGACCGCTCGCGAGCAGCGTCACGATGTCGCCCTCGCTCCATTTGCCGAGGCCGGTCGCCGGATCGGGCGTCAGGTTCGGCGCCTTCTTGCCGTCCGGGCTGTGCCAGGTGCCGGCGAGCGGGCGCGCGGCATCGAGCGCTCCCAGTCGGTTGCGCGGCGTGTGGCAATAGCCGCAGCGGCCGACCGTGGCGACGAGATAGGCGCCGCGGTTCCATACCGCGCTCCGCCTCGGATCGGGGCGCAAGGGCCCCGGAAAGCTCCCGGCCGCGACCGCGACGGCGGCGCGCGCCCGCGCCAGCGGGAAGAGGCTCGTCGCCGCCGCGCTCGGCGGCTTTTCGACCGGTGCGAGGCTCGCCAGATAGGCGGCAAGATCGGCGAGGTCGCGGTTCGTCAGCCGATTGTAGAAGGGGAAGGGAAAGACCGGCAGATAATGCGAATCGTCGGGCGCGACGCCCCAGCGCATCGCGCGCACGAAATCGGCGCGCCGCCATTTGCCGATGCCGGTCTGGCGGTCGGGCGTGATGTTGGGTGTGCGGAGGCTGCCGTATTCGGTGACGAGAAGGCGGCCGCCGGCATAAGGCTTGCCGCCGCGCCGCTTGTCGGTGTGGCACTGCCCGCAACCGGCGGCGGCGGCGAGATAGGCGCCGCGCTCGACAGCGCCCGGATCGCCGGCAACGGCCGGCAAGGCGTAAAGTAGACCGAGCAGGAGCGCGAGCGCGCCGCGCGTCAATCGGCCCGTGCTTTGAAGTCGCGGTGGCAGCCGCCGCAGCCCGCCCCCATCGCGCCGAAGGCCGTCGCGGTCCGCTGCTTGTCGCCGGTCTTGACGGCGGCGGCGAGCGCGTCGGCATCGTCCGCGGCGGTGCGGAGCGCGGTGGCGAACCGCTTCGGCTCGCTCCAGATGTTCGGCTTGGCGTGCGAGGCCGGCACCTCGACGGCGCCGCTGCCCGCCGGGAACAGCTTCGGCAGCTCGTTGCGGATCGAGCGGGCGAGCGCGGTCGCCTTCTCTTCCGCCACGGCCTGGCTCGCCGTACCCTCGAGATAGGCCTTGACCGCCTTCAAATCGGCGGCGTGGCCCTTCATTACCGACTGGCGGTGCTTGACGACCGCCGCCGCGTCGAAGGCAGGCGCGGCGACGGTGTCCGCGCCGTGACCGAGCGCCGCCAGGGCGAACGCGACGAGCCCCGCGAGCCCGGTTCCTATCAGCCAGATTCGCATCTTGCGTCCCCCCGCGGGATCAGCTGATCGGGATCTCGATGTGCTTCTTGAAGGCCGGCCGCTCGCGCATGCGCTCGTACCATGCCCGCACATTCTTCAGTTCGGGCCGCTCGAGCGGGAAGACATGCCAGCGATAGACGAGGGTGCCGAGGGTGATCTCGGCGAGCGTCAATTCGGAGCCGGCCAGATAGGACCTGCCTTCGAGCGCGCCCTCGGCGATGCGCCAGGCGACGATCGCCTGCTGCCGCGCCGCCTCGATCGCTTTCTGGTCGCGCGCCTCGGGCTTCGTTCGATAGAGCTGTTGCAGCAGCGTGCCCATAGGTCCGCCGGGCGTCGCGAGCTGCCAATCCATCCAGCGCTCGACCTGCGTGCGGGCGCGCGGGTCGCTCGGGTAGAGCCGTTCGCCGCCGCGCGTCGCGCAGAGATAGCGGCAGATCGTGTTCGATTCCCAGATGACGAGGCCGTCATCCTCGACCGTCGGCACCCGCCCGTTCGGGTTCAGCCGGCGATACGCCGGGTCGTCATTGCCGCCGAACGGTCCGCCCCAATCGACCCGCTCATAGGCGATGTCGAGCTCGGCGCAGCACCACAGCACCTTCTGTACGTTGGACGATGTCGTTCGGCCCCAGATCTTCAGCATTGCATCCCCTCCACCGGGCTTTCGGCTATGGAGCCCGAGATTTTTATCGAGCGCAACACCCGGCTGCGCGCCGGTGTATGATGCGCACACCCGTGGGCGGCATCGAGTGTCCCGATGTATCGTATTTGCTGGCTTTTCGCGATTGCGCTAGGGCTGCTGCCAGGACCGGCCGCTGCCGCCACCGTGCAGGGCAACGTCGTCATCGCGAAGTGGAAGCGGATGGATCTTTGCGCGCAGCAGGCGCAGACCGAGCATCCCGCGTTCACCGCCGCGGAGAACGCCGCGCGGGAAGCCGCGCTGAAACGCTGCCTGGAAAGCAGGAACCTGCCGCCGCGGCAGCCGTTGCCGCAGCCGCCACCGCACTGATCATCCCCAGCCCTCGGCCATCGGCGGCAGCCGCGGCCGTCGCGCGGCCGCGGGCCGGCCTTCGCGGAAGGCCCGCTCGACGCGCGCGAGCTGGGCATCGACGTCGATCGCGATGCTCGAACAGATTTCGAGCCGCGGATCCTCGAATACGTGCGCGCGCCGCCGGCGGCGCCAGCCCATCACCGTCTCGTCGCGCTGCCGCAGCACCTGCGCGATCTCGCGCCGGAACAATGCGAGGATCGCTCCCAGCCAGCGGTCGCAGAGCGCCCCGCGGGCGAGCGTGAAGCGGTCGAGCATCGCGAGCACGTCGTCGGCCCGGTACCAGGTCTCGCCGGTGACCCAGCGGTTGGTCGTGAACAGGCCGACGGGCTCGCCCCGCGGATCGACCGCGACCGCCACCAGATGGCACACCTCGCTGCGGCTGCCGCGTTGCAGCGGCGCGCCCTGCGGCGCCGGCGCCGGGGCGTTGGCGACGGCGATCTCCGGCAGCAGCAGCGGGATCGCCTCGGGCATGCCCTCGGCACGCAGAAAAGTATGAAAGTGGCCGTGCTCGCCGGCCGCGCGCACCGCCGCGGGATGCCGGTGGTAGAAATATTGCGCGTGGCTGTGCGGGTCGTAGGCCTCGCCTTCGGGATAGTGCCGCCAATCCTCGACCGCGGCGGCGCCTTCGGTCGCTTCCGCTATGATGCCGCCGGCTTTCGCGGCCAGCTCGCGGCGACATGCGCGCATGATCTCGGCCGCCTCGACCATGCATTCCAGATCTTCTGCGTCCGCCCGCAACCCCTCGCCTCCCGCGCTCGTCGAGGCGAGAATAGTCAGCGGCGCGGCGACGACAAAGCGGGATTGCCGAGGGTCCATGCGACGACCTCGCCGATCACCCCCTCGAGCGCGCGATCGAGGGCCGTGACGATCTGCGGCACGTCGTTCGCCGCGGCTTTCTCGCTGCGCGCAAACGCCGCCTCGGCCACGATCCGCCGCCCGCCGGCGCTGACGAGCCGCACCCGCAACGCGACGCGCGCCACCGGCGCAGCGGCCCCGCCGAGGTATTCGGCTTCGAAATGGCGCAGCTCCATCCGCAGCACGAAATCCGGCTCGGCCTCGAACGAATCGCGGTCGAGGACGGTGAGCCGGCCGCTGTTCTCGAAGGATTCGAGCAAGGCCGACTGCACGAGCAGCGGGGCGCGTTCGGTCCACGCCGAATCGGCGAAATAGTCGAACGACACCGGCGGCCGGACGACGGCGATCCGCGTCGTGTCGAGCCCGGGCGAGGCGCGCGGCACATCGATCACGAGCCGCGCGCCGCGGTGCGGCAGCGCGGCCGGAAAGCTGCGTATCGGCGCCAGCCGGTAAAGGCTCTCCGGCGGACCGCCGAACAGACTCGAGCAGGCGGCGAGAGCGAGCATCGCGGCCAGCGCGGCGGCGGGGCGGGAAAAGCGAAGGGTCAGCATCATCGCGGCCGGTAGCCTTCGCGCCGGTCGCCGAACAGGATCCGGGATGGGTTGCGCTTGATCTCGCTCGTCGTGCTCGACAGCGTATCGACGAGGCGGCGCGCGTCGGCGAGCAGGCGTTGCGCCTGGCCGAGCGTGTGCTGCGTGAAATCGCGGATGCCCGGCCGGTTTTCGGCGATGACCACCTGGATCTGGCGGTTGGTGTCGTCGAGGCTCTGGGCCAGTTTCGTATAGCCGGCGAGCAGCTGCGAGGCTTGATCCTTCAGCCCGTTGCGGCCGGCATAGCTCTGGTCGACATGCCGCACCAGCGTGTCGAGCTGTCGGGTGGCGCTGTCGGCGTTGGCGATGACGCCGCGCATCTCGCCGGCCCGCCGCGACAGCCGCGCGGTCAATGTATTGAGGTTCTCAAGGCTGTCGGAGAACGCCTTGCGGTTCTGCTCGCTCAGCAGCTTGTTCAGGTTGTCCGTCACCGTGAGCACTTGGTCGAGAACTTGCGGGGCGGTGGCGGAGACGCGCTGGATCGCGGACTGGCCGGCCGGGATGACCGGATATTTGTGGCCGGGCTTAGGGGTCAGAACCGCGGCCTGCTCGGTGCCGCCGCGGATCTGCACGGTCGAGACGCCGGAGAGAATGTTGGTGTCGAGATAGGCGCGGGCGTTGGATTTGATCGTCACCAGGTTCTCGTCGATCTCCATCGTCACCTGGACCTGCTCGATGTTTTGCCGATCGACCCGGACATCGATGACGCGCCCGACCGGGATGCCGCTGTACTGGACAGCCGCGCCTTTGCTCAACCCGTTCACCGAGCCTTTGAAAAAGACGTAATAGCGGGCGAGTTCCTGGGACAGCTGCACGCGGCCGAGCCACAACACCGCAACAAAGGCCAGCAGGATCATCGCCAGCACGAAGGCCCCGACCGCGACGTAATGTGCTCTGGTTTCCATCTATGCTCCCTCGGCGCCGAGCCGGGTCAGGCCGGCGCCGCGACCCGCGTTGCCTCGTCCGATTGCGCGGCCGCGCGACCGCGCGGCCCGTGAAAATAAGACCGGATCCACGGATCGTTGTCTTTCAGCTGATCTTCCAAAGTCCCCACCCTGACCTTCTTGCCGACCAGCACGGCGACACGGTCGCAGATCGCGAACAGGCTGTCGAGATCATGAGTTACCATGAATACGGTCAGACCGAGGCTCGATTTCAGGTCCCGGATCAGCCGGTCGAAGTCGCCGGCCGCGATCGGGTCGAGCCCGGCCGTCGGCTCGTCGAGAAAAACGATCTCCGGGTCGAGGGCGAGCGCCCGCGCGAGACCGGCGCGCTTGCGCATGCCGCCCGAGAGCTGCGAGGGGTATTTCGCGCCGGCATCCTCTGGCAGACCGACGAGGCCGAGCTTGAAGGCGGCGATCTCGTCCATCAATCGCCGCGGCATCTCGAAATATTCCTTGAGCGGCACCTCGATGTTCTGCGCCACCGTTAGCGAGCTGAACAACGCCCCGTCCTGGAAGAGCACGCCCCAGCGCCGATCGAGATCGCGCCGCTCGCGCTCGCTCATCGAAAACACGTTCTCGCCGAATACCTCGATGGTGCCGCTGACCGGGCGGTTGAGGCCGACGATCGTGCGCAGCAGCACCGACTTGCCGGTGCCCGAGCCGCCGACCACCCCCAGCACTTCGCCGCGATAGACGTCGAGATCGAGGCCGTCATGCACAGTCTCGCTGGCGAAGCGGTTGACGAGGCCGCGCACCCGGATGATCGGCTCGTCGGGCTCGCCGGCGGTCATATCTGAAGCAGCGAAAAAAGGATCGAAAAGCCGGCGTCGACGACGATCACGAGAAAGATCGCCTCGACCACCGACAATGTCGTCAGGCGGCCGACGCTCTCGGCGCTGCGCGACACTTGAAACCCTTCATAGCAGCCGATCAGCGCAATGATCACCGCAAAAAACGGTGCCTTGATGAGGCCGATCCAGAAGGTCCAATTGCTCAGCGCGTAGCGCAGCTCGGCAAGAAATTGCGGGATCGTGATGTCGAGCGAGTTCCATGCCATCAGGGCGCCGCCGAGCAGCCCCATGAAGTCGGAGAACAACGTCAGCATCGGCAGGGTTACCAGCAAGGCGATCAGCCGCGGCGTGACGAGCACCTCGACCGGATCGAGGCCGAGCGTGCGCAGCGCATCGACCTCTTCGTTGACCCGCATCGTCCCGATCTGGGCGGTAAATGCGCTGCCCGAACGGCCGGCGATGATGATAGCGGTCATCAGCACGCCGAGTTCGCGCAGGACCCCGACGCCGAGCAGATCGACGGTGTAGATCTCGGCGCCGAAGCGGCGCAGCTGATCGGCGCCCTGATAGGCGAGCACGATGCCGATCAGAAAAGACAAAAGCCCGACTATCGGCAATGCGTTGACGCCGGTCTGCTCCATCTGGGCCACCACCGGCGTCAGCCTCAATCGGCGCGGATGCAGCACCAGGGTGCCGATCGTGATCGAGACCAGCCCGAAGAAGCTCAAAATGCTGTAGCCGCGCGCGAAGAGACCGAGCGTGATCTCGCCGATGCGGGCGATAAAGCCGATCAGCGTATGGTGCGCCGGCCGAGGATGCCGCGCCGGTGCGAGCATGCCGCCGGCGCGCAGCTGCGCCAAGAGCGGCGCGAACTCGGCGTGCAGGTTCTTGATCTCGACCGCGTTGCCGCGCGCCGCCAGATCGTGCTCGGTGCGCAACACCAGCCAGGCGCCCGCCGTGTCGAGCCGCTCGACCGCGGCGAGGTCGAGCGTCACGGACCGGCCGCGCGGCACCTCGAGCCGGCGCAGCCGCTCGTCGAGCGCGCCGGCGGTCGCCACCAGCCACTCGCCGGCGGCCCGCAGGACGATCGATCCCCCCTCCTCCTCGGCGAGCGCGAATGTTGCCGTGACTGCAGCCATGGGCTCTTAAGGTCTCTCGGTTGCCATCATTTCGTGCCGAGCGGCTTTCCAACTATGCGAAAAGCGGCTATCCCGCAACGAGTAACGCCGTGCCGCGCCAGCCACGAGGAACCTTTGCCATGGACCTCAAGGAGCACATCCGCTCGATCCCCGATTTCCCCAAGCCGGGGATCCTATTCTACGACATCTCGACCTTGCTCGCCCATGCCGCGGCCTGGCGCACCACGGTCGAGCGGCTGGCCGCCGCCTTGGCGCCGCGCCGCCCCGATCTGCTCGTCGGCATCGAATCCCGCGGCTTTCTCGTCGCGGCGCCGCTCGCCTACGAACTCGGGCAAGGCTTTGCGATGGTCCGCAAGAAGGGCAAATTGCCGGGCCCGACGGTAAACTACACCTACGACCTCGAATATGGCCGCGACACGATCGAGATGCAGGAAGACGCGATCGCGCCCGGCCGGCGCGTCGTGGTGCTCGACGACCTGATCGCCACCGGCGGCACGATGCAGGCCGCGATCAACCTGGTGCGCCGGCAGGGCGGCCTCGTCGTCGGCGCCGCCTGCATCATCGAACTGGCGTTTCTGAACGGCCGCGACCGGCTCGACGTGCCGTTCACCTCGATGGTGGCGTACGATTGTTAAAGAGATCCCCCTAACGACGTCGTTGAAAATATCGAGGGCGTGTTGCAAGCGCTCCTCTCGGAGTTGCCAAAAATAGCCCCTCACCCCGACCCTCTCCCCGCTGGCGCGGGGCGAGGGAGCTGACCATGCCGGGATCCTCGCCGCCTTACTCCGCACCGGCGCCAATAGCCCTGCGTAACGTGCCGGAGCGGCTGGACCTGGTGCTCGATCGCGAATTCCACAGCACCGTCGCCGGCGTCAGCTTTGCGAACGCCGATGGAACGTCGCGGCCTGACGGTCTCGAGTCGGCCTCACGAGTTGCTCTCGGACATCTATAGAGCAGGCGGTAGGCACGACGACGCGGCGGCAATTCTCAGGCAGTACCTCGCTCTGCCGCCTACGCCGGACTGCTCACTCCTGCGGCGCCGACGGCCCGAGGCCGCGGGCGAGGACGGCGTAGAGCGGCGGGCCGCCGCCCGGGGGTGTGCGGTCGAGGCAGCGTATATCGGTCCAGTTGCCGGCTTCGACGAAATAGCTCGCGATCAGGCAGAGATGGGTCGCCTCGTCGAGCAGGCACCAGCAGGCGATCGGCCGGCTCGGCCGGCAGCGGTTCGAGAAGGTCAGCACGAAGGGCGCGCCCGGCTTCAGCACGCGCCCGACCTCGCGGATGACCTCGCGCGGCCGCGTCAGATGTTCGACCCCGGCGCACAGCGCCGCGCCGTCGAATTCGGCCGTCGCGAAAGGCAGGCGCGGATCGCGGTTCAGGTCCTGGACGCGCCAATCGTCGAGAAAGGCGTTTTCGGACAACTCGTCCGGGTCCGTGCCGAGGCCGACGACGCGCCCGTAGGAGATTTCCGGCGGCAGGTGGCTGACCCAGCCCGACATCAGATCGAGGATCGCGCCGCCGGCCGGCAGCACCTCGCGATAGAGGTTGGTGACCGCGGCGATCGCGGCAGCGTCGATATGCCCGGCGAAGGAGGCCCGGGCGGCATCCGCCGCGCCCGGTAATTCCTCCGGTCGGGCCGGCGCGATGATCGGAAGGAGTGCCATGTCTTCCGTCTCGATGCGATTCGTCAGGAACGGTCCTGCTCGATCGTCACTGTGAAATTTTTTTCACAAATGGGGACGCGCCGGCCCGGGGTCCATAGGAAATTTCGCGACTTTCTGCGTTTAGCCCGTGCTTATTCCGCGAGCGCCCGCTCGGCGGGGCCGAGCGGCAGCCCGAGATCTCGCGCGACCGCGGGGTGGGTGACCCGGCCGCGGCAGATGTTGAGCCCGTCGCGCAGATGCGGGTCGTCCGCGAGCGCATGCCGCCAGCCGCGCTCGGCAAGCGCCAGAACGAAGGGCAAGGTCGCGTTGTTGAGCGCCGCCGTCGAAGTGCGCGCCACCGCGCCCGGCATGTTGGTAACGCAGTAATGCACGACCCCCTCCTCGACGAAGGTCGGCGCCGCATGTGTCGTCGGCCGGCTCGTCTCGAAGGTGCCGCCCTGATCGATCGAGACATCGACGACGACCGAGCCCGGCCGCATCGCGCGGACCAGTTTCCGGCTGACGAGCTTCGGCGCGGCGGCGCCGGGGATCAAAACGGCGCCGATCACCAGATCGGCGGCGGCGACCTCCCGCTCGATCGTCTCCATCGTCGAATAGAGCGTATGCAGCTGCGCCCCGAACTGCAGATCGAGCTCGTAGAGCCGCGGCAGCGAGCGGTCGATGACGGTGACGTAGGCTTCCATCCCCATCGCCATGCGCGCCGCGTTGGTGCCGGCGATGCCGCCGCCGAGGATCACGACCTTGGCCGCCGGCACGCCGGGGACGCCGCCGAGCAGCACGCCGATGCCGCCCTGCTCCTTTTCGAGGCAATGCGCCCCGACCTGCACCGCCATGCGGCCGGCGACCTCGCTCATCGGCGCGAGCAGCGGCAGGCCGCCGCGCGCATCGGTGACGGTTTCGTAGGCGATGGCGACGACGCCGGCGCGCATGAGCGCCTCGGTCAGCGCCTTGTCGGCGGCGAGGTGGAGATAGGTGAAGAGGATCTGCCCCGGCCGCAACGCTGCGACTTCCGGCGGCTGCGGCTCCTTGACCTTGACGATCATCTCGGCGGCGGCGAACACCTCCGCCGCGCTCGCCGCGACGCGGGCGCCGGCCGCCTCGTAGGCCGCGTCGTCGAAGCCGATCCCGGCCCCGGCGCCCGCCTCGACGACGACCGCGTGGCCGCGGTGGCGCAGCTCGCGCACGCTCGCCGGCATCAAGCCGACGCGGTGTTCGTGGGTCTTCACCTCTCTGGGCACGCCGACCAGCATCGGACACTCCCAATTTGCTCGCCCACCTACTCGCCGCCGGTATGACGAGGCGGAGCAGATATTTCGGCCGATCGCCTCAAAACCTAATGCACGCCCGCCAACTTGGCGACGATCTCTTCGGCCAGCGCCAGCGAGGCGGTCAGTCCCGGCGACTCGATGCCGAACAGATTGACGAGGCCGGGCAGCCCGTGCGTCTTGTGCCCCTGCACGACGAAATCGGCGGCCGGCTCCCTGGGGCCGCTGATCTTCGGGCGGATGCCGGCATAGCCCGGCTGCAGCCGGCCGTCTTCGAGGCGCGGCCAATAGCGGCGGATGGCGGCGTAGAGCTTGTCGCCGCGGCGCGGATCGACCGTGTAGTCGATGCCGTCGATCCATTCGATATCGGGGCCGAAGCGCGCCTGGCCCGCGAGGTCGAGGGTGATGTGGACGCCGAGCCCGCCGGGCTCCGGCACCGGGTAGACGAGGCAGCGAAAGGGGGCGCGGCCGGACAGCGTGAAATAGCAGCCGCGGCAGAAATAGGCGAGCGGCACGTGCTCCTCTGCCATGCCCTCGATGGCGCGGGCGAAGGCGGGCGCCTCGAGTCCGGCGGCATTGACGAGATATCGGCAGGAGATCGCCGCCGGCTCGGCGCCGCCGAGCCGCAATTCGAAGCCGCGATTGCCGGCGCGCGCGCCGATGACGGGCGTGCGCAAGGCGACGAGCGCGCCATTGGCTTGCGCCTCGCCCTCGAAGGCAAGCATCAGCGCATGGCTGTCGATGATGCCGGTCGATGGCGACAGGATCGCCGCGACGCCGGCAAGCTCGGGCTCGAGGCGCCGCGCTTGCGCGCCGTCCAGCCATTCGAGGTCGTCGACGCCGTTCGCCCGGCCGCCCGCCATGATCTTTTCGAGGGCCGGGACCTCCTCCTCGCGGGCGGCGACGATCAGTTTGCCGAGCCGGGCATGCGGCACGCCGTGCGCCTCGCAATAACGGTACAGCCGCGCCCGGCCTTCGACGCAGCTGCGCGCCTTGAGGCTCCCTTGCGGATAATAGATGCCGCTGTGGATCACCTCGCTGTTGCGCGAGGAGGTCTCGAAGCCGATCGTCGGCGCCCGCTCGAGGACGACGACTTCATGCCCCGCCAGCGCCAGCGCGCGGGCGGCCGCGAGGCCGAGGACGCCGGCCCCGACGACGACGCACTCGATTTCGTCCAATCCCTATGGCCCTCCGGAAGGGCGGGCCGCGAATTCGCGGCGCAACAGCCGCGCCAGCGGCAAGACCGACAGTACGACGCCGGCGATGATGACCATCATCGTACCGATGCCGACGACATTGGCGAAGAGTCCGTAGAGGACCGGCGACAGCGCCCCGCCGCCGACCGTGCCGGTATAGAAGATGCCGAAGGCGTGTTCGCGGCGCCCCGGTGGCGCGAGCTCGGGGACCGTCCCGTATAGGACCGAAGAGGTGCCGTTGAGCGCGATCCCGATCACCGGCAGCAGCAAGAGGCTCGCTGCCAGCGACAGCGGCAGCAGCGCCAGGATCCCGGCCGCGGTGAGGCCTTCGGTCGCATAGACCGCGTTGAAGACGCCGAGCCGCTCGCCGAGAAAGCCGCAGACGAACTTGCCGGCCGCACCGCCCGCGAAGACGAGTGTCAGGGCGAAGCCGACGGTCGGGAGGTCGGCGCCCTTGCCGTGCAACAGGAACGGCAGGAAGGTCAGGAACCCCATACGCGTCGCGCTGTCGATGACGCCGATCGCGAGCAAGGTGCAAAAGCCGCGCGTCATCACGGCCGTCGCCGCCCCGGCGGCGGCAGGCGCCGGCTCGACCCTGGGCGCCGGCTCGGCGATTTCGGCGGCCGCGCCCGCTTCTGGCGCGCGCAGGCGCAGCGCGATTGCCGCCGCCGCGGCAAGTGCCAGCGCGCCGATGACCGCGATTGCGGGCCGCCAGCCCAAGAACGTGATCAGCCAAGCGGTCGCCGCCGGCACCGCCATCTTGCCGATGTCGCCGGAGAAATTGTAGGTGCCGAGCGCGATGCGCGAGCGCCCGCCGGGGAAATTCCGCGCCACCAGCGCCGAGGCGATCGGATGCTGCGTGCTGAGTCCGACGCCGCCGAGCGCCAGCGCAACGGCGAGGCTCACGAGGCCGCCGCTGACGCCCGCCGCCATATAGGCGAGGCCGACGAGTGCGGTGCCGGCGGCGAGCACGGCGCCGCCGCCGAGCCGGCGTCCGAGCCAGCCCGAGGGCACCTGCAATCCCGCCATCGTGCCGGCGGTGAGCGCCCGCAACAGGCCGACCGCGGCATAGTCGAGGCCAAAGCCGGCCTGCCAGATCGGTAACAGGACGTAGAGCAGGTCGGTCAGCCCGTCATGCAGCGCATGCGCGCCGCAGGCGACGCCGAGCGCTTCGCGGGGGGCGAGCTTGCGCGGGGCGCGGGCGATGGCGGCGGCGGTTTCGGCCATGATCGGAAATGTGACAGTAGCATGACGGCGGCGACAGCGACGCCAAGTTCGTTGCGCGCCGCCGGTGTCAGGGCTGCCGTTCCGGGAACTTGAACCCGAGATAGGTGCCCGAACTGATGCCGAGCAGGGTCAAGAGATTGGCGTCGAAATTGGGCGTCGCCAGCGTCCTATACGTGGAATAGACGAAGATGATCCCGAGCGCGATCGTCCACGCCAGCATCTGATAGCGATGCAGCGCGATGCCGTTCACATCGGTCAGCAGGTCGTCGAAGAAGGTGGTATGGGGCGAGGTCGGCGGCGCCGTCGCGCTCTTGTTGCTGTCGATTGCGGCCGAGAATGCGCCTGTCGAGGCGGAGATCCCGACCAGCACCAGCGTCTGCTCGGTGACGATGCCGTTGTAGTCGCCGGTGATCAGCCAGATCAGCAGAAAGGCGGCGAGCACGAGAAAGAACCAGAACGCCATCTGGCAGCGCGCCAGGCTGTAGGGCCGCCTTTGGCCGGGCAGCAGCTGCGCCTGGGTGGGGCGGTAATCCCGCAGGATGTCGGATTTTTGCGCGAGGAGGATGAAGCCCGCGACCGCGAGGAAGAGGCCTGCAATCCCCGCCCCCAGCCACGGCCAGGTGAAGATCAGGAGCGTGATCCGCGGCGGGAAGTGCGGCCCGCGGGCGACCCGGTGGGTCGCGTCGAGAAAGAGGCCGATGCTGACCCGGCGCTCGCCGCCGATCGGCGGCGCGCCCAGCAGATCGGCCCACGCCGCCTTGTCGGCGTCCGTGCGCACGAGCCGGAAGCCGACCGTGCCGGCGGTCAGGTCCACCTCCGGCTTCAGATCCTGCAGTACATGGTCGTCGAGAACGAGCCGCAGCTCGCCGGGATCGTACTTATCCTGCGCGACCTTCTCGCGCAGATTGTCCACCGTCAGCGTGACGAGGCTGCCGAGGGCGATGCGGTTCGGCGAGACCGCGGTCAGCAGCGGCGGCGGCGCAGTCTGCGCGGCGGCGGCGCAGCCGGCGAGCGTCAGCAGGCAAAAGGCGCCAGCCGCGGTCGCCAGCAGCCGCGTGACCGCCCGCCGCCTCACGCTCGCGCCATCGTTGCGCATCGCTATCCTCCCTGCCGTTCCGATTTTGCCAAATTATCGGTTGCTCGTCAGCCGCGATCGCTTTCACGAACCGGATCGCTCTCGCTCGATGAGCCGAAGCAAGCGGAGGAATTCGGGGTCGGCGAGGATTTCTTCGACCGGACGGGGGATGCGGCGGCGCCAGTTCGGGTGCTGGTCGGTGGTCCCGGGTAGGTTCGCCTGTTCTACTTCGCCGAGGATGTCCTCGAGCTGGACCAGCATCAAGCGCGAGGCGGTGCGGGCGAGATAGGCGAGGACCGCCGCGATAAGCTGCGCGGAATAGCGCGGCTCGCCCGAGGGCGGCAGCACGGCTTGCGCCTCCTCGGGCGCGAGCAGTCCTTCGCCCGTGAGCGCCTCGACGAGCCGGCGCCGATCGCGGCCGCGCTCGCCCGCCTCGGCCGCGGCGGCTTCGTCGTCCGGGTAGAGGCCGAGACGCCGGCGCCATTCGAGGTCGCGGCCGAGCCAGAAGCCCTTCACCGTCCCGATGTCGTGCGTCGCGCTCGCGGCGGCAGCGAGCGGCGGGTATTCGCCGGGCCGCGGAAAGCCGCCGTCGCCGCGGCGCTCGAAGGCGAGCACCCGGTAGGAAAGGACGCCCGCCTCGCGCATGCGCTCGCGAAACCTCTCGGGGACGGTGCCGAGATCCTCGCCGATGACCGCGCATTGCTGCCGCCGGCTTTCGAGCGCGAGGAGGCGCAGCATGTCCTCGAACGGGTAGGCGACATAGGCGCCTTCGGTGGCCGGCCGGCCGCGCGGGATCCAGTAGAGCCGGGCGAGCGACATGACATGGTCGATGCGCAACACTCCGGCATGCCGCATGTTGGCGCGCAGCGCCGCGATCAACGGCGCGAAGCCGGCGCGCCGCAAGGCGAGCGGATTGTAGGGCGCGAGCCCCCAATTCTGCCCGACCCGGTTGAGCGCGTCGGGCGGCGCGCCGATCGCGATGCCGGGCGCCAGCAGCGGCTGGTCCGCCCAGGCTTCGGCGCCGCCCGGATCGGCGCCCACCGCGAGGTCGCGATAGAGCCCGAGCGCGAGCCCGGCCGCGCGCCCGGCATCGGCGGCGGCGCCGAGCTGGCGGTCGGCCTCGAATTGCAGGAATTGAAAGAATTCGACGCGGCGGCGGCGCTGCGCGGCAAATTCAGCGGCGGCGGGCGAATCGGGCGCGCGCAATTCGGCCGGCCAGCCGCGCCACGAGAAGATGCCGGCGCTGCGGAAATGCTCGTCGAGCGCCTCGAAGAGGGCGAAGTCGGCGAGCGCCTTGCCGCCCGCCCGGCGAAACCGGCGAAACGCTTCCTTCCCGGCCGCGCGCTTGCGGAAGGCGCGAAAGAGCGCCTCCAGCGCCGGCCGCTTTGCCGCCGCGACGGCGGCGTAATCGACGAATTCGCCCGCCCGCGCCGCCGCCAGCCTCTCGCCCGAGACAAGGGCCGCCGCCGGCCCCTCGGCAAAGCCGGGAACCGCGGTCACGTCGATGTAGAGGTAATCGAGGAAGACGCGGCTCGACGGCGAATAGGGGCTGCGATGGCGCGGCTCGGCGGCGAACAGCGCGTGCAGCGGGTTGATGCCGAGAACGGCCGCCCGCTGCGCGCCGAGCGAGCGCGCCAAATTCGCCAGATCGGTGAAGTCGCCGATCCCCCAATTGCCGGCGCTCTTGAGCCCATAAAGCTGGCAAGTCACGCCCCAGCTCTTTGCCCCCGGCCCGAGCGCCGCCGGCAGATGGCAGGCGGGCGGCGCCGCAGCGAGGGTCAGCCCGGCCGTCACCGGCCCCGCCGCGAGATCGAGGCGGTGATAGCCGAGCGGCAACGGCGCCGGCAGCGGCAGCGCGACGCGCCTGCCCTCGCCCGGCGCGTCGAAATCGAACGCGCCCGTGCGCTCGCCGCCATCCTCGAAATGGCAGACCCATTCGATCCTGCCTGCGCCGGGCGGCGGCAGCAGGGACAGCACGGGCGCGCCAGCCTCGGCGGCGACGATTTCGAGAGGCCAGAGGCCGAACGGCCGCGCGTTCTGTTCCGCCTCGATTTCCCGCAGCGCGCGCGAGGGATCCTCGGCCGGCAGCCCGAAGCCGGTGGCGAGCGCGGCGAGCATCGCCTCGGAGACCTCGCGAGTGACGCCGAGCGCATCGGTGAAGCGGGGCGCGATGCCGAGGCGCCCGGCGAGACGCGCGAGCGCGCCCGCCTCGCTCATTGCGCCCTTTCCTGCAGAAAGAACGAGGCGCCCTGCGCGGCGAGCCCCTGCAGCGCCGACCCGGCGAGCGAGGTAAAGAGCAGCCGCCCGTCTTCGCGCGCCGGCAGCGCCGCGGGCTCGGGGGCGAAATTGGCGACGAGCACGAGGCCGGACGCATCCGCCAGCCGCCACTCGACGCGCAGCGCGCTTTCTCCGAATACCCAATAACGGCCGCCGCCGGGCGAGAGCCCCCGAAGCCGCGGCGTGATCTCCTGCGCCCGGATCGCGAGCAGACGGCGGTAGAGGGCGAGGACGCGCGCATGCTCGGGGCGCGAGCGGCTCTCCCAATCGAGCCGGCAGGCGGCGAAGGTCTCGGGCGCCGTCGGATCGGCGAGCCGCTCGACCGCCTCGCGCCATTCGGGAAAGCGCGCGAAGCCGGCACGCCGAGCTTCGCGCACCGCCGCGCCGAGGCCCGGCTCGAAATCGCAGAAAAAGGCGAAGGGGCGCTCGCTCGCCCACTCCTCGCCCATGAAGAGGAGCGGGATCTGCGGCGACAGCAGCACGATCGCAAGGCCCGCCTCGACGAGCGCCGGCGGCGCCAATGCTGCGATCCGCGCATTCGCCGGATGATTGCCGATCTGGTCGTGGTTTTGCAGAAAGGCGACGAACGAGGTCGCCGGCAAAAGGGCCGCGGGCTCGCCGCGCGGCCGGCCGCCGCGATGCGCCGACGCTTCCCCCTGGTAGGCGAAGCCCTCGGCGAGCGCGCGGCCGAGCAGCCGGGCCGGCTCGTCCGCGAAATCGGCGCAGGGGCCCCAGCGCTCGCCCGTCATCAGATGGTGCAGCGCGTGATGCAGATCGTCGTTCCACTGCGCGCTGTAGCCGCCGCGCGGCGCCAGGTAGCGCGCTTCATTGCGGTCGTTCTCGAGAACGAGGTGAACCGGGCGATCGGATATCCGGCGGTGCGCGGCGGCGGCGATCTCGTCGAGGATGTCAGGCGTACCCTTGTCGGAGAGCGCATCGACGGCGTCGAGCCGCAGCCCGTCGATATTATATTCCTCGAGCCAGTAGAGCGCATTGTGGAGGATGAAGCCGCGCACCGGCGGGCGCGCGCAATCGGGCGCGGCGCCCCACGGCGTCTGGCCCAGAAAGAAATCGGGCGCGATCTCGGCCATCGCGTTCCCGGCGGGGCCCCAATGGTTGTAGACGACGTCGAGAAAGACCGCGAGGCCGCGGCCATGAGCGGCCTCGACGAGCCGCTTCAAGGCGTCGGGCGGGCCGTAGCAGGCGGCCGGAGCGTAGAGGAAAACGCCGTCATAGCCCCAATTGCGGCGGCCCGCGAACTGGGCGACCGGCATCAGCTCGATGGCGGTCGCGCCGAGCCGCGCGATATGGTCGAGGCGGGGAACGACGCCGTCGAAGCCGCCCGCTTCGGAAAACGCCCCGACATGCAATTCGTAGAGGACGATCTCTTCCCATCTCCGGCCGCGCCAGCCCTCGTCGCGCCACTCATGCGCCTGCGGATCGACGACCTCGCTCGGGCCGAAGGCGCCCTCCGGCTGCCGTCGCGCGGCCGGGTCCGGCAAGAGGCGGCCGTCCACGACATAGCGATAGCGCGTGCCCGGCCCGGCGATGGCCGTCGTCAGCGAAAAGAAGCCGCCGGGCTCGCGCGCCATCGGCATGAGGCGACCCGCGCCCGCGATGCGCAGCATCACGGCGTCGGCGCGCGGCGCCCACAGGCGAAAGCGCACGCCGGCCGCCCCCGGCTCGGCGCCGCAGGGCAGCTCATGACGCCGCCGCATCGCTCCGGTCCGGCAGGCCGCGCCGCAAGCCGTTCGCCCGCGCGGTGGGATCGACGAAGAGCGCGAAGGCGTGCGCCCGCAGCCGGTACACCTCGCCCGCCTGGTGCCGCCGCCCGTCCGACCCGAGCCCCGACGGCTCGGCGGTGTCGACGAGCCGCTCCCAGGCGAGGGGCGCGGCCAACTGCGGAAAGCGGAAATCCATATCGTCGGAGGCCGCGTTCAGCAGCACGAGAAAGCTCGCGTCGATGTCGCGCTGGCCGCCAGGCGTGTAGAATTCCCCGGCCGCCCCGCTCAAGACGAAGCCGAGCGCCTTGGCGGCCTGGTCGCCCCAATACTCGGCGCCCGCCTCCTCGCCCGACGGGGTCACCCAGGTGATGTCCTTGACGCCGGCCTCGGACAACACCTCGCCGCGCAGAAAGCGCGGCCGCGAAAAGACGCGGTGGCGGCGGCGCAACTGCACCAGCGCCCCGACGAAATGCCGCAGCTCTTCGCCCTCGGGCTGCAGCCGCCAGTCGAGCCACGAGGTCTCGTTGTCCTGGCAATAGGCGTTGTTGTTGCCGCCTTGCGTGCGCCCGATCTCGTCGCCGGCGAGCAGCATCGGCACGCCCAATGAAAACAGCAGCGTCGCGAGCAGGCTGCGCTTCTGCCGATCGCGCAATGAGACGATCGCGGGGTCGCAGGCCGTCCCCTCGACGCCGCAATTCCAGCTGTAATTGGCATCGGTGCCGTCGCGATTGTCCTCGCCGTTCGCTTTATTGTGCTTCGTCTCGTAGCTGACGAGGTCCTGCAGCGTGAAGCCGTCGTGGCTCGTCAGGAAATTGATGCTCGCCCAGGGCCGCCGTCCGCGATAGCCGAAGATGTCCGAAGAACCGGCGAGCCGCGAGGCGAGCGTCGCGACCATCCCCTGGTCGCCCTTCCAAAAGCGGCGAACCGTGTCGCGGTATTGCCCGTTCCATTCGGCCCAGCCGGGCGGGAAATTGCCGAGCTGATAACCCGAGGGACCGAGATCCCAGGGCTCGGCGATCAGCTTCAATCCGGCCATCACCGGGTCCTGGCGGACCGCGTCGAAGAAGGCGCTGCCCTGCGAATAATCGCCGCCTTCGCGGGCGAGCGCGGGGGCGAGGTCGAAGCGGAAGCCGTCGACCTGCATCTCTCCTGCCCAATAGCGCAGCGAATCCATGACTAGCTGCAGGACCCGCGGATGGTCGAGGTCGAGGGTGTTCCCGGTGCCGGTCACATCGCGATAGAAACGCCGGTCGTCTTCGAGCCGGTAATAGGAAAGATTGTCGATGCCGCGCAATGACAGGGCCGGACCCAGATGGTTGCCCTCGCCGCTGTGGTTGTAGACGACGTCGAGCAAGACCTCGATGCCGGCCTCGTGCAGGCGCTTCACCATCGTCTTGAAGGCGGCGATCGAGGCATTGCCGAGATAGCGCGGGTCGGGCGCGAAATAGGCGAGCGTGTTGTAACCCCAGAAATTGGTGAGGCCGCGTTCGACGAGATGTTGGTCGTCGACGGCGGCATGCACCGGCAGCAGCTCGATCGCCGTCACGCCGAGATCGAGCAGGTAATCGATGACCGCGGGCGAAGAGAGGCCGGCGAAAGTGCCGCGATACGCCGGCTCGACCTCCGGATGGCGCATCGTCATGCCGCGCACATTGAGTTCAAGGATGATCGTCTCCTCCCACGGCACCCGCGGCCGGCGATGGTCGCCCCAGGTGAAGGCGGTCTCGACGACCCGGCATTTCGGCACGAGCCGGGCGTTGTCGCGGCGGTCGAGAGACAGATCCTCGCGCGGGCTGCCGAGACGGTAAGGGAACAACGCGTCGCTCCACCGCACGCGGCCCGCCAATGATTTGGCGTAGGGGTCGATCAAGAGCTTGTTCGGGTTGAAGCGATGCCCGCCGGAGGGGTCGTAGGGTCCATGGACGCGGTAGCCGTAGAGCTGGCCCGGACGCAGGTCCGGCAGATAGGCGTGCCACACCTCGTCGGTGAATTCCGGCAGCTCTATGCGGCCCTCCTCGTGCGTCCCGGAGCGGTCGAATAGGCACAGTTCGACCTTCTCGGCATGCGCCGAGAAGAGCGCGAAATTGACCCCCTTGCCGTCCCAGTTCGCGCCGAGCGGCTCGGGGCGGCCCGGCCACACCTTGAACCGGTTCGCCATTGCGGGGCCGGCCCGGATTCAGTTTGAAAGGTTATCGCCCCGGCGAAAGCCAGGGTCCATGGATCGGCAATCGAGCCGGCGGAAGCGTGGATCCCGGCCTTCGCCGGGACGACGAAATGCAATCATGCTCGGCCGTCCATTTGCTACTCTCTCGTAAAGATCAGTACGCCGAGCGGCGGCAACTGCAAAGAGAGGGAATAGGGGTGGCCGTGCATCGGCTGCGCTTCGGCCTCGACCGCGCCCCAATTGCCGACGCCGCTGCCGCCATACTCGCCGGCGTCGGTGTTGATGCGCTCATGCCAGCGCCCCGGCAGCGGCACGCCGATGCGGTATCCCGGCCGCGGCACCGGGGTGAAATTGCAGGCGATGACGACGACCTCGCCCGCCTCGCGCCCGCGCCGCTGATAGACGAACACGCTCTCGCCGACATTGGCCGCGTCGATCCAGGCAAACCCCGCCGCCTCGGTGTCGAGCTGATGCAATGCCGGGCGGGCGCGGTAGAGCCGGTTGAGATCGCGCACGAGCCTGCGCACGCCCTCGTGCATCGGGTCGGCGAGTAGCTGCCAATCGAGGCCGATGTCATGGTTCCACTCCCGCTCCTGGGCGAACTCGCCGCCCATGAACAAGAGCTTCTTGCCCGGATGCGTCCACATGAAGGCGAAATAGGCGCGCAGATTGGCGAAGCGCTGCCAGCGGTCGCCCGGCATCTTGGCCAAGAGCGAGCGTTTTCCGTAGACGACCTCGTCATGCGACAGCGGCAGCACGAAGTTCTCGTGAAAGGCATAAAGCAGCCCGAAAGTCATGTCGTTGTGGTGGTGGGGACGGTGCACCGGGTCCTTCGCCATGTAGCCGAGCGTGTCGTGCATCCAGCCCATGTTCCACTTGAAGCCGAAGCCGAGCCCGCCGAGATAAGTCGGCCGCGACACCATCGGCCAGGCGGTCGATTCCTCGGCCACCGTCGTCGCGCCGCTGCCCTCGCCGAAG
The DNA here is from genome assembly GCA_035538335.1 of Allostellaceae bacterium. Taxonomy (GTDB): domain Bacteria; phylum Pseudomonadota; class Alphaproteobacteria; order ATCC43930; family CGMCC-115725; genus AP-15. The sequence goes on from DATLKN010000027.1 coordinate 72,391, forward strand.
ACCAGCTCGTTGAGGCGCCGCAGAAAGGCGATCGCCTCCAGATTTTCGCGCCCGCCAAAGGCGTTCGGGATCCACTCGCCCTCGCGCCGGTCGTAGTCGAGATAAAGCATCGAGGCGACGGCATCGACCCGCACGCCGTCGATGTGGAACTCGCGCAGCCAATAGAGCGCATTGCCGAGCAGGAAATTGGCGACCTCGCGCCGCCCGTAATTATAGATGTAGGTGTTCCATTCGCGGTGCAGGCCCTGGCGCGGGTCGGCATGCTCATAGAGCGCGGTGCCGTCGAAGCGCGCGAGCCCGTGCGCGTCGGTCGGGAAATGCCCCGGCACCCAGTCGAGCCAAAGGCCGAGCCCGGCCATGTGACAGGCCTCGACAAAGGCGCGGAAATCGTCGGGCGAGCCGTAGCGCCGGGTCGGCGCGTAGAGCCCGATCGGCTGGTAGCCCCATGAGCCGTCGAACGGGTACTCGCTGATCGGCATGACCTCGATATGCGTGAAGCCGAGATCGCGCGCATAGGGGACGAGCTCGTCGGCGAGCCGGCGATAGCCGAGATAGCCGCCGCCGTCCGCGAGATCGCGCCGCCACGAGCCGAGATGAACCTCGTAAACCGAGATCGGCGACTCGCGGTCGTTGCGCGCCGCGCGATCGGCCATCCAGGCGGCGTCCTGCCATTCGTGGCGCGAGGGGTGCGGCACCACCGAAGCGGTGCGGGGCGGCAGCTCCGTTTCCTGCGCGAAGGGGTCGGCCTTCAGCGGCAACAACTCTCCGCCCGGCCCCAGGATCTCGTATTTGTAGAGCGTCCCGGCCGGCAGTCCGGGCACGAACAATTCCCAGAAGCCGCCGGCATGGCGCAGCCGCATCGGCATGCGGCGGCCGTCCCAGCCGTTGAAGTCGCCGACAACGCTCACCCGCCGCGCATTCGGCGCCCACACTGCGAAGGCGACTCCCGCGACCCCGTCATGCGTGACGGGGTGGGCGCCAAGCTTCTCGTAGCTTTTCAGATGCGTGCCTTCGACGAGCAGATGCAGGTCGAGATCGCCCAGCACCGGCGGAAAGCGATAGACGTCCTCGAACTCGTCCCACGCCCCCTCGCGCAACGCCCGCAGGCGATAATGGAACGGCTTCTTGCGGTCGGGGATCTTCGCCTCGAAGAGCCCCGACGGGTCGAGCCTTTCGGCTTCGGCGGCGGTCTTCTGCTCCTCGGCGTCGACGACGAGAAGCCGCGCCGCCTCGGGCAGCATCGTGCGCACGCACAGGCCCTTCTTGCCGCGATGCATGCCGAAAAAGGCGAACGGATCGCCGTGCCGCCCCTCGGCCGCCGCCCGGGCCTCGGGGCCGAGCCTAACCGCCATTCGCACTCCCGTCGGGCGTTTGCAACAGCGCAAGAACGCCCTTCAGCGGAATATCGATCCAGCCGGGCCGGTTCGCCAGCTCGTAGGAGACCTCGTAAACCGCCTTTTCGAGCATGAAGAACTGCAACAGCTCGCGCGCCTGCCGCTTGTTCGGCGGATAGGCGCGACTGCCGCGCATCGTCTTGCGATAGGCCGCGCGCAGGCCGTCGACGGCGCGCTGCCGCCAGGCCTCGGCGAGCTGCCGCATGCGCGGCTCAGAGGCCGGGCGCGCCTCGGCCAGCTGGCGCACCGCGGCGCCGACCGCGTAATCGAAGGAGCGGATCATGCCGGCGACATCGCGCAGCGGCGAACTCTTGCGGCGCCGCGCCTCGATCGGCCGCGCCGGCTCGCCCTCGAAATCGATGACGAAAAAATCGTTCTGCACCACCAGCACCTGGCCGAGATGGAAGTCGCCGTGGTAGCGCGTCTTGTCGGCCTCGACGCCGTCCGCGATCAGCCTGCCGATAAGGGCGAAAAGCCGCTCGCGGGCGAGAAGGAGCGCGCTCGCCAGCGGACGCGCGCGCTCCGACAGCCTCTCTTCGGCATGCGCGAGCGCGTCGAGCATCGCCTTCGCATCCCGTTCCAGCTCGGCCCGCCAGAGCGCCACGTCCTCGGCGGTGATCGGCTCGGGCGCGAAGGCGGGATCGCCGGCGCCGAACTCGGCGAGCGCACGGTGCATCTCGGCGGTGCGGATGCCGAGCTGGCGCGCCAGCGCGAGAAAGAAAAGGTCGGGGTCGCCCAATTCCGACGAGCCGGTGCCGCCGGCGACAAGCGCATCGTCGAGATGGCGCGACAGGTAATTGAGCGACTGTGTCCAGCCGTCGCCCTGATTGCGCACAAAGCCGAACAGCACGCCGAGCGCATATTCGCCGCCCTGCAGCGTCGCCTCGATCGTCGCCAGCAGCGGCGGCGTGTTGGCAAAGCCCGCCCGCTCGCCGAGAAACCGCGCCATCTCGATTTCGGGATGCGGCCCCGGCTGCAGCCGGCGATAGAGCTTCAGCATCGCGAAATCTTCGAACAGCAGCGAGCTGTTCGATTGCTCGGCGCCGAGGCGGCGCACGACCAGCCGTTCCGGCTGCGCCGCCTTGGCGAAGCCCGCCGCCTTCCGGAAACGCAGTTCGCCGCCTTCGAGCGGGATCCTCGCTTCGCGCTCGACCGCCGCCATCAGCGCGAGCGGAAACCCGTCTTGCGACAGCGCGTCGACGAGCACGCCTTCCCGGCGCATCTGCCGCAACTCGGCGAGCGTCGAGGGCAGCAGGCCCTGGCGCAATTCGCTCTCGGCCGGCGACCATATCGCGGCGAGCGGCAGCAAATAGGTCTGCCGCGCGCCCTCTTTCGGCGCGGCCTCGACGACCGAGACGAGATAGCTTTCGGGCGCCGCGCCATTCTCGATCGCGCCATGCGCGGCGACCGCACTGCCGAGAAGGCGCTGGTCCTTGGCCCCGAACCAGCGCTGCCGCGCGAGAAAGGCCGGCAATACGTCGCCCTCGAGCTGTCCGCGGTTGTGCCGCTCGAACAAATCGGCCCAGCCGTGCGGCATGACGAGGGTGACCAATTCCGGCGGCGCCGACTGGAACTCGGCGGCGATCCGCCACTCCTCGCGCGCCGCCACGAGATCGAACCAGAGGAAGCTGTGCCCCTGCAGCGTCAAGAGATAGGGCAATTCGCCGATCGGCGGAAAGGCGCTGCGCCCTATCAGCTCGATCGGTTGGCGGCCGCGGAAATCCGACAGGTCCAACTCGACCGCCTGCGCCGAGCGCGAGAGGTTGGCGACGCACAGGGTGATCTCGTCCTCATAGAGGCGCAGATAGGCGATCACCTTGCGGTTCGAGGGGTAGAGAAAGCGCAAGCTCCCGCGGCCGAAGCCGCGGCGCGAGCGGCGTGCCGCAATGAGCCGCTTGACCCAATTGAGCAGCGAGGAAGGCGAACGGCTCTGCGCCTCGACATTGACCGCCTCGAAGCCGTAGATCGGGTCCATGATCGGCGGCAGGTAAAGCCGCGCCGGATCGGCGCGGGAAAACCCGGCATTGCGGTCGAACGACCATTGCATCGGCGTGCGCACGCCGTCGCGGTCGCCGAGAAAGACATTGTCGCCCATGCCGATCTCGTCGCCGTAATAAAAGACGGGCGTCCCCGGCATCGAGATCAGCAGCGCATGCAATAGTTCGATCTTGCGCCGGTCGTTTTCCATCAGCGGTGCGAGCCGGCGGCGGATGCCGAGATTGAGCCGGGCGCGCCGGTCGGCGGCGTAGTAGTTCCACAGATAGTCGCGCTCGCGATCCGTCACCATCTCGAGCGTCAGTTCGTCGTGGTTGCGCAGGAACACCGCCCACTGGCAGTTGTCGGGGATGTCCGGCGTCTGCCGCATGATGTCGGTGATCGGGTGACGGTCCTCGGTGGCGAGCGCCATGTAGATGCGTGGCATCAGCGGAAAGTGAAACGCCATGTGGCACTCGTCGCCCTGGCCGAAATACTGCAGCACGTCCTCCGGCCACTGGTTCGCCTCGGCGAGCAGCATGCGATCGCGGTAGCGGGCGTCGAGTTCGCCGCGCAGCCGCTGCAGGACGGCGTGCGTTTCCGCCAGGTTCTCGTTGCTCGTGCCCTCGCGCTCGATCAGGTAGGGCACCGCGTCGAGGCGCATTCCGTCGACGCCGCGATCGAGCCAGAAGCGCATGACGTTGGCGATCGAGCGGAACAGATGCTCGTTGTCGAAATTGAGGTCCGGCTGGTGCGAGTAGAAGCGGTGCCAGTAATAGGCCTGCGCCACCGGGTCCCAGGCCCAGTTCGATTTCTCGGTGTCGAGAAAGATGATGCGGGTGCCAAGAAACTTCTGGTCGGTGTCACTCCACACATAGAAGTTTCGGTAGGAGGAACCGGCCTTAGCGCGCCGGGCGCGCTGAAACCACGGGTGCTGGTCGGAGGTATGGTTGATGACAAGTTCGGTGACGATACGGATGCCGCGGCGATGCGCCTCGCGCACGAAATGACCGAAATCGGCCATGTTGCCGTAGGCCGGGTGAATGTTCTTGTAGTCCGAGATGTCGTAACCGTCGTCGCGCAGCGGCGAGGGATAGAACGGCAGCAGCCACAATGCGGTGACGCCGAGATCCGCGAGATAATCGAGCTTTTCGCACAGGCCGCGAAAATCGCCGATGCCGTCATTGTCGGAATCGTAGAACGCCTTGACGTGCAACTGGTAGATGATCGCGTCCTTGTACCACAGCGGATCGCCGCCCTGAGGCCCGGCGAGCACCGCCTCTTTCGCGAGCGGCGCGGCAAGATCGTCGGGCGGTGTCATTTTCCGTTTCTCAGATGATGGATGGGAACGAACAGCTGCAGGGCTGGACCGACAGCCTGCGTCCTTCGAGGCCTCGCTGCGCGAGGCACCTCGGAATGAGGGCTTCTTTTGCTGCCATCAGAAATTCTCCCTCATGCCGAGGAGCGCCCGCGGGGCGCGTCTCGAAAGACGCACGGGCTGCGATACAACCGCAGCGAAACGCCTCGGAACGACAGTCATCCCGCCACGCGAAACAGCAGGGCGGGATTGGATTCGGGGTCGAGGCGGAAACGCGCCCGCGCGCCCTGTTGCGCAACGACCCGGCCGCTGAACGCCTCCGCGAGCGGGAACTGCTCATCTTCGGCCAAGCCCCAGTCGGCAAGCGGCAGCACGATCTCGTCCTCCTGCGCCGCGAATGGGTCGAGATTGACGACGGCGAGGACGATGTTCGAGCGGTCGGCGGTCGCTTTCGCGTAGGCGAGGATGTTGTCGTTCCCGCCATCGAGAAACCGCAGATTGATGAATTCCCGCAATGCCGGGTTGGCGCGCCGGAAGCGGTTGAGCGCGGCGATATCGTCCTTGATGTTGCCGGGCCGGTCCCAATCCCACACCTTCAATTCGTATTTCTCCGAGCTGGCATATTCCTCGCGGCCGGGAAGCGCCGCGTTCTCGCATAATTCGAAGCCGTTATAGATGCCGTAGGCGGGGGACAACGTCGCCGCCAGGGCAAGGCGCGTGCGGAAGGCGGGCCTGCCCCCCTGTTGCAGAATGACGGGCAGAATGTCGGGGGTGTTTGTGAAGAAATTTGGGCGGAAGTACTCCTTGGCTGGGCCTTGCGTCAGCTCGGCGAGATAGTCGCGCAGCTCGGCCTTTGTGTTGCGCCAGGTGAAGTAGGTGTAGGACTGCGTGAAGCCGGCCTTGGCGAGCGCCCGCATCATCTTCGGCCGGGTGAAGGCTTCGGCGAGGAAGATCGTCTCAGGGTGCCGCTCCTGCACCTCGCGGATCAGCCATTCCCAGAACGGCAAGGGCTTGGTGTGCGGGTTGTCGACGCGGAAGATATGCACGCCCGCCTCGATCCAGAACAGCACGACGTCGCGCAGCTCGCGCCACAACGCCTCGCGGTCGGGGTTGTAGAAATCGACGTTGACGATGTCCTCGTACTTCTTCGGCGGGTTTTCGGCATATTTGATCGAGCCGTCCGGGCGGAAGCTGAACCATTGCGGGTGCTCCTTGACCCACGGATGGTCGGGCGCGCACTGGATCGCGAAATCGAGCGCCACCTCGATGCCGAGGCGCGCGGCAGCGGCGGCGAAGCGGCGGAAATCGGCAACTGTGCCGAGTTCGGGATGGACCGCCAGGTGGCCGCCCTCCTCGGCGCCGATCGCATAGGGGCTGCCAGGGTCGCCCGGCAAGGCCGGCAGCGTATTGTCCCTGCCCTTGCGGTTGACCCGCCCGATCGGGTGGATCGGCACCAGATAGACGACATCGAAGCCGAGCGCAGCGATCTCGGGCAACCGCGCGATGCAATCCTCGAAGCTGGCGCCGCGGCCGGGGCTGCGGCCCTGGCTGCGCGGGAACATCTCGTACCAGGCGGCAAAGCGCGCGCGCTCGCGATCGACGACGATCTCCAGCTCGCGCGGATAGCGGGTCACATCTTCGCGCGGCTGCGCCCGCGCCATCGCCGCGGCGAATTCGTCCGAAAGCAGGATCTCGGCCCGCCTCGCCGGCTCGGCCGCGTCGATTTCGGCGAGCGCGGCGGCGAGGCGCGGGTCGCCGGCGCAGGCCGCGCCCGCGAGGCCGCGCCCCTCGACGAGTTCGAGGCCGATATCCTGGCCCGCTTCGCGCTTCTTCTCGACTTCGTCGCGCCAGCTCGCGAAGCGGTCCGTCCAGGCCTCGATCGCGTAACGCCAGCGGCCGATGCGATCGAGGCGAAAGCGCGCCACCCAGCGGTCGTTGTCGAAGAAGTTGAGCGCCGCCTCGCGCCAGTCCGCCTCGTCCTCGTGCCGGTACTTGACGGCGGCGTGCAATTTGTCGTGCCCGTCGCGGAAGATATCGACCCAAACCTCGAAGATGTCGCCCGCGATGCGCTTCACCGGATAGCGGCCGCCATCGAGCTCCGGGTACACCTCCTCGATCGCGACCCGCGCCTCGGGCCGCCACAGCGGATGCTGCCGCGGCTGCGGCGCGCGGCGCGGCGCGGCGGCGTGCAATACGGCGAGCCCGAGCGGCGGCACGGCGAGGCCGTCGCGGGCTGGCAGCGCCTCGCCGCGCGAGACCTCGCGCAGGTCCAGCGCGGCGTCGAACCCGGCCTCGGCGGCGAGCCTGTCGAGGGCGATCTGCCGGCTCGTCCGCCCGTCGCGATTGACGAGCACGATCGCTCGCCCGCCCCCGCTCTCGGCCTCGCGCAACAGCGCCAGCATTCCCTCCGGCACGGCGGCGAGGCGGCGCTGCGGCCCCTCCTCGTTCAGGGCCGGGGTCGCGGCCTTCATGCGGTTCGTCTCGGCGATGAACTGCGAAATATCGAAGCGCTTCTTCTCACGCCGCGCCCTTTCCCGCATCACTACGTCGAGCGGTCGCGACCAGCCGTATTCGAAGCCCATCGGCAGCATTACGCCCGTCGAGAAGGCGGCGGCAAAGGCGTAGGCGAGGCGATAATGCCGCTCGATCTCGTCTTCCGGCACTCCGGCGGCGAGCAATTCGGCGGCAAGCCGCGGCGTGTCGTGGCTTTCGGGAAATCCGATCGAGGGCGCGACGCGGCGGAACGCCTCGTATTGCTCGAGCAGCCAGGGCGCGGCGAAATCCCACCATTTGACGCTGTTGAAGAGATAGTCGAAGCCGGCGCCGGCGAGCGCCAGCACGGCCTCCTTGGGTGCCCCCAGATTCTCGGCGCAAAAGAGGGCGGCGGGGTCGGCGTCGCGCGCCCCGGCGGTCAGCGCGCGCCAGGCGGCGGCAGGCACCTTGTAGGCGGCGTCGCAGCGGAACCCGGCGAAGCCAAGCCTCAAGTAATGCCGCGCGACCTCGCCGAAATAACGGACGATCTCCTCGCCCTGCCCGCCCTCGTAATCGAGTTCGGCGAGGTCGCCCCAGACGGTCTTGTTGCGCGGATCGGCCGGGTCGGTGGCGTAGGGCGACAGGAGCCCGCCCGCGGCGTCATGCCGGAACCAGTCCGGGTGCGTGCGAGCGAGTTCGCTGTCCTTCGCCGTGTGGTTGACGACGAGGTCCATCAGCACGATGAGCCCGAGTTCGCCGGCGCGCTCGGTGAAGCCGCGCAGAAGCGCCTCGTCGCTCGCTTCGGCCTCGCCCCGGAACGCCGGGTTCAGCCGGTAGTAATCCTTGACCGCGTAGAGGCTGCCGGAGAAGCCGGGGTAGTGAAACGGGTTCAGATAGACCGCGTTGAAGCCCATCCGGGCGATGCGCGGCAATTCGGCCGTCCATTCGGCGACCGTGCCGGCGAGCGGCGGGAAGAGGTTGTAGATGCGCAGCCCTTCGCGGCGCGCGCCCGATCCTTGCATGTCCCACCCGGCAGGCTTATGCGGCGCTGTTTTCGCGTATGTCCACCCCAACGCACGCCTATCAGGCGAAGTTCCCGGCGGCCCGCGCAGCCGTTTCGTCGTTCCCGCGAAAGCGGGAACCCAGGGCGAGCGACGACGCGGTCGCCCTGGACCCCCGCTTGCGCGGGGGCGACGAGCAAATCGAAATCACAGCACGACCTCGACGAGATAGGGGCCGGGAGTCGCCAGGCCCTCGACAAAGCGGCGGTTGAAATCCTCCATCTCGGTGACCCGCGCGCCGGGGACGCCGAGGCTCTTCGCGAGCCCGACCCAGTCGATGTCGGGGCGGCCGAGATCGAGCATGTCGAGCGCCTTGCGCCCGGGGTTGCCGGCCCCGACATTGGCGAGTTCGCCCCGCAGGATCGCATAGGAGCGGTTCGAGAAAAGCACTGTCGTGATGTCGAGCCCTTCGCGGGCGTGCGTCCACAAGGCCTGCACCGTGTACATGCCGCTGCCGTCCGATTCGAGCGCGACCACCTTGCGGTCGGGGCAGGCGATCGCGGCGCCCGTCGCCAGCGGCAGGCCGATGCCGATCGAGCCGCCCATATTGGCGAGCCAATCGTGCGGCGCGGCGGCGCGCGTCTGGGCAAAGAAATTGCGCCCGGTCGTCACCGCCTCGTCGGTGACGATCGCGTTCTCCGGCAACAGCGCTCCCAAGGAAGCGGCGAGCGCGGCCGGGGTGATGGCGCCCGTCGCCGGCGCCGGCGGCGCCTCGCCGACGACCGGCGCCGGCGTGGCGCGCGCGCCCAGCTCGTCCGCCAGCCATTCGAGGGCGAAAATCTGGTCCTCTTCCGGCCGCGCCAGCACGTGGCCCTCGGCCTCGGGCGGGTAGAGCAGGCTCGGCTTGTCGGGATAGGCGAAGAAGGCGACCGGCATCTTCGAACCGACGAGGACGATGTGCCGCAGCCCCTTGAGGACGGCGAGCGCCTGGTCGACGACATAGGGGATGCGCTCGACCGCGACGCGGCCGCGGCCGCGCTCGATGCGCGCGTTCGAGCCTTGCGCGATGATGCGCGCGCCCGTCTTCGCGGCGATCTTGCCGGCAAGCGCCAGCCCGTCCGCGCGCACCGCGCGGCCGGTCAACAGGATCAGCGTCGGCTCGCCCGAACGCAGCGCGCGCGCCGCCGCTTCGACCGCCTCGCGCGCCGGCGGCGCCGGCATTTGCGGCGGCGGCACCGGCGCCGCGCCCGTGCCCTCGTTCCACGCCGTATCGGCCGGCAGGATCAAAGTCGCGATGCGCCCCGGCGGGGTGCGCGCGGCGGCGATCGCTTCGGCGCCGTCGGCGGCGACCGATTTCGCGTGCGCGCTAGTTTTCACCCAGCGCGAGGAGGGCCGCGCCAGCCCTTCGATATCGGAGGTCAGGGGCGCGTCGTATTGCCGGTGATAGGTGGCGTGGTCGCCGACGATGTTGAGCATCGGCGAGGACGCCTTGTTGGCGTTGTGGATGTTGGCGAGGCCGTTGGCGAGGCCCGGCCCCAGATGCAGCAGCGTCGCCGCCGGCCCGCCCGTCATCCTCGCATAGCCGTCGGCGGCGCCGGTGACGACGCCCTCGAAGAGCCCAAGGACGCAGCGCATCCCCTCGACCCGGTCGAGGGCGGCGACGAAATGCATCTCGGAGGTGCCGGGGTTGGCGAAACAGGTCGTCACCCCGCCCCCGACCAGCGTGCGCACCAGGCTCTCGGCCCCGTTCATCGGCGGGATTCTCCCGATTCCCAATTGCCGGTCGCATCCTGCCGGCCCGGTGGGAAGTCGGCAAGTGGCGAGCAGCAATCGCCCCATTTTAAGTGTTAATTCCCCGCTCCTTCAGTACGTCAGCCAAGGGGTATCCTACCTTTTTCGCTAACTCTCGCACCTCGGCAGGAGCGAGCCGAAGACTGGCATGCGCCACCAAGCCTGCCGCCTCAAATTTCTCGAGGGTTTTGATCAGTATCGCGGCGCTCATCCGAAGCCGCGGAGCCAAATCCTTTAAGATTTCAAATGCCTTTAGAGCAGTAGGGGCCGCATCTGCGAGCCGTCCAACTTCAAGGGCGCTTGCGTAGAATTGGACTGTTGCTCTGATGACGTCTGGCGGAAATCGTCCGATTTCCGCCGCCACCTGCCGGTACACAATGGCATCGGTCAGCGTCAGGGAACCAGGTTGGATCGGACGATGAATAATCGTGGCGCCGGCTTCGACGGCGCTGTTCACCGTCGTTATCGTCTGCTCAATGGTTGATTGCTGTCGTGCGGCCGCTTCGAGCGCTGCTTCGATTTCCGCACGAAGGCCTGCGGTCAACCGCCTCAAGTGCTCGTTATCGTGAGTCGCTTGCGCATCCTGCGCGTCGCGAAGCGATCGCGAACGCTGCCATGCTGAAACCCAGACCGCGCCAACGATGGCAAGCGCGGCGAAAACCGCCTGGGCCCACGCTGGAGCCAGCGGACTTGAGAGCCAAGTTGGCAAAGCCCTGCCCAATCACTGCCGTTTAAGTTCTGCTCGCGCGTCTAACTAAGCGCGGACACGCAAAACCCACAACCCCAGCGCGGTTCCATCATCCCGCCTTCCGCGCACCCTCGTCGAGCGCGCGCAGCGCCGATTCCGGGATGCGGTCGAGAATCCGCAATAGCGCCTGAAGGACCGGGTCCGGCGGTGTTTCGTCACGCTCCCAGGCGCGGACCGTCGCCACCGACACGCCGAGCTTTCTCGCGAACTGCTGCTGCGTGAGCCCGAGCCTGCGGCGGATGTCGCGCGCTTCCAGAAGCGGTTGCAGGGTTTCGGTAGGAGGCGCGAGGTCCGGATCCTCGGCGATCATCCGCTCGATGTCTGCGTCGGCGAAGCTGTCGAATTTTTCGCGGTCGATCCAGCCCTTCTCGGCATTCGCCTGCCGGAGCGTCTTGCGCGTCATCATCAGAACCTCTCGTTCCGGCGGGCGGGCCGGGCGGAAATTATACGATATCGGCCGTCTCTTCGCGTGTAGACAACGGTTATCCAGCGATCCTCGACCATTCCCGTTGCGACGATGCGCGGTTCCGACCGCGGCCGCGGATCTATAGCCCGCCGTACCGGCCCGTTGAAGATGCGGATTGCGAAGATGAAATCGAACCCGTGCTTGAGCCGGTTCGTCGCATTTTTTTGCTCGTCCCATTCGAACTCCATCGATCTGCATCATACGCGAACGGCGCGCTTGCCGTAGAATCACTCGGGACACCGGATCCAGGCGATGACGACGCGTGACGAAGCTCCATCAATGACGCGGCGGCCGGCCGCCGAGGCACCCGGCTGGCGGCCGATCGCGCGCGGGCTCTACCGCAACGCGCTCGACATCTTTCCGCCCGAGGCGTTCGAGAAAGATTTCGTGCGGCGGCGCTTCCTCGGGCGCGAGCAGATCATCCTGTGCGACCCGGACGCGATCCGCCACATCCTCGTCGAGCATCCCGAGAATTACCGCCGCACCGCCGCGACGGTGCGCATCCTGCGGCCGGTCCTCGGCGGGGGGCTGCTGCTCGCCGAGGGCGAAGAATGGCGGCGTCAGCGGCGCATTCTCGCCCCGGCCTTCGCGCCGCGCACGCTCCCGCTCGTCGCGTGGCACGCCGGCTTCGCCGCCGAGCGGGCGGCGGCGCGGCTCGCTGCCGCAGCAAGGCCGGTCGATCTTCTCCCCGAATTGCAGCTTCTGACCTTGGAAGTGGCCGGGCGGGCGATGTTTTCGCTCGAGACCGAGCGCTTCGCGGCGCCGATGCGCCGGCTGCTGCTCGACTACGGCGCCGATCTCGGGCGGCCGAGCCCGCTCGACATCATGCTGCCGCTGTGGCTGCCCTCGCCGCGCGACCTGCGTCGCCGGCGCTTTCGCCGCCGCTGGCGGGCGCTCCTCGACGAGATCATCGCCGAGCGGCGCAGTCGTGGTGCGGCGGCCGCGCCCGGCGACCTCTTCGATCTGATCGCCGCCGCGCGCGACCCGGAAAGCGGCGCCGGCTTCACCGCGCGAGGCCTCGCCGACGAGGTCGCGACCCTGATCGTCGCCGGGCACGAGACGACGGCGCTCGCGCTCTTCTGGTCGCTTTATCTGCTGTGCGAGGCGCCGGGGGCGATGGCGCGGCTGCATGCCGAGGCGGCGCCGCTCGACCTCGCGCCGGAGCGCGCCGCCGAGAGCCTGCCGCGCCTCGTCTATACGCGCGCCGTCGTCGAGGAGGCGCTGAGGCTCTATCCGCCGGCTTTCGCGATTGCCCGGCAGGCGCGCGCCGCCGACCGCGCGGGCGGCATTGCGATCCCGGCGCGCGCCGTCATCCTGATCGCGCCCTGGGTCTTGCATCGCCACCGCCGGTCGTGGGAGGAGCCCGAGCGCTTCGAGCCGGCGCGGTTCCTGCCGCCGGCGCCGCGCCCCGACCGCTTCCGCTACCTGCCCTTCGGGGTGGGGCCGCGGACCTGCATCGGGGCGCAGTTCGCGCTGGTCGAGGCAAGCCTCGTCCTCGCCCGCCTCGTGCAGGCCTTCGCCATCGAGCGGATCGGCGATGAGAGGGTGCGGCCGGTCGGGGTCGTCACCACCCGCCCTGACCCGGCGCCGCTCTTTCGGCTGCGCCCCAGAAGCGGAACTTCCGATTGGCGCCGGCCGTACCCTTGCTAGGAGGTACGCCATGAAGCAAACCATCTTCGCCGCGACGGCGGCCGCGGCGATCGCGCTCGGCGCGACATTTGCCGCCGCCCAATCGGATGAAACGAACAAGAAACCCTCGGCCGCAGCGACCGAGCAGCAGCCCGCGCCGAAGCCCTCGACAAAGGCGCAAAGCGAGCAGACGCAGCCGCGCCGCGAACCGCGCTCGGCCGCCGAAGAGAAGGGCCGCGAGGGCGGCGCCGCGACGCAAACGCAAAAGAAAGAGGCGCAGCACCCCTCGGGCGCGGCGCAGACGCAGACGCCAACACAGCCGAAGCGCGAAGAGAGCGCGACCGGCAAGCGCGAGCCGACCGAGCAGGGCACCGTCTCGCAGACGCAGAAGCCCGTGGGCGCGGCGCAGACGCAGACCCAGCCGAACCGCGAAGAGCGCACCTCCACCGAGCGTGCGGAGACCCAGCACGGCACCGTCTCGCAGGCGAAGCCGAAACGCGAGGAGGAGAACTCCACCGAACGCGAGCGCACCGAGCGCGGCAGCCTTTCGGAGACCCAGCCCGGCGCGGCGGTCGCCAAACGCGGCGTGATTTCGGACCGGGATCGCCGCCGGCTGCAAGAGCGGTTTGCCGCGGCGCCGCCGCATCGGGTCGCTCGTTTCGGCTTCCGCGTCTCGGTCGGCGCGGCGGTGCCGCGCAGCGTGCGGCTCTATCCGCTGCCGGCGAGCGTCGCCGCCGTCGTGCCGCAGTTCCGCGGCTACCGCTACATCGCCGACAGCGACCGCATCGTCATCGTCGAGCCGGGGACGTTCAGGATCGTGGAGGTTCTCCCCTACGGCGAGGGCTTCATGGGGGCCGGCACGGCGCCCGGTATCTTCCGGCCCCTCGCGCTTTCCGAAAGGCAGCGCGCCGAGATTCGTGAACGCATCCACACCGTGAGCCTGCACCGGCCGGCCCCTGTGACGTTCCGGTTGGCGGTTGGTGCCTTCGTGCCGCCGAACCTGCGCCTCTACGCGATGCCGCCGGCCGTCGTCGCGGTCACCCCCGAGCTGCGCTTATACCGCTACGTGGTGGTCCGCGACCGCTTCGTCGTCGTCGAGCCGCGGGCGCTGCGCATCGTCGCGATCTTCCCGGTGTAGCACAGCCCCAACCAGGGCCGGCACGCCTTCGGGCCGCGGGGCACCCCTCCGCGGCCCGTTTTCGTGTGGCGATCTTGTTGTCGGATGCGTATGTGTTCTCATAGCGGGGCGTCTAGGAGCGTTTCCAATCGAATGAGATCGTCGTTCCCGCGAAAGCGGGAACCCAGGGCGAGTGACGCACCGGCTGCCCTGGACCCCCGCTTGGGGGGGGACGAGGGGTATCGGTTAGTACGAAAAACGCGCTAAGCTATTGATAAACTTGATCTGGATGGGTGGCCGAGCGGTTTAAGGCACCGGTCTTGAAAACCGGCGTGGCGGCGACGTCACCGTGGGTTCGAATCCCACCCCATCCGCCATTCTCATGGTGTGTCCGGCCCGGGGACATGGGTAACGCCGGCGATCGCCGAGGGTCGCGGAACGACGGCGGCCGATCCTTGTTGCGCAGCAAGGGTGTCCGGCGCGATCGGCGCCGGCGCGGGATTGGAGCGGCGCAGGGATGGGCGATCCTATGGCCACCTCGGGCTATCTCAGGGATTTGGCGGAGCGTTGTCGAGCTTTGGCGCGCCAAATGCTCGACGATGCTTTACGGAAAAAACTCCTCGATATCGCAGACGACTTCGAGAAGGAGGCCGATGCTCTCGACAAACACGGGGCAGGGAACCATAGCCGGGGAAAATGATGTTTGCCTGTTATTATGGACGATCAAGAAGCATTTTTGCGAGACAAGGCGGATGAACTACGCGGGATTGCTGCAGTAAGCCCGAAGATCGCGGCAGAACTACGGCAGATCGCGGAAGATCTGGAACGGCTGGCCGACGAAATCGCACGCGATCGCGGCAAACCGTAACCGGCGGGCCGCGGCCGCCGGCCGCTCAGGAGGCTGCCAGGATTTTCTCGCGCGGCCGCTCGCGCACGATATGGGCCGGCAGCCGCGGCGCGCGCACGACAGGCGGCGGCACAGACGCCACGACCCGTTTCGGCTGCAGCGCGACGACGAGGCCCTGCACATCGACCCCGGCGGCCCGCAATGCCCAGCCCATGCGCAGGACGACCTCGTCGAAGACGCGCATGCAGTCGGCGACATGGGCGCAGGTCTTGCCGAGGCGCAGCATCCACACCGCCTCTTCGACCTGCTCGTCGGACCAATCGGCCGGCGCCCGAAACCTCTCGCTCGCCATTCCTATCCCTCTGAGCGACCCGTCCCCGCGATGCTCGCGTCAAATTCCTGCTATCCGGTTAAAGCCGAAGCGGCGGGCGCGACCCGCTTGGCGCGGCGCCGCGGCCCGGCGATACTCGCGCCCATGCGCTCTCACACGACGCTCGGCGGGCTCTGCGACGGCGCGCCGCTCGACCGGCCGGCGCTGGTCGCCGGCGATCGCGTCATCGGCTTCGCCGCCCTCGCCGCCGAAAGCCGGCGCCTCGCGCGCGGGCTCGCCGCGCTCGGCATCGGGCGCGGCGACCGGGTCGCGCTGTGGCTGCCGAACCTGCCGGAATGGGTCGCGCTCTATCTCGCGCTCGCGCGCCTCGGGGCGGTCGCGGTGGCGCTCAACACGCGCTTCCGAAGCGCCGAGGTAGGCGACATCCTCGCGCGTGCCGGCTGCCGCGCGCTGGCCTTCGCGCCGGGATTTCGCGGCATCGACTTTCCGGCGATCCTCGCCGCCGCCGACCCCGCCGCCCTCGACCCGCTCGAGACCCTGATCCTGTGCGGCGCGCAGGCGGCGGAAAGAAGGGCGCTGCCGCCGAAACGGCGCGTGCTTTATGACGACCTCGCCGCCGCGCCGCCCTTCGAGGCGGATCGCGGCATGCCCGAATTGGGCAGCGTCATCTTCACCACCTCGGGCACGACGCGGGCGCCGAAGCTCGTCCTCCACACGCAGCGCAGCGTCCTCGCGCATGCGTGCGACGTCGCCCGCGATTTCGCCCTCGACGGCGGCGCGGTGCTGCAGTCCTTGCCGTTCTGCGGCGTCTTCGGGTTTTCTCAGGCGATGGCGGGGCTCGCCGCCGGCGCGACGCTGGTGCTGCAACCGGCCTGGGACGCCGAGGCGGCGGCCGGGCTCCTCGAACGCTGGCGGATCACCGCCCTCAGCGGCACCGACGCGATGCTGGCAGGGCTCATCGAATGCGCGAGCGAGGCGGTCCTCGCGCGCATCCCGTTCGCCGGCTATGCCGCCTTCGACCCGGCGCTCGGCGACATCGTCGAAAAGGCCGAGCGCCGCGGGCTCAAGCTCGTCGGACTGTACGGCATGAGCGAGGTGCAGGCGCTCTTCGCGCGCCGGCACGAGGGCGAAAGCCTCGAGCGGCGGCGGCTGCCGGGCGGCAGGCCGGTCTCGCCGGCGGCGGCGGTGCGGGTGCGCGACCCCGACACCGGGCGCCTGCTCGGGCAGGGCGAGAGCGGCGAACTCGAAATGCGCGGCCCGAGCCTGATGCGCGAATATTTCGGCGATGCGGCGGCGAGCCGCGCCGCACTGACCGAAGACGGTTTCGTGCGCACCGGCGATCTCGGCCGCCTCCTCGACGACGGCAGTTTTCTCTTCGAGACGCGCATCGGCGACGTGCTGCGCCTCTCCGGCTTTCTCGTCGCCCCGGCCGAGATCGAGGCGCAACTGCAGCGCCACCCGAGCATCGACGGCGCGCAGGTCGTCGGCGCCTCGACCGGCGCCGGCGTCAAGCCGGTCGCCTTCGTGACCTTGCGCGCCGGCGCCCGCTTCGACGAAGCGCTGCTGGCGGCGCATTGCGCGGCGGGCCTCGCCCGCTACAAGGTCCCTTCCCGCATCGTCGCGCTCGAGGCTTTTCCGACGACGATGAGCCCGAACGGCTTGAAGATCCGCAAGGCCGAACTACGCGAGCGGGCGCGCGCGCTGCTGTCCGGCGAGGCGCGCGGCTAGCGTTTCTGCGCCGAATTCCAGATGGCGTGCGTCCAGGCCCCTTGCGGCTCGCGATGGATGACGCGATCACCCTTGCCCGACAGCAGCACCGCGACCGTGCGCCGGTAATCCGCCGGTTCGAGATAGCCGATGCCGCGCTTGCCGCCGGCGACGAGAGCGGCGATCTCGCGCAGCATGCGCGCCTGGGTGCGGCGGTCGAGCTTGCCCTGGCCGGCTTTCAGCACGATCGCGACCGCTTCCTGCTGATGGTGCAGGGCATAGCGCCAGCCCATGATCGAGGCGCGCAGAAAACGCGCGAGCCGGGCGCGGAAAGCGCTGTTTTCGAGCCGCGGCCCGAGTGCATAGAGCCCGTCCTCGAGGGTCGCCACCCCCTCGTCCTGGTAGCGGAAGACGACGAGATCCTTGGCCGGCACGCCGGCATCGATCACCTGCCAGTATTCGTTGTAGCTCATCGTCGAGATGCAGGCCGCTTTCCGGTCGGCGAGCAATTCGACGCCGGTGCCCTGGTGCAGGACCTTTACCTCGGCATGCGGCCGGCTCGTCCGCAGCCCCAGCTTCGCCATCCAGGCGAGAAACGGAAACTGGTTGCCGCCGAACCAGACGGCGAGCGTCTTGCCCTTCAGATCGGCCGGCGTCTTGACGCCGCTGTCGCGCCGGCAGGTCAGCTCGTAGCCGGAGCGCTGAAAGATCTGCGCGATGTTGACGAGCGGCATGCCCTGCTCGCGCGCCGCCAGCGCCGAGGCGAGCCAGTCGACCGCGACATCGGCCGTTCCCGAAGCGAGCGCGCGGGCGGGCGGCGCCGTGGGCCCGCCCGGCCTGATCGCGACCGCGAGACCCTGCCGCCGATAGAAGCCCTTCGCCGCGGCGACGTAGTAGCCGGCGAACTGCGCCTGCGGCAGCCATTTCAATTGCAGGACGAGGCGGTCGCGCGCTTCGCCCTTGGCCGCGAAGGCGAGGACGCAAAAGAGAAGCGCCGCGAGGCGCGCGGGGGATCTCGTCATCGGCTTATGACCCTTCCGGTTTGCCGCCGAGTGTCGCCGATGGCGCATCGGGCGACAACCGGCGAAACCGCGGCGGCAGGGGCGAGGCTCTAAACCGCGGCTTATAAAATAAAACGCAATTCATTTGTCGAGGCTCACCGCCCGCGGATAAATCCGCGAAGAAATTGTCACCCTCAAAAGCATGTCATCACCGGTATTCATCAATCGAATCGGCGGCGCCGTCCCACGTTGGGATGTGCATCGCAAGTTCACCGATTTCGCGCCGCGACTGCTCGATGGCGAACGCGAGCGGCGATTGTACCGCCGCATGGCCGAACGGTCGCAGATCGAGCGGCGATATTCGTGCCTGGCGCCGAACGAAGACCCCGAATTGCTGGACGCGGAAGGCTTCTACCGCCGCGGCCGTTTCCCTGACACGCGCGAGCGGATGGCGCGCTACGAGAAGGAAGCGCTGCCGCTCGCGCTGGACGCCGTCGCCGCGCTCGGCCCCGAGCTGATGCCCGAGCGGATCACGCACCTGATCCTCGCCTCCTGCACCGGCTTTTCCGCGCCGGGGCTCGACCTGCAGCTGGCGCAGGCGCTCGGCCTCGCGGCCGCGGTCGAGCGCACGATCGTCGGCTTCATGGGTTGCTCGGCCGCGATCCCGGCCCTGAAGCTCGCCCGGCACATAGCGCGCTCGCAGCCCGAGGCGCGCGTCCTCATCGCCGCGGTCGAGCTGTGCACGCTGCATCTGCAGGAAACAGGCGCGCTCGAGGAGGTGCTGTCCTTCACCCTCTTCGCCGACGGGGCGGCGGCGGCGCTCGTCAGCCGCGAGCCAACGGGTATCGAGATCGAGGGTTTCGACGCCGCCGTCCTGCCGGCAACCGCCGAGCACATCACCTGGCGCATCGGCGCCTTCGGCTTCGACATGCATCTTTCGGGCGCGGTGCCGGCGGCGATCCTGCGCAACCTGCCGCAGCTTGCATTCCTGCCACCGCCGCAGACCCGGGACACCGCTTTCTGGGCGGTTCACCCGGGCGGCAGGAGCGTCCTCGATGCGGTCGAAAGCGCGCTCGCATTGCCGCCGCACGCTTTGCGCTACTCCCGCCAGACGCTGCGCGACTACGGCAACATGTCGTCGGCGAGCGTCCTCTTCGTGCTGCGCGAAATCCTCGCCGAGAACGAGGCCGGGCGCGGCTGCGCGATGGCCTTCGGCCCGGGGATCGCGGCCGAGGCGATGCGCTTCGTCAAGCATCGCACGGCGCGCATGCTATAACCCCGCGGGCGGCGGTCGCCGCGGGAGAACGCGATGAAAGTGCTGCGGGGCGGAACGCTCGTCGATGGGACCGGGGCGGGCCCGCGCCGGCGGGTCGCCATCCTCGTCGAGGGCGGGCGCATTGCGGCGGTGCTCGGCCACGGCGCGCCCTGGCCGGACGACGCCGAGATCCTCGACCTCTCCGGCATGACGGTGCTGCCCGGCCTCATCGATTGCCACGATCACCTCGGCGTGCACGGCTACGACCTCGCCCGCCGCTGGGGCATCGACGAACCGCACAGCACGCGCACGCTGCGCACCGCCCGCGTGCTGCAAAAGACGCTGACAAGCGGCTATACCGCGGTGCGCGACGGCGCCGGGCTCGACGCCGGCTTCAAGCGGGCGATCGAGGAAGGGCTGACCGTCGGCCCGCGGCTTTTTCTGTCGCTCGCCATCATCTCGCCGATCGGCGGCATCGGCGACCGCACGAGCCCCTCGGGCTTTGCCTGCTGCGTGCCGGCCGACCCGCTGCTGCCGGACGGCGTCGCCGCCTCGCCCGCCGAATTGCGCAGCGTCGTGCGCCGCATGGTGCGCGCCGGCGCCGACGTCATCAAATGCGCGACCTCGGGCGGCGCCAGCTCGCGCCCGGGCCACGGGCCGAAGGACGGCGCCTTCAATGTCGACGAGATGCAGACCCTCGTCGAGGAGGCGCACGCCCTCGACCGCCGCGTCATGTGCCACGCGCTCGGCGGCCGCGGCCTCGAAATCGCGATCGCGGCTGGCGTCGACTCGATCGAGCACGGCTGCTATCTCGACGAGGCGCCGCAGCTGCTCGACGAGATGGCCCGCCGCAACATATTTTTCGTCCCGACCTTTGCCGTGTACGACTTTCACCGCAGATCGCCGCTCGCGCATGTCCGCGAGCGCGCCGTCGATCTCGCCGAGCATCACGCCGCGAGCCTTGCCGCGGCACTTGCCGCCGGCGTCAAGATCGCCGCCGGCACCGATGCCGGCATGCACGACCATCCGAAGAACGCGCTCGAGATCGCCTGTCTCGTCAAGGCCGGGCTGAGCCCCTTGCTGGCGCTCAAGGCGGCGACCGGCTGGGCCGCCGAGTGCCTCGGCGCGGAGCGCGATCTCGGCACCGTCGAGAAGGGCAAGCGCGCCGATATCGTCGCCGTTGCCGGCGACCCGCTCGAAGACGTGGGCATTCTGCAACGGGAGGAGCGGATTGCGCTCGTCCTGAAGGGCGGCGAGATCGTCGCCGACCGCCGCAACGGGTCCGGCGCCGCGTAAGCGCGACAACGTAAATGCGATCTTAATTGCCTCGAAGATGCTATATCTCAACGACAAACGGCAGGGCGGTTTTGGCTTCGAGTGGCGGGATTGAGGCGCGTGTGGCATTATCGAGCGGTACTCC
Source organism: Allostellaceae bacterium (assembly GCA_035538335.1). Classification (GTDB taxonomy): domain Bacteria; phylum Pseudomonadota; class Alphaproteobacteria; order ATCC43930; family CGMCC-115725; genus AP-15. The sequence goes on from DATLKN010000027.1 coordinate 92,862, forward strand.
GCCCGCTGCTTCTGGTGCTGGCGGCGAGTTTGCTGTTGTCCTGCGCCCACCACAAGCCGGCACCGCCGCCGGCCGTCGCGCCGCCGCCACCGCCGGCGCCGCCGCCGCAGCCGGTCTACCACCCGGTGCCGCGGCCCGAGGAGAAACCGTCGCCGCCGCCCCACCTGCCGCCGGCGGACAGCCTCGTCGGCCTCGGCCAGAAGGACGCGGTGCGGCTCTTCGGGGAGGCCGCCGAGCGAACGGAGGAGCCGCCCGCGACGGTGTGGCGATACAGGACGGACAATTGCGAACTCGACCTCTATTTCTATCTCGACCTGAAAAGTGGTCGCATGCGCGCGCTGCGCTATGCCTTCGCGGGCGACGCCACCGACCGGGAGAGCCAACATGATTGCCTCAGAGCGATCGCCGAAGAGCGCGCCCACAGCACGACCGTTCCTGCCAATGCCGCATCTCCTTCTCGTTGACGACGATGACCTGTTCCGCGAATCGCTTGGCCTCAACCTGATCGACGAAGGCTACGAGGTCACCAGCTTCCCGAACGGCCGCCAGGCGCTCGCCTATCTCGAAGGCGGCGGCGGCGCCGACGTGATGCTGCTCGACTGGCGCATGCCGGAATTGACCGGGCTCGACGTATTGCGCCGCATGCGCCGCACCGGCAACACGATGCCGGTCATCTTTCTGACGGTGCTGTCGGACGACATCTACGAGGAGGCGGCGCTCGAGGGCGGCGCGGTCGATTTCATCGACAAATCGCGGCGCCTGCCGATCCTGTTGAAGCGCCTGCAGCGGATCGCCGAGGGCGCGCGCCCCTCGGCCGATGTGAATTCGACGGCTGCCGGCGATGCGGTGATGCAGCTGGGGCCGCTCGAGCTGCGCTTCGACACCAGCCGCGCGCTGTGGGCCGGCCGCACCGTCGATTTGACCTTGACCGAATTCAAGATCGTCGTGCTGCTCGCGAATAAAGCCGGACAAGACGTAGGCTACAGAGAGATCTATGATCTGGTGCACGGCAAGGACTTCATCGCCGGCCACGGCGAGGAGGGCTACCGTGCCAATGTACGCACCTTCATCAAGCGCATCCGCAAGAAGTTCCGCGATGGCGACCCGGGATTCGATCATATCGAGAACTACGCCGGCTTCGGATATCGCTGGGCTACCGAGCGCTGAGAAGCCGCGCAACTTCCGCTGGGCCTGGTCGCTGACGGCCAAGACCCTCCTGCTCGCGGTCATCTTCATTCTCGTTCCGATGTTTCTTTATCTCGAATTCCAGGCCGCCTACCGCGAGAACCAAAAGCTGTTGCTGCGCAGCGTGCGCGACGAGGGCCGGGTAATCAGCCAGTCCCTGTTGCCGCTGCTGGAGGACGCCGACACCTCCTCGCTGCCGCAGATCGGTAGCTATCTGTCGCATTTCGCCGGCGAGGTGACGACGATCAAGCTGCTGTTGGCGCCGGTCGGCGCTGCCGGGGCGGGCAGCCGGGGCTTCTATTACGTCGCGTCGTGGCCGCCGGTGAGCCCCGGCAACCTGCAGGCCGAGCGCGCCACCCTCGCCGGCCAGGGGGTGCTGGACCGGCTCGCCCAGAACTGCCGCGGCGAGATGCCGTATTCGCTGATCTACCATCGCCCGACAGGCGGCGCCGAGATCGTCACCGCCGTGACGCCCTTGTCGACGCCGGTCGGCTGCTGGGCGGTCGTCGCTTCGTTCTCCGCCAACGCCTTTCCGTCGGCGCATCTGGGCGAACCCTATTGGGCGACGCCGCGGGTTCGCATCTCCCTGTTCATCTATCTCGCGATGGCGGCGATCACTTTTTCGACGCTGCTTTCCGTGCGCGGCGGGCTGCGGCGCTTTGCCGGCCGCGCCCGGCGGATCCGCGACGAGGGGCCGGACGCCGCCTCCTTCGCCAACCATGCCGAACTCCCCGAACTCGAGGATGTTGCCGCCGAGTTCGACCGCATGGTCGAGGCATTGAACCGCTCCGCTGCCGAGATCCGCCGCACCGCCGAAGACAACGCGCACGCCTTCAAGACGCCGATCGCGGTGATCCGCCAGTCCTTGGAGCCGCTGCGCCGCACCCTGCCGCCCGACAATCAGCGCGCGCAACGCGCGATCGGCCTCGTCGAAAGCTCGCTCGACCGCCTCGACGGGCTCGTCGCCTCGGCCCGCCGGCTCGACGAGGCGACCGCCGATCTGATCGCCAAGCCGCGTGTGCCGGTCGATCTCGCGCGCGTCATCAGCCGCCTCGTGCAGACCCAGTCGGCAATCCTTGCCGGCCGCAATCTGGTGATCGCTGCCGACCTGACGCCCGGCGTCTCCGCGCTCGGCACCGAGGAGATGATCGAGACGGTGCTCGAAAACCTGGTCGACAACGCCGTGTCGTTTTCGCCGCCCGGCGGCGAGGTGCGGGTGCGGCTCTACCGCGAGGGCCGGCTTGTCCACATCACGGTCGCCGACAGCGGCCCCGGCGTCTCGGAAGCGCAGCGCGAGCGGATCTTCGACCGCTATTTCTCCGAGCGGCGCGCCGAAGCGGCGGGCGATGCGGCTTCGACCTATTTTGGCATCGGCCTGTGGATCGCGCGGCGCAACGTCGAGGCGATGGGCGGCTCGATCGAGGCGGTGAACGGCTCGCCGAGCGGGCTTATCGTGCACATCCGCCTGCCGCTGGCGCCGGCGCGCGGCTGAGGCGCGCCGGGAGCGCGGCATGGAAGCGCGGCTGCGCTCGGGGATACGCGTCAAGGCGCTGGTGCGGCGCTGCGACCTCGCGGCGGTCGCGGTCGCGGTGACAGCGCGCGGCGACGCCGATGCCGGCGCGATCCTGTTGAAGCTCAACATGCCCGGCGGCTCTTCCGTGCTGATCGAGGCGCGCGGGCTCGACGGTGAGCGGGCGTGGCGGCGCGCGACCGGCGCGGCGCCGGTCGAGGAAGCGGCGGCGGACGCCTATATCGCGCGCGAGCGCGGCCGCGACCCCGATCTGTGGGTCGTCGAGATCGACAGCCCGCGCAGCGAGTGTCGTCTCGACAGTTTTATCGACGGAAATATCATCTGAGGGATTGTCGAGCATGGCCGAACGACGGCCGGCGAGGCCGGCACCGAGCCACCCCGATGTCGATATCGCCGGGGTCGAGAGCACGCAGCTGCGCTTTATGCGCCTCGACTCGTTCGATTTCCGGCACCGGCTGTTCGCGGGCGGCTGGAGCGGGGCGCGGCGTTACGAGGTGGTGCGGCGCGGCGAAGCGGTCGCGGTCATCCTTTACGATCCGGCGCGCGACGAAGTCGTGCTGGTCGAGCAATTCCGGCTGCCGGCATTGCTCGCCGGCCGCTCGCCGTGGCAGATCGAGGCAGTCGCCGGGTTGATCGACGGCGACGGCGAGAGCGCCGCGGGCGTGGCGCTGCGTGAGACGCAGGAGGAGACGGGGCTCGTGCCCTTGGGCGATCTCGTGCCGATTCAGCGCTTTCTCCCTTCGGTCGGCGCCTCGGACGAATACGTGCACCTGTTCTGCGGCCGGGTCGATGCGGCGGGCGCCGGCGGCGTGCACGGCCTCGCCGACGAGCACGAGGACATCCGAGTCGTCGTCAAGACGCTCGCCGAGATCGAAGCCCTGCTGGAGGAAGGCGCGATCGAAAGCGCCCATACCCTCGTCGCGCTCTATTGGCTGTTGCGCCACCGCGAGGAGCTGCGCCGCCGGTGGGGTCCAGGCGTGGGCCGGCACAGGTCGTGATGTCACCCCGGCGGAGGCCGGGGTCCACCCATCCGCGGCAGGAGCGAGCGGCATCCTGGGTCCCGGCCTTCGCCGGGACGACAAGAAGATCACCGCGGCGTGAACTTCCTGAAATGCTTCGACAGCGCCAGGCCCTGGCGCTGGTACGACGAGCCGATGTCGCGGCCGTAGAGCTTGTCGGGCCGGGCGATCAGCCGCTCGTAGACGAGGCGGCCGACGATCTGGCCGTCCTCGATCAGGAAGGGCACCTCGTGCGAACGCACCTCTAGCACGGCGCGGCTCTCCATACCCTCGCCGGCGCCGAAGCCGGGGTCGAAGAAGCCGGCGTAATGCACCCGGAACTCGCCGACGAAAATGCTGTACGGCATCATCTCCGCGGCATGGTCGGCCGGCACCACGACGGTCTCGCGCGAGGCGAGGATATAGAAATCGTTGGGGTCGAGCAGGATGCCCCCCTCTCCGCCGGCGCCGTGCAGCGCGTATACCGCCTCCCAGAACTCGCGCGGGTCGTAATGGCCGACGCGATCGACATCGATCACGTCGGTATGCCGGCGGGCCTTGTAGCCGACGATCCCGGTCTCGGGGTCGCCGTGCACGTCGACGCTGAAGGCGAGCCCGCCCTTGATCGCCTCGCGCCCCGAGAGCGGGCCCGACGGGCCTTCGACCAGCCCCACTTCGTCGTGCAGCCGGCGCAAGGCGGCGTCGCGGAAGGCGGGCGAGCCGCGGCGCAGGCGCAACTGCACGAGCCGCGAGCCGGCGCGCACCAGGATCGAGAAGGCGCGCGGGCTCAGTTCGGCATAGAGCGGACCCTTGTAGCCCTCGCGGACGCGGTCGAACTCGGTGCCGTAATCGGTGATGACGCGGGCGAAGACGTCGAGCCGCCCCGTCGAGCTCTTCGGATTGGCGCCGGCCGAGCTGCGCCGCCGCAGCGCCAGGCTTTCGAGGAGCGGCACGATATAGACGCAGTCCTTTTCGAGGACGGCGCCCTTCGTCAAATCGATGCGGTGCATCGACAGCAGCGCGAGTTTGTCGGCGACGCTGGCGCGCGCCCCGGGGAGAAAGCTCGCGCGCACCCGATAGGCAACCTCGCCCAGCCGCAAATCGATGCTCGCCGGCTGCACCTGGTCGTCGCCGATCGGCGCGGCGGCGAGGACCTCGCGGCCCTGCGCCACCGCCTCGCGCAACATTTGCGACGGCAACAGCCCCGTCGTGTATTCGCCCTCGTCCGGTTCCTGGGCGCCCGGTTCAGTCATCGGCCCCTTCTAAGCCAATCGCGCCGCGGCGGGAATAGCGCGGCGCCTGCCGCTTGCGAGTCCCGCAAGCTCCGGCCAATGTTCCTACCGGCGGTTGGGGGACTCGCGAGCATGATTCCGACGAGCTTGTAGCGCTCCGCGAGTTCGCGCTCGGCCGGCGCGACGAGTTCGCCGAACAGCGAATCGCCGCAGCGCAAGCGATGATCGAGAAACCACATCGGCGCGCAGCGCCCGCCGCCGGCGTGCCCGATGCCGAAATCGATGGTTGACTTTGCCCTCGGCGCCTCCCAGATAACAGGGAAACAATCCGGGAACATTTCCGCTAACGCCTTGTATTACCGGCCTTTTTGCTGCTTATCTTCGATGCAGCCGGCGCTTTTGCTGTTCCGACGCGCGCACCTTCGCCCTAAGCCATTGATTTAACAGGTCTGCCCGAGTCGATTTGCTGCTTTTTTCCTGCATTTATCAGCAAACGGCACACCGGCAATATCGAGGGGTAACGATGCCGTCCGACGCGAAGGCTCTGATGCAGAAGATCGACGCGCTGCCGCCCGAGGGTATCGCGGAGGTAGGGGATTTCGCCGATTTCCTCGGACAGCGGGAGGGCGAGCGGGCGCTGGCGCGGGACGCCCGCGACAATGAGCGCGCCCGCCTTCGCCGCAATCTGGAACAATCCCGAGGACGACGTCTACGATGCCCTTTGAGTTCGCGGCCTTCTGGCCGTTCGCATGAGCGGCTCCGCCCCGCCTCCGCTTGCTCCCGGCGGCGGCGCCCGTAAGATGGGCGGGCGCACGAGCCGGGAGAAAAGCATGCAGATCCGCGACGGCTTCAACGGAACGGTCGGCGACACGCCGCTGATCAAGCTGCGCCGGGCCTCCGAGGAGACCGGGTGCACGATCCTCGGCAAGGCCGAGTTTTTGAACCCCGGCGGCTCGGTCAAGGACCGCGCCGCGCTCGCCATCATCAAGGACGCCGAGGAGAAGGGGCAGCTGCGCCCCGGCGGCGTCATCGTCGAGGGGACGGCCGGCAACACCGGCATCGGCCTCGCGCTCGTCGGCAATGCGCGCGGCTACCGCACCGTCATCGTCATGCCGGAGACGCAGAGCCAGGAAAAGAAGGACATGCTGCGGCTGTGCGGCGCCGATCTGCGGCTCGTTCCCGCCGTCCCTTACGCTAACCCGATGAATTATGTGCGCTATTCGGGCCGGCTCGCGGAGGAGATCGCGGCCAAGGAGCCGCAGGGGGCGATCTGGGCCAACCAGTTCGACAACCTCGCCAACCGGCGCGGCCATTACGAGACGACCGGCCCCGAGATCTGGGACCAGACGGACGGCCTGGTCGACGGCTTCACCTGCTCGGTCGGCACCGGCGGCACGCTGTCGGGGGTCGGCATCGCATTGAAGGAGCGCAACCCGAAGGTCCAGATCTATCTCTCGGATTGCATGGGCTCGGGCATCTACAGCTGGTATGCGCGCCGCGAGTTCAAGCCGGAGGGCAACTCGATCACCGAGGGCATCGGCAACAACCGCGAAACGAAGAACCTCGAGGGCTTCACCCCGGACGGCCAGTTCCAGATCGCCGACGAGGAGATGCTGCCGGTGCTGTTCCGGCTGGTCGTCGAGGAGGGGCTGATCCTCGGCGGCTCGAGCGGCATCAATGTCTGCGGCGCGATCCGGCTGGCGCGCGAATTGGGCCCCGGCCACACGATCGTGACGATCCTCGCCGATTCCGGCACGCGCTACCAATCTAAGCTGTTCAACCCGGCCTTTCTGAGGGAGAAGAACCTGCCGACCCCGCCCTGGCTCTGACTGAGCCGCATCCGCCCCGCTGTCCCGGCGAAAGCCGGGACCCATCTCAGAAGCCGGCACGATGTTTTTCGTGTATTTGCTGGCGAGCGAGCCGTACGGAACCCTATACGTGGGAGCAACCTCCGACCTTGTGCGACGCGTCTGGGAACACAAGCAGAAGGCGGTTCCGGGATTCACCGCGAAATTCGGCGTGGACCGGCTAGTTTGGTATGAGCGGTATGATACGCTGGAAGCGGCGATGCTGCGCGAAAAGCGGGTCAAAGGATGGAAGCGGGATTGGAAGATCGAGTTGATCGAGCGCGACAATCCGCGCTGGCTGGATCTTTATCGCGATCTCTCGGCGTGAGAGGTCTCCAAAACCCGAGAGATGGGTCCCGGCTTTCGCCGGGACAGCGCCAAGAAGATAGCCAGCGCATATGACCGAGCTTCTGTTCCGCGACGACGGCTATCTGCGCTCGTGCGCCGCGCGCGTCACTGCGGCCGACGAACGCGGCATCCGCCTCGACCGTACGGTCTTCTACCCGACGGGCGGCGGCCAGCCGGGCGATACCGGCCATTTGCGGCTCGCCTCGGGCGAGACGATCAATATCGTTGATACGGTGAAGGGCGATGGCCCCGACGAGGTGATCCATGTGCCGGCGCCGGGGACGAAGCTGCCGGCGCCCGGCAGCGAAGTCGCCGCCGAGATCGATTGGGAGCGCCGGCATCGCCTGATGCGCATGCACACCTGCCTGCATCTGCTCTGCGCCGTCGTTCCGGGCGCGGTGACCGGCGGCCAGGTCGCCGACGGCCGCGGCCGGCTCGATTTCGACGTGCCGGGGTCGAGCCTCGACAAGGACGGCATCGCCGCGCGGCTCAACGAATTGATCGCCGCCGGACACCCCGTCGCGGCGCGCTGGATCAGCGACGACGAGCTGCGCGAAACGCCGGACCTCGTGCGCACGATGTCGGTGCAGCCGCCGATGGGGTCGGGGCGCGTGCGGCTGATGGAGGTCGCGGGCGTCGATCTGCAGCCCTGCGGCGGCACGCATGTGAAAAACACCGCCGAGATCGGCCGCGTCAGCGTCACCAAGATCGAAAACAAGGGGCGGCAGAACCGCCGCGTCAGCCTCGCCTTCGAGGAGTGAAGAGAGACGTGAGAGCGCATGCCCCGCACCCTTCCGCTGCGCGGGTCCCTCCCTCTCCCCGCGCGCGGGGAGAGGGTCGGGGTGAGGGGCGGCCGCCCGTAGCGAGCCTCGCCTTCGCCGAGTGAGCGGCATGGCGCTTCTCGAAGACACCATCACCTATCTCGAAATGTTCGGCAAACCGGCATCGCGGCCGCTCGCGGTGCCGCTCGAAAAACTCGCGCTGATGCGCGCCGAGCAGTGCACGGTCTCGTTCTACCGCTACATCTACGACGCCGTGGGCCTGCCCTGGCTGTGGTTCGAGCGGCGGCAGATCGCGGACGACGCGCTCGCCGAGATCATCGGGCGGCCGACCCTCGAGATCTTCGTGCTGTACGTGCGCGGCGTGCCGGCCGGGTTTTTCGAGCTGGACACGGCGGCGCCGCGCGAAACCAAGTTGTGCTATTTCGGGCTCGTCCCCGAATTCATCGGCCGCCGGCTAGGGCCGTTTCTGTTGCAGGCGGCGATCGACCGCGCCTTTTCGGCGCGGCCGATCGAACGGCTGTGGCTGCACACCAGCCGCTTCGACCACCCGAAGGCGCTCGCCACCTATCAGCGCGCCGGCTTCAGCGTCTACGACCGCCGCCCCGTCGTGTTCGAAGACCCGCGCCTGACGGGCGAGCTGCCGCGCAGCCTCGCCCACCCGTTGCTGCCGCCGCTCGGCTAGCGCGGCAGCGCGCTCGAACCCATCAGGAATTCGTCGATCGCACGGGCGCATTGCCGGCCTTCGCGGATCGCCCAGACGACGAGCGACTGGCCGCGCCGCATGTCGCCGGCGGCGAAGACCTTGGCGAGCGAGGTCCGATAGTCGCGCGTATCGGCGCGCACATTGCCGCGCGGGTCGAGCGCGACGCCCGATTGCTCGACCATGCCCGCGCGGCGCGGGCCCAGAAAGCCCATCGCCAGCAGCACGAGGTCGGCCTTCAGCACGAAGGCGCTGTCCGGCACCTCGCGCATGACGAAGCGCCCGGTCGCGTCCTTTGCCCAATCGATGCGCACGCATTCGAGCGCGGCGACGCGGCCCTCTTCGCCGAGCGCGCGCTTCGTGAGCACCGCCCAGTCGCGCTCGCAGCCTTCCTCCTGCGAGGAGGAAGTGCGCAATTTCATCGGCCAGTTCGGCCAGACGAGCGGCTTGTCTTCGCGCTCCGGCGGCTTCGCGAGAATCTCGAGCTGGGTGATCGAGGCCGCTTCCTGGCGCACCGAAGTGCCGATGCAGTCGGAGCCGGTGTCGCCGCCGCCGATTACGATAACGTGCTTGCCTCGTGCCGTGATCGTGCCATCGGGCGCCGCGAGCTTCTCGCTGTCGCCGGCACAGCGCTTATTCTGCTGCGGCAGGAAGTCCATCGCGAAATGAATGCCGTCGAGGCCGCGCCCCGGCACTTCGAGGTCGCGCGGCAATTCGGCGCCGCCGGTCATCGCCAGCGCGTCGAATTCGGCGAGGATCTGCGCCACCGGCAACGTGACGCCGACCTCGACATTCGGGCGAAAGACGACGCCTTCCGCTTCCATCTGGGCGACGCGGCGGTCGATCAGCCGCTTCTCCATCTTGAAGTCGGGGATGCCGTAGCGCAGCAATCCGCCGATGCGGTCGTTCCGCTCGAAGAGCGTCACCGCGTGGCCGGCGCGCGCCAGTTGTTGCGCGCAAGCCATGCCGGCGGGGCCGGAGCCGGCGACCGCGACGCGCTTTCCCGTCCGCCCCGCCGGCACCATCGGCACGATCCACCCTTCTTCCCAGCCGCGGTCGACGATCGCGCATTCGATCGTCTTTATCGTCACCGGGTTGTCGTCGATGTTGAGCGTGCAGGCGGCTTCGCACGGCGCCGGGCAGATGCGGCCGGTGAATTCCGGGAAATTGTTGGTCGAATGCAATACCGCCAGCGCGGCGCGCCACTGGTCGCGATAGACGAGGTCGTTCCAGGTCGGGATGATGTTGTTGACGGGGCAGCCCTCATGGCAGAACGGGATGCCGCAATCCATGCAGCGCGCCGCCTGCGCCCGCGTCTCCGCCTCGGGCAGGGGCTTGACGAACTCCTTCCACGAGCGGCGCCGCGCCTCGACCTTTTCGTAAGGCCGGTCGCGCCGCTCGATCTCGAGAAAGCCGGTCGGCTTGCCCATCAATCTGCCCTCGGCCTCCAACAAGCCGGTCAACAATGCTTACTTATATCAAGGATGCCCGAGTCGGCGCCGGAGATCAACATCGCGCGCGGCATCATTGGATGACCTTGTCGACGCGAGCGAGAAACGATCGCGGGACTGTCACGCCCAGCGCTTTGGCGGTCTCCAGGTTGAGGACCAACTCAAACTTGGTCGGCTGCTCGACCGGCAGATCGGCGGGTTTGGCGCCCCTCAGGATCTTGTCCACGAACACCGCCGCTTCCTTGTAATAATCCGCCGCTGTCGCGTATGCCATCAGCCCGCCGGCTTTCGCGAACGGCGCCAACGGCGACGCGGCCGGGAGATGGTGGTGCAGCGCGAGATCGGCGGCACGCTTGAGCGGCAGGCTCGGCTGCACGATCACTGCATCGATCCGCTTGGCAGCCATCGCCGGGAACGCGGCATCGAGTTCTGCGCCGGCCGCGACCATCATCGGTACGATATCGACGCTTTGCGCTTTCCCGGCGAGTTGGATTTGTTTCAGGAACGGTTTCCGGAACGGATCCGGCGCGTTGCATAGGGCGGCAACCTTATTGACGGACGGCAGCGCCTCTTTCAGCAATTCGACGAGCTTGCCGGCCAGTTCGGCGGTCACCCCGGCCATCCCCGTGACGTTGCCGCCCGGCCGGCCGAGGCTGGCGACGATCCCCGTGCCGACCGGATCGCCGGCGCCCATCATGACGATCGGGATTTCGCTCGTTGCCCGCTTCGCCACGAGAACAACCGGCGTCATCCACGCAACGATGACATCGACCTTTGCGCGGACGAGCCCGGCGGCAAGTTCGGGCAGGCGCTCGACCTTCCCTTTGGCAGACCGGACTACAAGGCGGAAATTTTGCCCCTCCGCCCAACCGCGTTCGCGCAGTCCCTCTCGGAACAGCCGCAACGGCAGCTCGGGGTCCGGCTGGCCTGCGACAAGCACGCCGACTACCGGCACCTTCCGTTGTTGCGCAGCGCTGGGAACAGGCCCCAGTGCGGCCGCCCCACCGACAAGAAAGCCGATAAGGTCGCGCCGCCGCATGTGCTGCACCTCCCTACGACGCTCCCGATAGGGCCCGGTCGCGCCGGGCTTTTTTGTCGCTCGCAGGATAGGGGCGTGGGCGGCCGGGTCAAGCCTGGCCATGGATCAGGGGGCGCGGCTCATTCGGCGGCGGTGCGGGCCGCCTCGCGCTCGGCCTGCAATTCGAGGAGCGCGCGCCGGTAGTCCTGCGGCATCACCTTGACGAAGCGCGGCAGCGCCTTTTCCCAGTGTTCGAGAAGCCAGCGGGCGCGGGCGCTGCCGGTGAAGAGGTGATGGCGCTCGATGAGGATTCTGAGGCGCGCCGCGTCGAAGCGCAACAGGTCGCCCATGCCGGAATCGTAGGCCGAGAGCGAGCGCTGGCGCGGCCGGTCGGGGTCGTCTTCCTCGTTCGCCGGGTCGGCCGGCAGGACCCTCTCGAGATCGACGGAGGTGAGGTTGCAGAGGCTCTTGAACCGCCGCTGCGGGTCCCAGACATAGGCGATGCCGCCCGACATGCCGGCCGCGAAATTGCGCCCGGTGGCGCCGAGCACCGCGACGACGCCGCCCGTCATGTATTCGCAGCCATGGTCGCCCGTGCCTTCGACGACCGCGACGGCGCCCGAGTTCCTGACCGCGAAGCGCTCGCCCGCGACGCCCTCGAAATAGGCTTCGCCCGCGATCGCGCCGTAGAGCACGGTGTTGCCGATGATGATGTTCTCGGTCGGCTCGCGCCGCGCTTCGGCGGGCTGGCGGACGATCAGCCGCCCGCCCGACAATCCCTTGCCGGTGTAGTCGTTGGCATCGCCCCACAGTTCGAGATTGACCCCACGCGCCAGGAACGCGCCGAAGCTCTGCCCGGCGGTGCCGCGGAAGGCGACCCAGATCGTCTCCGGCGGCAGCCCGGCATGCCCGTAGCGCAGCGCGATCTCGCCCGACAGCATCGCGCCGACCGTCCGGTTGACGTTGCGGATCGGCCGCTCCAGCCGCACCGGCTCCTGCTTTTCGAGCGCCGGGCGCGTTGCCTCGATCAGCTCGTTGTCCAGCGCCCGGTCGAGATGGTGCGCCTGCTTCTCGCAATTATAGATCTGGACGCCCGGCTTCGCCGGCGCGCGGTGCAGGATGCGCGAGAGATCGACGCCTTTGGCTTTCCAGTGCTCGATCGCCCGCACCATGTCGAGCCGATCGACGCGGCCGATCATCTCGTCGAAGCTGCGGAAGCCCAACTCGGCCATCAGTTCGCGCACTTCCTCGGCGACGAAGAAGAAGTAGTTGATGACGTGCTCGGGCGTGCCGGTGAAGCGCCTGCGCAATACCGGGTCCTGCGTCGCGATGCCGACCGGGCAGGTGTTGAGGTGGCATTTGCGCATCATGATGCAGCCGGCGGCGATCAGGGGCGCCGTCGCAAAGCCGAATTCGTCGGCCCCCAGCAATGCCGCAACGACGACGTCGCGCCCGGTCCTGAGGCCGCCGTCCACCTGCACCGCGATCCGGCCCCTCAGCGCATTGAGGACGAGCGTCTGCTGCGTCTCGGCGAGGCCGATCTCCCAGGGCGAGCCGGCATGCGTCAACGATGTCAAGGGGCTGGCGCCGGTGCCGCCCTCGAAGCCGGCGATCGTCACATGATCGGCGCGCGCCTTCGAGACGCCGGCCGCGACGGTGCCGACCCCGACCTCGGAGACGAGCTTCACCGACACCCGCGCCCGCGGGTTGACGTTTTTCAGATCGTGGATCAGCTGCGCCAGATCCTCGATCGAATAGATGTCGTGGTGCGGCGGCGGCGAGATGAGCCCGACCCCCGGCGTCGAATGCCTGACGCGCGCGATGTTCTTGTCGACCTTGCGGCCGGGCAGCTGCCCGCCTTCGCCGGGTTTCGCGCCCTGCGCCATCTTGATCTGCAGGTCGTCGGCGTTGACGAGGTATTCGGCGGTGACGCCGAAGCGGCCGGAGGCGACCTGCTTGATCGCCGAGCGCATCGAGTCGCCGTTGTCGAGCCGCTTGAAGCGCTCGGCTTCCTCGCCGCCCTCGCCGGTGTTCGACTTGCCGCCGATGCGGTTCATCGCGATCGCCAGCGTCGTGTGCGCCTCGCGGCTGATCGAGCCGAAACTCATGGCGCCCGTCGCGAAGCGCTTGACGATCTCGCGCGCCGGCTCGACTTCGTCGAGCGGGACTTTTTCATCGGGCAGGACGAAGCGCATCAGCCCGCGGATCGTCAGGAGCCGCTCGCTCTGGTCGTTGATGCTCCGCGCGAAGGCGCGGTACTCGTCCAATGAGTTGCCGCGCACCGCGTGCTGCAAGTCGGCGATCGATTGCGGCGTCCAGGCATGATCCTCGCCGCGCAGGCGGAAGGCGTAGTCGCCGCCGACATCGAGCATCTCGCGATAGATGGGGCTCGCGCCATAGGCGTGCCGGTGCCGCTCGACCGCCTCGGCGGCGATCTCCGCGATGCCGACGCCTTCGATCGTCGTCGCCGTGCCGGTGAAGTATTTCTCGACGAATTCGCTCTTCAGGCCGACGGCGTCGAAGATCTGCGCGCCGCAATAGGATTGGTAGGTCGAGATGCCCATCTTGGACATGACCTTGAGGAGGCCCTTGCCGACCGCCTTCAGATAATTCTTCTGCACCTGTTGGGCGTCGAGCGGCAGCCCGTTTTCGACCCGCATCGCCTCCAACGTGGCAAAGGCGAGGTAGGGGTTGATCGCCTCGGCGCCGTAGCCGGCGAGGGCGCAGAAATGATGCACCTCGCGCGCTTCGCCGGTCTCGACGACGAGCCCCGTCAGGGTGCGCAGCCCCTGGTCGATCAAGTGATGGTGCACCGCCGAGGTGGCAAGCAATGCCGGGATCGGGATGCGCGCTTCCGAAGCCGCGCGGTCGGAGAGGACGAGAATGTTGTCGCCTTCGACGACCGCCTCGGTCGCTTCGGCGCAGAGCCGCTCGAGCCGGAGCGCCAATCCCTTCGCGCCCTCGTCCGCCGGCCAGGTGGCGTCCAACGTCTTGGTGCGGAAGGCGCCGCCGACGAGGCCCTCGATGCCGCGGATCTTTTCAAGGTCGGCATCGGTCAGGATCGGCTGCGCGACTTCGAGCCGGTAATGCGTCCCCGCCTGGTGGCCCAACAGGTTCGGCCGCGGCCCGATCATCGAGACGAGCGACATCACCAGCTCTTCGCGGATCGGGTCGATCGGCGGGTTCGTCACCTGCGCAAAATTCTGCTTGAAGTAGTTGTAGAGCAGCTTCGCCTTGTTCGAGAGGGCGGCGATAGGCGTGTCGGTGCCCATCGACCCCACGGGATCGTCGGCATCGCGCGCCATCGGCTCGAGGAAGAACTGGATGTCCTCCTGCGTGTAGCCGAACAGCTGCTGGCGCGTCAGATGCGCGCTCGGGTCGTTCGGCAGATCGGGCGCCGCGGCGAGTTCTTCCGGCAGGTCCGGCAGTTCGCCGAGCTTGAATTGCGTCGCCTGCAGCCAGGCTTCGTAGGGGTGCTCGGCGGCGAGCTTTTTCTTTACTTCGTCGTCGTCGATGATGCGGCCTTGTTCGAGGTCGATCAGCAGCATCTTGCCGGGCTGCAGGCGCCATTTGCGCACGATCTTCTCTTCCGGCACCGGCAGGACGCCGGCTTCCGACGCCATGATCACATGGTCGTCGTCGGTGACGATGTAGCGCGCCGGGCGCAAGCCGTTACGGTCGAGCGTCGCGCCGATCTGCCTGCCGTCGGTGAAGGCAATCGCCGCCGGGCCGTCCCACGGCTCCATCAATGCCGCGTGGTATTCGTAGAAGGCGCGGCGCTCATTATCCATGCGCTGGTCGCTCGCCCACGCCTCCGGGATCAGCATCATCACCGCATGCGCCAGCGAATAGCCGCCCATGACGAGCAGCTCCAGCGCGTTGTCGATGCAGGCGGTGTCCGACTGGCCGGGCTGGATGATCGGCGCCAGCTTGTCGAGGTCGGGACCGAAGAGGTCGGACGACATTGCCCGGCGCCGCGCATTGACCCAGTTGACGTTGCCGCGCAGCGTGTTGATCTCGCCGTTATGGGCGATGAAGCGATAGGGGTGCGCGAGCCGCCACGAGGGAAAGGTGTTGGTCGAGAAGCGCTGGTGCACGAGCGCCAGCGCCGAGACCGTCAAGGGGTTGCGCAGATCCTCGTAGAAGCTCTCGACCTGCGGCGCGAGCAAGAGCCCCTTGTAGACGACGGTGCGGGTCGAGAACGACGGCATGTAGGTGTCGCGGATCGCCGGCATTCCGTGCTTTTGCGCGAGCCCCACGACGCCGTTCAGCGCCTGCTTGCGGATGACGATGATCTTGCGCTCGAAGGCGTCCTGGTCGGGGATATTCGGGCTCGCCGCGACGATCGCCTGGCGAATATAGGGCATCGTCTCGATGACGCGGGCGCCCAATCCGGTCGTGTCGGCCGCCACGTCGCGCCAGCCGAGCAGCGTCTGTCCCTCGGCCCGGATGAAATGCTCGATATGCGCCTCGGCGAGCGCCCGCGCCTTCTCGTCCATCGGCAGAAAGCACATCGCGACCGCGTAGCGGCCGAAGGGCGGCAGATCGAGGCCCTTTTTCTCGGCCCAGTCGCGCAACAGCGCGTCCGGCATCTGAATGAGGCAGCCGGCGCCGTCGCCGACCAGCGGATCCGCGCCGACTGCGCCGCGATGGTCGAGATTGACAAGGATCTGCAACCCGCGCGCGATGATGTCGTGCGATTTTCGGCCCTTGATGTTGACGACAAAGCCGACGCCGCACGCATCATGCTCGTTTTCCGGATCGTAGAGCCCTTGTCTTTCAGGCAAGCCCATCGCGCGTGCTCTTCACCTGCGGTTGTTGACGAGACCGTGCGCGTCCGCCCAAAGGCGCGCCAGTGCGCTAATATGCATAACATTGTCCGGCAACGCGAATCGAGTTTTGTTGCGCGGCAAAAATGGCGCGCGCCTCGGTCGGCGGCGCCGCCTCGTTCTTTATGCGGGGCCGCCCGCGCGCGGAGCTCTCCAGCGGATCAACGCCGCGAGACGGCAAGACCGGGGGCGCAGCCGCTATCGCGACGCGAAAACAAAAAGCGCGGCAAGCAGGCTCGGAACGCCCGGGCCGCGGCGAGCGTCGCCGCGGGGCTGCGCCGGCGTTTCTTGCCGCCGTCGTACCAATAGCGCTCGTACCAGGACGGGTCGGGAAAGTGCGGAAAGAACTTCAGCAATGTCGCAAGTTCGGCGCGCTCTGCTCGACGCCGAGCGCGACTGCGGGTGCCGGCCATTTTCGCCTCCCGAAGCGAGGGGTCGCCTCAGGCGCAAAATAGGCCCTCGCGAGGGAAGCGCAGGTGAGCGCCGTCACACGGGGCGAGAGACAGGTTCGCCGACCAGGGATGTTTCTCAGCTCGCGCCTCAGCCGCGGAATTCGAGGATGTCGAAGCCGATGTTGCGGTCGGCGAGATAGACGAGGCCGCGCCTGTCGACATCGACGTCGTTCGATTGCGGGGCGGGCCTGCCGCCCCCCGGCTCGGGGATGAAATGCCCGACCTCGCGCGGCGCGAACGGGTCGGCGACATCGACGATGCGCAAGCCGCCGGCGAACCAGGCGCAGAAGACGAGGCTGCCCTGCTGCCGCTCGGCGAACTGGTGCGCGCCGAAGCGCCCGCCTGGCGTGCGGCTCCACGGCGAGTCGATTTCGCTCACTTCGAACATCGCGAGCGGGCGGATCTCGCCCATATCGGTCGCATCGAAGGTCCACAATGCGGCATGCGGCCGGCCGCGCCGCGCCTCGGCCTCGGCGGCGCCGTAGAACTGGTCTTCCTCGTCGATCGCGAGCCCGATACGCCGGCCGCCGATCGGCGCCGGCAGCGGCATCACCGTGTGGGTCGGCTCGGGGAAGGGCGGGTGGTAGTTGTAGGCGCCGAGCGTCTTCGGGCGTGCGATGTCGGAAACGTCGATGACCCTGAGCCCCGCATGCCACACGCCGGCCCACAGCTCGTCGCCGAAGCGCAGCGCGTGATGCAGGCGATGGTGTCTTCCCTGCCAGCTCGGCACCTCACCGCCGGCCAGATGCTGGCCCGGCATCCACCAGCGCGACACCTCGCTCGGATGCTCGGGATCCCGGATGTCGTAGACGACGAGGATGTTGCCGACATACCCCGCCATCTCGGTCGAGATGTAGGCGTGATGCGCGTCCATGTCGAAGCGGTGGACGCCGATGCCGCCCGTCCTGTGAAACGCGATCGGCCGCGGCCGGGTCTTGTCCGAGACGTCGTAGATCTTGAAGCCGCCATTCGCGTAAGCCTCGCCCTCGGCGGCGGCGAGCCGGGCGATATCGGCTTCGGCGACGCCGAGCCGCTCGGCCAATTGGTTGTCGCTCGGCTCGCGCCCTAGCTGCGCGCGCAAGCGGGCGCGCAGCGGCGGTAGCTGCTCGGCCTTGCGCCCGATCCCGGTGTTGTTGCGCTCGGAATTGACGATCAGCACATCGCCCGCGACGCGCGCCTTGTGGCTGTGCGAATTGGGGTCGTCGAGCATGATCTGCGCGAGGATGCGCGGATGCGCCGGATCGGCGACATCGAGGATCGTCGTGCCGAGGCCCTGCGCGTTGGCGATGTGGCCGACATAGGCGTAATTGCCCTCGACCGTCACCTGCCCCGCGCCCGGCAGGTCGTGATGGCCGACCCGCTTGACGTTGCGCGCGAGAATATCCCCGGAATTCGGCATCGATCGCCCTTTCGCTCAATCCGCGGCCCGGTATAACGGGGGCGCGGCGTGCGGTCGAGCGCGGCGCGAGACAAAGAACGGAGACCTCGATGCCAAAGACCCTTCTCGTCGTGCGCGCGGAAATCCCCGATCCCCGGGACCGGCCGAAATTCGAAGAGTGGTACCGCACCGATCATCTGCCGCTCGCGCTGAAAACCTTCGGTGCGGCGCGTGGCTGGCGCTGCTGGAGCCGCACCGACCCGGCAACCCATTTCGCATTCTACGAGTTCGCCGGTCCGGCGGAGGCCGAGGCGGCTACCGCGCCCGACAGGATCGCCCCGCTGGTCGCCGATTTCGATCGCGTCTGGGGAAAGCGCGTCGTGCGCCGCCGCGAAATCCTCGAAGTCGCGCAGGAGATCACTGCTTGAGCGGCAAGGCTGTCCTGCGCGCGGATACTTGGACAGTGCGGGGCGGGCCCGCGTAAAGTGACAAGTTACGGATTGTGCCTCGACCAGGGAGGATTGCCAGCATGCGTGAATTGACGTTGCGCCCGCTTGGGCAAGCGCTTGGCGCCGAGGTGCTCGATATCGACCTCGCCGCGCTCGACGAGCCGAGCTTCGCCGCGGTCGCGCGAAGCTTCGCCGAGCACCCAGTGCTGGTGTTCCGCGACCAGCATCTCGATCCCGGTGCGCTCGCCGCTTTCGGGCGCCGCTTCGGCAAGCCGCGCATCCATTCGCTCGTCGCCTATCGCGTCGAAGGGCACCCGGAAGTTTCCTGGCTGCGCAATGTCGACAAGGAGGGAAACGTCGATTGGTACGGCGTCAAGCGGGCGACCGATTGGCATACCGACTCGACCTACGAGGACACCCCGCCGCTGCTCGCGATCCTGCACGCGCTCGAAGTGCCGAAGTCAAAGGGCGGCACGATGTTCGCCGACATGCGCGCCGCCTATGACGCGCTGTCGCCGGCGATGAAGGAGCGGCTGCAAGGCATGACCTGCCTGCACGGTCGCACCGACGGACCCGCCGGCGCGCGGCTCTACGACCCCGAAGAAGAAAAGCGCATGACCGACAGGGCCTATCCCGAAGTCGAGCGCCCGGCGGTCGTGCCACACCCGGTGACCGGCCGGCCGATCCTCTTCGTCAACCCGATGCACTGCCACGGCATCCTCGGCATGGAGCGCGAAGAAGCCTGGGCGCTGATCGAGGAATTGGCGGCGCACGCGACGCAGGACCGCTTCGTCTATTATCATTCCTGGCGGGTCGGCGACGTCGTCATGTGGGACGAGCGCGCGACGATGCACCGCGGTGCCGGCGACTACCACCCCGCCGAGCGCCGCGTCATGCTGCGCACCATCGTCTATCCGAATTAATGCAGCCGAGCTAAGTTTCGCAGCTTCCTGCCCCTCACCCTCCCGCTGCGCGGGTCCCTCCCTCTCCCCGCGAGCGGGGAGAGGGCCGGGGTGAGGGGCCGCACGGGTCTCGAGAGTGAAGGACAAATGAACATCGACAGCGCGATCAACATCGAAGACCTGCACCGGCTCGCCAAGCGCAGGCTGCCGAAGATCATCTTCGACTTCATCGAGGGCGGGCTCGAGGACGAGCGCGGGCTCAGCCGCAACGAAGCGGCCTTTCACAAGCACCGCCTGCTGCCGCGCTATCTCGTCGATGTATCGGTGCGCGACCAGTCGCGCACCGTTTTCGGGCACACCTACGCGAGCCCCTTCGGCATTTCGCCGACCGGCGGCGCCGGGCTCTATGTGCGCAACGGCGATCTGATGCTCGCCGAGGCGGCCGCCGCGATGAACATTCCCTACATCATGTCGGGGTCGAGCAACGCCTCGATGGAAGAGGCCGCGAAGATCGCCCCCGACAATACCTGGTACCAGCTCTACGCGGCGCGCGACCCGAAGATCTCCGAAGGGCTGATCGGCCGGGCGCGCGACATCGGCTTGGGGGCGCTCGTCCTGACCGTCGACGTGCCCGTCTCCTCGAGGCGCGAGCGCAACCTGCGCAACGGCTTCGCCCGGGTGCGCAACGGCACCTTGGCGGAGGCCTTCAGGCTCTCCCCCGGCATCATCCTCGAAGCGCTGACGCACCCCGCCTGGGTCATCGACTACATGCGGCACGGCGGCGCGCCGAGCCTTGAAAACTGGGCGCCCTACGCGCCGAACGGCCAGTCGACGGCCGAGGTCATCAAATTCGCCCGCGGCATGACGCCCTATCAGGCGCAGACCTGGCGCGACCTCGAAAACTACCGCAAATGGTTTCCCCGCGCGCTCGTCGTCAAGGGCATCATGAGCCCGGCCGACGCGGTGCGCGCCGCCGATATCGGGGTCGACGGCATCATCGTCTCGAACCACGGCGGCCGCCAGCTCGACCAGGCGCCCGCCTCGCTCGACGTATTGCCGGCGATCAAGGCGGCGGTCGGCGACCGGGTGACGGTGATGCTCGACAGCGGCGTGCGGCGCGGCGCCGACATCCTGATCGCATTGGCGCTCGGCGCCGAGTTCGTCTTCTTCGGCCGGCCGACGCTCTACGGCGCGGTCTGCGGCGGCGTGCCGGGCGTGAGGAAAGCGATCGACATCTTCCGCACCGAGATCGACACCGTGATGGCGCAGATCGGCTGCCCGACCCTCGCCGAGCTCGGCCCCGATTTCCTGTGGCAGGAAGACTGGACGCGCAACCGATGAGCCGCACCGAATGTTCACAAACATCGGGGTAGATCATGCGTAGCCTGAGATTGATGCTTGCCGCCGTCATCGCGAGTGCGAGTGTCTGCCTATTGGGACTCTCTGCTGCGATGGCGCAGAACCAGCAGCCGGCACCCGCCTGCCCGGCGGGTCGTCATTGGGTTGCCGCGGGCTATGAAAAGGGGGTCTACAAGTCCGGCCGCTGCGTGGCCAATGCGCGTGCCGCCGCGCAGTTGCCTCAGGCCGTTTGCCCGGCCGGTTACCGCTGGCTCGCGCCGCACTACGACAGGGGGAAAACCTATCAGCCCGGTCTCTGCATCGCCAACGCTGTTACCGCCCGGCCCCTGCCGGAGGTCAAGTGCCCCGCAGGCACTCACTGGATCCCCGCCCATTATGAAAAATGGTCGACCTACGCGCTCGGCCGCTGCATCGCCAACTGACCTGGCGCATCGTTAGGGGCCGCTCCGCGGGGACGACGGCGGCCGCAGATCGCATAGGCTTCCCATATGGCGCTGCCTGTTTCGCCGGCGGACAGGCATTTGATGGAATGACCGATGAACCTCGACAAGGCGATCAACATCGAAGACCTGCACCGCATGGCGAAGCGGCGGCTGCCGCGCATCTGCTTCGATTTCATCGAGGGCGGGGTCGAGGACGAGCGCGGCCTTTCGCGCAACGAGGAAGCCTTTCACAAGCATCGCCTGCTGCCGCGCTATCTCGTCGACGTCTCGCAGCGCGACCAGTCGGCGAGCCTCTTCGGGCACAGCTATGCGAGCCCCTTCGGCATCTCGCCGACCGGCACGGCGGGGCTCTTCCGCCGCGGCGCCGATTTGATGCTGGCGCAGGCGGCGCGGGAGGCGAACATCCCCTTCATCATGTCGGGCGCCAGCAACGACGCGATGGAAGCGGCGGCGAAGATCGCCCCCGACCACACCTGGTACCAGCTCTATGCGGCGCGCGAGGAAAAGATCGCCGAGGCGATGGTCGGCCGCGCCCGCGATGCGGGCCTGCCCGCCCTCGTCGTCACGGTCGATGTGCCGGTGCGGCCGCGGCGCGAGCGCAACATCCGGAACGGCTTCAACAATGTGCGCGGCGGCTGGCTGCAGGCATTGAGCCTTAAGCCCGCGATCCTCGCCGAGGCGCTGACGCATCCCTTTTGGCTCTACGAATACCTTCGCCACGGCGGCATGCCGGCGCTCGGCAATTGGCGGGCCCATACCGGCAACGGCGCCGACGCGCAGGCTACGGTCGATTTCTTCAACTCGCAGACGCCGGCGATGGCGCAGACCTGGCGCGACCTCGATAACTACCGCAAATGGTTTCCGCGCGCGCTCGTCGTCAAAGGCATCATGAACCCCGCCGATGCGCAGCGCGCCGCCGATATCGGAGTGGACGGCATCATCGTTTCGAACCATGGCGGCCGTCAGCTCGACCAGGCGCCGGGCTCGCTCGACATGCTGCCGGCAGTGAAGGCGGCGGTCGGGGATCGCGTCGCGGTGATGCTCGACAGCGGCGTGCGGCGCGGCGCCGACATCCTGATCGCCTTGGCGCTCGGTGCGCAGTTTGTGTTCTTCGGCCGTCCGACGCTCTATGGCGCCGTCGCGGCCGGGCGGCCCGGCGTCAGAAAGGCAGTCGACATCTTCCGCACGGAGATTGACACGGTGATGGCGCAGATCGGCTGCCCCAGCCTCGCCGAACTCGGTCCCGATTTCCTGTGGACCGAGGACTGGGCGAAGAACCGCTGAGGCGGGGAGATCGTGGAACTGGAGCTGCACGGCAAAGTCGCGCTCGTCACCGGCGCGAGCCGCGGCATCGGCGCCGCGATCGCGCGGGAGCTGGCGCGCGAAGGCGTCGATCTCTTGACGGTCGCGCGCAGCGCCACCGACCTCGAAAAGGAAGCGGCCGAGATCGGCGCTCAGTCGAACCGTCGCGTCGTCACGCACGCCGCCGATCTGCGCTCGCGCGAGGCGGCGGCGGAAGCGGTCGCGAGCGCAGTCGCGGCCTTCGGCCGGCTCGACATTCTCGTCAATTCGGCCGGCGCGACAAAACGCGGCGATTTCTTCGCGCTCTCGGACGATGACTGGGCCGACGGCTACGAACTCAAATTCCACGGCGCTGTGCGGCTCTGCCGGGCCGCCTGGCCATATCTGAAGGAAAAGAAGGGCGCGATCGTCAACATCGTCGGGGTCGGCGCGCGCGCCGGCGAAGCCGAGTTCACGATCGGCGGCTCGGTCAACGCCGCCTTCGTGCATTTCACCAAGTCGCTCGCCGATATCGGCATTGCCGACGGGGTGCGGGTCAACGCGATCAGCCCCGGGCGCATCGTGACGCCGCGCTTCTGGAACACGATCGGGCGATTGTCGGCCGAGCAGGGCGTCAGCCGCGACGAGGCGATGGCGCAGCTTTTGCGCGACATCGGCATCGCCCGCTTCGGCGAGCCGGGTGAGATCGGCTGGCTCGCCGCCTTCCTCTGCTCGCCGCGCGCGGCTTTCATCCACGGCGCCGTCATCGACATCGACGGCGGCCAGACCCGCGCCGTCTGAGGGCACCGCTTGCGCGATGCCTGTATATCTGACTAAAGTCAGAGAATGGATGCGGTCCAAATCCAGCAGGTCCGGCGCTTCAACCGCCTGGTCACGCGGCGGGTCGGAGCGTTGGAGGAGAGCTATCTCTCCCGCGGCCGGCCGCTCGGGGAAGCGCGGCTCGTTTTCGAAATCGGCCGCGAGGGCGCCGAGCTGAAGGAATTGCGCGACCGCCTCGGGCTCGATTCCGGCTATCTGAGCCGGCTGTTGCGCTCGCTGGAAGCGCAGGGCCTCGTCGAGACCGGCAAGGAGGCGGCGGATGGCCGCCGCCGGCGTGTCGGCCTGACGGGGAAGGGCCGCGCCGAACTGGCGGCCTACGACCGGCTTTCCGACGAGCTGGCGGCCGCAATATTGGCGCCGCTCGGCGCAGGCGAGCGGGCGCGCCTGGTCGCCGCCATGGCCGAGGTCGAGCGGCTGATCCGGGCCGCCGCGATCGAGATCCGCGTAGAGGCGCCGGCGAGCGCCGTCGCGCGGCGGTGTCTCTCCGCCTATTTCCGCGAACTGGCGGCGCGTTTCGAAGCCGGCTTCGATCCCGGCAGGAACCCGGCCGGCGATGACGAGATGACCCCGCCCGCCGGCTTTTTCGTCGTCGCCCGGCGCGACGGCCGCCCGGTCGGCTGCGGCGCGCTGATACGCATCGGCGAAAGCACGGGCGAGGTGAAGCGCATGTGGACCGCGCCCGCCGCGCGCGGGCAGGGCGTGGCCCGCCGGGTCTTGCGGAAATTGGAAGAGCTGGCCGTGGAGGCCGGCCTCGACACGGTTCGCCTCGACACCAACCGAGCGCTCGTCGAGGCGGTCGCGTTCTACCGGCGGGAAGGCTATCGCGAGATCGCCCAGTACAACGACAATCCCTACGCGCACCACTGGTTCGAGAAGGCGCTCTGACCAGGTGCTTTGGCCCGACGGCTAATCCCGCGCGATTTCGAACACGGTGCCGGTGCGGCCGGCGCCGCCATTGCTGGTGACGCCGTAGAGATTGCCGCCCGTGTCCATGATCAAGCCCCCGACGGGAGCCGCGCCGTCGACGCATTCCGCCTCAGCGCAGAAGCTGTGAAGAGTTCTCCTCTTGCCGCTCGGCGTCAGCACGAAAACGGTTCCGTTGTGGAACTCGCCGCCTCCAGCCGTCGCGCCGTAAAGATTGCCGCTTTGATCCATGAGCAGACTACCCGCCGGGGTCAAGCCGTCGAAGCAATCGAGTTTTCGGCAGAACCGGTAAAGCACCGTCTCTTGGCCGCTCGGGGTCAACTTGAACACCGTGCCTCCGCGCGAACCGTTGGGGACGCGACGACCACCCTCGGGGGTGGTGCCGTAGAAATTTCCGGCGCCGTCCGTGATTATCCCGCTCGCGGGCATGTAGCCGTCTCGGCAGGCAGCGAGCGAGCAAAAGCTCCATAGGTCAGTGAACTCGCCGTTTTGCGTTACCCCGAAGATCGTGCCTGGCCCTTGGTCGTCGGGGAACGGATCCTGGCCCCTGTTTCCGCCGGCGTTGGTGGTGCCGAACAGATCTCCCGCCGCGTCCAGCAACAGCGGGCCGATTGGGGTACGGCCATCGGCGCAATCGCTGAGAGAGCAGAAGTTGTAGAGGATGCTCAGAGCGCCTCCCGGCGACAGCTTGAACACCACACCCGAACCGGTTCCGCCGTTTTCGGCATTGCCGTAGAGATTGCCGGCTCCGTCGATAGCCAAACCGCCGCCCGGGCGTGCACCGTCGGCGCAATTGGCCTCGGCGCAGAAACTGTAGAGCACGGTCTTGTGACCGCTCGGCGAGATCTTGAAGATAGTGCCCATCCCATGCGCCCCGTCGGCGGCGGTCGTGCCATACAGACTGCTCGTCAGACCCACGAAGGCGATCGACGGATAGACGTTCGGAGGCGATCCGGCAACTGTGCGAAAGCTGTGCAGGACGGTTTCCCCGCCGCTCGCCGTCAACTTGAAGACCGTCCCGCCGCCGCCCCGGCTGCCCCCGGCCGCGGTGGCGCCGTAAAGGTTTCCCGCGGCGTCCATGACGAGGCCGGGCTGCGGCATCGCGCCGTCGACGCAATTCGGCTGCGAGCAGAAGCTGTAAAGGACCTTGAAGACGCGCGCTTCAGCAGGCTCGGTGAGGGCCGAGAGCGCCAGGATTACTATGGTTGCGATCGATAGGACTGAGGATGCAACCCGCCACATGTGCTTCTCTTCGATCTTCCGGCGAAAAGCTTACAACGATCGCAACCTGTTGTCGAGGTGCGGCCCTCGACCCGTCAGCCCTTCCCCGCCTGCGGCGGCAGCGGGCGCGGGCGGCGGTTCTCGCCGATCGCGACATAGGTGAACGTGGCTTCCGTCACCTTGCGCTGCTCGCCGGTATGGAAATTGCGCCGCCACGCCTCGATGCGCACCGTCATCGAGCTGCGCCCGGTGCGCACCAGTTCGGCGTAGCAGCTGACCTCGTCGCCGACAAAGACCGGCTCGTGGAACACCATGCCGTCGACGGCGACGGTGGCGCAGCGCCCTTGCGCGCGCTGCGTCGCGAGATTGCCGCCCGCGAGGTCCATCTGCGACAGCAGCCAGCCGCCGAAGATGTCGCCGTTCGGGTTGGCGTCGGCCGGCATCGCGATGACGCGGATCAAGGGCGCCTCGGCGGGCGGCGGCGGATCGGCCATCGCGGCCCCGGTCAGCGCTGCAACAGGGCCGCGGTGGCGGCCGGGTCGTAGCCGACGGCGACCCGCACGTCGACGACCGCGACAGCGCCGCCCTTCACCGCGGCGACCGCCTCCGTGATCGCCGGCACCAGCTTTTTCGGGTCCTCGACCGGGCCGATGCCGACCGCGCCCTGGCCCCGCGCCAGGGTCGCGAGATCGATGTCGGGGCCGCGGATCGCCTGCCCGATCCAGCGGTTCTCGACCGGCCGGCCGCGCTCCCGGGCGACCCGTTCCTGATGCAGCTCGTCGTTGAAGAAGGAGCGGTTGTTGGCGATGACGACAAGCAGCGGGATGTTGTTGCGCACGGCCGTCCACAAGGCCGTGACGCCCATCAGATAGTCGCCGTCGCCTAATATCGCGACCGGCAGCCGGTTCGTCTCGCGCAGCGCCAGCGCCGCGCCGACCGCCATCCCCGGCCCGGAGCCGATGCCGCCGCCGCCATCGGCGCCGAGGAAATCGAGCGGATGGTTGAAATCCCACAGATGTTCGCCCCAGGACAACGGCAGCCGCACCATCGAGACCGGGCTCTCGCCGAGCACCGCCTTGAGCGCGGTCGCGAGATGCGGCACCTCGATGCCGCCCGCCTCATCGAGCGCGGGCAAGGGCGGCGGGCCCTTGCGCTCGCGCCGGCCCGGCAGCGGCGGCGCCTCGCGGCGCAATTCTTTGACCGCGGCGAGCAGCGGCGCCACCGCGGCGTCGGGATCGGATAGCAGATACACGTCGGTCGGCGGCAGCCCCTGGTAATCCATGCTCCAGCCGTTGTGCACATACTGGTCGAGCGACACCTGGATGACCCGGCCCTGCGGCGCCTTGCCGCCGCAGGCGGTCTTGAGCGTGCCGGCGAGGTCGATCCAGTCGAGGGAGAGGATCGCGTCCGCCTCGGCGACCGCCTTGTTGCCGTCGGCGTTGAGGGCGGTGGCCGGCCCCGAGGCGTGCAGCGGGTGGTCGGAGGGAAACGCGGCGCCGGCCTTGCGGTCGGTCGCAACCCTGGCGCCCAATGCCTCGGCGAGCGCGATGCGCCGCTCCCAGGCCGCCTCGTCGCGCGAGCAGCGGCCCATCAGGATGACCGGGCGCTGCGCCCCCGCGAGGAGCCGCGCCGCTTCCTCGACGAGCGCCCCGGAAGGCTGCGGCGAGGGCGGCGGACGGAAGCGCGCGACCTCGGGCAGGGGCGGGACCGCCTCGATCGGGTCTTCCTGCAATGCCAGCTCGAAATTGAGGTAGACGGGCCCTTTCGGCCCTGTCTGCGCGATCATGTTGGCGCGCAGGATCGCCTCCTGCGCGGCGCCGATCGAGGAGGGCTGGTCGTCCCATTTGATGAAGTTGCGGATCAGCGCTCCCTGGTCGCGCGCAGTGTGGATCCATTCGATCCAGGGCCGCCGCCGCACCGCGTCGAGCGCTCCCGTCGCGCCCAGCACGATGACCGGGGCGCGGTCGCACCAGGCGTTGAAGATCGCCATCGTCGCATGCATCAGACCGACATTGGCGTGGACGCAGACGAAGAGCGGGCGTCCCGTCACCTTGGCGTAGCCGTGCGCCAGCGCCACCGCGCTCTCCTCGTGCAGGCACAAGAGCATGCGCGGGGTCGAATTGCCGAGATAGTTGACGAGGCTGTCGTGCAGGCCGCGGTAGCTCGAACCGGGGTTGAGCGCGACGAACGGGATGTCGAGCGCGCGCAAGGCCGCGGCGATCGCGTCCGAGCCGTAGACGCGGTTCGACGGCGCGCTCGGCGCCGGCCGGTCGATTTCGTTGCCGCGCAGATCGCGCGGGTTTCGGCTGTCGTCCATCCTTCTCTCCCGTGGCCACTCGGCACCTGGCCGGATTACGCCCGATTCCGCCGCCCTCGACAAGAGAGGCCAGGTGGCAACCGGGGGGATTGGGCGCGCTGTCCCTTGAAGCGAACGAATAGCGAACATATATTGCCTGATCCCGCGCCCGATAGGCGCGTCGCTGCGGATCCGCCGTGCCGGAAGCCGTGACCGACCATCCCGCCTCGCGCTGCTCTTCGCTGTTTTCCGAAATCGGAATCGCGGAAAATCAAGGGCTTGGCCCTGATCTCTTTACACGCGCACGCGCGCACGCACGCGCGCGCTAGGGAGCGGCGGCGGCGCCGGCCTTCGCCGTGTCCGCCATTTCCACCTCCCTCTCGCTATTTCCCCAGGAACAGCCCGCCGTTCACGTGGATCGTCTGGCCGGTGATGTAGCGCCCTTCCGGGCCGACGAGAAAGCGCACCGCGGCGGCGATCTCGTCGACCGTGCCCTGCCGGCCCAATGGGATGTTGCCGGCATAGCCGCGCCCGCCGGGGCCGCCGGCGGAAGGCCCGCGCACCGTGTCGATCGAGCCCGGCGAAACGCAATTGGCGGTGATGCCGTGCGGCGCCATCTCCATCGCCAGGCCGCGCACGAAACCTTCGAGCCCGGCCTTCGAGGCGTTCACATGGATGCGATCCTTCGAGCCGTGATGGTGCGAGACGCCGGACAAGCCGACAAAGGCGCCGCCGCCGCGCTGGATCATCTGCGGCATCGCCGCTTTCGCGAGGATGAAGGCACCGTCGAGCGCGACCGAGAGGATCTCGCGCCATTCCGCAAAGCTCATCTCAAGGAACGGCGTCTGGCGCCGCAGCCCCGCGTTGCACACCGCGATGTCGAGGCCGCCGAATTCGCGGACCGCCGCCTCGACCATCTGCGCCACCGCGTTCGGGTTCGAGACGTCGGCGAGAAACGGCATCGCCTGGCCGCCATCGGCGCGGATCTCCTGCGCCGTCGCCTCGACGATGGCGCGGTCGCCGCGGCCGTTGACGACGACCGCCGCGCCGTCGGCGGCGAGCCTGTGGGCGATCGCCCGGCCGATGTTCTTGCCGCCGCCGGTGACGATCGCGACCTTGCCGGCGAGCGCTTCTTGCTCTCGAGCCATGTCTCTCTCCTTCCGCGTTCCCGTTGCCGGCGGAGAACCTGCCGCGCGCCGCGTGGTCGCGCAACTGGGCGCTCGCCGAGAGGGCGAGTCCTGTCGTAGAATGCCGCAATCGTCTTCACCCGGAGGTTCCAATGCCTGTCATCAAAGCCTTCGATCTCGCCTATGGGCGGCTGCGCTCTCCCGATCTCGACAAGCAGGAAGAGTTCCTGACCGCTTTCGGGATGATCCGCGCCGACCGCACCAAGAACGCGCTCTACATGCGCGGCACCGACCGGCCGCACCACATCCATGTGACGGAGCTGGGCGAGCCCAGATTCGTCGGCATCGCCGTCCATGCCGCGAGCCTCGATGATCTCGAACGGGTCTCGCGCGTGCCCGGCGCCTCGGCGATCGAGGAGGTCGACGAACCGGGCGGCGGCAAGCGCGTCCGCCTGCGCGATCCCGACGGCCACCAGGTCGAGGTCGTATACGGCATGCAGATGCTCGACCCGATCCCGGTCGAGCGGCCCGCGGTCAACAGCGGCTACGACAAGTTCCGCCGCAAGGGCGAACTCTACCGCGTCCCGCGCGGGCCGTCGCAGATCAAGCGCTTCGGCCATTTCGTGCTGATGTCGTCGAATTTCGACAAGATGGTCCCGTGGTACCGCGAGACGCTCGGCTTCCGCTGCTCCGACGAAATCTATGCCGGCGAGAAGAGCAACATCATCGGCTCGTTCAACCGGCTCGACCGCGGCAAGGACTATGTCGATCACCACGCCTTCTTCTGCATCCGCGGCGACAAGTGCGGGCTCAACCACCTGTCCTTCGAGGCCCGCGACATCGACGACATCATGATCGGCCACGAGCATCTGAAGTCGAAGGGCTACGAGCACTTCTGGGGCCTCGGCCGGCATCTGCTCGGCAGCCAGGTCTTCGACTACTGGGGCGACCCGTGGAACCGGGTGCACGAGCATTGGGCCGATACCGACGTGCTCAATGCCGACGCGGCGCCCAATCTGTGGGAGCGCGGCGAAGGCATCGGCGGGCCCTGGGGCGAGCCGCCCTCGCCCCGCTTCATGGGCCACGCGACGCCGTAACCCTGCCGCCGTCATTGCGAGGAGCGCAGCGACGAAGCAATCTCGGAACGGGATTGCTTCGCTTCGCTCGCAATGACAGGTCACGGGAATGATGAAATTCGGCATCGGCCAGCCGGTCTCGCGCTTCGAGGACCCGCGCCTGCTGCGCGGCTTCGGCCGCTACCAGGATGATTTCAGCCTGCCCGGGCAGGCTTACGCCGTCTTCGTGCGATCGCCGCATGCGCATGCCGCGATCCGCGCAATCGATACCGCAGCCGCCATGGCGGGCCCGGGGGTGCTGGCGGTCCTTACCGGCGAGGATGTGGCGCGCGACGGGCTCGGCACGATGGCGATGCGGCTGCAGCGCAAGCGCCCGGACGGCTCGCCGATGTTCGCGCCGCCGCATCCGGGCCTGGCGCGCGGCCGCGTGCGCCATGTCGGCGATCCGCTGGCGATGGTCGTCGCCGAGAGCCTCGCAGAGGCGAAGGACGCGGCCGAGCTGGTCGCGGTCGATTACCAGCCGCTGGCCTCGGTCACCGACACCGCGGCCGCCGCCGCCCCCGGCGCGCCCGCCGTCTGGGACGAGTGCCCCGACAACGTCTCGAACCTCTTCGAGGCCGGCGACAAGGCGGCCGCCGAGGCCGCCTTCGCGCGCGCCCGGCACATCGTCCGCCGCCGCTATGTGATCTCGCGGGTCTATGCGCAATACCTGGAGCCGCGCGGCGCCCTCGGCGTCTGGGATCCGGGCGAGGGCCGCTTCACGCTTTACGCCGATTGCCAGTATCCGCACCGCGTGCGCGACGCGCTCGCCGCCAATATTTTCAAAATGCCGGAGAGCAGGATCCGCGTCGTCGCCGGCGATGTCGGCGGCGGCTTCGGCACCAAGGGCTGGCAGTATGTCGAGCACCGGCTCGTCCTGTGGGCGGCGCGGAAATTGGGCCGCCCCGTCAAATGGACTTGCGAGCGCAGCGAGGCGATCCTCGCCGACGAGCATGCGCGCGACAACGTCACCGAAGCGGAATTGGCGCTCGACGGCGAGGGGAATTTCCTCGGGCTGCGCGTCAAGACGATCGCCGGCATCGGCGCCTACATCTCCTCCGAGCGCAACCTGCTCGCGACCTTCGCCAATGTGCAGACGCTGTGCGGCGTCTACCGCATCCCGGCCGCGCATGTCGCGGTGACGGGGGTCCTCGTCAACAAGAACCCGACCGCGCCCTACCGCGGCGCGGGGCGCCCCGAGGCGATCTATGTGATCGAGCGGCTGATCGACGACGCGGCCCGCGAACGCGGCTTCGACCGGGTCGAGCTGCGCCGCCGCAACCTCATTCCCGCAGCGGCGATGCCGTACAAAAACGCCCTCGGCGCGACCTACGATTGCGGCGAGTTCGACAGGATCTTCGACGAGGCGCTGGCGCTCGCCGACTATCGCGGCTTCCCGGCGCGCCGCGAGGCGGCGGCGCGGCGCGGCAAATTGCGCGGGCTCGGCCTCGCCTTCGCGATCGAAAAGGCCGCTTCGCCCGGCCTCGAATTCGCCGAGATCCGCTTCAACCCGGGCGGCAGCGCCATCCTCTTGATGGGCACGAAAAACCAGGGCCAGGGGCACGAGACGACCTTCAAGCAAATCCTCCACGAGCGGCTCGGGCTCGACCCGGCCGAGGTGCAGTTCATCGACGGCGACACCGACCGCGTCGCCTTCGGCATCGGCTCGACCGGCTCGCGCTCGACCGTGATCGGCGGCACGGCGTTGTGGATCGCCGCCGAAAAGATCATCGCCAAGGCGGGAAGGATTGCCGCGCATCTGCTGGAGGCCGCGCCCGCCGACATCGCCTTTGCCGAGGGCCGTTTCACGATCGCCGGCACCGACCGCTCGCTCTCCCTCAAGGAGGTCGCGCGCGCCGCCTTCCAGCCGGGAAGGCTGCCGCCCGACCTCGAAGGCGGGCTCTACGAGACCGGCACCTTCCGCCCGGCCTCAGACACCTACCCCAACGGCTGCCATCTCTGCGAAGTCGAGATCGACCCCGAAACGGGCGCGACCGAGATCCTCTCCTATGCCGTCGTCGACGATGTCGGCACGGTCGTCAATCCCATATGCCTCAAGGGCCAGATTCACGGCGGGGTGGCGCAAGGCTTGGGGCAGGCGCTGATGGAAAACGTCGCCTACGAGCCGCAATCGGGGCAGCTTCTGACCGGCAGCCTGATGGACTACGCGATGCCGCACGCCGACTCGATCTGCGCGATGGCGGTGAAGAGCCACCCGGTGCCGACGCGGCTCAATCCGCTCGGCGCCAAGGGCGCCGGCGAAGCCGGCACGGTCGGCGCGCTGCCGGCGGTCATGAATGCCGTCGTCGATGCGCTCGCGCAAAAGGGCGCCCCGCCCATCGACATGCCGGCGACGAGCGAGAAGGTGTGGCAGGCGCTGCGCCGCGTCTGACGCCCCCCCCTGCCGAGGGCGTCATGGCGAGGCGCGCAGCGACGAAGCAACCTTTTCCGCTTACCGCTTCTTTGCGACGATGCGGTTCGTCAGGGAGCCGACGACGGGCGAGCGGATCTCGACCGTGTCGCCGGGCTTCAGGAAGCGTTCCGGCGCCGAGCTGCCGTCGGGCAGGAGCGGGCTCGAATCCGCCGCCGTGCCGGCGGCCGTGCCGCCGCTGATGATGTCGCCCGGATAGAGCGTCAGGTCGGCCGACAGGTATTCGAGGTACTCGCCGAACGAGAACACCATGTCGCGCGTGTTGAAATGCTGCCGCCGCTCGCCGTTGACGAGGGTTTCGATCTCGGCGGCGAAGGGGTCGGCTTCGCCGACCGCGATGCACGGGCCCAGCGAGCACGAGGTGTCGAAGTTCTTGCCCATCGCGAAATTGTGGTGCCCGGCAGGCTCGCGCGGCGCCCGGATGCTCCAGTCGCCGAGGAGCGTCACGCCCCAGACGTAATCGGCGATGTCCTTGGCCTTGGCGTCGTGCGCGCGCCGGCCGAGCACGATCGCGAGCTCGCCCTCGTAATCGAGGCGTGTCGCCTTCGCCGGATAGACGACTTCGCCGCCGGGCCCGGTGAACTCGCGATGGATCTTCCAGAAGCCCCAGATGCCGGCGTTCCGGATATGCGCCTTCGGGTCGCCCTCGAACGGCCGGCCGCGCATCTTTTCCGCCATCGCCGCCGCGTGGTCGGCGAAATTGCCGCCGGCGCAGGCGATGCGGGCGCCCTGCGGGTGCGGCGCATGCAGGGTCACGTCGG
Organism: Allostellaceae bacterium; assembly: GCA_035538335.1. Taxonomy (GTDB): domain Bacteria; phylum Pseudomonadota; class Alphaproteobacteria; order ATCC43930; family CGMCC-115725; genus AP-15. The sequence continues at coordinate 125,762 of DATLKN010000027.1, forward strand.
AGGCTCGATGCACGATCCGGGCGCCTTCCGGGTCGCGCGCGTCCTTGTCGCCCGCGACATGGTCGAGCGCCTTCGCGGCGTTGTCGAGCGCGCGCCGGCCGCCTTCGATGAAATGCGCGAGATCGGAGGGGACGAGCGCCTCGGCGAGCGCCGTCGGGTTCGGCTCGCCCTCCTTTTCGGCGGCGTATTTCGCGAAGGCGCGGGCCAAATCGACGACATTGCCGCCTTGCAGCGCGCCGACCCGACGATGCGGTCCGTAAACGACGATCTTCATCGGTGCCTCCTTACGCCGGCAGTTTGTCGCCGTCGGGCGGCGGCTCGACCTCGAAGGCGTTGACCATGCCGGAGAGGAAGGCGAAGTAACTCGCCGCCGCGGTCAGCTCGACGAGCCATTGCGCGCCGTGCCGCTTTTCGAGCGCGTCGAAAAGTCCCCGATCGACCCGGTTGGTGCGCATCAGCTGCCGCGTGTAGTTGACGATGTCGCGCTCCTCCTGCGGCAGCGACGAGGGATCGCCCTTCGATCGCAGCAGGTCGATCGTCGCCTCCGGCACGCCGGCCCGGCGGGCCGCGCCGACCTGCGCCGCCCACACATAGGCTGCCTCCTTCTCGCGCACCGCGGCGAGGATGGCGAGCGAGCGCAGCCGCCCTTCGACGACCGTTTCGTCGCGGTTGAAGGTGACGAAGCGCAGCGCGTTGGCGGCGAGCTTCGGGCTGTGCAGAAGAACGCTGTACGGGCCGCGCACGCCGCCGAACACCTTGACGACCTCGTCGACGACGCCGTGATGCTCGGCGGGCACATCGCCCTTGCCGGTGATCGGCGGAATTCTCGGCATTTCTTCTTCTCCCTCAATAAGTTATCGTCATTGCGAGCGCGGCGAAGCAATCTCATCGCGATGAGCCTCGGCCTGCGCGGGATTGCCTCGCCGGCCTGCGGCCTCCTCGCAATGACCGGGAACGCGCCGGAGCGGTTCACAGCCCCGGATAGGGCGCGCCCCAGCGGTCGAGATTGACGACCTCCTGCAACGGCCCGCGGCCGACCGGGCCGAAGCGGCCCATCGGCCAGCCGATCGGCAGGATCGCGTAGGAGTGCACGCCGGGCGGCAAGCCGAGCGCCGCCTCCGCTTCCTTCTCGTAGAGCAGGTGCCGCGTCGTCAGGGTCGAGCCGAGGCCGAGCGCGCGCGCCGCGAGCAGCATGTTCTGCACGGCGGGATAGATCGAGGAACCGGCGGCGCGGTTCGGGTTCGGGCCGTCTTCGAGGCAGCAGACGATCCACACCGGCGCCTCGTGGAAGTGGTCCGTCAGGTACTCGACGGCGGCGTACTGGCGCTGATAGCGCTCGGGGCTGACGCCGGGCGGCGGTGGGCTCGTGCGGTAGCGCGGCCCGATCGTCTCATCGAAGGCGCGCTTGTAATAGACCTGCACCTTTTTCTTGATCTCCGGGTCCTTAATCACGAGAAAGCGCCAGCGCTGCGAATTGCCGCCGCTCGCCGCGCATTGCCCGGCTTCGAGGATCTTGCGGATCAGTTCATCCGACACCGGGTCCGGTTTCAGCCGCCGCATCGCCCGCGTCGTGTGGATGATCTCGAAGAGGTCGGTGCCCTCGGCCATGCGTTTCTCCTTTTCCGTCCGGCCGCTCAGGACTTGCGGCCGAAGATGTCGTTGAAGAGCTGCGTACCGACGGCGCCGGCGACGCCGCCCGCCACCCCGGCGCTTGCCGCGCTATTGCCGGATTCGCCCTTGATGTAGGGGGCGAGCGCGTGCGCGAAGCCGGGCACGGTGAGGCTCTGCAGCCAGACCTTTCCCGGTCCGGTGAGGCGCGCGAGAAAGAGGCCGTCGCCGCCGAAAAGCGCGTTCGTGATGCCGCGCATCAGCACGATGTCGAAATCGACCGTATCCTGGAACATGCCGATATGGCCGGGGTGGACCTTGATCGATTGCCCGGCCGGCAGATCGTAGACGACGCTTTCGCCGCCCAGTTCGACAAATGCCGAGCAGGGCCCCTCGAGCTTTTGCAGGATGAAGCCGTCGCCGCCGAAGAGGCCGGAGCCGAGCGAGCGCTGAAAGCCGATCGACAGTTGCGCGCCCTGCGTCGCGCAGAGGAAGCCGTGCCGGTGGATCATGTAGCTGTGACCGGCCGGCACTTCGACCGGCAGGATCGTCCCCGGCAATTTGGCGGCGAAGGCGACAAAGCCCGGGCCGCCCTCGGCGCGGTATTCGGTCATGAACAGCCCGCCGCCCGAGATGGCGCGGCCGAGAATGCCCCACAGGCCCTTGGCGCCCGCCGCCTGCGTCGTCGTGTTGAGGGCGATGTTGTCGCTCATCCAGCCGAGTTCGGCGGGTTCGGCGACGATGACCTCGCCCGGCTCCAAGCCGATCTGCAATACCGGCAAGGTCGTGCCGTCGATCTTCGTCTGCATCACCCTGTCCCCTGTCGCTGCCGGTGTCGGAGTGTTTCGAGGCTAGACGAAAGATCTTGTCCCATCAATCGAAACACCCGCACACCTGTGACAGGAGCGGCCCGATCGCCTATCCTCGCCGGGCGCACGCGAGACGGAGACAATGATGGAATTCGGCTTCAACCTGCCGATTAGCGGGCCGCTCGCGACTCCCGACGAGGTGGCGCGGGTCGCCGAAGCCGGCGAGGCGCTCGACTACGCGTACTTGACGCTAACCGACCACATCGTGCTGCCGGATATGAAGGCGCCGGGCTACCCCTATTCGGAGTCGGGCGAGTTTTTCGGCGAGGGGCCGCAGAACCGCCTCGAGCAGCTGGCCGCCGCCGCCTATGTCGCGGCGCGCACGCGCAAGATCCGCCTCGTCATGGCGGTCATGGTGGTGCCGTACCGCCCGGCGGTGCTCGCCGCCAAGATGCTCGCGACGATCGACGTGCTGTCGAAGGGCCGCCTCGTCCTCGGTGTCGGTGCCGGCTGGCTCGAAGCGGAGTTCGACGCCCTCGGGACGTCCCCCTTCGCCGCGCGCGGCGCCGTCACCGACGAGTACCTCGAAGCCTTCCGCGTCTTGTGGACCGAGGAAGCGCCGCGCTTTGCTGGGCGGCACACCCGCTTCGACGACATCCTCTTCGCGCCGAAGCCGATCCAGAAACCGCACCCGCCGATCTGGGTCGGAGGCGAGAGCCCGCCGGCTCTGCGCCGCGCGGCGCGCCTCGGCGACGCCTGGTATCCGATCGGCAGCAACAACCGGCATCTGCTCGACAGCCTGCCGCGCTACCGCGCCGGTATCGCGCGCCTCCGGCGGTATGCCGCCGAAGCCGGCCGCAATCCCGCAGCGATCGTGCTCGCCTATCGCGTCAAGCGCTATGGCGGAGATCTGCCGCGGCTCGCCTCGGACGGCGAGCGGCGGCTCTTTTCCGGCAGTGTAGCCGACATCGTCGCCGATCTGCGCGCGCTCGAGGAACTGGGCGTCAGCGCCCTCGACATCGACATCGAGCGCCCCAGCGCCGCCGACGCGATCGCCGAATTGCGCCGCTTCCGCGAGGAAGTGATCGCGCGGCTCTGAGTAGGCGGCTCCGAGTAGTAAGCGGTGGCGCGGCGCGCGGACCGGCTCTTTCGAGATCGTCCAGCTCGTGCGCACGTCCGAGCGGCCGATCACGGCGGCGGCAATCGCCGAGTGCCTCGAAGTGACGGTGCGCACTATCTACCGCGACATCGCCGCATTGCAGGCCGCGCGCGTACCCATCGAAGGCGCCGCTGGGCTCGGCTACAGTGATGCGCCGCGGCGACGATTTGCCGTCGCTCATGTTTACGATCGACGAGGTCGATGCGATTGCGGTCGGCGTGCGGCTCATCGCCCGTTTGTGCGATCCGAAGCTGCAACAGGCCGCGGAAAGCGTGCTCGGCAAGATCTCTCCGCCGTCTTGTCGGACCCGCTGCGCCGCGAACTGACGGCGCCGCCCGTCTATGTCTCCGAGGGCCGGGCGACGCCCGCCACGACGGTCTCGCTCGCCGACATCCGGCAGGCGATCCGCGAAGAGCGCAAGATGCGCATCCGCTATGTCGACGAGAAAGGCGAGCGCACGCACCGCAGGATCTGGCCGATCGCGCTCGCCTATTACGTCGAGGCGACGCTGGTCGCCGCCTGCTGCGAATTGCGCCAGGACTACCGCCATTTCCGTGCCGACCGGATCGCTTCGGCCCGGCTCCTCGACGAGCGCTATCCGGCGGAACAGGGAAAGCTGGCGGCGCAATGGTTCGAGCTGCAGCGAAACATCTGACCGCACGCTGTCAGCAAGGCTCAGCTAGGATCGGCACATTGCGTCGCAAGGAGGATGCGATGGACTCGATCACTGTGGATGCCAATGGGATGGAATGGGCTTCGGGCACGCCCCTCTTCGGCCCGGGCTGCAACTATGAAGGCCGCGACCTGGTGCAATTGAAGGTGCTGAGCGACCGGCGACAACAGGGCGGCGGCGTCGCCTACCTGATGCGCTTCGTGCCGCCGCCGGGCAAAGTCATCAAGATCATCGCCGTCGCCCGATCGGACGAGCACGCCTTCTCGCTCAAGGGCGGCCGCGGGACAACGCACGGCGAGCAGCTGCGCTTTCCCGGCAGTTATTGGCTCAACCCGAAGGGCAAGGTGCACAGCGCCGTTATCGGCACCGAAACGACTGCGCTCGTCGTTTATACGGGCGCGCCCGACGAGGTGCGCTCGATCGAAGTTGTCGAGCCGGCGTAGGGCCCCTCACCCCGACCCTCTCCCCGCTGGCGGGGAGAGGGAGGGACCCGCGTAGCGGGAGGGTGAGGGGCAAGCCGGCGACGGGCTAGGCCGGTTTGTCGCCCGCGAGCATCAGCCGGTAGAGGTAGCGCCTCTCGGCCATGTCGTAGTCGCCGTTCGCCTTGTGCAGGAGAGAGCGGTTGTCCCACATGACGAGGTCGCCCGGCCGCCAATGGTGGCGGTATTCGAATTCCGGCCGGCTCGCGTGTTCGAGCAGGCGGTCGAGCAGTTCGAGCGCCTCTTCTTCCGGCATGCCGGGGATGCCCTCGATGCGGATCGGATTGATGTAGAGCGCCTTGCGGCCGCTCTCGGGGTGGGTGCGGACGATCGGATGGAGGACCCCGTCGGGGACCTTGCCGCGCGCCTCGGGCGGCAGGTCGAAGAGCTTTCGCGCGCTGTGGCGGCTCTGGTAGACGTGGATCCCCTCGCGGCCGGCGATCTTTTCCCGCAATTCTTCGGGCAGCCGCTCATAGGCGAGGTGCATGTTGACGTATTGCGTGTCGCCGCCCCGGCTCGGCAGGTGAACGGCATGGAGCAGCGTCGCCTTCGGCGGCTCGGGCGCGTTCGAATGGTCGGTGTGATATCCTTCCCCCGGAATGTAGCGCCGGCCGTCGGGGTAGCTGTCCTCGTTCGAGACGTAGTGGACGAGCGGGCATTCGGGCAGCGAGAAGCGCGTGTTGTGCTGCGCGAAAACCTCGCCGAAATTCTGCGCCGCGGCGAGAAATTCGGCGGGGCCGAGGCGTTGCTCGCGGAACACCAGCACCGAGCGCGCGACGAATTCGCGGTTGAGCGCTTCGCGCGTCTCGGGGTCGAGCGCGCGGCGCAGGTCGAGGCCGGGGATTTCGGCGCCGGTATGGGGCGAGAGCGGGGCGATCGTGTAGCTCATCTTTCCATCCTCCACCGCGCTGTGGCTATGATACGCCGCGGGCCCGGAAAAGGAGAAGACAGCGTGGATCTCGAACTCGAGGGCAAGAAGGCGGTCGTCACCGGCGGCAGCCGCGGCATCGGCCGGGCGATCGCCGAGACGCTCGTCGCCGAGGGCTGCGACGTCGCGGTCTGCGCGCGCGGCCGGGCCGGGGTCGAGGAGGCGGTGGCCGCGCTCGAGAAAAAGGGCCGAAAGGCCTGGGGCGCGGCGGTCGATGTCGCCGACCTGCAGGCCTTGCGCGGCTTTGTCGGCGAAGCCGCGGGCGCCCTCGGCGGCATCGACATCTTCGTCGCCAATGTCAGCGCGCTGGCGATGGGCATGGACGACGATTCCTGGAAGAAGAGCTTCGAGATCGACGTGATGGGAACGATCGCCGGCGTCGAGGCGGCGGTGCCGCACCTCGAAAAATCGGCGGCCGGCGCGATCGTCGTCATCGGCACCACCGGCGCCATCGAGATGGCCGGCGCCATGCGGCCCTACGCCTCGGTCAAGGCGGCGCTCATTCCGTACGTCAAGGGGCTCGCCCGCAACCTCGCGGCAAAGGGTGTGCGCGCCAACATGGTGTCGCCCGGCAACGTCTATTTCAAAGGCGGCGTGTGGAACGTCGCCGAGGAGCGGGATCCCGCCCGCTTCAAGGACATGCTGTCGCGCAACCCGATGGGCCGCATGGGCACGCCGCAGGAGGTGGCGAACGCCGTCGTCTTTCTCGCCAGTCCGCGCGCGAGCTTCATCACCGGCACCAACCTGATCATCGACGGTGCGTTGACGCAGCGCGTGCAGTTTTGAGGCGAGCGGCCCGATCGCCATTTTCTTGCCGAACTTGCCGCGCGATGATCCCGGCGGGAGCCGCACTCGAAGGGAGGGGAGCATGAGGGGATATTCGGCAATGACGGCCGCGCTCGTCGCGCTGCTGACGGCGGCGGGGGTAGCGGCGCAGCAGATGCCGGGGGACCCGGTGGCGGCGGCGAACGTGCAGCAGAGCCAGCGCTACGAGGCGCTCGTGCATACGAACCCGACGTTCCGCGCCAAGCGCATCGCCGAGGAATGCGACCCGATCAACGATCCGCAGCTGCACGCGCAATGCGTCGCCTCGTTCGGCCCGGCTCCCGATGTGCTGGCGCCGCCGCAACGACGCTGAACGGCCGGAGTGTGGGGCGATTGTCATTGCGAGGATCGCAGCGACGCAGCAATCCCGACGAGATTGCTTCGCCGCGCTCGCAATGACGGCCCCGGCAGGCAAACGGCGGCAGGAGACGCACTGACGTGATCCCGACCCAGAACTGGGACGTGCGGAAACCCGCGGCGCGCTCGCGGCGCGGCGTCGTCGCTTCGCAGAACGGAAAGGCCGCCGAGATCGGCGCTGCGGCGCTCGCCGAGGGCGGCAACGCGGTCGACGCCGTCCTCGCCGCCGCCTTCGGGCTCGCCGCGGTCGAGCCGTGGAACAGCGGCCTCGGCGGCATCGGCTTCATGGTCGTGCAGCTGCCGCAGATGGGGCATGCCGAATGCGTCGATTTCGGCCCCGTCGCGCCGCGCCGCCTCGACCCGAAGGCGTTCCCCTTGACCGGCGGCGTCGCCAGCGAGCTGTTCACCTGGCCGCAGGTCGAAGGCGACCGCAACATGAAGGGGCCGCTCTCCTTCGCGACGCCCTCGGCCGTCGCCGGCTATGCCCTCGCCGCCGAGCGCTTCGGCCGGCTGCCGTGGCGCCGCCTCGTCGAGCCCGCGGCGGCGCTGGCGCGCGAGGGACGCGAGGTCGATTGGTGGCTGACCGTCAAGACCGCCTACGCCGCCTCCGACCTGCGGCGCTACGAGGAGAGCCGGCGCGTCTGGCTGGCGGATGGGCTGCCGCCCTGCGCGCCGGCGGATGGCGGCGGGCCGCGGCTCGTCCTCGGCCGGCTGCCCGAGACGCTCGCCCGGCTCGCCGAGCAGGGCGCCGAGGATTTCTACACGGGTGAGATCGCCCGCTCGATCGCCGCCGATGTCGCGGCGGCCGGCGGCGTTCTCTCGGCCGACGACTTGGCCCAATGCCGGGCGCGCATCGTGCCGGCGCTCGATATCGCCTATCGCGGCCTCGGCTTTGCCGCGGCGCCCGGGTTGACCGCCGGGCCAAGCCTCGAGACCGCGCTCGGCATCCTTTCCGGCCGGCAGTTTTCCGGCGCCCCGGACGCCCTCTATTTCGCGGCGGTGGTCGAGGCCCTGCAGCGCGCCTATGCCGAGCGGCTCGCCGGCTTCGGCGACAGCGAGGCCGACGGCACGACCTCGACGACGCACGTCACCGCGGCCGACAGCGAGGGCGGCATCGCGGCCCTGACAACGACGCTCCTCTCGAGCTTCGGCAGCCGCTACGTGCTGCCCGGCACCGGCATCCTGATGAACAACGGGATCATGTGGTTCGACCCGCGCCCCGGCCGGCCGAACTCGATCGGGCCTGGCAAGCGCGCGCTGAACAATATGTGCCCGCTCGTCGTCGCGCGCGACGGGCGGCCCTGGTTCGGCATCGGCGCCTCGGGCGGCCGGCGCATCCTCGGAGCGGTCATGCAGGTCGCGAGCTTCATCGTCGATTTCGCGATGACCCCGGAAGAGGCGGCGCACCATCCGCGGGTCGATGTCAGCGGCGGCGAGCGGGTTGCGGTCGATGCGCGGATGCCGGCGACGATCCGCGAAGCCCTCGCGGCGCATTCGGGAGCGGGGATCGCCGAGCATGCGGCCTGGCCGGCGCTCTTCGCCTGCCCGAACCTCGTGCTGCGCGGCCCCGACGGGGTCAATTGCGGCGTCAGCGACGTGATGTCGCCGAATTCCGCCGCGGTCGCCGAGGCGGAGGGCGGTCGATCCGGCGGCTGAGCCGTCCGTTGCGGCGGATCGTTCCGGCCGCGTTTCTGCTCGTCGGCTTCGTCGCGGCTGCGCTCGCGGCGCGCTGGACCGAGACCGACCCGCCGATCGACATCGCGCATATCGAGACGGGCGAGATCAACCATTGGGGCGAGGCGGTCGGCTATCACGACCGCCCCGGCGGGCACGACGCGCCGGGGGCGCGCATCATCGCCGTCGTCGAGCCGCCCGATGCGAACGGCGTCTACCGCGCCCTCGTCGCGTTGCGCGACGCGCAGACCGGGCAGTGGGTCGAAAAGCGGGAGCCCTCGACCTTTTTCCCCGACGCCATGCCGCGGGACGCCGTCGTCGCCGCCGTGCTCGATGCCTTCCACCACGGCCGCATCCGCGGCGACGGCCGCTTCATCGGCCCGTCGGGGCGCGGCTTCGACATCGAAGGCTGGTACGAGCACGGCCGCATCGCCGCTGCCTACCCGCTGCGCCGCCCGCCATGAGCGGCTTTCGGCGTCGCGTCTGTCCGCTATAGTGCGGCGATGAACGATGCATCCGAGGCGCCGGTCGAGCGGCGCCATACGGCTGTGCGCCCGCGCGACGCGGCCTCGCTGATCCTGTTGCGCGGGCATGGCCGCGATCTCGAGGTGCTGGCCGGCCGGCGGCCGCGCGAGGCGCGCTTCATGCCAGGCGTCTACGTCTTTCCCGGCGGCCAGATCGATCTCGAGGACCGCACGCCGTGGAGCGTCGAGACCGGCAGCGAGGCGCTGGCGCCGCGCCTGTTGCGGTGCGCCCGCGCCGCCTTGCGCGAGAGCTGGGAGGAGGCCGGCGTCCTGATCGGCCAAAGGGGCGGCGCGCCGGCGCCGGCCGCGGCCGGTTTGCGGCCGATCGAGCGCGCCTATCGCGAGCGCGGCGTTGCGGCTGCGATCGATCTCTTGACCTATGTCGGACGCGCGATAACGCCGTCGCATTCGCGCCGACGCTTTAACACCCGCTTTTTCTTGGCCGAGGGCGAGCACGTCGTCGGCGAGCCCATGGCGAGCGAGGAACTGGAGGACGTCGGCTGGCATCCGATCGGGCGCGGCCCGCTCGAATCGTTCCGCGACGTGACGCGCTTCATGCTCGAGGAAGCGCTGAAACTGCGCGCCGGCGGGGCGGCCGCGCCGCCGCCGCTCTTCTACTGGGCGAAGAACGCCCGCCGCATCGGGGTATGCCGCGAGGGAGGGCGGCTTTCCTAATCCTCGCCCGCCGCCGCTTCTTCGAGGCCGATCGGCCGTCCGTGCATCTCGACGGCGAGAAAAACGAAGGCGAACGCGACGAGGAGCATGTTGAGCGCCAGGAACAGGAAGGCCGGATAGACGGCGGCGGCGGTCGCATGCGGCTTGACGAGGTTGCTCGACCCGGCGATCAGGGCAAGCGCCAAGGGGCCCATGATCTTGCCCCAGCCGGCCGCTGCGTGACCGAGCCCCGAGGAGCGCGAGCCGAGCCGCACGCCGTATTGCTCGATCGTATAGGGCGCGAGGTTGCCGAGGCCGCCATCGACGAAAAAGGCGGAAACCGCCACCAAGATCACGAAGAGCGGGAAGCCGCCGGCCAAGACGACGGCGTGAAAATATCCGGCGCAGGCGAGAGCGAGGACGGCGGCGAACCCGAAGACGATGCCGATCGGCCGGCGGCCGAGCTGCTGTGCGACGAGCGCCACGAGGATGCGCCCGGCCATCGCGCTCGCCGAGACATAGACGAAATATTTCGCCGCTTGCGGCACGCTCGTGTGCAGTGTCAGCGCGACGATCGTCGGGCCCCACAGCAGGTAGCCGAAAGCGGCGGTCGTCGAGCCGCCCCACACCAGGATCGTCTGCCAGAAGAGGCGCCGGCTGCGGTACAACTCGCCGAGCCCGGCGCGCGGTTCGGGCGCGGTCGGCGGGCTCGGCGGCGGCAGGCTGTCGGCCGGCACGCCGAGATAGCGCGCCGCCTCTTCGCGCGCCTCCTCGCCCCGCCCCTTGGCGACGAGCCAGCGCACCGATTCCGGCACGTAAAGCCACACCAGAAGGCCGACGACGAGCGGCAACAGCCCGAACATCGCGACGCCGCGCCAGCCGAGTACATGCAACAGCGCCGCCGAGGTCAGCGAGGCGAGCAGCGGCCCGATGCTCGGCGTCAGCACGAAAAGGCTGGTGAGGCCAGTGCGCCAGCGCGTCGGCGTCACCTCGACGACGATCGTCAACGCCGGAGTGATGGCGGCGGCGAGCCCGAAGCCGACGAGGATGCGCAGGATCACCAGAGCCGTATAGGCGCCGGTCGGCAGAAAGCCGATGGCGCCGGCGGCAAGACCGCAGATCAGCGTGCCGGTGACGGTCTGCAGCTTGCGCCCGAAGACCTCGCCGAGCGAGCCCCAAACCAGCGAACCGAGGATCGCGCCGATGCCGCTGCCGTAGAATATCAGCGCCACCGCCCCGTAGGTCAGGTGCCATCGCGGCCCGATCACCGCCATCAAATAGGCGATCAGGAAGAAGTCGAAGAAATCGAGCACATAGACGAGCGCGAGCAGCACAAAGCTCGTCCAATAGCGCTTATTGAGCGGCCCCCGATCGAAGCGCGCCAAAAGGCCGTCGGAGGCCGCGTTCATTCCGCCCCTTTCGCCTCGGAGGCAGCCGCTATTCGGCTGCCGCCTGCTCGATGGTCATCGGCCGGCCGTGCGTCTCGACCCCGAGGAAGACATAGGCGAGCGCGACGAGGAGCATGATCCCGGCGAGCAGCCCGAAGGCCGGAAAGATCGCCTCCTGCGTCGCTTGCGGCGCGATGATGTTGCTGCTGCCGGCGAGCAGCGCCAGAGCGAGCGGGCCGATGATCTTGCCGACGCCGTTCGCCGCCTGCCCGAGCCCCGAGGAGCGCGAACCGAGCCGCACCCCGTACTGCTCGACCGTATAGGGCGCGAGGTTGGAAAAGCCGCCCTCGACGAAGAAGGCGGAGGCCGCGATCAGGATGATGAACACCGGGAAGGTGCCGAGCAGCTCGGCATGGAAATAGCCGGCGGCCAGCAGGCAGGCCACCGAGACGAAGCCGAACACGATGCCGAGCGGTCGCCGGCCCGTCGAGGAGGCGATCAGCGAGACGATGATCTTGCCGATGACGCCGCAGCCGGAAACGTAGATGAAGTAGCCCGCCGCCTGCGCCGGGCCGACGTGCAGCGCCAGGGCGACGATCGTCGGGCCCCACAGGTAATAGCCGTAGGCCGCCGAAGCAGAGCCGCCCCAGATCAGCACGGTCTGCCAGAAGAGGCGCGGATTTTGATACAATTCGCTGAGGCCGGCGCGCGGTTCGGCGGCCGGCCGCATCGTCGGCAGCGGCACCTGGTCGAGCGGCTTGTCCAAGATCCTTGCGACTTCCGCCCGCGCCTCGGCAAAGCGTCCCTTCGCGGTCAGCCAGCGCACCGATTCGGGCACGAAGGCCCACACCAATATGCCGTCCAAGACGGCGATGAAGCCGGTCATCGCGACGCCGCGCCAGCCGAAGGCGCCGAACAGGGTCGCGAAGGTGGTGGAGGCGAGCAGCGTGCCGGCGCTCGCGAACACGACATAAAAGCTCGTCATACCGGTGCGCCAGCGGGTCGGCGTCAGCTCGACGACGATGGTGAGGGCGGGCGTCACGCCGGCCGCGAGGCCAAAGCCGACGAAGAAGCGCAGGACCGCGAGCGCGATCCACGCGCCGCTCGGCAAGAGCCCGATCGAACCGGCGGCAATGCCGCAGATGAAGGTGCCGGTGACGGTCAGCATCTTGCGTCCGAAGAGATCGCCGAGGGAGCCCCAAATCAGCGATCCGGCGATGGCGCCGACCCCGGCGCCGTAGAGAATGAGCGCCCCTTGGCCATAGGTCAGGTGCCATTCCGGGCCGATTTTCGACATCACGAAGGCGATCAGGAAGAAGTCGAAGAAATCGAGGAGGAAGACCCCCGCCATCAGGCTGAAGGTCGTCCAATAGCGGCGGTTGAGCGGCGCACCGTCGAACAGCGCCAGGAGATCCTCGGAAGTTTGGCCGGCCATTCTTGCTTCCTCCTCAGGTCGATTGCGGTCGTCGGGCGACCGTTTGGGGCCTTTTGTGTCGGTTTGGCCCAGCGCAACCGATACCTGCCGGCAAGGGCCGCCGTCAATGCCCATGCCGCCGGGTGATGTACGGAGATTTGTGTCAGGGCTGTGAGAGGGGGTACTCGGCGGGTTGCTGAAGTCCGCAAAGAGGAGCACCCCCAATGCCACAGGCTGTGACGATCGCGAGCTTACCGAGGGCCTTCGAGTTGGTGAAG
>DATLKN010000028.1:0-13893 GCA_035538335.1 Allostellaceae bacterium
CGAGATGGAGGCGATCGTCGACAAGGGCTATGTGATCATCGGCTCGCCCGACGAAGTGGCGGCGCAATTGCGCACCGTCGCCACCGACCTCAATGTCGGCCACCTGATGCTCTTGATGCAGTTCGGCAACATGCAGAAGGAGTTGGCGAACTACAACACGCGGCTCTTCGCCGAAAAGGTGATGCCGCAATTTCAGGGCCTCTTCTCGGAATGGGAAGACCGCTGGTGGCCGCAGCCGATGCGGCCCGAACTGCGAGCGCAGGTGCCGCCCTTCGGCGAAACCGCGGTCGCCGCCGAGTGAGCGCGGGGGCGGCGGTGAGCGAATTGCGGACGCGTTCGATCGAGGTCAACGGCTTTTCCTGCCGCGTGTGGAGCAAAGGCAGCGGCCCGAAGCTCGGCTTTCTCGCCGGCTTCGGCGGCTTGCCGCGCTGGATGCCGTTTCTCGACGCGCTCGCCCGCGCGCGCACCGTGATCGTGCCGTCCTTGCCCGGCTTTCCCGGCGGCGAGCGCGGCCACAGCATTCTCGACAACCATCTCGACTGGCTCCTCTCGGTGCGGCAGATCGTCAGCCTCGCCGGGCTCGACGGCGCCGATCTCGCGGCAAGCACGATCGGCGCCAGCTTTGCCGCCGAGATCGCCGCGCTGTGGCCCGACAAGGTGCGCCGGCTGGCATTGATCGCGCCCTGGGGCCTCTTCGACGAAAAGGAGCCGATGGCAGATCCCTGGGCGCAGCGCGCCCCCGAATTGCCGGCCCTGCTCTGCGCCGACCCGGCGCGCTGGAGCGAATTGAAGACCGAGCCCGAGGGCCTCAATTCGCCCGAATGGCCGATCGAGCAGACGCGCGCCAGCGAGGCTGCGGCGCGCATCTTCTGGCCGCTCGGCAATACGCGCATCGAGCGGCGCCTCAATCTCGTCGCCGCGCCAACGCTGCTGCTGCGCGGCGCCGAGGACCGGGTCATGCCGCAGAGCTATGTCGAGCGCTTCGCCGCGCTCATCGCGGGCCCGAGCGACATCAAGCAGATCGCCGGCGCCGGCCACCTGGCCGAACTCGACCGCCCCGAAGAGGTCGCCGCCGCAATCCTCGATTGGGTGGGATAACACCGCTGTTCGGTGTCGTCCCGACCCACGGGTCCGCGCTACGCGCGGCCCGAGGATAAACTCCGGCCGGGACCCAGCCGCGCCGTGGATACCGGCCTGCGCCGGCATGACAAACTGCGCGAATGAGCAACGCGATGCCCGCTGCGAAGAATATCCTCTTCATCATGTGCGACCAGCTGCGTTTCGATTATCTCGGCTGCTACGGGCATCCCTGCCTCGAAACGCCGAACATCGACCGGCTGGCCGCGCGCGGCATGCGCTTCACCCGCGCCTATGTGCAGTCGCCGGTCTGCGGCCCCTCGCGCATGAGCTTCTACACCGGGCGCTACATGCGCTCGCACGGCGCGAACTGGAACGGCTTTCCGCTGCGCGTCGGCGAGCCGACCTTGGGCGACCATCTGCGCGAAATGGGCGCGCGCGCCGTCCTCGTCGGCAAGACCCATATGGCGGCCGATAAGCGCGGGATGGCGCGGCTCGGCATCGACCCGAAGTCGCAGATCGGCGTGCTGACGGCCGAATGCGGCTTCGAGCCCCATGAGCGCGACGACGGATTGCATCCAGCGAGCCGGCTCGACGCCGACTACCAGGATTACCTGCGGGCGCACGGCTTCGGCGGCGACAACCCGTGGGAGGAATGGGCGAACTCGGCCGCGGCGGAGGATGGCAGCCTTCTCAGCGGCTGGTTGCTCGCGCATGCGGACAAGCCGGCGCGCATCCCCGAGGAGCACTCCGAGACGCCTTACACGACGCGCCGGGCGATCGACTTCATCGAAAAGGCGGCCGGCGACGCGCGGCCCTGGTGCCTGCATCTTTCCTACATCAAGCCGCACTGGCCCTATATCGCGCCGGCGCCCTACCACGCGCTTTACGGGCCGAACCAGGTCTTGACCCCGGCGCGCTCGGCAGCGGAGCGCGCCGAGCCGCATCCCGTCTTCGCCGCCTATATGGGGATGCGCCCGTCGCGCAATTTCGCGCGCGAGGAGGTGCGGCGGCGGGTGATCCCGGCCTATATGGGCCTCGTCAAGCAGATCGACGACCAGCTCGGCCTTCTCTTCCGCTTTCTCGACGAACGCGGCCTTTCGCAACGCACGCTGATCGTCTTCACCTCCGACCACGGCGACTATCTCGGCGACCATTGGCTGGGCGAAAAGGATTTCTTCCACGATTGCACGGTCAAGGTGCCGCTGATCGTCGCCGATCCCGATCCTTCAGCCGACGCGACCCGCGGCGCCGTCAGCGACGCTCTCGTCGAGGCGATCGACCTCGTCCCGACCTTCATCGACTGGCTCGGCGGCAGGCCGGCGGCGCACATCCTCGAAGGCCGCTCGCTGTTGCCGCTGCTGCGCGGCGAGGCGCCTGAATGGCGGCGGCATGTCTTTTCCGAATACGACTACTCGATGCTCGAGGCGCGGCTCGCGCTCGGCCGGGGGGTCCGCGACTGCCGGCTCTTCATGGTGTTCGACGGGCGCTGGAAGCTGATCCACGCGGCCGGGTTTCGCCCGCTGCTCTATGACCTCGCGAGTGACCCCGAGGAGCTGTCCGATCTCGGCGCGGCGCCCGCTTTCGCGCAAGAGCGGGCGCGGCTCTCGGATGCCCTCTTCGACTGGGCGCTGGCCGACCACAACCGGATCACGACGCCCGATTCGCGAATCGAGGCCTATGCCGAGGGCGAGCAGCTCAGATCCGGCATCCTGATCGGCTATTGGGACGAGAGGGAACTCGGCGCGGCGCGGGCCGGGCTCGCGGAGCATCGCCGGCTGTAAATCGTTTGTGGCTCGGAACGGGAGGTCGGCGATGGAAGACCATGTCTACAAAATCATCGAGGTTGCGGGATCGTCGGAGAAGAGTATCGAGGACGCGATCCAGAACGCGGTCACGCGCGCTTCGCGCACGCTGCAGCATCTGCGCTGGTTCGAGGTGATCCAGATGCGCGGCCATATCGAGATGGGCCAGGTCCAGCACTACCAGGTCGTCGTCAAGATCGGCTTCACGCTCGAAGACGCGTAAGGCCCCTCACCCCGTCCCTCTGCCGGCCCCCTCCCTTCCCTCCCCCGCATGCCGGTGAGGGTTAGTTGGGGTGGGGGTGATGCTCATTCGCCCGCCTCTGCGCCGCCGACCACCAGCAGGTCGCAGCCGGCCTCCTCGACGAGTTCGGCGACGCCTTCGGGCAGCCCGCCCGCCGCATCGGCGGCGAGCACGATCAGCCGGCAATCGAGTTCGGCGGCCCGGCGCCGCAGGGATCGGGGCTCGCCCGGGGCGGGTTCGGTCGAGAGCTCGATGGCCGCTTCGCCCAATATCTCGGCGACCCAATGGGCGAGCGCATCCGGCGCGGCGAGATCAGCGGCGCCGAGCACCTTGAGGGCGCGGCTGCCGAGCCCGGCGATCTCGGCGGCCAGCTGCAACAGGCGTGCCGCCTCCCTTCCGGGCCGGGCGAGCACCGTCATCACCGAGCCGCCGGTCTGCCAGCCGCGCTGCGCTAGAAAGAGCGGGTGCCGCGTCGCGGCGCGCCCCGCCCACCAGCGCGAGCGCACCCGGAAATGGCCACCAACCGGCCGGGTCGCGGCGCCGGCGACGACGAAATCGCGGTCGCGCAGCGCGGCGGCGAGCGGCCCGCGGACCACCGCGAAGGATGATTCTGCGTGGTGGCGGGCGGCCGCCGCTTCGAGCTCGCGTCGGGCCCGATCGGCAAAGGCGCGCAAATGCGCCTCGACGTGCCGCTGCGTCAGCTTTTCGCGCCCCCGCCGCGTCACCTCGACGGCGAAGGGCAGCCCAGCCAGCCCCAGCAACTCCTCGTCCTCGACAAAGACGCCGTGCAGCGGCACGTGCCAGCGTTGCGCGAGCCGGGCCGCCGTGTCGATCGCCGCGCGGTCGTCGGCGGCGGCGTCGAGCGGCACGACGACGCGGCCGATCTCTTCTTTCACGACCGGGCTCCGGGCTCGGCATGGCGCGCCAGCGCCGCGGCCTTCTCGGCGAAGCCGTCGAGCCGCGCCGCGATGCGAGCGTTGAGCGTGCCGGCGGGATAATTGAATTCGGCGTCGGGCTCGCCCGCCGGCAGCCCTGTCAACAGCGAGAGGCCTTCGTCCACGGTCTCGATCGGATAGACCGCGAAGCGCCCCGCCGCGGCGGCGGCCACCACATCGGCGCGCAACATCAAATGCGGCACATTGCTCTTCGGGATTATGACGCCTTGCCGGCCGTTCAATCCTTTCAGCCGGCAGACGTCGAAGAACCCCTCGATCTTTTCGTTGACCCCGCCGATCGCCTGGATGCGGCCCAATTGATCGACCGAGCCGGTGACGGCGAAGCGCTGCTCGATCGGCGCCTCGGCGAGCGCGGAGAGCAGCGCGAAGAGTTCGGCCGCCGAGGCGCTGTCGCCGTCGACCCCGCCGTAGGATTGCTCGAAGACGAGGCTCGCATTCAGCGACAACGGCCGCGCCCGCCCGAAGCGGCCGCCGAGAAAGCCCGATAGGATCAGCACGCCCTTCGAATGCAAGGGGCCGCCGAGCGCCACCTCGCGCTCGATATCGACGACCTCGCCGCGGCCCAATCGCACGCGCGCGCTGATGCGGCTCGGATTGCCGAAGGCGAGGCCGCCGAGGCTCATCACCGCGAGACCGTTGACCTGGCCGATCTCGGCGCCATCGGTCTCGATGCGGATCGTGCCGCGGCCGATCTCTTCCTGCAGCCGGCGATAGATGCGGTCGCCGCGGCGGAACTGGGCGGCGATCGCGGCATCAACCTCCGTCGCGCCGACGGTTTCCTTGGCCGCCGCGGCGGCGAGTGCATCCGCCTCCTGCATCAGATCGACGATCGCCCGCAGCCCTGTCGTCAGGCGGTCGGCGTCACCCGCCAGCCGGGCCGCCCGCTCGATGACGCGGGCGACCGCGCCGCGGTCGAAGGGATGCAATTGCTCGCGCCGCATGACGCTCGCGACGAGCCGCGCGTAGAGCAGCGTCGTTTCCGGCGAGCGTTCGACGCGGTCGTCGAAATCGGCGGCGATCTTGAACAGTTCGCGAAAATCATCGTCGAGCGAGGAAAGCAAGTAATAAATCGACGGCGCGCCGAGCAGCACGATCTTGACCTCGAGAGGGATCGGCGCCGGATCGAGCGAGACCGTGCTCGCGAGGCTCAGCAGCTGTTCGAGGCTCTCGAGGCGGATCTCGCCGGCTTGCAATGCCCGCTTCAGTGACGCCCAGCCGAAATTACCGGCCAAAAGCCGCTGCGCGTCGAGGATCAGATAGCCTCCATTGGCGCGGTGCAAGGCGCCGGGCGTCAGCAGGTTAAAATCGGTAACGAGCGCCCCGAAGCGGGCGAGGTGCTCGACGCGGCCGACGAGGGTCTGGTGCGTCGGGTTGTCCTCGTAGACGACAGGCGCGCCCTGCCGCGCCCCGTTGTCGACGATGACGTTGACCTGGTAGCGGCGAAAGCGCGCCTCGTTCAGCCCCTCCTGCAAGGCCGCCGGCACAGGCATCCCGGGCGGCATCCCTTCCGGCATCTGCGGCGGCGTCAGGAAATCGTCGGCGTTCTCCTTGATGTCGGCCTCGACGGCATTGAGGTAGTGCGAGACATCGGGAAAATCGCAATAGCCGGCGCGCAATTCGTCCATCATCAGCGCGATCGCGGCGCCGGTCGTCTCGCGGTCGAGTTCGCGCATCGCCTCGCGGTGCTCGCGCTCCCATTGCGGGATCTTCTGCATGACCGCTTCGAGCTCACCCTGGACGCCCGCGATCTCGTGCTGGATGCGCTCGCGCTCGGCCTGCGGCAATGCCTCGAACAGGTCGGGCGCCAGCACCTTGCCGTCGCGTTTCGGCGCGAGCGCGAGGCCCATCGGCGTGCGCAAGAGCGCGATGCCTTTTCCCTCGGCTTGCCGCTGCAATTCGCCGAAGGCTTCCTCGTTGCGGTGCTTGAACTCCTGATCGATGACGTCGCGGCGCGCGCGGTACTCGTCGCGCTCGAAGGCGGCGGGCAGCGCGGCGCGCAATTCCTCGATAAGCCGCTTCATCGCCTCGCCGAGACCCTTGCCGCGCCCCGGCGGCAGGCGCAAGACGACCGGCTTTTGTGGCTCGGTGAAATTGTTGACGTAGCACCAGTCGGGCGGCATCGGTTCGGTCGCGGCGCGGCGCTGCAATAGGCTCTCGACGAGGCTGTGCTTGCCGGTGCCCGGGGCGCCGAGCGCGAAGACGTTGTAGCCCTTCCGGCGCATCGCGATCGCGAACTCGATCGCCTCGATCGCGCGTTCCTGTCCGATGAGGCCTGGCGCGTCCTCGAGCTGGCCCGCGAGATCGAACGGCAACTCGGCGGGGTCGCAAGCCCGGTAAAGAAGGGCCGCCGGCAGCGCCTTGCCGGTCTCGACCGCGGTGCCGCGGGATTTTTGCGTCTGCGCCAAGCTGCGCTCCCTTCCTCTTTTGCCCGCAGCGCTATCGCGCAGGCAGCCCTCGATCATTGACTCATGTCAGCCGCCGGCGAAAAGCCGCGAGATAAAGCCTGACGAGTACCAGCCCCAACAGGCCGAGACCGGCCATCGCGAAGATCGCCGGCGCCGCGCCGCACCACAATGCCAGCGCCCCGATCAGCAGCGTCCCGATCGGGCCGGTGCCGATGCACACGGTGACGAGGCCCATGACCCGCGAGCGCATCGGCGAGGGCGCCTCGTCGAGAATGAGGGTCGTCTGCTTGATCGAGAAGACGGCGGTGCCGAGCCCCGTCAGGCACAGCACCGCGAAGGCCAGCCAATACCACGGCACGAGCGCCATGACGACGAGCCCCGCGAGGAACAGGAACGAGCCGCGCAGCATCGCGTCGCGGCGGTCGAGCGGCAGGGCGCCGAGCGAAAAAAGGATGCCGCTTAAGGTCGCGCCGAAGGGCTCGGCGGCGGCGAGCAGCCCGACCCAGACCGGCGACACGCGGAATTCCTGCAGCCCGATCGGTGGGATCAGCGTCGCATAGCAAAAACCGAAGAGATTGGTGATGATCGTCACCAGGATGACGCCGAGGATGACCGGGTTGCGGCGCGCGACCGCGAGTCCCTCGGCGATGTCGGCGGGCAGCCGCCCCAAGTTGAGCTTTCGCTTCTCCTGGCGGGAGTCGAGGCCGAGAATGGCGATCGCGGCGAGGAAATAGAGCCCGGCCGACAGCAGATAGGCGCCGCCGATGCCGAGGATCTGGTAGAGCGCGCCGCCCAACAGCGGGCCCAGCATGCGGGTGATGCTGCCGGTCAGCGTGTCGAGCGCGATCGCCTGTCCGGCATGGGCGGGCGGCACGGCCTCGCCGACCATGCGCCGGCGCACCGACATCTCGGCCGCCCAGGCTATGCCGGCGACTGCGCCGCCGGCGACGATGGCGGCGACGCCGAGCTGCCCGCGCAAGCCCAACAGCCCGAGGCTCCCCGAGGTCGCCGCCAACAGCAGCAGCTGGCCGAGCAGCACGGCCTTGCGGTTCGCCGCCTCGCCGATCGCGCCGGCGAAGGCGCCCATGAACAGCATCGGCAGGGTGCGCGCCACCGTGACGACCGCGACCAGCAGGGTCGAGTGCGTCAGGTCATAGGTGAAGATGCCGGCGACCAGGAGCTCGAGCCAGCGCATCCCGTTGCCGACCGCGCCCGCCAGCCACAGGCGCAGATAGCCCGGCGAGGCGAGCAAGGCTCGCCGCCCGACCGCCGCGGCGAGCGGCGGGACGGCGACCGGGTTCAGACGAAGCGCGCGCAATTCCTCCCCACCCCTTTTCCCGTTGCCTATAGCCGAATGGAGCGGCGTCAGCCTCGGTCTTTTTGCAGGGCGGCAATGATCGCGACGACCGCCGAAGCGGCGGCGGCGAGGCGAAACGTGCCGTGGAAGGCGGCGAGAAAAGCCGCGTCGGCGCCGCTGCCGCCGGCCGCGGCTTCGAAAGTGTGGAAGAGAAGGGTGAGGACGCTGGCGCCGCCGACGATGCCGATCGTGCGCGTCAGCATGGTGAGGCTGCCGGCGACCCCGCGCTGACCCGCCGGCAGGATGCGCATGACGGTTTCCATATAGGCCACCTGAAAGAGGCCGAGGCCGAAGCCTTGCAGGATCAGCGTGAGGACGATGGTGATCGTCTGGTGCGGAAAAGCCGGGTTCCATAGGCCGACGAAAAACAGCCCCGCCGCGCTGAGCGCCGCGCCGAGCGAGGCGACGCGTCCGGTGCCAATGCGCGCGACAAGCCAGCCGGCGACGGGCGAGGCCGCGGTCATGCCGACGAAGGCGGCGGCCAGAACGGCGCCCGCCGCCGGCAGCGGCAGCCGCGTGAAGCGCACGAGGTAATAGGCGCCGAAGAGCAGCACCGAAAAGCCGGCGAGGTTGACGGCGACATTGGCGAGATTGGTGATCGCGAAGCCGGCGTGGCGGAAGAAATCGAGATTGACGATCGGCGCCGCGATCCGCCTTTCGCGGCGGATGAAGGCGAAAATGCCGAGCGCCGCAGCAACCGCGAACGCCGTCCTCAGCGCCGCCTCGTGCTGATTGAGGAAGAGCAGCACCGCGCTGATCGCGAGCGCGAGAAAGACCGCGCCCGGCACGTCGAGCGGCTCGGCCATGCCGGCGCGGGCGGCCGCCGGCAGCCGGCCCAGCAACACGAGCGGCACGAGCGCCACCGGCGCGCGGAACCAGAAGACGGCGGGCCACCCCCAGCGCGCAGCCAGCGCCCCGCCCAGCAACGGCCCCAGGGCCGAGCCGAGCGCGAAGATCATCGTGAAGACGCCGAGCGCGCGGCTGCGCTCCTCCTCGGGATAGAGCGCGATGACGAGCGCCGGCGCGCAGCTGATGACGAGCCCGGCGCCGACGCCTTGCAGAAAGCGGAAGAACAGCAGCAGCCCATAGCTCGGGGCGGCGGCGCACATGAGAAAGGCGGCGCCGCTCCAGCCGAGGCCGAGGCGGAACACGCGGCCGTGCCCGAACAGATCACCGGCCCGGCCGAACGCCAGCATCAGGCTCGCATAGGTCAGCACATAGGCGATGACGACCCACTGGATCATCGCGATCGGCAGATGAAAGCCGCGCGTGATGTCGGGAAAGGCGATGTTGACGGCGGTGTCGAGCGGCACCACCGAAGCGCCGAGGCCGATCAGCACGAGACGCAGCCGCACTCGTGCCCTCATGCGGAGCGCGCGGTTCATCCGTCGCCCCCGCGCAAGCGGGGGCCCAAGGCGAGTGATGGAACCTCGGTACCCTGGATTCCCGCCTGCGCGGGAATGACGACCATCGTTACCAGGCGGCTTTCAGCGCCGCCGCCGCCTCGTCGAGCGCCGGCCCCGCGGCGCGCACGATCCTGCCCGCGGTCAGAAACCCGTGCAGCATCCCCGCATAATGCCGGTGGCAGATGGAGACGCCGCTCTGGACGAGCCGGCGGGCGTAATGGGCGCCCTCGTCCGAGAGCGGGTCGTAGCCGGCGGTGACGACGAAGGCCGGTGCAACGCCGCCGAGATCGGCGGCGCGCAGCGGCGAGCCGCGCCAATCGTCGATCTCGGCCGGCCGCGCGAGGTAGTGATCGACGAACCAGGCCATCGTCGCCCGCGTCAGCAGATAGCCTTCGGCGAAGCGGCGATAGGAATCCATGTGCATGCCGAGATCGACCGCCGGATACAGCAAGAGCTGGCACGACAGAAGCGGGCCGCCGCGGTCGCGCGCAATGAGGCTCGCGACAGCAGCGAGATTGCCGCCGGCGCTGTCGCCGCCGACCGCCAGCCGCGCGCGGTCGATGCCGAGCGCAGCGCCGTTCTCGGCGACCCATTCGAGCGCCGCCCAGGCATCCTCGACCGCGGCCGGGAATTTGTGCTCGGGTGCGAGGCGGTAATCGACCGCGACGACCGCGCATCCGGCTGCATTCGCGAGGTGCCGGCACAGCGTGTCGTGCGTCTCGAGATCGCCGACCACCCAACCGCCGCCGTGATAATAGACGAGCGCCGGCAGAACTCCCTCGCCCGGCCGGTAGAGGCGAAGCGGGATGCTCCCCACGCCGGGCCCGGGCGCCGCGAGATCGCGGATCTCGGCAACCGGCGCCGGCTCCGGCGCGAACACGTTGCGGCCGGCGAGAAACAGCGCGCGCGCCTCGGCGGGGCTCACCTGATCGAAGGTCGGCCGTCCGGACAGGCGGACCAGTTCGAGGACTCGTTCGGCATCGGGATCGAGCGCCACCCCCCACTCCTCGCATTGCTTCCAGGCGGCATCATTCTAGCCGCCGCCTAGCGCCCCGCCAAATGCCGCCGCACGAGCCGGTATTCGTGCCAGATCAGGGCGATCACCAGGATGTCGAAGAGGGTGAGTGCGACTAGCCCCGGCGAGTGCGTGTAGGAAAACCGGTAGACCTGATAAAGGATGAACACCCCGAGCACGGCGAGCGAGGCGGGATAGGCCCACAGCTTCTCCATCAGCAGGCCGACGACGAGCACGACCTTCACCAGCCCGTGGCTCACCAGATAGAACGTATAGAAATTCTTGCTGCTGACGGTGAAATGCTGCGCCATTGCCGAGAGGTGCGCGGCGACGAAATCGTGTGGGTCTTCGCTGAGTTCGTCCTGCGTCAGCCAAATGACCCAGCCGACGATCGTCTGGGTGCTGACGACCGCGAGCAGCACGCCGCCCGCACACTCGACGAGCGCATGCGCACCCTTCAGAAGGACGCTCAGTTGAAAGAGCCGATGGATCCGATGTTCGTCGAGGCGCAACGGGTGGTCGCTCCGCGGGGTTCGAGCCCAGATCGAACTAGAACGCCCGGGAGACCGCAATCGGCGTCTTGCGGAAAAAAAGCCGCGGCGGCCGGACTCGCCACCGCGGCCGCTTGCCGGCTCAGGCCGCTTTGACCTCGATCTTCTTCGCCGCCTGTCCGGCCTTCGCCGATTTCGGCAGTGTGATCGTCAGCACGCCTTTCGAAAAATCCGCCGCGAGCCGGTCGCGGTCGACACTCTCCGGCAGCAGGAACGAGCGGCGGAAGGCGCCGTAAGAGCGCTCCGAGATGTAGGTGTTCTTGCCTTTCTCTTCCTTCTCCTGGCGCTTCTCGCCCTTGAGGACGAGGGTGTCGCCGGACATCGTGACCTCGACATCCTTGGCGTCGAGACCCGGCAGTTCGGCGGTGATCTTGTAGGCCTTGTCGTCCTCGCCGATCTCGATCGGCGGGGCGGTAAAGCCAAACCAGCCTTCGCCGCGGCGCAGCGGCTCGACATCGAACATGCGGCCGAAGCCGGGCCAGCCGAAGCCATCGCCAAAACGGTCGAACAGCCGGTCCATCTCGCTGCGGAACGAGCGCCAGATGTCGGGTGTCGCCCCGGGCGCGAGCGGGGTTTTCTTCATTTCCACGGGTACGTCGGCCATGATCCTCTCCATTCTTCGGTCAAAGGTGATCGGGCGCGTCGAGCCTTCCGCCGCGCCCGGGCTGGGGCATTGATCCAGCGCAATTCACCGCGCCTCCCAGCGCCGGGTGCGCATCGCCGCGGCGATGCGGGCGCGGGCGAGCGCCTCCGCCGCGCGGCGCGGCAATGTGCCGGCTTTCTTCGCCTCTGCGAGAACCGCCAAGGTATTCGCGCGGATCTTTTCTTCTATCATCGCAAACGCCGCGGCCTCGGTTCCGCCGCGATATTCGACGGCGGCGCAGATGACGCCGCCGGCATTGGCGATGAAATCGGGCAGCACGAGGACGCCCTTTGCGGCGAGCCTCGCCTCCGCCTCGGCCGAGACCGGGATGTTGGCGCCCTCGGCGACGAGCCGGGCGGAAAGCCGGTCGGCGTTGCCGCGGCCGATCACGTCGGGCCGCGCCGCTGGGATCCAGATATCGCAGGGAATGTCGATGACCGCGTCGCGGTCGAGCCGGCGGCCGCACGGGTGGTCGGCGAGCGGCCGGCCCGCGGCTTTCAGCGCCGACAGCACCGCGACGTCGAGGCCGCTATCGTCGGCGACGGTCCCACGGCTGTCGCTGGCGGCGACGAGCACGGCGCCCTTTTCCGCGAGAAACCGCGCGGCGTGGCGGCCAACCGCGCCGAAGCCCTCGACGACGACCCGCGCGCCAGCGAGCGGCAGGCCGAGATGGCGGCAGGCGACATCGACCGCGACCGCGAGGCCGAAGCCGGTGGCGCCGATTTCGTCGAGCGGGATGCCGCCCAATTCGCGCGGCAGGCCGACGGCGCGCCCGGTCTCGTCCTTGATCCAGCCCATCGCCACTTCGTCGGTGCCCATGTCGGGGCCGGGGATGTAGTCGACGAGGTCGGCGATCGCAGCGGCGAAGGCGCGCACGAGCCGCTCCTTCTCCGCCCGCGGCATCTTCGGATCGGCGAAGATGACCGACTTGCCGCCGCCGTGCGGCAGGCCCGCCGCGGCGTTCTTGAGGGTCATCGCGCGGGCCAGGCGAAAGGCCTCCTCGGCGCTGACGTCGGGGGCCATCCGCACGCCTCCGATCGACGGCCCGCAGGCGATGTTGTCGACCGCGACGACCGCCTTCAACCCGACCGCCGCCCGGTGCATGTAGAGGAGCTTCAGCGGTCCCAACTCGTCGGCGAAACGAAACCCGTCATCCATTGACGCCTCCCTTTACGGTGCCCATTTTGCGGCCGGCAGAAGCGGCGGTAATTGACCTGGGTCAGCGCGGAGCGCGGCGAGGCGCGCGATCCTCGGGCCATGACGAACACGGCTCTCCCCGATCGAAGCGGCGCGTTCGGCGCGCTGCCGGGCAGCGTCTTCCGCTACATCCTCGTAACGAGCTGGCCGCAGCAGCTGGTGCTCGTCGTGCTCTCCGTCGCCGGCTTTCTGCTCGAGATCGTGCCGCTCGAATTGCAGCGCCGCGCCGTCAACGATCTCGTCAAAGGCCGCGCCTTTCGCTGGGTGCTGCTGATCGCGCTCGTCTATGCCGCGGTCGTGCTCGTGCAGGGCGGCGCGAAGCTCGTCCTCAACATCTACCGCGGCTGGGTCGGCGAGCGCGCCAAGCGCGATCTGCGCCGGCGCATCCAGGCGTCATTGGGGGGCGCGTTACCGGCGACGCCCGAAGCCGAGGCGCAGGGCATCGCCGTGTCGATGATCGTCGCCGAGGTCGAGCCGATCGGCGGCTTCGTCGGCGAGAGCGTCTCGGAGCCGCTGCTGCACGGCGGCATCGTCCTCTCGGTCTTCGCCTACATCACGCATATCGACCCGTGGATGGCGCTTGCCGCCTTCACTCTGTTCATTCCGCAATTCGTTTTCGTGCCGTTGCTGCAGGGGGCCGTTAACCGCAACAGCGGCCAGCGCATCCGGGTATTGCGCCGGCTCGGCGGCCGGCTGATCGCAGCGAATCATGCCGCCGCCCCGCACGCGGCAATGGACGACGGCAGCATCGACCAGGTCTTTGCGCTCGACATGGGAATATTTTATTTGAAGTTCACGATGAACTTCCTGATGAACCTTTTCACCCATCTGCAAGTCGTTGCCGGCATCCTGGTCGGCGGCTATTGGGTCTATGAGGGCCGCCTCGAAATCGGCGGCGTCGTCGCCTTCATTTCCGGAATCGGCCGGCTGACCGATCCATGGGGCGACCTGGTCAATTATTTCCGCGACCTCACCGTGACGCAGGTCAAGTACCGCCTGCTTGCAAACGCGCTCGGCGCCCTCGACGAGCCCGGCGCGCCGGCCCCGGAGGCGGCGCCGCTCGGCTGAGCGCTCGGCGGACGCGCAGCGGCGGCACATGGGTGACGTCAAAAGGTTTGTGTCAGCAGGAGAGGGGTGCTGACGCCCTGGTTTTGGTTTTCGTGGTTGAAGACGGCGAACAGGATGCGGTCCATCGAGGTGCGGTCGGAGAAGACGCCCATTGGCCGGGTTCGGCGTCTGA
>DATLKN010000029.1:0-87584 GCA_035538335.1 Allostellaceae bacterium
GTTGCCGCCACGAACGCAAGGCGATGCACGGGATGTCGGAGTTGGGTCCATGGCAAATTTTGCCACAGGGCTTGGACCCGGAACGCCTTGAATGCATTGCACTTTCGCGTATTTCACCACACTCTCATGAATAGGGCGGGCTAACAACAAGCAGTTCCGAGTTCAAGACTGAGAACCTGCGGATGTTGGTGACGCATCATGGTCTGGCCGGCTGCCCGGCGGCGTGGCCGCTCCCCGCACGGGCCTCCGCCGATGCCTCAATCGCCGGGACGCTAGGGCCTCGCGCCACCAGCAGCACGCTTGAAAGCTCCGAGCTCAGGCAACAGCAAAGCGGGCATCTTTTAAGCATTCTGCGGGAATAGAACTGCCGCGCCGGGCCCGGCGGTTCGGTCAACAGACCGCGCCCGAAAGTTCAATACTTGGTTTGCAAATCATGTCATACTTGACGAACGAGAACCGGCGAGATACGCCTCTCAACAACTGGCCGCCGAGGCCGTATGGCGGCGCATCCGGAAACGCCGTGGTTCCAAGCGTTCCTTGATCGCAAAGCGAGAATCAATCGATGCCTTCCCTCTCCGCAACGGTGGCCCGAGACGAGCCATGAACGTGTTGTTGGCATGCCCGGACATCTTTGACCAGATCGGAGGGGGGCAGCGGTTTTATCAGAACCTGATCCGGAATAATCCGACGCTCGATTTTTATTGCTTCGGCAGCGCCCGGCCAGGCGTCGCCGTACCGGGCAACGTTCATTTCCTTTCGGCCACCGACATTCACCGCCGCCAAGCGAGCGACTTTCGCCTCGACCGGATTCGCAAAGGCGATCCCGCCGAAGCGCTCAAGGGTCATTCCTATGAGCTCGCATGGCTGCTCGACCTCGCGGCAAGCGCGCCCGCGGTGCGGTTCGACATCGTCGACATCGCCGATTTCATGCCGCTCGCCGTCTTCTTCCCGGAGTTTTTGCGATACTTCGAGGTGCAATTCGACAAGGTTGTCCTGTCGATGCACGGCACCTTGTCTTGGGCGCTGACCGACAATTGGGATGACAATTCGCAGGATCTTTCCTCGCTGATCGAACATGAAGAGCTGTTGTACCGTTATTGCGATATCCGGTACGGCATCGGCCGCCAGTATTTAGCAAATTGGGAGCGATCTTGCGGGCTGCCGGCGCATCTTATCGATATCGCGAAGGCCTACCCGATCGAACCGCTGGTGGCGAGACGTCGCGCCGCCCGCGAGCCGAAGGGCGAAGGCCCACCGGATCTCTGCTTCATCGGCCGGCAGGAGAAATGCAAGGGGCCCGACCTTTTCATCGAATTGTGTTCGCAGCTGCCGCGCGAGGAGTTTGGAGATGTTCGGGTCTACGGCCCGCCGGTGAAGTTGCACGGCCACGACTCGATGACCGCGCTCAATCGTTTGGCGCTTCACCGCTCGCTCGAAATCGTGCACGAGGTCGTCGATGCCGGGCAGATGGCGGAGCGCCTGCGCCACGACCGCATGGTCGTCATCTTGCCGTCCCGCCGCGACACGTTCAACCTAGTCGCGATCGAAGCTCTGCTGAGCGGCTGTCCCGCGGTCGTCAGCACCGCCTGCGGCGCCTGCGATTTTCTCGACGCCGCCTATCCCGGCCTCCCCTACGTCAAGATCGACCCAGACAATCTGCTGGCGGCGCATGACCAAATCCTGGCGCTGCTCGAGAACTATGATTCGGCGCGTGCCGCCCTGGCGGAATACCTCGCGTCGGCGGCTCCCCGCGATTACGGGATGACGCTCGGCCAGATTTACGCCGACGACCGGCAGCCCGACGAAGCGGCGCGCGCCGCGGTGAGGACACGCGTCGAAGCCCTCTTCGAGCGGCTGGCCGGCGGTTTTCTGCCATGCGCCGAGCGGGCCGCGGCGGCGAAATCGGCGGAGCGCTGCACTGCGGTCCTGTCGAGGTATCGCTGCGACACGCTCGATCCGGTGATTGCCGAAACCGAATTCTCCCGCGCCGTCGACGTCATTCGGATATGGCAGGACAGCCTCGCCGGATCCGGCCGGGCCGGCTGGGCCGCGGTCGACCGGGCGCTCGAGCGCCTCAACGGTTACGTGTTCGGCGGCAGCCGCGTGAACCTTTATCGGCTGATGGCCGAGTGGGAACGCGCGCGCGGCAACGATCTTCTCTATGCGACGTACTGGCTTCGCGTGATGCGGCTTTCCGGCGCCATTCCCCTCCCGGTCTTCGAGGGCGTCCAGAACATCCTCGCAGCCAACGGGTTCGCCGAGATCGCAACGGTTGCCGAGATGCTCTACCGGGACGACGAGGAGCAGATCTACCGCTATCTCGACCGCCGCCGCTGCCTGTTCCGCTCTCCGCCCGGCGAAGGAATAAGTTCTGCCGCCGAGATCAACCGCCCGGCGGCGCCGAAGATTTCCGTGATCGTATCCGTCTATAACGGCGCCGACAAAATCGACACCTTCGTCTCCGGGCTCGAGCGATTCACCGCCGAGGAAAAGTCGATCACGGAGTTCATCTTCGTCGACAGCGCCTCGACCGACGATACGGCGAGCCTATTGCAAGAGCGGCTGAAGACAGCCGCGGGCCGGGGCATCGGCGCGCTCTATATGCGGACGCGCGAGCGCGAGACGATCCAGCGCGCGTGGAACCGCGGCATCGCCGCGGCCCGCGGCGAGTATTTCGCCTTTCTCGGGGTCGATGAGATGAATCGCCCCGATAGCCTCGCCAAAATGGCCGCATTTCTCGACCGCCGGCGAGACATCGACTGGGTGCAGGGCAGCGCGGTCATCACGGAGGTGAACCCGTCCGGGTCCTACATGGGCGACGTGATGGCGTACGATCGCCGGTTCGACAGCCAGCACATCCATTACCTCGAGTGCTGCTATATCAGCTATGTCGGCGCCCTCTACCGCAAGACGATCCACGATCGAATCGGCTTCTACGACGACGGTTTTCGCGCGGCGGGCGATACCGAATTCAAGAATCGGGCATTGCCGTTCATCCGGGTCGAGACACTGCCCGAAACCTTGGGCACCTATCTCAATTACCCGGAGGCGCGCACGACCCAAAGCCCGACCGCCGAACTCGAGGATTTTCTCGCTTGGCATCTGCACCGCAGCGTCGGCGGCATTCGTTACGCGTTCGAGGGGCGCTATGCCGAGGATTGCATCGCCCAATTCCGTCACGCCTTGCACTACAAGAAGAGCTATATGGACCGGACCTGCACGGACGTCGAGTATGCCTGGAACTTGGCGCAATACTTGCGGCGCCATCGTCCCGAGGCGGTCGCGGCGGTCGAGTCGTTTCTGCCGGGCCTGCTTGGGTTGCGACTTGCTTATGAGCGCCTCGACTGCCCGGCAATCCCGGAGTCGTCGCGGGGCGCAAAGGGTTACGAGATCCTCGGCAGCGCCCTCGAGCATGTCTGGTTCGGGATAGCGCGGGCGCACGCCGAGCATAAGCTGTTAGGGCTGCCGGCGCGGTACGTGCCGCTCGCCGACAACCGGTGGCACCAGCATCATCTGCTGTGGCCGAGTACAACCCGACGAAAGCCGTCGCGAGACTGGACGACGGCGCAAGCCGACGGGAATGCGCCGGAGTTGGCGGAGCCATCCTGGCCCGCTTACAACGGCTCGGCGCCCTCGCCGCGGGCGCAGCCCGCGGTCGCGTTCGAAATCGATCTCGGGCGGCCACTGGCAGGATCGGGCTGGTACAATTCCGAAACGGACAAAGAGGGAAATCCGTTCCGGTGGACGGGACCCAAACCGGAATTCGACTTCCGGGTGCTCCTTACCCCCGGCGCCGCTTACAAATGCAAAATGGTCATGATGCCGATTAAGGCTTTCGTCGCCGACAATCTTTCCGTACGGGTGAACGATATCGAGACGCCTTACGAGAAATCCCAGGATGGCGGTCCGATCCATTTGAGTTTCGTAATCCCGAGCAGCGAGACGGGAGCAAACCCGGATTTCTGTGAGATAATGTTCCGGCACGAAGCCGTTTATTCGCCGGCCGAACACGGCAGTCACGATGCCAGACAGCTCGGTTTTCAAGTCCGTTCGATCGAATTTTCCCCGTTACCCGAAGAAACCAGGCTCGACAGCGCCGCGGAACAGGACGACATTGCGGCCCTGCCGGAAGACCGCGGTCCGCCGGGTGGCGCAGTTCTCGACGCTGCGCCGGGTCCTGACGAACGCAAAGGCGCCGCAGGCCCCCGAGCGAGGGTCGCCGAAGCGGAACTTGCCGCGGACAGTCTGGTGAACGGTTGCTGATCGGCGGGCTAGGAGTGACACCGAGGCGCTTTCAGGCATGACGAGGCTGATCATCGTCGATCAAAGTCTGAAGGATTTCCTCGGACACTACGCGGAATATACGCTCAGCGTCGCGGCCGAAGCGGCCAAGTCGGTTCCCGTCATCGTTCTGGCAAACCGGAAACAGACAATTGCCGCGCCGGCCGGCATCGAGATCGTGCCGACCTTTCGCTTTTCGCTGGCGCAGTCGCAACGCACGCGCCCGCCGCCCGGTTATGATGCCGCTGTCAGCTTCCCGGGCTGGTCCTTCCTTGCCGATCTGCGGCGCGGCCTGGAGCGCGTCAATGCCACTGCGGCGGATCACCTCTTCATCCACTCGATCAGCTTCGCCGAGATCGAAGACCTGTTGACGCTCGCGCTTACCGCCGATCGCCGTCAGCTGCCGGTTCTGCACATTGTGTTCCGCCGCGATCTCGACGAAATTAACGATAACGCGCGGCGCCGGTTCGCCGCTTATGTGAGAGCGTTCGCTCACCTCGGTCTATGGCCTGACCGCGCGCGCTTCTACTCGGACACCGAGGCGCTCGGTCGGCAATATGCCGAGGCGGCGGAGACGCCCTTCGAAACCTTGCCGATCCCCTTCAATCAAGAGGCGCTGGAAACGGCGCTCGGCCAGCGTGCGGACGGCACCGCCGACCGCCCGCTGATGCTCGGCTATTTGGGCGATGCACGTCGGGAGAAGGGCTATCATCTCCTCCCAAACCTGGCGCATCGGTTGCTGCAATCGCATCTGCTGGCCGGGAAGGCGCGGCTGCGCATCCAATCGAACTACAATCTGCCGAACGGAGAGCCGGGGATAGCCGAGGCCCGCGATGCGCTCGAGCACTTCGGCTCCGACCTCGTCGAATTGCGCGAGCCATGCGATCAAGGCGAGTACTACCGCCGCTTGGCGGAAATCGACGTAGTCTTGTTGCCGTACCTAGCTGGACCGTACCGGCGGCGCAGCTCCGGGGTTTTCGCGCAGGCGGTAGCGGCCGGCAAAGTCGTCGTCTTGCCGAGCGAGACCCAGATGGCGGCCGAAGCGCGACAGGCCGACGGTGCCGGCTGCGTGTTTTACGACCGGCCGGAGGAGCTGCACGCTGCGGTTCTGCGGGCGCTCGATCGTTACGACAGCCTCGCACGAGCCGCCGCCGGGGCGAGGACGGAATGGTGCGCGAGAAATTCGGTGCGGACGCTCGTCGACAAGCTTCTCAGGAGCGATCCGGGGTTTCAGCCGGAGACGCTCGCACGATACCGCAAACCGTTGGTCCTGCACGTCATCGACGGGGAAGCAGTGTGGCAGCGGACTGGCGTTGCCGCAGTCCAAGAGGCACAGCGGCGGTTTCTCGAAATGGCGGGTTGCCGCGTCGCGACCGTTCAACTTGTGGATGCCTGCCCGTCGGAGGCCGACCTGACCGCATGGATCGGCAGGGCCTACGAGTATTGGCTATCGACCGGGACCGGGTTCTGCTGGCTAGCCTATTATTTGCGCCCGGCCAAAGCGGCGTCGGCAGCTGCCGCGAAGCTGCAAAACGCCGAATTGTACTCCGTGCCTGAGACCCTCGAGGGGATCGTCGCGTCGCGTGCCGTCGATCTCGTGTGGACGAACGGCGCGATGACCGCGCCGTTTCTCGATCTGCTCGGCCTCCCGGGCCGTGTGCCGATCGTGTGCCAGGCCGCTGCGATCCCGAGTACCCGATACGCGGCCGAGCGCGGCGAGAGGCTGGGTGACGGCGAGCTCGACGGCGAGCTGGCGGCGCTCGACCGGATGGATCTGGTCGTCACCGCCTGTGCCGCGGATCGACGCCTGATCGGCAGCAGGCTTGGCGCCGAGCATGCCGTTGCGGCGATCCCGCCCGTCGTCGCCGAGCCACTCGCCCTCGAAGATATGGCCGGAGCGCGCAATCCCGCCGAACTGGTCGCCTCGGCGCGGGGAGATCTCGCCCCGAGCGAAGCGCTCGCCGCTGCCTCCGGTATCGATCTGCTGTTCGTTTCAAGCGGGCATTCGGCGGGCGCCGCCTCCCTCGATTGGTTTCTCGACCAAGTCTATGGACCGCAGCTGGCGAGCCGGGGCGTCACCCTGCTCCTGGCCGGTTCGTTGTCGGCGACCGCATGGGGAGCGGAACGGCAGCGCCGGTTTCCAGCCACCATGTTCCTCGCCGGCCGGGTCATGACGCTGCGGTCGCTCTATGCAGCGGCAAAGATCGTCATCCTGCCGATCATCAAAGACGCCGCGCTCAACATTAAGACCCTTGAAGCGCTGAGTTACGGCAAACCGATCGTCGCCACCTCGCTCGCCTTGCGAGGAATCTCGACGATCGGCGAGCCGCTGCTGACGTTCGACGACCCTGCCGCATTCGCCGCCCGTATCCTCGAACTGCTCGGCGAGGTCGCGCTGCGGCGAGAGGAGGCATTGCACAATTGGCAGGCTGCCGCGGGGCTGCGCGACGTTGCCGGTTATTATCGCAGCCTATCGCAAGGCCTCGAGCGGCTGCTCGGACACGCGCCGCAGATCGCCGACGTGCCAGCGCGCGATTTCGAATTCGTCGAGTGGGGGGACGAGGATACCCGGCTGCTGAACCGCTTCGCCCGAACTGTCGTCGAGCGCTCCGCCTCCGTCGCCGAGCTTGTCGAGCCGATCGCCGATCGACTGGCCCATCCGGGAATGGCGCAGCGGCTTTCCCGCATCCTGACAAGCCTTGCGGCTCGGCGCGACGCCGCGATCCTGCGAGCGGAGCCGCAGATCTTGTCCTCGCTTCCGGCAGCCGACGGCGAGTCGGCTGCCGACTGCATCCGTTCGCTTTACCTTCGCGCCTTCCTTCCTGCCGGATTGCGCAGGGGGAACCCGTGGCTCTTGGCGGGCTGTCAGCATCTCGGCGATGTCCTTCAGGCATGCGGGGTCGACTCTGCTGGCGACGACCGGCAGCGGGAGCCGGCCCCTGGCATCGACGTGGCCGTGCTGCTGCCGGAGCGGAAAGGGCATCCCCAACGTGCCGTGCGGGAAGCCTTCACGGCGTTTTATGACGACTGCTTCCGTCGCCATCTGCTGCCCGTGGGGGCAACATTGACGGTGATCGGCGAAGCAGGCTTTCCTGCGCGCTATCCGGGGGTATTCCAAACCGGACCGGTTGCCGACCCGTCGCCGATCCTCGCCGCCGCGCGGATCGTCTGCGCGCCGTGGTCGGAGGCGGCGGTCCTCGATCCCGGCGTGTTCAAAACGATGCTGCGGGCACTCGCCGCGGGAAAGCCGCTGGCCGCGAGCCGGGCGTCGTTGTGGTTCCTCGAAGCGGCCGATCGGGATCGGCTCGCCTTCGCTACGGCGGACGAGTGCGGCCGCATCCTGCTCGATCTCTTGTCGGATCCCGATGCCCGTCTGGCCGCCGCTGCGCGCACCACGGATCTCGCACAACGGATGCTGGCCGGCAGGCCGGAATGGGACGGGCAGCAGGAAGAGGCGCCACAGGCGGCAAGGCTCGCGGCGAGCGATATCCGGTTTGCCGAGTGGTCGGAGTGGACCGCCTGGTGCGGTCGGATCATCCGGAAGATCGCCCATGCCATCCCGATCACGCCTGACGAGCTTGCAAACCTCGAAATCGAGCTCGCTGACCCGCTGGTCCTGCCGGTATGGCGCGAGATGATCGAGGCCGTATTCGTCCGCGGAGATGCGCCATTGCGCAGGCTCGCTAGAGGACCGCTTGCCGGGCATCCGAAATCGCCGCTGCCGGAGATCCGCAATGCCGAGGACTTTCTGTTCGAATGCCGCAGCTGGTCCCCGCCCGCACAGGCCGCCGGCTGCGGCCCGGATGCCCGGACCGCCGCGACCGGGGCGTCGAACGGCTCGGCTGCGGGCCGCGTCGAGGCGGCGCCCGCGCCGGCTGTCGACGACCGGCTCTACGCGCAGCCCTTCGCTATCGATCTGGCCCGGCCGATCCCGGGATTCGGCTGGTATCCGTTGGAAAATTCGCAGACGTGGGGGCGGTTCCGATGGACCGGTCCGGAGCCGAAATTCACGCTGGACCTGCCATTGTCGGGGCGTCACGCTTACCGGATCGAGATGACGATGCTGCCGGTGCGGACGCGTGTGTTCGACGGCTTTACCGTCACGCTCAACGACGCAACCGTGAGTTTCGATTGCCGGCGCGACGGTAATACGATCCGGCTCGCCTTTGAAATTCCACGATCGGCGATGCCGGGCACGTCCGGCGTATGCCGCATCGTCTTTCGGCACGACACGGTAGTGAGCCCGGCGGAAGACGGCAATAGCAGCGACGCCCGGCGGCTCGGGTTTGCGGTACGCTCGATCTCGCTTGCGCCGCTGTGCGAGGCCGCCGCCGAGACCGGTGAGCCGGAACGCCGCGCAGGGGCTTCGTCCAATCGGCAATCTAACGCGTGACGTGATCGCCGGTGATCACGCGCACTTCCGGGACAGGTACAATGAAGGCGCCGCCGGCGGCCAGATAATCGCGTTCCTTTTCAAGGAACTCATCGAGGAAGTTCCAGGCGAGCACCAGATAGCCGTCCGGTCGGTCGCCGCCCTCGGCAACGATCGGGATGCGCGACCCGGGCATCAGGAAGCCGACCTTCATTGGGTTCTTTTCGACCGCCCGCTGCACGAGGGCCGGCCCGATGCCGAAGGAGTTCAGCAGCGTCGCGCCCTTCGCCGGGGCTCCGTAAGCCCAAACGCTGCGTCCGCGCCTGCGCCACTCGTCGAGCAGCCGCGACAATTCCTCCTTGAGGCCCCACACCCGGTCGGCGAAATCGCGATAGGTCGCAAGGGTGCCCAAGCCCTTCGCCTCTTCCATTGCGTAAAAATCCGTCACGGCGGCGCTGACCGGCCGCCGCCCTTTCCGCGCGGCGTGAACCTCCACCGAGCCGCCGTGGATTGGCAGGAGCCGCACGTCGACGGCTTCGAGACGGTGCCGTCGGAACAACGCGTCCAGCGAACGCAACGTATAGTAGCAGAGATGCTCGTGATAAATCTGGTCGAAGGCGAGGTTTTCGACCATGCCGCCGAGATAGATCGCCTGCACTACGAGAACGCCGTCGTTGCCGATCAGGCGGTCAATGCCGCGGACGACACTGTGCAACTCCTCCAGATGAAAAAACACCCCGGCGGCGGTGACCAGGCGCGCATTGCCATGCTCTGCTACGATCTGCGCCGCGGTCTCATCGTTGAAGAACCGGTTCAGCGTCGGCATGCCCGAAGCCAGGGCGAGGCGCGCGACGTTCCCCGCCGCTTCGACCCCCAAGACGCGCACGCCGAACGGACGATATTGCGCTATCCAAGATCCGTCGTTGCTGCCGATGTCGACAACCAAATCGGCCGGCCGCAATCCGTACGTATCGACCAGCCGCGCCGCGCTTTGCGCAAAGTGTTGCGTCAGCGTGCGCGTTGTCCCCGAGACGTAGGGATAGTCGGAGAACATCATCTCCTTCGGTATCGTATAGTCGATTTGCACCAGTGTGCAATCGTGGCAATAGCCGACCCGAAGTGGATAGCGCGCCTCGCGCTCACCCTCTTTATCGGGCGGGATCAGCCGGTTGCAATGCGGTTGTTCACCGAGATCAAGGAAGAGTTCGACATTGCCGCCGTCGCAGATGCGGCATGCCATGTCCATCATCCGACGCTCGCCATTGGCATCATCGGGTCTCACACATTGGAGAAATTGCTATTCCGCAGCATTCGATAGGCTTTGATCAGCTCGAGGATGCCGCGGTCCAGCGACCAGTCGGGCCTGAATCCCGTCGCCTCGATCTTCGCATTGGAGATGATATAATCGCGTTTGTCCGGATCCTCGCCAATCGGCGCATTGAAATAGTGGAAGTCAGGCACGTACCGCTTGATCCTCTCGCACAGTTGCAGTTTCGTCAGGTTGGCGTCGGACAGCCCTACATTGTACGGTTCGCCGCACATGCTCCCATAGTTGGCGATGACGTGCAGGAATGCTTTGGCCACGTCTCGCACATGAATGTAGTTTCGGCGGAAATGGCCCTCGAATACGACTACAACGCGGTCGTTGACCGCCCGATACGTGAAATCGTTTACCAACAGATCCAGCCGGATGCGCGGCGACATCCCGAACACAGTCGCCAGCCGCAGTGTCACGGCGCGTCCGGTATCGAGGACGATCTTCTCCGCTTCGACTTTGGTCCGGCCATAGAGCGAGATTGGATTGAGCGGCGTCTCCTCCGCGCAATACGCATCCTTGTCGCCGATCCCATAACCCGAATTAGTCGTCGGGAATACCAACCATTGGTCCTTCGACAGTCGCTCGGTAAGTCCGCGAATTGCGTCACGGTTGGTGGTGGTCGCGCCAATTTCGTCGCGCGCGCATAACGGCGCCCCGACCAGCGCAGCGAGCGGAATGACCACGTCAAACTTCGGCAAATATCGGTCGAGTAGGCGCGTGTCGCGCACATCGCCGCGCACCGGCTCGAAATCTTGATAGGCGCAGGCTGCCGCCAACTCGGTCCCTGGCCGCGGAAACGTGTCGATTACTGTGACCGCGTGGCCGGCCTCTAGCAGCGTCGGGACCAGAATGCTGCCGATATATCCGCCGCCGCCAGTAACAAGAATGCGCATCGGTTCAATCCTACGGCGCCACACAGTTCAGTCGCGTTGAGAAGCGGAATACAGTTTCGCTGTCGCTCCGCTCGGAGGGGGGGGTGCCGTTGCCGGGAGTATAAGATAAAGAGATTTCGGAAGTGAGCAAGGGCATTCTTTAACCCTGCGCGGTGACCGGGTGATCGTCAATCCCCTGCGGGTATCCAATGGCGCGCGAAACAAATTCGAAGCTTCGCTCGTCATCTGCGTCACCGGTCAATCGCGGACGCGACCGAAATCATCGGCGAGCACACTGCCGGAGCGGTCGACCACCGCGCGACGACGATCGCGGCCTTCGACCGGCTGAAAGCGGACGCTATCGAAATGAAAACCAGGCTTTTGAGCGGCAATATGCAATGCAATCGCTGAACTTCTGCAGGATTCGTGGACGGCAAAGAGGCACACCTCGTCGCGCATCTCGAACGCCCGCATCGAGGAACTGCGCGACATCGCGCGCGCCAACGGGGCGCTTGCCGGCAAGGTCTCCGGCGCCGGCGGCGGCGGCTTCATGATGT
Organism: Allostellaceae bacterium; assembly: GCA_035538335.1. Classification (GTDB taxonomy): domain Bacteria; phylum Pseudomonadota; class Alphaproteobacteria; order ATCC43930; family CGMCC-115725; genus AP-15. The sequence continues at coordinate 11,401 of DATLKN010000029.1, forward strand.
TCATTGTCGATCCGGAGGATCGCTTGCAGCTCATTGATGCGCTGAACGCAGCGGGCGGCCGTGCGGCGCCGGTCAAATTCAGCGATGGCGGATGCGAAACCTGGTAGGTACGGCGATGAGCGCCTCGCCGAGACCGCGCGATCTGGCGGCGCCGGCCGTGCCGAGATTGCCGCCAATCCGGGTGAATGCTTAGCCAAGCGGTCATCCTTGTCGGCGGGCTCGGCACGCGCCTCGGCGAATCGACCGCGCGCGTCCCTAAGCCTTTGCTGCCGGTCGGCGGTGCGCCGTTCCTCGATGCGCTGCTGTTCGAACTCGCCCGGCATGACATATGAAAGATTCTGCTGCTCGCTGGATTCGCGGCGCCGCGCATTGTCGATTACGCCGCCTCGACGCCGTTGCTGCGGCAATTCGATCTCGACATCGAGGTGGCAGTGGAGCCCGAGCCGGCCGGAACCGGTGGCGCCGTGTGGCAGGCGCGTGATCGCCTAGCTGACAACGTTTTCCTGCTGAACGGCGATTCCTGGTTCGACATCAACTGGGTCTATCTCGCCAAGCGCCTGAACGACGAGCCGTCGGTGCTCGGCGCAATCGCAGTCCGGGAGGTTACCGACGCCGGCCGCTACGGCGTTGTCGACGTCGAGAATGGCCGCATCGCCCGGTTTGCCGCCCGCCCCGCAACCGATGGTCCTCGGCTGATCAATGGGGGTGGCTACGCATTTCGCCGTAGGCTCGTCGATCACCTCGGGCCGAACTGCTCGCTCGAGCGCGAGATCCTTCCCCGCCTGCCGGTCGAGGGCGCTTTGGTTGCGGTATTGTTCAGCGGCTATTTCATCGATATCGGCATTCCGGCTTCCCTCGCCACGGCACAGCACGAGCTTCCGCGACGCCGCCGGCGGCCCGCCGTTTTCTTCGATCGCGACGGCGTCCTCAATCACGATGACGGCTATGTCAGTTCGCGATCTCGATTCCGCTGGATCGGCGTCGCCGGAGGAGCTGCGCCGCGACGGCGCATTGCCCATCGAGGAAACCGGAAACCGCCCGCGGTTCCAAAGGGAGCCGTAAATCTTTTTGAAAGCCCCTGCGGCCGGCCCGTTTTCCCCCAACCGCCGACGTCACGCGCGGAGCGTGCGGCAGGGGCCAGGTCTGTGCGGCGGTTTCCGGGCGCGTCCGGGAACGGCTATCCCGTATTTTTTCCGTGCGAGAGCCTCGATGCCCCGTTCGTGTCTCACAAGGTATTGATTTTTCTGGCGTCCCCTACCGGATTCGAACCGGTGTTGCCGCCGTGAGAGGGCGGTGTCCTGGGCCTCTAGACGAAGGGGACGGGGCCGGGAACGCCCTAGATAGCCTTTGCCGGCCGCGCGATCAAGCGGGTTTGTCCTGTTGACAAATTCGCACCGTTATGATATAAGCACCGCTTCGCCGCGGCTCTGCGGCATCGCGGTGGGGGAGTGCCCGATGGCTGATCTTTGGCTGCAGAAACAGCCAGAACAGCCAAGCCGGCAGGGCACGCCGGCCGGCTCGCATCTCGAAGCGGGTGGCTGCCCGGGGCGGCGCCGTTACTCGCGGAAATTGAGGTATTGCAGCGGCTGCTCGAGCTTGAGGCCGCGCAACGCTTGAATCGCGCTTTGCAAATCGTCGCGCTTTTTGCCGCTGACGCGCAGTTCCTCGCCTTGCAGCGCAACCTGCACCTTAAGCTTTCTGTCCTTGATTTCGCGCATCAGCCGCCGCCCCAATTCGGCGTCGATCCCCTGGCGCAACAGGATCGTCTGACGCAGCGTGTTGCCCGCCGCCTTCTCCGCCGTCTTCGCGTCGAGCACGCCGGGATCGACTTTCCGCCGCGTCATGTGCACGCGCAAGAGTTCGTGCATCTGCTTCAGCTTCAATTCGTCGTCGGCGAGCACCGTCAAGACGCCCGCCTCCCGCGTGATGGCGCATTTGCTGCCCTTGAAGTCGAAGCGCGTCGCGATCTCGCGCGTCATGCCGGCGAGCGCGTTGTCGACCTCGGCCAGATCGATGCGCGAGACGATGTCGAAACTGGGCATTCGGCGATCCTCCTGTGCCGCCTCGATATGGCGATCATCGCCGCCGCCGCAAATCCTCATCGAGAAAGGCCTGCGCCGTCGCCGCGAACCCGGCTTCGACGGAAACGCGCGGCGTCCAGCCGAGCGCCTCGCGCGTCGCGGCATCATCGACGGCGAGCGAGGATGCGAGCGGCGCGATCGCCGGAACCCGCCGCGCGAGGGCCCGGAAGGCTGCGGGCAGCGCGTAGAGGCGGGCCGGGCGGCCCAGGGCCGCGGCGAGCGCACGAATGAGTTCTGGCGTCGCAAGGTCGACGTCGCGGGTGAGCCAGATCCCTGCCGGCGCGGCGGAATGAAATGCCGCCACGGCCGCGAGATCGACGAGATTGTCGAGAAATATCAGGCTGCGGCGGTTGTCGATTCGGGCGAAGGGGAGCGGCAGCCCGGATGCCGCAAGGCGCAGCAGCGCGCGGAAGTTGGCCTTGACCCCCGGCCCATAGACGAGCGGCGGGCGCAGGATGACGAATTCGATGCCGGTCTCGCGCGCCGCCGCAGCGAACGCCTCCTCGACCGCCAGCTTCAACGCCCCGTAGCGGCTTGCCGGGGCAGCCGGATCGGCGGCGCGAAAGGGGCGGCCGGGCGCGGTCGTTTCGCCCATCGCCTTGAGCGAGCTCATCAGCAGAAGGCGCCGAACGCCCGCCGCCGCCGCCGCGCGGGCGAGCGCGGCGGCGGCAGCCGGCTCGCTCGCCGAGAACGCAGCATTGAGCCGCCGGTGGGCGGTCCCGGCGAGATGCGCGACGAGGTCGATGCCGCGCAAATGCGCCGACCACGGCGTCGCCGGGCTGATGTCGCCGATCGCGAGAAGCGCCATGCCGGGGATCGGCTCGGCCGGCCGGCGGGTGATGCCGAGGACCTCGTGGCCGCGTGCGACGAGGCCGCGGCACAGTGCCCCGCCGATGAAGCCGGCCGCCCCGGTCACCAGAATGCGTGCCAGAGATTTCCTCCGTCCCGGCCTCGTTTCGACGAGCGCTTTGCCGGCGAAATGCATTAAAGATAGGGCGATCTATTGACAAGCAGCCTCGTCGTGGCCCTCTCCGATCCGATCGAGACGATTTCCATGCCGGTGCCGCGGCGTCGGCCGAAGCTCGTCTTCCTCGTCACCGAGGACTGGTATTTCTGGTCGCACCGGCTTGCGCTCGCGCGGGCCGCGCGCGATGCCGGCTGGGAGGTCGTGGTGGCGACGCGAGTGCGCGCGCACGGCGAGGCGATCCGCGACGCGGGCTTCCGGCTGCGGCCGATCGATTGGCGGCGGCGCGGCGACGGCTTGTTCGGCGCGCTGCGCGCAATCCTCGAAATCGCGCGCCTCTACCGCGCCGAGCGGCCGGACCTCGTGCACCATGTGGCCCTGAAGCCGGTCGTCTTTGGCGGCCTCGCGCGGCGGCTTGCGTTTCCGCGCCGGCGGGACGGGCCGCGCCGCATCGATGCCGTGATGGGGCTCGGGTCCGGCTTTTCGCGAAAGGGGCTCGGCGCGCAGCTGCGCCGGCCGCTGTTGCGCCTCGCGCTCGGGCGCCTCGGCGGCGAGCGAGGCGGCCGCATCATCGTGCAGAACGCCGGCGACGCGGCCGCTTTGGCCGGCTTCGGCGTCGCGCAGGCGCGGATTGCGCTGATCCGCGGCTCCGGGGTCGATCTCGCCCGCTTTCAGCCGCTCTGCGAGCCCGAGGGCGAGGGCGTCACGGTTGCACTTGTCGCGCGCATGCTGCGCGACAAAGGCGTGCTCGACGCCGTTGCGGCGGTGCGCCGCTTGCGGGAGCGGGGGCTTGCGGTCTCGCTGCTGCTCGCCGGCCCGCCCGATCCGGACAATGAGGGCTCGCTCGATGCCGCGGCGCTGGAGGCGCTCGCCCGCGAGCCGGGGATCGAGTGGCTGGGGCAGGTCGAAGACGTGCGCCAGGTCTGGCGCCGCGCCGCTATCGCCGTGCTGCCGACGACCTACGGCGAGGGCCTGCCGAAGGCGCTGATCGAGGCGGCCGCCTGCGCCCGCCCGGTCGTCGCCACCGATGTCGCCGGCTGCCGCGAGATCGTCGTGCCGGGCGAGACCGGCATGCTGGTGCCGCCACACGATGTCGAGGCGCTCGCCGCGGCGTTGGCCGGGCTCGCGCGGGATCGGGCGGGCCGCCGCAGGATGGGCGCGGCGGGCCGCGCGCTCGTCGAGCGGTCGTTCGCCGAGGGCATCGTCGTGCGCCAGACGCTGGCGCTTTACGAGGCGCTGATGCGCGAGCCGCGATGATCCGTCTTTGGGCCTTCTTCGCCGGCTTGGGCGGCTTTCTCTCGATCGCCGCCGGGGCGGTCTCGGCGCATCTCGAAACGAGCGACGCGCATGCCGCGGCCTTGTTGCGCACCGGCGCCCTTTACGGTCTCGCTCACGCCGCCGCGCTGCTCGCGGTCGTCGCGATGGCCGAGCGCCGCAGCCGGCCGGGGCTGCCCCTCAGCGTCGCCGGGTTCGGCTTCGCCGCCGGCATCGTGCTGTTCAGCTTCAGCCTCTTCGCCGTCGCGCTGACCGGGATCGCGCGCTTTACCGCCGCGACGCCGTTCGGCGGCATCGCGATGCTGACCGGCTGGGCCGGTCTGATGCTCGGCGCGCTCGCCCGCCGCGCCCGTTAGGCCCTTTCAGCGCCACAGCGGCGACAGCGCCATCCCGCTTGCCGCGTAATAGCTCAGCGCGCCCCGATGCGGTTTGGCGCCAAGCGCCGACAGCGCCTCCGGGGTCACCGCCGCCCAGCGCGGGTCGCGCAGCTCGAGCGCGCGCTTGTTGTCCCAGAACGCCTTCGTGAGGCGGTAGGCCTCGGCGGTGCTGACATCGCGGGTGGCATAGAGGCCGACCGGCATCGCCACCGTCATCGCGTCGGCCTTGATGCCGCGATAGGTCGCGGCCGGGATGACCATGGCGACGAGGTCGCTGTCGGCGGCAAGCATCGCGCGGATGTCGCGATGCGGCAGCGACAGCAGCCGCAGCTTCGTCCGGTCGGCGAGCGCGGCCAGTCCGGGCTCGGGAAACGCTGCCGCTTCGGCAAAACCGATCGCCCCTTTGACCCCAAGCGCCGGGCCATCGCCGGCGTCGGCGATGGTGTGAACCGGCGCGGCCGGGCGAACGAGCTTCAGCGCGGCGGCCGACTCGATCGCGCAGAGGCTTCCGCTCCTGCCGGCGACGAACGCGCGCCCGGCGAGATCGGCGAGCCGCATGACCCCGCTGTCGGCGCGCACCACCCAGTGCATCGCGCGAAACGGCAGCGGAAAAAGCGCGCGAATGCCGCCCGCGGGATGCTGCGCCGGCATCGTCATCTCGCCGTGCAGCGCCTCGCGGACGGCACCCGGCGTCGCGACGAAGATGACGCCGCCGCGGCCGGCGGCGTCGGCCGCGTTCGCCGCCTCTCCGGCAGTCGCCGCGATCCTGAGGACGAGCCGGTCTTTCGGCGCTGCGGCGAGGGCTTGCGCGAGTTCGAGAGCGAGCCGATAGCTTTCCCCGCCGGCATTTCCGGCGCGCAGCACGAGCTGGCCCGAAGCCGCGCGCGCCGGCGTGGCCGCGGCGGCGAAAGCCAACAAAAGCGCCAAGCAACGACAGGCGATGCCCACGACCCCTCCGCCCGTTCCCATAGCCTTCGGCGAATGCCGCGGCAAGGGCGGGCGATCCTGGCCATAGACGGCGCGATTGTGCGACACTTCGCGCAGCCGACGACGGGACCTCCGATGACGACGCTTCTTTACAGCCATCCGGCATGCCTCGAACACGACCCCGGCAGCCATCATCCGGAGTCGCCGGCGCGCCTGCGCGCCGTGCTGGAGGCGCTTGCCGAGCCGGAATTCGCCGGGCTCGAACGTCGCGAGGCGCCGCAGGTCGCTTTCGAGGATCTGTTGCGCGCGCACCCGCGCCGCCATGTCGAGCGCATTCTCGACGCGGTGCCGCGCCTCGGGCATGTCGGCATCGACGCCGATACCGTGCTGTCGCCCGGCTCGGGAGAAGCCGCGCTGCGCGCCGCCGGCGCGGTCGCGGCGGCGGTCGACGCGGTCGTCGCGGGCGAGGCCGACAACGCCTTCTGCGCCGTGCGCCCGCCGGGACACCATGCCGAGCCCGGCCGCTCGATGGGGTTTTGCCTGTTCAACAATGTCGTCGTCGGCGCCGTGCGGGCCCGCGAGGCACATGGGCTCGAACGCGTCGCCGTCGTCGATTTCGACGTGCATCACGGCAACGGCACGCAGGCCGCTTTCGCGACCGACGACAGCCTTTTTTACGCCTCGACGCATCAATATCCGCTCTATCCCGGCACCGGGGCGGCGAGCGAGACGGGGGTCGGCAACATCGTCAACGTGCCGCTGCGCCCGATGTCGGGCTCGAGCCAATTCCGCGTTGCGGTGCGCGAGCGCATCCTGCCGGCGCTCGACGCCTTCCGGCCCGATTTGCTGCTGATCTCGGCCGGCTTCGACGCGCATCAGGACGATCCGCTCGCCGAGTTGTTGCTCGATGAGACGGATTACGAATGGATTACCGCAAGGCTCCTCGAGATCGCCTATCGGCACGCCGCGGGAAAGGTGGTGTCGACGCTCGAAGGCGGTTATGACCTGCGGGCGCTCGGCGCCAGCGCCGCCGCCCATGTCCGCGCGCTGATGTCCGTATAATAATCGGCGGTTTCGCGGCGATCGTAACGCGATCGGCGGCTTCGTGTTGCGGATTTGCAACGATTGTCGGGTTTCGCGTGTTTGTTGCGGATGACGGCGGGCTTATCATCCCGGCGTTTTTGTTAGAGAAATGAGATGGCCGAAACGGGTGTGCCCGACGACATCGCGGCAATGAGCTTCGAAGATGCGCTCGTCGAGCTCGAGCAGATCGTCCGGCGCCTGGAGGCCGGGCAGGTGAAGCTCGACGAGGCGATCGGGTCCTATGAGCGCGGCGCGCAGCTGAAGCGGCATTGCGAGCAGAAGCTGACGGAGGCGCAGCTGCGGGTCGATCGCATCGTGCTCGGGCCCGAGGGCGCTCTATCGACGGAGCCGGCGAAGCTTGACTGAAACGCTGTGGGCCGATTCGCTCTCGTTCTTCGAGGCGCTGACCCGCGCGGCGGAGTTGACGGACGCCGCGCTCGACCGGTTGCTCGTCGTCCCGCCGGGCCCCGAAGCGCGCGTCTACGAGGCGATGCGCTATTCGGCGCTGGCCCCGGGCAAGCGCCTGCGTCCGTTTCTCGTGCTGGTGAGCGCGCGGCTGTTCGGGGTGGCGCGGCGCTGCGCGCTGCAGGTCGCCGCCGCGGTCGAGATGGTGCATGCCTATTCGTTGGTGCATGACGATCTGCCGGCTATGGACGACAGCGATCTGCGCCGCGGCCGGCCGACCTGCCACAAGGAATTCGACGAGGCGACCGCGGTGCTCGCCGGCGACGGGCTGTTGACGATGGCTTTCGAGGTGCTGGCGCATCCCGATACGCACAGCGATCCGGCGGTGCGCTGCGAGCTCGTCGCCTCGCTGGCGGCGGCGGCCGGGCCGGCCGGCATGGTCGGCGGCCAGATGATCGATCTGCTCGCCGAAGGCCGGGCGCTCGATATCGGCGCGATCACGCGTTTGCAAAGGTTAAAGACCGGCGCGCTGATCGCGTTTTCCTGCGAGGCGGGAGCGGTTCTCGCCAAGGCCTCGAGCGAGGTGCGCCTGGCGCTCAGAGGCTATGCGCACGATCTGGGGCTCGCCTTCCAGATCGCCGACGATCTGCTCGATGTCGAGGGCTCCGCCTCGGAGACGGGCAAGCCGGTCGGCGCCGATGCCGCCGCCGGCAAGGCAACCTTCGTCTCTATCCTTGGAGTAGAGCGGGCCCGGGCGCAAGCAGCCCTTCTGATAGATCAGGCTGTCGCGCATCTTGATTTGTTCGAACAAAGGGCGGAACTTCTGCGTCACGCGGCGCGATTTGTCGTCACCCGCCGCAGCTGAGGAGCGCAGCGTTGGATCGCAAACCGGTACCCAACATATCCAATCGGACGCCGCTGCTCGATCGGATCGACGTCCCCGCCGATCTTCGCCGGCTGCCCGAGGAAGACCTGCGGCAGGTCGCAGACGAGCTGCGCACCGAGCTGATCGACGCCGTTTCGATCACCGGCGGCCATTTCGGCGCCGGGCTCGGCGTCGTCGAGCTGACCGTTGCGCTGCATTACGTCTTCGCCACGCCGCACGACCGGCTGATCTGGGACGTCGGCCACCAAGCCTATCCGCACAAGATCCTGACCGGCCGCCGCGACCGCATCCGCACGATCCGCCAGGGCGGCGGGCTTTCCGGCTTCACCAAGCGCTCGGAGAGCGAATACGATCCGTTCGGCGCGGCGCACAGCTCGACTTCGATCTCCGCCGGGCTCGGCATGGCGGTGGCGCGCGACCTGCGCGGCGAGAAGCGCAACGTCATCGCCGTCATCGGCGACAGCGCGATGAGCGCCGGCATGGCCTACGAGGCGATGAACAACGCCGGGGCGATGGATTCGCGCCTCGTCGTCATCCTCAACGACAACGACATGTCGATCGCGCCGGCCGTCGGCGCGATGAGCGCCTATCTCTCGCGCCTGTTATCCTCGAAATCCTTCCTGTCCTTGCGCCATATCGCCAAGGAAGTGGCGCGGCGCTTTCCGAAGCCGCTTGAAGATGCCGCCCGCCGCGCCGAAGAATTGGCGCGCGGCTTCGTCACCGGCGGGACGCTGTTCGAGGAGCTGGGCTTCTACTATGTCGGCCCGATCGACGGGCACAACATCGGCCATCTGCTGCCGGTCTTGAAGAACGTCCGCGACAGCAAGGAAGCGGGTCCGGTCCTCATCCATTGCGTGACGCACAAGGGGCATGGCTACCCGCCGGCCGAGAATTCGGAAGACAAGTGGCATGCCGTCGCCAAGTTCGACGTCGTGACCGGCGCGCAGGCCAAATCGACGCCGAAGGCACCGCAATACACGACCGTCTTCGCGAAATCGCTGATCAAGGAGGCCGAGGTCGACGAGCGCATCGTCGCGATCACCGCCGCGATGCCGTCGGGGACCGGGATCAACCTGTTCGCCGAGAAATTCCCCAATCGCGCCTTCGATGTCGGCATCGCCGAACAGCACGGCGTCACCTTCGCGGCCGGGCTCGCCGCCGAGGGGATGAAGCCGTTCGCGACGATCTACTCGACCTTTTTGCAGCGCGCCTACGACCAGGTCGTGCACGACGTGGCGATCCAGAAGCTTCCCGTCCGCTTTGCGATCGACCGCGCCGGCCTCGTCGGCCAGGACGGCCAGACGCATGCCGGTTCGTTCGACGTAACCTATCTCGGCTGTCTGCCGCATTTCGTCATCATGGCGGCGGCGGACGAGGCCGAATTGTTCCACATGGTCGCGACCTGCGCGGCGATCGACGACGCCCCCTCGGCGGTGCGTTATCCGCGCGGCGAGGGGATCGGCGTGCCGCTGCCCGAAAAAGGCGTGCCGCTCGAATTGGGGCGCGGCCGCATCGTGCGCGAGGGCACCAGCATTGCGCTGCTCTCCTTCGGCGCCCGGCTCGGCGAATGCCTGAAGGCGGCGCAGGAACTCGGCGCCTACGGCCTCTCGACGACGGTTGCCGACGCGCGCTTCGCCAAGCCCCTCGACACCGATCTCGTCAATCGGCTCGCGCGCGAGCACGAGGTCGTGATTACGATCGAGGAAGGAGCGATCGGCGGCTTCGGCAGCCAGGTGCTCCATCACCTCGCGATGAACGGGCTGCTCGACCAGGGCCTCAAAATCCGCACAATGGTGCTGCCCGATCTTTTCCTCGATCACGACAGCCCGCAGGCGCAGTACGAGAAGGCCGGGCTCAACGCCCGCCATATCGTAGCGATGGCGCTCGCCGCCCTCGGCCGCGAGATGGTCGAGGCGCCGGTACGCGCCTGAGCGACGGAGGGCGGCGGCGGCAAAACAGCGGGCCGATCAGCTGCTCGTCGAGCGCGGTCTTGCCGAAAGTCGGGCGCGCGCGCAGGCGCTGATCCTCGCCGGCGTCGTCTATTCGGGAACGCGCCGGGTCGATAAGCCGGGCCAGAGCCTTGCGGCGGACGCCGCCCTCGAATTGAAGGGCCGCGACCACCCCTGGGTGTCGCGCGGCGGCGTTAAGCTCGCCCATGCGCTCGATCATTTCGCGATTCGCGTCGAGCGCGCCGTCGCGCTCGACATCGGCGCCTCGACCGGCGGCTTCACGAACGTTCTGTTGGAATGCGGCGCCCGGCGCGTCTATGCCGTCGATGTCGGCGTCGGGCAGCTCGCCTGGAATTTGCGGCAGGACCCGCGCGTCATCCTGCGCGAGGGCATGAACGCGCGCTTTCTCAGCCGCGCCGAGATCCCCGAGTCGGTCGATTTCATCAGCTGCGATGCGAGCTTCATCTCGCTGGCGACGATATTGCCGGCCGCCCTGGCGCTCGCCGCGCCGCGCGCATGCCTCGTCGCGCTCATCAAGCCGCAATTCGAGGCCGGGCGCGCGCATGTCGGCAAGGGCGGCATCGTGCGCGACCCGGAAATTCACCGCCGAGTGTGCGAGCGCGTCGCGGCATGGGTCGCCGCCCAACCCGGCTGGAGCGTCGTCGGGATCACGGGCAGCCCGATCCGCGGTGCCGAGGGCAACCGCGAATTCCTGCTCTACGCCCGGCGCGTATGAGAGTGGCTGTCATTGCGAGCAGAGCGAAGCAATCCCGTCGAGATTGCTTCGTCGGCCAGCGGCCTCCCGGCAATGACAATTCGCCCTAAAACATCTCCGGCGTGATGACGTTCTGCGGCCGGTTGGTGAGCAGCGCGGCGCGCATCGTCTCGGCCGATTTCTTGCGCGTGTCGGCCTCCGATTGCGGCGTGAACCAGGCGGCGTGCGGCGTGATGATGAGCCGGCCTTCGAGCCCCTCCTCGCGCGCCCGGTAGGCGGCGAGAATCTCGGGATAGGGTTCGGCGGGCGGCTCGATCGGCAAGACGTCGAGCCCGGCGCCGGCGAGATGCCCTTGGCGCAACAGCGCGAGCAGCGCGTCGATGTCGACGATCGGCCCGCGCGCCGTGTTGACGACGACGGCGCCCTTCGGCAGTAGCGACAATTCGCGGTGGCCGAGCAGGTGGCGCGTCTCCGGCGTCAGCGGCGTGTGGATCGACAGCGTGTCGCTCTCGCGCAGCAGGTCGTCGAGCGACCGGGCGCGGGCGATGCCGAGCGCCAGCTCGGCGCCGTTCGGCAAATAGGGATCGTAGAACAGCACGCGGAAGCCGAAGGCGCGGGCGCGCAGGGCGACCGCCGTGCCGATCCGGCCAAGCCCGACGATGCCGAAGCTCTGCACGCCCGAGCGGCGCACCAGTTCGCCCTTGACCGGCCCCCACGGCATCGGCGTCTGCCGCATCCGCTCGTGATAGAGGACGATGCCGCGGCGCAGCGCGAGCGCCAGCGCCATCGCGTGGTCGGCGACTTCGGTGGTGCCGTAATCGGGGACGTTGCAGATGAGGATGCCGCGCGCCGCGGCGGCCTCGCGCGGCAGCTTGTCGTAGCCGACCCCCATGCGGACGATGACTTTGAGCCGCGGGAAGCGCGCGAGATCCTCGGCACCGACGGCAAAGCGCATGACCATCAGCCCGTCCGCCGCCGCGCAATCCTTGTCCGAAATCTCGGCGAGCGATTTCGCATGCCGCCGCACGATTTCAAGCTCGCCGCGATAGACTTCGCGCTCGATCTCCTCGTCCGGGATCTGCCGGTCTTCGGGGTAGAGCACCGTCTGCGTCATTGGAAATCCCCAGGGTTCGTCATTCCGGGGCGGGCGGCAGGCGCACCGCCGCCTTTGCCCGCTCCTCCTGCAAGGTCAGCGCGATCGAGGCGTCGCGGTCGGCCCAGCCGCGCGCCACCGCCTCGATCATCTCCTGCTCGCAAAGCGCGGCGAGCCGCATCGGCGTATCGCTGCTGCGCGCAAGGTCGAGCGCGAGCCCCAGATCCTTGCGCGCCAGCGCCAATGAAAAGCGCGGCGCGAAATCGCCGCGCAGCCAGGTGGCCGGCAAGCGTACCTTGAGGCTCATCATCTGCCCGAGCGCCGCCTCGTTGAAGACGCGCACGATCGTCTCGGCATCGAGCCCGGCCTTGACCGCGGTCGTCCAGCATTCTGCCAGCAGCATATCGAGCGTGAAACTCGCGCAGTTGTGCATGATCTTGGCAATGGAGGCGGTGCCGATCGCGCCCGTATGAATGATGCGCTTCGCGATCGCTTCGAGCAGCGGCCGGGCGCGTTCGAAGGCATCGTTGTCGCCCCCTGCCATGACGAGCAGATCGCGCGTCCGCGCCCCCTCCATGCCGCCCGATACCGGCGCGTCGATCATCGCCACGCCCCGCGCCGCGAGCATTTCATGCAGGCGCCTGACGAGCGGCGGCGAATTCGTCGTGTGGTCGATGTAGAGAGCGCCCGCCCGCAATCCGCCGGCGATGCCGTCGGGGCCGAGGCAGACCACCTCCATTTCGGGCGGGCCGGGAAGGCAGGTCGCAACCGCTTCGCATTCGGCGGCGAGCACCGCGGGCGAGGGTGACCACTGCGCCCCCGCTGCGACGAGCGGCTCCGCCGCCGCGCGCCGCCGGTCGTGGACGAGGAGAGTGTGGCCCGCCGCCAGCAATTGCCCCGCGATCGGCGCGCCGATATTGCCGAGCCCGATGAAACCGATCTTCATGATCCGGGCGCTTTCAAGCGAGGAACATCAGCGCGATTGCATCGCCGCTGCGGTCCTCGCAACGACGATACCCGATGCTGTCGTTGCGAGCGAAGGCGAAGCAATCCGGATCCGGGTTGCGACCGCTAGAGGGCGTAGAGCCGCAGCGCATTGTCCCACAGGATCTTGCGCTTGCTGCGCTCGCCGAGCGGCAGGGCCAGGAAGCGGTCCATCGCCTTCGGATATTTCGAATCGCCGTGCGGATAGTCGGTCGTCGTCACGAGATTGTCGTCGCCGACCGCCGCGACGACATGCGCGACAAAGTCTTCGTCGCATTCGACTGCGCAGAAGCCTTGCCGCCGGAAATACTCGGAGGGCGGCATCGACAGATGCGCCATCTCGCCGTACGGCTCGCGCCATTCATAATGCTCGTCCATCCGGTGCAGCCAGAATGGCAGCCAGCCGCATTGCCCTTCGAGAAAGGCGAAGCGCAGCCGCGGAAAGCGCTCCATGACGCCGCCCATGATGACGTCCATCGCCGCCAGCATCTGCTCGACGGAGTGCGTTGCGATATGTGCGATCCCCATGCTGTTGAAGCGGTCGGCGCCGGCCGCCCGCATGCGCGAGCCGGTCGTCTCGTGAAAGCCGATGGGGACGTTCAGCGCCTCGCAGGCGGCCCACAGCGGATCGTAATAGGCATCGTGCCAGGGCCGGTCGTTGTAAAGGTTGGGGCGCAGGAAAACAGCCTTCATGCCGAGTTCGCCGACGGCGCGACGCGCCTCGGCGACGGCGCTCGCGACCTCGTGCGCCGAGATCGCGGCGGCGCCGAACAGCCGCTTCGGGTCGGCGGCCTCGATGTAGTCATGCAGCCAGTCGTTGTAGGCGCGGCACGCCGCGGCGGCAAAGCGCGGGTCCATGCGCGTGAACGCCGTCACGTACATGGCCGAAGTCGGATAGAGGATCGCCAGATCGAGCCCCTCCTTGTCCATAGCGCGGAGCTGCGATTGCGGGTCGAAATTGCGGGCGATCTCTTCGGCGTAGCGCTCGCCGAGCGCCTGTTCCTCGGCATCCGAGAGGGCGGGCCAGTCGCCGCCCGGCATCTGCGCCATCACCTCGCCCTCGACGAGGGTGCGGATGTCCCAGCGGCGCTCGTCGAGCCGCCGCGGCGCGCGCGACGCGAATTCCGGGTCGATGTAATGCTGCCACAGATCGACGGGCTCCATCACGTGCATCTCGGCGTCGATCGCCCGGAAGCCGTTCTTTGCCATGGCCCTTTCCTTGCCGTCGGAGGAGGGGTCAGGCCGACCAAGCAGCCCATCCCGAGATATTGAAAAACTTGGCTGGGGCGGGAGGATTCGAACCTCCGTATGGCGGAATCAAAATCCGCTGCCTTACCACTTGGCTACGCCCCACTGCGGGTTCTCGACCCTATCGAGAAAGCCCGGCTGCGGCAACCAGGCTGCCGGCCCTGCACCACCACTCCGGTTCCGCGGCGGCGAGCGCTTGTTGCGCGCGCTCGGCGGCGGTGCGGTCGGCAAACAGCGCGAAGGCGCTGGCGCCGCTGCCGCTCATCCGCGCGAGCAGCGCGCCGGGCAGAGCCGCGAGCCGATCCAGCAGGATGGCCAGCTCAGGGACGAGGCCGATGGCCGCCCCGGTCAGATCGTTGCGGCAGCGCGCCAGCAAGCGCGCCAGCGCGGCCGCATCCTTCGGCATCGGCGCAAAGCGTGCGGGCTCGCCGAAAGGGCCCTGGCGGGCGGCGAAGACCTTGGCGGTCGGCAACGGCGCCCGCGGGTTGGCGAGCAGAATGCCCGCCGGCGGCAGGCCCTCGGCCGGGTCAAGGCGCTCGCCGGTGCCGCCGACCCAGGCCGGCCGGCCATAGAGGCAGACCGGCACGTCGGCGCCGATGCCGGCGCCGACGGCGGCCAATTCCTCGTCTCCGATCGGCACCCGCCACAGCTCGGCGAGCGCCCGCAACGCGGCGGCGGCGTCGCTCGACCCGCCGCCGAGCCCGGAGGCGACCGGCAGGCGCTTGTCGAGCCGCAGCGCGGCGCAAGGCGCGACCCGGGCATGCTCGGCGAGGCGGCGCGCGGCGACCAGCACCAGATTGTCCTCGCGCGCATCGGTGAGGCCCGCCGCTTCCGAACCCTCGATCGCGAGCGACAGCGCTGCCGCGGGGCGCGCCTCGATCCGGTCGCCGATATCGGCGAAGGCGACGAGGCTGTCGAGCAGATGATAGCCGTCGGCGCGGCGCCCGATCACGTGCAGGTAAAGATTGACCTTGGCCGCCGCGAAGGCCGCGACCGGCATCCTGCGCTCAGCCGCCGCCGGCGTGGCCCGGTGCCCCGAGCCCGCGCTCGAGCTTTGCTTCGATCGGCTTGATCTTGTCCTTGTGCGGTCCGAACTCGAGCGCCTGCCGCCATTGAAAGCGCGCCTCGATCGGCCGGCCGGCCTTCCAGTAGGCATCGCCCAGATGGTCGTTGATCGTCGGGTCGTCGGGCACCAGCTCGACCGCCTTTTCGAGGTATTTGACGGCATCTTTGTATTGGCCGAGGCGATAATGCGCCCAGCCGAGGCTGTCGATGATATAGCCGTCCTCGGGCCGCAGCTTGACCGCCTTCTTGATCATCGCCAGCCCGTCGTGCAGCTTGACGCCGCGGTCGATCCAGGAATAGCCGAGATAGTTGAGCACCAGCGGCTGTTCGGGCTTGAGCGCGATCGCGTGCTCCAGCGCCGCCTCGGCCTGCTTCCAGTGGTTCGAGCGGTCGAGCGCGATGCCGAAGCTGTAATAGAGCGACCAGCGCTCCGGCATCCCGGCAGCCTGCAGCCGGGCGATCGCGTCGCGATAGGCCGCTGCGGCCTCGGCGAAATCCTTTTTCTCGCGCAAGATGTCGCCGAGCTGAATGCTGGCGCCGGCCCATCTCGGCTCGGCCGCGGCCATCGCCTTCAACTTCGCGATCGCCTCGTCGGTGCGCCCGAGCGCGTCGAGATCGGCCGCGGCGCGCAGCTGCGCCGACCATGAGTAGGGCGAATTCTTCGGGATCGCCTCGAGGATCCTGAGGCTTGCGGCCGGCCGGTCCTCGGCGCTCAAGATATCGGCGAGCAGCAGTTGCCCGAGGGGGTAATCCGGGCGCAATTGCAGCGCGAAGCGGTCATAGACGAGCGCCAGATCGATCGTCTCGGGCTGATTCAGCACGCTCGCCAGGTCGAAGAGCGCCTCGGCGAGCCCCGACGCGGCCGCATCGACGATCGGCCGCGGCGGTCCCGACGGCCGCATATGAAGCACCGATTCGGCGAGCTCGCTGCCCGGGTTCTCGTTGACGAAGCGCTTGTAGAGGTCGTCCGCCTTCTTTCTATCGCCGTGGCGCAGATAGAAATTGGCGATCGCGTCGGTCAGCCGCCAATTCGCCCGGCTGCTCAGCGACAGCGTCTTGTTGAAATCGGCCAGCGCCTTGTCCGGATGGCCCATGAAGTCGTAGACGAGCCCCAATTGGAAGAATTTGAGCGGCGCGAAGCCGTTGAAGTTGTCGAGTTCGTCGAGCGCCGCCTCCGCGCCGGGCAGATCGCCGACCGCCACCCGCATCCAAGCGAGCACGAGCGGCCGGGCAAAGCGGTGAATGCCGCCGAGCGGCATTCGCTCGGCATTGGAAAGCGCCCCGGCCTTGTCGCCCTTTTTCAGCCGGTCGATCGCCAGCACGAGCTGGGCGACCGCATCCTGCGGATCGAGCCGCAATTCGCGCGGCGCGAGCGCGGTGGCTTCGGCGAACCGGCCGTCGGCGACATCCATCAGAAAGGCGCGGCCGAGCAGCTCGGGAACCCCGGGATCGGCCTCGAGCGCGCGGGAATAGAACGAGGCGGCGGCCGCGTAGTCGCGTGTCTCCTGCGCGTAGAGCCCCGCGAGATAGGCGCCGAAAGTCGGCGGCGCCGGCTTGCTCGGCTCGACGCTCGGCGCGGCGTGAAGTGCCGCCGGCACAGGGAGGCCCGCGGCAAAGGCTAGAAAGAGGCTCGGTACAAACAATCGACGAAAGATATCGCTCACCGTTACTTCCATCCGTTTACAAGGGGCCTTGCGGCAGCCGCAAAGGGCCCGGCCTCACATATTCGGGTAGTTGGGTCCCCCGCCTCCCTCCGGCACGACCCAGTCGATATTCTGCTCCGGGTCCTTGATGTCGCAGGTTTTGCAGTGGACGCAATTCTGCGCGTTGATCTGCAGACGCGGATCCTCGGGTGCGCCGACGATCTCGTACACCCCGGCAGGACAATAGCGCTGTTCCGGCGAATCGTAGAGCCGATAGTTTATCGCGATCGCCTTTTCCGGATCACGCAGTTTGAGATGCGGCGGTTGGTCCTCCTCGTGGTTCGTGTTCGAGATGAACACCGAGGAGAGCCGGTCGAAGGTCACTTTGCCGTCGGGCCGCGGATAATCGATATGCCGCGCGGCGCTCGCCGGGGTGAGCCCCTGATGGTCGGGGTGGTGGTGAAAGGTCCACGGCGCCTGCCCGCGCAGCAGATAGGTGTCGAGCGCCGAATAGCCGAGCCCGGCGTAGAGGCCCCAGCGAAAGCTCGGCCGGATATTGCGCACGCGGTAGAGTTCCTGCCACACCCAGCTTTGCCGCAGCGCCCGGCCAACCTCGGCGTCCGCCTCGCCCGACAGGCGTGCGAACACCGCCTCGGCGGCCACCATGCCCGATTTCATCGCCGTGTGGCTGCCCTTGATCTTCGGCACGTTGACGAAGCCGGCGGCGCAGCCGACCAGCGCGCCGCCCGGGAAATCGAGCCGCGGGATCGACTGCCAGCCGCCTTCGTTGAGGGCGCGGGCGCCGTAGGCGACCCGCCTTCCGCCTTCGAAATAGGGGCGGATCGCGGGATGCGTCTTGAAGCGCTGAAATTCCTCGAACGGGTTCAGGAACGGGTTCTTGTAGTCGAGGCCGATGACGAAGCCGACCGACACCTGGCCGCCTTCGAGATGATAAAGAAAGGAGCCGCCATAGGTCGCCGCGTCGAGCGGCCAGCCGACCGTATGAACGACGAGCCCCGGCTGGTGCCGCTCGGGGACAATCTCCCACAATTCCTTCAGGCCGATCGCATAGGTCTGGGGATCGCGGCCATCGCGCAGCGAGAAGCGCTCGATCAGCCTTTTCGACAGCGAACCGCGGCAGCCCTCGGCGAAAAGCGTCTCGCGCGCCGCCAGCTCGACGCCCGGCTGATAACGCTCGGTCTGCTCGCCGTCCTTGCCGATCCCCATGTCGCCGGTCGCCACCCCGGCAACGCGGCCGGCCTCGTCGTAAAGAATTTCGGCCGCGGCGAAGCCCGGGTAGATCTCGACGCCGAGCGCCTCGGCCTCGCCCGCCAGCCAGCGGCAGAGATTGCCGAGGCTGATGATGTAGTTGCCGTGATTGCGCATCTGCGGCGGCGTCGGCAGCCGGAAGGCGCGATTGCGCGTCAGGAAGAGAAAGCGGTCCTCGGCCGCCGGCGTCGCGAGCGGCGCGCCGCGCTCGCGCCAATCCGGAAACAGCTCGTCGAGCGCGCGCGGCTCGAAGACTGCGCCCGAGAGGATATGCGCGCCGACCTCGGAACCCTTTTCGACGACGCAGACTTGGGTCTCGCGACCGGTCGTCGCTGCAAGCTGCTTCAGGCGGATCGCCGCCGCGAGGCCCGCCGGCCCCGCGCCGACGACGACCACGTCGTATTCCATGCGCTCGCGCTGCATTCCCTTGTTGGCCCGCCCCGCCCGAAATTGCGCCGCGCGCGACTATAAAGGATCGCCGGGAAAACGGGAGTGCGCCGGATGCGGCGGGCGGTGGTAGGCTGCCGCGCATGCCGAACCTCGACGCCGCCGCTGCCCTCGCACTGCTCGTCTGGTCCGTCGAGATGGGCGCCGACGACGCCATCGCGGATACGCCGCCGGACCGGTTCGCCGCCCCGGCGGCGTCCGCTGCCGGAAAGAGCCTCGCCGCTGCCGCCGAGGTGCCCGCGGCCACGGTCGCGCCGCCGCGGGCGCTCGCTGAATCGCTGGCCGAGGCGGCACAATCGGCGCGCCTCATCGCCGCCCGGGCCGACACCGTCGAGGCGCTGGGGCTCGCAATCACGCAGTTCGACGGCTGTGCGCTGAAACGCACGGCGACCAACACCGTCTTCGTCGACGGCAACCCGCAGGCGCCGGTGCTGCTTCTCGGCGAGGGACCGGGGGCCGAGGAAGACCGCACCGGCCGGCCCTTTGTCGGCCGCGCCGGCCAGCTTCTCGACCGTATGCTGGCGGCGATCGGGCTCGATCGCGGCGGGGTGCTGATCAGCAACGTCGTCTATTGGCGGCCGCCCGGCAACCGCACGCCGAGCGCCGCCGAGATCGCCGCCTGCCTGCCCTTTGTCATGCGGCTCGTCGTGCTCGTGCGGCCGAAGGTACTGGTGCTGCTCGGCGGCACCGCGGCGCAGGCGCTGTTGCCGCAGGGACAGGGCATCACACGGCTGCGCGGCCGCTGGTTCGACCTCGCGGTGCCGGGCCTCGACGAGCCGGTGCCGACGCTGCCGATGTTCCACCCCTCCTTTCTGCTGCGCACGCCCGAACGCAAGCGCGAAGCTTGGCGCGACCTCGTGGCGCTGAAGGCGCGGCTCGATGCGCTCGACGCGGCGGTCGAGCGCAGTTAACCTCAAGCGAGGAGAGATCGCCATGCCGGGACGCCTCGATCAATCGCGGCCGTTTCTGCCCGTCAACATCGGGTTGTTGACGGTTTCGGACACGCGCACCGAAGCCGACGACCGTTCCGGCGACACGCTCGCCGAGCTGGCGGGCGCGGCCGGGCACCGTGTTGCGCAGCGCCGCATCGTCCGGGACGATTTCGGCGCCATCACGGCGCAGCTGCGCGCATGGATCGCCGACCCCGAGATCGACGTCGTGATCGCGACCGGCGGCACCGGCGTCACCGGCCGCGACGTGACGCCCGAGGCGTTCCAATCAGTCTACGAAAAAGAGATCGCCGGCTTCGGCGAGCTTTTCCGCTGGCTCTCATACGAGAAGATCGGCACCTCGACGATCCAGAGCCGCGCCGCTGCCGGGGTCGCCGGCGGCACCTATCTGTTCGCCCTGCCGGGCTCGCCGGGCGCCTGCCGCGATGCCTGGGAAGGCATCCTCGTGCACCAGCTCGACAACCGCTTCCGCCCGTGCAATTTCGTCGAGCTGATGCCGCGGCTGCAAGAGCACTTGAAGGGCTAGGCTCAAAAGCCGCGGCGCGGGGCGAGGCGGCGATAAGTGGCGCCGTCGTCGACGTCTTCGAGGCGGGCCGCGAAACCGATCGAAAGCCGGCTCGGCAGCCCGGCGAGTGTATCGGCCAGCGCGAAGCGGCTCGACCAGCGCACGCGCGCGAAGATTTTCGGCAGATGCCGGGTCGGCCGCACGGCGACGAGCCAGAAGCCGCCGTCCTCGGCCGGGCCGAAGACGAAATCGTGCCGCCGCAGCAGGCGGAAAGCGTCCTCTATGTGCCGCGCCGTGATCGCCGGGATGTCGCCGCCGATGAGCGCAGCCGGACGGGTTGCGGAAAGCGCGAGGGCGCGGTGCATGCGGGTCCCGAGATCGCCCTTTCCCTGAGGCGCCGCCCAGGCTCGTGCCCGCGGCGCGATAAATGCCCGGTCCGGGGTCACCGCGAGGCGCAGCCGCCAGCGCCGGTCGCGGCCCAGCCGGCGCAGCATCAGCGCGATCGTCCGGCGCTCGAAATTCGCCGCCGCGACATCGCCGATGTCGCGCGCGAGGCGCCGCTTGCCGCGGCCGAGGGCGGGCGCCCGCACGAAGAGGACCAGATCGCCCCGCATCACTCGTAGAGCCGCGCGATGCGCGCCGGCGGCAGGCCGAGGAAATAGAGCCCGAGACAGAAGAGGTTTCTCGCCGGCCGACGCCAATAGCCGCCGGCGCGGTAGCGGCGCGCCGAAGCGATGATGCGGGCGCCGATCGGTGCGAGATGGCGCCGGCCGAGGCGGCGCGCGAGATCGACATCCTCCATCAGCGGCAGCGGGCGATAGCCGCCGACCGCATCGTAAAGGCGGCGGCCGATCAGCAATCCCTGGTCGCCGTAGGGCAGCGCGAAGAGCCGGCAGCGCCAGGCGACGATACGCTCGAGCCGGCGCGCCGCCGGCCCCGGATCGTCGAGGACGAGCGTGAAATAGCCGGCCGTCGCTGCCGCCCCGGGCATTGCCAGAAAACGCTCGACGGCCTCCTCCCATCCCGCTTCGGGCCGGCAATCGGCATGCAGGAACAAAAGCCATTCGCCGCGCGCCGCCGCCGCGCCGCGGGCGAGCTGGGTGCCGCGGCCGCGCGGCGCCTCGATCACCCGCGCTCCCGCGGCGGCTGCGAGCGCGGCGCTCTCGTCGCGCGATCCGCCGTCGGCGACGAGGACCTCGCCGACGAGAGACGAGGCGGCGAGGGCGCCGACGAGGCCCGCCACCGTCTCGCCCGCTTCGAGGGTTGGAATCACGGCGGAAAGGGAAATATGTTCTTGAAATGTTCCCATTGGCCGATTATGCTGCGCCGATGGATATGCCGGCCGCGACGGTGCCGCGCAAGGGACGCGGTGCGCAGACCAACGACAGCGGGCGCTTCGAGCCGCTGCGGCGCGAAGCTTTCGACGACGGCTGGGGCACTGGCGAGGACGTGCCGGCGCCGCTCGCCACCACGCTCTCGGTCGACGCGACGCGCACGATCATCGCCCGCAACGATTCCCCCGACATCGGTTTCGACCGTTCGATCAACCCCTATCGCGGCTGCGAGCATGGCTGCATCTACTGCTATGCGCGGCCGAGCCACGCCTATCTCGGGCTGTCGCCGGGGCTCGATTTCGAGACCCGCATCTTCTACAAGCCGCAGGCCGCGGCCCTGCTCGCCTCGGAGCTCGGCAAAAAGGGCTATTCCTGCCGGCCGCTGGCACTCGGCAGCAACACAGACCCGTATCAGCCGGCCGAGCGCAAGCTCGGCATCACGCGCGCAATCCTCGACGTGCTGCGCGACTTCCGCCACCCGGTGACGATCGTCACGAAATCGGCGCTTGTGCAGCGCGACCTCGACATCCTCGGGGAGATGGCGGCGCAAGGCCTCGCCATCGTGACGGTCTCGCTGACGACGCTCGACCGCGCGCTCGCCCGCCGCATGGAGCCGCGCGCGGCGACGCCGCAGCGCCGGCTCGAAACCATCGCCGCGCTCGCGGCGGGCGGCGTTCCCGTGGGCGTCCTCGCGGCGCCGATGATCCCCGCGCTCAACGACAGCGAATTGGAGGCGATCCTGGAGGCCGCCCGCGATGCGGGCGCCGGCCTCGCCGGCTATACGATGCTGCGCCTGCCGCTCGAACTGAAGGCGCTCTTCAAGGAATGGCTGCAGGCGCATTTCCCCGACAAGGCGCAGCACGTGCTGTCGCTCGTCGCGCAGAGCCACGGCGGCCGGCTCTACGATTCCGCCTGGGGCACGCGGATGCGCGGCTCCGGACCTTATGCGGAGATGATCGGGGCGCGCTTCGACCGGGCTTGCCGCCGGCTCGGGCTGGCGGCGCGCATGCCGTTTTCGCTCGACAACTCGCGCTTCCGGCCGCCGCCGCAAAAGGGCGATCAGCTGAGCCTCTTGTGAAGCGTCGAGGCGGCGAACACGGCGATCTCGGCGACGAGCAACGCCAGCACGACATATTGCCCAAATCGCGCGACTGCCGTCTGCACCGCGTGCGCCGCTGCCCCCGCCGGCAACCGCTCGATAAAGGCGAGCGTAAAGGCGTAGAACATCCCGAAAGTGAAATTGCGCGACCATTGCGAGACATCGTAGGCGAGGACGCCGCGCCGCAGCCCGTAAAGCCGGCAGCGTTGCCAAAGCCGCGCGATCTCGATCGCCTCGACGAGGACAAACGCGACCGCGGCGCAGATCCAGGTAAGCAGCGGCACGCAAGCCGGAAACACGCCGCTCAGCACCGCCGCGAGGCCGCTGATCGACAACGCGCCGTGCAGGATGCAGTTGCTGTTGTCCCAATCCTCGGCGAGTCGCCAGCCGGGGTCGCGCAGATAGCGCCCGATGACGAGCGGTGCGGCGAGGCCGTAAAGCGCGTATCCGAACACGACCAAACCGAGGACGATCGCGAAGACGAGCTTTCCTTCGCGGAAGAGCGACAACAGCACGATCGCGAGCGACTGCGTGCTGACGGTCGACAACAGCACGAGGCCGGTCGCTTTGCAGCGGTCGGCCCGGGCCGCGATGGCGCGAAACCCGGAGACCATCGCCGGCAGAAACCACAGCCAAAGCAACAGGGCGACATCGCCCAACAGCGCGCTGACGAAGCGCCACTCGGGAAAACGCAGCGCCACCAGCCGGCACAGCACCGCCGTCGCGGCGATCCAGGTGCCGATTGCAAAGCGGCCGACCGGCGGGCGGGTGTGGCGGGCAAACCGGCCCTCGCGCCAGGCGGCGGCAAAGGCGGCGGCGAGCAGCGCCCACAGCGCAAGCAGGAAGAGGCCGATCGCCTGTTGCAGCAGCATGCCGGTGCGGGCCTGCGGCAGCGCGGCGATGGCGGCGATACCGATCGCCATGACGATGCCGCCGGAAGCGGTCGGCGCGGCGCCGAGGCGGGCGGAAAATCGGTAGGGTTCCTCGGCGTGCGACATCGCGGCCAAAGCTACGGGCCGGGACCGCCGCTGCAATGATCTGGGCTATTGCGCGAGACGAACCCCCTGCCTCTCGCATTGTCGCCGACCGGAGGCCGGCCTACTGTCGCGCGGCGGCGCGGCGAAGGAGGCGGCGGCTTGGCAGGCGAGCGGCGGCTCGAGGCATATCAGCTGGAGCGAATATTTCTCGCCTTCGCCGAGGTCATGCGCGAATTGCCGCCGGATATCGAGGCAGGCTGGCTCGATGCCCAGGGCGAGCTGCGCCTCGCGCCCGACATCGCGAAGAAGCTCAGAACCGCCCGTGAGGTGCTGCGCCTCTTGCGCGAGCTGCGGCAATCGGAAGACGAGCCGTAGCAGCGGCTCAACGGCCGTCCGGCCCGGCGACGATGCCGCGGTCGTGCAGTCGCGCGATCTCGCCCGCAGGCAGCGACAGCAGGCCGGCAAGGATGTCGTCGGTGTCGGCGCCGAGGCGCGGCGCCGGGCGCGGGGCGGCGCGCAGCTCGGCGCCGAAGTCGAGCGGCAGCCCCGGCATCAGATAGCGCCCGATCCCCGGGTCATCGACAAGCCCGAAGAGCGGATTGTCCGTCGAGCAGCGCGAGTCGCTTGCGACGAGCTGGCGGAAATCTTGAAACGGGCCCCAGAGTACCGCGGTGCCGGCAAAAGTCTGCCGGATCTCGTCGAGGCTTCTCGCGGCGCACCACGGCGCCAGCACAGCCGCGATCTCCTCGCGCGCCGCATAGCGGCCGGCGTCGGTGTCGAGATCGACGCCGAGGCGCATGCCGACCGCCGCGAGTGGTTGGGCAAGCTCGGTCGCTTCGCCAAGCGCGCGCCATTGCCGCGGCGTCAGCGCGATCAGCATGACCCGCCTCCCGTCGGCAGTTGCGAAATCGCGCCCGAAGCTGCCGTAGAGGTCGTTGCCGATCCGCGGCCGCGTCGTGCCGTTTACCTGCGCCTCGCCGATGTAGCCGAGCGCGCCGAGGCTCGCGAGCATCACGTCGGTAAGCGCCAGCACCACTTCTTCGCCGGCGCCGCTGCGCAGCCGCCGCCGCTCGGCGGCCAAGAGGCCGCCGACGAGATAGAGCCCGGCGGCGATGTCCCAGGCCGGCAGCACGTGATTGACCGGGCCCGGACCCTCGCCGGTGACGAGCGGGAAGCCGCTCGCCGCGTTGACCGTGTAATCGACCGCCGTCGAGCCGTCGCGGTTGCCGGTGAGTCGCAGCATCAGGAGGTCGCGGCGCGCGGCCGAGAGGCTGCGGTAATCGAGCCCCGGAAGCGGCGGCAGGTTGGTCAGCAGGATGCCGCCTCCGGCGCCCGGCGCGGTGACGACGGCGCGCGCGATTTCGCGCCCTTCCGGCTTGTCGAGGGCGAGCGCCAGCGAGCGCTTGCCCTTGTTGAGCCCAGCCCAATAGAGGCTGCGGCCGGCGGCGGTGACCGGCCAGCGGTTGAAATCGAGGCCGCCGCCGATGCGGTCGATGCGGATCACCTCGGCGCCCATCTGCGCCAGGTTCATGCCGGCGAAGGGGGCGGCCACAAAGGCCGAGAGTTCGACGATGCGCAGGTCTTCGAGCGGCGGGCTCATGCCGTATCGTGGCGGCGGGGCGGCGCCACCGCAAGCCCGCGGCGGGTCCCTCGGTTCAGGCGCCGATAATGAACGAGCGCAGCGAGCGCGCCTCGTATTCGATTTCGTCGAGCCGGCTCTTGACGAGGTCGCCTATGCTGACGATGCCGACGAGCCGCTCGTCGCGCACGACCGGAAAGTGGCGGATGCGGCGCCGCGTCATCTCGGCCATCAGGTCGCCGACGCTGTCCTCCGGGTCGCAGGTCGCGACGCGCCGCGTCATCACCGCCGCGACTCTTTCGTTCAACAGCTCGGCGCCATGTTCGGCCAGCGCCTGCACGATGTCGCGCTCGCTCAGGATGCCGTCGACGCCGTCGCTGTCGTCGCTGACGACCAGCGCGCCGACATTTTGCGCGCTCAGCTGTTTGACCGCTTCGGCGATCGTCGCCTCCGGCCGGATCGTCGCCACCCACCGCCCCTTGTCGCGCAGGATCGTCTCGACATTCATGGCAGCCCTCGCAGGTCTGGGCGCGGCCGCGGCGCCTGTCCGGCAGGCGGTCGGCCGCAGGCTGCGCAAAGCATAGGACAAAATGTCGCACCGGAAAAGCGGATCTTCGACCGGCGATACTCGACGCACCTGCGTTCGATAAGGTGGTTCGTGCGAAACAAATGGTTGGGGAGGTTGAAATGCGCCTCGCAGTCCTCGTGATTCTCGGCCTCGGTCTCGCCGCTTGCGCGGAGCAGCAAGGGCCGCCTCCGGGCCCGCCGCCCGGTCCGCCGCCTGGGCCGCCGCCGCAGGCGGGCCCGCCTCCCGGTCCGCCGCCGGCGCCGATGGCGCGCCGGCTGGGGCCGGCCCTGGTCGAGCAGACGGCGATCGGGCCGGTGCTCGCCGATCGGCGCGGGTTGACGCTCTACAACTTCGACAACGACAAGAGGGGCGTCTCCGCTTGCTACGGCAAGTGCGCTACCGCCTGGCCGCCGTTCCGCGCCGCCCGCGGGGCGCGGCCTGGCGGCCCATGGAGGATCGTCGTCCGTCGCGGCGGCGTGCGTCAGTGGGCCTACAAGGGGCGGCCGCTCTACACCTGGGCCAAGGACCATGCGCCCGGCCAGACGAGCGGCGACGGCGTTCGCGGCGTCTGGCACGTCGCCCGGCCCTGAGCAGGGACACAGCCGAAAGCAGAGAGCCGGCCCTCGGCCGGCTCTCTCTATTGTGAAGATGCGATACCGGTCGCTTTCGCTATGCTGGTCTGGTGAAGCAAATGGAGAGGCTTGGGATGCGCCTTGCAGTCGTCGTGATGCTCGGGTTGGGGCTTGCCGCCTGCGCGGCGCCGTCCCCGCCGCCGCAAGCCGCCCCGCCCGGCCCCGCTGCCGGTCCGGGACCGATGGGCGAGCGGTTGGGGCCGGCGCGGGTAGAGCAGACGGCGCTCGGACCGGTGCTGACCGATGGCCGCGGACTGACGCTCTATACCTTCGACAATGACCGTCCCGGGGTTTCCAATTGCTCGCTCAAATGCGCGCAAGCCTGGCCGCCCTTCATGGCCGGTCCCGGCGCCCGCCCGCAGGGTGCATGGACGCTCGTCGGGCGGCGCGCCGGCGAGCAATGGGCCTATAAAGGCCAGCCGCTTTATACTTTTTTCAAGGACTACAAGCCCGGCCAGACGGCCGGTGACGGGCTGCGCGGCGTCTGGCATATCGCCCGGCCCTGAACAGGCGACCGGCCTCGCCGGAAAGCGGAGAGCCGGCTCTCTTCGATTGAGGGCGTCCTAGCGGTCCCGAGCTTCCTCGAGCGTCCTCGGGATGACGACGGGGCGCTTATCCGGCGGTCGCGGCGAGCGCGATCGAGGATTGGATGTCCCAGACCGCCGCGCCGACCGCCTGGCCAATCAGGTCGAGCTTGCGCAATTGCGCGATGCGGGCATCGGCGGTTTCGATCTCGGCCGCGGTCAGCACGAGCCCGAACAGCCGGCAGGCATCGACGAGGCAGATCAGCACCACGTCGCGCGGGTCGGGTATCTCGTCTGAGAGCAGGATCTGGCGCAGCCGGGCCTTGACCTCGCGCTGCTCGCGATCGTCGATGACCGGGTACCGGCGGGTATGAAAGACCCAGAGGAAACGGCCGTTCTCCTCGCGCAGGATGCCGTGCGCGACGAGCCGCTCGAGGGCGCGTTCCTTGTAGTCGTCGGCGGCTGCGGCAATGCGGTCGACGCATTCGGCGACGGTGAGCCCGTCGCCGGCTTCGCGCAGCCGCCCGAGCGCGTCGTCGAGGATGTCGTCGCCGGTCGGCGTCGGGTCGGTGACGACGGCCTTTTCGAGATCGGTATCGATGCGGTTACGGATCGCCAGATCCATCAGCGCCGCGCCCGAGACGACGACATTGAAGGCGGAGAGCGGCATGTCGACGAGCGCACCCTTGGCGTCGTCGAGAAGCAACAGGATGATTTCCTCGACAAAGCTCAGCATGGCCCGGGCCCTCAGCCGACAGCCGCGAGAGCCGCGGCGCGGTCGTCGCGGATCTGCAGGATCGTGTCGAAGCCGCTCACCCGAAACACTTCGCGCACATTGGGCAGGAGGCCGAACAGCGCGAGCTTGCCGTTCAGCTGCTGCACTTTTTTTGCGACCAGCAGCATTACGCGCAATCCGGCGCTGCTGATGTAGTCGAGCCCGCTCATGTCGATCGCCAGGTGCGGCTCGCCGCCGCCGAGGGCAGCGGTCAATTGTTCCTCCGCCGATTTTGCCGCACTGCTGTCGAGCCGTCCGCGCGGCTTGACGATGATGACGGAACCGTCGCGCTCCTCGAGGATCTCCATGGTGCTTCACTCGCCGCTGCGCTCACGCTGCCACTCCGTTAGCACGGGCACGGCCGCGAAACAATGATGCGGGCCTCGGGTTTTCCGCCGGTTGCGCTTGGCGCGCCGCGCCGGGGGCGGTAAGAGGCGGCATGGCCGGTTACCAATTCTCTCTCGACGCCGAACTTTCGGACATCCCGCGATTTCTCGATTGGGTGGCGCAGACCTGCGCCGCGGAAGGGCTGCCCGCCGATGACGCCTTCAAGCTAACGCTGGCGCTCGAAGAGGCGGTGACCAACGTCGTCAATTACGCCTTTTCCGGCACGCCGCCGCCGCACCGGGTCGTCGTGCGGCTGCTGGCCGAGGCGGCGCGCGTCGTCGGCGAGGTCATCGACAACGGCGCGCCGTTCGACCCGCTCGCAGAGGCGCCGCCCGATCTCTCTCGCCCGCTCGCCGAGCGCGCCCCCGGGGGGCTCGGCATTCATCTGCTCCGCACCGTCATGGACCGCGTCGAATACCGGCGCGAGGACGGGCATAACCGGCTCATTCTCGAAAAGCGGCTCAGCAGCGATCAGGGCCGGTAGCGCAGCGCCAGCGCAGTGATGTCGTCGGACTGCTCGGCGCTGCCGGCGAACTGCGCCAACTTGGCGAGAATATGGGCGACGAGCGCCCGCGCACCGAGCCCGCCCGCCTCGGCAAGCGCCTTTTCGAGCCGCGCCGTGCCGTATTCGACGCCGTCGCGGTCGAAGGCCTCGGTGATGCCGTCGGTATAGAGAAAGAGCGCGTCGCCGGGCCGCATGACGGTCTCGCCGATGCGATAGAGAAGCTCGGTCGAGATCCCGAACGGGCAGCCGGTCGCTTGCAGAACTTCGCTGCCGCCCGCGGAGCGCAGCAGGTAGGGCGGGTTGTGGCCGGCGTTGCAGTAGCGCAAACGCCCGCTCTGAGGGTCGAGCACGGCGTGGAACATCGTCACGAACATGCTCGCCTCGTTGTCGGTGGCGAGCAGCCGATTGGCCTCGGCCATGCGCGCGGCCATGTCGCCGCGGCCGGCGATGCCGCGCATGACGGTGCGCGATATCGCCATGAACAGCGCGGCCGGTATGCCCTTGCCCGAGACGTCGGCGATGGTCAGCGCGAGCTGGCCGTCCGGCAGCGTGAAGTAGTCATAAAAATCGCCGCCGATATCGCGCGCCGGATGCATCTCGGCGTGTAGGTCGATGGCGGCGAGCGGCCCGTCGTGCGCGAGCGGCCTCGGCAGGATCGATTGCTGGATCTCGGCCGCCGCCTGCATCTCCTGGCGGCGCTGCTGCTTTTGCCGGATCTCCCGCGCCATATCGGCGAAGGCGCGTGCGAAATTGGCGAGCTGCCCGGTTTCCTTCGTCAGCTCGGCGAGCATCGCCTCGTCGTATTCGTCGCGCGCCAGCGCTTCAGCCGCATAGGTCAGATAGGCGAGCGGCCGGTTCATGCCGCTCAGCCGCCGGCCGAGTTCGGCGATGATCGTGACGGCGATGACCGGAAATTCGGCGGTCAGGCTCATCAACACCGCGCGCGCGATGGTGATCGCGACGACCGGGGTGCGCGCCAGCACGGTCGCCGTCCTCGGCATGTCGGCGAAGGCGCCAAGCTCGCCGACGATGCGGTGCCGCCCGACGGTCGCCAGATGCACCCGGCCGGCCGCGATCTCGATGCAGACATCGACCTCGCCGTCGAGGATCAGGCAGGCGAAATCGCCGGGCTCGCCCTGCCGCATCAGCGCCTCGCCCTCGGCGAAGGCGGCGACGCTGCAGCGCTGCGCGACGGCGGCGAGCGAGGCGGCGTCGAATTGCGCGAAGATCGGCTGTCGCCGCAACAGCTCGGCGATGTCCTCGGGCCGAACGGAGGAGAGCGCCGCCTCGCTCACGCCCCGCCCTTCGCCGCGCCCGCCGCCGGCCGGCCGATGGACAGATAATCGAACCCCTCGGCGGCCATTTGGCGCGGCTCGTAGATATTGCGCAGGTCGATGACGAGCGGCCTCGCGAGCAGGCTCCTGACGCGCTTCAGGTCGAGGGCGCGGAAGGCGTTCCATTCGGTCAAGAGCACGAGCGCGTCCGCGCCTTTCATCGTCGCATAGGGGTCGGGGCAATAGACGAGATCGGGCAAGAGCGGCTTCGCCTCTGCCATGCCCTCCGGGTCGAAGGCGCGGATCTCGGCGCCGGCTTCGACGAGCGCCGGCAGGATCGCGAGGCTCGGCGCCTCACGCATGTCGTCGGTGTTGGGCTTGAAGGTAAGGCCGAGAACAGCGAGGCGCTTGCCCACGAGGCTGCCGCCGCAGGCGGCGACGATGCGCTCGGCCATCTGCAGTTTGCGCGCCTCATTGACCGACAGCGCCGCGCCGACGATCGCGAGCGGGTTGCCGGCCTCCTCGGCGGTACGCAGCAGCGCGCGGCAGTCCTTCGGAAAGCACGAGCCGCCGAAGCCCGGCCCGGCATGCAGGAATTTGCGGCCGATGCGGCCGTCGAGGCCGATGCCGCGCGCCACGTCCTGCACGTCGGCGCCAAGCTTCTCGCAGAGATCGGCGACCTCGTTGATGAAGGTGATCTTGGTCGCGAGAAAGGCGTTGGCGGCGTATTTGATCAATTCGGCGGTCTCGATGCCGGTGAACAGGATCGGCGTCTCGATCAGGTAGAGCGGGCGATAGAGGGCGCGCAGGACGGCGCGGGCGCGCTCGCTCTCGGCGCCGATCACCACCCGGTCGGGGCGCATGAAATCCTCGATCGCCGAACCTTCGCGCAGGAATTCGGGGTTGGCGGCGACATCGACCTCGCCGGCCCGGCAGGTCTCGGCGAGGATCGCCGCGACCCGCCGCCCGGTGCCGACCGGTACCGTCGATTTCGTCACCACCACCGCGTAGCCGTCGAGCGCCCGGCCGATCTGCTCGGCGGCGGCCAGCACATAGGAGAGGTCGGCATGCCCGTCGCCGCGGCGCGACGGCGTGCCGACGGCGATAAAGACCGCGTCGGCTCCCTTGACCGCCGCGGCGAGATCGGTCGTGAAAGACAGCCGCCCCGCCGCCGCGTTCTTCGCTACCAGCGCGTCGAGGCCGGGCTCGTAGATCGGCAATTCGCCGGCCTCGAGGCGGGCGATCTTTTGCGCGTCGACATCGACGCAGCCGACCTCGACCCCGAACTCCGAGAAGCACGCCCCCGAAACGAGCCCGACATAGCCCGTCCCGATCACCGCAATCCGCATGACGCAACCCCATGCCCGTCTCGCGCCGAGCTTACCCGCAAGCGGCGGCGCTCGCCTATCGCCATTCGGCCGCAGATGCGCGCGTGCAGCGCG
The DNA here is from genome assembly GCA_035538335.1 of Allostellaceae bacterium. Taxonomy (GTDB): domain Bacteria; phylum Pseudomonadota; class Alphaproteobacteria; order ATCC43930; family CGMCC-115725; genus AP-15. The sequence continues at coordinate 42,363 of DATLKN010000029.1, forward strand.
GTGGTGCGGCGGTCACTCGAGATAGCCAACGCAGCAGCGGTGGTGCGCAGAGTATGGTTCAGCCGGCCGGTGAGGCATAATGCCGGCGATGGCACCACCCCTGGCGATCCGTATCCTGCGCGGCAGGCCTCGGCTGTTCGCGTCTCTTTGTGCCGGTCTCGTTGCCGCGCCATTCCTGCCGTGGAGGTTGCCGGGGCCGACCCGCGCGGTGCTCGGGTGGGATATTGCGGTTGCCGTATTCCTGGTGCTGACAGCCCAGCATTTCAGCCGCACCGATCATTCGGATATCGCCGAGGATGCGGCGCGCCAGGAGGAGGGCGAGTGGACCCTCTTCGCGCTCGTGCTGCTCGGGGCGATCATGAGCTTCATTGCGATCGTCGAGTTTTCCGGCCTCAGTCAGAAGAAGGGGCACAACGAGCTCTATTTGATGCTGGTCACGCTAACGCTGGTCTTCTCATGGCTGATGACGAACGTGACTTTTGCCTACCGTTATGCCCACGAATATTATGCCCGCGACAATGGCGACGCGCCGGCAGGCGGTCTCGAATTCCCCGACGAGGCGCATCCCGACTATCTCGATTTCGTGTATTTCGCCTTCGTGATCGGCATGACGTTCCAGGTGTCCGACGTTCAGATCACCAGTCGCACGTTGCGGCGGGTCGCGACGATACACGGGCTGATCGGTTTCCTGTTCAACACGGTGATCCTTGCGCTTACGATCAATATCGCTGCGGGGATCATCTGAAAGCCGAGTGCTCGCGCGCGTTAAGCCCCGCCTTATGCCGAGCGGGCCATGCGCATTTGTGAACCGACGGATGACCTGGACCCCGCCCGCCCGCGGTGCGGGTGGACCGCGCCGCCGCGGCACGCGATACTCTGCGCGTCAGGCGTGGGAGGGGCGCGATGGGGCGCATCACGATCGGCGAGGTGTCGTTGGAGGTCTCGGTTGCCGGGGCGGGGCCGCCGCTGTTGTTCCTGCACCCCGGCGAGCATTTCGCGCAGCACCAGCCCTTCTTCGACCGCCTCGCGCGCGACTGGCGGGTCATTGTGCCGCGCCATCCGGGGTTCGGCGGCTCGGCCCGGCCGGACGGGTTCCGCACCGTCCACGACCTCGCCTATCTCTATCTCGACCTCATCGAGGCGGAGGGACTCGACGGGGTGACGCTCGCCGGCGCCTCGTTCGGCGGCTGGGTGGCGCTCGAAATCGCCGTGCGCTCGCTGGCGCGCATCGCGCGGCTCGCCTTGATCGATGCCGTCGGGGTCAAGTTCGGCGGCCGCGAGGAGCGCGACATCGCCGACATCTACGCGCTCCCCTTCGACGAATTGCAGCGCCGCAGCTTCCACGACCCCGCCCGCGCCCCCGATTACCGCGGCCTCGGCGAGGAAGAGATGCTGGGAATCGCGCGCGACCGCGAGGCGACGGCGCTCTATGGCTGGCGGCCTTACATGCACGACCCGGGCTTGTTGCGCTGGCTGCCGCGGGTGCGTACGCCGGCCCTCGTCTTGTGGGGCGAAGATGACGGCATCGTCGCGCCGCAATATGGCGAAGCGCTCGCCCGCGCCCTGCCGAGCGCGCGGTTCGAAAGGATTGCGGCGGCGGGCCATTACCCGCAGATCGAGCACCCCGACGCAGTTGCCGAAGCGCTGTTGCGCTTCCGTGCGCAACGCTGAACCGACGGAGAGCGGCGATGCAAGTCTGGCAATTCAGCGAGATGGCCTACCACCCGGCCTGGGAACACCTGTCCGGGTCCTACCGCGTCGTCGTGCCGAGCCGGCTCTACGATCCGCGGCTCGGCGCCGATCTCTACCACCGCTATCTCGACGAATATGCGCTGTGCGACGAGCTCGGCATCAACATCATGCTGAACGAGCATCACGCGACCGCGACCTGTTCGGATTCGGTGTGCACGGTGCCGCTCGCGATCCTCGCGCGCGAGACCAAGAAGGTGCGCCTCCTGGCGCTCGGCATGCCGCTCGCCAATCGCGGCGAGCCGGTGCGCATCGCCGAGGAATTCTCGATGGTCGACGTAATCTCGCGCGGCCGCGTCGAGATGGGCTTCGTCAAGGGCGTCCCCTACGAGATCGCGCCCTCGAACAGCAGCCCCGTCGATCTGATGGAGCGCTTCTGGGAGGCGCACGACCTTATCTTGAAGGCGATGACGACGCTCGACGGCCCGTTCAACTGGGAGGGGCGGCATTTTCAGTACCGCAACGTCAATGTCTGGCCGCGGCCGTATCAGAGCCCGCATCCCCCTATCTGGATGCCGGTCGGCAGCGAAGGCAGCGCTGCCGCGGTCGGCGAGAAGGGCTATGTCGTGGCGATGCTGAACACCGGCTACGGGCGCACGCCGTCGCTGTTCGAGGCCTACCGCAAGCGCGCCCGCGAGTGCGGCCGCGAAGCCGGGCCCGACCGCTTCGCCTATATGGCGATGATCGGCGTCGGCGATACGGCCGAAGAAGGCTATCGCCGCGTCGACCAGATCCTCGACTATGTGCGCACCTCGGGCATTGTCGCCCGTCAGTTCACGAACCCGCCGGGCTTCGCCTCGACCGCGCAGAGCGCGCAGATGCTGCGGGGCGGCGGCGACGCGCTGCGCTCGCGCATCCAGACGCGCGGCGGCCTGCCGCTCGATCCATCGAGCGCCAGCGTCGCGGAGTTCATCGACGCCGGCCTCGCCTTTGCCGGCACGCCCGACATGGTGTACCGGCAGATCTGCGACTTCTACCGGCATGTCGGCGGCTTCGGGCATCTGCTGATGATGGGGCAGGGCGGCCACCTCAGCCACGCCGAGACCGTCGCCAACCTGACCCTCTTCGCGAAAGACGTGCTGCCGCGTCTCGCCGAGCTCGGCTGACGGCCAGCAGCTTCAGTAGCCGCCGCCTCCGCCGCCGTCGCCACCGCCGGGCCCGTAATAGCCGGGGGGCGGCCCGTAATAGCGCGGCGGCGGAGGCGGCGGCGGTGTCGTCGCAGCGCCGGTGACGGCGCCGGCCGCACCGCCGATGATCGCCCCCATGGCAGCGCCATGGCCGCCGCCGGCGGCGGCGCCGATCGCTGCGCCCGTTCCGGCGCCGATCGCCGCGCCGCCGAGCGCGCGCTGGCCCGGATCATAGGGGTTGGTGCAGCCGGCCACGCCGAGCGCCACCGCGGCGGCGAGCCCGCAGGATAGGATCCATCGCTTCGCCATCTCGTTTGTCCTCCGCAACCTCCTCGTCATATCGGCGAAGGCCGGTATCCACGGCGGTCCTGGGTCCCGACCTTCGTCGGGACGACGAAGAGGGGAATTTCGCAGCCGATTTAATTTACGCCGTCAAGGATGCTACGCGGTAGCGCGGCCCCGCATCCCCCGCCGCGGCAGGCTATGCGGGCGGCACGTCGTAGCTGGCGAGCAGCCCGTCGGCGATCGCATGGAACTCGTCCCACGGCGCCTCGCGGTAATTGTGGTTGCGCACGATGAACGAGGCGCCGGCATAGAATTTTTCGTATTGCAGATGCCGGCCGGCGAATTCCGAGCCGACCAGATCCCACACCAGCTTGAACAATTTCATGCGGTCGAGTGCATCGAGTTGCGGCGTCTGCCAATAGCTTTCGAACAGCCCGCGCAATTGCGGCTCGTGCATGACATCGACGCTGGCCGGCATCTGGAAGACGCCGCCGCCCGACAGCTCGCGCAATTTGTCGACGAGCTCGCCGTACATTTCGGTGCCCCAGTTGAGCGCGGCATACATGTAGCGGCGGTTGAATGTGGCCCAGCCTTCGGGCCAGGCTTCCCACGCCTCGATCTGGCCGTCGATCATGCCGGCGAGCGTCGCCTCCAAGGCCGCGAGCCGGCCGAGCAGCTCGCGCACGGCCGGCACCTCATTGGCGCCCGTCGCCTGCGCCAAGCGGCTGGCCAGCCCCACGATCAGCCGCGTCTTCGCCAAAAGGCGCACGTTCGATTGGTGATTGCCGTAGCAATGGCTCGGCGTCTTTATGTAGATGTCGCGCGCGCGGATCGCGTCGTCCATGACGAAGACGCGCTCCCACGGCACCTTGACCTCCTCGCACATGACCATGCAGTCGCTTTCGTCGAAGCGCCAGGCGAGGGGCCCATCGAATTCATTGCCGGCATTGGCGAGCGGCTGCCGCGACCAGAGCGACAGCCCCGGCGCATTGCAGGGCACGGCGCAGGTGACGGCCTGCTTCACCTGGTCCGGCGCCAGCGGCAAGAGGTTGCCGATCCAGATCTCGTCGGCGAAGGCGGCCGCGGTCGCCAGCATCTTCATGCCGCTGACGACGACCCCGTCATCCTCCTCGCGGACGACCTTGAGGCTCGGCACCGGCAGGTTCTGCTTTTGATAGAAGCTGGGATCGCGCGCCGCCGCCGGCGGCACCACCGCATAGGCGGCGTAAACGTCGTTCTCGCGCATGTGCCGGTAATAGCCGAGCAGGTTGTCGGCGTAGGGCCGGCCGCCCGCCTCGAACACGCGCGGGTTCATCGCCATGCCGGTGACGAAGCTCGAAACATGGTCCGGCGAGCGGCCGAGCAGGCCATAGGTCATCTCGGCGATCATGCGGTGCGCGGCCGTGCGCCGGCGCAGATCCTCGCGGCCGCGGGCGCGCAGGAAATACATCGAATAGCGCCCGCCATCTTCCTCGAACGACATCGTCTGCCGGTTCGCGGGGTCGGCCTTCATGTCGTAGATCGCCGCCACCGTGCGGGCGGCGTTGGCGAAGGCGGGGTGTGCCGTCACATCGCCGACCCGCTCGCGGCCGATATAGACGACGCGGCCGTCGCGCAGGCGTTCGAGGTGCTCGGCGCCGGTCCGCAGCATGACGATCTCCGAAGGGCTAGACGCCCTCGCGCACGACGGGGTTCGAGAGCACCCCGATGCCGGTGATCTCGATCTCGACGGTGTCGCCGTGCTTCAGGTTTTTGGGCGCCCCTTCGGTGCCCATCCACACGACGTCGCCGGGGTAGAGCGTCACATAGCGCGACATGCGGGCGAGAAAGGTCGTGACGCCGTAGATCCAGGAACTTGTCTTGAAGCGCTCGACCTCGGCGCCGTTGACGCGCACGATGGTTTCGAGCTTGTCGAGATCGACATCCGTCTCGATCCACGGCCCCATCGGCTTGAAGGTGTCGGTGTTCTTGGCGCGCCACAGCGTGCGGTCCTGCGCCTGCCAGTCGCGCTCGCTCATGTCGTTGCCGATCGTGTAGCCGAGGACGCAGGAGAGCGCGTCCGCCTCGGTCAGGTTCCTCGCGCGCTTGCCGATGACCGCGACGAGCTCGGCCTCATACTGCACGCGCTCGCCGGCGTCCGCCGGGATGACGATCTTCTCGCCATGCGCGACGAGCGCATTGTTGGCGCGGTAGCCGATATCGGCGGCCGGCGGCAGCTTCGGCTTCTCGCCGCGGCGGCGCGCCATCGCGGTCACATGCTCGGCATAGTTGAGCCCGGCGGCGTAGAAGGTGCGCGGCTCGACCGGCACGAGAAGCTTCAACGAAGCGAGCGCCCGCCGCCGGGCGGTCATCCGGTAGCCGGCGAATGGATCGCCCTCGACCTCGGTCACGAGATCGCCTTCGAGGATGCCGTAAGCGGGTTTCCCGTCCAATTCGAAGCGGACCCAGCGCATCTCCTCCTCCGCTTTCTGCCCGCTTGCCGGCGGGCGCGACTTTGGGGTTTTATTCGCGGGCGAGCTTAGCGGGAAAATCGGCCCAGGGGAAAGCCGGCGATCGATGCAGCAACAGGAGAAGAGAGCGCGGCTGCGGGACATCATCCGCTCCCGGTCATTGCTCGCGGAAGGCGAGTTCCGCCTCGTTTCCGGCCGTTCGAGCAGCTACTTCTTCGACATGAAGAAGACGATGTTCGACCCCGAGGGGGCGGCGCTCTTGGCTGATCTGCTGTACGACAGCATCGCGCACGAGGCGGTCGATTATGTCGGCGGCATCGAGACGGGCGGCATCCCGCTCGTCTCGCTGGTCTGCCGCCGCAGCTGGGCCGAGCGCCCGCTCAAGGGCTTTTTTGTGCGCAAGGCGATGAAGGGCCACGGCACCGACCGGCGCATCGACGGCTACATCGAAGAGGGTGCGAAGGTCGTCCTTTTCGACGACGTGACCACGACCGGCGGCTCGGTGATGACGGCGGTCGAGGCGGCGCGCGAGCGGGGCTGCGCGATCGTCAAGGTGCTGACCGTCGTCGACCGCCTCGAAGGCGCCGCCGAGAACTTCGCAAAAGCAGGCATCAGGTTCGAGGCGCTCTATACGCGCGACGATTTCGATTGAGCCGGGCAGCCGGCGAAGCGGGGCGGGCGCTCTTGATCTCCGCCGCGAATCGCCTATCATCGGCCGGAGCGCGGGTGTAGCTCAATGGCAGAGCAGAAGCTTCCCAAGCGCCCGTGGACCCTCCCCACCTTGCACCATACCAACCGCGAATAGCCCTAATTCCAAGGGCTTAGTCGTGGTAGAATGTTCCATAGAGAACACTCTAAACCACGCCTATCCGTGCGATGGAGGTGCAATTTTGGTGCAATTTACCGATCTTTCCATCAGGGGGGCCAAGCCGCCGCAGGAAGGCTATGCCTACATGTGGGACAGCTCCCTCCGGGGCTTCGGGCTGCGCATATCGGCTCGCGGGACGAAGACCTTTTGTGTCCTCATCGGCCGCGGGCGGCGCCAGACCATCGGCCGCTACCCGCTCATCTGCCTCGCCGATGCGCGAACCGAAGCCAAGCGCATCCTTGCCGAAAAGACCCTGGGCAGGGTCCGTCCAACCCATACCGCCTTCGAGGACGCCCGCGACGCGTTCCTCAAGGAGTGCGAAACCAGGCTTCGGCCCATCACGGTCAAGCTCTACCGCCGGCATCTGTCGACGCACTTTGTCTTCGGCCGGTCGAGCGTCGGCGACATCACGCCGCGTGAGATCGTCCGGAACCTGAACAAGCTCAACGATCGTCCGGGCGAGAAGGAGCACGCCCACCGCGTCGGCCGCACCTTCTTCCGGTGGTGCGTCGGGCAGCACATCATCGACCGCTCCCCGATGGAGACGGTCGCCAAGCCGCCTATCGGCGTCCCGCGAGAGCGCGTCCTGTCCGAAGACGAGTTGAGGGCCGTCTACGGTACCGCGCATCGGCTCACGAGCGCCTTCCACCGGCTCGTGTGCCTCCTCATACACACCGGATGCCGCAGGGGCGAGCTGACGAGGCTCCAATGGGCGCATATCGCTTCTGATACGATCACCATCCCGGCCGAGATCACAAAGAACAAACGCACCCACGCCTTCCCCATAGGGCCGAGGACGCAGGCGCTCATCGAGATCCTCCCGCGGATCGACGGGAACCGGTACGTCTTCCCGGCGTCGAGAGAGCACGTCAAGGGCAAGCCCACGACGGTCATGACCGGCTACAGCGAGGCGAAGCGGGACTTCGACACGGAATGCGGGGTGGTCGGCTGGACGCTCCATGATCTCCGCCGCACGTTCTCGACGGGGCTCGCCGATCTCGACGTTGCCCCGCACATCATCGAGCGGCTCCTCAATCACGTAAGCGGAGAGATTTCCGAAGTTGCGGCGATCTACAACCGCTCCAAGTACATCAGGCCGATGCGCGAGGCGGTTGAAAAGTGGGAGAACCATCTGGCCTCCCTGTGATACCCTCGGCGCGCCATGTGGCTTGTCAACCACCCGGGCATCGCGATGCCTTCATACGGAGGTTCCGCGATGCGGTTTCTTTCAAAGAAAGAGGTGCGTGCGCGTATCGGATTGTCCCCGACCCAATTCCACGTTCGGCTCCGGGAGGCCGGGAAGTTCCCTATACCGGTACAGATCGGCTACCGCGTGTTCTATGTGGACGAGGAGATCGACGCCTGGATGCGGGCGCGCCTCAAAGAGAGACCCACCGACCCTCCCGAGAGGGAGGACAAATCCACCGAGTAGGTGGTAGGGCGGCCCGACCGGCCGCCCTCTTTTTGCCCATACCCCACCATAGGGCGGCGGCATAGAGACCCTGCTCCTACTATGCCCCTCCCCTATGCCGCGGGGCATAGGGACGTTTCCCTACGCTTCCGCATCACAATGGCGTCGGCTATCGCCTCGACCCCGGCGTTTGCTGCCGCAAATGCCTTCCCCGAGGCGCTCCGAGATGCCGTGCTCGGAAACGTCGGGACGCTCGCCGTCTTTCGGGTAGGAAGCCGCGACGCCGCCGTCCTCGTCGCGGAACTCGACATCAAGATGCCGTCAACCCTGAGCGACACGCCGAATTTCGAGGCGTGGGTCAAGACGCTCCGGGATGAGACGCCCGTCCTCGGCGCTCCCGATGCCGCTCGGCGAACCAAAAGGTTCCTTAGTTGCGGTAATAAGTCGCACCCGCGCGCGACAAGCCCGCCCGTGGCAGGAGGTGAAGCGTTCAATAGAGGCGAATTTGAGGCCTTGACCCTCGACCGTTCGTGCGCAACCTTCTATCCCCAAAAAACGGCAGGGAGGAGCACATGGACTTGAAATACGTCGTCATCGCTGCTGTCGTCATCGCCGCCATCGCTACCCTCATCGGGGTGGTCGGACAGTTCGTCATCGACTACTGGCCGCTCGTCCTCATCGTCATCGCCGTTATCGTCGGCGGCATCGTCTACTGGAAGCGCCAAAAGCGCGTCCGCGATACCGTGTAGGAGGCGCACATGCAGCTTCTTCGCAGGCGCTCGCAGCGCAAGGGCGGCGCGTTCGGCGACAAGGTCGTCTTCGTCCTCGGCATTCGCGCCGAGTACACGGAAGCGGAGCGGGCCGCTATCAATCACTACCGGCTCGGCGGCGAAGTCATCTACAACAGCCAGGCCGCCCGCAAGCACCTCGAAGCGGCGGAGCGCCACATCGACGGCAGCGGGCGCGGCCTCTTGAAAGGCCTCGGCTCCATCGCCCTCGCGAACATGAACCTCAACGTCACCATGGCGAGCTTGCAGCAGGGGCACGCCATCGAGTGCAAAGACCTGGGCGAGCTGCTCGAATGCGAGGACGCCCTTCTAACCGCTTGCAAGAACATCAAGGGCTACCTGGAAGCGGCGGCCACCTTCGACGGCCGCGAGATCGTCGTCGATCTCGATGAGCAAGCTGCTGCCTAGCGTATACGAGCCCTTCTTCAAGCGCGGCGATAAGCGGGCAGCCGAGCTAGCCGAGACGGAGGCGCTGTACCGGCGCGTAGAATGCCTCCACGCCGCCTCTCAGTACGCCGACAAGGAGTGCAGCGAGGCGTTCTGTCTCTACCTCTTCTGCCGCCTTGAAGGTCGCGTCCCGCTCGCGCTGCGCGCCGCCTTCTACCGTCCGTTCTTTCGCCTCCTCATGCTCGAAGCGGCCATCTTCGACATGCCCGAGTTCCATCCGTCCTTGACCCTCAAGGAGCTGGTCGAGCTGCGCGGGGCGCTTCGGCGGAAGGAGCACTTCTACGCCAACGAAGAGCGCATCATCGAGCTGCTCACCGAAGGCATTGAGCTTATCTTCGGCTCCCTCGCTGACGAGCTGCCCGAGGTCCTTGCCCCGTCGCCCTTCGTCATCCCGCTCGCGTACGCCATCCCCGCGCCGCACGCCTTCATCACCCGCCTCTTCGCCACGCTCTTGCAGGATAGATACATAGGCGCCTGCTTCGCGGAGGTGTACCGGACGCTTCACTTCAACCTTTGCAAGGTTTCGGGCATCGCCGACCCGTATGAGTCAAACAAGCCGTTTCTCTTTCCGACCGAGAACAAGGCGCCCCTCTGCGATATCGTGGACGGCTACCTCGCCGGCACGCCCTTCCATGAGCTACTCACGACGCCCGTGCCCCTGAAGCTCGCCCAGGAAGAGCGCTTCAGCCACATGCATGTCGTCGGGGGTAGCGGGGCCGGGAAGACGCAGCTCCTCCAGAGCCTCATCCTTCACGATCTCCAATCGGAGGACCCGCCCGCCCTCGTTATCGTGGACAGCCAGGGCGACCTCATTGACAAAATCTCGCACCTCGCGCTTTTCGACGGCGCCTTGAAAGACCGGCTCGTCCTGATTACGCCGAAGGATATCGACCACCCACCGGCCCTTAACATCTTCGATATCAACCGCAGCCGGCTCGGCGCATACGATGCGCTCGCCAAGGAGCAGGTGACCGCCGGAGTCATCGAGACCTTCGACTACCTCTTCACCGGCCTCCTCGGCGCAGACCTCACCGCCAAGCAGGGCGTGTTCTTCCGCTACGTCGCGCGGCTCATGCTCGCCCTCCCCGAGACGGTGGGAAGAAGCGCGACAATCCTCGACATGATGAACCTCATGGACGATCCCCAACCGTACCAGGAGGCCATCCAATCGCTCCCGGACCTTCAGCGGCAGTTCTTCGTTCGGGATTTCGTCAGCAAGCCGGGACGGAAGGGCACCTTCGATCAGACGCGCGAGCAGATCCGCTACCGCCTTCAGGCGCTTATCGAGAACCCGACGCTTGCCCGGCTCTTCACGTCACCCTCCACGAAGATCGACCTCTTCGACGAGTTCAACCGAGGATCGATCATCCTGGTGGACACGGCGAGGGACTTCCTCAAGGGCGCGTCGTCGCATTTCGGCCGGATCTTCATCGCGCTCACGCTGCAAGCCGTCCTCGAGCGCGCGGCGATACCGGAGGCAGACCGCAGGCCGGCGTTCCTCATCGTGGACGAGGCAGCGGACTATTTCGACAGCAGCATTGACGATCTCCTCACCGAAGCGCGCAAATACAAGCTCGGCTGCGTCTTCGCCCACCAGTACCTCGACCAGTGTACCCCATCGCTCCGAGCGTCGCTCGCCGCTAACACCGCGATCAAGATGGCAGGCGGCGTTTCCACATCCGACGCGCGCGCAATGGCGTCCGACATGCGGACGACGCCGGATTTCATCCTGTCCCAGCCCCGCCTCTATTTCGCCTGCCATATCCGCAATGTGACGCCTCAAGCCGTATCGATTCCCATTGAGGTCGGAAAGCTCGAATCAGAGCCGCGCCTGTCGCAAGACGCCTACGACGACATGCGGCGCCGCAACCGCGAAAGGGTCAGCGCCCCGAGAAAGACGGAAGAGAGGGCCCGCGAGCCGAGGCAGCGGCAGTCCGAGAATGCGCGCCTTTCAGGGGCGCCGCCGCCCGAGGATGACGAAGACGACTACCGGTTATGACAGTATTGCAGAGGTGTGCATCGCGCCCATGCAGAGCACTCGGGCCATGCTGTCCATGCCGTCCGGTGAAGGCTCGGATTAGCGAGGCCATCTTCCATGTATGCTCGACGCCCTCGGCAGGAGACTACGCTTCGCCCCGCCCCAGCCTAAGCCGGGGTTCATCAAGATCACCGAACGGGACACCCTCGTGTTCGAGGCGATCAATCGCCACGGCCCCTTGCCCGTACACTATCTCTACGAGTTCACCCGCTCGGCGGGGAAGAACCTCGTCCACCTCAAGCGCAAGATCAGCAAGCTCACGCACGGTACGACCACCGATGCCCCCTACCTCTACCGGCCCGAGCAGCAGTGGGCCTCGATCGACGGGAAGTTCCAGCCCAACATCTACGACCTCACGCCGCGCGCCCTGGCCGTTCTCGCCGAGCGCGGCATCCGCCTCAACAACCGCACCGACCCCTTCCTTCACCGGCTCATGGGCGCGTGCGTCAACGCCTCGATCCACCTCGCGGCCGAGAAAAAGGGATACGCATACGCCGATCTCGCCCGCCTTCTCGCGCACGAGAAGTGCCCCGAGGTGACGAGGAGATCGCCGAACCCGATCGCCATGCCGGCGCGCGACAAGTGCGTCGTGCCGGACGCCATCTTCGGTGTGCAGAAGGACCGGCCCTGTTTCTACGCGTTCGAGATCGATCGCCGGACAGAAAGCATCAACTCCGACACGGCGAAAACCGCCTACGGAAGAAAACTCATCGGCTATATCGACATTCTCGAAAACAGGACGTATCGCGCGCAGTTCGGCATCCCCAACTTCAAAATCCTGACGGTCACCACGAACGTGCTCCATTTGCAGCACATGCTGAACTTCTATCGCTCCCTCAATGCGCCGGGGTACGCAAAGCATTTCTTGTTCAAATCGGTATCGAACTTCGGGAGCAACTGGCGCGTCCCGCCGGTCATGCACGACCTTTTCGACGAGCCCTGGACAGCGGCAGACGGAAGCCAGCTACAGATAGGGGAGTAGGGAAAGGGAACTCCGATCGCAGGGCTTTTCCTCATCGTGATCCAATCTTAGGCGCCCGCGAACGGGTACTCGAGATGCAGCTCGTCGATCCGCCGCATCACCGCCAGATCGGCCGGCGACACCGGCCGCGGCCGGTAGTAGAGGCCGCTGCGACTGAGCTTCAGTACCTTGGCCTGCCGCGTCAGTGGCAGCTCGTGTGAGCGGTCGATCATCGCTTTGCACTCAGCATGCCGGCCTTGCTGCGCGCGCCGGCCAAAAAATCGTTCTCCAGCGCCAGCTCCCCGATCTTGGCGTGCAGCGCCTTCAGATCCACCGCCGGCGCCCCCTGCGGACCCGCCGCACCGGCGCCGAACACCCCGGCCGCCCCGTCGAGAAGCTGCCCCTTCTTCGCGTGTGCCATCACCGGGGAAGTCGAACCTGCCGTTTCCATCTCCGTCCCGTTTGGCGAGCTAGATAGGGAACCGAAGATGACGGAAGCGGCCTACGAACGGCTCATCGCCCGCAATCGTGAGCATATAGGTGCATCGATGGCACCGCGCCCTCGACGCATCCGCCGGATAACGCAAGCTGACGACGACGAATACCAGCTTTAATACATTTTCCTATGTGGACACGCCGTCTTCACCAGACGACACCAGAAACATCGCGCAACATACAGTCCGGTGAAATCGCAGGGCGACGCACTACGTCGTCTTCCATGGTCACTGACGCTCTCAATCGGCGGCTTCGGCTCGCGCCACCCCAACCCCCGGTCAATAAGCGAGAACGTTCCGTTCTCCTCAACGAGCGCGACTATCTGCTCTTCGAGATACTGAACCGACACGGCCCGCTCCCTTCCACCTATCTCTTCGAGCTGACACGTCCACCCCGGTTCTTATAAGCTCCGGTTCCATGGGCGCAACAACCGCAGAGCAGTCGCCGCGCCTCAAATTCCCGGAGAATCTTGACCCCTCGACGATCTTGTTCAACGCCCATCGGGTTCCGGGGGAGCACGAGCTGTTCATCTTCGGCACGCCGCTGGATGCGATCCGCGCGGTCGAGAACGGCATGCCGATCGAGAGCGTCGTCGCGTTCCTCACGCCGATCGTCAGCGGCCAGCAACTCGAAATGATCGCCGCCTTCCTCGATGAGCACAAAATCGAGGGAGTTGCGCTATAATACAGTTCCCGAGAGCTACCTTCAGTGCGGCCTTCCTCGCGAGGGCCGCTTTTCATATCAGCTGCGCAATAAAAGCAAATCTACCCATAACGCCCATGCTGCCCCTCACGACCATGACTATACATGCCGTCCGGTGAAGCCTCTTTTTATTTGCTCACCTGGAAGCCTGCCCCGATTGGGGACTGTTCCAGGAGCGATACATGCAGCCACTCGACAGCAGTCTCAATGCGGCGATCATCCACATCGCCGGTAAACTCTTCCCGCTTGGCTTCGACGTGTCCGATACGGCCCCAAGCAGTTTCAAGGAGCTGTGCGGGCACCTCAACGCCGGCAACCGCATGGTCGTCTTTGCGGGGGGATCGGATCGCACGATCTACGCTGATCCCGAAGTGAATTGGGCCTTCCGGGCGTGGCACGATTGGTGTCACTGGCGTGGTGTCCATGACCTTACCCTCGAAAGCGAGCGCGCCGTCTGCCGGATGCAGACGTGGCACATCCGCAAGCTCTACGGAGAAGTGATCGCACGCAAATGGGGCAGCATCATCCGCGCGGAGATCATCGGTCAAGCCCAGTATTTTCACTGTCACAAACGCTTTCCCGAGGATCAGCGTGGATTTATCGAGGCATACCTGCGAGATCGCGACGAAGCGCTACTCTGGCCGCTGTGGTAGGGCAGTAAGAATGGCAGGGAAGCCGTTTTCGTCGCACTCGCCAAATCTGACAGCTAAGAAAGGATAACGGAGCGCGTATATCCGCGGTCAGCACGCCCGCCCCACAAAGGGGGTGGGGCCTTTTTCGCGCGAGCATTGCCTGGCGGAGAAGGAGCGCCCCGACGCCCTGCTGCCTCCACCTGCCGTAGAACCTCTTGTCCAGCCCCGCGCGCGGTTTTTTTACAGCGTTACCCTTGATTTAATCCGACAGTGGTTGTTGATTTCCGAAACGGAGCCGAGGGCCGAGCGAAAAATCGATCCCGCCCCATCTGAATGTCGCCTTCGGGGCGCCAACAGGTGCCGTTTAGGCAGCCGAAATTGCGTTTCGCAGCGCCTCGAGCCAGCGATGGCCGAACTGTTAATCCGGCTCAAGATAAGTTCCTTCCGCCCACTCGTTCCACGCGTTGACGAACAGTAGCCTCTCTTCGCCGAGAAAGGACGTCTTGGGTTCCGCAAGCTTTTCCTCGACATAGAGCTGGAACACCTCCGGCGAGGAGGCGTCGAAGGACGTGCCGAAGAGCGGCTGCCGGGCGGTGTTGTCCCAACTCGGGAAGACGGCGGGGTAACGCGGGTAGTTCGGTCGCAGCCGCATGATGGCCTCGATCACCGTCGCCTCGTAATCGTAGCGCTCGCCGTTCCATCCCGCTTTCAAGATCCGTCGCTCGTCGGCTGCTGGCACGCCGATGCCGTGCGGCGGGAACTCCACTGCCGCGCCGAGGCCGATATCCGGGGGAACCGTTTGTTTGCCGATCGCCTCCATGCTTTCGACATAGACGAGGTGGATCTCCTTGCCGTCGGCGGCGGCAGCCCGGCGGAACATTGCTGCGGCCTCGGCGGGGTCCGGCAGCAGCAGCGGGCGATAGACGAGGACGAGCGGCTTGCCGTCCACTGTGATGTAGCGGGGATCGCGGATATAGCGGACAATATCGGCCGCTATGGCTTCCAATTCCGGCGTATCGGAGTTCTGCTCGGCCAGCAGTTCCCGATCGCCGCCATCCCACCGCCGGCTCCAATTCTCATTGGCCCAGCAGATGCAAAACTCGAAAGGCAACTCCGGATGCGCGAGCACCGTCTCGAGCGGTTTTTCGAGCAGGCGCATGCCGCCGAAGCGGTAATAGTAGACGCAAAAGCCGGCGAGGCCATAACGTGCAGCGAGCCGCGCCTGCCGGTCCAGCGCTTCGAGGATCCGCAAGTCGTAGAAACCCAGATCCGCGGGGATCCGAGGCTGATAGTAGCCGGCATAGCTCGGTCGCGCGCGCGACATTCGTCCATTCGGTAAGCCCTGCGCCCCACCACAAATCGTTTTGCGCGATCGGATGGAACTGCGGCAGATAAAAGCCGAGGACCCGCACATTGTTCATGTCGTCGAGTAGCTCGCCCCATTTCTCCACCAGCTTTTGATGGTTGCGGCATATCTGGCGCATTTTCCACCCGTGCGACTCTTTCGCCATCGTCAGACTGAGGTGGTGGACAACGCGGGCCTGTGGCACATAGCCGATTTTCTTGCCGCGCGCGCAATGTCAGACAAAGGTCGAGGTCTTCGCAGTAAGCCGGCGCAAAGCGATCGTCGAACACCTTGCCGTCGAGTTCCACGCAGCGGACCAAGAGCGTGGCGCCCGAAATATAGTCGACATAACGCTCTCGACCGTAACCGCCGCGCTCGGGATCGTCGAACAACCCGATCATAACGTTGTGCCGTCGCGATTGACGCTGCAACCGGCCTCCTGCAGACGGCCGTTGGGGCACAGGATCTGCGGCCCGACGGCGGCGAGGTCGTGGTCCGCATCGAGCGCCGGCGCCAGTATGTCGATGACACCCGGCATCAGCTGGGCGTCATTGTTGAGCAGCAGCACATATTCGCCGCGCAACTCCGGGAATACAGCGTTGCAGTTGCGTAAAAAATTCAGATCGACCGGGTGTTAGCGCAGACCCGGCACCTTGGCTAATTCCTGCATTCCCGATTCGGTCGACGCATTATCCCCGATGACATAGGACAGCTCGGGTCTGCTGTCGCGGATGGACAACAAGCACTTCACAGTCACCACGAATTCGTTGTGACACGGGATAAGAATCGATACTTTGGGGTTTGGCGTCACCGGGAAGGCGACCGAGCGCAGCACCTGGAGCGCGTCTTGTAGATTGGCCAGCTTGACCGGGCGAATATCCCGCTCCGCAAACGAACCAATCTGGATGCGCCGCCGATCTGCGAGCCAGTCCCGCATTGCTTGGTAGCGCTCTTCGCCGCTCGCCGTTGGAGCCTCGTCCCAGGCAATCTGCTCGGGCGGCTCGTCGGGCCTGTCGGCGGCGGTGGGCCCATAGTCGCGGGCACTGCGAGAATCGCAAAGCCGCCGCCCCTCCTTTCGTCCGACGACGAGGAAATGGCGCAGCGGGGCCATACCAGATTGCGCCGCGTCGGGATAGGCGCGCAGATACCACCTCGGGTCGAAGCCCGAGCTTGGCGTGCGTGCTTCGCGATCGCCCGTTTCGATGAAATGCCGCAATGCCTCGACGGAGTTTTTCGGCGCGTCGGGGTAGCGCTCCACATAGGCTCGGGGATCGAAATATAGGTTCGGGCAAAGCCATTCATCGATGCCCGCTTCGATAAAATGGCGCAACGCGCCGGCCGGACACTCGCGCGCCTGCGGGTAGCGCTTGAGATTGAATTCGAGGTCGAAATAATCGTTCGTGTCCGAGAGGTTCCCGCTCAACACCCGGAACAGCGAAGAACACCCGCCTTCCCGATAGAACAGCTCGCGATTGTCGTCGTAGATGCGCCGCACCGTGCACCGGCGGGAGAATTTTGGCGCGCCGTTGCGGAGGATCGCGGCGGCGGTTCGCCGCATCGTCGCCGGAAATCTGGGCGTGGTCGCGGTGCTGCCGACACATCCGAACCCCAACGTTCAGGAGACAATTCTGCGTGATCTCGGTCCCACCCCTCCCGTACGGAGCCTTTGTCGCCGCTCTCGCGCGCGGCTATTTCGTGCTGACCGACTCGGGAGGCGTCCAAGAGGAGGCGCCGGCAATGAACAAGTCGGCCCTCGTTTTGCGTACAACGACCGAGCGTTCCGAAGGCATAGAGGCGGGCTGGCGCGCCTTGTGGGGACCGAGCCCGCCCTTATTTTTGGCCGACGCCGAACGCCTGCTTGCCGATCCGGAATGGCACGCCCGCATGGCCGGTCGCGGTTCACCCTATGGCGACGGGCACGCGGCCGAACGCATCGTCAGAGCCATCGCCGAGCTGTAATTCTCCGCCCCCGTGTGTGCTCGGGTAGACGGATAAAGTACGCCCGCGGCGCGACCGCAACTTGCCGCCCTCGTAAAAGCATCGGCGCGGCATTGCGCGCTCTTCGTCCTCGGCCGCTTTTCGCCAGATTAAATTTGAGACCCCGGCCGGGGCCCGGCTGAAATTGCAGGTGACGCAGCGTGACGTTTCAGATATACGGCTAGCTTCAGATTTGTCTTCAGATTTGTAAAGTATAGGCCCTTTCCCGCACCCACACCTGCAGCCAAGCATCGGTTGCCGCCGGGATCTGGGCAACTGAAGAGGCGATCATATGCTGGTGAATCTGCATAAGCCCCAGGAGCGGCACGCCGTCGATGCTCGGGACGTCGACGAACCGCCCCGCCCGGATCCCGTCCCGATCGCGTCCAAAATCATGCCGCTCCCGCCAGCATCTAACGAAGGCCACGGCCTGCCGTCGGAGGCGCCGCGGGCCGAGGCCGAACAGGTATTCCAGCTGCGGCCAGCGCCGGACACGCCAGACGCGCCGCGCCTGAGCCTACTGCGGCGCATCTGGCGCGGTGTCGGGCAGAGCAAAAGACGCCAGGCGGCGTTGCTGGCGGCAGAGGAAGCGCAGGTCGCCCTGCAACGGGGGCTCGCGGAGGCCGCTGCCGAGCTAAACAGTGTGCAGGCTCGTGCCCGGCATGCCTGCGCCGAACGCGACGAAGCCGATGCGGCGCTGGCGAGCGCCCAACAGCACGTCCAGGAGCTGACGTCCCAGTTGGCGCGGTCGGAAGCAGAGCGCGCCGACATCACCGCGGCCGTCGCCCGTGCCGAGGGAGATGCGGCGGAGCGCCACGCGGCTCTGGAAGAGGTGCGATCCGCCGCCGCCGCGATTCAGGCTGCTCTCGCGGAACGGGAGGCGGCATTTGCCGAGCTGACCAAGCGCACCGAGGAGATGGCCGGGCAATTAGGCAAGGCGGACAAGGCCGCGGCGCTCGCCCAGGCGGAACGGCTCGCCGCCGAACATGAGACGGCGGTCAGAGCCGCGCTCGACGAGAAGCGGAGTGCGCTCGCGCAGGCGGAGCAGCTGTCGAGGGAGCGGGGTGCGGTGGCCGAGGCGGCGCAGGTGGAGCTTGCCTCTCTGCGCGAGAGCTTGCGGGAACGCGATGCCGCGGCGGCTCGGCAGGTTATGGAGATCCGGGACAGCCTGCGTAAGGCGCAAGCTGAACGCGACGCCGCCCTCGCGCGCGCGGAAGCCGACACGTCCGAGCAGCGCCAAACCCTGGCGACTGCCGAGGCGGCGCTCGAGGCCTTGCGCCGAGAGCTGGCCGAGCGCGAGACCGCCCTTGCCGCCGCCTCCGAACGTGCGGCGCAGGCCGACGCTGTCCTCGCCGCAGCGGCAGGCCACACCCAAGAGCTGGTCGATCGCGTGACGAGGGCCGAAAGCGCGCTCGAAACGGCGACAGGGCGCGCACAACAGATGGGAGAGCAGTTGGCGCGGCAAGCGGCCGCGGTCGGCGAGCGAGAGGCGGCTTTCGTCCGGCTCGAGCGGTCGCTCGAAAGCCGCGACGCCGCGGTCGAAGCCGCCCGCGCCGAGCTGATAGCGATCGAGGCCGAGCTGTCGCAGTGCCGGACTGAACTGGCGCGCAGCGAGGAAGGCGCGGCGACGTGGAACGAGGCATCGGCGCTGGCCGCGAAAGAGCTCGCGGCGCTGCGCGATGAGCTCGCGTTGCGCGATGAGCGACTCGCCGAGGCGGAGAGCGAAGCGGCGGCAGCGGCGACGCGTCTTGCCGCCGTCAAGGCGGAACGCGAAGCGGCGGCAATCTCGCTTGCAGCCGTCCGGCGGAGGGCAGCCGAGCGCGGCGCCGCCGCTGCGGCCGCCGAGGCCGAAGCAGCGTCATTGCGTGCTCTCATTTCTGAGCAAGCATTGACACTCGCTCGGCTTACGCAATTAACGAAAAGGGATTCGGCTAGACTTGCACAACAGCATGCGGTGAACGGCTTGATTCAAGTGGGCGGACCAAGTGACAGGGGCGCGAATGTGTCGGATGGCGACATGCTCCGCGAGATAGCGCCCGACCATAAGCCGCATTCGGAGATGCTACCCGTCCCGGCGAAGCGGTCCGAAGAACCGATCGTTGGATTCAAGGATGAACCAAGTTTGTGACTAGCATCGCTCCGCGCGAGTAAGTCTCACAGCAAGAGCGGTGCCGTCGTTGTAAAGCGCACATTGGGCGCGCGGAGTTCAATTTCGCCGACTTCACGTAATGCCCCGCTGCAGATTGCACCAGTCCGACCGTAAATTCCTTTCACCACGTCAGTATAGAATTGTAAATTACCATGCCTCGTCTATGTCGGCAGGTGCCGCGTGCCGGTCCTCGAAATGGCCGTGCTCGACATAATGTTCGTGCAGATAGAAGATCTTTCTTTGGCGGACTCCTTCCCGCACATCCCGATTCTGCTCCAAGTAGAAATCCCTATCGAAGGGTAACGCCGCGGCAGCGCTTTCCAGAATCCGGCGGAGAAGCGCCGGGGTCATCACTACCTTGTCGCCGGGAGTAGCGAGGCGGATAGCAAGACAAAGGGACGGAAGTGAAGGGGGCATTGTGTATTCAAAACGCTCGTGACGGTCTTGCTACCCTAGCTCCCGACCACCGCCGAAGTCAATTCGCGACTCACTTTGGGGCCACTGCGCGGAACTAAACGACCGCGGTCAGGCTGGCGCCGGCGCAATCGGCTCAACGAACTGATGACGTTGGCTGACGTGACCCCCTAAACTCCTCCAGAAGAAGCTAGAGTCCGACCCCAACAAGGGGGACGGACGATGAAGCGATCGAGGTTCAGCGAGAAGCAGATCATTGCGGTGCTGCGGGAGAAGGAGGCCGGGGGTTCCGATGGCGGAGGTATGCCACAAGCACGGCGTCAGCTCGACGACATTTTAACAAGTGGAAGGCCAAGTTCGGAGGGCTGGACGTATCGGAAGCCCGGCGGCTGAAGGCGCTCGAGGACAAGAGCGGCCGGCTGAAGCGGATGTTGGCCGAGGCCATGCTCGACAACGCCGCGCTGAACGGGCAAAACCGGACGCCTACCTCCAGCCGGTCCCGACCGGCACGACAACGGCGCGGCTCGTGTGCTCCATCACCGCGCGATCGATCGATTCGGCGGGGCAGGCGGCGAAGGCCGTCTTGTCGAACTCGATGAAATCGGCGTCTCGCTTCGATGCTGCGAGCGCCTCGCGGCAGGCGCGGAGAATATCGGGGCGCAGCCGTTCGAGTTCCTCGAGGTAGAGCCGTGCCCGGAACAGGAACATCCCGCTGTTCCAGCTGTACTCGCCCGACTCGATATATTCCTGCGCGCGCCCGGGATCCGGCTTGTCGACGAACTCGGCGATGCTATAAGCCTGCGCGGCAGTATCAAGCACCTTACTGCGACGAATATAACCGTAGACGCTCTCGACCCGTTCGGGATTGATGCCAAACGCGACGAACGCCCTGCCGGCCGACCCTGCCGCGGCGGCCTGCTCAACCGCCGCGCAAAATGCTTCCGCGTTGCTGATGGCATGATCTGACGGCAGAAGCAGGATCAGGGGATCGTCTGCTTCTTGCACGAGCGTCAGGGCTGCAAGGCAGGCGGCAGGAGCGGTATTGCGTCCAGCCGGTTCGAGCATCACCGCCCTTACCACTATATCGGCCGCCCGCAGCTGCTCGGAAATGATGAACCGATGCTCCTCGTTGCAGATGACGAGCGGCGGCGCGAAACGCTGCGGGTCTGCCACCCAGCGCGCCGTCTCCTGCAGGAGGCTTTGGCCCCCGACAAGGCTTAGCAGCTGCTTCGGATAGGGCGGGACCGACATCGGCCACGGCTGCGTCCCCAAGCCCCTTGACAGAATGACCGGATGGATGATGTCCACGCCTGCCATATTTCGAGCTGTTGGGTGACGGGCGATCTCTTGCAGGAAAGGTGGCGGACCATCGCCATACCTTGTCGGCTCGTTTTTCGGATCAAGTGCAACCTTGCCCTGGAGTTCTCCGAACAGCCACGCTGTTAAGGAGTAGAAATCGCCGCGGTCCACCTCTGGTCGGGCTAGCTTGGGCTCGACCACGGAGAGATACCGTCGGCGGGCTTTCGATTTTTGGAAGCGATCCATTTGAACAGATGCAAAGTACGCGACCATCGATTGCTGCTCAAGCGGCGGCGTAATTGCCGATTGAAAAGCGAGCCTCTCATTATAGCCGTAGAATCCTAGAAGTCAAAGTTTTACCGGGATGATTTCATCGCGCGAGGCCGTGGGAACACGCGCTGCGGCTGCGCGTGCCGAATGTCGCCTTCAGCGGCGCCACCGCAATCGGTATTTCCCTCCTCCTTGTGCCGCCGCACGAACGCGATCTGATGCCCGCTGAACGGAACCTCTTCATCGAATGTTCTCCGCCCGGGCAAGGCAGATAAACTAAGATTTTTCAGCTCCCCGCAGTTCAGTTTTCCGGGCTCCGGTCATTTGTTGGGCCGGACTCTAGCTTCTTCTGGAGAAGTTTCAGGGGGTCATGTCACTCCCATCGCGAACGATGGCCAGCGCCTACATCAGCATAGTAGTTCCGCTCAAAAATTTTTGATTTGTTCGTGCGTGGTAGTTATGGTACGATGATTGAAGACTACCGAGTAAAAATCTAATTTTAACAAACTAGCGAAATCGTTTGACAGGAATCCATGTTTGCGGTAGGTCGAGCAAATCCACGCGGCTAGCGAAGTCACAATCCAGGGTAGCTCGATGCGGAAGGGCGACGTTCCGGTGTTCATACTGTGCGGCGGGCTGGGGACGCGGCTCAAGGAGCAGACCGAATTCCGCCCCAAGCCGATGATCCCGCTGGGCAAGCATCCGATCATCTGGCACATCATGAACACCTATTCGAGCCACGGCTTCAATCGGTTCGTCCTGTGCATGGGCTACCGGAGCGAAGTCATCCGCGAATATTTTCTCAGATTCTACGAGATGAACGCCGATGTCACGGTCGATCTCGCCAGCAATGCGGTGACCGTGCACAGCGTCGACCATCGCTGCGACTGGGAGGTGACGCTCGCCTATACCGGCGAGCTGACGATGACCGGCGGCCGGGTGGCGCGGGCCGCGGCGCGCTATCTGGGCGAGGCCGAGCATTTCGCGGTGACCTATGGCGACGGGCTGACCGACGCCGATCTGGCGGCCGAATTCGCCTTTCACGCTGCGCACGGCAAAATCGGCACCGTGCTCGGCATCAACCCGCCGTCACGCTTCGGCGAATTTCAGATGAACGGCGACCGGCTCGTCGCTTTCGTCGAAAAGCCGGAAATCCGCAGCGCCTGGATCAATGGCGGCTATTTCTTTTTCCGCCGCGAATTTTTGCCCTATCTGTCGCAGGACGAAGGCTGCGTATTGGAGCGCGGGCCGCTCGTCGATCTCGCCGGCGACGGCCAGCTCGAAGTCTACCGCCATGAGGGCTACTGGGCGTGCATGGACACTCAGCGCGACCACGAAGAGCTGAGTAAGATCTGGCAGAGCGGAGACGCTCCCTGGGCGCGCGCGGTGCGGGCTGCCGATGCGGCGCTATCCGCGTGACGCCGGTAACCGGAAGCGTCGCGGCTGAAACCGTAGCAACGCGCGGGACGACAATCCGATGAATGTTCTGGTTACCGGACATAAGGGGTACATCGGCAGCCATCTCGTCGGGCTCCTGAAAGAGCGGGGCGACCAAGTCACCGGCTGCGATCTTGGGCTGTTCGAAGGCTGCGGCTGGGACCCGCTGGTGCCCCCCGACCGCGAGCTGCGCGTCGACTACCGCACGCTCGCCGAAAAGGACCTGGCGCCGTTCGACTGCGTCATGCATCTGGGCGCGATCTCGAACGACCCGATGGGCGAGCTCGATCCCGAGATCACCCGCCGCGTCAATGCGCGCGGCTCCGTGACGCTCGCCGAGACCTGCGCGCGCGCCGGAGTGCCGCGCTTTCTCTTCGCCTCGAGCTGCTCGATCTACGGCAAGGCGGCCTCCCTCGATCTCGACGAGTGGGCCGAATTGTCGCCCGTCTCGGCCTATGCCGAATCGAAGATCGCCGCCGAGGCGGCCATCTCGAAGCTCGCCGGGCCCGATTTCAGCCCGAGCTATCTGCGCAACGCCACCGCCTACGGCTATTCGCCGATGCTGCGCATCGACCTCGTCGTCAACAACCTCTTGGGCTGCGCCGTCGCCAAGGGCGACATACGCATCATGTCGGACGGGACGCCGTGGCGTCCGCTCATTCACTGCAAGGACATCGCTCGCGCCTTCGTCGCCTTCATGGCGGCGCCGCGCGAGCGCGTCTACAACCGGGCCGTCAACGTCGGCGGGAACGAAGAGAATTTCCAGGTCCGCGACGTCGCCGACATCGTGCGCGAACTGGTGCCGAGCGCCAGCATTGTCTACACCGGCGAGATCGGCAACGACCCGCGCAACTACCGCGTCAAGTTCGACCTGCTCTCCGAGCTGCTGCCCGACTTCCAGCTCGAATACGATCTACGCTCGGGCATGGAGGAACTCTATCGCTCCTACCGCGACCACGGCTTCAGCGAGAAGGATTTCGACGGCGAGCGGTTCGTGCGGCTGCGCACTTTGCGGCACCGCCTCGACCGCCTCGCCGATTAGGGCCGCGCGCAATGATCTTTACCGAAACACCGGTCGAGGGCGCCTATCTGATCGATCTCGAAAAGCGCGGCGACGAGCGCGGCTTTTTCGCCCGCGCCTTCTGCAAAAACGAGTTCGCCGCACACGGGCTCGAAACCGACTTCGTGCAGATCAACAACTCGCTGTCGGCGGCGAAGGGCACGTTGCGCGGCATGCATTACCAGCTGCCGCCAGCGGCGGAGGTCAAGGTCGTGCGCTGCATCGCCGGGGCGCTGTGGGATGTGGTCCTCGACCTGCGGCCCGACTCGCCGAGCTACGGGCGCTGGTTCGGCGCCGAGCTTTCGGCCGCGAACCGGCGCATGATGTACGCGCCGAAAGGCCTTGCGCACGGCTTTGTGACGCTGCAAGACGACACCGAGGCCTTCTATCTCGTCTCGGCCTTCTACGCCCCGGAGCGGGAGCGCGGCGTGCGCTGGAACGACCCGGCCTTCGGCATCGAATGGCCGATGAAGCCGGTCGTCATTTCCGACAAGGACCGCGGCCGCGCCGATTTCGATCCGGCGACGCATCTCGCATGAGGATCAAACCCGCATGCCTTGCCGCCCGCCCAAGCAGGGGAGGACTAGGGAGGCGACCATGCGCATCCTGCTGACCGGCGCCAGCTCGTTTACCGGCTTCTGGTTCGCGAAGGCGCTCGCCGAGGCTGGGCACGAGGTCTGGGCGAGTTTGGCGAGCGCCGACGAAGGCGCCTATTCGGGCGTGCGCGGCACGCGCCTCGCGCTTCTCCAAGAGTTTTGCCGCACCGTGTTCGGCGCGCCGTTCGGCAGCGACAATTTCTTCGCGACCCTGCGCGAGGCGAAACCCGACCGGCTCTGCCATCACTGGGCCGATGTCCGCGACTACCAGAACCCCGATTTCGACGTTGTCGCGGCGCTCGCCGCTAATACGCGCCGGCTTGTCGCCGTATTGCGGGCGATGCGGGATATGGGTTGCGGCGGTTTCGTCCTCACCGACAGCGTCTTCGAGCCCGAGGAGGGGATCGGCAACCCGCCGCTCAGGGCGTTCAGCCCATACGGCCTCTCGAAGGGCCTCACGCGCCGGCTCGTCGAGTATTATTGCGGGCGCGAGGGCGTTGCTCTCGACCGATTCGTCATCGCCAACCCGTTCGGCCCTTATGAGGAACCGCGTTTCACCGATTACCTGATGAAGACTTGGATGAAGGGCGGGACTGCCCGGGTCGCGACGCCCCGCTATGTTCGCGACAACGTGCCGGCCGACCTTCTTGCCAAGGCGTACGCCGCCTTTGTCAAACAGGATTGCGGCGGGCGGCGGTTCGGTCTCAGCTGTTACGCCGAAACGCAGGGCGCCTTCGCCGAGCGCGTCGCGCGTGAGGCGCGCTCGCGGCTCGAGCTTCTCTGCGCGCTGGAATTCGGCGAGCAGAGCGAATTTCGGGAGCCCGAGATCCGCCTCAACACCGATTTGCCCGATCGGACGGCGCTCGGCTGGAGCGAGGCGGGAGCCTGGGACGCTTTTGTCCGCTATTACGAGGGCCTCTATGCCCGATGATTTGAGCCGCACGCCCGCGAGCGCGGCGCGACCGCCGCAGCGGCTCGACCGCATCGCGCGGCGCCTCAAGCGCGTCGAGGGGGCCCAGGCGCAGGCGAATGCCGACCGCGCGCGCCTGAGAGAGGGTCTCGACGGCGCCACCGCGCGGGTTGCCCGCGCGCTCGCGCGTCTCGACGGGCTGGCCCCACGCGGGCAGGATGCGCTCGACCCAGCGCGGGTACTCTCTGAGACGCTCGGCCGCGCGACGCGGCGGATCGGCGGCTTGAGCGAGGAATTGCGCGAGGCCGGGCGGGCGAACGAGGCGAAGGCGGCACAGATCGCCCATTTGCAAGACCAGCTTCGGGAATTGCGCGTGGAAAGGGCTGGGCTCGAGGAAAAGCTCGCGACGCTTTCGCGCGAGAAGACCGCGCTCGCCCGCGACGCACGCCAGAGCGCGGCGGCGCTCACGGCGCTGGCGGCGAGCCGCAACCGGGCGAAGAACAACGCTTTCTGGAGCCTCGCGCCGTTCTTCGCCGACCTGGCCGATTTCGCCGCTTATGCCGAGCGCGTCCTCTACGCGCCGCGCCGGCTCTACGCGATGCTGATGCGCGCCGATATCGAGGCCGATGCAAGCCTGTCGCCGGAGCTGCGGGCGGCAGCGAGCAAGATCGCCGACCTCTTCGATCCGATCTTCTACCTCGCCGAGCATTCCGACGTGGCGCTCGCCGGCACGAACCCGCTCTTGCATTACCTGACCGACGGGGCGCGCGAGGGGCGCCGGCCGCACCCGCTCTTCGACCCGGAATATTACCGCGCGCAGAAGCCCCTCGCGCCAGAGAACGCGCTGCTCGACTATGTCGAGGCGGGCAGCGCAGCAGGCCTGTCGCCGCACCCGCTCTTCGACCCTCAGTTTTACCGCGCCCGCTACCCCGACGTCGCCGAGAGCGGTGCCGAGCCGCTCCATCACTACGAGGTTTGGGGCGGCCGCGAGGGGCGCGATCCGTCGCCGATCTTCGACACCGAATACTACCTCGCCCGCCGCGGCGCCGCCTTTTCGGGCGAGATTGCACTGATCGACTATCTCGGCGAGGGCTGGCTCGCCGGCGTCGATCCGCACCCGCTGTTCTCCGCCCGCGATTTCGCTGCCGCGGCCGGCATCGCCGAGTTCGCCGAGGCGCCGCTCGCGGTCTATCGCAAGCACCCGGAGCTGTGGGCGAGCGCGAAGCCGCACCCGCTCTTCGATCCCCTCTATTTCGCGGCTGAGCTGGCGCGGCACGGGCTCGAACCGCGCCCGGACCTGTCGCCGCTCGGGCGTTTCTGCGCCTTCGGGCCCGAGGCGGATTTGTCGCCGCACATCCTCTTCGACGCGCCGCTCTACCGCTACCAGGTCGAGCACGAACAGGGCCGCAAGCTCGAGGAGCCGGCGCTGCTCGACTATCTGAAGCGCGGCTGGCATGACAAATCGCTGTTGCCGAACCTGCTCTTCGACCCCGCGACCTATGCCGAGGCGCAGGGCGAGACCGAGATCCCCGAACTCCTCCACTACCTCCTCGCGGGCGACAAGGAAGGCGCCCGGACGCACGCGATGTTCGACGCCGGCTTCTACAACGCGCAGCGCACCGACGGCGGTCCCGCGACCGCGCTCGAGCATTTCTGGGCCGAGGCCGGCGATCCGGCCATCCCGAGCCACCCGCATGCCGGCCGGCCGCTCTCCCGCGAGCCGATCGATTGGGTCCGCTCGGTCATCGACGTCCAGGGCAATTTCGACCCCGACTTTTACCGCTTGAGCTACCCCGATCTTGGGACCATGAGCAATGTCGACGCTGTGGCCCATTACCTGCAATTCGGCAAGGGCGAGGGGCGGTTTGGCGCCGCGCGCGAGGTGCTCAACGCGAGCGAGCGCAAGATCCGCGACGTGCCGCTCGGCTTCTTCTTCGACGAATATCTTGAGTACAGCCCGGACCTCGAGACGATCGGCACCGGCTTTCACCCGCTGATCCGCCACTACCTGCCCTATGGGGCAGCGGAGAACCGCACGATCGGGCGTTGGCAGTTCCATCTCGACACGCTCGCGCTCGACTTCCCGACGCCGAGCGCGCCGATCGCGCTCCAACACGAGCTGAAGCGCGTCGATGTGTGCCTGTTGATCCATGTCTTCTACGCCGATCTGTGGCCGGAGCTCGCCGCCTTTGCGAAGAATTTCGAGGGCGTATCGAAGGACGTCTTCGTCAATGTCGTGGACGCCGCCTGGACGCCGCGCTTTCAGCGCGAACTGCGCGAGCTCTGCCCCGGCGCCTTCGTGCAATTGTCGAACGACGACGGCCGCGACATCGGCGGCTTCATGCGGCTCTTGGACAATGTCGATCTCGGCCGCTACGAGGCCTTCGCCTTCATGCACACGAAGAAGAGCCCGCACATTCCCGAGCGGGAGGGAGAATACTGGCGCCGCTCGCTGATGACGGCCTTCGCCGGCAGCCCCGAGATCGTCCGGCGCAACATCGCCCTCTTCCGCGAGGACCAGGGCGTCGGTCTCATCGGCTCGAAAGAATGGCGCTCGACCGAGATCGGCAAGAATGTCGAGGTTTACGAGCGGCTGCTCGACATGTTCGAGATCCCGCCTGAGCATCGCGGCCTCGAATACCTCTCGGGGACGATGTTCATGATGCGTCCGGCGATCGTGCGCCGCCTCTACGAGGTGTTGCGCGAGACGAAGTGGGAATACGGCGGCGACCAGCCGCTCGAATATCACATGGACGGGCAATTGGCGCACGGCGTCGAGCGGCTCGTCGGCAATCTGGTGCGCCAGATGGGCTATCGCTTCGTGTGGGCGTGAGCCGGTGAGCATCACGACCGTTTTGCACGAAGCGAGCCTGACCGGCGCGCCCAAGATCGGCGGCATCATCGCCGTCGCGCTGAAGAAGGATTTCGACACGCGGGTGCTCTGCCTGGACGGCGGGCCACTACTGCCGTGGATCGAGGAGCGCCTCGGCGCCCAAAGCGTCAAGTGCTTGGACCTCGGCAATTCCCGCAACCACACCCCGTTCGCGCAGCGCGTGCGGCAGGCGACGGCGGCGCTGGAGGAGGAGCCCGGCGACATCGTCTACGTCAATTCTCTGTCGGCCTCGGAATACGTCGTCGCGGCGAAGCGGTTGGGCAAGCGCGTCGTCCTCCATGTGCACGAGAAGGCGGCCGAGATGGCGCATCTGCTCGGTCATCAATTGACGAAGCTCGAGGTGCTGCCGCTGTGCGACGGCGTCGTGCTCGCCGCGGAGGAGATCGCCCGCGACCTCGTCGAGGTGTTTCACCATTTGCCCGAGCATGTGCTCGATTTCGGGATCGCAGTCGATGCCGAGGAGATCGCGCTGGCGGCGCGGCAGGGCGAGGCTGAGGCGAGGAACGCCGCCGGCGAGCCCATCCGCTGGGGCGAGCGGCTGGCGATCGGCATGTGCGGGCACGCCTCGCGGCGTAAGGGCTGCGATATCTTCTACGAGGCGGCGGCCGCGGCGCCGCAGCACGATTTCGTCTGGGTCGGCAATTGGGGTCCGCCCGACACGCCGGAGAACGTGGTCTACGAGCGCTTCCTCGAAGAACGGCTGCCGAACCTTTATGTCTCCGGCCTCGCCGCCAATCCGTATCAATACATCAGCCGCTTCGATCTGTTTTTCCTGTCCTCCCGCGAGGACCCGAACCCGGTCGTCTTGGCCGAGGCGCTGTTGCTCGGCGTGCCGATCCTCGCCTTCAGCAAGACGACGGCGGTCGCCGATTTTCTCGGGCGCAGCGCCATCCTCTGCCACGGCGCGGCCAACACCGAGGACGCCGCGCGCGTCTTGAACGCGCTCGACCCGGAAGAGATCCGATCCGATGAATTCCGCCGCCTCTCCGACGGCTTCCGCGCCCGCTTCGACATCGCGCAGAAGATCGGGGGGCTCAGCGGGTTTTTGGGGTCGTTATGACGAAGAAGACCATGTAGGACGTCGCCCTTCCGCTCCGCCAAGGTGCGCGGGACACAGGCGCCCCACCAGCACCAGGCGTTCAGCTGTTCCTGTGACGATAAGCCCACAGCTCCGCCGCAAGCCTAATAGCCTCCGCCAGATCCAGAGAGGGCGGGGGTTGGCCCGGATCGTTTTTGCTTTCCGGAAATAGCCTTCCATCAGCCCTCCCGAGGAAGCGACGTGCGACTTCGGAATTTGACGGCGTAAAGAGAGCGAAAAACCTCGCCAGCTCCTTGCTGTCGAAGCAAGACCTCGAATCCCCTGAGAGCCGTTCCAGAACCTCCACAATATTGCTGCGGCCAGGGTTCACTCTTCCAGCCAAAATAGGCGGTATATGGCTATTGAAGACCCTAAGGAATTCTAGCGTGGTGAGGTCGAGTGACCTGTTGAGGCGCAATTGAGGCCTGGGAAGTGTTTTAGGGAGGTTACTGAAACCCATTGTCTGTATGAAATCGTCTATAATATCGCCGCGAAATAGGGTATCCTCATGATAAATCTTTACAATGATGTTGCTTTGTCCAAATACCTTCGCCCACAGATTTAATATTTTTAAGTAGTCGTAATAGATAAGCCCATTTCTCTCAGGAATCCGTAAAGGTCGTGTCTCGCCGGCCTTTACTGAGGTCGAATAAGCGCTCAAGAGTAGTTCATCTTGCCGCCGGAGATAGATCATGATCCGGGTCGCGGTACTGAATGTTTCCAATATCTGACGGACCCGTTGGACAGCCGTCTCTTCCGTCAGCCTCGAAGAACAGTGCTCGTTTGAGATCACGACTTCAGAACATCCGCTCTCCGAGACCTCCCTCAGGAGCGTGCTTGGAAGCGAGGAACGCAATGAATCGAGCGCATGACCCGAGTTCAACCCAAGGAGGGCTTTCAGGTCCTCTGTGCCTGCCGTTGGGCTGGCGAAGATCGCCAACAACTCATGATTGGCGGAGCCTAACGAAGTCGGGAAAAGGATGCCGGATTCCCGGAGGACGGATCGGTTCGACGAGAGAAAGCTCTGAATACTAGTCGTCCCGGTTTTTTCCCCGCCGATATGGAGCGTCGTCCGAATTCCCGCCATTTTTCAGATGCTACCTGCGTCGCTATTTGTAGGCGTTGGCTGGTATTCGGCACCCTGGCTCAGTACGACCGCAGTGCTCTCGCCCGAAGCGCTACGCAGCCCGCCGCTTTTGCCGATAGCCCAGCCGGCCACAATCAACTCGCCGGGATCGCTTGCGACGCCCTCCAGCGGCCGATCGACATGGAAGCGGACGAGCCGTGCGCCGGCTACGATCTGGACCTCTGCCAGCCTAGCCAACCGCATAATTGCCTCTTTCGATCGAGTAGGTCATTTCACCCCGGGCCATCGGCACCAACCCCTTCGATGACCGATATCATTCCACCGAGCACAAATCGAGGTGTCAGCGGTAGCCGCGCCCGTGGGCTCGGTCTTCCGGGTACCTCGGCATCCGCGGTCGCTCGCGGAAATAACTGTTGATCAGATAGGTGAAGGCTGCCGGGTCGTCCTCCGGTAGCACATGCGTCGGATTTCGAACCCAAGATTGAAAGATTACGTCCTCAGGCGGGGCTCGGCCGCCGGACTCATAGGTCTGGAAGTGCCGCTGGGCGCTTTCGATCCATCCCCGATCGGTTTTGTATTTGATATTCCCGTTGTATATCAAACCGAACCGGATCCCCTCTCGCCGAAGCAGCCGCCGGAGGCGCGACAGACGGCCGAGCCAGGGTTTCGACCAATCGACGTCGGCATGAACAAACGCTAGCGGCCGTCCCGTCGCTGCCCGATAAGCGGCAAACCAATCGCCCATCTCGGCAGGCCAGGCGGATTCCGCAAAGTTGGAAATCGGCTCGATATCCCCGACCACGACGTCCGGGAAGATCTCCCGGACGGCCTGCACATCAGCCGCAGCATTCCTGGCAATCGCTTGGATCGGGCTGTGGCATGCGTTCCGCGCCTGCGCGTCATGTCCGAACCATAACGGCTCATCCATAGCGATATAGGAAAATTTTCCCCCCAAGCGGCGGATCCGTCTCGCGACTACTTTCGCGCCCTCGCCGCCATAGCCTTCAACCCCTTGGCCACAGCTGGCGCCTGCTCGAAGCATCCCGAATTCGATCGCGAGGTCAATATGCAGACGTTTCAGTCCGTCTATCACCTGCCGCAGATCCCGGTCCGTGCCATGTCCGACAAACTGCGGGTAAAGCTTAAAGACCCGCGTGTGCCTTGCTGCCCTCAGCCAAGGTGCATTCGGCTGGAATAGATCCATGAAGTCGGCTGCCCCGCCGCTGTGGACTGCCGGCCGGAAAAGCGGGTCCATTGGCGCAAACCACATCCTCGGCGGCTCTGCCCGCGCAGTCCCCAGGCCGAAAGACATCGCAAGGCAAAAGAACAGCATCCGGGCAGGCGAGGCCGCCCGTCGCAGCTTTCGACGGCTGACCCTACAGGACCTTTTCATCCGGCCGCCGGTCTCCTTGACATCGAAAGCGCTCCAGCATATCAACCATAACTCCATCCAGAGGCCGCTCACGCCGGAATAGCCGCGATGCAAGGTTTTGCTCAAAAGTGCAGGGGCTGGATCGACGGGGTGAATGGTGCGTCAGTTACAGGTTGGGCTTACGATCCCCGGTCTGAGGGGCCCATAGATGTTACCGCTTTTTACCGAGGCGAGGAATACGGGAAAGTTAAGGCAGACGGATACCGCCCGGACCTTGAACAGGCAGGTATTGGGCTTGGCCATCACGCGTTCACCCTTCCGTTGCCGTGTCCTCCCGAGGAATTCGAACCAAGTGCCCTCGAAGTTCGATTTCGAGACGAAACACCGCTGGGACGTAGCAACCGCTTTCTGAGTTGGTGCTTCTCACCCCCTCATAACGCGGCCGTTCAGATCCCGCCTGATCTTGACCTCCTGTTCAGCCCTACCACTCGCACCTTTCATCTCGAGCTGACCAATAGATGCAACTTGCGTTGCGTCTATTGTGCGGTCAGCCAGCCGGATTATACCGGACAAGATATGAAAACGGAGGATTTCGAGGCGCTTGTACGCGCGCTCAGGTCCCGTTGCGTGGAGACGATCGTCGTGAATGGACACGGCGAAACGACGATGATTCCGGGATGGCATCATCAGATCCTTGCTCTGGCACGCGCCGGTTTTCGACTGCAGATCATCACGAATTTTGCCCGTCTCCTCTCCGACGAGGAATTAGAGGCGATGGCGCATATCAGCGTGGTTCAGGTTAGCGTCGATACCCATCGGCCGGAGGTTCTGCGAAAGATTCGCCGGCGGGTGGACTTGGGAAATATCCTGCTGAACATGTTCGGCGTGCGCTCCAAGGCGAAAAGCCTGAGGCTCCCGCAGCCTGAACTGTCCTGGAGTTGTGTTGTAACCGATCTCGTAGCGATGGATATCGTCGACTACGTCCGGTTCGGGCTCTCGTGCGGCGTCCGACGCTTTACCTTCTGTAATTTGACGAAATACCCCGATATCGAGGGTGCCGAGAACGTTCAGCATGTCACGACGATGCCATCGGACAAATTGATACGATTTGCTGCGTTGTTCGAAGAGGCTCGGCAGCTGATCGAACGGGCCGGCGGAGGCTCTTTCGTACAGGCCGGCCTGCTGGACACCATCGAGCGAGAGATTCATTCCCGGAGGGCGGCGTGAGCGCGATTCGATTCTACCTAGCTCCTACCGAGGAAAAGCAAACCCGCGATTGCCTTGACCCATGGTTTTTCGCGCTCTTCGATTCGCGTCGGGGTTTGCAGCCGTGCTGCTGGCATCCCCCCGTCTGCACGGTGCCAGTCGGGTCTTCCCTTGAAGAGGCATTGAACGGGCCGGAAATGCGCGAGGTTCGGCGGCAATTGCTCACCGGCGAACTCAGCCGCCACTGCCGTGAGTGCCCCTCGCGAGCCCTGACCAGCACGGCCGATCTTGCGGCGCGGGTGCGGCAAGAATTGGCGAAAGAGATCGCAACCTCTTCGGCGGTCGCGCAGCTTTCCCAGTCGTGACAAAATAATCTACCGATCAGCTGCGTTCCGTCCGAGCGGAATCTCGTAGAGGATCGCCTCGACCACGCATTTTAGAGCTGCGGCTCGGGGCCCGATACTCATGTGGCAGCGGGAGGTCAAATGCGTAGCGCCCGTCACCCTTGCCGGCCTTTTCCAGGTCGGGTCTGTAGGTCTCCGCCAGAGTAGAAGCCACCGAGCGGCCGTCTGCCTCGATCGTCACCGAGAGGCGCCGCCGGGGGATGCGCTGCGTCCCATACCCAGCCGGCAATCCGGGTCGGCCCCAGAACGTCCACCCACCCCTCCGGGCACGCTTCCGCAACCGCGCGCGCTGGCGGGTGCCGGCGCTTCGCCCTGTTGCGCTTCGCCATGTTCCCCTCCGCTTAATCCCTCAAAACCTCAGCCGCGGCGCGAAGCGGGCGGCGGCCGGCTGGGGTGCGCCGGGGCTGGCGGCAGGCCGCTCCGGATAGGGCGCCCGGCCTTCCTTGTAGCCGTTCAGGATAAAGTGCTCCTTCGCCGTGCGGAATTTGCCCTGGCGGATGCCGGCGGCGACGTCGGGGTTAGTCGCACGGTACCAGTCCTCGTCCACCGGCGGGTCGGCGGGGAGACGTCCCTCGAAATAGCCGGCGGTGCAGTAATGCTCCCTCGCCGATTGCGCGCCGCCGCGCGCGATGCCGTCGCGCACGTCCGGGTATTGCGCGAGATACCAGGCCTCGTCGACCTCGGCAGCGGCGAGCGTGCCAATCAGCCCGCGCAATTCGCCGAGCGTCAGCGTCAGGCTCGCGTTGTCGGGCGGCATCGCCTCCCAATTGAGCGACGGGATGAGACGCTTCACAGGCGGCGGTATCGGCATGGCAGTCTCGACGCTGTTGTGCAAAAGGTCGCGCGAGGCGGCGATCTCGGTCGATCGGATGGTGTCAGTTCCGTATAAGTCGATGCGCCGCCCCGGTCAAGGCGGCAGCGGCCCGCCCGCACGGCAGAGAGCATGAGGCATGTCGGTTTGGCGCAGATAGCTCCGGGAAACGGCGTTTCTCCACACCCTGCGGGCCGTCGGCGCGATCATGGCCGGCATTGGCGTCCCGGCATTCCTCTTCCTCGTCGCGCCGCGCGCCTCGGGCGCGGGCTACAACATCACCGGCGGCCCTGTCCATCTGGGCCAGCTCTATTGGGTCGCGCTGGCGGCGTTCGGCCTCTTGGCGGGCATCGGCCTCCTCTTCTTCTATCTCGGCCTGCGCCGGCTCGCCCGGCTGGGCTCGCTCGCCTCGCGGCTGACGCGCCTGCGCCTTTGAGCACGCTCAGCCGAGGCCCTGCTTCCTCGAGATGACGAAGGATTCGTCCCAGAAGGGAACGGCGGTCTCCTCGAATGCGCATTGATCTGGATCAAAAGGCCCAATCCGCGAGGGCAAAGCCGCCTCCTCGGCTGAGCCGGTAGCCTTGCCGGGCACGAGCGTGCTATACTGGCCCGCAATGAAGGACACGGAGATCGAGGCCAAAATCGACGACCTCGCGCAAATGGCGTTGGGTAGGTAGCGGCTCGCGGCGAGGCTTCGACCAGCGACCACACGGCGAAGCCGAGAAGGGGAGCGCCGATGGGACTCCCATCCGATGCGAGCGCATTTAGCGTTGCCCCCGCGACGCGGGCAACGGCGAGAGAGACCGGCGCGGGCTACCGGCACGGGCTTACGAGGAGGTGATCCCGCCCGCCGACCGTGGCGGCTGTTGGCGGTATCGCCTCTGGCGTAACCCGCATCGGCTGCCCGCGGCCGATGCGCCGGAGGCGGGGAGAAGCCGGGCGGGAGGGACTGGGCAGCCTGCCGGCATTTCCGCGGCTGGCATAATGGCAGTGCGCGGTTAAACGGCGTTGCTAGTAAGAGTTGATGCGGTGCGGCTGCGGCGGATGAACTCGCCGGAAAAGTGAACGAACGTTCAATGCACCATGGCAGCCGCTCCGAAAGCATGCGGCACCTTCATTCGGTTCGTCGGTGTGAATTTCTTCGTGATAGGATTTGAAGAACTCGGCCGTCCGCAGTGGATTACCCTTGCCTTTGATCGTCTCGGAGCGAACGCCAGCTCCGCCGGCTAGGAGAACGCGACCGGCAAATTTTCCGGAGGCGAGCAATCCCGAGGGCGGCCGCGGTGGTAAGATTCGGCAGCTCGGGGTATTCGAGAACCGTAGGCATCCGCCGCGGTCCTCGGCGGATGCTTACCGTCAGGGCGAAACCCGCAAAAAACTGGCGGTCGTCAAAGGACCCCAACCAGTCTTCCGCGGTGGCGAGAGCAACCGGCCGCGTTACGGTGCGTTGGTGAGCACATTTTCATTTTCACGGATGCCAAGCCCAGATCCTGAGGTCTGGATATAATACGACGTACCTAGGTTCGGATCGGCAATTATCCGATTTCCCTCGATCAACACGTCATGAGCCCCGTCCTTCACTCGGATAGCGCGAAGCCAATGATAATTGTGTCGTACCGCGATCGTGTTGGAGATAACGCGCAGATGAGCAGGAGCGCCGGGCTGCGATTTCGCTAAATGGTTCTCCACCATAATGCCATAACGAGTTGCGCCATCTATAGTATTACCCGTAACGAGAGCGGCTGACTGTGGCCCGGTCAACAGTATACCGTCGCCAATTGTCCCGTAGATCCGATTTTCGGCAATTTGGTAACCGTTGACTGCGCCGCTGACATCGATCCCGTTTTCCGGGCTACCGAGGATGAGGTTTCGCGAGACCCGATGACCGCGACTTTCGCTTACGATCTGCTGATCCTCAAACAGGATGATATCATTGCCGATGAGTATATTGTGCGAGATCTCACAATCCGCAGTTATAGGATCAACGTCGATCCCGTCCCAGGAGGGCCGTCGAGGCGGAAGATTGCCGACAGAGTTGCCTACCACGAGGTTATGATGGACGCGAACCCCTGCGGCGCGGCCCATAGCTGATCCGATGACATAAATGCCATTGGAATAATTGCCATGAATGTAGTTATCGAATATGTCTGTCCCGCGGCCGTTGCTTTCAATGCCGTTATCCGCTGCGCGGTACACCTCGGTATGAAATACCCGAATGTTCGTGGTATTCCGACCGATCAAAATGCCGTCCGCGCCGCGAGCGCCGTGGGCATGGGCGCCGCCGTTGATCGACAGAAATGCCACGGAAGCGTTTCGAGCGCCATCCGGAATCCGGATTATCGGGTAGTTGACCGAGGAGTTCGCAGCGGAAAGTATCGTCATTCCGAGCCCCATCCCGACGAGTGCAACGCCCGGCGGTAGAACCAACGAGTGCGAGACGCGGCATATGCCTGCCGGAAGCCGAACCACTGGCGCTCTTGTGTTGAGGGCTGCCTGAATGTTGTTGTCGTCGTCTCGGCCATCACACGTCGCATGCGGGATGGACCTGGCGGCCGCGAGATGTCGTCGTGAGGCAGGTTGGTACAC
This sequence comes from Allostellaceae bacterium, assembly GCA_035538335.1. Lineage (GTDB taxonomy): Bacteria > Pseudomonadota > Alphaproteobacteria > ATCC43930 > CGMCC-115725 > AP-15. The sequence continues at coordinate 79,210 of DATLKN010000029.1, forward strand.
GCTGATACTCGCCGCGAAGCTGTCGGGAGGCGTAACGCTCATCGCCCCAAGGAGTGCGGCCGGTGAAATCTCTCGGAATCGCATACCACGGCGCGTCTGCTTCCACTCTGCAGTGTGGCCGGCGTGGAGTGTCGCTTTTACTACACCACGGTAGGCCACGCTTAGGGAACCTGGGCCGACATTGATGACGATGCCCGCGTCTGCTCGTGGGACCAGGGGCTGTCGCGCATCAATCACTATGCGAGTCCGGCTCATCACCGCGATGACCGGCTGGTTTTCGATTTCGCGGAGCGCATGAGGCCGCTCAACGTTCCGCTGAGCCCTCACGTGGTGGGAGGCGACGGCCATGCTGCCGAAAAGGGCGGAAATAAAGAGCGGACCCAACACCAGGCCTCGGCGCATACCAAACTTGTGCCTGGTCAGGCTGTGAGGCTTCACTCGTATTGGCCGCCGCTGCGCGGTAGCGCCAAAAGCCAGTATATGGGGATCAAAGGCGATGCGGTCGGCCAATTACCCGCCGAAGGCCGGACGAGGACGGGGCGGTTCGCCGAGGCCTACATACGACCGCGTCTAGGGTTCGCCCGAAGCCACCCGGAATGATGTCTAGCACGTCAACGACCTTGTTCCAAAATTCGTATATGTATCTTGGGGTATGAGCAGCACCTCGGTAGTATCCATCAGCTACCACGTCGCTGATATCGAAACTCGGCCTCATACTATCGTGGAACCCCCGCTCGAGATATTGAAACCAGGCGTGATCCACCGTGCCCCATGAGGCTACGGTTGCCGCATGGTACGAACCGTTGACGGAGAGGACCATGATGCCGGAGCAGATCCGATTAAGCTCTTGGAGCCAAAAGAACTGGTCAGCTTCAGAAAGATGCGTCAGCACGCTGTGGCTGTAGATAAGGTCAAATTCTTCCGATCTAAACCGCGTGCGCTCGAACGGGTCCAAAACCTCAAATGTCCCGAATGGAAGGTTCTCTTTGCACCATGCAATATTCACGGGATCAATATCGGCCCCGACAAACTCCTTCTGTAGCTCCTTAGGCAGATGGCGGGCGAGACGGCCGCAACCTACGCCCCAGTCCAAAATCCGTGCTGGAACGCGGGATAACGTCTGGGGCGCGTACACATCGGCGATGTTCAATACTGCTTTTAGTAGTTCCTCGCCGCCGGAGATAAAGCGCCCGCCATCTGGGTCAGAGTCGACGGTAGGTCCGGCCACCCGCCGGCGGTGTTTCTCCTCGGGTACGGGAATTCGTTTGTCTCTCCTGAGTTCAAATCGCGACGCTCGCAGCGATGGCCAACGGTTATGTATGGTTGCGATAGCCGTCCTGGACAGTGCATGGGCATCGAATGATCGCCCGAGGCCAGTTTCGTAGGGTTGGCCATATATCGGAATCCACTGTCGTACATCCAGCGGCCAGGCCACGTTAGCGTCTGGTACGACGTCGGCAATATGGACATGCGTATCCCCCTTGACGGTAGTCACGAGAGCGGAGGCAGAGAGTTCGAAGGGCTCTGACAAGATCGTAAGGTACGGAGCAATGGACGTGCCGTGGCCGGTGGCATGAGCCAGATTCAAATTCAGATAATAATCGCGGCCCCTTGGAGCGATATGAAGGACGGCTTCGGCGCACAGTTCGCGGGGCGCGGTGATAGAAAGCCGGTGTAATGACGCGCCGCCGTCAGGGTAGACAAACAGCTTGCCTCGGGCGCCCTCCGAGAGGTGCGCCGGAGCGGCGCGAAGTTCGTAACCCAACCGTCGCGATGTGAGCACATCCATGAGCCATTCCTCCTAAGCCTTCGAGACAGATAACAACGTGTTCTCGCCTTGGCGAGGACCGCTCCGTTGGCTACCTACTAAGTGGCATGACCGGGCGGGTTACCTTCGTCGGCGTCTGTATATCCGAGAACCGTCGGGCTAACCAGTTCACGCTTAACATAATCGAGAGCTAGACGCTGGCCTTCGCGCGAGAACGAAGTAAGATATTGCCTCGGCGTGCCGCTCCGGAAAAAGGAGTTATTGTCAATTTCGCCGCGCCGCCTGCTCGTTAGACTCTCAAAGCTGGAGCGCGCGATCAGATCATGCACCTCGTCGGGTGAATAGCGAACGTGGAGAAAAGAAAGAATGTGGGCACATACCGCGAACGGATCTGACAACATCGCTTCATAGCGGATCATCTCGATGCGATCAGGGCTCGTTTGTTGAACCGCTTGGGCCTCTCGCTGCGCGGCGATCCATTCATCGAGAATACAGGTGATGAGTGCCCACACATCCGGTTGTTCCAGATGCAGCGTAAGGTCACCAGCGGTTCCGCGCGATAAGGGGATGCGTTCGATAGTGTCCTGGTGGGCTGCCAACTCGCTCGTCGCCCCGTCAAGCAACAATTTCCGCTCGTGGAATAACCGCGATACGACAACGTCTAATGGATGCCGTGTGCAATGGAGTAATCTGGCCTCAGGTAGGACCGCGATGAGCCTGCGATAGCGCATCGCATTTCCAGGTGTCCGGTCGATGACAAGATTACATCCTAGCTCCGATCCGTAAAGGTCAAACAAGAATTTTAGCAACGCTATATGAACAATCTCAAGATCTTGGCCATACGCCGTTCCGGGCGGGAACCACCTATTCGTGCTTCGGTAATGGCATGCTTGCACGAATCCAAGAAATTCCCCCTCGCCGAGCGCCAGGATGTCCGGATGATGATTGAGTAATATCTCGATCCATGTCGTGCCGCTTTTTGGCGCCCCACCGATGAACGCTTGGGTTATTGGGTTGGGCGCGGGAGTTGGCGTCTCGGGCCACGCGTATTGTGGATTTACGTTAACATGCCAAGTCAGTCCGGAAGGTTCGACCGTACCAACGTCGTGACGTTCCGCGGCGCCATTATCTCGTCTGAACACGAACCGGATTTGGGAAGTGCCGAGTCCGCTGGGCAATGTGAAATTGAAAGCAAGCCCGTACCGGCCGGGTACCCGGCCGATGATCGAGGGAGTTCCAAATTGGGGATTGACGCCGAGATTGCCGTAATAAAAATCAGAGTCATCGCCCGGAATTATGTGAATTGCGGGTGCTTCTGGGGCAAGATCGGCTGCGGCAGTGTATTCTATGTATCCGAGGAATGACGGGAAGGTTGCTGGCGGGAACGGCCGCAGCCGGACGCGCAGATCGGATGCGTCTGTAGGCTCGGACGGAATATGCCTCCACTTCAATGTGCTGTAATCGAGAGGAACACCATCGAGCGTCATTAACTTGCTCCGTCGCACATAGATCCGACTAAGAAGCTAAGCAGCGGGCAGGGGCTTCTTAGTAACGGCCGATCCCTTGCCGTGTGAGGTGCACGGGCCATCTGATCCCTCGGAGTCTCTCAACATTAAACCATCCTAAGCAGGTTCTCAAATTTGGCAAGATCCTAGTCCAGGGCTTCGGGAGCTCGCGGGATCGCTTAAGGGCAGGGGCGGGATGGAGCCGCTGAGTTGCGTTCGTGTTCGGGGAATTTGGTCCAGAAATGATGGTTGACTTGCTAACGGTCCATGGGGACGATGATGGACTATGTCACGGGCTCAGAGCCCGGCGCTCAAGCATGAGCTGAAGACCGAGAATGCATTTCCGATCTAGATTTCCAGCCTGCCACACGCTCAGGGACCGATCAGAGGAGCGATAGCGACGCTTTTTAGAGATTTTGCTGGACATGACCTGACATTTGCGGTTGCTTAAACGAAGCTCACGGGGCTCGCCAACCCAACAATCTGCGAGATTTGGGCCGGCGGCAAGGCACCCTGGCGCGGGCCGCGGACCTGGCGAAGGAGGCGTCCCCGCGCGGCGGCGTGAGGGCGCGGGATCAAGTCACCACGTCATCCCCGCACAAGGGGGAATCCGGGGCTCCAGGAACTCCTTGCCCTGGACCCCGTCTTTCGCTGGGGTGACGGAATTACCACAGGGATCTATCGATGAATGTTCTGGTTACCGGACATAAGGGGTATATCGGCAGCCATCTCGTCGGGCTCCTGAAAGAGCGGGGCGAGCAAGTCACCGGCTGCGATCTCGGGCTGTTCGAAGGCTGCGGCTGGGACCCGCTGGTGCCGCCCGACCGCGAGTTGCGCGTCGACTACCGTACGCTCACCGAGAGCGAACTGGCGCCCTTCGACTGCGTCATGCATCTGGGCGCGATTTCGAACGACCCGATGGGCGATCTCGACCCCGAGATCACCCGCCGCGTCAATTCGCGCGGTTCCGTGACGCTCGCCGAGACCTGTGCGCGCGCTGGGGTGCCGCGGTTTCTGTTCGCCTCGAGCTGCTTGATCTACGGCAAGGCGGCCTCGCTCGACCTCGACGAGTGGGCAGAATTGTCGCCCGTCTCGGTCTACGCCGAATCGAAGATCGCCGCCGAGGCGGCCATCTCCAAGCTTGCCGGGCCCGATTTCAGCCCGAGCTATCTGCGCAATGCGACCGCCTACGGCTATTCGCCGATGCTGCGCATCGACCTCGTCGTGAACAACCTCTTGGGCTGCGCCGTCGCCAAGGGCGACATACGCATCATGTCGGACGGTACGCCCTGGCGTCCGCTCATTCACTGCAAGGACATCGCGCGCGCCTTCGTCGCCTTCATGGCGGCGCCGCGCGAGCGGGTGCACAACCGCGCCGTCAATGTCGGCGCCAACAAGGAGAATTTCCAAGTCCGCGACGTCGCCGACATCGTGCGCGAACTGGTGCCGAGCGCCAGCATTGTCTACACCGGCGAGATTGGCAACGACCCGCGCAATTACCGCGTCAAGTTCGCCCTGCTCTCCGAGCTGCTGCCCGACTTCGAGCTCGAATACGATCTGCGCTCGGGCATGGAGGAACTCTATCGCTCCTACCGCGATCACGGCTTCAACGCCCGGGATTTCGACGGCGAGCAGTTCGTGCGGCTGCGCACCTTGCGCCACCGCCTCGACCGTCTCGCAGATTAGGGTGACGCCGCGATGATCTTTACCGAAACGCCGGTCGAGGGCGCCTATCTGATCGATCTCGAAAAGCGCGGCGACGAGCGCGGCTTTTTCGCCCGCGCCTTCTGCGGGCGTGACTTCGCGGCGCAGCGGCTTGAGACCTTTGCAGGCCTTAAGCCGGTGCGGGTAAAGGTCGCTCCCAGGCGCGTATTCCGGACGCGTGCCTTCCCAATCGTGGACAGCGGGACGATCGCTTTGAACTCCTAATATACTCCGGACCTGTTAGGCGACCGGTAATGGCGTTGCAGTCAACCCGCGCTAATACTCAGCTTGAGGAGCAGAGCACAGATCTGGCGAAGGTGCTCGAGCCGGATTCGGTTCCCGTTTTTGCGGAGCTAAACCAGCAGAAGGCTGCGCTCTCGGAGGAAAGGAAGCGCGGAAAGGAGATAGCAGCACGGGTGGCCTGGGCTGCTGCTGAACTCGACGCCCGTGGTGTGGAGTTGGGGGTCGCAAACAGTCGCGTGGCCGAGCTAGAAGACGAGCTGGGCCGGGCATACGGTCAGATTAAAGACGTAGAGGCGGCGCTAGCCGATACGACAGAGCTCGCAAAGGCATTGGCTGCTCGCGAATCGAGTCTGAAGGCTAGCATCACTCGGCTCGAGACCGATCTAGCCGAATTAACTCGGGAACGTGAGGCGGTGATTTCGCGGCTGGCAGAAGCGGAATCACAGCTTTCCAAGTGCGAAACAGCTCTCACGGAAGCAACGGATCGCGCAGAACAGAGCGAGACGCAACTGGGGTTGTTCCGCTCATTGGTGGCAGAGCTTGAGCAGACGTTGGCCGCGGCTGTCGAGGAGTCCGCACACTCAGCTCGTGAACTAGCTGCAGCCCAAAAGGAACTAAGCGATCGCAATCGCGATCTTGCATCCGCCGAAGAGATACTCGCTGAGCGAGACACCGTTATCGAAATGGCGCGTACGGAGCTTGGGTTGCTGCGCGAAGAGTTGATGAGGCAAGAGCGGGCCCTCGGGACCGCGAATGAACAGGCGGCGGAGTTCTCATCGCGCCTCACGGATGTGGAAGCTGAGCGAGACGAAGCGGAGTGCGCATTGGCAGCGATCCGACGTCAAGCAGCTGAAAGGGTCGCGCGCGCCGTCACTGCGGAGGCTGAAATCGCATCGCTCCAATCCATTCTTTCGGAGCAAGCTGCGGAAGTTGCTCGACTTACGGAGCGGACGGCGGAACAAGCAGCAATGATTCACGCGTTGCAGATTCATAAGGCACCGAGAAAGCTCAAGCACGGTAATCCGTCTGATCAGATACAGGTAGAATATAACACGAAATTGCCCGAGGCCCTCCGCCCGGAGTCACCAGCTATGTCGGTCACAGAAGAGATTGCAGAGCCGATCATAGGATTTAAGGAGGATCGCGACGGCTGAATAGGGGAAGGGCAGTTGGCCTATTGCCCGACGTAGGGACAGGTGGAAACATCTGCTATTCAGTAGTTAGTTAGTCGTCCGTGAAAAACCCGAGTTGGTTGACTTGTATTAGCTCGAACTTAACCCGACAGTCGTTGTTGGTTTCCGAAACGGAGCCGGAGGGAGGGGCGCGGTTCTCACCTTGAGCTGGGACCGCGACCCGCCCTGCGGCGGGTAAGCGATGAGGTAGACGCCCCCCTCGTAGCGGTTCATGACACCTCTACCTTGGCACAGCGATGCCGTCGGGGGGCGTCTACCTCATCGCTTACCTCCGTACCGTCGCGGACGGCTTTGTACAGGTGTTGATCGCGCCGCCCGAGACGTCGGCGGTGAAAGCGGCAGAAAGCGCGGGCGGCGGGCCGGCGATCGAGGTCGAGTTTGCCGGCAAGGTGAGAGACATCACGCGATCCCGCTAGCCCATCCTATTCGTGACGCGGGCAGCCAGGGAGCGTCCCTCGGGGTCTGATGATTGCGGGCGCGCCCGCTCGTTGCGTCTGTTTCGTCGCCGGCGGTGGTCTGTGGGGTAGGCGCTGGAGGTTTTCGAGACGGGCTGTCGGGGCGATGGAAGCCCCGTCAATTACGGCCCTGTCGGCATCAGCGCCGCCGCGATATGGCGGATCAAACTGGCGTCTGGACAGGCGGCAGCAAAGGCGAGCCGGACGCGCGATACCGTCTCGATAACCCGCGCGCCGAGCTTCAAAAGCCGCAGTCGAATGGTGACGAACTCGGCATTGGCGAGCGCGTGGACCTTCGGGATGGCGTCGCGGACGGTGAGCATGAGCCAGTAGGCGGCGGTATGCAGGATCAGCCGCATCTGGTTGGCGAGCGGGCTGCGGCAACTGGTGCGATCGGAGGCAAGCTGGGCCTTGTGCAATTTGATCAGGTTCTCGGCCTGCCCGCGGGCACAGTAGAGCGTCTGGTAGATATGCTCGGCCGATCCGGTCTCGACGCTGGTGACGACGAAGCGGATGTCGAGACCCTTGGTGGTGGCCTCGATCCGGGCACAGGCACGCCGATCGGTCTTCCAGGATTTCGCCCGATAGCTGGTCTCGGCAAAGCCGCGCAGGCAGGGTCTTTGGTCGAGCGCCCGGCGGGTGCGGATGTCGTCGGCGGTTTCATCGACCATCCGGTCGAGCACCGTGTTGCCGGGCAGGCCAAAGACGAAGTCGACCCCGTTGTTGTCGCACCATTCCATGACCTCCGGGCGTCCGTAATGGCCGTCGCCGCGGATCGTGATCCGGGTCTGCGGCCAATGCCGGCGGAGGCGACGGACCAGGCGGCGCAGGTGACCGCGCACCTCGGTGCCCGAGGGCGTCTTGCCAGGGCGCAGCAGCACCGCCACCGGCCGGCTGGTCGCCGTGTCGTAGACATGGATCGGCAGAAAACAGCGCTCGTCGTAATGGGCGTTGAACAGGGCGAGCTGCTGATGGCCGTGGACGACATCCACCGTGTCGTCGATGTCGAGCGTTACCGCCGCGGGCGGGAACGCGTAACTGGTGCAGTAGAGATCGACCATCACGCCCATCAGGCGGATCAGGTCGCGCAAGGACGGCGCGTTCTCCCAGCGCGAGACGGTCGGCTGCGAGCACAGGTCGCGGCCGCTGTCGGGCAGTCGCCCGCAGGCCAGCTTGAGCGCCGGATCGAAGCGCAGCCGGTCGAGGTCGTCGGCATCTTCGTAGCCGCACGCGATGGCGAAGATGCGAGCGCGCAGAATATCGGGCAGCAGATGGGTGACGCGATCGGCATCGCGGTCGTCGGGGATCACCCGAGCGAGTTGGTCGGCGATGCCGAGTCGCCGCTCCGCCTGGGCGAGCAACATGACCCCGCCGTCGGAAGTGATCCGCCCGCCATCGAACGCGGCGGTGACCTTCTTGCGCTCGACGGCTGGAAACGAGAACGGCAGCAGGCTATCGTCGATCATGGCGGGTGTGGCAGCCTCGAATGCCGGAACGGAATGGCTTT
>DATLKN010000030.1:0-2596 GCA_035538335.1 Allostellaceae bacterium
CAGCTGCAGGCCAATCAGCAGCTGTTGCAGCAGGAGATCAACCAGCTCGCCGCGCTGAAGACGCCGGCGACCCCCGGCGCGGCGTCGCTGGCCGGCAGCTTCCCGCGCTCGATCCTGATCCCCGGCACCGACACTTCGCTGGCGATCGGCGGCTACGTCAAGTTGGACGCCTTCTGGTGGCTGCAAGGCGGCTCGCCGAACGGCAACGTGTCGGCCTCCGACGCCGTCAACAACTACCTGAACGGTGTGCCGCTCAACGCGCCGATCGGCGGCGCCTTCAACCCGCATTCGCGCGGCAACGGCGTCTTCCAGTTCACGGCCCGCGAGTCGCGTTTCCATGTCGAGACGCGCACGCCGACCGCCTGGGGCCCGGCCGATACCTATCTGGAGATCGACTTCTACGGCTGCTCGGCGGGCGGGCTCGATTGCTCGAACCAGAACCAGGTGACGAACCCGGTGCTGCCGCGCCTGCGTCTCGCTTACGGCACCTTGGGGCCGTGGCTGGCGGGGCAAGATTGGGACGCCGTCAACGACCTCCAGGCGCAGCCTGAAATGATCGATTTCGGCGGCGAGATGGGGCATTTCGGCTACGCCCGTTCGCCGCAATTGCGCTACACCTGGGCCGGCCCCTATGGGCTCAGCGCGATCGTTGCCGCAAACCAGCCCTTGACGCAGGTCATCGGGCCTGCCGGCGCCTTCGAGACCGACAGCGGCTCGGTGACCGCGGGCGCGGCGGCGGCCGGCTTCGCGCCGGTGGCGCTCGCCGTCAACCCGACGAAAAACACGCTGCCCGACGGCAACTTCGTCCTCGGCATCACGCAGCCCTGGGGCCATCTGCGGCTGAACGCGATCCTGCAGGACATGGAGTTGCAGGACGGCTCCTTCATCAGCCAGAACTATCTCGGCTACGGCGGCGGCTTCAGCGGCAACGTCAGGCCGGGCTGGTTCGGCTGGGCCAAGGACGGCTTCGGCTTCGAGGCATGGGCCGGCAGCGGCCTCGGCCACTACGCCAACGGCACGGCCGGCGCGACCGGCTGGCAGGCGATCGCCTCGAACTTCGGCGGCGGCCCGGCCGAGGGCAATGTCTGCGGCTACGGCGCGGTCGGCATTGCGCCGACGGCGGCCTGCGCGAAGTTCGTCCACTCGACGACGTTCAGCCAGTTCGGCGGCCAGGTCAACTACGCCCACTACTGGTTGCCGAACCTGCGCTCGACCGTCGTCTACGGCTATCAGGGCCAGGACGTGCCGTCGGGGCTGATCGGGCCGGGTATGGCGCTCGGGGTCGTCAACCGGGCGGTGTGGAACGCCACCGCGAACCTGATCTGGAGCCCGGTCGCATTCGTCAACATCGGCCTCGAATACACCTACGGCCAACGCGAGACCGAAGGTGGCGCGCGCGGCAACATGCAGGTGATCGAAGGCGAATTCCAGGTCAGCTTCTGACCGACGCCTTACAACCCCCCGGGCTCGGCCCGGGGGGTGCCTTTCGGCCCGCCGGCATCGCCGGCGGGCCTTTTCTTTGGTTTCGCTGTCCCGCCGGATCGACGCTCTTTCCTGGTCACCCCGGCGGCAGCCGGGGTCCGCGACGCGGTCGGAGCGGGCCGCTCCATATGATTTTATGCGCTCGCGCATCGGCCGCAGCCGACGCCTGGGTCCCGGCTTTCGCCGGGACGATGAAATTTATCGGACCGCTTAGCGCGTTTTTTGGTACTGACCGATACCCCTCTTCACCCCCGCACACGCGGAAATCCAGGGCAACCGGCGCGCCACTCGCTCCGGGTTCCCGCTTTCGCGGGAACGACGATCTCATTCGATTGGAACTTGCTCGCAATACCCGCAATTATCGGGCTAAGGCCGAGGCCGAGCCGGCATCACACCGCGTGGTGAAGATACTGCACCGGCGGTTGAAACGACCGGCGTTGCGCGGCCACTGGGCTCGCTGACCGCAGCATCCCCTGCAAGCGATTGCGGGCGACGGCCTCGGTAATCCAGGCGAGGCCCTCCGGCGTCTGATTGGTCGCGAACACCCGGATCTCGCCGGGCAGCAACAGCCGCAGCGCCTGCACCGTGTGCTTGATCCAGGCGACATCGGTGACGATCGCGACGCGCTCCCATTGCGGCATGCGCTCGAGGCCGAGGCTGATTTCCTCCCAGGCGGCGCCGGGAAAGCGCGACCTGATCTCGTAATAGAGTCGCAGCTTGTGATGCCATTCGAGCGAGCGTTGCAGCGCCGGAACCAGGGTTTCCGCGCAGTCGCTCCTGGTCAGCCGACCCTTGACGACGATGCCGACGACGTTGTCGGGAAGCCCGCTAATGGTCTCGATCATGGGCTCTTTCCTCAAAATCCACCGACGGCATGTCCGGGGTGTCAGCCGGCCGTGCCGTCGGGAAGGACGCTCGCGATACCTGCCTCGATCCGCGGCAGCGGCCCGCTGCTGCGGGCCGCCCCGTATCGAGATGACGTGCTCGTCAGAAGCTGACCTGGAATTCGCCTTCGATCACCTGCATGTTGCCGCGCGCGCCACCTTCGGTCTCGCGTTGGCCGTAGGTGTATTCGAGGCCGATGTTGACGAATGCGACCGGGCTCCAGATCAGG
>DATLKN010000031.1:0-135522 GCA_035538335.1 Allostellaceae bacterium
CTCGCCGCGCCCGCCGGGGCCGGCGGCGATGACCTCGCCTTCCATCGGTTTTTCCTTTGCCGTGTCGGGGATGATGATGCCCCCCACCGTCTTTTCCTCCGACTCGACCCGGCGGATCAGCACGCGGTCGTGCAACGGACGGAATTTCATGAGACCCTCCTCGAAACCTTATCGCGATCAGGAATTAGCACTCTCACACCGAGAGTGCTGCTGACATAATCGGAAGGGCGGAGGTTGTCAAGCGAGGCGGCGAAAACCCTGTCCTCGCGCGGCGCCGCGGCTTTTGACAAATCCCCGCCGCAGGGCGCACAGTCGGCTATAATAACGGGTGCAAAGCAGCGAGTCTCCGCGATGTCGCGAACCATCGATTGGGAAATACCCGGCGAGATCCAGCCCAAGCCCGAGGACTGCGATTTCGACCTCGACCGCGCGCTCGACGCGGTGCTCGGGCTGCGCGCGATCATCCCCGAGGACGCATTCACCGCCGGCACGCTCGGCACCGAGCGGGCCGGCAGCGGCGTCTTGATCGGCAAGGACGGGCTGGTGCTCACGATCGGCTACCTGGTCACCGAGGCCGAGACGATCTGGCTCACCTCCGCTTCGGGCGGCGCTGTGCCCGGGCATGTGCTCGCCTACGACCAGGAGACGGGGTTCGGCCTCGTGCAGGCGCTGGGCCGGCTCGGCGTGCAGCCCTTGCAGCTCGGCACCGAGGTGCGCGTCGGGGCCGGCGACAAGGCGGTGATGGCCGCCGAGGGCGGCCGCCGGCACGCGATCGCGGCGCGCGTCGTGGCGCGCCAGGAATTCGCCGGCTATTGGGAATACGTGCTCGACCGGGCGATCTTCACCGCCCCGGCGCACCCGTTCTGGGGCGGCGCGGCGCTGATCGGCGGCGACGGCAGGCTGATCGGCATCGGCTCGTTGCACGTGCAGCATTCGAGCGGCCGCGATCTGCGGCGCGACGTCAACATGGTGGTGCCGATCGACCTGTTGCCGCCGATCCTCGACGATCTGTTGGCCTACGGCCGGCCGAACCGGCCGGCGCGGCCGTGGCTCGGGCTCTACGCCGCCGAAGTCGATGACGCCGTCGTCGTCGCCGGGCTCGCCGAACGCGGCCCCGCCGGCCGCGCCGGGCTGCAGCCGGGCGACCGGATCGTGGCGGTGCGCGACGATCCGGTTTCGAGCCTTGCCGGCTTCTGGCGCCGGGTCTGGGCGGCAGGTCCGGCGGGCAGCGACGTCGTGGTGCAATTGGCGCGCGACAACGAGACGATGACGGTGCGGATCACCTCGGCCGACCGCTCGCGCTTTCTGAAGGCGCCGAAGCTGCACTGACTGCCTCGGCGCCCGCCCGCCCGCGCCTGGCCGAGCGCCGCGGGGTGCGCGCTCGGCCCCCGCCGCTCGGCGGGCTCTCCCCGTCGAGCGCGCGCGGGATCAGCGCCTGCCACTTCCGGGCATGCTTCCACATGTTGTAGAGCACGAGGCGGTGCCGTTTGTCCGCGTCGCCCGTCTGCCGGATCGATTGCCGCTCCAGATGGTACAGCTCGACTTCGGGCGTGTACCAGGTGGCCCAGCCCTCGGCATACGCCTTCAGGCAGAGATCGGAATCCTCGAAGTCGCCGAGCACGTATTCTTCCGAGAGGCCGCCGAGCCGGCGATAGAGCGCGCGGTCGATCAAGAGGCAGGCGCCCGTCACCGCCGCGACGCGCGCCGGCTCGCGATGCGGGTCGAAAGCGGGCGGAAGGCCCTTGTCCGGATGCTCGTTGGTCCATGCCCCGCGCACTTCCGGGGATGGCTTGAAGGTCATCCCGGCGTGTTCGATCGAGCCGTCCTCGAAAAGCAGGCGGCAGCCGAGCACGCCGCAGCGTTCGAGCGTCCGGTACGCCTTGGCGAGCGCGCCGACCCAGCGCGGCCGCCGCGGCAGCACGTCGGAATTGAGCAGCAGCAAGAGCGCGCCGCGCGCCGCCTCGGCGGCGAGATTGTTGGCGCCCGAATAGCCGAGATGGCGGCCTGCCGAGAGGACGCGGAAGGAAAGGCCATAGATTTCGTGCACGCGGCGCGCCAGTTCGCGCAGCGGCGCCTCGAGCGGCGGGTCGTCGAGCACATAGACGATCTCGATCGCCGAGCCGGGGGCGCGGAATTCCGGGTCGTTCGAAAAGCGGGCGATCTGATGGTGCAGAAAATCGATCCGCCCATAGAGCGGCACGATCAGCGAGACTTGCGGCGCGGCCGGCGGCTCGCCGTACAGGATCTCGCCGGCGGGCGGCCGGTTGCGCCGGGTCTCTTCCCAGAACCGGTCGACGGCCGGCGAGATCGCGCGCGCAAAGAGCTCGCCGAGGTCCGGCGCCTGCTGCGTCGCGAGCGCCAGCGCCGCCTCGATCCCCGCGTCCGGCTTGGGCGGCGCCTCGGGGCAGAGCAGCGGCAGCCGCCGTTTCTCACCCTTGGCTGCGGTCAGTTCGAGCCACCAGCGCCGCTCGCCGGAGCGCGGCTCGCCGGTCTCGCCGAAGACGGCGAAGCCGCGCCCGGCCCCGCCCGCGCCGGACGCCGGCAGCGGCAGCGCGAGCGCGACGCGCCGGCCGGAAAGCGCGAGCAGCGCCGCGGCGGCGGGCGGCTCGTCTTCGGCCTCGAGGGCGCCGGCGATCAGCATCCCCCGGCCGGGGACCCGCAGCACCGTGTCGATCTGGCCGCCGCCGGTCGAGAGCGCCTTGTGGACGAGGCGCAGGAAGCGTTCGAGCGGGCGCGGCAGGCCGGCGTCGTCGGCGCCGTCGCGCCGGGCGGCGGCGACCGCCGCGGCGGCGATGCGCAGCATCTCATCGGCCGGCGCCAGGGCGAGGATCCGCCCCAGCTCGGCCGGGTGGCCGGTGGCGGCGGCGAAATGCGTCTCGGCGCGGCCGCCGGGACCGTGCCGGGTCAGCTGCAGCCCGCCGTTCCAGGCGGCGGCCGGCTCGGGAAAGAAGCGCAGGAACGCCGCGCCCCGCGCCGCCACGGGCGACTGCGCAAAGACCTCGCGGGCGGCGTCCCGCGAGAGCCGCGCCGCCCCCGCGAACAGCTCCGCCGGTTCGCCCGCCGGCGTCGCGACCGTGACCGGCGGCCAGCCGCGCTCCGCCGCGCCGCAGGCGCCGCAGGCGAACACCCCGACCTCCGGGACATGGCGCAGGAAAATGAAATGCAAAGGCGCCGCGCCGGCGTCGTTCATCAGCACCCCACCCCCAAGTATCGGGCACCCGGCTTAACCTGCGCTTTTCGGCTAGACCATTGACATTTCGCCGAATTCGCCATACCCCAGAGGCCTGCCGCCCAATTCTCGAAGGATGTTGTTTTTGTCGAGCGTTGTCGAGAGCCGCGCGGCTGCGCCGGCGCGTTCCGCGCATCTGCGCCGCCTCGAAGCCGAGTCGATCGGCATCATGCGCGAAGTCGCCGCGGAGTTCCGCAAGCCGGTCATGCTGTATTCGATCGGCAAGGATTCGAGCGTCATGCTGCATCTGGCGCGCAAGGCGTTCCACCCGGGCCGGCTGCCGTTCCCGGTGCTGCACATCGACACCCTGTGGAAGTTCCGCGAGATGATCGCCTTTCGCGATCGGACCGCTCGCGAACTCGGGCTCGATCTGCTCGTCTACACCAATCCCGAAGGGGCGGCGCGCGGCATCGACCCGATCGCCTCCGGCTCGGCGCTGCACACCCAGGTCATGAAGACGGCGGCCTTGCGGCAGGCGCTCGACAAATACGGCTTCGACGCCGCTTTCGGCGGCGCCCGCCGCGACGAAGAAAAGAGCCGGGCGAAAGAGCGGATCTTCTCGCTGCGCACGGCCGACCACGGCTGGAACCCGCGCGTGCAGCGGCCGGAATTGTGGCGGCTGTTCAACACGCGTCTCTCCGAAGGCCAGTCGATGCGCGTCTTTCCGCTGTCGAACTGGACCGAGATCGACGTGTGGGAATACATCGCCGCCGAGCATATCCCGGTGGTGCCGCTCTATTTCGCGGCGGTGCGGCCGGTCGTCGCGCGCTCGGGCACCTGGATCATGGTCGATGACGACCGGCTGCCGCTCGAGCCGGGCGAAGCGCCGCAGCAGAAGCTCGTCCGCTTCCGGACCCTGGGCTGTTACCCGCTGACCGGCGCCATCGAATCGAATGCCGCCACCGTCGAGGACATCGTCGCCGAGTTGCGCGGCTCGCGGCGTTCCGAGCGGCAGGGTCGCCTGATCGACGGCGACGAGGAAGCGGCGATGGAGCGCAAAAAGCGCGAAGGCTATTTCTGATGGATGCCGGGCGGGCGGCGCCGGGCGCGGCCGGGCGCGACAAGGATCTGCTGCGGTTCCTGACCTGCGGCTCGGTCGATGACGGCAAGTCGACGCTGATCGGCCGGCTGCTCTATGACGGCGCGCTGGTCCTCGAGGATCAGCTCGCCGCCTTGGCCGGCGACTCGCGGCGCTTCGGCGCCGAGGGCGAGGAGATCGATTTTTCGCTGCTGCTCGACGGGCTCGAGGACGAGCGCCAACAGAAGATCACGATCGACGTCGCCTACCGCTTTTTCGCGACCAAGCGGCGCGCCTTCGTCGTCGCCGACACGCCCGGCCACGAGCAATACACGCGCAACATGGCGACCGGCGCCTCGAATTGCGACCTCGCCGTCATCCTCGTCGATGCGCGCAAGGGGGTGCTGCGCCAGACGAAGCGGCACAGCTTCATCTGTTCGCTGCTCGGCATCCGGCACGTCGTGCTGGCGGTCAACAAGATGGACCTCGTCGGCTTCGACGAGGCGCGCTTTCAGGCGATCGCGGCGGCGCATGCCGAGTTCTGCGCCGAACTCGGCTTTCTCTCGCTCGCCGCGATCCCGCTCGCCGCGCGCTACGGCGACAACGTCACGAAGCGCTCGGGCCGCACGCCGTGGTATCTGGGGCCGAGCCTGCTCGAATATCTCGAAACCGTCGATGTCGCGCGCGGCATCGACGAGCGGCCGCTGCGCTTTCCGGTGCAGTGGGTCAACCGGCCGAACGCCGATTTCCGCGGCTACAGCGGCACCGTCGCCTCGGGATCGGTGGCCCGCGGCGACCGCATCCTCGTGGCCGGCTCGGGGCGCACGACCGCGGTCGCCGACATCGTCAGCTTCGACGGCAGCCTCGAACGCGCCGGCCCCGGCGAGGCGGTCACGCTGACCCTTGCCGACGAAGTCGATGTGACGCGCGGCGACATCCTCGCCGACCCGAAGGACCCGCCCGAATTCGCCGACCAGTTCGCCGCGCATGTCGTGTGGATGGGCGACGAACCGATGATTCCCGAGCGCTCCTATCTGTTGAAGATCGGGCCGCGCACGGTGCCGGCGACGGTCACCGCGCTGAAGCACCGCATCGACGTCGAGAGCCTGAAGCACCTCGCCGACAAGACCCTGGCGCTCAACGAGATCGGCTTCTGCAACCTGTCGACCGCCGTGCCCGTCGCCTTCGACCCCTATGATGTAAACCGCGACACCGGCGCCTTCATCCTGATCGACCGCTTCACCAACGAGACGGCCGGCGCCGGGATGATCGCCTTCGCGTTGCGCCGGGCGAGCAACATCCACTGGCAGGCGCTGACGGTCGGCCGGGCCGAGCGCGCCGCGCTGAAGGCGCAGAGCCCGGCGGTCGTCTGGTTCACCGGGCTTTCCGGCGCCGGCAAATCGACGATCGCCGACCTCGTCGAGAAAAAGCTGCTCGCCCGCGGCCGCCACACGATGCTGCTCGACGGCGACAATGTGCGGCATGGGCTCAACCGCGATCTCGGCTTCACCGACGCCGACCGCGTCGAGAACGTCCGCCGCGTCGGCGAAGTCGGGCGCCTGATGACCGAGGCGGGACTCATCGTCCTCTGCTCGTTCATCTCGCCGTTTCGCGCCGAGCGGCAATTGGTGCGCGACCTGACGGCGCCGGCAGCGTTCCTCGAAGTGTTCGTAGACACGCCCATCGACGAATGCATCCGGCGCGACCCGAAGGGCCTCTATGCCAAGGCGCAGAGCGGCCAGATTCGCAACTTCACCGGCTTCGATTCGCCCTATGAGCGGCCGCTCGCACCGGAGATCCATCTGATGGCCGGCGAGGACGCGCCGGAAGCGCTCGCCGACCGCGTCATCGACGAATTGCGCCGGCGCGAGATCTTGTGAGGCCCCGGTCAGGGGGCGGGCGGCAGAGCCTTGAGCGCCCGAACCATCTGCGCGGTGTCGATCCGGCCTTCCCAATACGCGATCAAGGTATCGGCGTTTAGCGTGATCCACTCAGCCACGGCTTGAGCGTCCTCCGGCGTCAGCTGGCCCGCGACCACGCGCGGTCCCGGGCGGACGGCGACGACGGCCGTATTCGCGATGTTCATTTGATTGCCGTGCGTCATGTTGACCTTGACCCGAACGTCGTGGCGCGCGTTCCCGCGGGGCGACACCCATACGGTCATCGGCAAGCCGGTGGTGTCCGGGTAAAGGTTCGCCATCTCGAAAAGATCTTCGGCTTCTTGTTCCGCCTGGGCCAAAGGCTCGCCGGCTGTCTCTCTGGTTCGCATAATTACCCTCTGCGGCGCTGTTATACCGGTCCGATTACGACCGCGTCATCGACGAATTGCGCCGCCGCGAGATCTTGTGAGGGCGCGCGTCCGCGGCCGGCTGATCCGCACCAGGAGCTGACCGGTCAAGCCGCACGGGAGCGGGCGGCCGAGGCAGCCCTCGACCGCCTCTAACGTCGTATCGCGGAAGATGGCGCGGATCAGCGCCCCGTTGCGGACCCATGACCAGCGCTCGTTCGCCTGAAACCCGTTCGCCGCCCGCGGCGGCGCGATCGAGCGCCGGTCCGGCTCGCCGTAGGCCGCTTCGAGCGCGAGGAAGATGCCGCGCGCCGCCGGCGGGTTGACGCCGTGCCGCGGCCGCTCGATCTGGATGCGCTTCAAGCCGCCCGTCCGCTTGTCCATCTCGAAAAAGGCGATGACCCGGACGCCGCCCAGGCTCTCCTCGCGCAACACGACATCGCTGTAGGCGTCGCCGAAATCGAGCCGCCACGGCAAGGCCGTCGCCCGCGCCCCGAATTCGTGCAGCAATTCGCCGCTCGTCTCGCCCCAATGCGTCCCCTGCCACGCCGTGACGATCCCCTTCGCCGCGGCCGGCGGCGCGAGGAGGATGACCACAGCGACGCTTGCAACCCGCCGATGCACCCCCGAAGCCTCACAAAAAGCGAATTCGACAGCAAGCAGCGAGACGCGGCGAGGGCCCGGCCGCGCCATCTTCTCCATCACAGCATGGAGGCCGACCGATGAATGCCGCCCGCCCGCTCTATGAAGGCTTCGAGGTTCTGCTGCGCGACGACGAGGCGCGTTGGGCCGCGGTGCGCGGGCGCGACCTGCGCGCCGACGGGCTGCTTTATTACGCGGTCAGGACGACCGGCGTCTATTGCCGGCCGATCTGCTCGGCGCGCCGGCCGAGGCGCCGCAACGTCGCGTTCTTTTCGTCCTGCGAGGCGGCGGAGGCCGCCGGCTATCGCGCCTGCCGTATTTGCCGGCCGCTAGGCGCGGCACGTCCGCGCGCGGGCGACGGCTGGTCGGTGCGGCCCGCCGCGATCCTCTTCGCCGACATCAAGGGCTTCACCCCGCTCGCCGCGCGGCTGCCGCCCGAGGCGGCTTTCGCCCTCCTCGCCGATTTTCAGGCGCGGCTCGGCGCGGCGGTCGGCGCCCATGGCGGGCGCGTCACCAAGCATCTCGGCGACGGGCTGATGGCGCTGTTCGGGGGCGAGGTCTCGCGCCCCGCAGATGCCGCGCAGGCCGTCGCCGCCGGCCTCGACATGCTCGATGCGCTCGCCCGATGGAAAGTGGAGCCGCGGATAGCGGTCGGGATCGGCGTCAATTACGGCATGGTCGCGGTTCAGCATGGCGGCGGCGAGGTCATCGGCGACGCCGTCAACGTCGCGAGCCGGCTCGAACGCCTGACCCGCCGGTTGGGCGTCGCGATGGCGGTCAGCGGCGACACGCTGCGCGCCGCCCCGCGCCTCGCGGCCGCCGCCTTTTCTCGACTGACGCCGATCGGCAGCGTGCGGCTTTCCGGCTGCCGGCCTCGGCCGGTCTGGGTCGCGGGCTGAAAGCACCCCTCGACTTTGCGACGCCGGCTTATGTTCTTTGTCACCCCGGCGGAGGCCGGGGTCCACCCCTCGGCCGCACGATCCGAGCAGGCGGTTTCTACGTCATCGCGAATGCTTGCCGGTCCGAACCGCGGGAGAGTGGGTCCCGGCCTTCGCCGGGACGACCAGTTCCTTGGGATGCGAACGCACCCGTCCGCTCACCCGTCCTTTTCGCCGGGCTCGTAGAGGCTCTCGCGCCCCAAACGGTCGAGGCAGAGTTCGGCGGTCCAGGGCAGCATCAAGGAGCCGCAGCGGCTGTCGCGGTAGAGCCGCTCCAACGGCAGCGAGCGCAGCATCGCCTGGCCGCCGCAGGTGCGGATCGCGAGCCGGGCGAGTTCGTTCGCGTTCTCCATGATCGTGTATTGCGCGGCGTAGAGGCGCAGCCGCGCCGCTTTTGGCGGGTCGAGGCGCGCCTCGCCGATCGTGCGCAGGAACAAGGCGCGCGTCTGTTCGAGCATGATGAGCATCTGCGCCGCCGCGATCTGCTTTGTCGGGTACATGCGGCGCTTCGCCGCGATCCCCGGCACCTCGCCGCGCAGATAGGCGAGGGTGAAATCATACGCCGCTTCCGCGATCCCCATATAGGTCGGCGCCAGGGTGAGGAACATGTGCGGCCAGCGGCTCGCCGCCTGGTGATAGACGCCGGGCGGCATCAGTTCCTCCGCCTCAGGCACGAATACGTCGTCGAAGACGAGGTTGCGCGACACCGTCCCGCGCATGCCGAGCGGGTCCCAATCACCCTCGACCGCGACGCCCGGCGCCTTCGCCGGCACCGCGAGGTAGAGCGTGTCGCGCAGCGAGGCTCGCGGCTTTTCCTCGGTGCACAGGACGCCGTAATAGTCGGCGGCGCCGGCGAGCGAGGCGAAGATCTTGCGGCCGGACAGGCGATAGCCGCCGGCGACCCGGCGCGCGACCGTGCCGAAGGGCGCGCGTCCGGCCGCCGCCGGCCCGCCCTCGGAGAAGGGCTGCGCATAGACCGCCCCCTCCTCGACGATGCGGCGGTAGTGCAGCGCCCGGTGGCGGTCGTGCCGGTCCCGCTGCTCGGCGCTCATGTCGAGCTCGTCGGCCAGCGCCCCCGTCCACAAGGTCGAACAGACATGCATGTTGAAGGTCAGCGCGGTCGCGCCGCACCACCGCCCCAGCTCGGCCGAGAGGAGGCAATAGGTGGCGAAATCGGCGCCGAGTCCGCCATGCTTCTCGGGCACGCAGAGAGCGAGCAGGCCGGCCGCGCGCAGATCGGCGTAATTCTCGAACGGAAAGCTCGCCTCCCGGTCGTGGACCGCGGCGCGCGGGCCGAAGCGTTCGCGGCCGAGCTGTTCGGCGATCGCCACCAGCTGTTGTTGCCTTGGGGTCGGTTCGAAGGGGCTCATGCGCTTGCGCTCCGTCCGGCCAGCATGCCGGAAGCCGGGCTTTGCCGCCAGCCCGCCGCGCGGGCGGCAGCGGGGGTGGACAAAGGCCCTCGCGCCGCCTTAATGATGGCGATGCCAGACGGTCGGACGGCCGCTCTTCCTTTCG
The DNA here is from genome assembly GCA_035538335.1 of Allostellaceae bacterium. GTDB lineage: Bacteria > Pseudomonadota > Alphaproteobacteria > ATCC43930 > CGMCC-115725 > AP-15. The sequence goes on from DATLKN010000031.1 coordinate 9,630, forward strand.
CGGGAGAGAGGAAAGTCCGGGCTCCACGGAGGCACGGTGCCGGGTAACGCCCGGCGGGGGCGACCCCAGGGAAAGTGCCACAGAAAATACACCGCCGAGCTCGGCCGGCCCGTCCGGCCGGGCGGCAAGGGTGAAATGGTGCGGTAAGAGCGCACCGCGCCGCCGGCAACGGCGGCGGCAGGGAAAACCCCACCGGGAGCAAGACCAAGTAGGAGCGGCGGGCGCCTTCGGGAGCGATCCCCTGGCGCCGGGCGTGCCTTCGCGCCGCCGCTCGGGTCGGTCGCATCAGGCGTCCGGTGACGGGCGCCGCAGAGGAATGGCCGTCGCCGCTGAGAAGCGGTACAGAACCCGGCTTATAGACCGTCTGGCATGTTATCCACAGCGGCCCGCCGGCGGTCGCGCGAGCCCGCCGGAAGCGCGCCCGCCAAACGCTTCATTTTGCTGGCAATCGGCGCGGCGCCCGAAAAGGGCTGGGGACAAGCCTGGGGACGGTTCGCACCAAAGCGCGCATAACTCGCGCCGGCCGGCGGATTCCTGGGGATAAGCCTGTCGACAGCGCCGCCGCACCTGTCGCTGCGCCGTCGGTGCGCTATGCTCTATAGCGTGTGGATTACACGGTGATCCTCGCAGCCGTGGCCCGGTGCGCCGGGTTAAGGCGGGTGGAATGCGAGCCCCCGCCCCACACTTAGGGGGAGCGGGGGAGCGGATGGCGCAGCCTCGCTCCCCCAGCCCCTTTCCCCGATCGCCGGCACTGCCGGCAGCGGCGGTCCGGCCGCCCTCAGCCAAGACGACGCGAAGATATAGGCGCGCAGTTTCTCTTTCCCCGGCGCCGCCCGCCGTCACGCCTGTGGCATGCACGGCGGGCGCCGCGCCGCGCCCTTAAGGAACAAAACTAGAACATTTACTTGCGCCCAGCCAGTCCCGCCGCGGCGATGGCGGTCGATGTCCGGTAGACTACATGGTGTACGATAAACGCCTGATGATCGAACATTTTGAAGCCGAAAGTTTTATTGGATTCTCCTATTGACGACCATCGTGTCCCATGCTATCCCACGTTTACCCATGGGCGGACGCCGCAGATGGGGGGAACTTCGGCGGCGTCGAACGGGCGCCCCTTGCCGAGCGTCCATGGGCGAGCGTTGGGGGAAGAAGTGGCGCTGTTTCTGTCCACTTATGTGAACAAGGTCGACCGCAAGGGGCGAGTATCAGTGCCGGCGACCTTTCGCGCCGCTCTCGCTGGAGAGCGCTTTCCCGGCGTCGTCGTGTGGTCCTCCTACAAAGTGCCGGCGCTCGAAGCCTGCGGCCGCGACCGCATGGAGGAACTGGTAAACCGCCAGGAGATGCTCGCGCCATACAGCGAGGATCACGAGAACCTGGGCGCGTTTTTCGCCGACACCCGCGAGCTGCCGTTCGATGGTGAAGGGCGAATCGTGCTGCCCGAAAAATTTGTCGAATACGCCGCGATCGCCGATGCCGCCGCCTTTGTCGGGCAGGGCAGGACCTTCCAGATCTGGGAGCCGCAGCGTTTCGACGAGTACCAGGCCGCCTTGCGCGACCGCGTCCGCCGCCAGGGGCTGAAGGTGCCGGTGCCGGGCCAGCCGCGAGAGCCGGGATGAGCGGCCGGCGTGCCGACGGGCGGCGCGCGGCCGGCGCGGCCGCCGGCGGGCATGTCCCGGTGCTGCTCGCCGAGATGCTCGCCGCGCTCGCGCCGCAGGACGGCGCGCTTTACGTAGACGGCACCTTCGGCGCCGGCGGCTACAGCGAAGCGCTGCTCGCCGCGGCCCGCTGCCGGGTCTTCGCCATCGATCGCGATCCCGAGGCGGTGCGGCGCGGCGCCGCGCTCGTCGCGCGGCATGCCGGCCGGCTGCGGCTGGTCGAGGGCTGTTTCGGCGAGATGGACCGGCTGGTCGGCGCCGCCGAGGCCGCCCCGGTCGCCGGCGTCGCGCTCGATCTCGGCGTCTCGTCGATGCAGCTCGACGAACCGGCGCGCGGCTTCTCCTTCCGCGCCGACGGCCCGCTCGACATGCGCATGAGCGCCTCCGGGACGAGTGCCGCCGACCTCCTCGCCGCGCTCACCGAAGCCGAGCTCTCGCGCCTCATCCGCACGCTCGGGGAAGAGCGCTTCGCCCGGCGCGTCGCGGGCGCGATCGTCGCGGCGCAGCGGCGGCGGCCGATCCGGCGCACCGGCGAATTGGCCGAGATCGTGCACGCCGCGTTGCCGGCGCCGAAGGAAGCCGGCATCGACCCGGCGACGCGCACTTTTCAGGCATTGCGCATGGCGGTCAACGACGAGCTGGGCGAACTCGACCGCGGTCTCGCCGCCGCCGAGCGGCTGCTGATGCCGAAGGGCCGTCTCGCCGTCGTCGCCTTTCACTCGCTCGAAGACCGGCGGGTCAAGAACTTCCTGCGGGAGCGCAGCACAGGGGCGCCGCGCGCCTCGCGGTACGAGCCGGCGGCGGCGCCGCGGCCGCCGAGCTTCACCTTGCTGACGCGCCGTCCGCTGCGGCCCGGCGCCGAGGAGACCGCCCGCAACCCGCGGGCCCGTTCGGCGCGGCTGCGCGCCGCCGAGCGCACCGCCGCGCCGCCCTGGCCGGCCGAGTTCGCCGGCGCGCGAAGCGGGCTCGGAGCACGGCCATGATGCGGCTCTCGACGATCTTCTGGCTGCTGCTCGTCGCGACGACGGGCTTTTTGACCTTCGCCGTCAAATACGAGGTGCAGGGGCTCGACGACGCCTACGCGCATGGCCAAAAGGCGATCGCGGCCGAAAAAAGTCAGATCCGCGTCCTCGAGGCGGAATGGGCCTATCTGAACCGGCCGGCGGCGCTGGCGGCGCTTAACCAGCGCTTCCTGTCGCTGGCGCCGGTCGCAACAACGCAGCTCGTCGCGAGCGCTGGCGAGGTCCCGATGCGCCCGGATGCGCCGCCGTCGTCCGCCATCGCCGCTGCGCCGGCGAACCCGCAAGCGGCGCCGCCAGGCCCGAATTCGCTCGGCGAACTGATCGCCCAGGTGGCGGGGCGCTGATGGTCGCGCTCTCCCGCTTCGACGAAAACCCGTGCGCGCCGCGGCACTTCAAGCCGCCGCCCTGCGCGCCGGTCATCCGCGACAGAGAGGCGCAGGAGGCGCTCGAGACCGGCCGCACCCGGCTGCTCGTCGCCGGCGCGCTGTTCGTGCTGCTGTTCGCGGTCATCGCGCTGCGCCTGTTCGATGTGATGGTGCTCTCGGGCGGCCTCGATACGACGCTCAAAGGCCGGTCCGGCGCGCCGCCGCTGCTACGCGCCAGCATAACCGACCGCCACGGGAAGCTGTTGGCGACGAGCCTTGCCAGCCCCTCGCTCTACGCCGATCCGAAACAGATCACAGACCCGGCGGCGGCGGCGCGCGCGCTGGTCTCGGTGCTGCCCGAACTGTCGCCCGCCGCGGTCTATGCAAAGCTCAGCTCGAAAAAGAGCTTCGTGTGGATCGAGCGCCACCTGACGCCGCGCCAGGAATACGACGTCAACAGCCTCGGCATCCCGGGGCTGCAGTTTCAGCACGAGGAGCGGCGCGTCTATCCCTACGGCAACCTCTTCTCGCATGTCGTCGGCTTCACCGGCATCGACAACAAGGGCTTCGCCGGCGTCGAACGCGGGCTCGACGGGGTGCTCGCCGGGCGCAGCGAGCCCTTGCAATTGTCGCTCGACGTGCGGCTGCAATACATCCTGCACCACGAACTCCAGCGCGTCGTCGACGACTTCACCGCCAAATCGGCGGCCGGCCTCATCATGAACGTCAACACCGGCGAGATCCTGGCGATGGTCTCGCTGCCCGATTTCGACCCCAACCGACCCGACGCGCCCGAACCGGGAAACTCGCAAATTCCGCTGAAGGAACGCCTGTTCAACCGCGCCACCCTCGGCGACTACGAGATCGGTTCGGTGTTCAAGGTCTTCACCATAGCGATGGCGCTCGACAGCGGCGCCGCGACGATGACGAGCCGGTTCGACGCGACCAGCCCGATCCGCATCGGCCGCTTCACGATCTCCGACTACCATGGCAAGCGCCGGCCGTTGAGCGTGCCCGAAATCATCGCCTATTCTTCGAATATCGGGGCGGCCAAGATCGGGCTCGCCGCCGGCGGCGACCGGCTGCGCGACTATCTCGGCAGGTTCGGCCTGTTGCGGCCGCCGACGCTCGAATTGTCGGAGGTCGGCCGGCCGCACTTCCCGCGGGGGCCCTGGCACCCGGTCAGCGTGATGACGATCGCTTTCGGTCACGGCATCTCGGAAACGCTGCTCAATATCGCCGACGGCGCTAGCGCGCTCGTCAACGGCGGGATCTTGCGGCAGCCGACGTTGTTGAAACTGCCGCGGGGTTACGCACCCGAGGGTCGCCGGGTGATCTCGGAGGAAACGTCGCTGAAAATGCGCAAGCTGTTGCGTCTCGTCGTCGAAAGGGGCACCGGCAAGATGGCGCAGGCGCCGGGCTATGTGGTGGGCGGCAAGACCGGCACGGCCGAGCGGGTGGAGCGCGGCGCCTATGCGCGGCACAGCCTGCGCTCCTCGTTTCTCGGCGTCTTCCCGATGCAGAACCCGAAATACCTGATCCTGACGATGATCGACGAGCCGCACGGCACGAAAGCGAGCTACGGCTACGCGACGGCAGGCTGGACGGCGGCGCCGGCGACCCGCCGCATCGTCGAGCGCATCGCGCCGCTGCTCGGCGTCGCGCCCGTCGACGCGAATTCGCCCGCCATCGCCGACAAGCTGCAGATCTCGAGTCTGATAGGTCATCCGATTGCGCCTTACTGAGCTGCTGGGAGAGCCCCTAGCGGCGAGGAACGGGGCGCCGCCTATCGACCCCGAAATCAAGGGTCTGAGCGCCGACTCGCGGACCGTCAGACCAGGTTTTCTGTTTGCCGCGCTCGCCGGCATGCGCCTCGACGGGCGGCAATTCGCCGCGGAGGCGGTGGCGCGCGGCGCCGTCGCGGTGCTGACCGATCGGGCGGGCGCGGCGGCGCTGCCGCAAGCCGCCGCCCGGCATGCCGTCGTCGTCGCGGACGACAATCCGCGCCGCCGCTTCGCGCTCCTCGCCGCCCGCTTCCATCCGCGCCGGCCGAAGACGATCGCCGCCGTCACCGGCACCAACGGCAAGACCTCGGTCGTGCACTTCACGCGCGAGATCTGGACGCGGCTCGGGCATCCGGCGGCGAGCCTCGGAACGCTGGGGCTGGTGACGCCGGCCGGCCGCCGGCCGGGCTCGCTGACGACGCCCGATCCGGCGGCGTTGCACGAAACGCTCGCGGCACTCGCCGCCGACGGCATCGAGCGCGTCGCGCTCGAAGCCTCGAGCCACGGCCTCGAACAGTTCCGGCTCGACGGGCTCGAATTCGCCGCCGCCGCCTTCACCAACCTGACCCGCGATCATCTCGACTATCATCGCGGCATGGAATCCTACCGCGCCGCGAAGGAGCGGCTGTTCGCCGTGTTGTTGGCGGCGGAGGGCGCCGCCGTCATCAACGCCGACAGCCCCGAATTCCCGCGGCTGGCGGCGCTTTGCCGCGGGCGCGGGCAGCGCCTGCTCGCCTATGGCACGGCGCGCGGCGCGCAGTTGCGCCTGCTCGCGCGCGAGGCGCTGCCGCAAGGGCAACGCCTCGCGCTCGAATTGTTCGGCGAAGAGCGCGATGTGCTGCTGCCGCTCGTCGGCGATTTCCAGGCGATGAACGCGCTGGCCGCGCTCGGGCTGGCGGTCGCGACCGATGCCCGGGCCGAGGATGCCTGCGCCGCCCTCGAAACCCTGACCGGCGTCCCCGGCCGGGTCGAGCTGGTGGCGCGGACCGCCGGCGGCGGCGGGGTCGTCGTCGATTACGCGCACACCCCGGATGCGCTCGCCACCGTGCTCGCCGCCTTGCGGCCGCATGCGAAGGGCCGCCTCGTCGTCCTCTTCGGCTGCGGCGGCGACCGCGACCCCGGCAAGCGGCCGATGATGGGCGAGATCGCCGGCCGGCTCGCCGACGCCGTCTACGTCACCGACGACAACCCGCGCAGCGAGCCGCCGCAACTGATCCGCCGCGCCATCCTCGAGGCCGTCCCGCAGGCCGTCGAGATCGGCGATCGGCGGCAGGCGATCGCGGCCGCGATCGGTGCCCTCGCCCCCGGCGACCTGCTCGTCGTCGCCGGCAAGGGGCACGAGACGGGGCAGATCGTCGGCGACAAGACCTACCCTTTCGACGACGCGCAGATCGTCCGCGAGGTTCTCGCCCGATGAACGCCGCGCCGCCGCCGCTGTGGCAGGCCGCCGAGGCGGCGGCCGCGACGGGCGGCAGCAATACCGCGCCGTGGACGGCGAGCGGCGTCTCGATCGATAGCCGCAGCCTCGCTGCGGGCGAGCTGTTCGTGGCGCTCCGCGGCCCCCACCATGACGGGCACGATTTCGCCGCCGCCGCCTTTGCGCGCGGCGCCGCGGCAGCGCTCGTCGATCGCCCGGTGGCCGGGCTGGCGGAGCCGGCGCCGCTGCTCGAGGTCGAGGACACGCTCGCCGCCCTCGCCCGCCTCGGCGCGGCCGGGCGGCGGCGCAGCGCGGCGCGCGTCGTGGCGGTCACCGGCAGCGTCGGCAAGACCGGCACCAAAGAGGCGCTGCGCCTCGCGCTCGCCGCCTACGGCGAAAGCTTCGCCTCGGCCGGCAGCCTCAACAATCACTGGGGCGTGCCCTTGTCGCTGGCGCGGCTGCCGCAGAGCGCCCGCTGGGCCGTCTTCGAGCTGGGCATGAACCATCCGGGCGAGATCGGCGCCTTGACGCGGCTGGTGCGCCCGCATGCCGCCCTGGTGACGACGATCGAGCCGGCGCATCTCGGCTATTTCGCCTCGCTCGAGGCAATCGCCGACGCCAAGGCGGAAATCTTCGAAGGCCTGGAAGCGGGCGGCGCCGCAATCCTCAACCGCGACAACCGCTATTTCGAGCGCTTGGCGGCGAAGGCGCGAGAGGCTGGGGCCGGCAGGGTGATCGGCTTCGGCGCCGACCCGCATGCCGAGGTGCGGTTGCTCGATTGTTCGGTCGGCCCCGACGGCGGCACCGTCGTCGCGGCGGCGTTCGCGGACGGCGAATTGCACTACCGCCTCGCCGTGCCGGGGCGGCATTGGGTGCAGAACTCGCTCGCCGTCCTCGGCGCGCTTCTTGGCCTCGGCCTCGACCCGCGCCCCGGCGCGCAGGCGCTCGCCCGGCTCGACGCGCTGCCCGGCCGCGGCCGCCGCCACCTTCTGCCGTGGCAGGGCGGCGTGCTGACGCTGATCGACGAGAGCTACAATGCGAGCCCCGCTTCGGTGCGCGCCGCTCTTGCCGTTCTCGCCGACACGCGCCCCGGCCCCGGCGGCAGGCGGCTCGCGGTGCTCGGCGACATGCTCGAGCTGGGCGAGGAAAGCGCCCGCCTGCATCGCGAGCTGGCCGCTCCGCTCGCCGATGCCGGGATCGACCGCGTCTTTCTGATCGGCCGCGCGATCAATGCCTTGCACGAGGTTTTGCCGGACTCCGTCCGCGGCGGGTTGTGGGACGACGCGGATGCGGCTATGCCTTCCCTCCTACGCCTTCTGCAACCCGGCGATGTCGTGACGGTAAAAGGTTCCTACGGCGTGGGCCTCGCCCGCGTCGTGGAGCGGTTGTGTGCCCGGTCGGCAGAGCCCGAGACGTGATCCGATGCTGTATCTGTTGCTGTTCCCGCTCGCCGACCGCTTTCAGCTCTTCAACCTGTTCCGCTACATCACTTTTCGCTCCGGCGGCGCGGTCGTCACCGCGCTGTTGATCAGCTTTATCGCCGGCCCGCGCATCATCGCCTGGCTGCGCGCCCGCCAGGGTGACGGGCAGCCGATCCGCAGCGACGGCCCGGAAAGCCATCTGCTGCGCAAGAAGGGCACGCCGACGATGGGCGGCGTCTTGATCCTGCTGGGCGTCGTGGCGGCGACGCTGTTGTGGGCCGACCTCGCCAATCTTTACGTCTGGGTCGTTCTTTTGGTCACCGGCGGCTTCGGGCTGATCGGTTTTTTCGACGATTACAAAAAGCTCGCCCGCCGCTCGCACAAGGGGCTGCCGGGGCGCACCAAGCTGCTGCTCGAAATCGCGCTGAGCGCGGCCGCCTGCGTCGCCCTCGCCTTCATCATGCGGCCGCCGCTCGCCAACGCGCTCGCCGTGCCGTTCTTGAAGAACGTGCTGATCGAGCTCGGCTGGTTCTTCCCGATCTTCGGCGTTCTCGTCATCGTCGGCGCCTCGAACGCGGTCAACCTGACCGACGGGCTCGACGGGCTCGCCATCGTGCCGGCGATGATCGCCGCCGGCTGCTTCGCGCTGATCGCCTATCTCGTCGGCAATCTGATCTTCGCCAACTACCTGCAGATCCACCATGTCGCCGGCGCCGGCGAACTCTGCGTCTTCTGCGGCGCGATGGTCGGCGCCGGGCTCGGCTTTCTGTGGTTCAACGCGCCACCCGCCATGGTCTTCATGGGCGACACCGGCTCCCTCTCGATCGGCGGCGCGCTCGGCACGATCAGCGTCGTCACCAAGCACGAACTGGTGCTGGCGATCATCGGCGGCCTCTTCGTGCTCGAGGCGGTCTCGGTCATCGTGCAGGTTGCGAGCTTCAAATTGACCGGCCGCCGCGTCTTCCGGATGGCGCCGCTGCACCATCATTTCGAGCAGAAGGGCTGGGCCGAGGCGACCATCGTCATCCGCTTCTGGATCATTGCCTCGATCCTCGCGATCGCCGGGCTGGCAACGCTGAAATTGCGCTGAAAGGAACAAGAATTAGTGGTTCAGAGTGGGCGAATGCGCTATATGAGCGGTAGAACGGATCCGGAAATCGCGATGGTCACCGGTGTCGCGCCAGCGCTTGCGCCGACCGTCGGCGAGGACACGAGCCGATGAGGTTCGCGCGCATCGACCAGAGCCCGGTGGCGCGCTGGTGGTGGACCGTCGACCGCTGGAGCCTCGTCGCGCTCGCCCTGCTGATGGGCATCGGCATCTTGTTGAGCCTCGCCGCGAGCCCCGCGGTGGCGCTGCGCATCGGCTACGGCCCGCTGCATTTCGTGCGCCGCCACCTCGCCGTGCTGCCGGCGGCGATCGCGCTGATGCTGACGGTCTCGCTGCAAACCCCGCGGACAGTGCGGCGCATCGCGCTGATCGGCTTTGTCGTCGCCTTGGCCCTCGTCGCACTGACCTTCGTGATCGGCGCCGAGGTCAAGGGGGCGCGGCGCTGGATCGAGCTGCCGGGCTTGTCCGTGCAGCCTTCCGAGTTCCTGAAGCCGACTTTCGCGGTGCTCGCCGCCTGGCTCTTCGCCGAAAAGAAGCTGCGCCCGAATTTTCCCGGCAATGCGGTCTCGACCGTGCTCTTCCTGGTGATTCTGGCGATGCTGCTGAAACAGCCGGATTTCGGCATGGCGGTCGTCGTGGCGGTGGTGTGGTTCGCGCAGTTCTTCATGGCCGGGCTGCGCCTTTATTGGGTCGCCGCCTGGACGCTGGCGGGCGCGGTGGGCGTATACGGCGCCTATCTGTTTTCGCCGCACGTGCAGGCGCGGATCAACGACTTCCTCAACCCGACCGCGGCCGACAGCTACCAGGTCAACCGCTCGATCGAGGCCTTCGTCCATGGCGGCCTGTGGGGTGTCGGGCCGGGCGAGGGGACGGTCAAGAATTTTCTCCCCGACGCGCATGCCGATTTTGTCTTCGCCGTCGCCGGCGAGGAGTTGGGCTTCATCGCCTGCCTTTTTATCGTCGGACTTTTCGGCTTCATCGTGTTGCGCGGCTTTTCCCGGCTGCTGCAGGAGAGCAATCTGTTCGTGCTGCTCGCCGCGACCGGCTTGTTGATCCAGTTCGGGCTGCAGGCGGTCATCAACATGGCGACGACGTTGCGGCTGATCCCGACCAAGGGAATGACGCTGCCCTTCCTGTCATATGGCGGCTCCTCGATGCTGGCATTGGGGCTCGGCATGGGGATGCTGCTGGCATTGACGCGCAAACGGCTGGCGGGCGGCGAGACATGAGCGGCCCCGTCGTTATCGCCGCCGGCGGCACCGGCGGGCATCTGTTCCCGGCGGAGGCGCTGGCGGCCGAGCTGACCCGGCGCGGCGAGCGGGTCGAGTTCGTGACCGACGCGCGCAGCGAGGCCTTTGCCGAGCGGCTCGCCGGGGTCGCGGTGCACCGCGTGCGCGCCGGGCGCCCGCAAGGCGGACCCTGGCGCGCCGCCCGCGGCCTTGCCGAGCTCGCCCGCGGGACGGTCGCGGCGCGCCGGCTGTTGCGCCGCCTCGGGCCGCGCGTTGTCGTCGGCTTTGGCGGCTATCCCTCGCTGCCGGCGATGCTGGCCGCTGCCTCGGTCGGCCTGCCGGTCGTCATTCACGAGCAGAACGCCGTGCTCGGCCGCGCCAACCGGCTGCTCGCCGGCTGGGCGCGGGCGATCGCCACCGCCTTTCCCGAGACGATCGGGCTGCGGCCGCGCGACCGGGCGCGGGCGAGCCATACCGGCAACCCGGTGCGCCCCTCGATCCTCGCCCGCGCGGCCGCGCCGTACGCGCCGCCCGCCGCGGCCGGCGCGATCGAGCTGTTGGTCATCGGCGGCAGCCAGGGCGCGCGGGTTCTGAGCGAGGTCGTGCCGGCGGCGCTCGCCATGTTGCCCGAGGGTTTGCGCCGGCGCCTGCAAGTCGTGCAGCAGGCCCGCCCCGAGGATCGCGCCGGCGTCGCCGAAGCCTATCGCGCCAGCGCCATCGCCGCCGAGACCGAGAGCTTTTTCCGCGACATGCCGGAGCGGCTCGAACGGGCGCATCTGGTGATCTCGCGGGCCGGCGCCTCGACGATCGCCGAACTTTCGGCGATCGGCCGGCCGGCGCTGCTCGTCCCCTATCCGCACGCGACGGACGACCATCAAAGCGAGAACGCGCGCGCCTTCGCCGCCGCCGGCGGCGGCTGGGTCGTGGCGCAGCGCGAGCTGACCGCCGTTGGCCTCGCGCACCGGCTCGAAAGCCTCCTCGGCGACGGCGACGGCCTCGCGATGGCGGCGCGGCGGGCGCGCCAGTTCGGCCGCCGCGACGCCGTCCAGCTGCTCGCCTCGCTCGCGCTCTCGGTCGCGCCGCCGGCCGGTTGCGCCGCGCCCGGACGGGAGCGCGCCGCATGAGGGCGCTGCCGCGCACGATCGGTCCGGTGCATTTCGTCGGCATCGGCGGCATCGGCATGAGCGGCATCGCCGAGGTGCTGCACAGCCTCGGCCACAAGGTGCAGGGCAGCGACCTCGCCGACGGCGCCAATCAGCGGCGGCTGGCCGAGCGCGGCATCCCGGTCGCGATCGGGCACGCCGCGGAAAATCTCGGGTCGGCCGAGGTGGTCGTGATCTCCTCGGCCGTCAAGCCCGACAATCCGGAAGTCGTCGCCGCGCGCGAGCGCCGCATCCCGGTGGTGCGCCGGGCCGAGATGCTCGGCGAGCTGATGCGCCTCAAATGGTCGATCGCGATCGCCGGCACGCACGGCAAGACGACGACGACCTCGCTGATCGGGGCATTGCTCGAAGCCGCGGGGCTCGACCCGACGGTGATCAACGGCGGCATCGTCAATGCCTACGGCACCAACACCCGGCTCGGCGGCGGCGACTGGATGGTGGTCGAGGCCGACGAAAGCGACGGCACCTTCACGCGGCTGCCGGCGACCGTCGCGGTCGTCACCAACATCGACCCCGAGCATCTCGATTTTTTCGGCAACTTCGACGCGCTGCGCCAGGCCTTCGAGAGCTTCGTCTCGAATATCCCGTTCTACGGCTTCGCCGTGCTGTGCATCGATCACCCGGTGGTGCAGGGGATGATTCCGAAACTCTCCGACCGCCGCGTCTTGACCTACGGCTTTAGCCCTCAGGCCGACATCCGCGCCGCCGATGTGCGGCTGGGGCGCGACGGCGCCCGCTTCGACGTCGTCGTCGCCGACTGGATGGCCGATCGCGGACGGGTGATTTCCGGGCTGCACCTGCCGATGTTCGGGCTGCACAACGTGCAGAACTCGCTGGCCGCGGTCGCCGTTGCCGAGGAGATGGGCCTCGGCGAGGAGGCGGTGCGCGCGGCGCTCAGGGAGTTCAAGGGGGTGAAGCGCCGCTTCACCAAGACGGGCGAATGGAACGGCGTTCCGATCATCGACGACTACGCCCATCACCCGGTCGAGATCGCCGCCGTGCTGAAGGCGGCGCGCGCCATCGTCGAGGGGCGCCTCGTCGCCGTCGTGCAGCCGCACCGCTACAGCCGGGTCGCCAATCTGTTCGACGGCTTCTGCACCGCCTTCAACGACGCCGACCTCGTCCTCGTCGCCGACATCTACGCCGCCGGCGAGGCGCCGATGGACGGCATCAGCCGCGACGCGATCGTCGCCGGGCTGCGCGCGCACGGGCATCGCGACGTGCGCCCGCTGCTCGACCCGCAGGATCTCGCGCTGATCCTGCGCGACATCGTGATGGCCGGCGACATGATCGTCTTTCTCGGCGCCGGCTCGATCACCGGCTGGGCGAACCGCCTGCCGCAGGATCTGGCGCATCTGCGCCCGCGGGGGCGGCCGATATGATGGCGTTGCGCGGCGACAGGGGCGCGCCGCTTGCCGCCCGGCTGCCGCCGGTGCGCGGCCGCATCGCCGCCGACGCCCCGCTGGGCAAGCTGACCTGGTTCGGGGTTGGCGGCCCCGCCGAGGTGTTGTTCCGCCCGGCCGACGCCGAGGATCTCGCGCAGTTCCTCGCCGCCCTGCCGGGCGAGGTGCCGGTCACCGTGATCGGCGTCGGCTCCAACCTCTTGGTGCGCGACGGCGGCGTCGAGGGGGTGGTCGTGCGGCTCGGGCGCGGCTTTGCCGACATTTCGATCGCCGGCGAGACCGTGCGGGCCGGCGCCGGCGCGCTCGACCTCAACGTCGCGCTGGCGGCCGTCGAGGCGGGCGTCGCCGGGCTCGAATTCCTCTCCGGCGTGCCGGGCACGATCGGCGGCGCGCTGCGCATGAACGCCGGCGCCTACGGCACCGAGATGAAGGACGTGCTCGTCGAGGCGGGCGCGCTCGACTGCGCCGGCGTGCGCCACACGCTCTCGCTGCCGCAGATGGGGCTCTCCTACCGCCGCAGCGCGGCCGATCCGGCGTGGATATTCGTCGAAGCGCGCCTGCGCGGCCGGAGGGAGGAGCCGGCGGCGATCGCCGGCCGCATGCGCGAGATCCGCGCCTCGCGCGAAGCGAGCCAGCCGATCCGCGCCCATACCGGCGGCTCGACCTTCAAGAACCCGCCGGGCGACGCCGCTTGGCGGCTGATCGACGCGGCCGGCTGCCGCGGCCTCATGCGCGGCGGCGCGCAGGTCTCGGAAAAGCATACGAATTTCCTGATCAACACCGGCGCCGCCAGCGCCGCCGATCTGGAGGGCTTGGGCGAGGAGGTGCGCCGCCGCGTCTACGAGAATTCCGGCATTCTGCTCGAATGGGAGATCCGGCGCATCGGCCAGCCGCTGCCGGGCATCGTCACGGTCGGCGCGGGAGCGACGCGGTGAGGCGGGAGGTCGCGCTCGTCATGGGCGGCTGGTCGCCGGAGCGCGAAGTATCGCTGTCGAGCGGGCGGGAATGCGCGAAGGCGCTCGAGGCGCGCGGCTACCGCGTCCGCACGATCGACGCGACTGGCGACTTGCCGGCCCTGCTGCGCGCCCTCGAGCCGCGCCCCGACGTCGTCTTCAACGCGCTGCACGGGGTCGGCGGCGAAGACGGCACGATCCAGGGCGTCTTCGAGATGCTGCACCTGCCCTATACCCATTCGGGCGTCCTCGCCTCGGCTTTGGCGATGCACAAGCCGACCGCCAAGGCGGTGTTCCGCGCCGCCGGCCTGCCGGTCGCCGAGGATGTGCTGGCGTCCGTGGCGGCGCTCGCCGAGCGCGATCCGATGCCGGCCCCGTTCGTGCTCAAGCCGGCGAACCAGGGCTCGACCGTCGGCGTGCGCATCGTGCATGTCGGCGACAATTCCTGGCGCGAAGAGTTGCGCGGCTGGCGCTGGGGCAGCGAGGTCATGGTCGAGCGCTTCATTCCCGGCCGCGAGCTGACGGTCGCGGTGATGGGCGAGCGCGCCCTCGGTGTTTGCGAGATCATCCCGAAGAGCAGCAGCTTTTACGATTACGCCGCGAAATATTCGCCCGGCGGCTCGGATCACCTGGTGCCGGCGCCGATCCCGGCGCGCGATTACCAGGCCGCCCTCGACATCGCGCTCAAGGCGCACCGCGCGCTCGGCTGCCGCGGCGTCAGCCGCGCCGATCTGCGCTACGACGACAGGCGCGGCGGCGGCGGGCTTTATCTGCTCGAAGTCAACACCCAGCCGGGCATGACGCCGACCTCGCTCGTTCCCGACATCGCGCGGCATGCCGGCATCGCCTTCGACGACATCGTCGAATGGCTCGTGGAGAACGCGGCATGCGACGGCTGAGCGCCCCGCCCTCGCAGCGGCGCCCGCGGCGGCGCGGCCTCCTCGGGCGGCTGCGGCGGCTCGCCTGGTGGGCCGGCTTGCCGCTCGCCGCCGCCCTGCTCGTCGCCGGCGGCATGCGCCTTGCGCACACCCCGCTCGGCGCGCGGCTGCTCGCGCACACCGGCGACAGCATCCTCGAGGCGAGCCTCGCGCTCGGCTTCGCGGTCGGCGACATCGAGGTCGAGGGGCGGCGCACGACGCATCCCTCCGAGATCCTCGACGCGCTCGAGGCGCGCGCCGGCACGCCGATCTTCGCCGTCGACCTGGCGCAGGCGCGGCAGCGCCTGGAGCGGCTCCCCTGGGTTCGCTCGGCGCTGATCGAACGCCGCCTGCCCGACACGATCTATGTCCGGCTCGTCGAACGGCAGCCGCTCGCGCTATGGCAGCACGGCGGCAAGATCGCGCTGATCGACCGCGACGCCGAGGTGATCCCGGTCGCCCGGCTCGACCGTTTCGCCAAATTGCCGCTGGTCGTCGGCGACGGCGCCGCCCCGCATGCCTTGGCGCTCGTCGCCATGCTGGCGAGCGACAAGGCGCTGGCCGCGCGCGTCAGCGCCGCGATCTGGGTCGGCGGCCGGCGCTGGAACCTGCGCATCGACAACCGCATCGACGTGCTGCTGCCGGAAAACGGCGCTGCCGCGGCCTGGACCGCTCTCGGCCGTTTCGAACGCCAGGAGGCCGTCCTCGAGCGCAACGTCGAGGCGGTCGATCTGCGCCTGCCGGACCGGCTCGTCCTGCGGCTGCCCGCGCCGCCGAAGGCGGCGGCGCCCGATCCCAGGAAGAAGGTGGCGAACAGAACATGAGCGCGATCGAGGAGGCGAGGAAGCGCACCCGCAACGGCAACGGCCGCGCCGCCGAGGCACGGCCGAAGAAGCCGCCGATCCGGCCGCGCGGCAGCCTCGTCGCCGCGCTCGACATCGGCACCACCAAGGTGTGCTGCTTCATCGCTCGCGTCGAGAGCGAGAACCCGCGCATCCTCGGCATCGGCCACCAGATCTCGCGCGGCCTCAAGAACGGCGCGATCGTCGATCTGGAGGCCGCCGGCACCTCGGTCGTCAACGCCGTGCAGGCGGCCGAGGAAATGGCCGGCGAGACGATCGACGAGGTCGTGGCGAGCCTGTCGGGCGGCTTTTCCGCCTCGCGCCTGGTGCGCGCCGAGATCAACGTCGCCGGGCGCGAGGTCACCGACGCCGAGATGCGCCGCGTGCTCGACCACGGCTACCTGATGCGCGAGCCCGGCGACCGGCACGTCATCCATTCCGTGCCGGTCGGCTTTTCGATCGACGACAGCCGCGGCATCCGCGACCCGCGCGGCATGTTCGGCGAGCGGCTCGGCGTCAACATGCACATGGTGACGGCGAGCGCGGCCTGCGTGCGCAATCACAGCGCGGCGATCGGGCGCGCCCATCTCGAACTCGACGCGCTGGTCGCCAGCCCCTATGCGGCGGGGCTCGCCTGCCTCGTCGAGGACGAGACCGATCTCGGCGTCACGGTCATCGACATGGGCGGCGGCACGACGACGATCGGCGTCTTCTTCGACGGCAATCTGATCTTCGCCGACCAGGTGCCGGTCGGCGGCTGCCATGTGACGAACGACATCGCCCGCGGCCTCTCCACCCCGCTCGCCCATGCCGAGCGCATGAAGACTCTGTTCGGCAGCGCCATCGCCTCCTCGACCGACGAGCGCGAGATGATCGCAGTGCCGCAGGTCGGCGAGGAGGAAGACGGGCACGTCAACCACGTGCCGAAATCGCTGCTCGTCGGGATCATCGCGCCGCGTCTGGAAGAAACCTTCGAGCTGGTGCGCAACTCCTTGGAGCAGAGCGGCTTCGACAAGGTGGCCGGCCGGCGCGTCGTCTTGACCGGCGGCGCCTGCCAGCTGCATGGCGTGCGCGAACTGGCGGCGCTGATCCTCGACAAGCAGATTCGCATCGGCCGGCCGCTGCGCGCCGAGGGGCTCGCCGAATCGACCGGCGGCCCGGCCTTTTCGACGGCCATCGGGCTGTTGCATTTCGCGCTGTCCGAGCGCGCCGAGGCGCCGCGCGCGCGGCACCGGGCCAGCGCCCCGGCGCCCGGCCTCATCGGCCGTTTCGGGCATTGGTTGCGGGAGAATTTTTGAGGCAGAGTCAGCCGCTTCGCACGAGCCCTAGGCGCGGCGCGCGAAACCGGCTAGATCGGGGGTCGAGGAGGGGGAGCCCGGGGCTGCCCGGGCGTCAACGAGGCGAGAGAGGGGTGGAGGGGACCGCATGATCAATCTCAGCATTCCGAAAGACGAGCAGGAGATGAAGCCCCGCATCACCGTGGTCGGGGTCGGCGGCGCCGGGGGGAATGCCGTCAACAACATGGTCCGCTCGGACCTGGTCGGCTGCGAGTTCGTCGTCTGCAACACCGACGCGCAGGCGCTGCAGCAATCGGCGGCGAAAAGCAAGATCCAGCTCGGCATCGGCGTCACCCGCGGGCTCGGCGCCGGGGCGCGCCCGGATGTCGGCCGGGCGGCGGCGGAGGAGGCGCTCGACGAGATCCTCGAGGCGATGGGCGGCTCGAACATGGTGTTCATCACCGCCGGCATGGGCGGCGGCACCGGCACCGGCGCCGCTCCGGTCATCGCCCGCGTCGCCCGCGAAAGCGGCATCCTGACGGTCGGCGTCGTCACCAAGCCGTTCCACTTCGAGGGTCCGCACCGCATGCGGATCGCCGAAGCCGGCATCGAGGAGCTGCAGAAATTCGTCGACACGCTGATCATCATCCCGAACCAGAACCTGTTCCGCGTCGCCAACGAGCGCACGACGCTCGCCGACGCCTTCAAGATGGCGGACGACGTCTTGCATCTGGGCGTGCGCGGCGTCACCGACCTGATGGTGATGCCGGGGCTGATCAACCTCGACTTCGCCGACATCCGCACCGTCATGAGCGAGATGGGCAAGGCGATGATGGGCACCGGCGAAGCCGGCGGCGAACGGCGGGCGATCGACGCCGCCGAGGCGGCGATCTCGAACCCGCTGCTCGAGGACGTGTCGATGAAGGGCGCCAGGGGCATCCTGATCAACATCACCGGCGGGCCCGACATGACGCTGTTCGAGGTGGACGAGGCGGCGAACCGCATCCGCGAGGAGGTCGACCCCGACGCCAACATAATTTTCGGCTCGACCTTCGACGAGTCGCTCGCCGGCCGGATGCGCATCTCGGTGGTGGCGACCGGCATCGAGGCCGAGGCGCTGCGCGAGGCGCGCCCGGCGATCGCGCTGGTCAGCAGCCGCCCGGCGCCGGCGGCCGGAGCAGCGCGCGAGGCCGACGGCTACACGCAGCCGCGGCTGACCCAGAACGCCGCCGAGCCGGCCGCCGAGGGCGCCGCCGCCGGCGGCAATGCGCGCCTCGAAGCCGACAGCGAGCCGGTGCCGCAGGCGGCCGAGGCGGCCGAAACCGCGGCCATGCGCGGCGGCGCCTTCATCGCCCCGAAGCCGGCCGATTCGGGGGCGGCGCGCAGCGTGCCGCTGACGCAGCCCGCGGTGCCGCCGGCGCCGGCCCCCGCGGCCAAGCCGAAAGGGCGCGTCCCGAGCCTCATCGAGCGGGTGACCGGGGTCGGCCGCGGCCGCGCCGCGCCGCCCGAGCCGCCGCGTCCGGCGCAGCCGCGCCTGGCGCCGCTCGATCCCGAGGACCGGCAGGCATTGAGCAAGGAGGACGATTTGCTCGATATTCCGGCATTCTTGCGGCGGCAGGCCAACTGAACCCGCGCCGTTGCCGAAAAGCGGGCACCAAGCGATTGATGTTTCGGGGAAATCGGTCGCGCCGCGGCGCAACATTCGGTAACAAAGAGTGATTTGAGGCGGCGCAGCGCTGTCGCTAGCCTTCTCGTCGTCGCAGCTCTTCACGAGAGAAGCTACAAGTATGTTGGGGGATATCGAGACGGCCTCGCAGCGCACGCTGAAGACGAGGATCGGTTGCCGGGGGGTGGGGCTCCATTCCGGTCACAAGGTGGCGATGACGCTGTTGCCGGCGCCGCCGGGAACGGGCGTCGTGTTCCGCCGCACCGACGCCGGCGCCGAGCTGGCGGCGAGTTGGCAAAACGCCGTCGAATCGCCGCTGTCGACCGTGCTCACAAACGGCGAGGGGATTAGTGTCGGCACGGTCGAGCACCTGCTGGCTGCGCTCTCCGGCGCCGAGATCGACAATGTCGTCGTCGAGCTCGACGGTCCCGAGGTGCCGATCATGGACGGCAGCGCGGCGCCCTTCCTGTTCCTGATCGAATGCGCCGGCATCGTCGAGCAGGATGAGGCGCGCCGCGCCATCAAGGTGCTGAAGCCGGTCAGCATCGTCGAGGATGGCGCGAGCGCGAGCCTTTTCCCCGATCACGGCTTTTCGATGAGTTTCGAGATCGCCTACGACAATCCGCTGATCCGCCGTCAGGACTTCTCGCTGGTGATGGATGGGCCGACCTTCAAATCCGAATTGAGCCGCGCCCGCACCTTCGGGCTGATCGACGATGTCGACCGCTTGCGCGCCGCGGGGTTCGCCCGCGGCGGTTCGCTCGACAACGCCGTCGTCGTCAGCGGCGACCATGTGCTGAACACCGGCGGCCTGCGCTACGCCGACGAGTTCGTCCGCCACAAGCTGCTCGACGCGCTGGGCGACCTCTATCTCGCCGGCGGCCCGCTCGTCGGGCGGTTCCGCGGCGTGCGCTCGGGCCACGCCCATACCCGCCGCCTGCTCGCCGCGCTGTTCGCCGATCCCGCGGCGTGGTCCGATACGACGATCGCCCGCGCGGCCGCGTTCGGCGCGCCCGACTGGGAGGCGCAGACCCGGCTCGCCAGCGCGTAAGGTCAGCCCCGTTTCTTCGTCATACCGGCGAAAGCCGGTATCCACGGCAGTCGTGAGTTCCTGCTTCCGCGGCGACGACGAATTGGTATAGCCTCGCCTCTCCCCAGGGGTGCTTCTATGCGTGTGCGTTTCACTTTGCTTCGCCTCACCGGCATCGGCGTCGTGCTGCTGCTCGCCGCCTGCGGCGGCGCCGACAAGGAAGTCTATATCGAGAAGCCGGTCGACGATCTCTACAACAAGGCCATGGACAACATGGCCGACCAGAATTACGGCACGGCCGCCAAGACCTTCGACGAGGTCGAAAGCCAGCACCCCTATTCGGTGTGGGCCACAAAGGCGCAATTGATGGCGGCCTACGCGCTCTACAAGCAGGGCGATTACAACCGCGCGATCATCGCCGCCGAGCGCTTCATCCAGCTGCATCCGGGCAACCGCGACACGCCCTACGCCTACTATTTGAAGGCGATCAGCTATTACATCCAGATCACCGATGTTGGCCGCGACCAGAAGACGACGGCGGAGGCGATGACCGCGCTGCAGGACGTCATGCACCGCTATCCGGAGAGCAAATACGCCCGCGACGCCAAGCTGAAATTCGATTTCACGCGCGATCACCTGGCCGCCAAGGAGATGGCGATCGGCCGCTATTATCTGCACCGCGGGCAGTATCTGGCGGCGATGAACCGGTTCAAGCGGGTGATCGACAAGTATCAGACGACGACCGACGTCCCCGAGGCCCTGGAGCGCCTCATCGAATGCGACCTCGCCCTCGGCCTCGCCGACGAGGCAAAGAAGAACGCGGCGGTGCTCGGCTACAATTATCCGGGCAGCCACTGGTACGCCGACGGCTATGCGCTGGTCACCGGCGGCGCCGTGCCGGGCGAGCACCAGGAGGGCTGGTTCTCGCGCACCCTCGGCAAGGTGTTCTGAGCCCGCGCGCCTCCCTCTCCCCGCCTGCGGGGAGAGGGTCGGGGTGAGGGGCCGGCTAGCCGCCGTCGAGCAATCGCGCGACGAGGGCGTCGATCCGCCGCGCGAGGCCGGCTTCCGAGAGCGCCGCGCGGACAAGCTGGCGCGCCCGCTGAAAGCGCACGTTTTCCGGCAATTCAACCGCCGCCGCGAACCGCTCCGCTTCGGCCGCCGCCTCGGCGAGGGCGCCGTGCAGCCGGTTCGCCCTATCGAAACGCGGGATCGGCAGGTTGAACGTGACCTTGTCGAAATCCCGCGCGCCCCATTGGCCGCGCGATTGGTATTGCTCGGCCCGCGCCCGTGCCGTCTCGCTGTTGAGGATCGCGGCCAGATAATGCGCTTCGCCCTCGCTGGCAGGCGCCGACCAATAGAGCTTGTGTTCGATGACGGCTGACGTATCTCGCAGGATGCAGGCGGCGGGGTTGGTGCCGGAAGCGGCATAGACGAGCCGGATAGGTGCGATCGGGAACTGCGCCGAGAGCTGCCCGAAATAGTCCAATAGCTGGACGAAGCTGAATTTGTCCGAGCGCCTGTGGGCCTCCCAAACCGCCTCAGCCTGCCGCATCCAGCCGTGCAGGCCGCCGAAGCCGCGGTTGGCCGCCGCTTCGGCGTCGAGCACCCGCCCGCTCCCGGCGACCGGCACGACACCCTCGAACGGCCGGAAAACCCGGTACGGCAGAATGCTCTCGCCGAGAAGAACAGGGCGGAGGAAGTCTGCTTCGACCGGGTTTTCGATCCCCGGTAGCGTTTTCCACGGCGGCTTCTCCTGGGCCGTGCGGCGGCTCGCGACCAATGGCGCGCTCGGATTGGCACCGAGGCGCCCGGCGGTCTTCCGATCGACAAGAACGAGCATCCGCGGGAAAAGCGTCGCGCCGTCTCGAAACACCCGCCGATAGGTGGACCCGCCCCGATGCCTCGCCGCCTCGGGTGCCTGCGCGCGCTCGGTCGCCCGAAGCTTCGCATCGGCGATCTCTTCCGGCGCGTCGCGCAGCGGCAGCCAGCCGGAATAGGCCCGCACCCTGTCGGGGATCGCGCGCGAGGCGGCGCGCTTTTGCCCGAAGACGGCGCAGGACGGCACCGGGAAGAGCGGCTGCACCGAATCGTCCATCGTCCAGGCTTCGTCCCAGGCGATCTTCGCCGAGCGGAAGGACCCCGTCCGCAATTTCTCGAATTGGCCGCGCGTCAATGCCGCGAGCGGCAGGACGAAGGCAAGCCGCCCGCCCGAACGCAGGTACAAATGCACCGCGCGAACTGTGAAGAGTGCGCACAGGTCGTTCTGGGATGGAACACGCCCGACATAAACTCGCTCGTCTTTGGCGAGCGCCTTGAACCGCTTTTGCAGGTCGGCGCTCATGTGGCGAAAGGCGAGCCAGGGCGGGTTGCCGATGACGACGTTCGCCCAGCCGTCCGAGGCCGAATAGGCGAGCGGGCGCGACAGATTGCGCGCGACATAGGCCCAGATCGTGTCGCGCTTGTCCCGCCGCAGCCGGTCGAATACGAGATAGGTCTTGCCGAGGTCCTCGATCGCGAGCTGCTGCTCTTTCGTGACATCGGCGCGGTAGTGCTGCTCTGTGATGCGGTGGAGCGCCGCCTGGATTTGCGAGCGCGTCAGGCCCTCGAGCGAAGCCGTCCGCATGCGCTCGATCGCCTTGTCGAAAAGCGCCGGATCGCGGCAGAAGGTTTCGGGGAAATTGAGCTGCTCGCGGCCGTTGCCGTTCTCGGCGCCGCTGTTCGCCGCGCCCGCCGGGGGCGGCGGCACGCGGATCGTCAATTCCTTCCCGGCCAGGAACTCGGATATCGAGAGTTGCATCGCATCCCCCAGATAGACGGGGATCGAGAGGCCGCCCGAGCGCGTGCCGAGCGCCGGGCTCAGCGCCAGCAGATAGGTGACGCGGGCGATGATGACCGCCACCGGGTGGATGTCCATGCCGGCGATCTGCGCGCAAGCCTCGGCGGCGCGCCGCTCGCGTGCCATATCGGCCTCTTCGGCCTCTGCGAGAAAGTTGCGGACCGCATGGAAAAGAAAAGTGCCGGAGCCGCAGCCGGGGTCGAGCACCCGCTGCTCCAGCGGCCGGTCGACGGCGCGCCGCACCATCTTCCCGGCCAGCCAGTCCGGCGTGTAATATTCGCCGAGGCCGTGCCGCTCTTGCCGGTCGATCAGCGATTCGTAGAGAACCTTCAGCACGTCCGACTCGACCTCGGAGAGGCGGAAGCGGCGGACATGGTTCATGATGCGGCGAATAAGCGCCTCGCCCGCCGGATCGGCGGCGACCCAATCGAAGAAATCGCTCTCCACGGCGCCGCTGATCCCGGCCGCGGCAAAGGCCTCGCCCGACAGCAGCCGCTTCGGGTCGTCCTCGGCGAGCCGCATCACGGCGAGAGCGATGCATTTCGCGACGACGACGAGAAAGGTGTGCTGAAACCACAGCCGGTCGCTCTCGACTTCCCGGCCATAGACGAGCTTCAACAGATCCGCCCATAATTGCCGCTTCAATGCGACGACCGGATCGGCCTCCAGCTTCTGCCAAAGGAGCCGCAGCTGCACGTTGACCCGGCGATAGGCGACCGAATCTTCGCCGAGCTCGGCGCGGATCGTCAGCGGGTCGGGCGGCAGCGAGGATTTGAGCGCGACGGCGCCGTCGAGCCAGGCGAGAAAGACCTCCGGCTTTTCCGGATCGAGCACGCTGCGCTTCACGATTTCGAGCTCGCCCTCGGAGAGTTCGAACACGGCCCATTTCTGGCCGTCCGAGGCGATGCCGATAAAGGGCTCGCCTTCCTCGCGTTCGCGGTCGGCGAGATAGTCGGGCATCCGCCGTTCGACATCTGCCCATTCTCTGTCGAGATCGCTCTTGGCCTCGAACACTGTGCGGCCGATCAGGGCGTCGAGCCGTCCGCGCACCTCGGGAACCCGGCGCTCGAAATCGAGTGCGTGCAGCTCGACGCCGAATTCCTCGATCAGCAGCTGGCGGAAATCCGCCTTTACCTCGTCGTGGCCGGGGCGGCCGGCGAGATGTCGAACAAGGTTCTGCGTTGCCTGCGATATGGTCA
Organism: Allostellaceae bacterium; assembly: GCA_035538335.1. Lineage (GTDB taxonomy): Bacteria > Pseudomonadota > Alphaproteobacteria > ATCC43930 > CGMCC-115725 > AP-15. The sequence goes on from DATLKN010000031.1 coordinate 32,917, forward strand.
TTCGGCGATCGGTTCGGGTCCGTCCACCCGCATGATAGACCGTCTTACCGGAGCGCGAGAGAAATCCGCGCCGGCGGGCGTCACGCTGAATCAGCAACATAAAAATTGCCACAATCGCATGTTAATCGTCGCTGAGATAGGTATCGAAACCACTGGGAAAAATGCGAATGGCTGTAGATTCCTTGCAGAAAACAGCGAAAACAGCGGCGGCGGTGGGCGCGGCGCGGCGCCGCGGGCGGCCGTTCCGAAAGGGCGAATCGGGCAATCCCAAGGGGCGCCCGCGCGGCTCCAGGAACCGTACGACGCAACTCGCCGAACTGTTGCTCGAGGGAGAATCGGAAAGGCTCACCCGCAAGGCCGTGGAACTCGCGCTCGACGGAGACCCCTACGCGCTGAAGCTCTGCCTCGACCGCCTGATCGCGCCGCGTCGCGAGCGGGCGGTCGAATTCAAACTGCCGCCGATCCGCACGATCGGCGATTTGGATACCGCGGTGTCTGCGGTTGCCGCTGCCGTTGCCGCGGGTGAAATAACCCCCGGCGAGGCGGCCGAATTGGCAGGCGCGGTGGAGGCGCTCGGCCGTGTCCTCGAAAGATGGGCGGCCGACCGCCGCGAGCGCTACTTCTGGGGCGGCGCCAAAGCGCTGGAGAACGATGAAACCGAGGCCCGCGGGCCGCAGGAAGCCGGCAACATTACAAAATCTTAACTACGGGTTTGCCGGCCGCTGCCGTATTTGAGCGCCTCGGCAAGAGCCCCTTTTCTGCGCCGGCCGCGCTGCCGCCGTGCGGAAGCGGGGCGGCAATCGGGGTGGAGGGCCGGAATGCTGCGGCGGGTTCTCGTTGTCGTTTTCCTGTTGTCGAGCATTGCGGCGGCCGGGGCGGCCGACAAGGCGCCTGCCGTCAGCGGCATATTTCTGACGACCCGTTATCCGGCGATGACCGTGCGCGCCGGCCAGCCGGCGACGCTCGACCTCGAGCTGCGCAATTTCGACCGGCCGCCGGAGAATTTGACGCTCTCCGTGCCGCAGGTCGCGCCGGCTTGGAAGGCGACGATCCTCGGCGGCGGCCAGCCGGTGGCGGCGGCGATCGTGACGCCGAACGCGAGCGCGGCGCTGCAGCTGCGCCTCGAGCCGCCGCCGACGGCCGGCCCCGGCACCTACCAGTTCACCGTCGCCGCCGCCGGCGAGAACACCAATCTGCGGCTGCCGATTACGCTGACGATCGGCAAGGAGCTGCCCGCCAAACTGAAGCTCACGACCGACTTTCCGGACTTGCGCGGCAGCGCGACGACCGCCTTCAAATTCAAGGTGACGGTCGCCAACGACAGCGGCCGCGACGCCTCGATCAATTTCGCCGCCGATGCGCCCTCCGGCATGCGCGTCACCTTCACGCAGGCTTACGGCACGCAAGAGATCACCAGCATCCCGATCAAGGCCGGCAAGTCGAAGGACATCGACGCCTCGGTCAAGCTGCCGCGCGACACCCGCGCCGGCGCGTACAAGATCGTCATGCACGCGCGCAGCGCCGCCGCCGCCGCCGAGATCCCGCTGTCGATTACGGTGGTCGGCCGGCCGCGCCTGTCGGTGACCGGCGAGGGCGGGCGGCTTTCCGGCGAGGCCTTTGCCGGCACGCAGAGCCCGTTGACCCTCTTGGTGCGCAACCGCGGCAGCGCCGTGGCGCGCGACATCCGCCTCGATGCGACGGTCCCGGACGGCTGGAAGACGCGCTTCGATCCCAAGACCGTGCCGGCCTTGCCGCCCGGCCGGGTGCAGACCGTCAAGTTGCTGCTGACGCCGGCCGCCAAGGCGATCGCCGGCGACTACCAGACGACGATCCGCGCCAACGGCTCGCAGGACGTCTCCGACGCCGCCGATTTCCGCATCACGGTCATGACCTCGACATTGTGGGGCGCGGTCGGGATCGGCATCATCGCCATCTCGCTGCTCGTCGTCGTCTTCGCCGTGGCCCGCTTTGGCCGGCGCTAGCACATGTCGGGAACGCGCGCCTGCCTCCGCTGCGCCGCCTCGCTTCCCTCCCCCGCAGGCGGGGCAGGGTTAGGGTGCTGCGCCCCCTCCCTTCCCTCCCCCGCAGGCGGGGGAGGGTTAGGGTGGGGGTTGACCCTCCGCTCTGTCCCTTCGGCGAGGCTGTGATGGCCGTCGTCATCGCGGCCGAAGGGCTGACCAAACGCTACGGCTCGACGCTCGCCGTCGACCGCGTCGATCTGGCGGTCGGCGAGGGCGAGATCGTCGGCATCCTCGGCCCCAACGGGTCCGGCAAGACGACGACGATCCTGATGCTGTTGGGGCTGACGGAGCCCTCCGCCGGGCGCGCCGTCGTCGCCGGCTTCGACCCGCTGCGCGAGCCGCTCGAAGTCAAGCGCCGGGTCGGCTATCTGCCGGATTCGGTCGGCTTCTACGATTGGCTGTCGGCGCGCGACAACCTGTTCTATACCGCCCGGCTCGCCGGGCTCGCGCGCCGCGAGGCCGACGAACGCATCGCCGAAGCTATGGCGCGGGTCGGCCTCGCCGATTATGCGCGCGAGCGGGTGGCGACGTTCTCGCGCGGCATGCGCCAGCGCTTGGGGCTCGCCGAGGTCCTGATGAAGCGTCCGGCGATCGCCGTCCTCGACGAGCCGACGGCAACCCTCGACCCGCATTCGACGCAGGAATTCCTCGACATGATCCGCGGCCTCAAGGCCGACGGCACGGCGGTGCTTCTGTCCTCGCATCATCTCGACCAGGTGCAGAGCGTGTGCGACCGGGTGGCGCTGTTCAACCGCGGCCGCGTCGCGCTTTCCGGCAGCGTCGCCGAGCTCGCGCAGCGGGTGCTCGGGGGCGGCCACGTCTTCGACATCGAGCTGCGCGGCGGCGACATGCAGGCCGTCATCGCCGCCGTGCCGGGCGTCGTGCGCGTGCAGGCGATCGGCCCCGGGGTATACCGGGTCGATTGCGAGCGCGACCTGCGCAGCGAGCTGGCGCGGCAGCTGGCGCCGATCGCCGAGCTCACCGGGCTGCGCTTTGCCGAGCCGAGCCTCAACGAGGTCTACACCCGCTATTTCGACGAGGTGCGTCATGCGGCGTAGAGGCTCGCCCTGGACGGGGCTCGGCGTCGTCCTCTCGAAGGAGACCGCCGACCATCTCTCGGGCGCCCGCATGCGGCTCTTGGAGGCGCTCGTCTTTCTGACCGCAATCGCCGCCGCCTATACCGCGATCAGAGAGATCCGCGCGACGATCGGGCAGAGCCCGTTCCTGTTCCTGCGGCTGATGACCTTGTCGCAGCGGCCGTTGCCCTCCTTCATCGCGCTCCTCGGCTTTTTGATCCCGCTGGTCGCGATCGCGCTCGGCTTCGATGCGGTCAACGGCGAGTTCAATCGCCGCACCTTGAGCCGGGTCTTGGCGCAGCCGATCTACCGCGACGCCCTCTTGCTCGGCAAATTCCTCGCCGGCCTTCTGGCGTTGACGATCGGCCTCTTGTCGCTGTGGCTGTTGGTGATCGGGCTCGGCCTCTTGCTCCTCGGCCTGCCGCCCAACACCGAAGAGACGATCCGCATGCTCGGCTTTCTCGTCGCCACGATCGCCTATGGCGGGGTGTGGCTGGCGCTCGCCTTCCTGTTCTCGATCGTCTTTCGCGCGCCGGCGACGGCGGCCTTGGCCTCGCTCGGCTGCTGGCTGTTGTTCGCGCTCTTCTGGTCGGTGCTGACGCCGATCGCGGCGAACCTGATCGCCGGGCCCTCGCGCGACATCTTCGGCCCCAGCCTGCACTACATCCACACCGAACAGGTGTTGCAGCGATTGTCGCCGAACACGCTCTATGCCGAGATCGCGCTCGCCCTTCTGCATCCGGCGACGCGCGCGCTGGGGCCGGTGTTTCTGAGCCAGCTGCAAGGCGCGCTGCTCGGCGAGCCGCTGCCGGTGGCGCAGAGCTTCATCCTCGTCTGGCCGCAGCTGACCGGGCTGATCGCCGCCGTCATTCTTCTCTTCGCGATCGCCTACGTCGTCTTCCAGCGCCAGGAGATCCGCGCCTAGCGTTCGAGCCCGGCGAGGTCGAGGATGATCGGGCGGTGGCCGCAAGCCGCCGCGAAGCGCAGGAGATCGGCCGGCGCGATCGCGGTCGTGCGGTCGAAAAGCGCGGCGCGCCGAGCCGGTCGGCGAGCCGCTTCAAGTCGATGCGGCGCTCTTCGAGCATGACCGCGAGCCACAGCCCGCCTTTCCTGTCCTTCAGAAAGAGGCTCTTGCAATGGCCGCCCGGCAGGCTGCCGCGCAACGCCGTGGCCTCAGCCACCGTGAAGACCGGCGGATGCTCATAAGTGCGGTGCGCGATGCCGAGCCCGTCGAAGCGGGCGAACAGCTCCTCCGGCGTCAGCGGCGCTCTCGTCATGCCCCGAAAATGCGGCGGCGAGCCGCGCCGCGCAAGCTTTGCAAACGCTCCCTGCGCCCTATATCATGACCGGCGTGAGCGGGTGTAGCTCAGGGGTAGAGCACAACCTTGCCAAGGTTGGGGTCGGGGGTTCGAATCCCCTCGCCCGCTCCAGATTTCATCAGCAGTATCAAATCATTGCGAGCGGCCCTTCGGGGCGAAGTTGTTTAGAGCGTAACTTGTCTCCGAGAACCTAACCGGTTTCTAGCCGCTCGGAAGGAGCGCGTGCGCGCACGTGCCGTCGGCATCGCTACCGGAGCACAGTATCGCCGCCTCGACGTCGAAAATCTGGCAATTCACCCCTTCCTGGCGGAAGCCGGCGACTGGGCCGCACTCTCCGCCGACACCGGGAGCCGCTGATGTCCGACCGATGCGCCCATAGCGACGCCATTCGTGACGTGACCCCAAGCGCGCTCGGCTGCGGGGAGTGTTTGAAGATCGGCTCGCCGTGGGTGCATCTCCGATTGTGCCGGACCTGCGGCCATGTCGGCTGTTGCGACGATTCGCCGAACCGCCACGCCACCAAGCATTTTCACCAGACCGGGCATCCGATCATCGAAGGGTATGACCCGCCTGAGGGCTGGGGATGGTGTTATGTCGACGAGGTAATGATCGATCTCGGCGATCGGGTGACACCGCACAACGGTCCCATCCCCCGTTACTATTGAGCGCAGAACGGCCGGAATCGGCGTGTGGCGTGAAAAGCCCGCGCCGAGCGAGCCATGAACAGAGATGGGACTTTGAGCGGACCAGCGCACCGACACACCGATGCACCGATCATTGGCGCCCGGGATCGGGTCCGGGGGGCACGGCTGGGGCCTGAGTACCTTCTGGGCCTTGCGGGCGCGCCCGCCCTAAACCCGGATGTTCCGGCAATTTCGTCAGCGTGCGGGGAGCGATATCCTTTGCCGGCTCGAACGAGCAGCCGACCCGCTTGCCCAATTCCGCCGGCGAGGCGCGGTCGGGGGTGGAGACGGCGACTGCCGTTTCGACCGACATTCCCGGTCGGGCGAGGGCGGCGTTGGCGTCGCGCCGGTTGAACCGGATACGCACCGTGAAGCGCCGGACGATCTTGGTAAAATTGCCTGTCGCATTGTCGGGAGGGATGAGCGCGAATTCAGCCCCGGCGGCCGGGATGATTGCTTCCACATAGCCGCAGATCGGCTTGTGCGGATAGGTATCGATATCGATGCGGACCGGGTCGCCAACTTTCATTCGGCCGATCTGCGTCTCGCGGTAGTTGGCCTCGACCCAGAGGTTCTTGATCGGGACGATCGAGAGTAGAGGCGTTCCTGCAGTGACGTACTCGCCGACACGCTCCTTGCGGTCGGCGACGATCCCGTCGATCGGCGCCCATACCGCGGTATCGATCAAGGCGAACTTGGCCGTCAGCAAGGCTGCCTGCGCGGCGCCGACCTGCGCTTTCGCCACCGCCTCATCGGCGCCGATCACCGCGAGCTGGTTGCGTTCATAGGTCAGATTGGCGGTCGCCTGATCGACCGCCGAATGGGCCTTCACCCCAGCCGCCTGGGCGTTGTCGAACGCCGCCTCTGTTCCGAAGCGATCCTTGTACAGAGCCGTGGCGCGCATCAGCGTTTTGTCCGAATTCTTCGCCTGCGCCGCCGCCGAGGCGAGTGCCGCTTCCGCCACGGTGATCTTCGACTGTTGCAGTTCGCGCCTGACTCCGACCTGCGTGAGATCGGCCTTGGCCTGTTCGAGCGCCGCCTCGGCGCGCTCGACGGCCATGCGGAAATCGCGCGGGTCGAGCCGCACGACGACATCGGCCGCCTGGACCGGCATACCGTCGTCGAACCGCACTTCGACCGCATAGCCGCTCACCCGCGAGCTGATCGTCGTGATCTCGCCCTGGACGTAAGCGTCGTCCGTGGTCTGCACATCGCGCGACCGGTCGTACCAGCGCCAGAAGAAGAAACCGGCCGGAACCACGACGACGATCAGCCCCAGCGCCGCTGCGATGCGTTTCAAGCCGGCGATCATCGCTCGCCCCCCGATGCGGTTGCGGGTTTCGCCAACGCGGGCGCGCCTGTTGTGGTGTCATACTTTGGGTACAGCGGCGGCAACATCAGGACCAACAGCGCCGATACGGCCAATACCGCCGCGACGATGACAAACGCGTCGGCAAAGGCGAGCACGTACGCCTGGTTTGAGACGGTTGCCGACAAGGATGCCCACGCCTCTTTGGTCGCCAGCGCCGGATTGCCGTTCATCGCGAGGAAGCTGCCGACCAGCCCGTGAAAGCGCTCGGCGACGGCGGAACTTGCGTTGTTGACGCTGTCGGTCAGTACAGCCGAATGAAAGTCTTCGCGATCGGTGATCAGCACGCTGATCACCCCGGTTCCGAAGGTTTGTCCGACAATGCGGCTGAGGTTGAAGAGTGCCGCGGCGGTCGGCCCTTGTTCCGGCTTTACGTCGCGCGTCGAGTAAAATAGGGTCGGCACCAGGAACAGGCCCTGCCCGAGCCCTACCAGCACCAAGGCAAGACGAAAATCGCTCGCCTGCCATTGCGGCGTCAACCAGGTCGCCGCGGCCGCGCCCGCCGCGAACAGCGCTAAACCGAGCGACAATGGTTGGCGCGCGTCGCCGTGCTGTGCCCACAGCCAAGCGACAGGAAAGCTCAAGCACTGGGCCCAGAACGTCCAGATATTGACTTCGGCGATCTGCGGCATCCGATATCCGTGCAAGCGCATCAGTACCTGCGGCACGACGAATGCGGTCATGACGAGGCCGAACCGGTAGAAGGTCGCGATCGTGACTGCCCAGCCGAATGTCGGAGCCGCGAGCAAACCAAGATCGAGCAGCGGCCGACGCCGCAACAGCAAGAGCAACACAGCCGCCGGGATCGTAATCGCCGCGACAAGCCCGGCATCGCGGATCGTCCGGTTCTCGAGCCAAAAGAACCGGTCGCCCTGCTTCATGAATAAAATGAATGCGGCGAGCCCGATCGCGAGGACGATATAACCGAGCCAGTCGATCTCCGACAGCCGCATCGCGCGCGGCGTCGGGCGCAGCAGCCGCCAGGACGATGCCAGAAATGTCAGGCCCCAGGTGATGTCGAAATAATAGAGACCGTGCCAACCCCAACGCTCGGTGACAAATGCACCGGCCGAGGCGTTGAGCGCCGCCGGTGCGGCTGATGCGAAGGCGAATAGCGAGAGCGCGACATTGCGGCCGGCGCCGGGCGGCAACGTCGCCACGACCGCAACGAACATCAGGACGGATATCGTCCCGCTGCAAAAGCTCTGGATGACGCGCAGCACGATCAGGCCATCCTCGCCGCGGACAAGAAGGCTCAGGCAGGCGCATGCAACGTAGATGCTGGCGGTGAACATGGCGAGACGGCGCAGCGACAGAGCGCGCACCAGGAGCGCAGCGATCGGTATGCTGGCGACTTCCGCCATCGTTGCGGCGCATGCGATCCAGGAGGCGTTGTCCGCCGACAGCGAGAAGGCGCCCCCGATATCGGCGATGTCGAGGTCGACGAGCTGCGAGGAGATCGTCGAACCGACCAATCCGACCGCCATCACGGCGATCGTCGTGGTCGGAACCGAGAGTGGCGGATGGACGGCGGCGGAGTGCGCCACGCTCGCGTGGGAATCCCGGTCGCTCATGTTGCGTCCTTCAACCGGTACCAGTGAGATCGAGTAAGAAAACCAACAGCAGCCCACCGACGATCGCCAGATGTTCGAGGCTCGTCGTCAGTTCGCGCCGCAACTCCGCGCCTCGCCGCAGCCAAAAGCGGTGTCCGACCACCGTGGCTGCAACCGTAAACCCTGCCAGGAGCAGTGCGCCGACCCAGGCGAAGAACCCGGTCGCGACGAGAAACCCGGCGAAAAGCTGCGTAGAGGCAGTCGCGGCTGCGAAAGCCGCCGGCCAGGGCAAGCCATCCCCTTTTACCTCGGCAATGCTATCGCTCCAATGCCACAGCTTGTCGATGCCGCTGTAGAGAAACACGATAGCTAGACATAGCCGAGCGATCGGAAGCCCATAAGCGATCATGTCCATTGCCCTTTTCGTGCCGAGATCAGATGCCGGACCATGGGCTCGCCCTCTATGTGGAAACGGTGCACGGCGTCCTGCAGAACGCGGTCCGCGTTCGTCACGCGCTGATGCTGCCGCATATGCTCGAGCCAGGAGCTGACATGGAAGGTTTCGAGAAACACGCCTTCCCGCGCGGCATCCTCGTAGATGTCCCAGTCGTAGGCGCCGTCGCGACGCCGCTCGCCGGCGAGCCGGGTCACGGCGGCCAAGAACGCCGTCCGCTGCGCGGGCGCCACGGCGTATTCAATCGTGACCAGCACCGGGCCGCGATCGGGCTCGATTTGATCGAACAGGACCGGCGACGGCCAATGCATCGAGGGCGCGAGGTCGAGAACGACATCCGATCGCAGGCGCCACCGGCGCAGCAGCGGAATCAGCACAAGCAGGCCGGCAGCGGCCGCCAGATGGGCGGCCGGAAGCCCGATGGCCTGGGCGACCCGGCCCCAGATCACGCTGCCGATCGTGAGCCCGGCGAATTGTACAGTCACAAAGACCGCCAGGCCACGGCCCCGGACCCATGCCGGCAATGCGAGCTGTGCCGCGACGTTGAGCGTTGCGATGACGGCGATCCACGCAGCGCCGGCAAGCACACACCCAACAAGCGCCGTCGCCGCATCGCCGGCGACCGCGAACAGCACGAGGGCAAGGGCCGTCAGCACGGTCGCGGCGATGACAACCCCCTCGGCACCGATCCGCGCTTTCATCCTCAGCGCGAATGCTCCGAGGATCGCCCCGCCGCCAATCGTGCCGACCAGGACGCCATAAAGCTCGGGGCCGCCGCCGATCTGGTCGCGCGCCAATAGCGGGAGCAGCGCCCAATAGACGCTCGCCAACGGGAAGAATCCGGCAGAACGGATCAGCGTGGCCCGCAGCCGGCGATTGTGGCGGGCATAGCGCAAACCGTCGCGCATAGCATTGCGAAACCGCTCCGCGGGCAGCGGTAATGCCGCTCGCGGCGCACCTCGCCACCAAGCCAGCGCGCCGATTACCGCAATCGTGCTGGCGGCGTTGAGCCAATAAGGCGCGGCCATGCCCAGAGCCGCAATCACGAAGCCCGCCAAGGCGGGCCCGACGGCGCGGCTGATATTGAACCCGATGCCGTTCAGCGCGACGGCGGCGGACAGTTCCGCTCGCGGCACCAGTTCGGGCACGATCGCCTGCCATGCCGGCATGGCCAAGATCGCCGCAAGCCCCGAGGCGAAAAGGAATGCCAGCAGCCGCACCGGCGTCGCCAATCCCAGCCCCACGAGCAACGCAAAGAGCGCGGCGAGCCCCACCGCGAGGACCTGTGTCGCGATCAGCAGCCGGCGGCGGTCGACGATGTCGGCGAGGGCCCCTGCGGGCAGGCTGAAGAGAAACATCGGCAAGGTGGCGGCTGCCTGAACGAGAGACACCGAGACCGGGTCCGGCTTCAGAGCCGTCATCAACCAGCCCGCCGCCGCGCTCTGCATCCAGGTACCGATGTTGGACAATACTGTCGCGACCCACAGGACAAGAAAAGCGGCGTGCCGCAGCGGGCTCCACGGCGAGCCTTTCTCCCCTGCCGGGCCAGAAGGGAGCGAACGGTCTTCCGTCGCCGTGTTCATGGGCCGCCGAGTCTCCGGCTCGTCCTCCGACAATGCAAAATGCCTTGTCAGAAGGCAAAGCAACTGCAGCCGAGCGCACCCCAGAAGGATCTGAGGTCGCCGACCGGCAGCCGGGCCGCCCAGGCGGCGGCATGGTCGTGGCCGTGGATGCCGCAATGGTTCGTGCAGGCGCAGGTGGCCGCAAGCGACTGCCGCGCCGCCGCCTCGCCGGCCGGATCGCGCCACGCGGCATAACCGCCGAAGCGGCGGACCGGAGACCAGTCCGGCATCGCTGGCGGCGGCGCCGTCTCGTCGAGGGCGACAAAGTCGCCGGCGCCGTAGACCACCTTGCCGCCGACGATCGTCAGCACCGCCGCAATATCGGCGATCTCGTCCTCGGAGCAGGCAAAGTAATCGCGGTCGGGGACGACCAGATCGGCGAACTGGCCGACCTCGATGCGGCCCTTCTTGCCTTCCTCGTTCGAGAACCAGGTAACGTTTTCGGTCCACATCCGGAGCGCCGCCTCGCGGTCGAGGCGGTTGCGAGCCGGGTAGAGACGCAAGCCGCCGACCGTCTTGCCGGTTACCAGCCAGGCTAGCGCGACCCACGGGTTGTAGGACGCGACCCGGGTTGCGTCGGTGCCGGCCGAAACCGGGACGCCCGCCGCCATCATTCGGCTGATCGGCGGCGTCGCTTCGGCGGCCCCGAGACCGTAGCGCTCGACGAAATATTCGCCCTGATATGCCATGCGATGCTGCACGGCGATCCCGCCGCCGAGCGTCGCGATACGGTCTATCGAGCGGTCGGAGATCGTCTCGGCGTGATCGATAAACCAATGCAGGTCGCCGATCGGAATGTCCTGGTTGACCCGCTCGAAGGCGTCGAGTGCCCGCGAGATCGTCTCGTCATAGGTCGCGTGCAGGCGCCATGGCCACCGGTTCTCCGCGAGGATGCGCACGACCGCTTTGAGCTCGCCCTCCATCTCGGGTGGCATGTCAGGCCGCGGCTGGCGGAAATCCTCGAAATCGGCGGCTGAAAAGACCAGCATTTCGCCGCCGCCATTGTGCCGGAAATAGTCGCTGCCCTGCTTGTATTTCGAATTCCGGGTCCAGTTGAGGAAGTCGTCCTTCTCGCCCTTCGGTTTCTGGGTGAACAAATTGTAGGCGATGCGCACGGTCAGCTGGCCCTCGGCGGCCAGCTTCTCGATGACGGCGTAATCCTCCGGGTAGTTCTGGGAGCCGCCGCCGGCGTCGATCGCGCCGGTCACGCCGAGCCGGTTCAGTTCGCGCATGAAATGCCGGGTCGAGTTCACCTGATAGTCGAACGGCAGTTTCGGTCCGCGGGCCAAGGTCGCGTAGAGAATGCCGGCGTTGGGCTTGGCCAGCAGCAGTCCGGTCGGGTTGCCGTAGCTGTCGATCACCATCTCGCCGCCGGGCGGGACCGGGGTTTCCTCGGTATAACCGACCGCGCGTAGCGCCGCCCTGTTCAGCAGCGCCCGGTCGTACAGGTGCAGGATGAAGACCGGTGTGTCCGGAGCCGCCGCGTTGATTTCGTCCAGCGTCGGCAGCCGCTTTTCGACGAACTGGTGCTCGGTAAACCCACCGACGACCCGCACCCACTGCGGCGGCGGGGTGATGGCCACTTGCTGCTTCAGCATCGCCATCGCATCGGCGAGCGAGCGCACGCCGTCCCACCGCAGCTCCATGTTGAAATGGAGACCGCCGCGGATGATGTGCAGGTGGTTGTCGATCAGCCCGGGCAATACGCGCCGGCCCTTGAGGTCGATGATCCGGGTATTGGGACCCGCGAGCGGCATGACGTCGCGGTCATGGCCGACGGCAACGAACCTGCCATCTTTGATCGCGGCCGCGCTGGCCGTGGGCTTGGCACGATCGAGTGTCGTGATCAAGCCGCGATGCAGGATCACGTCGGGGGCAGAAGCACTGGTCATTCGAATTTCTCCGTCTCTGCTCGGTCGGCGGGAGTGGCTATCCGGCGTCGCCGCGGATCGGATGTTAGACGCAGTTCAGTGGGGCATAGGTCCACCGATCCGCAGCGACGGCAAGCGGTTCACTTGTTGGTGGAAGCAGTGGGAACAATATACTCCGGAAGCTTTGTTTCGGGCGCGCCGTGCACCATGGTATAGGCGTATTCGACACCGACCCCATAGGCTCCGCAGTGAGTCTTCACGATGTCCATGACCGCGTCATACGTCTCCCGCAGTGCCCAATCGCGCTGCCATTCCAACATGACGGAAAGGGCAGTGACCGGCTTCGCGCCCGCCTGGACGAGACGCCTCATGGCGTTGTCGTGGGAGAGTTGGTTGACATCGCCACAGCAGTCTTCGACTACGTAGACTTGATAGTTGTCGTGTATGGCCTGTATTGTCGGCAGCGCCACGCACGTCTCGGTCCAGAGCCCGGAGAGGACAATCTTCTTGCGCCCCGTCATCTCAATCGCGGCGACAAAATTCCTGTCGTCCCACGAGTTCATCGACGATCTCTCTATGGGTTCCTGCTGCGGAAAGACAGCCAGGATTTGTGGCCACATATTGCCGCTGAAGGCCTTGGTTTCGACCGTCGAGAGCACGACAGGCACGCCGAAGACCTTCGCGGCTTTCGCCAGCACGAGGTTGTTGTTGATAATCGTTTGCCGATCGTGGCTGCCTACCCCGAAGAGCATCTGCGGTTGAAGGTCAATTAACGTGACGACACAGTTGTCGGGGGTCAAAAGGCCCTTTTCGCTGCGTTTCGCAAGCTCTGCTTGTTGCACCATGTTTTCTCTCCTTCAGTCTTGAGAAGATAGGTCCGCCTCGCTGAGGAGCAGCGCTCGGAGAAAGTGCCGCTCGCGGCTGCCCCGACGGAGATGGAAAGTTCTGAATGCGATCACCCAATCCATCCGCCTGCCTCATCGATGGATGGTCGCACTTGCGGGTTTCATCGCTGGGCGATTCATCGGCGTCGTCCCAGCTACGCTGTCTCCGGCACAGGAACGTCGAACCCATTCAGTAGCACCGCGACCATGCAGTAGAGCCCGACGAGGTTGATCAATTCTGCCGTACCTTGATCGCCGAAAGTACACGCCGACTGCTGGTACGTCAGTGCCGGCAAGACTCCGCCCGAGACGAGAGCAGATGCCACATCGTAAGCGACTGCCTCTTCACGGCTGAGATCGACGGGGCGCTGGCCCGCAACAATGGTAGCGAGCTTGCCATCGCTTAGTCCGCCAAGCTCGGCGACACGCACATGCGCATAGATCTCGTAAGCGGCGCGGAATTTGGCGCCGGCAACCAGAATTGCGACCTCGCGGATCGGCTTTGGCAGTGTCGGCGACAACGATAGGGCTTTGACCAATGCCCAGGCGGGCGCGCCATATTTCGGGTAGTGAAGCCACGCGTTCCACGGGCCGATCAGTGCGCCGCTTTCGTTCATGGCCTGGAATGCTTTGAAGCTGCCTTCGATGCCGGCACGCATGTCTTCGTAGAGAGGACGCTGCTCGCGTTTTAGGTCGGAAGGGGCTATCGGGCGAAGGCGCATCTCAATCTCCTTTGAAGCCGCGCGGTTCGAGTAACGGACGGTGTCCGTCGCTCGCTGCGGGATGTATTCACGAATGACGTCTGTTGGCTCTGCATCGGTGAAAGAGACATTGTCGGCATAGCGCCTAGATCAGCTTTTCTACGGTGATCGGAAGCTCGCGCGCCCGCTTGCCCGTCGCGTGATAGACGGCGTTGGCGATCGCCGGCGCCACCGATACCGCGGTCAGCTCGCCCAGACCCTTGGCGCCGAGCGGGCTCGCTTCCGCGTCGAACTCGCCGACAAACAGCACGTCGAGGTCCGGGACGTCGGCATTGGTCGGCACGAGGTAGCCGGAATAATTGCGGTTCACGAACCGTGCCGTCCTCGGGTCCATTTCCGACTGCTCGAGAAGCGCCTGCCCGACGCCCCAGATGATGCCGCCGATCGCCTGGCTGCGCGCTGTCTTCGGATTGACGATCCGGCCGGCGTCGTAGGCGCCGACGAGGCGGTTGAGCCGCACCAGTCCGAATTCCGGGTCGACTTTCACTTCCGCGAAGACGGCCGCGAAGCTGAAGACCGCTTTCGCTCCGTCCGACTCCGGGACCGGGTCGTAGTCGGCCTCGGCGGAAAGCGTCGACAGCCCGCTCTGCGCCAACAGCTCGGCGTAGCCGATGTTCGGATTGCTGCCCGCCAGCGCCATCGCCTCGTCGCGCGCGGCGTTGGCCGCCAGCATGACCGAGGCGCCGGCATTTGCCATCGTAGCCGAGCCGATCGAGGCGTGCGAGGGGGGAAGTCTTGTATCGCCGAGCCGCACCGTCACCAGCTCCGGCGGGAGACCGAGCGCGTCCGCCGCCACCTGTCGCAGTACGGTGTAGGTGCCGGTTCCGAGGTCGTGCGTCCCGGTCTCGACCAGCGCCGAACCGTCGCTGTTGAGCGTCACGCGCGCTTTCGCCGGCCAGCGCCAATGCGTATAGATCGCCGCCGCCATGCCCTGGCCTATCAGATGCCGGCCGTCGCGCATCGAGCGCGGCTCGGGGGTGCGCTTCTCCCAGCCGAAGCGTGCGGCGCCTTCCAAGAGGCATTTGCGCATCGCGCGTGTCGAGAAGGGCCGGCCGCTGAGCGGATCGGTCTCGGTGTCATTGCGAAGACGCAGTGCGACCGGATCGATGCCTGCCCTATAGGCGAGTTCGTCCATCGCGCTTTCGAGCGCGAAATGCCCCAATGCCTCGTGCGGCGAGCGCATCGCCGTCGGCGTGTTGCGGTTGACATGCACGACCTTGTGGCTCGTCGCGATGCCGCCGCTCGCCGCCCACAGCGAGCGCGAGGCGAGCGCCGCATATTCGATATAGCTGTCGAAGACCGGGGTCGGCGAAATGCTCTCGTGGCGGATGCCGGTCAGCTTGGCGTCCTTGTCTGCGCCCAGCGTAATCCTCTGGATCGTCGCCGGCTGGTGGCCGGCCATCGAATACATCTGCGCGCGCGTGAGCTGCACGCGCACGGGCCGGTTCAGGACTTTGGCGGCGAGCGTCGCGAAGAGCGTATGCGGCCAGACATAGGCCTTGCCGCCGAAGCCGCCCCCGAGGAATTGCGACACCACATTGATCTTCTCGATCGGGGTGCCGAGCACGATCGACACCAGTTCCCGCGCGCCGAAGATGTGCTGCGTCGTCTCGTAGAGCGTCAGCGAGCCGTCCTCGTCCCAAACCGCCGTCGTTGCATGCGGCTCCATTTGATTGTGGTGGCGGTCGGCGGTCGCGTAGGTCTCTTCGATCCTGAACGCGCCCTGCGCAATGCCCGCCTCGGCATCGCCGACCGAGGATGCGGCGGGCCACAGGAATTGCGGCGGGTCGACGGCCTCCTTCGCGCTCTCCCGGCTGAAGACGACCGGCGGTTCGGCCGCGTATTCGACCTTGATCAAGGTGCCGGCATATGCTGCCTCGTCGAGCGTCTCGGCGATGACCAGGGCGACCGGCTGGCCGGCGTAATGGATCTTGTCGTCCTGCAGCGGGAGGTAGCCCTGCCCGTGCGGATGCAGATGGCTCCACGGCTTCGGTGGCGGGTTCAGGCGCGGCAGGTTGCGGTGGGTAAGGACCGCCAACACGCCCGGCGCGTTCTCGGCGGCGTGGGTGTCGATCGACAGCGTGCGGCCGTTCGCGATCGTGCTGTGAACGATCGCGGCGTACGCCGCACCGGCCATCGGGATATCTGCCGTGTAGCGCGCGCCGCCCGTCACCTTGAGCCGGCCGTCCGCGCGCGAGATCGGCTGTCCGACGGCGTTCATGCGCGTTCTCCCGCGGTTTCGAGCGCCCGCAAGGCGACGCGCCGGGCAAGCTCGACCTTGAAGCCGTTGTGGGCGAGCGGACGCGCCTCGGCGAAGGATTGGGCGATCGCCGATTTGAGCGCGCCCTCGTCGTCGAGCGAAGCGCCGCGCAGTGCCGCTTCCGCCGCCGTCAGGCGCCAGGGCTTGTGCGCGACCCCGCCCAAGGCGAGCCGCGCCGAGCGGATCCGCCGCCCCTCCATCGCGACCGCAGCCGCCGCCGAAACGAGCGCGAATTCGTAGGATTGGCGATCGCGAACTTTGAGGTAATGCGAGGCGCGCCCCTCGGTCCTCGGCGGCACCTCGATCGCGACGATCAGGTCGCCGCGACCCAGCGCATTGTCGCGCTCCGGCGTGTCGCCGGGGAGGTGATGGAAGTCGTCGAACGGGATCGCTCGTTCTCCCGCGGTCCCGCGCACGGTGACGATGGCGTCGAGCGCCGCGAGCGCCACTGCCAGGTCGGAGGGGTTGGTCGCGACGCAGCTATCGGACCAGCCGAAAATCGCGTGGTTGCGATCGAGGCCGTGGAGCGCCGAGCAGCCGGAGCCCAGCCGCCGCTTGTTGCACGGAGGGCCGTCCTCGTCTCGGAAATACGCGCAGCGCGTCTTCTGCGTGATGTTGCCGCCTATCGACGCCATGTTGCGCAGCTGCCCGGAAGCAGAGTGCAACAGCGCCTCGGCGATGACGGGGAAGCGTCTGCGTAGCTCAGCGTGCGCCGCCACATCGCTCATTCGGGCGAGTGCGCCGATGCGCAGACCGCCCTCCGGCGGCGCCTCGATCTGAGCCATGCCGGGCAGAGCGTTGATGTCGAGCAGCCGCTCGGGAAGCGACGCGCGATCCTTCATAAGCCCGATCAGGTCGGTGCCGCCGGCGACAAAGGCGAGATGCGGGTCCCGCGCGTGCGCGGCAATCGCCGCCGCCGCATCTTCGGCCCGCGAAAGCGCAAAAGGATGCATGGTTCAGCTCCTTCGCGCGGCTTCGGCGACCGCATCGACGATGTTCGGATAGCAGGCGCAGCGGCAGAGATTGCCGCTCATGCGCTCGCGGATTTCCGCTTTCGACAGGTCGGCTAGGGTAACAGGATTGCTTACGTCCGTCGTCGCGGCGCTCGGCCAGCCCGCCTTCGCCTCTTCGATCATCGCCACCGCCGACATGATTTGCCCCGAAGTGCAGAAGCCGCACTGGAAGCCGTCATGCTCGATGAAGGCCGCCTGCACCGGATGCAGCTCGCCGTTCTGCGCCAGCCCCTCGATCGTGGTGATGCGTTTTCCCTCCTCCATCCCTGCGAGCGTCATGCAGGAGAGCACGCGGCGCCCGTCGATATGCACCGTGCAGGCGCCGCACTCGCCGCGATCGCAGGATTTCTTCGTACCGGTGAGGCCAAGGTCTTCGCGCAGCGCATCGAGCAGCGTGCGGCGCGGTTCGACCATTATTGTGCGCGACTGATCGTTTACCGTCAGATTGACCGGCACCCGTTCAATGCGCGTCTCGCAGTTTGCGTCGGTCATGGTGAACCGGTCCTTCCGCAGGTGAGAGGCTAGTGCTTCGATCGCTTTGTTTTTACCAGGTCGGCCGATGACGCGCCTTCCAGAGACAGTCCGTAACCGACTTCTCGCACGACGCGCTCCTTCAACGGTTGAATGAAGTGAATGCGCGTATTCCGGCGCGTCACTTCAGGAGCCTGGAGGTACAAATCGGCCAATTCCCGAGCGCGTGTCACCGCCTTGCCGTTCGGTACTACCTCTGCAACGACACCCCATTCGTATGCGGTACGCGCCGGCAGCGGCTGTGGATTAAGCAGGAACGCCTCGGCCCGACCCGGCCCAGCCCGGTAGCTCCAGGTCGTAAAAATCCCGTCACCCGGCGTCACCCCAACGGCAAAGTGGCCGACGTCCTGGAATGTCGCACCTTCGGCCGCGACGATGACGCTGGCGAGGAGCGCGTAGTCCGAGTGGATGTGGGCGCGTCCCTCGACGGCGGCGATCACCGGAACTCGGATGTTCGCAATGTTCTCCAAGGTCTGAACGCCTTCGTCGTGAATTCTGCTCCAGACGCCCGGATCGGCGACGTCTCCGAACGATTCCCATTCTACGTCCCCAATGAAATCCCCGCCGGCGCCGGTGATGATGACGATCTTGTTCGCCCGGTCTTGTCCAATCCTGTGAAAGGCATCGACAAACTCCGTGTGAGATTTGGCGCTCATGATGAACGGGCCGCCGTTGCTATGGAACTCGGCAACCAGCACACCTTTGTCGTCACGTGACAGGTGCAAGTAGCGGTAAGCGGCAAAGTAGTCGGCCGGAAGCGTTTGCATGGAATTCTCCTCAACTAGCTCCGCGCCATTGGCGGCATCTCGAACGACCGGCTGTCAGGCACGGGTTGCAGCAGCGGCACGTTCGACAGCAGGGGCCCGAGACCCTCCGCGTAGGTCAGATGCGTGATGACGGCGTCGCGCAGCCGCTGGTAGGGCAACCCCGCCAGCATTGCGGTCTGCACCGCGGCCGTCACCTCGCCGGCTTCGGCGCCGATCATCGTGAAGCCGAGGATGCGGTCGTCATTGCCGACGAGCGCCTTCATGAAGCCTCGCGTTTCGTCGGTCGCTTCGGTGCGGAGCACCGCCCGCATCGGCAGCCGCGCGACGCGGGGGTTGATCCCTTGCGCGGCCGCCTCGCGTTCGCTCAAGCCGACGCGCGCCAGCGGCGGGTCGGTATACATGCAGAACGGGACGAGCCGATCGCGCGTGCTGCGGCTGCCGCCGGCGAGATTGTCGCGAAGGATCCGAAAATCGTCGACGGAGGCGTGCGTGAACTGCGGACTGCCGGCGCATTCGCCGATCGCCCAGACTCCAGGCGCCGTCGTCTCCAGCCGATCGTTGACCCGGATGTAGCCACGATCGCCGAGTTCGACGCCGGCTTCCCCGAGGCCGATCCCGTCGGTGTTCGGGATGCGGCCCGCGGCGACTAGGAGGTCGCTGCCCTCGATCGTTCTCTCGCCGGTGGCTGTGCGCATGCTGACCGCGACGTTTTCGCCGGAGCGGCCGCGCACACCGAGAATCTCGGCTGAGAGCAAAAACAGAATGCCTTCCGAACCGAGGATCCGGTGCATCTCGTCCGCGACGTCCGGATCCTCTCGGCTCATGACGCGCGGCCCCTGCTCGATGACCGTCACCCGGCTGCCGAAACGGCGATAGGCCTGCGCCAGTTCGAGACCGACATAGCCGCCGCCGAGCACGATCAGATGCGACGGCAGATAGTCGAGTTCGAGCGCTTCGATATGGGTCAGCGGCCGCGCGGCTTCGAGACCGGGGATGTTCGGGATCGCGGCATGCGAGCCGAGGTTCAGGAACACCCGCTCGCCGGTCAGCACGCGCACCCCGCCATCGTTGAGGTGCACCTCGACCGTCTTTGGTGCGACAAAGCGCCCGCTGCCCATGATCAGCTCGGCGCCGGTCGCCCGGTAATTTTCGAGGTGCAGCTCGACTTCGCGATTGACCATGTCGCGCTTGCGCTGGAGCACCGCCGCCATGTCGGTCTCGACGGGTCCCGCGATAATGCCGAACTGCCCGGCATGACGCGCCAGATGCGCCACCCGCGCGCTCCAAATCTCGTTCTTGCTCGGCATGCAGGCGATGTTCGGACAGGAGCCGCCGATCCATCGGCGCTCGACGACGGCCGTACGCCGCCCCGATCGCGCCATCTCCCAGGCGAGCAGCTTGCCGCCCTGGCCGCTGCCGAGAATCAGGATGTCGACGTGTTCTGCAGACATCGATTTTCTCCGTTTGCGCGGGATCGAAGGGGAACGCGCTCAGCCCGCTCTCGTTCCTGCGGCGGTCTGTCCGAAGAGGATCTTCTTCCCCTCCTCCGTCACCGCCGGGCGGTTCGAGTAAGGTTCGCCCTTCGCATAGGCGCGCACCGTCGCGGGCCGCGCCCGCACCGTGTCGAACCAACGCCGCAAATTCGGGAACTCGCCGAGGTTCTGCCGCTGGCACTGCCACGGCACGATCCAGGGGTAGGACGCGATGTCGGCGATCGTGTAATCCTCGCCGGCGATGAAGCTGCGGCCGGCGAGGCGGCGGTCGAGGACGCCGTAAAGCCGGTTGGTCTCGTTGACGTAGCGCTCGATCGCATAGGGGATCTTCTCGGGCGCGTAGACTCCGAAATGATGGTTCTGCCCGGCCATCGGGCCGAGGCCGCCGACCTGCCAGAACAGCCATTCCATGACCGTCTTGCGGCCTCGCAAATCGGGCGGAAGAAGCTTTCCCGTTTTCTCGGCGAGATAGAGGAGGATCGCACCGGATTCGAACACCGAGACCGGTTCGCCGCCGTCGCCCGGCTCCGGATCGATGATGGCCGGCATCCGGTTGTTCGGAGAAATCCGCAGGAATTCGGGCTTGAACTGATCGCCGGCGCTGATGTCGACCGGATGGATGCGGTATTCCAGCCCGGCCTCTTCGAGGAACATCGCGATCTTGTGACCGTTCGGGGTCGGCCAGTAATAAAGCTCGATCATCGGGGAATCTCCAAAGTGAGTGGCGCGCGCAGCGTCAGCCTTGCCTCGGCTCGTCGATGGCGGAGGCAACCAATGACCGCTGCACGTCCTGCTTCAGTAGATAGAGGGACACCGCAAGGAGCCCGACGTCCTTCATCAGGAACGGCACATTGCCGGTCATGGCCGGAAAGCCACCCGCCGCGGCGTCCCAGCCTTCCGGCATGAAAGGGATGATCGTGACGGTTGCGACGAAAGTGCCGGTCGAGCCAAGGGCTCCAAGGATTCCGGTGGGCTTGCTCCAAAAACCGAGGAGCAGCAGAGTGCCGAACGTCCATTCCGACACGCCCAGGAACAACGTGGCACCCCGCATTCCGATGGCCGGGTAGAGCCAGAAAATCAATGGCCCGTTGCTGATGAACGGGATCAGCCGCTGGGCCTCATACGCAAACCACTTTTGGTAACCGAAGAAAAAGAAGATGATCACCATCGCGGCGCGCAATAGATGGTAATCGGCGTCGCGTCGCAGCAGGCCCAACTTGGCGAGCCCATCTGCAAGTAGCCGGATCAAACGTCCGAAAACCGGATCCATCGCAGTACGGCCGTTGACTGAGACGGTTTTATTCACGAGCGGGCTCAAATGCCTCCTTCGGCCTAGAACTCCGTTCGGTAGGCATCTTGTTCGCGGTCGATGCGGCCGGCCTCCGCCTCCAAACGGCCCGCCGTGAGCAGGCGTGATTCCCATATGGCGGGATTGGCCGCCCGTTCCGCGAAGGCCCGGTACCAAGCCGCCAGATCGCGCAGAATTCGCGCTTTGACGTTAGGTTCGGCGTCCATCTCGCTGGCGTGAGCGAGAGTCGGACTGAGGAGCTTGAGTGGAGGGCTGTCGGAGCTGGAGGTT
Source organism: Allostellaceae bacterium (assembly GCA_035538335.1). GTDB lineage: Bacteria > Pseudomonadota > Alphaproteobacteria > ATCC43930 > CGMCC-115725 > AP-15. Next base: position 54,173 of record DATLKN010000031.1, read on the forward strand.
GCGGACCGGGCCATCGAAGCTCTCCGGGGTTGCCTTCGATCTTCCGCCTATAGTTGTAATGAGGGCGCGGTTCGCAGTAGCCGCTGAAGCGGATTAACGATTATGCTGAACCGGAATAAACGGCCGTTCGCGGCGGGCCCCGGGGCAGGGCGGCGAACCCGGCAACTTCAGTCGCGACGCCACAGAGTGTTGTGGTTGCTCGCGCGGAATAGCGACTATTCCAATCCGCCGGCTACCCGATCCGCATCGTGCCGATCATGTTCGGCGGGCGGCGCGTAATCTACCGATTATTTCCGCAAAACGCTGCTGCGACCACGTTCAGACCAAGACGAGGAGAACGTGCCGTGAGTCTTGAGCTTTCTGGAAAGACGGCAGCGCGCTCGCCCGCCGGTTCGAGCGATCCGAGTAAGATCGCCTACCAGCTGCCGCAGCCGATGGGCATGGTTTCCGATGCATTGATCGCGGGCGGCCTCGTGCTGGACGGCGACGAGCGGGATTGGGTGCCGCAATCGCCGACGGTCTGGTTCAAGCCGCTGCTGCTGAACGTCAGCCAGGGCTACTACATCAACATCCTGCGGGCGCGCGCGGCGGGCGTGCTGTCGCGCCACCGTCATCACGGCCCCGTCCATGCCTTCACGCTGCGTGGCACATGGCGCTATCTGGAACACGACTGGGTTGCGTCGGCCGGAGACTACGCATTCGAGCCGGCTGGAGAGACGCATACGCTGGTCGTTCCGGACGATGCCGAGGGGATGACGACGCTGTTCCACGTCACCGGCGGCTACACCTACATCGACCCTTATGGGGTCGCGCTGGGCTACGAGGATGTGTTTACCAAGCTCGAGCACGCAAGCCGGCATTATGAGTCGGTCGGTTTCGGAAAAGACCATGTGCGGAAGCTGATGCGGTGACAACGCGCGCGACGATCGACGTCGACGGCATCCCGATCAGCTATCTGACAGCCGGAGGTGGCGGTCCGCTGGTGCTGCTGCTGCACGGCACTTATTGGAGCCGTGTTTGGCAGCCCGTGCTCGCCGATATTGCCGCCGCCGGCCTGCATCCGGTTGCAGTGGATTTTCCGGGCCTTGGACGGTCGGGGGGCGAGCTGAAGATCGGCGAGGCGTCGATACCCGCGTTGGCAGCCTGGCTCGTACGCTTCGTCGACGCGATCGGTGAGAGAGGGCCGGTGATGGTCGCCGGGCACGATATCGGCGGGGGCGTGGCCCAGCATCTTCTGACGAGCGGCTCCGCGCAGGTTTCGCGGCTGGCGCTGGTGAACGCCGTCATGTACGATTCCTGGCCCGTGCCGGGGGTGGCCCGCTTTCGCGACCCAGCGGTGGCGGCGGCAACGTCGACCGAGGATATTCTGGCTGCCCGCCGGCAATCCCTGATGAAGGCGCTTGGACGCCCGGCGACCGAGGCGGAGATTGCGGAACATCTCGCGCCCTGGACTGATCCCCGGGTCGTGCGATCCTGGTTGGCGCTCGCCGGTGCGGCGGATCACCGCTACACGATCGAGCTGCTGCCTGCGCTGCGAGCGTCGAGGACGCCGAAGCTGCTGCTGTGGGGCGAGGACGACGAATTTCAGACGGTCGACTACGCCGAACGCTTCGCCGCCGAAATCCCGGCGACCAGGCTCGTGCGGATCCGATCAGCCGGTCACATCCCGATGGAAAACGACCCGCGCGCGGTGGCAGGAGCCCTGGCCGGGTTTTTCGCCGGGAACTGACAACGCCCCGGCTCGCTCTGCGGCCGGCCTGTTCTACCCTACGGACCTGATGAGCTCCACAGATGTGATGGGGGACGAGACGCGCACGAGGCTGTGCCTATTGCAGGGAATCCAGTAGCGCTCTTGCCGACTGCAGGTCCGCCGTGTGGAACCCCTCGGTGAAGCGGTCGTAGACCGGCTGGAGAAGCGCGGTCGCGTCAGCGGGGCGGCCCTGATCGCGCAACAGGCGGGCGAGGCTCATAGCGGCGCGAAGCTCCCAGGAGAGGGCGCCTTGCCGATGCGCCCGATCAAGCGCCTGGCGGAAGCAATTCTCGGCCGCTTCCGCCTCTCGGGACGCATCCTGCAACAGCAGAAGCTCGCCCTTCCTGCGCAGCAGCTCGGGGAGCAGCCACAGCTCTTCGATCTGCTCGAGATGTTCGATCGTTTCCGTGACGGCGGCGAGCGTGGCCCGCGTTTGCCCATCGTGAGCAAGCGCCTCCGCTCTCGCATCCTGGAATGCTATGTATCGTTCTGACCAGCGGGCATCGCCAACCTCGGTTAAGCTCGCGCGCAAGAGCTGCGAGCCTCTGGCAGTATCGCCGCGTTTGATCGCGAGCAGTCCCTGATGGATCCGGCCAAAATTATGCCAGAGCGCCAGCCCATGCCTTCTCGAATGGTCCAGGAGGGTGTCGGCATAACGCTCCGCCGCATCGAGATCCCCGACCAATCGCGCGATCAGACAGGCCGAAGTAGCCAGTGCATGACATAGCGTATTCGCGTGATTGGCTGCCCGAGCTTCGTCGACGGCGCGTTCGGCAATGCGCACTGCTCGGTCGGGAAAGCCCAGGAGCCACAAGATCCTTGCAAGATTGACGCAGGCCAACACGACCAGGTCATGCGGGAAACGGCAAATGTATGAACGGCGATTTGAACTGACATATTCGTCGAGCACGCGTTCCATACAGCGCCGCCCGCTTGATTGATCTCCCAGAAAATGCAATGAGCTGCCGACCATTCGCTCGCCCACCAACCGATCATTCGGATCTGGGCGGGTTGCAGCGAGCGCACGGAACCGCTCCGCGATCTCTAGAGCGAGGCGATGCGGGCCGCTATAGATGTTAAAGACCCAAAGACCACACAGCGAGCGCAGGCGGTACTCGGAATTATCAAGGGCGTCAGCCAGTTCGAGTGACCTCGTAAAGGCTGTGTCAATCTCGGCCACGCCGGGTCTGGTGAATATCAAGGACGCCCCGAGCGCGGCCTGCAATTTCATCTCGCGTACCGGGTCGCATTCGGCTCCGGCGGCGAGCGCCTGCTCGGCACGGCTGCGACACTCTTCCACCAACGACAATTGCATCCACAGGGGCACCGCGGCGGCCGCCAATGCCACGCCGATTGGTGCATCGCCTTGCGAGAAGGCCCAGTCGAGCGCCCCGCGCAGGTCGTCGATCTGCGGCCCGTAGTCGGCAAGCCAACCCACGGCGGGTCGCGTCTCCCACTCTGCTTCCGCCCGCTCGAGGAGCCCCAGATAATATTCGGCATGCCGGCGAGCGAGCGATGCGCGCTCGCCGCTCTCGTCGAGCTTTTCGAGGGCATAGGCGCGAGTGGTGTCGAGCAGTCGGTATCGCATGCTGTCGTCGCGGATATCGGCCACAACGAGGGATTTGGCCACTAGGCTGGCAAGCGCCTCAACCATCGTCCAGTGCGCAGCCTCCGGTGCACTGGCAATAACGGCGTCGGCCGCCTCCAGGCTGAGTGGGCCGGCGAACACTCCCAAAGAGCGGAACACCGTCCGCTCCTCTTCCGGCAGGAGCTCATAACTCCATTCGAGCGTCGCCCGCAATGTCTGGTGCCGCGGCAATGCCGTTCGCCGCCTGGCGGTCAGCAGGTGGAAGCGATCATTCAGTCGCGCTGCGATCTCATTGACGGAGAGCGTGGAGGTGCGGCCCGCCGCCATCTCGATTGCCAGCGGGATCCCGTCGAGCCGGCGGCAGATCGCGGCGATGCCGGCAACAACGTGTCCGTCCGTCCGAAAGCGGACATTCGCCGCCCGCGCCCGCTCGGTAAACAGCCGCACGGCGCCGGAGCGCAACAGTTCGTCCTCCGCGGCATCCTCGGCCGGAACGGCAAGAGGCGGCACCTGATAGGTCCACTCCCCCTCCACCTCCAGCGGCTCCCGGCTGGTGGCGAAAAGGCAGACGCCCCGTCCGGCCCGCAATATCGCTTCACCCAGCGCTGCGGGGGCGGCGATGACGTGCTCGCAGGTGTCCAGCACCAGCAGCAGCTGACGGCCGGCGAGCGCCTGCGCCAGACGCTGCGCAGAGAGTTCGCCGCCACCGGTTTCAAGGCCGACCGCGGCGGCAACCGTAGCCGGCACCAGTCCGGGATCGGTAAGCGGCGACAACTCGACCAGCCACACGCCTTCAGCAAACCGTGGCCGCAGCTCGCGCGCCGCGGCCAACGCAAGCCGCGTCTTGCCGATGCCGCCGGCGCCGGTCAGGGTCACCAGCCGGTGCGCCGCGGCGAGCTCCAGGATTTCGCGCAGCTCGTTCTCGCGGCCGATCAGCTCGGATACCGGCTCCGGCAGGTTTGTCGGCGGCAGGGACGAGGCCGGCGCCGGCGGAGTCCGGTTCTCGCCCTGCTCGTCCGCCGCGGTCTTCAGCAAGCGGATCTCTCCGGTGAATTGATACCCGCGCCGCGAAACGGTGCGGATCAGTCCGCGCTCCGCCCCGAAGGCGGCACGCAACATCGAGATCTGCACTTCTAGGTTGTTCTCCTCGACCACCTGCCCTGGCCAGACGCGCGCCATCAGTGTGTCTTTGCTGACGACTGACCCCTCCGCTTCGATCAGCGCCAACAGCACGTCGAATGCCCGGCCTCCCAGCTTGACCGGCTGCCCCTCCACGAGCAGATCGCGGCGATGCGGCATCAGACAAAAACGCCCGAACGTGATTAGCGCCGGCAGGTCCGATCCGGAATTCATGGCCGCCATTATAAGGTGGCGTTTAAGGAATTTTAAGCCTGCCTAAGCTTGCGCCTCGGGCGTGGTGCTGGCGAGGACACCGATCGGTTGTCTTTAAGGTCTATTAAGATGGACCCCAAGGACTCAGAAGAAAATTGACGGTTAACATCACCGGAGAAATAGCCCGATACAGAAGCTTGAAGTACATCGCTATCGGACGTTCATCGCTGCTCACTAGGCGGTTCGGCGGTGGCAAGGCTGGGATGGGCGGTCAGAGCGGGAGCGAATATAGATGGATCGGCTCGCTACGATGGAAATCTTCATCCGTGCGGTAGATTCCGGCTCGTTTTCCGGCGCTGCCAAGCAACTGCACATCGGCCAACCCGCGGTGTCGAAGGCGATTGCGCAGCTCGAAGATCGGCTCGGCGTGCGGCTGTTGCTGCGTTCGACGCGCGGTTTGACGCCCACCGAGGCAGGGCGCAACTACTACAACCGCGCCAAACGGTCGGTTGAGGAAGCCGAGGAAGCTGAACTCGCGGCGCGTGGTGCCGCGGCGACACTGTCGGGTCGGTTGCGCTTCTGTGCACCGGTCAGCTTCGCGCGCCTGCATGTCATGCCGCGCCTCCCGGCCTTCCTCGCTGAGCACCCGTCGATCGATATCGATCTTTGTCTCGAAGATCGTGACATCGACCTCGTCGCAGCCGGTATAGATGTAGCGCTGTTGATCGGCCGGCTCGCTGATGCGGCCGTCACCGCACGCAAGATCGGTGAGTGCCAAAGGCACGTGATCGCGACGCCAGGCTATTTCGCGGCCAAAGGCGTGCCACGGACCCCCGCCGACCTAATTGCGCACGAGATCATCGTCTACGAGCAGCGCGACGGCGGCACAACCTGGACCTTCCGGCAGGGAACGTCGCAGGCCTCGATCACCATGAATGGTCGCCTTCGGGTCAGCGCCGGCGAGGGTGTTCGTGCAGCGGTGCTCGCCGGCGTCGGCCTTGCCGTTGCCTCGGAGTGGCTGTTTGCGCCGGAGTTGGAATCGGGTGCGGTCGTATCGGTGCTGCAGGATTGGCTGCTGCCGCCGGTGGATTTATGGGCGGTTTTCCCGGCGGGTCGGCAGGTGAGTGCCAAGGCGCGGGCATTCGCCAGCTTTATACAAACGGCGGTATCGAATTCCGGCGCCGCCAAAGAGCGGCCACAGGCTGCGGGCCTTGAGGACCGTAAGCTACTGAGCGCAGTCGGGGGAGCAAGCAAAAGTAGTAGCAGAGTGGATCATTTGGCCGCCGCCGCTTAAGAATACTTTCTGTTCCGCAGTCAAAGTAACGCATAGTTGGTGCTTGCAGCACGCCTCTGAACCCGTCGAGATGCGCCGACCGCTCGGCCTGCGGACCGAGGTGGGAAAATAGACCGCCGGCGGATCGGGCCAGCCCCAGCCGCGCTGCTCGCGAGCGCAGACCAAAAGGGCTTTTTTGCCGCTCCCACAACCGGGATCAGGCAGCGGAACGTATGCCAGAATATGATCTTCGACGGCGCGACGGCATACGACCCGGCGGCGCTGGAGGCCTCGGGCGGAGCGGGGTCCTACCCTTCATCGACAGTCCAGTACGTCGCAATATTGCCTGGCCGGGATGCCTCGGGCTCTGAAATTTACGGAGCAGCCTGCACGCTTGGGACCGGACGTGTTTGGCCTAGGCCAGTGAAAACCATGCCTGCGACCCACAGCGCGGGCCCCAAAATGCCTGGCCAGACGGGCGCATATCCGGGGACGAGCACGAATAGAATGAACGGGATGTCGGTTACGCCGACGATCAGCGCATTCAGCCAAAATCCCGCGCGGCTGTTGTGCCAGTTCATCGTGATTGCCAGTGTGATGCCCGTGGTCGCAAGCCCAAAGATGTAGAAGGCATCTTGGAACAGCCGTGCTTGCGCCATGCTGGGCGGCACGACTAGTCCGACCTGATAAATATTGTATGTGGCATAGTAGTGCAGCAAGCCCCATAAGACGTAAAACACGGTGCCGATTCTTGCGAAAGTGCTCTTTTCCATTTCGTTTTCCTTTCTCTGAACCTGTGGAGCAACTGCTGCCGAAACAGAGACGAGACGGTTAGGAGGCGAGAATGTCTTCCGGCTCCCTCCGATGGGGCAGCCGGCGGTCGGGAGAGGCCTCGAAGTCGATGGCGGGCCCGAGCGGGACGATGCCGGTCGGATTGATGGCGGCGTGGCTTTGGTAATAGTGACGCTTGATGTGGGCGAAATCGACCGTGTCGCGGATTCGCGGTGTTTGATAGAGCTCGCGCGTGTAGGACCAGAGGTTCGAGTAATCGACCAGCCGGCGGATGTTGCACTTGAAGTGACCGACATAGACCAGGTCGAAGCGCAACAGCGTGGTGAACAGGCGCCAGTCCGCCTCGGTTTGACGATCGCCGCACAAGAAGCGCCGGGTCGAAAGGTGGCCTTCCAGCCAATCCAGGGTCTCGAACAGCGAGCGGACGGCTTCGTCGTAGGCGGGCTGCGTGGTCGCGAACCCTGCTTTGTACACGCCGTTGTTCACGGCGTCGTAGATCCGTCGGTTCAGCGCGTCGATCTCGGCACGCAGATCCTCCGGATAGTAGTCGCCCGCGCGCGCGCCGACCCCGTCGAAGGCGCTGTTGAACATGCGGACGATCTCGGCGGATTCGTTCGAGACGATGGTGCGGCGTTCCTTGTCCCAGAGCACCGGCACCGTCACGCGGCCAGAGTAGTGCGGGTCGGCACGGGTGTAGATTTCATGCAGGCAGCGCGCGTCGTTGACGGTATCGGAAATTACCCCTGGACCCGGCTCGAAGGTCCAGCCCTCTGCGCCCATGAGCCAGTGCGTGACCGAGATCGAGACAGCGCTCTCCAGCCCTTTGAGCGCGCGGAAGACCGTGGTGCGATGCGCCCAGGGGCAGGCGCGAGAGATGTAGAGATGATAACGCCCCGGCTCGGCGGCGAAGCCGCCCTCGCCGGTGGGGCCGGCCGCTCCATCTCGGGTGATCCAGTTGCGGAACCGACTCTCGCTGCGAACGAACCGCCCGCCGGTTTTTGCAGCATCGTACCCTCGGTCCTGCCACTTCCCCTCGATCAGCAATCCCATCTCATGTCTCCTCGCGATCCTGTTTTGAGATCGCTTCGCGCTCCCACTCAGGCGCGGCCGCGCGCTCGCTCGACCGCAAAGTTGGGGCCGATTGCGCGCTTCTTGAAATGAAATAATCCGATAAGAATTATTCCGGATGGAGATATATATATCGCCTATGGATATCCGGCAGATCGAATTGTTTATCGCGGCGGCCGAGGAGCAGAATTTCACCCGTGCCGCCCGGCGCGAGCACATCGTCCAGTCGGGTCTTTCGGTCGCGATCCGCGCGCTCGAGAACGAACTGGGAGCGCAGCTGTTCGCGCGCAGCACGCGGCGCGTGCAACTGAGCGAAGCCGGACGCCGCTTTCTGCCCGAGGCGCGGCGCGTGCTTCTCGCCGTCAAGGCCGCCCGCGACGCCGTCGCTGCTCTCAAAGGAGGACTCGTCGGCCGACTGGCGATCGGGGCAGTCCAGAGCCTCCACCCGCTGCTTGATCTCCCGGCCCTGCTTCAAGCTTTCCGGAAGCGTTATCCGATGGTCGAGATCGTCGTGCGCGGCAATACTTTTACTGACGTGCTGGGTCAGGCGCTGCGCGATGGCAGTCTCGATCTCGCGTTCATGCCCGTCTCGGAAGTCTTGCCAACGGGCTTGGCACACGATGTCCTGTTTTCGGAGCCGATGGTCGTCGTTGCGTCCGCGGACCATGCAATAGGCCGCCGCCGTGAAATCACGCTGCCCGAATTGGCAAGCGAAGAATTCGTCGATTTCTCGCCGCGCATGGGAACGCGATATGTCGTCGATCAGATGTTTTTGCTGGAGGGGGTCACCCGTCGTATCGGCTTCGAGGTGGAGAATCTCGAGCTACTTTTCCAATTTGTCCGGCACGGGTTGGGGCTGGCCATCGTGCCGCGCGCGATCGCGACAGGCCGCGATTTGGCGGCGGTCAACCTTACCCCGGCGAGTGGTCAGCCTCTGCCGCGCTGGGAGCTTGGGCTTTTCCGCGTCAATATAGGGGGACAGCTGTCAGCCAACCCGGCGGCCGACACATTCCGGGCGATGGTCGAGGAGGCTTTGAACCGCGCGCCCCATAGCCGCTCGCCGGAAGAGCCCCGGCGGCATTGCGCACCGCGGCGGGTCGGTGATCAAGCGGTGGATGATCCAGGGTCGCCTTAGTGCCAAGACAGCAATTCGTGGAGCCGGGAAGCGGGATGATCGGCGATGCGGGCGAGCAGATCGGCGAGCCAGGCCTGCGGATTAATTTCATCGAGCAATCGGACACACGTCCTTTTGCCGCTGCGCTTCGCGCAACAGCTTGGCCGGCTCGAACACCGTCGAGGCGGCGTAATCGTTGCCGGTCAACATCGGCGGCGGGTTCTTGGTGTCGCGGTTCATGCGCCGAGGCGGTCGGCAAGTTCGGCAAAGCCAGCGACAACAAAGTCGCAGGCCGGGTTTGGCGCCGGGTCGGGCGGGCCGGATGGACCCCATTCGTCGGACCGCCGCACAAAGGCGGTCTGGTAGCCTTCAGCTCGGGCCGCATCGAGATCGAAATTGTGGCACGCTACCATCAGGATGTCGCCGGGTGAGGTGGCAAGGTATTTGGCGGCGAGCCGATATGCCTCCGGACGCGTTTTGTAGGCGTGCAGCATCTCGCATGAGATCACTGCGTCCCATACGATCGAATTGCGGCGTGCCGTATCGATGACCAGCGCCAGGCTTAGAATCGTGAAGGACACGCAAGGGTGGCGGGCGCGCAGCCGCGCCAGTGCCGGCACGAAATCGGGCCAGGCATCGAGTTTATGCCAGCGGCGCGCAATCGCGCGGCGATCCTCTGTCGTAAAAGCATCGCCCCCCGCCTCGCCGAGCAGTTCGTCGAGCACATCGCGGTGTACGTCGTCGATGTTGAAGGCAGGGTCGACCGCGCCGATCATCCGCCGCAACGCGCGGCGCCGGTATTCATTGGCGAACTCGCGCCAGTCGCGCTCAACCCCGCGCCGCGCGCCGCATTCGCTGAGCACGGCGACGATGCCGCTGTGCCAGTCGAGGATCGTGCCTCCAGTGTCGAAGGCCAAGACCTTCACGCCTGCCATCCTCCACTCCTCCCGACGCTAGTTCCCGAAGCGCACTGCCGGCACCATTAACCCGCCGACAAGCTTTCCCGATCGCGATTGCCGCCGGTCCCAGGCTGCTCTGTGGGTCACGACCCTGCCGCGGCCAGCCGATACAGCCGCCCCGTGGCATCCAAATCGGTCAATGTCCAGTCGCCGCCCACGCCAGCAATCATCCAGCGCAGGATATCCCAGAGATCGCGGTCGACCATTTCCTCGTCGAGCGGCTCCAGCGCCGGGACAAGAGCATAGATCTCCGCCGCTGCCGGAAAGGGCTCGCCGCTGCGGCCGATGAAGACGAGCGCGTATTCCATTCCCGACGGCGCCACGAGGTAGCCCGGCCTTTGCAAGCCGACGCTGCCGAGATCAAACGTGTCTGTAAAGAAGGCCCGAAACTCGGGATAGTGGCCGATCCGGTCCTCGGCGAGGACGAACGCCCGGCGCTTGCCCTCGAGCGAGGGTGTAGTGATCACGTTGACCGCAGCCATTTCATCGCTCCCCCGGATTGCGCGCCAAGAAGCCGGCGATCAGCGCCGCGATCTCCGGACCCGAATCCTCCTGGAGGAAATGCCGTCCGGTGACGAGATGCGGGCCTTCGGCATGCGGGAGGAGCTGCTTGAACCGGCCGGCAAAGGTCGCATGGTCAAAGACGTCGTCCTCACGCCCCCAAACGATCAAGGCTGGCAACTGGCACGCCGCGAGCTCCTTCTCGATCCAGTTAAACCGGTCCAGGGCGCGCGCCGTCGCGTCGAGCGGGATCCAGCGCGGCCATGTCCAGGTGAGCAGACGAGACGCCGGGTCCGGCAATACCCATTGGTATGCCTGTTGCGCGCGCCTGCGAAACTTGTCCCGGTCGACCACTGACAGGTAGACTCCGCGCCCCGCAAGCGCGTTGTGGCGGCCGAGAAGATAGGGGCCGACGAGCGGCGCGTGCATCATCCGCCACGGGAAGATGCGCGTGTGGAACTCGGCGGGCGGCAGCGGCCACGCCCAAGTGCTCATGACGACGAGCGCCGCCACGCGGTCGCGGTTCGACAGCGCGAAGCCGAGGCCGGTCGGCCCGCCCCAGTCGTGACAGACGAGGGTTATCTGGCGCAGGTCGAGCCGGCGCAGCAGCGCCGTCAGGTTCGCGATGTGCCCATCGAGGCTGTGTGTCTCTTCCCGGGTCGGCTTTTCCGAGTGGCCGAACCCGATCATGTCGGGGATGACGACACGATGTCCGGCACGCGTCAGCGGCGCGACAAAGTCGCGGTAGAGAAAGCCCCAGGTCGGGTTGCCGTGCAGCAGGACGACTGGTTCGCCGCTTCCCTCGTCCACATAATGCATCCGGCAACCATTCACGCGCGCAAACCGGGGCTGCCACGGCCATTCCTCGCGAATGCCGGCGGGTAACGGGCTTTCCTCCATGCCGCGCTCCTGCTGAAATTCGTCTGCTCAACCCCTGCGCCTGCGGGCTGGCCGCCAGCGCTTCAGCGAAAGGCCGGGATGACCTTCGCGGCGAACAGTTCGAGATACGGCTCTGCCCATCGCGGCGGCAGTCCCGGCGGCAATGTCCAAGAGTAGAAGTGCGTGATCGGGACTTCGTTGCTGAAGTTCCGGATCATGCTGATCGCGGTATCCGGGTCGACCACCTGCAGCAGGCCGCTTTGCCGCAGTGCCTCGCGGTCGTGCAGGTGCGGGGCAAGCGGTTGCAGTCCGCCTGCCGACAGCCATTCGGAGTAGTTGTTGGCTTGGTAGATGATATGGTCGGCGGCTTCGGCGAAGGTTTTCTCGGGATCGTCGGATACGATCAGGCACCAGAACCCGCTCGCGAAGCGGACGTTGTCCGTGGCTCGGTTCGCATTCTTCAGCTCGGCGATGTAGCGATCGTAGACACCCCGGTTTGCCCCCGGCACCGTGAAGCCGTCGCCGAAGCGGACGGCGCGGCGCAAGGCCGGCGGCGTGAACCCGCCCAGCCAGATCGGCGGATGCGGCTTCTGGATCGGCGCCGGCGTAACCCTGACGTTATTGAAGTCGAAGAACTCGCTCTTGAAGGTCACCGTCTCTCCCGAAAGCGCCCGGCGAACGATGTCGAGCGACTGGTCGGTGCGCGCGCCCCGCTGCTTCGAAGGCACGCCGAAGCCCGCGAACTCCTCGCTCTTGAAGCCGATGCCGACGCCCAGCTCGAAACGGCCGCCCGAGATCACGTCTACGGTGGCGATGTCCTCGGCGAGGCGGATCGGGTTGTGAAAGGGCATCAGCAGCACCCCGGAGGCGATGCGGATCCGCTTGGTGCGCGCGGCGATCGCCGCGGCTACCGGCAAAATCGAGGGAAGATAGCCGTCTTCGATGAAGTGGTGCTCCGACAGCCAGACGTCGTCAAAGCCGTTGTCCTCGCCCCACGCGATCTGGTCGAGGATTTCGCGGTAGAGCCGGTCGGGCGACTGATGCCACTGCGATGGGTTGCGGAAGTCGTACCAAAGGCCAAAACGTATCTTTCGGCTATCCTGGCTCGTCATTTGCCTCTCCTGACACATCAGCGACACCGCGAACGGCGCGCCGGGATCACTCGCTCAGATCTGGCCGGCGCCGCCGTCCACGAACAGCTCGACGCCGGCGATATAGGCGCTGTCGTCGGAGGCGAGGAACACGGCCGCCTTGCCGAGATCGTTGGGCACGCCAATCCGGCCGAGCGGAACCGAGGCGATGGCCGATGCCCGCGTCTCGTCGGTCATGAACTGCGCGTTGCCGGGCGTATCCGTGTATCCGGGGCTCAACGCGTTGACCCGGATGCCGCGCCCCTTGAGGTCGGCGGTCCAGCTGCGCGCGAACGAGCGCACCGCCGCCTTTGACGCATTGTACACGGAGAGGGAGGCAAAGCCCTTGATCGAGGCCATCGAGCCAGTGAGGATCACGGAGGCACCTTCGGCCAGCAGCGGCAGCGCCCTCTGCACGGTGAAGAGCAGCCCGCGCACGTTCGTGCTGAACGTCTTGTCGAAGTGTTCCTCGGTGATTTCTCCCAACGCACCGAGTTCATAGAAACCGGCATTTGCCGCCAGCACGTCGATGCGTCCTGCCTCGGCCCGGATCCGCGCAAAGATGCGGTCCAGATCGGCGAGGTCGGAGACATCGCCGCGGAGCCCGGCAGCGTTGCCGCCGATCGCGGCGACCGCCTTGTCGAGCTGGGATTGCCGCCGGCCGGTGACGAATACGCGGGCGCCTTCCTCCGCGAAACGCTTGGCGATCCCGAGACCGATTCCGACGCTGCCGCCGGTTACCAGTGCCACTTTGCCTGACAGCTTCCCGGCCATCGCAACCTCCGACCGCTGTACCCACCTGAATTCGATTGGAAATCTATGGGTCCGCTGTGTCGGGTGTAGGCAGCGGGTCGGATTAGCAACTATTCCACGGTGGAATACCGAAACGAACGGCGTCGCCCGACTCATGGAAAGAATATCAACGCCTGACCATATAGCTTGGAAAACCGCACCGTCGGACCCAGGCATCTGCCGGTTGTGAAATCGAACGCGACGACGTCGTTCTGCGCGACGCAGTAGAGGTTGCCGTCCGGACCGAAACGCAGGCCGCGCGGCTTGCGGAATTCGGCCGATGCTCCCGGCGAAAAGACCCGAACGAGGTGCCCGTCGGCCGGGTCGTACTCGCGGAGGCCCGTGACGGCATCGACCACCCCGAACGGGCGCTCGCTCGATACGATTATGTTTCCGTTGGGCGCGATCGCGAGGTCGAGCGGACTGAGGTCCGGATCTGCGACGAGGGGGAGCGGCCGTGTACCGCCGTTCGCGGCAAATGCGAGGATCGCGTCGTCTCCTTCGCCCTCGGGCCCGATCCCAGAAGCGAGGAAGAGCCGGCCGTCGCGGCCGAAGGCGAAGCCGCGGGGAAACGGCACGATGCCGGGCGGGAGAATATGTTCGCCGGCCGTGCCCAGCTCGACCGGAAAGGCCATGATCGAGCGCGCGCTCCGCAATCCGACATAGTATCGCCCGTCCGGCCCGAAATTGCCGCCGCCGGGGTTGAGCCCTTCGATCGGGCCGCTGTCGCGAACGACCCGGCCGTCCCGGTCGAGCGCCAATGCCCGATCGCTGCCGCTGTTGAGAAAGAGCAGTCCCGCTTCCGGATCGACGGCGAGGCCGCGCGGATCCTCGATACGACGGTCGGTGCTGAAGGCGCCGAGCGGCCGGCCGTCGAAATCGAAGGCGAGGAGCGCGCCATAGCCGTTGCCGTTGGCTCCGGCCGCGCTCGTAACAAGAAGAGGCATTGTGGGTGCTCCTGCAACCCGGCTAGTCAGCCGAAGCGTCGCCGGGCAGATCGTTCGTCCCGCGGCGTTATGGTAACCCGGTCGTCGTGATATGTTTTATTCCGGGAGGGAATGGAGATGGACCGCCTGGCCGCGATGGAAACCTTCGTCCGGGTCATCGAGGCCGGTTCTTTCTCCGGCGCAGCAAAGCAGCTGCATGTCGGCCAACCGGCCGTCTCCAAGGCGGTCGCGCAGCTAGAAGATCGGCTCGGCGTGCGGCTGCTGCTGCGGTCGACGCACGGCCTGTCACCGACCGAGGCGGGTCGCAACTTCTACGAGCGCGCCAAACGGTCGATCGAGGAAGCCGACGAGGCGGAACTGGCCGCGCGCGGTGCCGCCGCAGCGCTGACGGGGCGTTTGCGCATCTGCGCGGCGGTGAGCTTTGCGCGGCTGCACGTGATACCCCGCCTTGCCGCGTTTCTCGCAGAGCATCCATCGCTCGATGTGGATGTCGTTCTGGACGACCGGGATGTCGACCTGATCGAAGCGGGGATAGACGTGGCACTGCGCATGGGCGAACTCGGCGATTCAGCCTTGACCGCCCGCAAGATCGGCCAGTCGCAACGCCGCGTGATCGGCGCCCCTTCCTATTTCGAGGCGAAAGGTGTGCCGCACACGCCCGCCGATCTCCTCGCGCATCAAGTTATCATCTACGAGCAGCGTCCCGGCGGCTCGACTTGGGCGTTCCGTAAAGGAGGCACGGAAACCGCGGTCAGCGTCGGCGGCCGGCTGCGCGTCAGCGCCGCGGAAGGCGTGCGTGAAGGTGTATTCGCAGGGCTGGGCCTCGCGATTGCCTCGGAATGGCTGTTCGCGCCGGAGCTGGAGTCGGGGGCAGTCAAGTCCGTTCTGGAGGATTGGTCCCTGCCGCCCGTCGATTTATGGGCGGTGTTCCCGACCGGACGGCAGGCGAGCGCCAAGACGCGGGCCTTTGCGCGCTACATCGAGCAGCAGATTTCTTTCGGTCAGGAAGAACCCCATCGCCGCCAGCGGCAGCGCAAACCCGATCCATGAGGCGAGAGACCAGCCTCCAGTGGCATAGGACCAGCCGCCCAGCGCCGAACCCGCGGCGCCTCCTGCGAAGAAGGCCGCTATGTAAAGCCCGTTGAGGCGGCTGCGGAATTCCGCAGCGAGCACGAAAATCGCCCGCTGCCCGAGCGTCAGATTGGCCGTCATCCCGAAATCCAAGAGGATTGCCGCAGTGACGAGCAGAGCAAGGCTCCCCGCCGAAGCGTCATCGGCGAACCGGGTCACCGGAAACGCCACCGCGACCGCGACAATGGCAAGCGCGGTGGCAGGCCGGGTCCATCCTCCGTCGGCGAAGCGGCCCGCAAGCGGCGCGGCGATGGCTCCGGCGCCGCCGGCCAGCGCAAACAGCGCGACGCCGGCTTGCGACATATGGAATATCGGGCCGGTCAGCAGCAGCGGCACCGTCGTCCAAAACAGGCTGAACGCGCCGCAGAGACAGGCCTGGTAGAAGGCGCGGCGCTGCAGCACCGGCGTTCTCAGTGCCAGGAATCCCATCGATCGCAGGAGCGCGCGATAAGTGACATTCGCGGCCGGAACGCGCTTCGGCAACCCCAGCCGCAAACTCGCCGCCAGAAGCAACATGCCCGCGGCGGAGATGGAGAATACCGCGTGCCACGAGAGGATCTCGGTGACGAAGCTTGCGGCCGGCCGCGCCAGCAGGATGCCGATCATCAGGCCGCTCATCACGTTGCCGACGACCCGACCTCTCACAGCCTCGGGAGCCATGTGGGCGGCATAGGGGACGAGCACCTGTACGGCAACCGATGCGAGGCCGACGCAGAAAGCGGAGAGGAGATAGGGCAGCGGCTTCCTCGCCAGCGCGGCGCACAGTAGCGCCACGGCGGCAACGTTGACCAGTATCAGGACGAGACCGCGGTTCTCGACCAGATCGCCGAGCGGCACGATCAACAAGAGGCCGATCCCGAAACCGATCTGCGTCGCTGTCACGACGACGCCCGTCGCCGCCGGCGCGACGCCGAGAGAGGCGGCGATCGGGCCGGCGATCGACTGAGAGTAGTAGGCGTTGGCGACGAGCAGCCCGCAGGCGGTCGCCAGGATGGCCGTTGTCCATGAGGAGATCGCGGCTTCGGATGCCTTCAGGGTCTGCCCGGGCCTCGGCTCGCTCGTCGCAGTCGATGGAGTCGACACAGCACACCGCTTCGGAAAATTGCGCTTGGCGCGCGCAGGGACCGCGCTAAGACGGCCTCCCGGTCCCCAGAAATGAGGAAACGAAGTGCCGGGAGGTAGGCGCAGCCCGGCCAATATCGGTCATTCCGGACAGGAATATGCTATTGCGCCGCTACATCGGCACCTACACCATGTCGTCACGGCCCCGCAGCTGCCTTGGTCCGGTAGGAGGATTTTCAGCCCTATCGAGGCGGGGGACGAGTCGGCAGCTTGGCGCCGAAAGCGATTAACCGGCGCCGATTTCGGCAAGGCTTCCGCCATCGCATAAGCGCTAGGCTACCTCTGCGATTGACCCAGGATGCGCCGTCCTCGATGCGCAGCGCTTACGCAGCCAGTTTTTCAACGAGTTGCAAGCCGATCGCCCTCTCCGACGCGTTCGTCGAAGCGGTCGCGGGCGGCGTCGAATTCCGCGAGATGTTCTCGCACCCATTGTCCGAACGCGAGGACCGGCTCCGACATTGAGCGGCCGAGCTCGGTCAGCCGGTATTCGACCTGCGGCGGGCTGGTCGGGAAGATCGTCCGGGTCACGATGCCGTCGCGCTCGAGGCCGCGCAAGGTGCGGGTCAGCATCTGCTGCGAGATGCCGGCGGTATTGCGCTTGATGTCGTTGAACCGGCGCGGGCCGTCGCGCAACAGCATGACGACGAGCATGCTCCATTTCTCGCCGATGCGGGCGAGGAGCTGGCTGACCTTCTGGCAGTCCTGATGCAGCGGATGGGGCCGCGCGGCGGTCATATCGGTGTGCCTAGGTGACGCAAATCTGCGTTCTTGCGATATGGGCATGGTCACTTATTTCGTCCAGGTCATAATCTTTGACTAGGGATGACTCCCATGAAGCTCCTGCACATCGACTCCAGCATTTCCGGCGAAGGGTCGGCCTCACGCCAGCTTTCCGCCGCGGTTGTCGCTGCGCTCACCCGGGCGATGCCCGATCTCGAAGTGATCCGTCGCGACCTCGACGCCGAGCCGATCCCGCACCTCGACAGCAGACGCCTGCCTACGGTACGGCCGGCGAACGCGCCGGAAGGGGCAGCCGGTGTCCGGGACCCCGAGGGAGCGGTTGCGCTCGACGAGTTCCTCGGCGCCGACATCGTCGTCATCGGCGCCCCGATGTACAACTTCACGGTGCCCAGCCAGCTGAAGGCCTGGATCGACCGCATCCTGATTGCCGGCAGGACTTTCCGCTACAGCGAGACCGGTCCTGTCGGGCTGGCCGGCGGCAAGCGCGTGGTCATCGCCTCCTCGCGCGGCGGTCTCTATGCGTCGGGCACGCCGTTCGCGGCCTACGACTTCCAGGAGAAGTACCTGCGCGCTGTCTTCGCCTTCATCGGGATCGAGGACGTCGAGTTCGTGCGCGCCGAGGGGCTCGCGTTCGGACCGGAGCAGCGCGAAGCAGCGATACGGGCGGCTTTGGCCTCCGTGCGCTCCACCGTGACCCGGCTTGCGGCGTAGCCGGGGGAACCGGAGCTCGGCAATGCCGCGTCCCAAGCGAGAACGCATTTCCGGAGATCCGCCATGTCGGACAGGATTCATGAACTGCTAAACCGCAACCTCCGGGAGGTTTTCGGTGAAGGCGACGCCGCCCGCCGTCGGGCGGCAATCGAGGAGCTCTACACCGATGACGGCGTCCTCTATGTGCCTCCGGGCGTTTTCGTCGGGCACGACGCATTGGACAGGTTCGCAGGAGACCTGCGTGCGACTCACCCTCACTTCGTGTACACGCCTCACGGCGAGCCGCAGGTACTCCACAACGCCGGCCGTCTGGCATGGGGGTCCGGTCCGCGTGGGCAGAAGTCCGATTACACCGGCTTGGACGTGATCATCGTTCGCGGCGACAAGATCGCCGCGCTCTATGTATTCCTCGATCCAATGCCATCATGACACGACCGAGTGCTGTCGCTGGCTTCCGATCATGAGGGACAGTGAGAGCGTTCCTTCCGGGATGACCGTTCGATGACAACAGAAATCGACAACGCGCGTCAGGTAGCGAAGATCGTCACCGCGCATCGTCAACGCGAGGGCGGCGGCTTCATCGTGCGGCGACCTTTCCCGTCGGCCGGGTTGCGCCATGCCGATCCGTTCCTGCTGCTCGACGAGATGGGACCTGTCGCGTACGGGCCGGGCGAGGCCGTCGGCGCGTCCGACCACCCGCATCGCGGCTTCGAGACCGTGACCTACCTGTTCGACGGCGAGATGGAGCACGAGGATTCAGCCGGCCACCGCGGCCGCCTCGGGCCCGGCGACGTGCAGTGGATGACCGCCGGGCGCGGCATCGTGCATTCGGAGATGCCGTCGCGCGACATGCGGCGGCGCGGCGGCAGGATGCACGGGTTCCAGATCTGGCTGAACCTGCCGGCGCGCGACAAGATGACGGCGCCGCGCTACCAGGAGATCCCGCGCGCGGCGATCCCGGCGGCGGCAACCCCCGACGGGCGGGCGTCGGTGCATGTCGTCGCCGGCGCGGCTCTGGGCGCCGAGGCGGTGATCGATACCCGCACGCCGATCGGCTTGTTGCACTGGAGCTTCGCGCCGGGCGCAGCGGTCGAGGTGCCGGTCCCGGATGACCACGCCGCCTATGTCTATGTCTTCGAGGGCGCGGTTGACATCGGCGGCCGCGAGATCGAGGACGGGCGGCTCGCCGTCCTCGGCGACGGCAACGCGGTACATTTCGGGGCGAGCGAGCGCGCGCAAGCCCTGCTGCTCACCGGGGTTCCGCTGCGCGAGCCGGTCGTGCAATACGGGCCTTTCGTCATGAACAGCGAGCGCGAGATCATCGAGGCCGTCGAAGACTACCAGGCCGGACGGCTCTGCGAGATCTCGCGGCAGCGAATGCCAGGCGCCTGAATGGGAGGGAAATCATGAGCGTACGGCCGGCCGCCGATCCCGCGGGTTCGCGCAGCCCTGCGACCCCGGCGGTTGCGACCGTCATCGACGCCCGCCCGCGCGACATCGGCGGCTTTGCCGTCGGGCGCGTGCTGCCCGCAGCGGCGTGCCGCCATGTCGGTCCCTTCGTCTTCTTCGACCACATGGGACCGGCGGCGCTCGCGCGGGGGCAGGGGCTGGATGTGCGGCCGCACCCCCATATCGGGCTGGCGACGGTGACCTACCTGTTCGAGGGCGAGATCGTGCACCGCGACAGCCTCGGGTCGCACCAGCCGATCAGGCCGGGCGACATCAACTGGATGACCGCAGGCCGGGGCATCGCCCACTCCGAACGCACACCCGCGGCGCTGCGCCGCACTGGTTCGCGGCTGCACGGGCTGCAGCTCTGGGTTGCGCTGCCGCTGGCGGAGGAGGAGACCGAACCCGAGTTCCGCCACCACCCGGCACAGACGCTGCCATCGTTGGAACGCGCCGGCGCCCGCATTCGATTGCTGGCCGGCAGCGCCTACGGAGAGACCTCGCCGGTCAAGGTCGTCTCGCCGTTGTTCTATGCCGATGTCGTTCTGCCGGCCGGATGCGAGCTGCCGCTGCCGGGCGAGCACGCGGAGCGCGCCGGTTATGTCGTCGCCGGCGTCGTCATCTGCGGCAACCAGCGTGCCGAGCGCGGCCGGATGCTGGTGTTCGCAACGGGGGCCGAGGCAGCGGTGCGCGCAGTGACGGACGCGCGTGTCGTGCTGCTCGGCGGCGCGCCGCTCGACGCCGAGCGGCACCTCTGGTGGAATTTCGTGTCGAGTTCGACGGCGAGGATCGAAGAGGCCAAGCGCGACTGGAAGGAAGGGCGGTTTCCCAAAGTGCCCGGCGACGAGAGCGAGTTCATTCCGCTGCCGGAATAGCCGGGCGCCGGTCCGCCGGCGGCTAGCTAGTCCAGCTCTGCGGCTCGTGCGGCCGCTTGAAGAGCAAAACCAGTACCCTACATGGGGTGGTCTGACGGTCAACGGGGGGTAAGATATGGCTCGGACACCGCGAAAGCCGACCAAAGCTCATCTGTCGCGCGCCGGCCACGACATGCACGACCGCAGCGCCAAGGTGCGCAAAGAGGCGGCAGAGGTGCTGGCCGTGGCGCCAAGGCGTCAACCGTTGAAGCGGAAGGGGAAATAGCTCAGCACCGGCGAATCGACCGCGCCTCGGTCCTCGAACCCGAGCCAATTCGGCGCCTTTATCAAGCGCGCTATCCCACGAAGAGGTGCTTCAGCGATCCGCGGCGGAGTGGGGAGCTATGAGGAGCTTCGGATCAGGCAGAACGCTTTCGCCGCTTCTCTTCGCTAGAGGTGTGATTATCGGGGTGGGTGCAACGCATCCCCAATCCGATGCAATCGGATTGCAGGCCGCCTCGGCAGCTTGACCACCAATTCGAGCTTTCCGCCGATCGCTTCGATGTAGTTGCGGAGCGTCGACAGATACATGTCGGTCTGTTTCTCAATTTTCGAGACGGACGGCTGCTTGATATGCAGGGCGGCGGCGACATCGAGCTGCGCCTTGCCAGCGATTTCCCGCAGCTCGCGCAGACCCTCCACCTCCTGCTTCAGCTCTTGATAGCGCGCCTCAACGCGCTCTCGCCGCTCGGGGGGAAGCTCAGCAATCACTTGGTCAAGGGTCCGGCCCATCTCACTTCTCCTTCCTTCCGGCTTTCAGGCGATCCAAATGCGCCGAAAACCGTTTGTCCGCCTTTGCGACAAGCTTCCGGTAAAAGCGCTTCTGGCTCCCACCGTCTTGCCCCCGGCGACCAGCAGAATGGCCCGCCGCCGCGGGTCGAATGCGAAAGCCGCGCGCCACTCGCCGTTCGAAGCTTCGAACCGCAGCTTCTTCATGTTCGCGTGCTTCGAGCAAGGCGTCCTGGACCGCCGGCTCGAAGGCCAGGAACTCCAGCTCGAACTCGTCATGGAACTCGACAACCCACGGCATCTATATAGCCTTGAGGCTATGTTGCGTCAAGGACGCTTCGACCCGCTGGGTCGACGGCGCCATCGGACAAAATTGCGAGCGCGGAATGGGGAAAGCAGCATGGGCGGTCGTCGCGTTGTCGTCCTCGTCGACGGCGTGACGCCGGCGAGGCCCGCCTTCGCGCACACGCGATCGAGCACGCGCACGATGCCGATGAAATGTCCCTGCCCCCAATCGGCTGGGAAGAAGAAGGGAGATTTCGCGGTCTGCGGCTGAGCCAGCAAGAGGGCCGCCGCGGCGCGCCCGATCACCCGGCTTTGCGCCCCGCTCTTTGTATCCGGGAAGTGGCCGGCCTCAGACGGCGCGATGGTATTCCCTGTACCATTCTACGAAGCGGGCGATCCCCGTCTCGATCGTAGTCTTCGGCTCGAAACCGAGGTCGCGGCGGGCCGGCTCGATATCGGCGAAGCTCCCCATCACCTCGCCGGGCTGGCGCGGCAGCAGCACTTGTCTGGCCGTGCGGCCGACCGCGCGCTCGATGACGGCGATGAAATCGGTCAGTTTGACCGGCCGATGGTTGCCGAGATTGTAGATGCGGTGGAGCGGTTCGCCGCCGGCGGCGAGCCCGTCGTAGGCGGCGATCGTGCCGGCGACGACGTCGTCGATATAGGTGAAATCGCGCGCCATCTCGCCTTTGTTGAAGACCTTGATCGGTTCGCCGGCGAGGATCGCGCCGGTGAACAGATAGGGCGCCATGTCCGGCCGGCCCCACGGCCCGTAGACCGTGAAGTAGCGCAACCCCGTCGCCCGCAAGCCATAAAGATGACCATAGGTCTGCGCCATCAGCTCGCAGCTGCGTTTCGTCGCGGCATAGATCGAGAGCGGCCGCTCGACAGGGTCCTCGACGCGCAGCGGCTGCTTCTCGTTGGCGCCGTATACCGATGACGAGGAGGCATAGACGATGCCGCGCAGCCCCTCGATGCGCCGCGCCGCCTCGAGCACGACGAGCGTCCCCATGACGTTGCGCTCGACATAGACGTATGGGTCCTCGAGCGAGCGCCGCACGCCCGCCTGCGCCGCCAGATGAATGATGCCGGCTACGTCCCGGTGGCGATCAAGGAGCGCGGCGACAGCGGTCCGGTCGGCGATGTCGAGCTTCTCGAAGCTGAAGCCCGGCCGGCCGCGCAGCTGGCCGAGGCGCGCCTCTTTGAGGCGCACGTCGTAATAGTCGTTGAGGTTGTCGACGCCGACGACGTGCTCGCCGCGCTGCAACAGGGCCTGCGCCACGTGAAGGCCGATGAAGCCGCCCGCCCCGGTAAGAAGAACCGACATCCAGCAACCGGCGAAAAGCAGAAATTTGAAATAGGCGCGGCGGTGTGACGAGGCTTTGCTCGCGGCATCTCCCTATCGTCTCGGCAGCCCGGCGGCAACAGAATTCTGCGCCGGCGCCGGGCCGTTGCCGCAGAGGGCGCCGCGGCGTAGCGTCCCCGGGGGAACGGCGCGCGGGGTGCGGCGGATGAGCGGGGAGGATGCGGCGGGTGGCGAGCGCTTCGACCTCGCCTATCTCATTCTCAGCGGAGCGGCAACGGCGGCGCGCGGCCCGGAATTGCTGCGCCGGCTCGTCGGGCTCGGCTTCGCGGGCGTCATCGCCATCCCGACGCCGAACGCCTCGCGCATCCTCGCACCGCGCGAGCTCGCCGAGGTCGAGGGAGCGCGGGTCGTCGAATCCTATTTCGATCTGGCGATTCGGCCGCGGCCGCCGCGCGGCGTCGTCTTGTTCGCGCCGCTCTCCTTCAATTCGTTGAACAAGCTCGCGCACGGCATCGCCGACAACCTCGCGCTCGCCGTCGCCGCCGAGGCGATCGGGCGGCAGACACCGGTCATCCTCGGGCCCTCACTGAACGCGCCCCTGCTCGCGCATCCGGAAGCGCAAGCGTCGCTAGCGAAGCTCGCACGCTGGGGCACCGAGATCGTGCCGCCGGTCGATGACGGCGAAGGCCCGCGCCTCGCCCCGAGCGAGCGGCTGATCGAGGCCGTCCGCCCCTATCTGCGGCGCGCTTGAGGCAGCCGGCGCGCCCGGATCAGCCGCCGAGGCCCCAGAGCACGGCGTTGTCGAGAAGGCGCAGGAAAGAGGGGCTCTCCCAGGCGCCGCGGAAGGTCGCAGGCGCGGTGTCCGCCGGATCGGCGCGCGCCGAGCGGACGGCCGGGTTGTGGCAATGGCCGAGCGCGACATAGGCGAGCCCGCCCGCGCCGACCGCGCGCGCATAGGCCAGCACGCGGGTGCGGCCGTCCGGCAACAGCGAGGAATCGGCGCCGTAGAGAGTGTCGACCACCGGCCAATCGCCGCTCGCGCCGTAATCGGCGGCCAGCAGGATATGGCTCGCGGCGGGGTCCTGCAGCTCGACGAAATAGGGCTCGTCCTCGACCTCGAACGAGCCGCCGAGGCCGCGGGTCAGCGGATGCTCGGGATCGCGGACTTCGACGCGGATGCGGCAGATCGGCGGATGCGTCAGGAAGCGGCAGCCGAGCAGCACATGGTGCTCGCTCTTCAGCGAGCGGCGCTGCCGCATGCCCTCGACCCGCTCGGCGCGCCCCCCGCTCGTGCCGTGCAGCGCGAGCCAATGGCCGCCCGCCGCAAGCCAGCCCGAAATGGCGCGGCATTGCGCCGCCTCGGGATAGGGGCCGGCGACATAGGTGATCAGCAGCCGGCTGACCGGCAGCCATTTCTCGACATCGGCGAAATCGTTGCCGACCGAGGCCGCAGCCTCTCGTTCCGCCAAGAGCTGCAGCAGCCGCAGCCGGGCGTAGTCGTGGTCGTGCCCGGCGCCGGAGCCGGGCGGGAAGCCACCGGCGATCAGATGCGCGCGGCGGGGCGTGTTGTCGGTCATGGTTCCTCTCTGCAACGTTCGGTGCAGCTTGACACAAATCAATGCCGCAGGCGCGCAGTCGAAGGACATTCCGCGGTCGCGCAGCGACGGGCGAGCGGACCGAAGATGGAAGAAGCCTCCTATTATCTCGAGCAGGCGATGCGGGCCCGGCGCCTGGCGGCCGAGATCAACCGCCCGGACATCCGCGAAAAGCTGCTCCGTCTTGCCGAGCAATACAGCGAAATCGCCGAGGATATCGCGCGCGGCGCCCGGGCCAGGCATCCCGAGTTGCTTCGCCGGGCCTAGGCGGCGCCGCGAACAAGGCTTCCCGTTGGCGGCGTTCGTGTCGATTTCACGCTATTATCTACTATGACGGGCAGGTTAAAGCAGTTATTCTAGCGGCCGCCGCCGGTTCTGCTCCGGCCGCTATCTGTACCCATGTTAATAGCGACGGGTGTTTTGCCTGGAAACTCCGCAGGGGCGCGTGCCGAACGCGAACGGCAGTTCGACGTTCTCGTCGAAACGGTCACCGATTATGCGATCTACACGCTCGACCCGCAGGGCAACGTCACGACCTGGAACGTCGGCGCCGAGCGGATCAAGGGCTACCGCGCCGAGGAGATCGTCGGAGAGAATTTCTCCCGCTTCTATATCGAGGACGACCGCCGCGCGGAACGCCACCTGGCGGGCCTCGCGACGGCCGAGCGGGAGGGCCGCTACGAGGCTGAAGGCTGGCGGGTCCGCAAGGACGGTAGTCGGCTGTGGGCCAACGCCGTCATCTATCCGGTGCGCGACGACTCGGGCGGGCTGACCGGCTTCGTCAAAGTCACGCGCGACATCACGGAAAAATTGCGCCAGGAGGACGCGCTCGAGCGGGCGCGCGCCGCCGCGCTGCAATTGCAGAAGATGGAGGCGGTCGGGCAGCTGACCGGCGGCGTCGCGCACGATTTCAACAACATCCTGACCTCGATCCTCGGCCTCGCCGACATGCTGAGCCGGCGCGCCGACATGCCCGATGCCGCGAAGGCCCACCTGTCGCTGATCCTGCGCGCCGCTGAGCGCGGCGCCTCGCTGACGCAGCGGCTGCTCGCCTTTTCGCGCCGCCAGGCGCTCGATCCGCACCCCTTGGACGCGAACCGCCTGGTCGCCGGCATGTCGGAGCTGCTGCGCCGCACGCTCGGCGAAAGCATCAAGATCGAGTCGATCCTGGCGGGCGGGTTGTGGCGGACCTTCATCGACGCCAACCATCTCGAAAGCGCGATCTTGAACCTCGGCATCAATGCCCGCGACGCGATGCCGGAGGGCGGCAAGCTGACGATCGAGACCGGCAACACCTATCTCGACGACGAATACGCGGCGACTCATGCCGAGGTGACCGCCGGACAATACGTGCTGATCGCGGTCACCGATACCGGCGAGGGCATGCTGCCCGAGGTCGTGGCGCGCGCCTTCGAGCCGTTCTACACGACCAAAGCGGAAGGCAAGGGAACCGGTCTCGGCCTCAGCCAAGTCTACGGTTTCGTCAAGCAGTCGGGCGGCCACGTCAAGATCTACAGCGAGCCCGGCTCCGGCACCTGCGTCAAGATCTACCTGCCGCGTCACCGCAACGACGGGAAGGTCGAGGAGGAACCGCAGCGGCCGGACCTGTCGATCCTCGGGCGCGGCGAAAAGATCCTCGTCGTCGAGGACGACGATGATGTGCGGCAATACATCTGCGCCGCGCTGACCTCGCTCGGCTACCGTATCCGCGAAGCGCGCGACGGCGCCGCGGCGATGCAGCTCCTCGCCGCAGAGTCGGACATCGCGCTCCTGTTCACCGATCTCGGCCTGCCCGGCATCAACGGCCGCCAGTTGGCCGATGCGGCGCGGGCGCGGCTGCCGAACCTGAAGGTCGTCTATGCGACCGGGTACGCGCGCAACGCCATCGTGCACAACGGCCTCGTCGACCCCGGCGTCAACCTGTTGCCGAAGCCCTTCACGGTCGCGGCGTTGGGCCGCAAGCTGCGCCAGGTGATCGAGGGTCGAGGATGATCTTCAGCCATCGAGGCTCGTCGCCGGCGGCGGCCCCTCACCCCGACCCTCTCCCCGCGCGCGGGGAGAGGGAGGGCCCCCCGCAGGGGGAGGAGGAGGGGCGGCGAGCAACGGATTTTGCACAACGACAAATATGCCGATGACCGATGTCCCGGAGTCGGAGGGCCTCTTTCACGGCCGGCTGCGCGCCGCTTCCGGCAGGCTGTTCTGGATCGGATCGGCGCTCGTCGTGCTCGGCATCGCGGCCATCGTCTTTCCGATGATCTCGACGCTGGTCGCGACCTTGCTCGTCGGCTGGGTGCTGCTGATCGCCGGCGGTTTCGGCCTATTCGGATCGTTCTCGATCCATGGCACCGGACCGTTCTTCGCGGCGTTGCTGCTGGCGTTGTTGACGCTCGCCGCCGGTCTCTTCCTGCTGCTCAACCCGCTGGCCGGCGCCCTCGCATTGACCCTGATGCTGGGCGTCATCTTCGTGCTGCAGGGCGCCTCCGAAATCGTCTTCGCGGTCGAGATGCGGCCGCACGGCGCCTGGCTCGGGATGCTGCTCTCCGGCATCGCCAGCCTCGCGATGGCGGCGCTGATCGCCGCCGGCTGGCCCGGCATCTCGGCGATCGCGCTCGGCATCCTGCTCGGCGTCAACTTCGTCAGCACCGGCTCCGGCTACATTTTCGTATCGCGGATGCTGCGGCCGCCGGCCTGATCGGCCCCGACTACCCCCGCGCCGGCGTGTGCTTTGCGAGGAACGCCTTGACGCGCGGCCGCGCCGCCTCCAATGCCGCCCCGGTCTTCCATTCGGCGATGAATTCGCAATTCGGCAGGAGCTTCGACAGCTCCTCGGAGATCGGGTAGGGGTGCGCCTCGTCGTTGCCCGCGAGCACGAGGCACGGGGTGCGCATGGTCCGCACGAAATCGCGGTCGCAGCAATAGACGAAGCCCGCCGCGTAGAGGTTGCGGCAGAATGCGTCGAGCGCGTCCGGGGCCGCTTCCGGATGGTCTTTCAGCGTCTCCGCCCAGGCGTTGAAGCGGGCCGGGCGGCCGGGCGCCATGGCCCCGACTCGGCCGATCGGCTGCGCCAGCACCGCCGCGGCGACCCGCTCCGGCTGCTTTTTCACCAGATTGAGAATGAACGAGCCGCCGATGCACTGGCCGTAGAGATGGCAGCTGTCGATGCGCAAATGGTCGAGCAGCGCCAAATGGTCCTGCGTGTAGCTGTCCCAGCCGTCCTGTGCGGTGATCGGGGCGCGCGAGCGGCCGCCGGCGTTGCGCTGGTCCATTGCGATGACGCGGAAATTCTGGGCGAACTCGATCGTCGGGTCGATCGGCGCCATCGGCTGGCCCCATACCGCGATCGTTGATTGCAGCCCGGCCGGCGCGAAGGTCAGGATCGGAAAGCCCGACCCGAACTCTTCGTAATAGATCGTCGCGCCGCGGTGTTCGAAGCTCGGCATTGTCGGTTTCCTTTCGCGGATTTGTCATTGCGAGCGCAGCGAAGCAATCTCGTCGAGATTGCCGCGGCGGCCTTATGGCCGCCTCGCAATGACATTTGCTGTGTATGGCTTTCGTTCGGCTCTAACCCTGCCGCGCGGTTTGCGCGGCGGCGGCGGCCATCGCCGCGGTCACCTGGTCCGGCCGCGTGAAGGCGAGGTATTCGCGGGCGTATTCGGGCGGCAGGATCTCGACCATCGTCTCGTTCTCGACCCACACCTCGATGACATGGAAGGGCCCGCGGTTGCACACGAAGCAGTTCCAGCCTTCGCGGCGGGCGATCTGTTCGACCTGCGCCGCGTCGGTCTCGACGCTGAGCGCGAAATGCGTCGCGCCGTAGCCGTTCATCTCCGGCCGCTTGACGAAGCCGGCGCCGACCTCGCCCTTCGGCCGGAGCGCCGTGCCGGCCGGATAGACTTCGACGCCCGAACCGTGCTCGTCGAGCTGGAGAGCGAAAAAGCTGCCCGGGTTGGGCGGAAACGGCACCGCCGCGCCGCCCATCAATTCGGCCAGCACTTGGGCGGCGCGCTTGGGATCGCGGGCGGCGATCGACAGGTGATGGATCATGGCGTTCTCCCTTTCGCGGGGCGTTCGACCCGATCCTATCAGGCGCGCCGGCGCTTGGGGAGCCGCTCGGGGTTGACATCGCGCAAATAAGAACAAATAATGAACACATGCGAGCGGACAAGACCCTGCTCTCCTCCTTGCGCGAGCGGGTGCGGCAGATCGAGCGCGGCGCGGCGGCCCGCCACGGGGCGGTGCCCTTGGGGCTCGCCGCGATCGACCGCGCCTTGGCCGGCGGCGGCCTCTTGCGCGGCGCGGTGCATGAAATCTTCGGCGCGGGCGGCGACGAGGAGGACGGCGCGCTGCCCGCCGCTTTCGCCGCGCACCTTCTCAGCCGGCTCGCGCCGCCAGCGGGAGACAGCGGGGCCGTGCTGTGGTGCCTCGCTCGCCCCGATCTCTATGGGCCGGGGCTGGCCGCGCTCGGGCTCGATCCGGCGCGCCTCGTCCTTGTCCGGGCGCCGCGCGACGAACTTCTCCTGATGGCGATCGAGGAGGGTCTGCGCCCTTCCGGCGTCGCCGCCGTCGCGGGCGAGATCGGCCGGCTCGACATGACGGCGAGCCGCCGGTTGCAGCTCGCCGCCGAGCATTCCGGCGTCACCCTCCTGCTGTTGCGGCGCTGGCGCAGCGGCGAGGAGGCGGCGCGCGAGCGAGAGCGGCCGAGCGCCGCGGCGACGCGCTGGCGGGTTGCTGCCCTGCCGTCGCGGTCGGCCGCGGGCGAGCCGGGGGTTGGCAGCCCGCGCTGGCGGGTCGAGCTGTTGCGCTGCCGCGGCGGCAGGCCCGCGCAATGGGATGTGGAGGTGGCGGATGCGCCGGGTGCTTTATCTGTGGCTGCCGCAATGGCCGATCGACCGGCGCCGGATGACCTCCTCGAAAGGCGCCGGCGGGCCGGCTGAGAACGCTGCCTTCGCGACGGTCGGCGAATTGGGCGGCCGGCGGCTTCTCGCCGCCGTCAACCGAAGCGCCGCCGAGGCGGGGCTCGCCCCCGGAATGCCGCTCGCCGGCGCGCTCGCCTTTGTGCCCGGCCTCGAAACCGCCGCCGCGCAGCCGCAAGAGGATGCCAAGGCGTTATGCCGGCTCGCCGAATGGTGCGGCCGCTACAGCCCGTGGACCGCGCCCGACGGGCCGGACGGCGTATTGATCGAGATCGCCGGCTCGGCGCATCTGTGGGGCGGCGACAAGGCGCTCGCCGAGGATCTCGCGGCCCGGCTCGGCCGCCGCGGGCTCGCTTCCCGCATCGCCGTCGCCGACACGCTCGGGGCGGCTTTCGCGGCGGCGCATTTCGCCGCCGCGCCGGGCATGCCTGCGATCCTGCCGTCGGGCGGAGAGCGCGCCCTTCTCGCCGCCTTGCCGGTCGAGGGGCTGCGCCTCGACCCCGCCGCCGCGGCGGCGCTGCGCCGGCTCGGGCTCAGGCGGATCGGCGATCTCTACCCGATGCCGCGCGCCGCGCTCGCCCGCCGTTTCGGCGAGGGCCTCGCGCACCGGCTCGACCGCGCGCTCGGCGAGGCGCCGGAGCCGCTCTCGCCGCTCGGCGAAGCGCCGACCCGGCGATTGCGGCTCTCCTTTGCCGAGCCGATCGCCGACCCCGCCGACCTCGCCCGGGCGACCCGGCGGCTCGCCCGCGACCTCGCCCATTGGCTCGCGCGCGACGGCGTTGGGGCGCGCCGGCTCGACCTTGCCTTTCATCGGGTGGACGGCCGGGTCGAGCGGCTTGCCGTCGCAACTGCCCGGCCGAGCCGCGACCCGCAGCATCTCGCCCGCCTCTTCGAAGAGCGGCTCGAGGCGGTCGATCCCGGCCTCGGCGTCGAGGACATGATCCTCGCGGCTTTCGCCGTCGAGCCGCTCGCGCCGGCGCAGATGAATTTGAACCCTCTCCCCCCGGGAGAGGGGAGAAAGGACAGGGTGAGGGGGGCTGCTGCGGCTTGTCCGCCGTCTCCCCCCTCACCCCGTCCCTCTCCCCCCAATGGGGGGCGAGGGGGTTTTAGCGCGGGAGGCGGCGATGTGGCGGGCCTGCCCGCGCTTCTCGACCGGCTCGGCAACCGCCTCGGCTTTTCGGCGCTCTACCGGCTCGAACCGCGCGAGAGCCATATTCCGGAACGCGCATCGGTCCGCGTTCCGGTCGATCGTTCCGGAGCAGCCCGGAGCGGCGAATTGCCGGACAAGCCGCCGCGCCCGATCCGCCTCTTCGACCCGCCGCAGCCGGTCGAGGCGTCGTTTCTGCTGCCCGACGACCCGCCCTTTCACTTCACCTGGCGCCGGCGCCGGCACCGGGTCACGTATGCCGAGGGGCCCGAGCGGATCGCCGCGGAATGGTGGCGCGACCCGACCGAAGGCGAGAGCCGCGATTATTACCGCGTCGAGGATGCGGACGGGCGGCGCTTCTGGCTGTTCCGGACCGGTCGTTGCGACGGCGGCGAGCGGCCGCGCTGGTTCCTGCACGGCCTCTTCGCCTGAGACGTTTCAGATGTCATTGCGGGCGCCGCGAAGCAATCCCGCGCCGATGGTGCGTTGGCCCGTCGGGATTGCTTCGGCGCCGAGGGGCGCCTCGTAATGACGAATTCGACCGCCTACGCCGAATTGCAGGTCACCTCGAACTTCTCGTTCCTGCGCGGCGCCTCGCATCCGGACGAATTGGTATTGGAGGCGGCGCGCCTCGGCCATTCGGCGATCGCGCTGACCGACCGCAACAGCCTTGCCGGCATCGTGCGCGCCCATCGCGCGGCAAAGGAAGCGGGGCTGCGGCTCGTCGTCGGCTGCCGGGTCGATCTTGTGGACGGCGCGAGCTTTCTCGTCTTCCCGCAGGACCGCGCCGCCTATGGCCGGCTCGCGCGGCTGTTGACGCTCGGACGCCGCCGCGCCGTGAAGGGCGAATGCCGGCTCGACTATGCCGATCTCGCGGCGCAGGGCGAGGGGCAGATCCTCGTCCTCCTGCCGCCCGAAGGGGCAGACCGGGCGAGCCTGCTCGCCCATGCCGAGCGCGCTCGGTGCATGGCCGCCGATTTCCGCGGCCGCGCCTATCTCGCCGCGCAATATCTCTACCGCGGCGACGACCGGCGCCGCCTCGCCCGGCTCGCCGCGCTCGCCGCGCGCTCGGGGCTGCCGCTCGTCGCGACCAACGACGTTCTTTATCACCGGCCCGAGCGGCGCCCCTTGCAGGATGTCCTCACCTGCATCCGCGAGGGCTGCACGATCGCAGAGGCCGGCTTTCGCCTCGCCGCCAATGCCGAGCGCCATCTGAAGCCGGCCAATGAAATGGCGCGGCTCTTCCGCGGCCACGAGGAGGCGGTTGCGCGCAGCCTCGAGATCGTCGGGCGCTGCCGCTTCAACCTCGACGAATTGCGTTACGAATATCCTGAGGAGGTAGTCCCCGCAGGCCGCACCGCGCAGCAATATCTCGCCGAACTGGTTTGGCGGGGAGCCGAAGAGCGGTTCGCCGACGGACCTGCCCCCTCCCTAACCCTCCCCCGCGAGCGGGGGAGGGAAGGGTGGGGACCCGCCCCCGGGGGCGGAGAGGGGGATAGTATCCTGCCGAAGGTCCGCGGCCTCATCGCGCACGAACTCGAGCTCATCGAAAAGCTCGGCTACGCGCGCTATTTCCTGACCGTCCACGACCTCGTGCGCTTCGCCCGCGAGCGCGGCATCCTGTGTCAGGGGCGCGGCTCGGCGGCCAATTCGGTCGTCTGCTACTGCCTCGGGATCACGGCGGTCGACCCGGCGCGCATCGATGTCCTCTTCGAGCGCTTCATTAGCGCCGCGCGCAACGAACCGCCCGACATCGACGTCGATTTCGAGCACGAGCGGCGCGAGGAAGTCATTCAATATATCTATCGGAAATACGGCCGCGAGCGCGCTGGCCTCGCCGCCACCGTCATCTGCTACCGCTCGCGCTCGGCGATCCGCGAGGTCGGCAAGGCTTTGGGGCTGTCGGGCGACGTCGTCGCCGCGCTCGCCCGTATCGTCTGGGGCTGGAGCAGCGATCCCTTGGCCGATGCGCAGGTGCGCGAGGCGGGGCTCGACCCCACCGACCCCAATCTGCGCCGCGCCCTCGACCTTGCCGCCGAGCTCACCGGCTTTCCGCGCCACCTATCGCAGCATGTCGGCGGCTTCGTCATTACCCGCGGGCCCTTGTGCGAATTGGTGCCGATCGAGAACGCGGCGATGCCGGAGCGCACCGTCATCGAATGGGACAAGGACGACCTCGACGCGCTGGGGATCCTGAAGATCGACGTGCTCGCGCTCGGCATGCTGACCTGCATCAGCAAGGCCTTTTCGTTGATCCGCGAGCATTTGGGGCGCGCCCTCGACCTCGCCACGATCCCGGTCGAGGCGCCCGAAGTCTACGACATGCTGTCGCGCGCTGATTCCTTGGGCGTCTTCCAGGTCGAGAGCCGCGCCCAGATGACGATGCTGCCGCGCCTTCGCCCGCGCGAATTCTACGATCTCGTCATCGAGGTCGCGATCGTGCGGCCCGGGCCGATCCAGGGCGACATGGTGCACCCCTATCTGCGCCGGAGGAGCGGGCGCGAGCCGGTCAGCTACCCCTCCGAAGAATTGCGGCAGGTGCTCGGCAAGACATTGGGCGTGCCGCTCTTTCAGGAGCAGGCGATGAAGATCGCGATCGTCGGCGCCGGCTTTGCGCCCGAGGAGGCGGACCGGCTGCGCCGCGCCATGGCGACCTTCAAGCGCAGCGGCGACATCCACCTTTTCCGCGACAAGTTCGTCGCCGGCATGACGGCGCGCGGCTACGGGCGCGACTTCGCCGAGCGCTGCTTCGGCCAGATCGAGGGGTTCGGCACCTACGGTTTTCCGGAAAGCCACGCCGCGAGCTTTGCGCTGCTCGTCTACGTCTCGGCCTGGATCAAATGCTTTTACCCCGAGGTCTTCGCCTGCGCCCTCTTGAACAGCCAGCCGATGGGTTTTTATGCGCCGGCGCAGATCGTCCGCGACGCGCGCGAGCATGGCGTCGAATTGCGCCCCGTCGACGTCAATTGCAGCGAGTGGGACTGCACGCTCGAGGCCCCCCACCTCACCCCGACCCTCTCCGACCCCAGAGGCGGAGAGGGAGCGGGTTTCGCCTTGCGCCTCGGCTTTCGCCAGGTGAAGGGGCTCGCCTTGGCCGATGCCGAGCGCCTCGTCGCCGCGCGCGGCAAGGGCTACGCCGATCCGCGCGAGCTGTGGCGACGCAGCGGGCTCGGTTCTGCGGCGCTCGAAAGCCTCGCCGAGGCCGACGCCTTCCGATCGATGGGGCTCGACCGCCGCCACTCGCTCTGGGCCTTGAAGGGGCTCGACCCCGAGCCGCTGCCGCTGTTCGCCGGCACGGGGACGAAAAAAGCCCCTCACCCTCCCGCTGACGCGGGCCCCTCCCTCTCCCCGCAATGCGGGGAGAGGGAGGGGGTGAGGGGCGCGGGTGACGACGATCTATCCGCCGCCCTTCTGCCCGAAATGACCCTCGGCGAGCATGTCGTCGAGGATTACGCGAGCCTGGGGCTCAGCCTGAAGCGCCACCCGCTCGCCTTTCTGCGCGCCGAACTCGCCCGCGAAGGGCGCGTCACCGCCGCCGACCTCGCCCTCCTGCCGAAAGAGAGCCGGGTCGGGGTCGCCGGCCTCGTGCTGATACGTCAGCGCCCGGGCAGCGCCAACGGCGTCGTCTTCGTGACGATCGAGGACGAGACCGGGGTTGCCAACCTGATCGTCTGGCCGCAGACCCTGGAGCGCTTTCGCCGGGCTGTGCTCGGCGCGAGCCTACTCGCCTGCAGCGGCCGATTGCAGCGCGAAGAAAGTGTCATCCATGTCGTCGCCGAGCGCCTGGAAGATCTGAGCCGGCGCCTCAACACGCTGCGCCATCACGCGCCACAGCCATCGCTCGCAAAGCCGGACCTCGTCGTCGCGAGCCGTGATTTCCGCTGACCCGCCCCCATTTCTCAAGGCATGGACCTCGTCTTCACCCGCCCGCCGCCGCCGGCGAGCGATCTGCGCCGGAGGATCAGCGCCGCCTACCGGCTCGACGCGAGCGAAGCGGCGGCCGAGATCCTCGCAGCCGCCGACATCGCGCCCGAGAGCCGCGCGCGCATTGCCGAGGAGGCGAGCCGCCTCGTCGCCGCGGTGCGCAAGGAGCGCCAGGGCAAGGGCGGCATCGACGCGTTCCTCAATGAATACGCGCTGTCGACGCGCGAAGGGGTGGCGCTGCTCTGCCTCGCCGAGGCGCTCCTTCGCATCCCCGACAGCGAGACCGTCGACCGGCTGATCCGCGACAAGATCGCCGGCGCCGATTGGCAGCGCCATCTCGGGCATTCGGAATCTCTGTTCGTCAACGCCTCGACTTGGGCCTTGATGCTGACCGGCGAATTGTTGCGCGAGGACGGGGCGGCGCCCGACTGGCGCACCGTGCTGCACCGCCTCGCCGCGCGCTCGGGCGAGCCGGTGCTGCGCCAGGCGGTGATGGCGGCGATGCGCGTCCTCTCGCGGCAGTTCGTCATCGGCCGGACGATCGGGGAAGCGCTCGAGCGTGCCGGCGACGCCGAGCGGACGGGCGCGCGTCATTCCTACGACATGCTGGGCGAGGCCGCCCACACGGCTGCCGACGCGGCGCGCTACGCCGCCGCCTACGCGCAGGCGATCGCCGCGATCGGCGCGGCCGCCGGGGACTGCCCAGTCGAAGAGGCGCCCGGCATCTCGGTCAAATTGTCGGCCTTGCATCCGCGCTACGAGCCCGCCCAGCGCGAGCGCGTCGTCGCCGAGCTGACGCCGCGGCTGTTCGATCTGGCGGCCGGCGCCCGCGCCCACGCAATCGGCTTCACGATCGATGCCGAGGAGGCCGACCGTCTCGACCTCTCGCTCGATCTCCTCGAAAGCTTGGCGCTCGCTCCCGAGCTTGCCGGCTGGGACGGGCTCGGCCTCGCCGTGCAAGCCTATCAGAAACGCGCCTTGGCGCTCATCGACTGGCTCGCCGATCTCGCCCGCCGCGGCCGCCGGCGGCTGATGGTGCGCCTCGTCAAGGGCGCCTATTGGGACACCGAAGTGAAGCGTGCCCAGGAACGCGGGCTCGACGGCTACCCGGTCTATACGCGGAAAGCGGCGACCGACGTCTCCTACCTCGCCTGCACGAAGCGCCTCTTCGCCGAGGGTGCCGTCTTCTATCCGCAATTCGCGACCCACAACGCGCACACCCTCGCCGCCGTTCGAGAGCTGGCCGGCGCGCGCCGCGACTGGGAGTTCCAGCGCCTCTTCGGCATGGGCGAGGCGCTCTACGAGGCCGCGCCTGTTTGGCCGTGCCGCATCTATGCGCCGGTCGGCGAGCACCGCGATCTGGTTCCCTATCTCGTCCGCCGGCTGCTCGAAAACGGTGCCAACTCCTCCTTCGTCAACCGCATCGTCGACGACAAGGAGCCGATCGAAAAGATCGTTGCCGATCCCATCGAGGGACTGGTCCGGCTCGCCGACAAGCCTCACCCGAAGATCCCGCTGCCGCGCGAGGTTTACGGTGCCGCGCGGTGCAACTCGGCGGGCCTCGATCTGACCGACCTGCCGGCGTTATCCAATTTGCGCGACGGGCTCGCCGAGGCGCTCGCCCGGCCGCACCGGGCGGCGCCGATCGTCGCCGGCCGGGAGCGGGCGGGCGCAGGCGCGCCGGTGCTCGATCCGAGCGACCGGCGGCGCATCGTCGGCAGCGTCATCCAGGCCTCGCCCGAGGACATCGAGCGGGCGCTCGACACGGCATCGGGCAATGCCCGCAGCTGGGAAGCGGTGCCCGCGGACGAGCGGGCCCGGCTTCTCGAACGCGCCGCCGAGCTGTACGAAGAAAAGCGGGCGGCGCTGATGGCGCTCGTCATCCGCGAGGGCGGCCGCACGATCCCGGCGGCCTTGAGCGAGGTGCGCGAGGCGGTCGACGGGCTGCGCTACTACGCCCGTCGGGCGCGCGTCGATTTCGCCCATCCCGAGCCGCTGCCCGGCCCGACCGGCGAGAGGAACGAGCTGTCGCTGCACGGGCGCGGCGTGTTTTTGTGCATCTCGCCATGGAATTTTCCGCTGGCGATCTTCACCGGCCAGATCGCCGCCGCGCTGGCCGCCGGCAATGCGGTTCTCGCCAAGCCCGCCGAGGAGACCCCGCTGATCGCCGCCGCCGCAATCCGGCTGCTGCACCGCGCCGGTATTCCGGTCGAGGTGCTGCACTTGCTGCCGGGCACGGGCGAGGAGGTCGGGGCCCCGCTCGTCGCCGATCCGCGGGTCGCCGGCGTCGCCTTCACCGGATCGACCGAGACGGGCCGGGCGATCAATCTCGCGCTGGCGCGCAGGCCCGGCCCGATCGTGCCGCTGATCGCCGAGACCGGCGGGCAGAATGCCATGATCGTCGATTCCTCGGCGCTGCCCGAGCAGGTCGTCGCCGATGTGCTCGCTTCCGCCTTCGACAGCGCCGGGCAGCGCTGCTCGGCGCTGCGCCTGCTGTTTCTGCAGGACAATGTCGCGGACCCCGTCCTCGACATGCTGACGGGCGCCATGGCCGAACTCGCGATCGGCGATCCGGCGCTGCTCGCCACGGATGTCGGGCCGGTCATCAACGAGGAGGCGCGCGAGAAACTCGCCCGCCACGCCGAACGGATGCGTCGCGAAGGCCGCCTCCTCTACGAATGCCCGCTGCCGACACGCACCGAACACGGTAGCTTCTTCGCGCCGCGCCTCTTCGCGATCGACGGGCCGGGGCAGCTCGACGGCGAAGTCTTCGGGCCGATCCTGCACGTCATGCGCTGGCGAGCCGACCGGCTCAATCGTGCGCTCGACGCGATAGCGGCGACCGGATACGCGCTGACCCTCGGCATCCACAGCCGGCTCGACGCGACGCAGCGCCACATCCTCGCCCGCCTCGGCGTCGGCAACACCTATGTCAACCGCAACATGATCGGCGCCGTCGTCGGCGTGCAGCCGTTTGGCGGCGAGCGCCTGTCGGGCACCGGGCCGAAGGCCGGCGGCCCGCACTATCTGCATCGATTCGCAACCGAACGCACGCTGTCGGTCGATACGACGGCAGCCGGCGGCAATGCCGCGCTGCTGTCGCTCGGGGAGGAGTGCTGAAGCTTTTCACCGGACGTTGAATTGGCCGTGACCGGCCGAGACGTGTTCCGCTCGGACGGTGGGCGAACGCTCCACCGCTGCGCACGGTTCCACAGGCGACGCGCAGAACCTTGCGAATGCTCATTCATTCCGCTGGTGTTGCGCAAAAGACGCGGCACAATGGCCGGAAATTTCCCGACTTGGCTGAGGTTGTTGCAGAAATGTCGCGCCCCTCCGCGATGTACGCGATTTCCCCGACAAGCGGCCTCGTTGCAGCAAAAAGCGGTTGCCATCGGAACGGTCGATGGTAAAGATCACGCAACGATGGCGGTCGGACCATCGTGTGACGCGTATTTGCGGCCGGAGGTAAGGGATGAATAATCGCTATTTGCTAGGCGCCGGCGTCGCGCTCGCCCTAGCAGTGGGGGGCGCCCAAGCGCAGGCGCAGTGGTTCGCGGGCCCGAGCGCCTTCTACTTCGGCGGCGAGGGTGGCTGGACCAGCCTCGACAACCAGAGCAACAGTTTTGGGGGCAACGCGGCCAAGGGCGCGCCGGCCTTCAGCGGCACCGAGTCGTTCAACAGCGGCTATAATGTCGGCGCCCGCGCCGGCTACATGATGGGCCCGCTGCGCCTCGAGGAGGAATTCAGCTACCGCAACAACCCGATCAGCGGCCTGTCGGCTCCCGTCGCGATCGTCGGTCCCGGGAAGTTCGGCGGCAACCGGACCTCCTACGCGATCATGACGAACGCCATCTACGACTTCAACTTCGGCTGGCCGATCTCGCCGCATCTCGGCGTCGGCATCGGCGCAGTTGACGTCCACGAAGGGTTGAACCAGGCCGGCATCGGCAATGTCGTCGGCTCGGATTCGTGGCAGTTCGGCTATCAGGCGATCGCTGGCATCCGATACTTCTTCACGCCGATCTTCGCCCTCGACGTCGACTTCCGCTACCTCGCGACGACCGATCCGAGCTACACGCTGAACCCCACCAACAAGGCGCTCGGCGGCTATGCCGGAACGTCGATGAAGTCGGGCTACAGCTCGGAGAATGTCGTCGCCAGCTTGACGATCCTGTTCGGCCCGCCGCCGCCGCCGCCGGTCGCCCCGGCCGCCGCTCCGGCGCCGCCGCCGCCGCCGCCGCAACAGGTCTATCTCGTGTTCTTCGACTGGGACAAGTACACGATCACCCGCGACGGCATGCAGATCGTCCGCAAGGCCGCGGCATCGTGGAAGTCCGGCGCTCCGGTGCAGATCCACGTGACCGGCTACACCGACACCTCCGGCTCGCCGGGCTACAACCAGCGGCTGTCGGAACGGCGTGCGAACGCAGTCGCCAACGCGCTCGTCCGGCTCGGCGTGCCGCGCAGCGAGATGGCGATCCTCGGACGCGGCGAGAACGACCTGCGCGTACCGACCCCGCCGGGCGTGCGCGAGCCGCAGAACCGGCGTGTCGAGATAATCTGGACGCGGTAACGCGCTCCGCGACCCGGGACCTCCCGGGGAACCTTGAAACCGCCGCGGCTTGCCGCGGCGGTTTTCTTATGCGCCGACGGCGTGCGTGCTTCCGCCCGAAGGGCGAGGTCCCTAGGATAGGCCGAGACCCGATCATCGAGGTTCGACGATGCCCCGCAATTCCCGAGAACCGCTGTCGCGCTTCAAGGTGCTTGACCTGACACGGGTGCGCGCCGGCCCGACGGCTGTGCGCCAGCTCGCCGATTGGGGTGCGCAAGTGATCAAGATCGAGAGCCCGCCGCAGCCCGGGGCCGGCGAAGGGCTCGGCGGGCCGCGCCACGGTCCCGATTTTCAGAACCTGCACCGCAACAAGCGCAGCCTGACGCTCGATCTGAAACAGCCGGAGGGGATCGAGATCTTTCGCCGGTTGGTGCGCGAGGCCGACGTCGTCGTCGAGAACTACCGCCCCAATGTGAAGGAGCGGCTCGGCATCGACTATGCGAGCCTTAAAGCCCTCAATCCCCGCCTCGTCTACGCCAGCATCTCGGGCTTCGGTCAGAGCGGGCCTTACCGTGACCGCCCCGGCTTTGACCAGATCGCCCAGGGGATGGGCGGGCTCATGTCGGTGACCGGCCTACCAGGGCAGGGACCGGTGCGGGCCGGCATACCGATCGCCGATTTGTCGGCCGGGCTCTATTGCGCGCTTGGCATCATGATCGCGCTGCTCGAGCGCGAGGTGTCGGGCGAAGGGCAGTGGGTGGAAACCTCGCTGCTCGCCGCCCAGATCGCGATGCTCGATTTTCAGGCGGCGCGCTGGCTCGTCGCCAAGGAAGTGCCGGGGCAAGCCGGCAACGATCATCCGACGAGCATCCCGACCGGCGTCTTCCGCACCCGCGACGGTTACATCAACATCGCCTCGGCGGGCGATGACATCTATCGGCGGCTGTGCGACGCGCTGGAGGCGCCGGCGCTCGCCATCCATCCGGATTACGCGACTGCCAAACTGCGCTCGCAGAATCGCAAGGCGCTCAACGCCGCGATCGAGGCGGTGACCCTGCGCCGCGACGGCGCCGAATGGGTCGAACGCCTCAACGACAAAGGCGTCCCGTGCGGGCCGATCTACACGATCGATCAGGTGTTTGCCGACCCGCAGGTCCGCCACCTCGGAATCGCCCAGCCGGTCGAGCACCCCATGCTCGGCCGAATCGAGCTGGTCGGCCAGCCGGTCGGGCTCAGCCGCACGCCCTCGCGGCTGAACACCGCGAGCCCCGAGCCCGGCGAGCACAGCGAGGCGGTGCTGCGTGAGCTTGGCTACCGCGACGACGAGATCGCGGGACTGCGCGCGAAGGGGGTCGTGGATTGCGGTTTCTCGCGCGAACGCTTCACGGAGCCCGGCGCAAGCTACCCAAGCGCTTGATGTAAGGGCATCTCGGTCCTATTATCCCGCTCCGCCGGGTGGAATATGCGGCGCCCGCCGTTGCGTGTTCCGAGGAACGAAAATGGCACCTGCGTTGTTGTCGTTCGGCCCGGAGGGCAGAGAAGCATCCGTCACCAAATTGGCCAATCCGGAACTGCGACAGAGGATTACAGGCATGAAGCATCTCTTGAACGGCGTTGCGGTCGCCGGCGCGCTCGCGCTCGCGGCGCCGGTATGGGCGCAGACCAACCCGCCCGCCTCGGCGCCGCCGGCGGCTCAGAGCGCCCCGGCGGCACCCGCGCCGTCGGCGGCTCCCCCGCCGGCCGCGGCGCCTGCAGCTCCCGCGCCCTCCGCGGCCGCCCCGCCGCCGGCCGCCCCGCCGGCTCCGGCGACGACTTCGGCAGCGCCCCCGAAACCGATGCCAAAGAAGATGGTGATGCACAAGAAGATGATGATGCGCAAAAGGATGGTCATGCGCCGTCCGCCGCGGCGCGCCGTCGCCGCCGGCGATCGCATCACCGAGCAGCTGAACCGCGAAGAATTGGCGCGGATCAACTCGGGCAACACGAGCGCTCCGCCACCGACCAAGCCATAGGCGCGGGAGCACGGAAAAGGGGGGCCGAAGCCCCCCTTTCTCGCATCCACGGCCGGCTGGATACGGCGCGTCAGTCGCCGATCAGCAGCCGCCGCTGCTGTGCGACCTTGTCCATCTCGGACAACAGCTCGTGCAATGCGCGATCGGCGACGTACGCCATCTTCGCGAAGGCACGCAGAAAGCTGTCGCTGCGCGGCAGCTGGAACAGCGTCTCGTCGCCATCTTTCGCCGTCGCCGCGCTGACCAGCACGACATTGTCGAACGGCTGCAGGACGAGTTCGCCGAGCGCCTTGCCCGGGCCGGTCACATATTCGACGACGCGGCAGCGCCCGCCGTTGCGCGACTCCGCCACGATCGTCATGCGATAGGCGGCGCGCGTCGTCGCCGCCTCAATCAGCGCGCGGGCGAAGGGGCGCAGAAAGCTCTCGTCGAAGCCGAGCAGCGCCGTCGGGCCGTCGTCGTTCGCCGAAGAGCGCATTTCGAGCGTCGCCCACAGCGACGCGCGGCCGCGGAAATAATCGGCCGAGGCGAGATCGAGATTGATCGAGTCGATCGGCATCGGCGGCAGCACCGAACGAGCCGACAGGAAAGCAAAGCACGCCGTCTCGCGACGCAGCGAGATGTTGGTCGTCGCTTCGAGATTGCGGTCGGTGATCGCGGGTGTGTCAGCCATGACAGAGCCTCGTCATCGAAGTGAGGCGCGGGACGACCGTCTCGCGTTGCCGTCGCTCTATTCTCGAACCGGAGAGCCCCCTCGCCCCACCCTTCAGATAAACTGAGCTTGCCCCCGCTGTCAAAGCGCTTCGCGAGGCACCCGGTTTATGCGGCCTTTGGCCGCGAGTATAAGGTGTGTTTCCTGCCGCTCTCGCGGCGTGCGAGCATGCCGTCGCTTCCTGCCGCTGGCTGCCTGCCGGCCGGCGAGGGAAGCAACCCGTGCAGCGCCGTTTCGCCGAGCGCGCGCCATTGCGGCGGCGGGGCGCTGAAGGAGAAGCCCGCGCAAAGATCTAGCGAGGCGGCCAGGATGTGTGGCGGCAGCGGCCGGCGTCGGAGCAGCGCCTCGACGATCCGCGGCCGCAGCGGCGGCGTCGCGACGAGCCGCCACAGCTGCTCTTCGCCGATCGCCGCGCCGCGGTTGCGCAGCAGCGTGAGCATCAACGCTTCGTCACCGGTCGCCAGCAGCATGCCGCAGATCGGCTCGGCGATCTGGAAGCGGCGCGCCAGCGCGAAGCGATGCGCCGCCGAGCGAACTTCGAGGATCTGCAGCAGATCGCTTTCCTCGAAAAGCGGCGAATGCTCAATCAGCGGCGCCGCCACTTCGGCCTGGTCGGCGGCAAAGGCGAGAAGCGTCTCGCGCGACAAGACTTCGGCGCGCTTCAGGCTTTCCGCGAGAACCCGGCGCACCAGAATTTCTTCGTCGAATGCGGTCAAGCGAAAGAACTGCTCGGCGAGCGCGCGCTCGGCGGTGGACAACGCACCCGTGCAAAAAATCTCGCCGAGCCGCTCCGCCGCCTTGGCGCGGCATTTCCAGCTCGACTCTTCGATCAGTTGCCGGCCGAGTTCGGTGAGGCTCCCGTCGTCGCGCGTCACGGCACCTCTCTCGCAGGGCTCGCTCGAGCCACCGGCGAAACCTTTGCAAAACCTTTATTAACGAGGGGTTAACACGGGGCCGCGTGGAGGGGGTCATTGTTGTGCGTTGCGGTCGAGCGCCTCCTCGGCGGCGAGCCAGTCGCGCTCGGCTGCTTCGATCAGGCGGTCGAGCTCAGCGCGCCGCTTGAGCGCAGCGGCTGTCTCTTGCCGGAAGGCCGCCTGCGGCGCCGAGAGCGCCCGGTCGAGGGCGTCGCGCTCGACCGCGAGCCGGGCGAGCGTTTCCTCGGCATGCCGCGAGCGGAGCCGCAGCGGTTCGAGGGCACGCCGGCGTTCGGCGTCGCGCCGGCGTTCGGCGCGACGCCCTTCGCCCGCCGCGGGCCCGCCGCCGTCGCCTGCTGCGCTGTCGAGGACGAGGGCGCGGTAATCGTCGAGATCGCCCGCAAAGGGCCGCACCGTGCCGTCGGCGACGAGCCAAAGTCGGTCGGCGACCAGCTCGACGAGATGGCGGTCGTGGCTGACCAGCACAACCGCCCCGGGGAACTCATTGAGCGCCGCGACCAGCGCCTCGCGCGCTTCGAGATCGAGATGGTTGGTCGGCTCGTCGAGGACGAGAAGGGCGGGCGCATCGACGCTGACGAGGGCAA
The DNA here is from genome assembly GCA_035538335.1 of Allostellaceae bacterium. Classification (GTDB taxonomy): domain Bacteria; phylum Pseudomonadota; class Alphaproteobacteria; order ATCC43930; family CGMCC-115725; genus AP-15. The sequence goes on from DATLKN010000031.1 coordinate 97,060, forward strand.
GGTTGAGCCGCGCCCGCTCGCCGCCCGACAGATCGGCGACCGGCAGAAACGCCTTGTCGGCGCCGAAGCCGAAACCACCGAGCCGGGTGCGCACGCGCTCGGGCGGGCTCTGCGGCATCAGCGCCGCGAGGTGGTCGAAGGCGGATCGATCGACGCGCAGCTCCTCGATCTGGTGCTGGGCAAAATAACCGCAGGCGAGCTTTGGCGCCCGCCTCATCTCGCCCGACATCGCGTCGAGCCGGCCGGCGATGAGGCGCGCCAGCGTCGTCTTGCCGTTGCCGTTGGCGCCGACCAGCGCGATGCGGTCGTCGGGATCGAGCCGCAGATCGAGCCGCGACAGAACGGGTTTTCCCGACAGATACCCGACGCTCGCCTGGTCGAAGCTAATCAGCGGCGGCGCCAGGCAAGGCGGGTCGGGGAAGCGGATCGTCGGCGGCGGTTCCTCCTCGGCGAGCGCGACCGGCTGCAATCGCGCCAGCGCCTTCAGCCGGCTCTGCGCCTGCCGCGCCTTCGAGGCCTTGGCGCGGAACCGGTCGATGAAGGTTTGCAGCCGCTCGCGCTCGGCCACCTGCCGCCGGGCGAGGCTCGCCGCCAGCGCCCTGGCTTCCTGCCGCGCGCGCACAAAGGCGTCGAAGCCGCCGGCATAGAGGGTCAGCTTGCCGCGCTCCAGATGCAGCGTCGTCGTCGCGACGGCATTGAGAAACCGCCGGTCGTGGCTGACGAGAACAAGGGTGCGCGGGTAGACCCGCAGATGCCGTTCGAGCCAGATCGCCGCCTCGAGGTCGAGATGGTTGGTCGGCTCGTCGAGCAGCAACAGGTCGGGCTCGGCGAAAAGGACGGCGGCGAGCGCGACCCGCATCCGCCAGCCCCCGGAAAGATCGTCGAGCCGGGCCTGCTGCATCGCTTCGCCGAGCCCAAGTCCGGCCAACAGCCGCGCCGCCCGTGCCGGTGCGGCGGCGGCGCCGATCTCGAAGAGCCGTGCCTCGATCTCGGCGAGCCGCAGCGGCGCCGCTTCCCGCCCGCGCTCCTGCAACAGCGCGGCGCGCTCGGTGTCGGCGGCGAGCACGGTGGCGCGCGGCGTCGCGGCGCCGCTGGGCGCCTCCTGCGCAAGAAAGCCGATACGGCAATGCCGCGGCAGCTCGATGTCGCCAGCGTCCGGCTCGCGCGCGCCGCGGACGAGGTCGATGAGTGTTGATTTGCCGGTCCCGTTGCGCCCGACGAGACCGACCTTGGCACCCGCCGGGATCTGCGCATTCGCCGCGTCGAGCAGCGTGCGCCCGCCGATGCGGTAGGTGAGGTTCGCAATGGTCAGCATTCGGGGGTCGCAGGGATCGGCGATGTGCGTGCTTCGAGGGCTTGCCGCGCAAGCCGCCTCAGGATGCAGATCTCCTTGCTGCCATCAACAACAACCTCATGGTGAGCGCGCATAGCGCGCGTCTCGAACCACGCACGAACACCATGCGGCATCGAGCTGTCAGTTCGCGCCGCCTTGCCGCAACAGGCGCTGCGCGAGGCTCCAGCGGTGCACCTCGGACGGCCCGTCATAGATGCGGAACGGCCGCACCTCGCGAAACAGCCGCGCGACGATCGTGTCGCCGGTGACGCCGAGCCCGCCCAGGACCTGCACGCAGCGGTCGACAACGCGCCAGATCGCCTCGGAGCAGACGATCTTGGCGATGCTCGACTCGCGGTTGGCACGCTGCCCTTGATCGAGCAGCCACGCGGTGTGCCAGATGACGAGCCGGCTCGTATGGATGTCTATCTCGTTGTCGGCGAGCATGAAGCCGACCCCTTCATGCTCGCCGATCGGCTTGCCGAAGGCGGTGCGCCGGCGCGCGTAGCCGCAGGCGATGTCGTGCGCCCGGCGGGCGGCGCCGAGCCACCGCATGCAATGCGTCAGGCGCGCCGGGGCGAGCCGCACCTGGGCATAGCGAAAGCCTTCGCCGATGCGGCCCAGGACGTCGCTCTCGTGCACCCGCAGGCCTGAGAAGCGCACCACCGCATGGCCGCCGGCGAAGGCTTCGTCGAGGCTGTCGAGCACCCGCTCGACGGCGATGCCGGGCGCCTCCATCGGGGTGAGGAACATCGTCGCCCCGGCCGGGCCGCCCGCGTCGCTCTCGTTGCGCGCCATGACGATGCCAAGGGAGGCGCCGACCGCCCCGGTGATTAGCCATTTGAGCCCGTCGATGACGAAGTATTCGCCGTCGCGGCGGGCAGTCGTGGCGAGCAGCGAGGGGTCGGCGCCGGCGCCGGGCGCCGGCTCCGTCATCGCGAAGCAGGAGCGGATCTCACCCGCCGCGAGCGGCCGCAGCCAGCGCTCTTTGTGGCGCTCTTCGGCAATCTTTTCGAGCATGTGCATGTTGGCTTCGTCGGGCGCGAAGCAGTTGAGCGCGACGGGCCCGAGCGGCGAATAGCCGGCCGCCTCGAAGACCACCGCCTGGGCGCGGTGATCGAGCCCGAGCCCGCCCCATTCGCGCGACACATGCGGCGTGAGCAGCCCCGCCTCGCGGCCGAGCGCGACGAGTTCGCGCCGCAATTCCTCGGAGGGGCCGTGCGCGCCCTGCCGCGGATCGCTCTCATAGGGCAGGATCCGCTGCCGCACGAAACTCTCGGTGCGCTCCTGCAAGGCGCGCAGATCGTCGGAGAGGGAAAAGTCCATGGCTAGGTTCTCCGGAATGCCGGCGGGCCGGCGCGGCGGGCCCGCTCGCGCAGCGCGATGTAGAGCCCCGAGGCGATGATGACCGCCGCCCCGGTCCAGGTCCAGGAATCAGGGAATTGAGCGAAGATCAGCCAGCCGAGGCTCGCCGTGCCGATCAGCTCGACATACCCCAGCGGCGCGATGACGGCGGCCGGGCCCTGCTGAAAGGCGCGGATGATCAGGTAGTGCCCCATGCCGCCAAAGCAGCCGATCGCGAGAAACAGCGCGAGGTCGGTGAGGTTCTTTGGCACGACGAAGACGAAGGGCAACACGAAGCTCGTCGCGAGCGAGCCCAGCAGGGCGGCGAAAATGATGCCGGTCGCGGCGTTGTCATAGGCGGCGATCCAGCGCGTCGCGATCTGGTACAGCGCATAACAAACCGAGGAGACGAGGAGCAGCAGTACGGCGAGGTTCTCGAAACCGCTGCCCGGCCGGATGATCAGGAGGGCCCCGAGAAAGCCGACGACGACTGCGCTCCAGCGGCGCGGGCCCACGCTCTCGCCGAGCAGGGGCACCGACAGCGCGGTGACGATCAGGGGCGAGGTGAAGCCGATCGCCGAGGCGGTGGCGAGCGGCACATGCCCGATCGCAGTGACGAAGACAATGTTCGAAAGCAGCATCAAGAGCGAGCGGCCGATCTGCACCGCCGGCCGCCGGGTGCGGAAGAGCCGCCGGCCGTAGCGCGGCAGGAACACCGCCAGCATGATCGCGAGGTGCCCCGTGAACCGCGCCCAGACGATCTCCATGACCGGGTAATGCGGGGCCAGCAGTTTGACCCCGGCATTCAAGAACGGGAACATCGAGACGCCGGCGCACATTAGCAGGACGCCGCGCAGCACGTCCGGCCGGCGGCGCCTCCCGAGGCCCGCGGCGCGGGCCGGCGATTTGACCGTGCTCAGAGCAGGGCGCGCATCGCCTTCGCGCATTCCCTGGCGCCGCTCGCCATGAAGCCGAGGTCGCTGCCGGTCAACAGATACCGCATGCCCATGCCGATATAGCGGCGCATCAGCTCGGGCTCGTAGACGCCGCCCATGCCGGGGTGCTTGCCCTGCGCCCGGCAGGCCGCGATGACGGTGCGGTAGGCTTCGACGATCCGCTCGTGGCCGAGCTGGCCGGGTATGCCCATCTCGATCGACAGATCGCTGGTACCGATCAAGAGCGAATCGATGCCGGGCACGGCGGCGATCTTTTCGGCGTTCGCGATCGCCTGCGGCGTCTCCAGCATGACGGTCAGAAAGGTTGCTGCGTTGATGGCGGCGCAGGTCTCGCCCATCGAAATCGTGGCGTACCCCAGATGCGGCAGCCCGCCCGCGATCGAGCGCTGCCCGACGGGCGGATAGCGCATATGCCGCACGATCGCTTGTGCCTCCTCGGGGGTGTCGACATGCGGCATCACGATGCCGAGCGCGCCACCGTCGAGCGCCCGCGTCGCCAGCCAATATTGCCGCGCCGGCACCCGCACAAAGGGCGCGATGCCGACCGCCAATGCGGCGACCGAGATCTGCACCGCGGTGTCGAGGTCCATCGAATTGTGCTCGAGGTCGAGAAACAGCCAGTCGTAGCCGGCGGCCTTCATGATGCTGGCGATGTCGACGGTGCGCGACTGCCGGATGCCGATGCCGAGCGCCAGCTCTTCGGGCTTGGCGAGGCGTTCGCGGACGGCGTTGGTGAGGCTTGCGGGCAAGGGAGGCTCTCCTGTCGTTGAGGCGCGCAGCGCAGGCTGTCATTGCGAGCGAAGCGGCGCAATCCCGTTGCCGCCGTCGCCACTCGAGCCGAGATTGCGTCGTCGCTGCGCGCCTCGCAATGACACCGTCGGTCGCGATCGGGTAACTTCGTCGCAGCGCGCGGTTCCTATCGGGAGGAGAATCGATGGCGGAGAAAAACCGGCAGGTGTTGCTGAAGCGGCGGCCGACGGGCAAGCCGGCCGCAGGCGATTTCGAGATCGCCGAGGCGCCGCTGCCCGAGCCGGGCGAGGGCGAGGTGCTGCTGCGCGGCATCTATCTGTCGCTCGACCCCTATATGCGCGGCCGGCTCTCCGCGGCGCGCTCCTACGCAAAGCCGGTCGAAATCGGCGCCGTTATCGAGGGGCGCGTCGTCGGCGAGGTGGCGGCTTCGCGCGACCCGCGCTTCCGCGAGGGCGATTATGCCTTCGGCGGCTACGGCTGGCAGCTCTACAGCACCGTCAAGGCCGACGGGCTGATCAAGCTCGACCCGGCCGAGGCGCCGATCTCGACGGCGCTCGGTATCCTCGGCATGCCGGGGCTGACCGCCTATGTCGGGCTGAACGACATCGGCCAGCCGAAGGCGGGCGAAACCGTCGTCGTCTCCGCCGCCTCGGGGGCGGTCGGCGCGGTCGCGGGGCAGCTGGCAAAGCGTCTCGGCGTGCATGTCGTCGGCATCGCCGGCGGCGCCGACAAATGTCGCTATGTCGAAGGGGAGCTCGGCTTCGCGGCCTGCCTCGACCACCGCGCGGCCGACCTCGGCGCGGCGCTCGACCGCGCCTGCCCCAAGGGCATCGATGTTTATTTCGAGAATGTCGGCGGCGCGGTGCAGCGCGCCGTCTTCCCGCGCCTCAACGATTTCGGCCGCATGGTGATGTGCGGCATGGTCTCGGAATACAACGACCGCGAGCCGCAACCCGGCCCCAATCTGATGACGGTCGTCCGGCGGCGGATCAAGATCCAAGGCTTCATCGTCGGCGACCGCTGGCAGCTCTACGGCGAGTATCGGGCGATGGCGGCGCCGCTCGTGCGCGCGGACGAACTCAAATACCGCGAGGATATCGTCGAGGGCCTCGATAGCGCGCCGCAGGCTTTCATCGGCCTCCTCGAAGGCCGCAATTTCGGCAAGCTCCTTATTCGCCTCGCCCCCGACCCGACGCGCTCGGGTTGAAAAATATTACTGTCATACCGGCGAAAGACGGTATCCAGGTCAGCAATGGGTCCCGACCTGCGTCGGGACGACGATGGCCATAACTTGGTCGATGAGCTGATCGTCTAACGCCGCTAAGAAGCGGCGCGTGACGCCCGCGAAGGCGTACCGTCAGCCTCGGCGAACCCCCCTCCCGCGGCCGCTGCACTGAGGCGCTCCTTCTCAATCGAAGGTCAGCACGGTTCGCGCGACCTCGCCGGCCTTCATCGCGCGGAAGGCTTCGTTGATGTCGGAGAGCCGGCCCTTCTTCGTCACCATCGCGTCGAGGTCGAGCCGGCCTTGGCGGTAGAAATCGAGATAGAGCGGGATGTCGGTACGGAAGCGGTTCGAGCCCATGCGCGACGTCTGCACCTTGCATTCTGGGCGGATCGCCATCCAGGGAAACTCGATCGTCGCGTCGGGCGGCAGGACGCCGACGATCGTGGCGGTGCCGCGGATCGCGAGGCTTTCGATCGCCTGCCGGCAGAGCGTCGCATTGCCGACCGCCTCGAAGGCGTGATCGACCCCGGCGCCGCCGGTCAGGCGCCGCACCGCCTTCACCGGGTCTTCTTCTGCGCTGTTGACGAAATCGGTGGCGCCGAGACGCAGCGCCATCTCGCGCTTCCGCTCAAACATGTCGATCGCGACGATGCGGCGGGCGCCACCGATCTTGGCGCCCTGCACGATCGACAGCCCGACGCCGCCGCAACCGTAGACCGCGACTGTCTGCCCCGGCTCCAATCCGGCGCTGCGCAGGGCCGCCCCGACCCCCGTCAGCACGCCGCAGCCGACGAGCGCCGCCTTGTCGAGCGGCAATTTGGGGTCGATCCTGACGACCGAGTTCTCGTGCAGCAGCATTTTTTCGGCATAGCTCGAAATGCCGATGAATTGGCGCAATGGCTGGCCTTTCTGCGAGAGCCGCGGGGCCGCGCCCTCGGGGCGCGCGACGATGCCGCCGGTGCACAAATTCGGGTGGCCCGAGAGGCATTGCGCGCAGTTGCCGCAAAACCCCGACAGGCAGGCGACGACATGGTCGCCGGGCCTGAGGCTCGTCACTTCCGTGCCTACCGCCTCGACGATGCCGGCGCCCTCGTGCCCCAGGACGATCGGCCGGTCGAGCGGAAAGCGGCCGACGCCGTCGACGACATGCAGGTCGCTGTGGCACACCCCAGTCGCCACGGTGCGTACCAAGACCTCGCGGCCCCACGGCTCGTCGATGTCGACGGCCTCGATCATCAGCGGTTCCAGGACCTTGCGAAAGACCGCCGCCCCGATCTCCATGCCGCCCTCCTGGGAATGGCGCACCCGGCGAGATTCGAACTCACGACCTCTGCCTTCGGAGGGCAGCGCTCTATCCAGCTGAGCTACGGGTGCGCGGGTCTCGGCGCTGCCTCAGATACTGCGCTGCGCGGGGCGATGCAAGGCCGCCGAAGAATTGCGCCGCGGCGCGGTCGGCGCCCGAGGGCAGCGGCGTCCCGGGCGAGAGGATCCAGCTCGCGACATCGCCGACGACCCGCGGGCCTTCGAGGTCGCGCAGCAGCATGTGCCAGCCTTGCCGATAATAGGCGAGGCGGCGCCCCTGGCCAGGATCGGCCGGCAGCATGCCGACGAAGCGGCGCACCGCCGGCTTCGGGATGATCTCGTCATGCGCGCCGTAGAGGAGAAAGAGCGGGCAGTCGAGCCGCGGAGCCGAGGCGAGCGCCGCGCTCATCAGATTGACCAGCCCGTAAATCGTATCGACCCGCGTCCTTTTGATGACGAGCGGGTCGCGGCCTAATGCCCGCAGCATCGGGATGTTGTCCGAGGCCCAGATATGCAGTCCGCGGCCGGTCAACGTCATCGCCGGGAAGAGGCGCGCCCCGACCGCGAGGACGAGCTTCGGTAGCAGCGGCATGACGGCGCGCCCCCAGAGCGCCGGCGCCGCCAGGACGACGCCGTCCACATCCGGCTTGGGCGCGCCGCTCTCGCCGGTCATCGCCACCACGGCAACCGCGCCGCCCATGCTCTCGCCCAATAGATAGAGCGGCACATGCGGATACTTCCGGCGCAGGATTGCGCTCGCCGTCGCGGCGTCGGCGGCGAGCGCGAAGCGCCCCGGCCAGCGGCCGCGGTCCGGCGCCTCGCCGAAGCCGCGCTGGTCGTAGGCGTAGGTGGCGATGCCGAGCTTCGCCCAGGCCTTGCCCGGCCCGGAAAAAGCGTGCGAGTAGTCGTTGAAGCCGTGCAATGCCAGGACGACCGCCTTCGACCGTCCCTGCGGCAGCCACTCGCGCAGCGGCAGGCCGACGCCGTCGGCGGCGACGAAGCGGTCGGCCGCAAAGCGCGGCGCCGGGTGCGGCTCGGGGGCGGCACGCGGCGTGCCGATCCCGTCGAGCCGCGCCTCCCGGTCGGTCGCGGGCGCGCAGCCGGATTGCCCGAGCGCCAGCATGGCGAGGATGAGGATAGCACTCCAGCGCCTCATTGATTGTGCCGCTCGAGCGCGTATCATCCGGCCTCGGCGAGCGATCGATCGGTTAGGCTTTGCGGCGGACGGCTCATGGCGGCTTTCGAAACCATCACCATCGACACGATGGTCGCCGCCTGCAACGGCGGCGGCGGACCGCTCGGCCATCCCAAGGTCTATCTGAACCTCGCGCCGGGCGGAAAGGCCGAATGCCCATACTGTTCGCGGCTCTTTGTCAACCGCGCGATCGCCGCGGGCGGCCTGCCGATGGAAGGCGTCTCGGGCGACACCGACAGGCCGCAGGAGCCGGCGCCGGTGGGGCAGACGGCGGGGCCTACGGTGCACGAGCACAGCCCTGCGCCGGACGTGCCGCGCTGAAAGAGAGGCGCCGATGAACGAGGTTCTCGACCGCGCGGCGGCGGCTGCGCCGCACACGCTCGCGCCGCGCCACGTCTATCTCGTCGACGGCTCGGGCTTCATCTTCCGCGCCTATCACGCGCTGCCGCCGCTGACCCGCTCGGACGGGCTGCCGACCGCGGCGGTGCTCGGCTTCAGCAACATGCTGGCAAAGCTCTTGTCCGAGACCGATGCCGACCATATCGCGGTCATCTTCGATTATTCCGGCGCCTCGTTCCGCAACCGGCTCTACGACCAGTACAAGGCGCACCGCCCCGAGCCGCCCGAGGATCTGGCGCCGCAATTTCCGCTGATCCGCCGCGCCACCGAGGCCTTCGGCGTGTGCCAGATCGAGCTCGCGGATTTCGAGGCCGACGATCTGATCGCGACCTATGCGCGGCACGCCGTCGAAGCCGGCGCCGAGGTCACGATCGTCTCCTCCGACAAGGATCTGATGCAGCTCGTCGGGCCGCACGTGAAGATGCTCGACCCGATCAAGAACCGGCCGATCGGGGAAGCGGAAGTGCGCGAGCGCTTCGGGGTCGGGCCGGAGCGCGTCGTCGATGTGCAGGCGCTCGCCGGCGACAGCGTCGATAATGTCCCCGGCGTCCCCGGCATCGGCGTCAAGACCGCCGCCGAGCTGATCAACACCTATGGCGACCTCGAAACCCTGCTCGCCCATGCCGCCGAGATCAAGCAGCCGAAGCGGCGCGAGTCGCTGCTCGAAAACGCGCCGATGGCGCGGCTCTCGAAGGAGCTGGTAAAGCTCGACGACGACGCGCCGCTGCCCTGTCCGCTCTCCGATCTCGCCGTCAGGCCGCCCGACCTCGACCGGCTGCTGCCGTTCCTGCGCGAGATGGAATTCCGGGCGCTCGCGACCCGCATGACGCAGCGCCTCGCCGGCATGGCGCCCGCCGCCCCGGCCGAGGCGCCGGCGCCGGCGATCCCCGAAATCCCGCCCTTCACGGCGCCGCGCGAATATCTCGTGATCGACAGCGACGAGGCGCTCGACCGCTGGACCGGGCGGGCGCGCGAGGCGGGCGCCGTCGCGGTCTCGCTCGAAGCGAGCAGCACCGCAGGCGGCCGCCCGGCGCTCGTCGGCATCGCGCTCGCGATCCGGCCGAGCGAGGCCGGCTATCTGCCGCTCACGCCCGCGCCCGGCGAGGGCTCCCTCGATCTCGGGCCGCGGCCTGGCCTCGATCGCAGACCCACGCTCGACAGGCTCCGCCCGCTCTTCGCCGATCCGGGCGTCCTCAAGATCGGCCACGACATGAAGGGCGCCGCCCGCCTTTTGCTGCGTGAAGGTTTGCCGCTCGCCCCCTGGGACTGCACGATGCTGATGTCCTATGTGCTCGACGGCGGCCAGTTCGAGCACGCGATCGAGGCGCTCGTGCGGCGTAATTTCGAGCACGAGATGACGCCGCTCAAAGACCTGGTCGGCAGCGGCAAGAGCCTCATTCCCTTCGCCGAGGTGCCGCTGGAGCGGGCGCGCGACTATTTGGCCGAGCGCGCCGACGCGGCCCTGCGGCTGCACATGCTCCTGAAGGCGAGGCTGGTTGCCGCGCACATGGCCGCCTTCTACGAGACGATCGAGCGGCCGCTGGTGCCGGTCGTGGCGCAAATGGAATTGCACGGCATCAAGGTCGACCGCGGCGCGCTTTCCGACCTGTCGCGCGACTTCACCCTTCGCATCGCCGAACTGGAAGAGGCGATCTTCAAATCCGTCGGCAGCCCCTTCAATATCGGCTCGCCGAAGCAGCTGGGCGAAGTCCTCTTCGACAAATTGGGGCTGCCCGGCGGCAAGAAGGGCAAGACCGGCGCCTACGGCACCGACGCCTCGGTCCTCGAGCAGCTGGCGCCGCTGCACGAGGCGCCGCGGCTGGTGCTCGACTGGCGCATGCTGTCGAAGCTGAAATCGACTTATGCCGATGCGCTGGGCGAGGAGATCGACCCCGGCGACGGCCGCGTCCATACCTCCTACGCCCTCGCCGCGACCGCCACGGGGCGCTTCTCCTCGACCGAGCCCAATCTGCAGAACATCCCGATTCGCACCGAGGAAGGCCGCCGCATCCGCCGCGCCTTCGTCGCCGAGGAGGGGAACGTGTTGCTGTCGGCCGATTACAGCCAGATCGAATTGCGCCTCGCCGCGCATGTCGCCGAGGTGCCGGAGTTGAAGGAGGCATTCCGGCAGGGGAGCGACATTCACGCGCTGACCGCGAGCCAGGTCTTCGGCGTGCCGCTCGATCGCATGGACGCGCTGACCCGCCGGCGCGCCAAGGCGATCAATTTCGGCATCATCTACGGCATCAGCGCCTTCGGCCTCGGCGCCCAGATCGGCGTCCCGCAAGCCGAGGCGGCGGCCTATATCCGCGCCTATTTCGAGCGCTTCCCGGCGATCCGCGCCTATATGGAGCGGGTCAAGACCGATTGCCGCGCCAAGGGCTACGTCGAGACGATCTTCGGCCGCAAATGCTTCATCCCCGGCATCCGCGACCCGAACCCGGCGCGCCGGGCTGGGGCCGAGCGGCAGGCGATCAACGCGCCCTTGCAGGGCTCGGCCGCCGACATCATCCGCCGCGCCATGGCGCGGATCCCGCCGGCTCTCGCGAGCGCCGGCTTGCAGGCGCGCATGCTGTTGCAGGTGCATGACGAGCTGCTCTTCGAGGTGCCGGAAGGCGAAGCCGAGGCGACCGCCGGGCTCGTCAAGGCCGTGATGGAGGGCGCCTGCGCGCCCAATTGCGACCTCTCCGTGCCGCTCGTCGTCGAAACCGGCCGGGCCAAAAGCTGGGACGAGGCGCATTGAGGGGGATGCGACGGTCCCTCACCTCGATAAACGAGCGCTTGAAAGGACCGATTGCGTGCAACACCGATTTCGCATGCGGGGATTGCGCCTCGCCGCCTTCGGTGCGGTGATGTTCGCAGCGGGGCTCGCGCTCGGAACCGAGAGGGCGCCGACCGGCTGGCGCGGCGTCAGCCAGCAGGTGCTCGCTAAGCTCGACCTCGCCGGCGAGATTGCCGGTGCGCAGCACCGCGACCTGCGCCTCAGCCGAGCGACGATCGCGCCGGGCGGCCATGTGCCGGTGCACAGCCATCAGGGCGACCCGACGATCGTCTATGTCCTGTCAGGCGTTCTTACGAACCACCATGCGGACGGTGCCGTGCGGCGATATCACGCCGGCGAAGCCTTTGCCGAATTCGGTCCGGGCCGGCACTGGATCGAGAACGCCGGCACCAAGGCCGTCGTGTTTCTCGACGCGAACATCCATCAGGAAAAATAGGAAGAAGGACCGCCCTGACCCGCCTGCTGATGCGGGTCCCTCCCTCTCCCTGCAGGCGGGGAAAGGGTTGGGATGAGAGGCTACGCCATTATAGGGATGGATAGCTGACCTGCTTTTTTGTGCGTTGCGGCGGAGGGCGGCGCTGTCTACGTCGGTTGGGTGAGTTTCGGTTGATGGAGGGGCGACATGCGGCTGCCGAGTAGTTCCGGGGACGACACGAGCCTCGTGCGCCGGCTCGATCGCGCCGCCGGTCAGCTGAACGCCTTTCTCGTCATTTTGGCGATCGGGCTTGCGCTGCTCGATCTGACCTGCTTCTCGGCGCTCACCGTCGAGCGGGCGATCGCCTCCGGGCATCCGGGCATGGCCTCGTCAATCGCCGATGGCGGTTCGCGCAGCGGGCCCTGACCCACCACGCCTGCGAACACAGAAAAGGCCGCCCGATCGTCCGGGCGGCCCTTTTTGCCGAGAAAGCTGTCGCGAGGGCTCAGTCGCGCCGCGTCCCCATCAGCTGCAACAGCATCATGAACAGGTTGATGAAGTCGAGATAGAGCCTGAGCGCCCCCATCACCGCCTTCTTGCTGGCGATCTCGGAGCCGTCGGCCTCGTAATACATCTCCTTGATCTGCTGCGTATCCCAGGCAGTCAGCCCGGTGAAGACGATGACGCCGATCACCGAGATCGCGAATTGCAGCGCCGAGGAATGGATGAAGATGTTGACGAGCCCGGCGATGATGATGCCGATCAGCCCCATGAAGAGAAAGGAGCCGAAACCCGAGAGATCGCGCTGCGTCGTGTAGCCGTAAAGGCTCATCGCCCCGAAGGTGCCGGCGGTGATGAAGAAGACGCGGGCGACGCTCGTCCCGGTAAAGGCGAGGAAGACGACCCCGAGCGACAGGCCCATCAGGCCCGAATAGACCCAGAAGAGCGCCTGCGCCGTCGATGCCTGCATCCGCTGGATGCCGTAGCTCAGCCACATGACGAGCCCGAGCGGCGCCAGGATGACGAGCCACATGACCGGCGTGCGCGCGATCGAGGCGTAGAAACCGGAATTGGCCGCGACGAAGGCGACGATGCCGGTCAGCGCCAGCCCCGACGCCATGTAATTGTAGATGCGAAGCATATACTCCCGCAGGCCGACATCGATGCCGACCTGCGCGTCCGCCGTCCGCACCGTCCAGCGGGGCTGCGAACCCAGAGCCATAAAGCCCTCCAAGAAGAGACGCGAGCGAGGAAGATTCCTCGCCGCTGCGATATTGGCACAAAACGGGATCTTTTCAATAAGCCCCCGCCGCCGCTGCCGAACCCTTCTCTCGTCGTCCCGGCGAAAGCCGGGACCCATTTCGGCTGTGGATACCGGCTTTCGCCGGTATGACGCGGCGGCGGAGCCCGGTGGCCTTTGCTACCCGTTGCGCAGATAGGGCGCGGGCTTCGCGCCGAGCGCGGCCCAGGTACCGACGAAGCCGAAACTTAGGGCGAGCAGCGTCGCGAGCGCCGCCGTCATGGCGAGCGGCGCCGGCAGGAAAACCCAATCGGCCTCCATCAGCCGCGTGACCACGACCCAGCCGGCGAAGCTGCCGAAAAGGCTCGCGACCGCGGCCACGAGGAGCCCGAGGATCGCCTGTTCGAAGAGAAAGGCGCGGGCAACGGCGCCGCGCGTAGCGCCCAGCACCTTGAGGACGACGGCGTCGTAGACGCGGCGGCGATGGCCGGCGGCGACCGCGCCGCCGAGCACCAGCGTGCCCGCTATGACCGTGACGAGGGCGGCGAGCCGCACCGCGATGCCGATCGTCGCGAGCACCCGGGCGACCGCCGCCAGCGCCTCGCGCACCCCGATCGCCGAGACGTTCGGGAAATGCGCGCCGACCTCGCGGACGAGCCGGGCTTCCCCGGCCGCCGGCAGGTAGACGACCGCCAGATGCGTCTGCGGCGCCGGCTCCAGCGTTCCCGGCGCGAAGACGAGGACGAAATTGATGCCGAGCCGCGCCCACTCGATATGCCGCAGATTGGCGACCCGCGCGGTGATCTCGCGGCCGAGCAGGTTGACCGAGATCGTGTCGCCGATCTTCAGCCCCATGCCGTGCGCCAGATCGGCGGCGAAGGAGACGAGCGGCGGCCCCTTATAGTCGGGCGGCCACCATTTGCCGGCCGCCAGCGTCGAGCCGTGCGGCAGGCGCGCCGCATAGGTGAGGCCACGGTCGCTGTCGAGCGCCCAGCGCACCCCGGGCGCGACTTTCGCCTCGCTGGCGGGCACGCCGTTGAGCCGCGTGATGCGGGCGCGCAGCATCGGTACCTCGCGCCAGCGGGCGCCGGGAATGCGGCGGACAATTTCTTCGAACCCCGCGAGCTGGCTCGGCTGGATGTCGATGAAGAAATAGGCCGGCGCCTCTCGCGGCAGCCGCTCTTCGACAACCCGCGCGATGTTGCCTTCGATGAGGGCGATCGCGATCAGCACCGACAAGCCGATCCCGAGCGAGGTGACGACCCCGACGGTCGGCGCGCCGGGGCGGGAGAGATTGGCGATCGCGAGCCGCAATGCCGGACGGCGCGGCCGCGGCAGATGCCGCGCCGCGGCGACTACGAGGCGGCCGGCCGCGGCAAAAAGGACGAAGGCGGCGGCGAGGCCGGCGACGAAATAGAGCGCGGCCCGGCGGTCCCCGGTTCCGAGCACGACGAGCGCCGCGAGCCCCAGCGCCGCCGCCGCCGTCGCGGCGGCGGCCCAGAGCGGCACTTGCCGGCGGGCGGGATCGACGGTGTCGCGGAAGAGCGCCGCGGCGGGCACCCCGCGGATGCCGGCGAGCGGCCACAGCGCAAAGGCGAGCGTCGTCAAGAGGCCGAGCAGCGCCGCCTCGGCGAGCGCGCCGGGGTAAAAGGCGGGGGCGAGCGGTATCGGCAGCAGACGGTCGAGAAACGGCAATGCCGCCCAAGTTAGGAAGGCGCCGCAGGCGAGCGCGGCGGCGATCGCCGCGGCTGCCAGCGCCAGGACCTGAGCGAGATAGGCTCCGAGGATCAGGCGGTTCTCGGCGCCGAGGCATTTGAGGGCGGCGATCGTCGGGGTCTGCTGCGCGAGGTGGCTGCGGACGGCGTTGGCGATGCCGACGCCGCCGACGAGCAGCGCCGTCAAGCCGACGAGGCGCAGATAGAGCGCGACCCGCGCCAACAGCCGCCGCAAGGCCGGCGCCGCGTCGGCGGCGGTCCTGAGCTGCCAGCCGGCCTCGGGAAAGCGCGCGCGCGCCGTTGCGATCCAGCCCGCGGCGTCGCCCTGCGGCAGGCGCAGCCGGTATTTGTAGGCGACGAGCGCGCCGGGGGCGATGAGCCCGGTGCCGGCAAGCGCCTTGTCGGAGATGATGACCGAGGGCCCGAAGATCAGCCCGCCGAAGCTCTGGTCGGGCTCGCGCTCGATGCGCGCGCGCAATACGAAAGCCTCGCCGCCGATCTCGATCCGGTCGCCGAGCTTCAGCCCGAGCCGGTCGAGGACCGCGCCCTCCACGACGGCGCCGTAAAGGCCGCCTACCCCCTCCCTTCCCTTCCCCGCATGCGGGGGAGGATCAGGCTGGGGGTGCCGCGCCAGCGCCGCCGCCAGGGGCATACCGGGTGAGAGCGTGACCTTGCCGTAGAGCGGGTAGGTGGCATCGACCGCCTTCAATTCGATCAAGGACTGCGCTTTGCCGTCCTGCCTTCGCGCCATCGCGCGCAAGGCGACGACGCGCGACAGGCGCCCGCTCGCCGCGAGAAATCGCGCTGCGGCGGCGTCGGCGGGCCGGTAGAGCAGCCGCGCCTCGGCATCGCCGCCGAGGATCGCCTTGGCGTCCGCCGTAATGCCGCCCTCGGCCGTGCGGTCGAGCGAGCCGATCGCGGCGATCGCGCCGACCCCGAGGAAGAGGCAGAACAGCAGCACGCGGAAGCCGGCGACGCCGCCGCGCAATTCGCGCCGGGCAAGCCGCAAAGCCAGGCGCACCCGGCCAAGGGGCGAATCCGCGCTCACCGGGCGCGCCGGGCGCCGGCCTCGCCCGGCGCGGCGCGGCGGTCTTCGACGATCCGCCCGTCGGACAGCCGGATCTCGCGGGCGCAGCGCTCGGCGAGGCTCGAATCGTGCGTGACGAGGATCAGGGTCGTGCCGTGCCGCGCCCGTTCGGCGAAAAGGCAGTCGATGACGAGCCGGCCGGTCGTCGCGTCGAGATTGCCGGTCGGCTCGTCGGCGAGCAGCAGGTCGGGGCCGGCGACGAAAGCACGTGCGATCGCGACGCGCTGCTGCTCGCCGCCCGAAAGCTGCCCCGGATAATGCGCGAGCCGCCCCTCGAGCCCGACCGCGGCGAGCCCCTCCTCGGCGCGGCCGAAGGCGTCCCGGCTGCCGGCCAGTTCGAGCGGCATCGCCACGTTTTCGAGCGCCGTCATCGTCGGGATCAGGTGAAACGCCTGAAAGACGATGCCGATACGGCGGCGGCGCAGCCGGGCGAGGCTGTCCTCGTCGAGCCCTCCCAGATCCTCTCCGGCGACCCGAACCCGTCCCCGGCTCGCCCGTTCGAGGCCGGCCATCACCATCAAGAGGCTCGATTTGCCCGAGCCAGACGGCCCGAGGACCGCGACCGTCTCGCCGGGCTCGACCGCGAGCGAGACGCCGGAGAGGATGTTGACGGGTCCGGCGAGGCTCGCCAGTGTTAGATGGACGTCCTCAAAGAGCACGAGCGGGCCGCCGGAATGAAGCGAGGGGGTCATGATGCGAGGTCCGGCGGGGCGCGGCAGGGTCGCCGACGATATGGCGCGGCGGCCCTCGTTTTCAACGCGGTCCTTCTCTGCCTCCTGATGCCGTCGGGTGCGCCGGCTGCGGCGCGCGAGCCGGTCATTCTCGCTTTCGGCGACAGCCTGACGGCAGGCTTCGGGCTGCCCGAACGCGAGGCTTTCCCGGCGCAGCTCGAGACAAAGCTGCGGCAGGAAGGGATAAAGGCGCGCGTCGAGAACGGCGGCAATTCGGGCGACACCACCGCCGACGGGTTCGCCCGCACGGATTGGGAATTGGCGGAAAAGCCCGATTTCGTCATCCTCGAACTCGGCGCCAACGACGCGCTGCGCGGCATCCCGCCGAAGCTCGTGCGTGCGAACCTCGACAAGATCGTCGAGAAGATCAGGGCGAGCGGGGCGAAATTGCTGCTCGCCGGCATGCTGGCGCCACCCAATTGGGGGAAAGCCTACCAGCGCGAGTTCGACGCCATCTATCCCGATCTCGCGCGGCGCTATCATGTGCTGCTCTATCCATTCTTTCTCGACGGCGTGGCGATGCGGAAAGATCTGACGCAGGCCGACGGCCTGCATCCGAACACGCGCGGCGTCGCCGTCGTCGCCGGTCGCATCGCCCCCTATGTCGCGCGGCTTCTGGGAGAAAAGGAATGACGACGGAATTTGCCGCCGCCGCAGTCAGCGGCGATCCCGTCCGGCTTGCCGAACGCGCGCTCGCCGCGCTCGCCCCCAATCCCGGCGCGAGCCTCGGCATCGTCTATGCGAACGAGCCGGCCGGCGCGGCCTTTCCCGATCTCGTGGCGGCGCTCGCGCGCGGCACCGGGATCGAGGCCTGGGTCGGCGGGGTCGGGCTCGGGGTCTTGAGCGCGGCGGGCGAGATCTATGACGAGCCGGCCCTCGTCGTGATGACGGCGGCATTGCCGCGCGAGGCTTTCCGTGTCTTCGCCACGACAGGCGACCCCGGCTCGGACATCCCGCGCCGGCATTCCCAATGGATCGACGCTGCGCAACCCGCCCTCGCGCTCGTGCACGGCGACCCGCGCTGCCCCGAATTGCCGCGCGCCGCCGTTGACCTGATGGCGGCGAGCGGGGCTTTTCTCGTCGGCGGCCTCCTCTCGCACCGCTCGCCGAGCCCGCTTCTCGCCCGCGATGCCGGCGGCGCCGGCTTCGGCGAAGCGGGCCTCGCCGGGGTCATGCTGTCGGCACAGATCCCGGTTGCGACGGCGTTGAGCCAGGGCTGCATCCCGATCGGTCCCGTCCGCCGCATCGACGACGCGCGCGACAACATCGTCATGTCGATCGACGGCCGCCCGGCGTTTTCCGTCTTCCTCGAAGATATCGGGCCCGAATTCGCGCAGAACCTGCGGCGCGCCGGCGGCGTCATCTTCGCGGGGCTGCCGGTCGCGGGCTCCGACACGGGCGATTACCTCGTGCGCAACCTGATGGCGGTCGATCCCGGGCGCGGCTGGCTCGTCATCGGCGAGTCGGTCGCGCTGGGCGACCGCATCCTCTTCTGCCGGCGCGATCCCGAGAGCGCGCGGCGCGACCTCGAACGCATGACGAGCCAGCTCGCGAAGCGGCTCGACGGGCGCCCCAAGGCCGGCATTTATGTCAGCTGCGTCGCGCGCGGCGCCAACCTTTTCGGCGAGAGCGGGGTCGAGACGGCGCTGATCCGCGACAGCCTCGGCGACTTCCCGCTGATCGGCTTTTTCGCCAATGGCGAGATCTCGCGCGACCGGCTCTACGGCCATACCGGCGTGCTGACCCTCTTCGTGTGAGCATGCGAATGGCAATGAGACGGAAGTGCAACTCCAACCCCGTCTTGCCCGGACTTGCTCCGGACATCCACGTCTTGCTTCGGTTCAGCCGGGTCGATGCGTGGATGGCCGGGCCAAGCCCGGCCAAGACGATCTTGGGGTTGCCCGGAGAACAAACGAAGCGGTCTGGGCGGTAATCGATGCTGCGCCTCTTCGTCGGCATCGCCTTTCCGCCGGAATTGAAATTGCGGCTGTCTTTGCTCTGCGGCGGGGTGCCGGGGGCGCGCTGGGTCGATCCCGGCAATTTCCACCTGACCCTGCGCTTCATCGGCGAGACGGGCGAGGATGCGGCGGCCGACATCGATGCGGCATTGTCGCGATTGAAGGCGCGCCGCTTCAGCCTGCAGCTCGCGGGCGTCGGCGTCTTCGGCGGCGACAAGCCGCGCCAGCTCTGGGTCGGCGCCGAGCGGCAGCCCGATCTCCTCGTGCTGCGCGACAAGGTCGAGCAGGCGCTGCTGCGCGTCGGGCTGCCGCCCGAACCGCGCAGATTCGCGCCGCACGTCACGCTCGCAAGGCTCAATAATGCGCCGCGCGAGCGGCTGCGCGATTTCCTCGCCGCGCATGCCGGCTATCGCGCCGAGCCGCTCGCCGTCGAAGGCTTCAGCCTGATCGCGAGCCTGCAGACGAAAGCGGGCTCGGTTTACGAGGAAGAGGCGGCCTATCCGCTGCTGCCGCCCTGAGGGAGAGGAAGAATGGCTTACTGGCTGTTAAAGTCCGAACCGTCGAAATATTCCTGGGACCAGCTCGTCCGCGACGGGCGCACCAATTGGGACGGCGTCCACAATGCCCAGGCGCTCGGCAATCTGCGCGCCATGAAGGTGGGCGAGCGGGCGTTTTTCTACCATTCGAACGAGGGCAAGGAGATCGTCGGCGTCGTCGAGATTGTCCGCCCCTTCTATCCCGATCCGAGCGACCCCAAGGGCAAGAGCGGCATGGTCGATGTGAAGCCGCTGATGGCGGCGGCAAAGCCGGTCGGGCTGCCGCAGATGCGCAGCCACGCCGACCTCGCACAACTCTCGCTGCTGCGCCAGTCGCGGCTGTCGGTGTGCCCGGTCGGCGAGCGCGAATGGGGCATTCTGTGCGGTCTCGCCGGCATCCGGGCGTGACGGGCCGAGCCGCTTCAAAGGCCGGGCGCTTCGGCGTAACATGCGGCAGCATTTCGATTTCCGAGGCTGAGACAACAGCCGAATCCGGTTTGGGAGTGAACGGATGAAGAGCCAGAACGACGTTTCCGACAGCGTTTCCGAGGCCGCCATTGCCGTCCATTGGCAGGAAGAAAAATACTTCGAACCGCCGCCGAGCTTCGTCGCCCAGGCCAATCTGACCGATCCGAAGATCTACGAGCGCTTCAGCCTCGACAAGTTTCCCGAATGCTTCGGCGAATACGCCGATATGCTCGACTGGTATCGGCGCTGGGACACGACGCTCGACACCAGCAACGCGCCGTTCTGGCGCTGGTATGTCGGCGGCCGCATCAACGCCAGCTACAATTGCGTCGATCGGCATCTGGGCGCGCACAAGAACAAGACCGCGATCCATTTCGTCGGCGAGCCCGAGAACGAGCCGATCCAGCACGTGACCTATCAAGAGCTCTATGTGCGGGTGAACGAGTTCGCCGCGCTGCTCAAGGATTTCTGCGGCTTGAAGCCCGGCGACCGGGCGACCCTGCACATGCCGATGGTGGCGGAGACGGCGGTCGCGATGCTCGCCTGCGCGCGGCTCGGCGTCATCCACAGCCAGGTGTTCAGCGGCTTCAGCGGCAAGGCCTGCGCCGACCGCATCGTCGACAGCGGCAGCCGCGTCCTCATTACGATGGACGCCTATTGGCGCAACGGCGCCTTGCAGGACCACAAGGAGAAGGCCGACGTCGCCGTCGCCGACGCCGCGGCGCAAGGGCAGAAGGTCGAGCAGGTGCTGGTCTGGCAGCGCTATCCGGGCAAGAATTCGAGCCCGAGCGCCATCGTCTCCGGGCGCGACTGGGTCGTCAACGACCTGCTCGCGAAATATCGCGGCCGGCGGGTCGAGCCGGAGCGGATGCCGGCCGAGGCGCCGTTATTCCTGATGTATACGAGCGGCACCACGGGGCGCCCCAAGGGCTGCCAGCACGGCATCGGCGGCTATCTCGCCTATGTCGCCGGCACCTCCCGCTACATCCAGGACATCCACCCCGAAGACGTCTACTGGTGCATGGCGGACATCGGCTGGATCACCGGGCATTCCTACATCGTCTATGGCCCCTTGGCGCTCGCCGCCTCCTCGGTCATCTACGAAGGCGTGCCGACCTATCCCGACGCCGGCCGGCCGTGGCGCATCGCCGAGGAGCTGGACGTCAACATCTTCCACACCTCGCCGACCGCGATCCGCGCCTTGCGCCGCGCCGGCCCGGACGAGCCGAACAACTACAGCTACCGCTTCAAGCACATGACGACCGTGGGCGAGCCGATCGAGCCGGAGGTGTGGCGCTGGTACTACCACACGGTCGGCAAGGGCGAGGCGGCGATCGTCGACACCTGGTGGCAGACCGAGACCGGCGGGTTTCTTTGCAGCACGGTCCCGGGCCTGCAGCCGATGAAGCCCGGCAGCGCCGGCCCGGCGCTCCCCGGCATCCATCCCGTCATCTATGACGACGACGGCAACGAGATCCCGAAGGGGGCGGGCCGCGCCGGCAACATCTGCATCAAGAACCCGTGGCCGGGGATCTTTCAGACGATCTGGGGCGACCCCGACCGCTTCGTCGCGCAGTATTACGAGCGCTACTGCAAGAACAAGGACAGCAAGGACTGGCGCGACTGGCCCTATTTCGCCGGCGACGGCGCGGTGCAGACAGAGGACGGCTATTACCGCATCCTCGGGCGCATCGACGACGTGATCAACGTCGCCGGGCACCGGCTCGGCACGAAGGAGATCGAGTCGGCCGCGCTGACCGTCTCCGAGGTCGCCGAGGCCGCCGTCGTGCCGGTCGCCGACGCGATCAAGGGCCGCGTCCCCGACCTTTATGTCGCGCTGAAGCCCGGCATCCACGCGAGCGCCGAACTGCACAAGCGCATCGCCGACGCGGTGGTGACCGAGATCAGCCCGATCGCGCGGCCGGCGCATGTGTGGATCGTCCCCGACATGCCGAAGACGCGCTCGGGCAAGATCATGCGCCGGGTGCTGGCGGCGGTCTCGGCCGGCCAGGACGCCGGCGACGTCTCGACCCTCGCCAACCCCGAGGTGGTCGAGGAGCTGCGCCGCTTGGTCACGACGTAGGAACCGCGCGCCTCACCCCGACCCTCTCCCCGCGAGCGGGGAGAGGGAGGGACCCGCGAAGCGGGAGGGTGAGGGGCAGCCGCTCACGCGCCTTCGTCGTATTCGGTCGAGATGTCCTTGCCCGTGTGGTCTGGCATGAAGGCGGTACAGGCCAGCGTGATCAGGGCCAATACGGCGATGTAGACGGCGACCGCATAGCCCGAGTGATAGTACGCAAACAGCGCCGTCGCGATGATCGGCGCCGGGCCGCCAGCGATGATCGAGGCGAGCTGATAGCCGAGCGAACAGCCGCTGTAGCGCAACCGCGGCGTGAACGCCTCGGCGATCAAGGCAGCCTGCGGGCCGTACTGCATGTCGTGCGGGATCAAGGACAGGACGATCGCAAGAAACACCAGCCAGGAAATGCCGCTGTCGAGCATGCCGAAATAGACGAAGCCGAAGACGCCCATCGTCGCGGCGCCGATCAGGTACATCCGCCGCCGGCCGATCAGATCGGAGATGTGGCCGGAGATCGGGATGCTGAAGAAGGAGACGAGCGAGGCGACCAGCACGGCCGAGAGGATCAGGTCCTTCGATATCTTCAGGGTGCCGACGCCGTAGGAAAAGACGAAGGCGGTGAAGATGTAGAAGGGAGCCTGCTCGGAGAGCCGGATCAGCGCCGAGAGGATGATTTCCTTCGGCTGCTTCTTAACGACCTCGACGATTGGCGCGGCCTCGATCTTGCGCTCGCTGACGAGCCGTTGGAAGACCGGCGTCTCGAGGATGCCGAGCCGCACCCACAGGCCAATGCCGACGAGAATGATGCTGAGCGCGAACGGGATGCGCCAGCCCCAGACGAGGAACTGGTCGCCCGACCACCGGCTGAAGGCGAGGACCGCCAGGTTCGACAGGAAGAGCCCCGAGGGCACCCCGAATTGCGGCCACGACGCGACGAGCCCGCGGCTCTTATGGGTGCGCGCCCATTCCATCGAAATGAGGACCGAGCCGCCCCATTCGCCGCCGACGCCGATGCCCTGGATGACGCGCAAGATCGTCAGGAGGACGGCGCCCCAGATGCCGATCGAGGCGTAGGTCGGCACGAAGGCGATCAGGAAGGTGGCGATGCCCATCGCCATCAGGGTCGCGATCAGGGTCGCCTTGCGGCCGATCCGGTCGCCGTAATGGCCGAAGATGGCGGCGCCGATCGGCCGTCCGACAAAGCCGATGAAATAGGTCCCGAACGCCGCCAGCGTGCCGGCGAGCGGGCTTTCGTTGGGAAAGTAGAGCTTGCCGAAAACGAGCCCCGCCGCCGTCCCGTAGATGAAGAAATCGTACCATTCGATGGTGGTGCCGACGGTGGCGGCGATGACCGCCTTGCGCAGTTCGGCGCTGTGCTGCTGGTCGGAAAGCGTTTCGGGGGCGAAGGTCGTGGCCATGGCTGTTTCCTCCGTAGAGCCGCTACGAGCCCATTTTGCCGGGCGATACGAGGCCGGTCATCTTACTGGCCTTTCGGCGCGTGCATTTCATTAATCTAGATCAACGAACCCACGATCAACCATAGGGCGATAGTGCCGAACCCGCAAACCGATCGGCTAGGCGGTCGAGGGCAACCGTCTCATCGCCCGTTCTGGGTTCCCGCGAAAGCGCAGGGCTGTGCGGGGAATGGCAGAAGGTTGTTCGGGGCAATCGCGAGACAGCCAAAGCTCGTCTTGCCCGGACTTGATCCGGGCATCCACGCCTTTGCTGCAGCTGCCGGTGTCGCTCGCCGGCGCGTGGATGGCCGGATCAAGTCCGGCCACGACCGCTCTAAGGTGAAAACGAACAGCGCCTTCAAAGATCGTCTTCGTCCCAGCGGTCATGCGCACACCCGTATCAGATGGTGGATCAAGACCTGCCGAAGCTGCCGCAAAAGCGGCTGTCAGCCGTGCCGGGCGCCGTAGCGGTCGATGTGATAGGGCGCACGGGCAAGGCCGGGGCAATGGCTGCCGACGACCGGCTCCAGCGCCTCGTAGAGCCGGCGGTTGTCGAGGTTGGCGGCGGCGAGCCGTTCGCGCGCGGCGTCGGCACGCGCGGCGAGGCGGGCGAGATCGACGCCGAGCAGCCGGCGGCCGTCGACGACGAGGCGGCCGGCGATCATCACCTTGTCGACGGCGCTGCCGTCCTCGGCGTGGACGAGCTGGTTGACCGGGTCGTTCAGCGGCAGCCAGTTCGGGTGATCGAGGTCGAGCATGACGATGTCCGCCTTGCAGCCCGGCGCGATACGGCCGAGTTTATCGCCAAATCCGAGGGCGCGGGCGCTGCCTTCGGTGGCTGCCAGCGCCGCCTCGCGCGTCGTCAGCCAGCGCCGCCAATCCGGCCCTTGCACCTTCGAGACGAAGGAGGCAAGGCGCATCGCCTCGTACATGTTCTGATTGTCCGAGCATGAGGCGCCGTCGGTGCCGATGCCGAGATTGACCCGCCGGTCGAGCATTGCGCGCGCGTCGGCGAGCCCGCTGCCGAGCCGCATGTTGCTGCCCGGATTGTGCGCCACTGAGGCGCTGCGGTCGCCGAGCCGGGCCATGTCCTCTCCGTCGAGCCAGACGCCGTGCGCGACGGTGAAATCGGGACCGATGACGCCGAGCCGGTCGAGATGGGCGATCTGGGTGCGGCCGTAGAGGCGCATGCCCGCGACCGCCTGCACCTTCGATTCGCCGACATGGCTGTGGATCGGCAAGCCAAACTCGCGCGCGAGCTCGGCGCAGCCGCGGATGAATTCGTCCGAGCAATGGTGCGGGATCGTCGGTGCGACGGCGAAACGGATGTCATCGCTCGCCGTCGGCGAGGCGGAGAGTGCTGCGCGGATCGCCGCGAGCGTCTCGCGCCCGGGGGCGAGACGCAGCCGTCCGACCGCATCCTTGAGGCTCTCAGGAAGCGCTTCGTGGAGACCCGGGATCACTTCGTAGAAACTGCGGTCAGCGACCATCGGGGCGACGACCGCCCGCATCCCGATATCGCGATAGGCGGCCGCCACCAGGCCGAGGCCCTCGGGGGTGGGCAGCGGCCACTCGAAGAACAGATCGTAGCAGGCGGTGCAGCCTTTCAGCACCATCTCGGCGGCGCCGAGCTGGGCCGACAGGTAGATGTCCTCCGGCGCGCGGTTGCCGGTCGTCCACGGCGCCGCCGTCAGCAGCAATTCGAGCGTCCAGCGGTCGCCCATCCCCTTGGCGAGGTTGCCGTGCGCATGCGTGTGGGCGTTGACGAGGCCGGGATGCAGCAGCCGGCGGCCGGCGTCGATCGGCCGCGCGCCCTCGGGCGCGGCGAGGCCGGGCGGGCCGATCTCGCGGATCACATCGTCCTCGATCAGGATGTCTCTCGCTTCGGCGGTGCCCGCCGCGATGTCGAGCAGAATGCCGCCGCGTACGATCGTGTGGGCCATCTCCGCTTCTCCCGAAGCCGCGCGCGCAGGCATGATAGAAGCGCGCGAGGCGAGCGGAAACGGAGAACGGCAATGCAGACACTGAATGTCGGGCGGCAGGAGGGCGTCTTCGAGATCTGCCTCGCCCGGCCGGAGATCCTCAACGCGGCGAACCGCGAGATGATTGCGGAGCTGGCCGCCGCGACCGCCGAAGCAGCCGCCGACAGGGATGCCCGCGCCGTCCTCCTGCGCGGCGCCGGCAGCCACTTCATGGCAGGCGGCGACATCCGCTTTTTCGGCGAGGTGATCGCGCTGCCCGCCGAGGAGCGGCGGCGGGTCTTCCTGGAGCTCGTCGATCTCTTGCATCCGAGCCTTGTCGCCTTGCGCACGATGCCGAAGCCGGTCGTCGTCGCGGTGCAAGGCGCCGCCGCCGGATTCGGCCTGAGCCTCGTCCTCGCCGCCGATCTCGCGCTCGCGTCAGAGGATGCGGTGTTCGGCTCCGGCTACATCCATCTCGGCACCAGCCCCGACGGGGCGGCGACCTGGAGCCTGCCGCGCGTCGTGGGGCTGAAGCGGGCGGCCGAGCTGATGTTGCTCGGCGAGCGTTTCGAGGCGCGCCGCGCCCTGGAATTGGGCATCGTCAACCGCCTCGTGCCGCCGGAAAAACTTGCCGCCGAGGCGCTGGCGCTCGCCCGCCGGCTCGCCGCCGGGCCGACGATTGCCTATGCGCGCACGAAGGCACTGCTCCAGGCTTCGGTCGGCGAGGGGTTGGAGGAGCAGATGAAGCGGGAAGCGGAGAGCTTTGCCGCCTGCGCCGCGACGCAAGATTTCGCCGAAGGGGTGCGCGCTTTTCTCGAAAAGCGGCCGGCTTCCTTCAGCGGCGCCGGGTAATCCGTCGTTCCCGCGAAGGCGGGAACCCAGAGCCCCGAAGTTCCGCCGCCGGCCCTGGACCCCCGCTTGCGCGGGGGCGACGAGAGCCGATCGATTCGATAGCCGCCGTCACCGCAAGCGCGTCGGCGAGCGCGCCCGGATCGTGCGTGCGGATGAAATCGACGCCGCGGCCGGCGGCGTAGAGCTCGGCGGCAAGGCTCGCCGGGCCGAGTTCGGCGGAGTTCTCGCGGTGGGTCAAAGCCTGCAGAAAGGATTTGCGCGACACCGAGACGAGGACAGGCAGCCCGTAGCGGCGCTTCAACCGGCCGATGCCGCGCAGAACGGCGAGCGAGGCGTCGGCGCGACGACTGAGAAAGAACCCCATGCCCGGGTCGAGGATCAGCCGCTCGCGGGCGATGCCGGCGCTCGTCAGCGCCGCGACCCGGGCGTCGAAAAATTTGTCGATCCGCCGCCAAATCGCCCTGCCGCCGATGTCGAGAAGCTGCGCCCGGCCGCGGCCCTGCGCCGCATGCATGACGACGAGCCGCGCCTTCGCCGCCGCCAGTTCCGGATAGAGCGAGCGGTCGGGGAAGCCCTGGATGTCGTTCAGATAGGCGACACCGCGGGCGATCGCCCAGCGCTGCGTCTTGCCTGCGAAGCTGTCGATCGACAGCGCGATGCCGCGCTCGTGCAGCGTGTCGACGACGGGATCGAGCCGGCGGATCTCTTCCTGGGGGCTGACCGCGGCGGCGGCGACGTTGCTCGCCGCCGCGCCGAGATCGATGACCCCGGCTCCGGCCGCGGCGAGCCGCAGCGCCTGCTCGACTGCGGCCGCCGGGTCGAGGTAGCGGCCGCCGTCCGAGAACGAATCCTCGGTAATGTTGACGATGCCGAAGATCATCGGCGACGCGCCCTCTGCTGAGGTCACGGCTGGCGGGCGCGTTCGAGCACCGCGCCGACGCCTTCGGCATCGGGGAAGACGTCGAGCTTCTCGACCCAGACCCGCACCCGCTCGACCTTCGGGTCGGCGAAGCAGGCGGTGCAGATGCGCTCGGCGAAGCCCTCGCACAGGTCGATATGGCCCGAGCGCGCGATCTCGCGGATCGCCGCCACGATCTTTTCGTAATTGACGATGCGCCGCCGCTCCTCGCCGGGAAAGGCGGCCGCCGCGACGAGATCGACGGAGATCCGCACGCGCTGCTTCTCCTCGCGCTCGCGCCGGCGGATGCCGATCGAGGCGAGCAGCACGAGGCCGCGGATCGTCACCGTGTAGCGCGCCTGCGAGACGGGCGCGGCGAGGGCGGGTGCGACGGCGCCCGGGGTCGGGCCGCTTTTGATCATCGCCTCACCATGACGGAGCGCGCCGCCGACGGCAATCCGCCCGTCGGCATATGCGCGCGAAGTTTCCCGCATGCTATGCTCAGCGGACAAAGCGAAGGGATCGGGTCGATGGGCTTTATCTACTTCATCATCGGCGTCGTCGTCGGCTTGTCGCTGCTCGCGGCGCTGCCGCTCTTTGTCGCGATACTCGGCGTCGTGCTCGCCATCGCCTTTGTCGTCGCGCTGCCGCTGTTCCTCTCGGCCCTGATCCTTGTCGGCATCATCGCGGTGACCCCGGCGCTCGCCTATGGTCTCGCGATCGCGGTGCTGATCATCATCCTGTGGACGAGCGATCGCCGGCGTCGGCCGTCGGGCGGCAGCGGCTGAAGCGCGCCGGCGCGGGACATCCTTCAGGGGAGAGGCAAGATGTGGCGCGAATTCCGGGATTTCGCGATACGCGGCAACGTCGTCGACCTCGCGGTCGGCATCATCCTCGGCGTCGCCTTCACGACGATCGTCAATTCGCTCGTCAAGGACGTGCTGATGCCGCCGCTCGGGCTGTTGATCGGCGGCATCGACTTCACGAACTTTTTCGTGACTCTGAAGGGCGGCTCGTACTCGACGCTCGCCGCGGCGCAAGCGGCCGGTGCGGTGACGCTCAACTACGGGCTGTTCATCAACGCCATCGTCCGCTTCGTCATCGTCGCCTTCGCGATCTTCATCCTCGTCAAGCAGATCAACCGGCTCAAAAAAGAAACGCCTCCGGCGCCGGCCGCGCCGGCCCCGGAGGTCGTCATTCTCGGCGAGATCCGCGATATACTGAAGGAAGGGGCGCCGCGCTGAACCGCGCCGCGCCCGTCATGGCTAGCGCCAGTGGCCGCGGACGTAGACCCAGCCGCGCGGACGGTGGGCCCAGTGACCGGGGACCCATGCGGCGCCAACGCGCGGCCCGCGGACGTAGCGGCCGCCCACCCACACCCAGCGGCCGCCGCGCCAGTCCCAGCGCCCGGGATGCCACGCCCAGCCGGGGCCCGGCCGCGGCGGCACCACCTCGACGCGTGCCACCGGCGGTCCGACGCGGACATAGACTTGCGCCATCGTGGGGGTCATGGCGGCGAGAACGGCGACGACGGCGACGGCGCTGAAGGCCCGGCGGATATTGCGGGCGGCGAGGCGCCCGCCGGAGATTTGACGAATTTCCATAGTTACACCCGATCGAATTTCATCACAGTACTGGTGATTACTCGGGCAATAGTATCAAGTCAACAGCACGTCCCGCAGCGAGCCGTCGAGCAAACTTGTGTCCTGGCCGCGCACCGGATCGGCGATCGCCGCGGCGAGGCTCTTCGCCCCTTTCCATTCCGCTGCTGGCCGCGCCCGGCCCTCGCTGCCGATCTGATCGATGCCCCAATAGATCTCGAGCCGGTGATCGTCGGGGTCGCGGAATTCGACGGCGATCTGGCAGCCGGCGCGGCGTCGTCCGGCGAAGTCGATCGGCACCGCGTGGCGGCGCAGATGAGCGAAGGCGCGCACGACCTCGTCGAGGCTGCCGACTTCGAAGGCGATGTGGTTGAGGTCGCGGCTCGCCGCCGGCTCCCCGTGCGAGCCGACGAGCGCAATCCCGTGGTGATCGGGATTGCAGCGCAGAAACACCATGCCGCCCGGCACCATCTCCTCGGGATAGGCGTCGGAGACCTGAAAGCCGAGAATCTCGGTATAGAACCGCGTCGAGTGCGCGACGTCGCGCACGTTCAGGACGACATGGCCGATCTTGCCGATGCGGAACGGCAGGCCTTTGGGGCGCGCCAGCCGCTTCACCTCTTCCGGGTCGTACATGTTCTTCCTCGCTTTCCTAGTCGCCGCCGCCGGCGAAGAGCGGTCCGAGCTCGGCGAGGCGGCGATAATCCTCGATCTCATTGTAGATCTGCGCCGAGACGCGAATCCACAGGCCGCCGTCGAGCAGCATGACCCCGGCGCGGATGTGGTGCTCGTCGAGGATGCGGTAAGCCGCCTGGCGCGCCGCCGCGGTTTGCGGCCATGCTCCGGGCAATCTGAGCGAGGCCATCGCGGCGCAAAACTCCGGCGCCGCCGCCATCTCGCTGTGCCAGGCCTCGGCCAGCATCCGCCCGGCGCTCGTCGCCAGCGCGCGGTTGCGCTCGCGCAGCCCCTGCGGCCCCGCGGCCGCGAGGA
The DNA here is from genome assembly GCA_035538335.1 of Allostellaceae bacterium. Taxonomy (GTDB): domain Bacteria; phylum Pseudomonadota; class Alphaproteobacteria; order ATCC43930; family CGMCC-115725; genus AP-15. The sequence goes on from DATLKN010000031.1 coordinate 126,332, forward strand.
AATCGAGCGCCGCGGGCGCCGCGAGCCACGCGGAATTGTCGCGCGTGCCGCAATAGTCGAATTCGGCGGCGAAGCCTTGCCCGAGATAATGCGAAATCGCCACCGGGTGCAACTCGCGCTGCTGCTCGGGGGCGCACCACAGCACGGCCGTCCCCTTGGCCGCAAAGGCCCATTTGTGCAGGTTGCCGACATACCAATCGACGCCGAGGGCGGGCACGTCGAGCGCGATCTGCCCCGGCGCGTGGGCGCCGTCCACGGCCACCGGGACGTCCGCGGCGCGGCAGATCGCCGTCATCTCGGCGATCGGCAGCACGACGCCGCCCGCCGAGGTGATGTGGTCGAGAGCGGCGAGGCGCGTCTTCGGGCCGAGCGCCGCCCGCAAGGCCGCCAGCAACCGCTCCGGGTCGCGGAACGGCACCGGCACCGGAATGGAGCGCACGCGCGCGCCGCGGCGGCCGGCGTGATGGCCGAGCGCGTTGGCGACGGCGCCGTAGACCTGCGAAAGGCAGAGGACCTCGTCGCCGGGCTCGAGGTCGAGCGAGCGCAGGATCGCGTTCGTGCCGGCGGTCGCGTTCTCGACAAAAGCCCAGTCCTCGGGCGCGCCGCCGAGAAAGCCGGCGACGCGGCCCGCCGCCTCGCGCAGCCGAAGCGGCAGCTCGCGCCGGAAGAAGCCGGGCGGGTCCGCCTCCATGCGGGCGCGCCATTCTTCGGCCGCGGCGAGCACTCTGCGCGGCGTCGCGCCGTAGCCGCCGTGGTTCAGATGGTCGATCCCGTCGGCGAGCCCGAACTCGCGCCGCATCGCGCGTCCGAAACCGCTCATGCCGCCCGCCGCCGAAAGCGCTTGATCCGGCCGGCCGATGTCAATAAAGGCTGCGCTCCGCCAAACTCGCGCCGAAGGGAGCCGCCATGCCCGCCCTGCCAGACCCCGCCCAGCTCGAAGCGCTGCGCGCCTGGGACACGCCGACGATCTGCAACGCGCTCGAGTTGGTCGTGCCGGCGCGCCGCGCGATCGGCTTCGTCCGCCGGCCGCTCGTCGCCGCCTTCCCGGACATGAAGCCGGTCGTCGGCTTCGCGCGCACCGCGACGATCCGCTCGCGCGAGCCGCATCCGCGCCCGCGCGAGGAGGCGACGCGGGTGCGGCTCGCCTATTACGAGCACATCGCCGCGCCGCCGCTGCCGAGCATCGCGGTATTGCAGGACATCGACGCGCCGGACGGCGGCTTCGGCGCCTTCTGGGGCGAGGTGCAGACGCATGTCCACAAGGGGCTCGGCTGCGCCGGCGTCGTCACCGACGGCTCGGTGCGCGACATCGACGCGATGGCACCCGATTTCTTCGTGCTGGCGGGCTCGATCATGCCGTCGCATGCGCATGTCCACCTCGTCGATATCGCGGTCACGGTCAGCGTCGCCGGCATGGTCGTCTCGCCCGGCGATCTGATCCATGCCGACCGGCACGGCGCGGTAGTGATCCCGCCCGACGCGGTCGCCGAGATCCCAAAGGCGGCGGCGCTCTTGGCGCGCCGCGAAAAGGTCATCATCGACGCCTCGAAACAGCCCGGCTTTTCGGTCGAGCGGCTGCGCCGGGCCTTCGCCGAGGTCGAGGAGATTCATTGAGCTAAGGCGCCTCCACGGGTCCTGGCCTGAGCCGGGACGACAAGGAGGCGCTACAGCTCGACCTGGCCGCCGAGCTCGACGACGCGGTTCGGCGGAATATTGAAGAACTCCGTGGCGTCGAGCGCGACGTTCGACAAGAGGATGAACAGCCGGTCGCGCCAGCGGAAGAAATCGCGGCGGCGGGGCCGAATGCGCAACCGTTCGCGGCCGATGAAGAACGAGGTCTCCATCAGGTTGAAGCGGAAATTGCGCACCCGGCACTGCGCCAGCGCCCGCATGATGTTGGGCTGGTCCATGAAGCCGTAGCGCAGGCGGATCGTATAGAAGCCTTTCGGCAATTCGCCGATGCCGAGGCGCTGCTCTTCGGGGACGTGCGGCACGTCCTCGGTCTCGACGTTCATCAGCACGACCCGCTCGTGCAATGCTTTGTAGTGCTTCAGCGCGTGCAACAGCGCGAGCGGCACGACGTTCGGGTCGCGCGTCAGGAACACGGCAGTCCCCGGCACGCGCACAGGTTTTCCGTCCCTGATCTGCAAATCGACGAATTCCCGCAGCGGCAGCGCGTTGCGGGCGCGCTGCTCGCCGAGCAGCCTGCGGCCGCGCCACCAGGTTCCCATGACCGCGAAGACGAGCAGCGCGACCGAGATCGGGAACCAACCGCCCTCGGCGATCTTCAACAGGTTGGCGGTCAGGAAGGTCAGATCGACGAGACCGAAGAAGCCGAACAGCGGCACCGCGACGGCGAGGCTCCAGCCCTGGCTGCGCATGTGGATGAAGGCGAGCCCTGTGGTGATCGCCATCATGCCGCTGACCGCGATGCCGTAGGCGGAGCCGAGATTGTCCGAGGTCTGGAACCACAGGACGAGGAGGATTACCGCGATCAAGAGCCCGATGTTGACCCGCGGCACATAGACTTGGCCGATCTCGGTTTCGGAGGTGTGGCGGACTTCGAGCCGCGGCAGGTAGCCCAACTGGATCGCTTGGCGGGTGATCGAGAAGGCGCCCGATATGACTGCCTGCGAAGCGATGATCGTCGCCACCGTGGCGAGGCCGACGAGCGGGTAAAGGCCCCATTTCGGCGCCAGCAGGTAGAACGGATTCTGGACCGTCTCCGGATGCAGCAAGAGCAGAGCGCCCTGCCCGAAGTAATTGAGCACCAAGGCCGGGAAGACGAGCCGCAGCCAGGCGCGGCGCAACGCGCTGCGGCCGAAATGCCCCATATCGGCATAGAGCGTCTCGGTGCCGGTTACCGCCAGAAACACCGCGCCGAGCATGAAGAAGCCGCGCACCGGGTCGTCGGCGAGCGCAATCACACCGTAGCTCGGATTGAAGGCCAGGAGGATGTGCGGATCCTGCACGATGCCCCAGATGCCCAGCGCGGCGAGCACCGCGAACCACAATACCATCACCGGGCCGAACATGCCGCCGACGGCCGCCGTGCCGGCGCGCTGCACGACGAAGAGGCCGGCGAGCACGACAAGCGAGATCGGGATCACATACGGCTCGAAGAGCGGGGTGGCGACTTTGAGGCCTTCGACCGCACTCAATACCGAGATTGCCGGCGTGATGACGCCGTCGCCGTAGAAGAGGGCGGCGCCAACCAGCCCCGCGCCCATGATCCACAGAAACCGCTTCTGCCGCGGGTTCGTCGTGCGCAGCACAAGCGCCGTCAGCACCAGCAGTCCGCCCTCGCCGCGGTTGTCGGCGCGCATGATGACGAGCACGTATTTGACCGTGACGACCAGCGCCAGCGACCACACGATCAGCGACAGCGTGCCCAGGACGGCGTGCGCCCCGGTGTTGCCGTATTCGACCAGCGATTGCCGCACGGCGTAGAGCGGCGAGGTGCCGATATCGCCGTAGACGACGCCGAGCGCCGCGAGCGTTAGGCTCTGCCGGAGCCGGCGCTGGGCTGCGATAGGTTCGACCGCCGCATCTTGCATGGCTCGGTCCGATCCGTCCGCCTCTTTAACGTTCGGCCCGGCAACCTCGCTCATTCGCGCCGGCATATCTCGCATGTCTGTCGTTTGGGGAACCGGAGATTGCCCAGATCGCGCTCCGTTCGTCCAGCGATTCCGGCGAAACGGCGGGCGGTGCGGCTCAGCGGCGGTAGGTGCCGATCAGTTCGGCGCGGCCGATCGCGTAGGGACGGGCCGCTTCGAGGACGGCGAGCGCGGTCGCCGGCGGCTCCAGGTCGAGGTGCGGCCGGCTCAGCGCGAACAGGCGGAAACGGTAATGATGCGTGCCGCCGCCCGGCGGGCACGGGCCGCCATAGCCCCGGCGACCGAAATCGTTCCGCGCCTCGCGAAATTGCGCGGCCGGGCGGCCCGGCCCGTATCCCGCGGCGAGCCGCGTCGCCGTCGCCGCAATGTCGTAGGCGGCCCAATGGCGGAAGGTGCCCGAAGGCGCGTCCGGGTCCTCGACGAGGAGAACGAGGCTCTTCGTCCCGGCAGGCGCCCCGGACCACTCGAGCGGTGGCGAAATGTCGCTGCCGTCGCAGGTATATTCGGCCGGGATGTTGCCGCCGGGCGGAAAGGCCGGGCTCATCAGCATCATGATCGGCGCCTCCTCGGAATCCGAGATATTCGATAAGGGATCGACCGGGCCCGCGCGCAAGCTATGCTGCGCGCGCTGACGGCGGAAAGGGGGATGCGCATGGCGGGGGCGGCGAGGGCGGCGGAGATCCCGGTCGGAGTTGCGCAGAGCGCCGAGGAGGCGCTCCTGTCGCGCCGCTCGATCCGCGCCTATACCAGCTGCGCCGTGCCGCGCGAGCTGATCCGCCGGCTTCTCGAACTGGCCGGGAGGGCGCCGTCGGGCAACAACATCCAGCCCTGGCGGGTCTATGTCTTCACCGGCGAGCCGCTGCTCGCCCTGGGGCGCGCGATGCAGGCCGCGTTTCTGGCGGACGAGCCGGGCCACGGCCGCGAATACGAATATTACACCGAGCCGCTCGCCGAGCCGTATCTCGGCCGGCGCCGCGCCTGCGGCTGGGGGCTCTACGGCCTGCTCGGGATCGGACGCGGCGACTTCGCCGCCTCGCGCGCCTACCACGCGACGAACTACAATTTCTTCGGCGCGCCGGTCGGCCTCGTCTTCACGATCGACAGGAAGCTCGCGATCGGCTCGTGGCTCGATTACGGCATGTTTCTCGGCAGCTTGATGGTGGCGGCGCGAGGTTTCGGGCTCGCGACCTGCCCGGAAGCCTCGATCGCCAGCTATCCGAAGATCGTGCGGGCGCATGCCGGCATCGGCGAGGACGAGATCGTCGTCTGCGGTATGGCGCTCGGCTACCCGCGCGCCGACGCGCCGATCAACGGATTTCAGCCGGAGCGCATCGACCCGAGCGAATTCGCCACTTTCATCGGGTGAGTTCTGTCGTCCCGGCCAACGGGTCCGCACTTCGCGCCGCCCGAGGATGGACTGCGGCTGGAACCCACTGTTCAGCCGGCTCGAAGGTGCAAGCAGGGCAAATGCGACGAAGCGCGTCCTGCGCGCGCTGCGGAGGGGTGGACCCCGACTTTCGTCCGGGTGACAAGGCGCCAGATTTTCACCGCGCGAACACGGCGGCGATCTCTAAGTGCGTCGACCACACGAACTGGTCGATCGGCTGCGCGCGGACGAGGCGGAACCCGCCATCGACGAGAATGCGGGCGTCGCGGGCAAAGCTCGCCGGATTGCAGGATATCGCAACGACCGTTTCGAGCGATGAGGCGGCGAGCGCCGCGGCTTGGCCCATGGCGCCGGCGCGCGGCGGGTCGAAGACGGCGGCGATGTAAGGCGCGAGTGCCGCCGGCGGCAGCGGATTGCGGGCCAGATCGCGCCGTTCGGCCGTGACGCCGGCGACCGCGGCGGCGGCGCGGGCGAGCGCGGCGGCGGCTTCGGCGTCGCCCTCGACGGCGTGCACAGGGCCCGTCCGCGACAGCGCGAAGGCGAAGGTGCCGAGCCCGGCATAGAGATCGAGCGCCGGGCGGCGGGCGCCGATGCCGGCAACGACCTCGGCGACCAGCAGGCGCTCGGCCTCTTCACTCGCCTGCAGAAAGGCGCCGGGCGGCATGGCGACCGGCACGCCCGAGAGGCTGACCCGCACCGGATGCCGCTCGATGACGGGAATATCGCCTTCTCGCGCGCGCCAGACTATGCGGGCGAGATCCTTGTCGTCGGCGAGCCGCGCCAGCGCTTCGAGCGCGGGCAACGTCGGCGGCGCGGCGGCTTCGAAGAGCAGGTCAATGCCGCTGTCGGTGCGGCAGAGGCTCGCATCGGCCGCTTCGCCGGCGGCGAGCAAGGCGGCAGCGGCCCGCCGCAATTCGTGAATGACGGCGAGCAGCGCCGGCTCGACGACCGCGCAATGCGCGACATCGACGAGTTCGTGGCGAAAGCGCGTACGAAAGCCGACGCGCGCCGGGGTCGGCTCCGCTCGCGGCCGCGAGATGCCGACCCGCACCCGCCGGCGCAGCGGCGGGACCTGGCGCAGCGGCGCCACCACGGCCGGATCGATGCCGGCGCGTCGCAGCGCCGCCTGCAACAGGCCGCGCTTGAAGCGGGCGTAGCACTCCGCCTCGAGATGCTGCAAGGCGCAGCCGCCGCAGCGGCCGAAATGGGGGCATTTGGGCGCGGCGTGCCGGATTTCCGGGGCTAGAGTTTCGACGACGCGGCCGTCGCGGCCACCGCCGCGGCGCAGCCCGAGCCGGGCGCGCACCCGCTCGCCCGGCAGCGTGAACGGCAAATAGACGGGTTCCCCCCGCCAGCGCGCGACGCCGTCGCCTTGCGCGCCGATCCGCTCGACCTCGAGTTCGGCGACCTCCTCGCGCTCTTTCAATGGGCGATCAGTACCGGCACTTCGGCGCTGCGCAGCACCCGGCGAGTGACGCCGCCGAACACCCATTCGCGCAACCGGCTGTGCCCGTACCCGCCCATCGCCAAGAGCGCGCCCGCCTTCGTTGCCTCGGCGAGCAACGTCTCGCCTGCTCCTTCGGCTCCGGGCGGCAGGCGGTGCAGCGAAACCGGAGCGCCGTGCCAGGCGAGCGCGCGGGCGAGCCGCTCGGCCGGTTCGGCGGGCGCACCCTCCTCCTCGACGGCCAGCACGAGAATTTCCTTGGCGCGCGCCAGGAACGGCAGCGCCGCGGTCGCCGCGCGCGCCGCCTCGGGCACCTCCTTCCAGGCGATCGCGACCTTGTCGGGCAGTTCCGGAAGCGGCGCCGCCGGCGCCAGCAGAATGGGGCGCCCGCTGTCGATCAGCGCCGCTTCGAGCGTGCCCGAGCCGGCGCCGTCCCCGGCGCCCGGCCGGCCGAGCACGATCAGGTCGGCGGCGCGGCCGTGGGCGACGAGCCAATCCGGTTCGGCGCCGGTTTCCCGCCGCCAAGCCGCCGAGGGCGCCTTGCCGGCCGAGGGGCTGTCGGCAAGGGCGAGGCCGGCGCGTGCGCAAAAGCCGTCGAAAGCTGCCTTCGCCGCCGCCTCGCGCCGGTCGGAATCCTCCTCGATGCGGTCGATCAGGCCGCTCACCATGACACCGCTGCCGCCTTCCGCGGTCATCGTCGCGGCGAGCGCCACCGCATCGACGCGGATGTGCAGGAAGTCGAGATGCGCCGCGAAGGCGCGCGCGACGGCGAGCGCGACGGCGAATACTGCCGCGTCGCCGTCGTCCCCGGTTGCGGGCACCAGTATCGTCTTGATCATCGGGGCTCCTTTGCCGGCGACATTATGGAGATGAACGGGCGTTCTCGCCATTGATCGAGGTCAATCCGTCATGTCGCGGCCGCGGCACGGCGGGCCCATCGGCGCTGCGGAAACAGCCCGAGGACCGCCAGAGCCGGGATGAAAGCACAAGCGCTGCCGGAAAACATCGTCGCCGGCCGGCTTTCCGACCCTGCGCGCGGCGGCCTCGGGTCTCGTCGGGCGCCGCGCGCCGCCTCGCGAGTTCCTTCTTCGACGGCCTGCTAGGCCCTATTGAGCCGGGACACGAACCAGATGAAAAACCCCACGGCCGCGCCGATGCCGAACTCGGCGCTTCCCTCGATCCCCCAAAAATAGCGCATCGACAGCGTCGCGACAGCGCCGGCTCCGAACGCAACGACCAGATCGCCCATGTTCATCCCCGACGAAGCGGGCGCGACAACTCGCGCCCGCCGCTCCATATCCCGCAAAAAGGTAAATATTCGATGTATCTGCCGTCAGCCGCGCCGGCGCACGATTTCGTAGAGCGCGACGGCGGCGGCGTTCGAGACGTTGAGGGTCGCGAAGTCGGGGCGGGTCGGCAGCCGTGCGAGGCGGTCGCAGCGTTCACGCACCAGCCGGCGCATGCCTTCGCCCTCGGCGCCGAGGACGAGCGCGACGCGCGCCCCGAGATCGATCGCCGACAGCTCTTCCGCGGCGCCCTCGTCGAGGCCGCAGACCCAGAACCCCTCTTCCTTCAGCTGACCGAGCGCGCGGGCGAGGTTGACGACGCGGACGAGCGGCACCGCTTCGAGCGCGCCCGATGCGGCTTTCGCGAGTGCGCCCGCGGCGGGCGGCGCGCCATGCACCGGCAGGATCACGGCGAGCGCCCCGAAGGCGGCGGCCGAGCGCAGCACGGCGCCGACATTGTGCGGGTCGGCGACACGGTCGAGGACGATGGCGACGGCGGCCGGCGCGGCTTCGACCAGCACGTCGTCGAGGCCCGGCTCGGCGAGCGGCTCGACGTCGAGCGCCAGCCCCTGATGTACCGCCTCGCGCGGCAACAGGCGGGCGAGGTCGCGCGGCTCGACGATATGCACCGCTTCGCCCTCGCCGCGCCGGCGGGCGCGCGCCGCGGCGAGCAGCCCGCGCGCCTCCTTCTCCTGCCCGGCGACGACCGCGAGCCGCCGCCAGCGCCGCTGCGGATTGGCGAGCGCGGCGGCGACCGCGTGTCGGCCGTAGAGCCAGCGCCCGCCCGCATCGAGCCCGGGCGGCAGCGGCGGCGGGCGACGGAACTGCTCGCGGCTGCGGCGCGGCGTTCGGGCGGCGGTCATAACCCTGGCAATCGGTCTCTTTCGCGAACATCTAACATGCACCCCGCGGCCCGTCCACCGGGCGGCCGCGGCACGGGTTTCGCGGCTAAGGCGCGCGTTGACAAAACGCGGCCGACCCCTTATGACCCGCTCTCCGCTGCGCCGGGCGGCAGCGATCACGGAGGGGTTGCCGAGCGGTCAAAGGCAGCAGACTGTAAATCTGCCGACGTACGTCTTCGTAGGTTCGAATCCTACCCCCTCCACCAGCGCTGCGGGATCGCGCGGAAATCCCCGGCCGGGCGGACGGGACGAGACGGCGGACAGGCGGATGGAAGTGTCTGGGATGCGGGTGTAGCTCAATGGTAGAGCTCCAGCCTTCCAAGCTGGCTACGTGGGTTCGATTCCCATCACCCGCTCCAGCGCCCGCCGCCCGCGTGAAAGCCTCATCCTCCTTGTTCTGACGGAAAGCTGGAGAGCGATGTCGAAGGCGAAGTTTCAGCGGACGAAGCCGCACTGCAACATCGGGACGATTGGGCATATCGACCACGGCAAGACGACGCTGACGGCGGCGATCACGAAGGTTTTGGCGGAGTCGGGCGGCGCGACGTTTGTTCC
>DATLKN010000032.1:0-101274 GCA_035538335.1 Allostellaceae bacterium
GCAGGCGGTGAGGGCCTGTTTTGCGGTTTTTCCAGCGGCGCGGAGCTTGTTGTAATGGGCCGCGATGACCGGGTTGGCGCGGCTGGCGACCAGGGCGGCCATGTAGAGGGCGGCGCGCACTGCGGGGCGACCGCCGGCGATGGTGCGGCGGCCGCGCAGGGTGCCGCTGTCGCGACTGATCGGGGCGACACCGACCAGGGCGGCGATCTGGCGGCGTGTGAGGCGGCCGAGTTCGGGCAATTCGGCGATCAGGGTGCGCAGTGTGGCCGGGCCGATGCCGGGCACGCTCTTCAGCAGATCGGCCTCGGCTTGCCAGGCCGGACTGTTGCGGATCGCGCCGTCGATGTCGCTCTCGAGCTCGGAGAGCTCGGCCTGCAGCAGCTCGAGATGCCGGTCGATGGCGCGCAGCACCCGCCGTTGGCTGGCCAGGCGGCGGCGATTGCGCTCGGCGACCATCATCTCGATGACCTGTCGGCGGCGCGCCACCAACTCGCCCAGCGCCTGCGCCTCAGGCTCCCCAACCGGCCGCGGTGCCGGCCGCACCGCTTCGGCAAAATGGGCGATCGCCGCAGCATCGAGCCGGTCGGTCTTCGCCAGCTTCCCGGTGGCGCGAGCGAAGTCGCGGATCTGGCGGGGATTGGCCACCACCAGCGGCAGCCGCGCGGCCGCCACCGCACTCGCCACCACCGTTTCGTAGCCGCCGGTCGCCTCCATTACGACCAAGGCAGGCCCGAGCCTGTGCAGCCGCTCGACCAGTCCCGCCAAACCTTTACCGTCGCGCGCGACGGTAAAGGTTTCTCCACTCGGCCGCACACAGACATCCAGCCGATCCTTCGCCACATCGATGCCGACAAAATGTTCCATGTCCCGTCCTTGCGCATGCGGGCTCGCCTGGCGGCCCCGGCGACTGTTCGGGCTGATAGAACCGGCGGATGGGGCACCGTGCTCAGCAGCGGGCTTACTGGCCCAAGGAGCGATCGGGCTCCCATCCGCCACCGCGACGCCGACTTTACGCCGGTCTCGCGACGGAGGAGAGATACAAGGAGCACGCGAAAGCGTGCGTCTCGAAGCGCGCACGGCGCCTATGCAACATCAAACTGAGACACTACCAGCCGTCAGCCGCCCTTGGCGAGCCGGGCGGCGGTGGTGCCGGCGATCTTGCCGAAGACCGAGCCCGAGACGAGGCCCGTCCCGCCCGGATAATTGAAGTAGAAGAGCCCGCCGACCAGCTCCCCGGCCGCGAAGAGGCCGGGGATCGGCTGTTGCGCCGTGTCGAGGACGCGCCCGTCGGTGTCGATGCGCAACCCGCCGAAGGTGAAGGTGACGCCGCAGGTCGTGCAATAGGCTTCGAAAGGCGGCTTCTCGATCGCCAACGCCCAGTTCGATTTCGGCGGCTCGATGCCGCGCGTGCCGCGCCCGTCCTTGACGGTCGGATTGTAGGGGACGCTCGCATCGACGGCGGCGTTGTATTCGGCCATCGTCTGCAGAAACCGCGGCTTATCGACGGCCGCGTATTCCGCCATCTTGTCGGCCAATCCGTCGAGCGTGTCGGCGGTGACTTTCGTCACCTGCCGGATGCGGTATTCGTCGCGCTGCAGATGCACGGTCTGCTGGTCGAAGATCTGCCAGGCGAACTGGTGCGGCTGCTGCAGGATGAGCCGGCCGTATTTCGCATAGGTGTAGTTGCGGAAATCGGCGCCCTCGTCGCAGAACCGCACGCCCTCGGCGTTGACCATGACGGCGAAGGGATAGCTGTGCTTCTGGAAATTGTCGCCGACCGCGAGGTCGCCGAATTCCGGGGCATTGTAGTCCCAGCCGACGGCGTGGCAGCCGGACCAGTTGCCGTAAGGCATGGCGCCGATGTCGAGCGCCATCTTGATGCCCGCCCCGGTGTTGAAGCGGCTGCCGCGCACTTTCGCCAGGTCCCAGCCGGGCCCCAGATAGCGGGTCCGCATCTCGGCATTCGCCTCGAAGCCGCCGCAGGCCAGCACGATCGCCTTCGCCCGGATCTCGGTCGTCTTGCCCTCGACGCGCGCGACGATGCCGTGGACGCCTGAATCGTCGGCGATCAGCCGCTCGCCCTTCGCCTCGTAGGCGACCTGGATCTGCCGCTCCCCGGCCGATTTGAAGAGGCCCTCGACCAGCCCCGGCCCGCCGCCCCAGGCTTCGAGCGCGAGCCCGCCCCAGAAGACGAACCGGCCCTCGTGCTTGAAGGCCTGCCGCGAATACATCGGCGCGAAGCGGATGCCCTGACTGCGCATCCACAGCAGCGTCTCGTAGCTTTTCGTGATCAAGAGCTCGGCCATGTCGGGGTTGCTGCGGTAATCGGTCAACCGGCCGAGGTCGTCGTAATATTTGTCGGTCGTGTAGGTGCCGAAATCGCTGGTCCTGATCTCGGTCTCCGACAGATCGCAGAGCTTCAGCAGGTCCTCGACGCCGTTATAGACAAAGCGCATCGCGCCGGCGGTGAAGCGGCTGTTGCCGCCGCGCTCGTCGAAGGGCGCGGCTTCGAGGACGAGCACGCGCGCCCCCAGCTCGCGCGCCGCCAGCGCCGCGCACATGCCGGCGTTGCCCGCCCCGACCACGACGACATCGAACTCGCCCGAAATCATCTCGCTTCCTCCGCTCCCGATTCGCTCTTCCCGTCAGTAGCAAGGGGCAGGAGAGGGGGCAAGGGTGCTTGCGCAGGCGAAGCCGTTAGACTAAGTTTAGTCCAATCAAGCGAGGCATCATGCGCACGGTCAATATCCACGCCGCCAAGACACACCTCTCCCGCCTCGTTGAGGCCGCGGCCGCCGGTGAGGAGATCGTGATCGCGAAATCGGGCAAGCCGCTCGCCCGGCTATGCCCGCTTGCCCATCCGAAACCCCGACGGGTTCTCGGCCGCCTGCGCGGAAAAATTGTCGTGCCGGACGATTTCGACGCGCCGCTGCCGGACGAGGTGCTGGATCTATTCGAGAATTGCTGATGCGGATTCTGCTTGATACGCACATCCTCTTGTGGGCGATCTCGACGCCAGAGCGGCTGGGCGCGCAGGTTAGAGCAGCGATCCTGAACACCGGCAACGAAGTGCTATTCAGCGCTGCGAGCATCTGGGAGATCGCCATCAAAGCCGGGCTGCGGCGCGGCGATTTTGTCGCCGACCCGAACGCGGTGGTCGAGGAAGCGTCCGATCTCGGTTTCATCGAGTTGCCGGTTCGCTCGGCGGCCGCCGCGCGCGTCGCCGATCTGCCGCCGATCCATCGCGACCCCTTCGACCGGTTGCTGGTCGCGCAGGCGATCGAAGAGCCGGCCGTGCTGTACACCGCGGATGGGCAGCTCCTCGCATATTCAAACCTCGTAAGGCGCGCGGGAGCGCCATAGCCCGGCGGCGTCCCGATCAGCTTTTCAGAAAGCACGCACCGATTCTTTCTCGATGCTGCGCTTGAGGCGCTCTTTGCGCACCGGCTCGGGGACGAGATCGACCGGGCGGCCGACGATGCGCGACAGGCGTCGGGCCAACGTATCCAACCGTCCGAAATAGGCGAAGCCGCCCGCCGCCGCTTGCGGATCGAGGCAGACCACGACATCGACATCGGACGCGCCGGCGTCGTCCCCCCGAGCGACCGACCCGAATATCGCCAGCCGCTCGACGCCGGCCTCTCTGAGCTCGGCTTCGTGCGCGCGCAGCGCCGCGAGGATTTCCGCCTTGTCGATCGGGGAATTCTATCGCGGCCGGCGTTTCACCGCCAACCTGGGCCCTTTCCCTACGGGCATTGCTGAATTGACAATTACAATAGCTTATGGTAGAATTCAGCAACAATCGAGTTCGCGGGTAATTAATGGCGGGCGCCGCGCCTGGCTGCAAATCTCCTGCAGAAGCAGCCATCGGGGAGTGCGCCGCGGCCTCCTTTTGTTTAAATATCGTGGCCATGCCTCTCGCTGAATTCGACCGCCGGGCGCTGGCGACGGCGATGTTGCGCCTCGAGCGGCCGAGCCTCGCGGGCCGCCTCGCGGCGCTCGCCGAGAAGCCGATCGCCTTTGTCGGCGGCGCGCTGCCGGCGGGCGCCTCGCTCGTCGTCGCGCGGGCGACCGAGCGGGCGCTGGAGCGCGCCCTCGAGATCGCGCTGTTGAGCCTGCGCGGCGGCCGGGTCGGCGGCGGGCGCAAGCTGCATTCGGCGCTCGCCTCGGCCTCGGGGGCGCTCGGCGGCGCCTTCGGCTTTGCCGCGCTGGCGATCGAATTACCGGTGTCGACGACGATCATGCTGCGCGCCATCGCCGCGATCGCCCGCGCCGAGGGCGAGGACCTCGAGGATCCGGCGGCCGGTCTCGCCTGCCTCGAAGTTTTCGCGCTCGGCGCCCCCGCGGGCGGGGCGGAAGGGGTGGAGGCCGGCTATTTCGCGGTGCGCGGAGTTCTGGCGCAGGCGCTCGCCGGCGCTTCGCAAGCGATCGCCGGCGGCGGCGCGGGCGGCGAGGGCGCGGCCATGCTCTCGCGCTTCCTCGGGCTCGTCGCGGCGCGCTTCGGCGTCGTCGTCTCGGAGAAGGCGGCGGCGCAGGCGGCGGCGATCCTGGGCGCCGTCGGCGGCGCCGCCATCAACCTCGCCTTTATCGAGCATTTCCAGGAATTGGCGCGCGGCCATTTCACGGTTCGCCGGCTCGAGCGGATCTATGGGCCCGAGGCGGTGCGCGCCGAATACGATCTGCTCAAGGCCGAATTTGCCGCCGCTTGAGCCGCTCGCCCGCCGGCGCCGCGACCAGCCGGCAGCCGGCCGAAGCGACGACGAGCCCGGCGGCGGCAAAGGGCGGCAGCCGCTCGCCGAGGAAGAGCCAGGCGAGCACCGCCGTCACGCCCGGCACCAGATAGAAATTGGCCGTCGCCCGCGCCGCCGTCCCTTCCTTCAGCATCAGGAAATAGAGCGCCATGCCGCCCAACGAGACGATGCCGGCATTCCAGGCGATGGCAGCGACGGCGGTCCCGGTCCAATCGAGGCGCGGCGTCTCGAAAAGGAAAGTCGCGAGGATCGAGACGGCGGCGGCCGCGGCGAACTGCACGGCGCTGCCCGGCAACAGCGGCACGTCGCGGCAGAAGCGGCCGAAATAGAGCGTGCCGGCGGTCAATGCGATGACGCCGGCGGCGCCGACCGCGAGCCCGTCAAGCTGCGCCCGGCTCTCCACGGCGGCGAGCCCGACGACGAGCGCCACCCCGGCCGCGCCCATGAACAACCCCAGCCACTGTTTAAGGCGCAGCCATTCGCCGAGCAGCGGCCCGGCCAGCAGCGCCGTCAGCAGCGGATGCAGGGTCTGCACGAGCGCCATCGGCGCGGCGCCGACGCGCACCATGCCCCAATGCGCGGCCAATACCATGACGCCGTTGACGAGCGCGCCGGCGACCGCGCAATGCCCCCAGCGGCCGCGCAGCCCGTCGAGCGAGGGACGCGCCGCCAGCACGATCGCGGCGAGCACGAATGCGCACAGGCTCTGCCGCAGGGCGACGAAGGCGAGCGGCGAGAGGTCGCGCAGCCCGGCCCGCGTCGCGACGAAGGACGAACTCCACAAGAGCACGAAGCCGAACGGGGCGAGCACCCCCACCCAAACCCTCCCCCGCTTGCCGGGGAAGGCAGGGAGGGGGCACGCCGGCGCAGCAAGGCCGCCGTCGCGCGCGGCAGCCCGAGGACCGACGTGTTTCTTATCAGTCGCGCCGGTAGGGATAGCAGCGGGCGCGTTCGAGGGCGAGGCCGTAATGCTGGCCGAGCACGCGGATCGCATCGGCGTGCTCGATATAGGGGTCGCTGTTCGCCATGCCGACGATGATCGGGCGGAAGCTGCGGTCGTCGTGCCCGCCGGGCGGCAGCATCGCGGTGACGAGCGGATTGCCCTCGTCGTCGCGCAAGGTCAGAAACAGCGGCATCTCGCGCTGCACGTGCGCCTTCAACCCGATTTCGCGCTCGAAATTCAGTTTCGATATCGGCTGGTAGGTCTGCGTCGCCTTTTCCTGCTCCTTGCGAAAGAACTTTTCGACCGCGTGCCGCATGATGTCGCTTTCGTTGGCGGCCTCGGCCTCGGTTTCGATGCGAAACCACGTCGTGCCGCCCGGAGCATCGCAAACGTATCGCATACATCCTCCAAGGGTTGACTGTGACGCGCCAAGATCTCCAAACGGGATCCCCGAAACACCGCGGCGTCTGTCGCGCCGGCCGGCGCGGCCGCGCGCTGTGCGGTCGTGCCGGCCATGCCGGAAAGGTTCTCGATACCCTTTACGATAGGCGAGGCGCGGCGGCTTGTCATCGGCGAAGCAGGGCTGCGGCGTCAGTGCCGCGGCTTTGGCACGCGGCCCCTCGGCAGCGGCGCGGACGCGGTCTCGGCCACCGGCGCCTCGGTCCATTCGCGCCAGATCGAGACCAGCGCCGCCATGATCGCGGGTCCGAGGAAGAGCCCCAGCACGCCGAAGGTTTCGAGCCCGCCGAGGATGCCGAGCAACACCCACAGAAACGGCAGCTGCGCGGCGCCGCCGATCAGGATCGGGCGGATGAAATGGTCGGCGACGAAGACGACGGCAAAGCCGACGCCGAGCACGATCGCCGCCGGCACGAAGCCGCTCTCCGTCATCAGGTAGAGCGCTGCCCCGCAGAACACGACCGGCGCGCCGAACGGGATCACCGCCAGCACGCCGGTCAGCGCCCCGACCGGCACCGCGTTCGGCAATCCGACGGCGACATAGGCGACGCCGATGATGATGCCCTCGGCAAGCCCGACGAGGACAAGCCCGTTGACCGTGCCGTGGACGGCCGAGATCATGTGCAGCGCGACGCGCTCGCCGCTCTGCCCGAGCAGCCGGTCGCTCAGATGCAGCAGCTGCCGCCCGAGCCGCTCGCCGTCGCGGAACAGAAAGAAGAGCGCAAGCAGCGTGAACAGAAAGATCGTCAGCCGGTGGATCAACTCGCCGCCGAACTCGCGCGCCCGCTCGGCGAGCATGGCCGTGTCGATGTGTCCCAACAGCGCGCGGGCGGTATAGGGGTCGCTCAGGTATTCGCGCCACCATCCGGCCGCCTGATGCCCGATGAACGGAAAGCCGGCGACCCAGTCCGGGACCGCAATGCCGCTCTTGCGCACCTGCGCGATCAGCGAGATCACGACATGCGTCTCGCGGGCGATCTCGAGCGCGACAAAGCTGAACGGCACCGCGAAGAGAAGCCCGATCGCGAGCGTGAAGACGAGCGGCGCCACGACTCGCCTGCCGCGCTGCGGGAACATCGCGGCGAGGCGCCGGTAGAGCGGCCAGGAGGCGATCGCGAACACGGCCGCCCACAACAGCGCCGCGACAAAGCTCTGCAATATCCACAGCCCGAGCGCGACGAGCGCCAGCGCGAGCGCCGCGGCGCCGACGCGTCGCGAGGAATCGCGGGGCAGGGGAGGCGGCTGCCGGGGATGCGGCTCGCCGGCCATCAGCCGCCGCGGGCGCCCTCGGTATTCACATAGACCGCATAGAGCGACCGGCTGGCGGCCATGAAGAGCCGGTTGCGCCGGCGCCCGCCGAAGCACAGATTGGCGCAGCGCTCGGGCAATCCGATGCGGCCGATCAACGTGCCGTCGGGGGCGAAGACGACGACCCCGTTCAATGCCGGCGTCATCCCCCAGCCGCACCACAGATTGCCCTCGACATCGCAGCGGAAGCCGTCGGGCGTGCCGGCCTCGGCATTGACGAAGACGCGGCTGCCGGCGAGCCGCTTGCCGTCGTCGACGACGTCGAAGACATGGATGAGGCGCGACGGCGTCGCACGCGAGGCGACGACGTAGAGCCTCGATTCGTCCGGCGAAAAGCACAGCCTGTTCGGCCCGGCAATGTCGTCGGCGACGACGCTCGCCTCGCCGGACCGGCCGTCGACCCGGTAGACGGCAGGGTGCAATTCCGATTCCGCCCGCTCGCCCTCGTAATTGCCGAGAATGCCGAAAGGCGGGTCGGTGAACCAGATCGAGCCGTCCGATTTGACGACGACGTCGTTCGGCGAATTGAGCCGCTTGCCTTGAAAGCGGTCGAGGATGACGGTGATGCCGCCGTCGTATTCGGTGCGGGTGACGCGGCGCGTCAGGTGCTCGCAGGTGACGAGGCGACCGTCGCGGTCGCGGGTGTTGCCGTTCGAATTGTTCGACGGCTTGCGGAAGACCCCGACCGCTTCCGTCGCCTCGTCCCATCTGAGGATGCGGTTGTTCGGGATGTCGCTCCACAGCAGGCAGCGGCCGTCGCCGAACCACACCGGCCCCTCGCTCCACCGGCAGCCGGTGGCGAGGCGCTCGACCGCGGCATGGAACGGCGGCTTGACGCTATCGAAGCGCGGATCGAGCGTCTCGATCGCGGGATCGGGATAGCATTGCGCCGGCTGAAACGGGGTTGGCGGGTCTGCTGTCATGGTCTCCCCGCTCGTATTGCCCCTCACCCTCCCGGGTCCCTCCCTCTCCCCGCGGGCGGGGAGGGGGTCGGGGTGCGGGGCGGCTGCGCGAAAGCTCTAGATCGCCTGCTCCGCGCGCAGCGCGGCGATTTCCTCTTTCGTGAGGCCGAGGAGCTTGCCGTAGACCTCCTCCGTCTGCGCGCCGAGCAAGGGCGCCGCGACGATCGGCACCTTCGAGCCCGACATCTTGACCGGCCAGCCCGGCATCTTGAAGTCGCCGCGCACCGGATGCTTGACGGTGACGAAGATCTCGCGCCGGTTGAGGTCCGGATCGTTCGACAATTCCATCGTGTCCATGACCGCGCCGGCCGGGATGCCGGCGTCGCCCAGGCGCTTCATGACCTCGCGCTTGTCGTGGTGCCGCGTCCACTCGGCGATCATCTCGTCGACCAGATCGTGGTTCTTGAAGCGCTCCTGCGGGCTGTCGAAGCGCGGATCGCCGATCAGATCCTCGCGCCCCATGATCTTCAACAGCCGCTCCCAGTGCTGCGGGTTGGCGCGCGACGTATAGATATAGCAATAGTCGTTCGGCCCGCCGCCCTTCGTCGGATAGGTTTCGCTCGGGCTGTTGGTGCCCATGATGCTCTGATTGCCCATGCGCGGCGCCGCCTTGCCCCACAAATACTGCGCGGCATAGGAGATGCGGCCGTAATTGATAACGCATTCCTGCATCGCCAGGCGGATGTGCTGGCCTTGGCCCGTAAACTGGCGCTGATAGAGCGCGGCCAGAACGCCGATCGCCGCGTGCAGCCCGGTACCGGTGTCGCCGATCGTCAGGCCCGGCTTGATCGGCCGCCCGTCCGGCTCGCCGGTGATCGACATGGCGCCGCCTGTCGCCTGCGCGATCATGTCGAAGGCGAGATAGTCTTTGTACGGCCCGTCATGGCCGAAGCCCTTGACCTGCACGTAGATGATGCGCGGATTGATCTTGCGCACTTCGTCGTAGCCGAAGCCGAGGCGCTCGATGACGCCGGGCGCGAAATTCTCGACGAAGACGTCGCCTTTTTCGATCAGGCGGCGCAGCAGCTCGCGCCCCTTTTCGTGCTTCAGATTGGCGGTGACGCTCTTTTTGTTGGAGTTGAGCAGCATGAAGTAGTGCGAATCGACGCCTTTCTTGTCGGTCGAGGCGCCACGCCCCTGCTCGCCCTTCGTCGGCTCCTCGACCTTGATGACCTCGGCGCCGAGCCAGGCCAGCGTCTGGGTGCACGAGGTGCCGGCCTCGAATTGCGTCAGATCGACGACGCGCACGCCCTTGAGCGCGCCCTCGGCGGGGTTCACCGGGCTCGTGGACTCGGGCATCGGGTCGTTCGGCATGGGTTTCCTCCTGGTATTGATCGGCGGAAGCGTTCGACTGGCTCTTTCGCTGCTCCCGGATCGCGCAACGCATCACGGAATGGCGAGACTCTGAAGCCTTCGCGGTGGCGCCGTCAACGCGATTCGCCCCCCGGCGCGGCGCGGCAGAGTTTACCCGGCCGCATAGCGGGCGATCGCCGCCTCGTCGAATTCGAGCCCGAGGCCGGGCGCGGCGGGCAATTCCAGTTCGCCGTTCTCTGGCCCCGGCACCTCCTTCCAGAGTGCGAAGAGCCGCGGCATGTATTCGACGGTGAGCCCGTTGGGCACAGCGCCGACGAGATGCAGATGGATCTCGGGGACGCCGTGGCTGACGACCGGCAGGTTGAAGGCGTCGGCCATGTGGGCGATCTCGAGCCAGGGCGTGACGCCGCCCGAGCGCACCTGGTCGATCATCGGGATGTCGACCGAGCGGTGTTCGAGCATGTGCCGGAAGGGGGCCGTGCCCCACAGATATTCGCCGCCGGCGATGGGGGTGGCGAGCGCCGCGGCGACGCGGGCGAGCCCCGGGTAATCGTCGTGCGCCGTCACGTCCTCGAGCCAGAAGAGGCCGATCCCGGCGTCTTCGAGCCGCCTGCCGATGTCGATCGCCTCGTCCGCGCGCCAGCGCTGGTTGATGTCGCACATCAGCACCATCTCGGGCCCGACCGCCTCGCGCACGATGCGCGCCCGCTCGACCTCGCGGGCGGGCGAGGTCACGCCGGGAAGGCCGAGCTGCATCTTCGCCTGGCGGTGGCCTTTGTCGCGCAACCGGCGGCCCGCTTCCGCTACTTGCTCGTTCGTGAGGCCGCGGCGCAGCGCCCCCGAGGCATAGGTCGCGATGCGCTCGCGCCCGCCGCCGAGCAGTTTCCACAGCGGCAGCCCCGCCGCCTTGCCCTTCAAATCCCAGAGCGCGAGGTCGATCGCCGACAATGCCATCGCGAACAAGCCGGCCGGCCCCGAGCCGCCGGCCGCCGCGGCCAGTTTCGCCCGCACCCGCTCGATCGCGAGCGGGTCTTCGCCGATCGCCAGCGCCCCCAGCTCGTTGACAGCGAGCTTCAGGCTCCGCGTCAGCGCGCCGCCGAAATAAGTGACGCCGACGCCTTCGAGGCCCGCATCGGTGCCGAGCCGCAGCGTGACGATCGGGTTCTTCGCGTTCGGGTTCTCGGAAAACCCGCCGAGCGGCTCGTCGTTCGGCAGCAGCACGATACCGGCTTCAAGCGAGGCGATCTTCATGATTTACAGCTTTTCTTGCATATGCTGAAAGACGAGTTGTCCGCTCGCATGCGACCTCGGCTGCCGGTTCGTGCCGTTGGGCTCAGATGATGCGCGCAGCTCAACTTTGCGGCGCAGTTCGGCTGGATAGCGCGAGACGAAGGCGTCCCAATGACTGATCGCCTTCAGCTCGATGAACCGTTTCTCGGGCCCGGCATAGAGGGCGACCTTTTTGTGTTGTGTGAGGAGCCGAAACACGTTGAGCAGTGTTCCCGCGCTTTTGCCGTCCCAAACCATCAGGCCATAGCCGGCCTCGTGCGCCATCGCGCGATCCTTAGCCGAGTAGAAATCAAGCGTACCGCGCGGACTGTCGGCCGCGATTGTACGCAACTGCCAACCCCCCACGTTGTTACGCGCTGACCCGCCCGAGCAGAACACTTCCACGTACAAGTAGTGTTGCTTGCTCAGGTAGGTTTGAACCGATTTGTCAGCGCCGTTGGCGTCACCGACAATGACCGGCAGCTCCTTCTCAATGATGCGGTCGATCCGTGCCCTCACGGGAGCGGAGAGCCGCGATACATGCCGGGACCCGCCAATAAACACCTTCGTCATCGAAAGCTCCGGGTTCGCGTTATCGCAAGGGCAAATACTTCCTCTGCGCGTTGTTTAAGCAACAACGCAGTGACCGAGTTCATCGTTGCGCCTGATCTATATAAATCATCGAACAATAATACACGTCTCCCCGCAATTTTTGCCGCGTTAACAGCGTGCAGGCCATCGAGAATCTTAAGGCGTTCGTCAAGATCGAAAACATTCTTTAGTTGTCGTTCTTTGCGAGTTTTCGTTATGCAGTCCTCCAATGGAACGCCGACCCGCGCGCTTATCGCGGTCGCTACCAAAGCTACAGGTTGGACGGTGCGCGCATTCGAGGCCGGGACCGGCACAATAATATCGATGCCTGGATTCCACTGCTGCAGGAAGGTTACAGCCGTATCCGCAAGCTCATCGACAACCTTGCGATCGCCGCGGTTTTTGAGCCGGAACAGAAGTTCGCCCACGGCCGAACGAGTCGTCTCAAACTGCATGTGCCCGAATTCATTATGTCCGATCGGGATGCTACTGACCGTGTGAACATCGAGTGCATAGCCTTCGCGCCATTTTCCGATGATTTGCCTGGGATGAAACTCAGCCATATGGCAGTCCGATCCGGCTAGGCGCGCCCGTTCGCTCGTCCAAAGCGCGTTAGCAGGTGGCGGTGGTTAACGCCACATGATTTGACATGGCTCATCGAAGAAAGAACCTCACGCCGCAAATCGGGCGATCGCGGCGTCGTCGAATTTGAGGCCGAGGCCGGGGGCTTGCGGCATCGCCAGCTCGCCCAGTTGTTGCTGCGGCACCTCCTCGAAGAGCCGGCGCAGCCACGGCATGTATTCGACGGTGAGCCCGTTCGGGACGGCGCCGATCAGATGCACGTGCACTTCCGGGAAGAGATGGCTGACGACCGGCAGGTTGAAGGCTTCGGCCATGTGCGCGACCTTGAGCCATTGCGTGATGCCGCCGACCCGCACCAGGTCGATCATCGCGATATCGACCGAACGCGCCTCCAGCATGTGCCGGAACGGAACGATGCCCCAGACGTACTCGCCGCCCGCGACGGGCGTCCTGAGCGCCCCGGTGACGCGGGCGAGCCCGGCGTAGTCGTCCGCCGTCGTCACGTCCTCGAGCCAGAAGAGGCCGACGCCCTCGTCCTCGACGCGGCGGCCGATGTCGATCGCCTGCTCCGGCCGCCAGCGCTGGTTGATGTCGCACATCAATTTTATCTCGGGGCCGATCGCCTCGCGCACCCGGCGCATCCGTTCGACCTCGATCGCGGGGCTCGTCTCGCCGGGCAGTGCCAGCTGCGTCTTCATTTCGCGCCAGCCGCGCTCCTTCAATGTCGCCGCCGCCTTGACGACGCGGTCGAGCGGCAGCCCGCGCATCAGCGCCCCCGAGGCATAAGTCGGCACCCGCTCGCGCGCCCCGCCCAAAAGCTTCCACAACGGCAGCCCCAGCGCCTTGCCGCGGATGTCCCACAGCGCCGTGTCGATCGCCGAGATCGCGAGGTTGAAGATGCCGCCCGGCCCCGCCGAGCCGGCCGCGGCGCGCAGTTTCGCCGCCACCCCTTCGACCGCGAGCGGATCCTCGCCGACCGTGAGCGCGCCCAATTCGTCGACCGCGCTCTTCAGCGTCTTCGTCAGCGCGCCGCCGAAATAGGTGACGCCGAGCCCCTCGACGCCGTCGTCGGTCGCAATCCGCACGGTCACGATCGGGCGCGTCGCGCTCGGGTTCTCGGCGGCGTCGGCGAGCGGCTCGTCGGCCGGCAAGAGCACGATCTGGGAGCGGATGGTGGTGATCTTCATCGGCACAACCTCGCACATGGTGGGGCCGCTCGATTCTCGCGCGCGGCCAGCGTAAACATATCGGCAAACCGCGGCGACAGGGGAGGGAGTTATGGCAAGCGACGGCAAAGTGGCCTTTCTTGCGGCCCGCGATCTGTTGCTGCGGCACGCCGACGACTACGAGCGGGCAGTCGCCGAATTTCGCTGGCCCGCCCTCGACCGCTTCAACTGGGGGCTCGACCATTTCGACCGGCTGCCGCAGGGGCAGACGGCGCTGTGGCTGGCCGGCGCCATCGAAGAGAAGCTGAGCTTCGGCGAATTGCAGGCTGGCTCGAACCGGGCGGCCAATTATCTGGCCGCCCTCGGCGTCCGGCGCGGCGACCATGTGCTGGTGCTGCTGCCGAACCATCGGGCGCTGTGGGAGGCGATGCTCGGCTGCATGAAATTGGGCGCCGTCATCATTCCGGCGACGACGCTCTTATCGGGCCACGAGCTGCTCGACCGCTTCACGCGCGGCCGCGTGCGCCACGTGATCGCGGCCGCCGCGCTCGCCCCGCGCATCGCCGAGGTGCCGGGCGAGTTCACCCGCATCGCGGTCGGCGGCAAGATCGCCGGGTGGCACGATTTCGCGGACGCCCAAGGCGCCGCGGCGGAATTCCGTCCGACCGGCGAGACACGCGCCGCCGACCCGCTGCTGCTTTATTTCACCTCTGGCACGACGGCGAAGCCGAAGCTCGTGCGGCACAGCCATCAGAGCTACCCCGTCGGGCACTTGTCGACGATGTACGTCCTCGGGCTCAGGCCCGGCGACGTGCACCTCAACATCGCCTCGCCCGGCTGGGCGAAGCACGCCTACAGCAGCTTCTTCGCGCCGTGGATCGCCGGCGCCACGGTCGTCGCGATGACCGAGCCGCGTTTCGAGGCGAAGGACGCGCTCGACACGCTCGTCAGATGCGGCGTCACGACCTTTTGCGGCGCGCCGACCGTGTGGCGCATGCTGGTGCAGCACGATTTGACGGCCTGGCCCGTCAAGTTGCGCGAGGCGACTTCGGCCGGCGAGCCGCTCAATCCCGAGGTCATCGACCAGGTGCGCCGCGCCTGGGGGCTGACCGTGCGCGACTTCTACGGCCAGACCGAGACGACCTCGCAAATCGGCAATTCGCCGGGGCAGCCGATCACGCCGGGCTCGATGGGCCGCGCGCTGCCCGGCTATCGGGTGGCGCTGCTCGGCGAGGACGATGCCGAAGCCGCCGAGGAGGGCGAGATTGCGCTCGCCCTCGACCCGCCGCCGCTCGGCCTGATGCCGGGCTACCAGCGCGAGGACGGCACGCTGCAGCCGCTCGTGGGCGCCTGGTACCGCAC
Source organism: Allostellaceae bacterium (assembly GCA_035538335.1). Lineage (GTDB taxonomy): Bacteria > Pseudomonadota > Alphaproteobacteria > ATCC43930 > CGMCC-115725 > AP-15. The sequence continues at coordinate 14,708 of DATLKN010000032.1, forward strand.
CGGCGACGTCGCGGTGCGCAACCCGGACGGATCTTTCATCTATGTCGGGCGCGCCGACGACGTCTTCAAATCCTCGGGCTACCGCATCAGCCCGTTCGAATTGGAGAGCGCGCTCGTCGAGCATGCGGCCGTCGCCGAGGCGGCGGTCGTCCCCTCCGAGCATCCGCTGCGCGGGCTCGTGCCGAAGGCCTTCGTCGCGCTCGCCGCCGGGCATGAGCCGGGCCGCGAGTGCGCGGTGGCGATCTTCCGCCATCTGCGCGAGCGCGTGTCGCCGGCCAAGCGCGTGCGCCGACTCGAATTCTTCGAGCTGCCGAAGACGATCTCCGGCAAGATCCGCCGCGTCGAGCTGCGCGCGCTCGAGCGCGAGCGGCGCCGGAAGGGAGAGCGCGGGCCGGCCGAATTCTGGGAGGAGGATTTCTCCGAGCTTGCCGCGTCATAGCCGCGTGCGCGGCCCGCGGCCGTCGCCGCGCCGCAACGCCACGACTTTCCCCGTGCCGGGCCGCGCCTCGCGCAGCGCGCCTTCGACCGCCGCGCCAAGCTCGCCGACGGTAAATGGCTTCTTCAACAGCGCCGCGCCTTCGAGCAGCCCGGCGAGGCTGTCGGCATCGGCATAGCCGGTGACGATGACGACCGGCAGCTCGGGCCGGCGGGCGAGGGCGGCGCGCGCCAACTCGAGCCCCGACATGCCCGGCATCGCGTAGTCCGCAATGAGCGCGTCGATCCCGGTTCGGCCGCCGCCCAGGAGATCGAGCGCGGTCCGGCCATCTCTTGCCTGCACGATGCGGTAGCCGAGCGCCTCGAGCTGGGCGGCGGTGACCTCGCGCACGTCGTCCTGGTCGTCGACGACGAGGATCGTCGCGCTGCCGATAGCCTGCGCCTGGCGCCGCTCGGACGGGCCGCCGCTTGCCTGCGGATCGGCGAGGCTGCGCGGCAGGTACACTTCGACCGCGGTGCCCGTGCCCACAGCGCTTCTGATGTTGAGCCCGCCGCCCGATTGCTGCGCGACGCCGTAGACCTGGGCGAGGCCGAGCCCGCTGCCCTTGCCGACCTCTTTCGTCGTGAAGAACGGCTCGCATGCGCGGGCCAGCACCGCCTCGCTCATCCCGGCGCCGGTATCGGCGACCGACAGTTCGATATAGTCGCCGGGCGGCAGCCCGAGCGAAGGATCGAGCCGGCTCGCCGGCACGTTGCGCGTCCCGATCCGGACCGTGCCGCCGAGCGGCATCGCGTCGCGCGCGTTGATCGCGAGGTTGAGGATCACGAGCTCGACCTGGTGCGGGTCGATCAGCGCCGGCCACAGCTCGGCCGCGAGCGCCGTCGCCACCTCGATGTTGCCGCCGAGCGTGCGTTCCAGCAGCTCCTCGATGCCGCCGATCAGCCGGTTGAGATCGACCGATCGCGGCGCCAGGCGCTGCCGGCGCGAGAAGGCGAGCATCTGCTCGTTGAGCTTGGCGCCGCGCCGGGCTGCGCGCGCCGCCGCGTCGAGGAGGCGGCGCAGCTGCTCGTCGCCGAGGCGCATGTCGATCAGCTCTAGATTGCCGAGGATCACCGCCAGGAGGTTGTTGAAATCGTGCGCGATGCCGGAGGCGAGTTGGCCGACCGCGTCCAGTTTTTGCGCCTGCCGCAGCGCTGCCTCGGCGCGCTCGCGCTCGTCCGCTTCGGCAAGGAGGCGGCGGTTTGCGTCGGCAAGCTCGCGCGTCCGTTCGGCGACGCGCCGCTCGAGATTGTCCTTCAGGTCGCGCAACGCCGCCTGGGCGCGTTTGCGCCCGGTGATGTCGCGGGCGATCTTGGAGGCACCGATGATCCGGCCGCTCGAATCGCGGACCGGCGAGATGGTGAGCGACACGTCGATCGCCTGCCCATCCTTGGTTTGCCGTATGGTTTCGAAATGCTCGACCCGCTCGCCGCGCCCCAGCCGCGCCAGGATATCGTCTTCTTCGCTGAGCCGCTCCGGCGGGAAGAGGGTCGCGATCGGGCGGCCGATCATCTCCTCGGCGGTATAGCCGAAGATACGCTCGGCGCCCCGGTTCCAGCTCGTGACGATGCCGTTGAGATCCTTGCCGACGATCGCGTCGTCGGAGGATTCGACGATCGCCGCGAGGCGCGCGCGCGAGTTCTCCGCTGCTCGCCGATCGCTGATGTCGATCAGCATGTTGACGGCGCCGATGAGCCGCCCGCAGGCGTCATGCAGCGGCGTCGGGTAGGGTGAGAAGGGGACCCGCGTGCCGTCGGGCCGCTCGAGGATCGCCTCCATCCCGCGCACCGGGCGGTCCTCCTTCAGCGCCACCGCCATCGGGCATTCGGCATGCGCCATCGGCCGTCCGTCGGGCCAGTAGAGCCGCCAGGTGACGCACCATTCATCCTCGCCGAGCCGCGGCCGGCGGCCGGCAAGGTCGATGGCGGCCTGATTGCAATAGGTGATCCGCCCGGCCGCGTCTGTCGTATAGACGGCCGCCGGCAGCGCATCGAGCACCTCCCGGGCCGACCGCTCGCGCTGCGCCGCCGACGCGCGGGCATCGCTGCCTCTCTCGTTATTATTGCGGTTCAGAGCATCCATGACACTGTAGGCGGCCTCGGGACGACGCTTCCTCCCGCCCTTCCAACAGCCACTGGCGGTGCCTGTTCCGTCGCTGCCGACAAAAACGGCTAGGGGCGGCAGTCCGCCCATGTGCGCGGTCACGCAGGCGTTGCGCCCGGCCGGGCTTGCCGCCATTCTCGGGCGCGTGGGCCAGCTTTCGGAGGGCAGCATGCAAGACAACCGGGTCAAGCGCATCCTCAAGGAAGGCGGCCTCGCCTTCGGCTCCTACAGCGGCGGCATCGCCGATCCGCAGATCGTCGAGATCATCGGGCATGCCGGGTTCGACGCCGCCTTCATCGACATGGAGCACACGAGTTTCAGCTTGCGTGACGTGCAGATGATGGTGATGGCGGCCGAACGGGTCGGCATCACGCCGATCGTGCGCACCCCCGGCTTCGACCCGGCCTTCATCCTGCGGCTCTTGGACATGGGCGTGCAGGGCATCCAGGTGCCGCATTGCGACAGCGCCGCGAAAGCGCGGGCGGCGGTCGCGGCGGTGCGCTATGCGCCCGAGGGCGACCGCGGCATGGCCGGCGCCAGCCGCGCCGCCGATTTCGGCAAGATCGGCGTCGCCGAGCACATGGCGCGCTCGAACCGCGAGATCACGCTCGCGGTGATGATCGAGGACATGGCCGGGGTCGAGGCGATCGACGCGATCGCCGCGACGCCCGGGCTCGATATCATCGCGGTCGGCCCGTCGGACATGTCGCGCGCCTTGGGGGTGAGCGGCCAGCCCGACCATCCGCGCCTCGTCGAAACGATCGAGCGGGTGCGCCGCGCGGTCGAGCGCGGCGGCCGGGCGCGCCTCGCGCTGCCGCTCAACCACGCCGCCTTTCCGCGCAACGCCGCCGAGCTGAAGGCGCTCGGGGTGGGCTATTGCAACGTCGCCCCGGCGCCGGAAGCGCGCCTCTTCAATTCGCTGCGCGAGCAGGTGACGGCCGCCCGCCGGCAGATCGAATAGGCGTCGGCGTATTGCGTGCTTCGAGACGCCGCCTTTCGGCGGCTCCTCAGCATGACGTGTCTTTGATGGCTTTGAAAAACAATCGTCATCGTGAGGTGACTCGCGCAGCGAGGCCTCGAAGGACGCGGGCCAGCCTGCCCACACGAAACCGCGATGCGAGGAATGCCGCAACGCGCGTTGACAGGGCGCGGCAAAGCGCCTCACGATCGCGACGGCAAATACCGGAGGGAAGGCCGATGATCGAGGTCCGCCGCATGGGGCCGCAGATCGGCGCCGAGATCCTGGGCGTCGACGTGAAGCAGCTCGACGACGACAGCTTTCGCCCGATCTACCGCGCCTGGCTCGACTACAACGTCCTCGTCATCCCCGGGCAGGAGCTCGAAATCGAGGATTTCCTCGCCTACAGCCGGCGTTTCGGGCGGCTCTCGCCGCACCCCTCGAAGATGACGCGGCACGAGACCCATCCCGAGCTGACGGTGATGGGCGTCAACAAGTTCGACGCCGCGGGCAAGCTCAACGAGGCGATCTACCGGCGCGGCGCCGCCGGCTTCCACACCGACGGCGCCTACGATTCCGAACCCTTCAAGGCGACCCAGCTCTATGCGCTGGCCGTGCCGAGCCGCGGCGGCGATACGCTCTTCGCCAACGGCTACGCCGCCTATGATGCGCTGCCGCAGCGGATCAAGGACCGGCTCGAGGGGCGCCTCGGCCTCTTCACCTATGGCGGGCGGCGCAAGGCGACCGAGCTGTTGAACGAAGAGGACCGCGACTGGATGCCGGTCCGCCACCCGGTCCTGCGCACGCATCCCGAAACGGGGCGCAAATCGCTTTATTTCGACCCCGGCAAGATCCTCGGGGTCGAGGGGCTGGAGCCGGCGGAAAGCGACGCGCTGCTCGAGGAACTCGCCGGCTACATGGTCCAGCCCGAGGGGCAATACCGCCATCAATGGCGTAAGGGCGACATCGTCATCTGGGACAACCGCTGCTCCTACCACAAGGCCGCCGGCGACTACCCGCCCGAGGAGGACCGCATCCACTGGCGGGTGACGATCAAGGAATTCGCGCCGGTCGCCCGCGCGGCGGCGGAATAGCGGCAATGGCGATCGCCGTTTCCCCGTTTGCCGCCGGGCTCGGCGCCGATATCGGCGGTGTCGATATTCGCCGGCCATTGTCGCCTGCCGACCGCGACGCGATCCGCGCCGCCTGGCTCGCCAACCTCGTCCTGCGCCTGCGCGGCCAGCCGATGGGCGACGAGGAGCACATGGCCTTCACGCGCAATTTCGGCGAGCTCGAATATTCGGCCTATGGGCTCGTCGAGAAGGAGTACGGCGTCAAATCCGAGATCGACAGCCGGGGCAAGACCCGGCCCGAGATCGCGGTCATCTCGAACATCCTCGAACGCGGCAAGCCGATCGGCGGATTGGGGCACGGCGAAGCCTTCTGGCACACCGACAGCTCCTTCGTGGAAATCCCGCCCGCGGGGAGCTTTCTGCGCGCCATCGAGATCCCGCCCGAAGGCGGCGCCACCTATTTCCTCAACATGTACAGCGCCTACGAGACGTTGCCCGAGGATTTGAAGGAGCGCATCAGGGGGCGCGAGGCGGTGCACGCCGTCACGCATTCGAGCGCTGGCGAGCCGCGCAAAGGCTTCGAGAACGTAACCGACGTGAGCAAAGTGCCGGGCGCCCGGCATCCGCTGGTGCGCATACATCCCGAGACCGGCCGCAAGGCGCTCTTCCTCGGCCGGCGCATCAACGCCTATATCGTCGGCCTGCCGGTCGCCGAGAGCGGAGCGCTGCTCGATCGCCTCTGGGCGCACGCGATGCAGGAACAATTCACTTGGCGGCAGGACTGGCGCGTCGGCGACCTCATCATCTGGGACAATCGCTGCGTCATGCACCGCCGCGACGCCTTCGATCCCGCGACCCGGCGCCTCTTGCACCGCACGCAGACAAAAGGTACCCGGCCCGTTTGACCGGTTATCCCTCTCCCCGCTTGCGGGGAGAGGGTCGGGGTGAGGGGCCGGTTCAGCCCTTCTCTGCCCGGTATTCGGCAAAGACGCGGGAAGCGACTAGCATCGGCTCGCGGATGACCGGCACCCCAACATAGCCGGATAGATGCAAGAGCACCTCGGTCAGTTCTTCTTCCGTCCAGCCCTGGCGCAAGGCGAAGCGCAGATGCAACGCGAGTTCGGGCTCGCGGCCGGTGGCGGCGTCGGAGACGACGCAGACGAGGGTGCGGGTCTTGGTGTCGAGCCCGGGCCGCGTCCATAGCGCGCCGAACACGGTCTCGGTCGCGACGTCGATGAATTTCCGCATGACCGGATCGCTGTAGACTTCGCGATCGACCCGCTCCACCGCCGCCTCGCCGAACAGCTCCCGCCGCGTCGCCGCGCCCTTGCGATACAGCTCGCTTTCCGCCATCTGCCGACCCTCGCTATGTTGGGGATTGCCGCGGCGATCTTGCCCGCTTTCGCGAGATGCTGCCATCGCTCAAATGCTGGCGCCCGGCGCGGCGGGCCGTATAGGATCGGCTCCGCAAACAGGAGGAACCTGAATGGACACGATCGAGACATTGGTCGGGCGGGTGTCGCCGGCGCAGCTTGCCGAGCCCGGCCCGACGCCGGCGCAACTCGACAAGATCCTCGAAGCGGCGGCCGCCGCCCCCGATCACGGCCGCATGAAGCCGTGGCGCTTCATCGTCGTCGAGGGCGAGGCGCGCGGCCGGCTGGGCGAAGTGATGGCGCAGTCGCTGAAGCGCCGCGAGCCCGAATCGCCTGAGGGCCGGCTCGATGCCGAGCGGCGCAAGGCGTTGCGCTCGCCGACCATCGTCGTCGTCGCCGCGACCATCAAGAAGAACCCGAACGTGCCCGAGGTCGAGCAGATCGTCGCCGCCGGCGCGGCGGCGCAGAACCTGCTGCTGGCGGCGCACGGCATGGGGCTCGGCGGCTTCTGGCGCACCGGCGCCGTCGCCTATGATGAAGAGGCGAAGCGCGCGATGGGGCTGGGGCCCGACGACCGGGTGGTCGGGATCATGTACCTCGGCTCGGTGGCGATGGCGGGGAAGCCGCGCGAGACCGATCTCGCCGCCGTCGTGACGCGCTGGTAGGGGACTGGGATATGGCGGAACAACAAGGCTGGGTGCGGGTCGCCGCGGCCGGCGACGTGCCGGCGGGGCAGGGGATCGCGGTCAAGGTCGGCGATCGCGAGATCGCGATCTTCCATGTCGAGGGCGGCGGCTTCTTCGCCACCGACAATGTCTGCACCCATGAATACGCGCAGTTGCACGAGGGCTGGCTCGAAGGGCATGAGATCGAGTGCCCGCTGCATGCCGGCCGTTTCGACGTGCGCACCGGCAAGGCGCTGTGCGCGCCGGTCGAGGAGAATGTAAAAACCTACGAGCTGCAGGTTTCGGGCAGCGACATTCTCTTGAAGCCGCCGTCCTGAGGCTATCGTCGTCGCCGCGAAGGCCGGGACCCACTCATCCGCACGTCGGATCGTTGCGGGGTGGACCCCGGCCTTCGCCGGACGACGCAAGGGAGGGTCGAGGAAAGCATGTCCAGCACCACCCCGCTCAAGGGGCTCTGCGTCGTCGAAATCGGCCACAGCGTCGCCGCGCCCGTTGCCGGAATGATCCTCGCCGAATTGGGGGCCGAGGTCGTCAAGGTCGAGAACCCGAAAGGCGGCGACGCCGCGCGCGGCTGGGGTCCGCCCTTCTCGGAAGGGACGGCTACCTGCTTTCACGCCTTCAACCGCGGCAAGCGCGGCATCACGATCGACCTCGCGAACCCCGGCGAGGCGCAATCGCTGAAGCGGCTCGTGCTGGAGCGCGCCGACGTGCTCGTGAGCAATCTCAAATTCGGCGCGCTCGACCGTTTCGGGCTTGCCGCCGAGGCGCTGCTCGCCGAGAAACCGGCGCTCGTCTATTGCAGCATCGGCGCTTTCGGGGCGACGGGGCCGTTGCGCGACCGGCCGGGCTACGACCCGATGATGCAGGCCTATGGCGGGTTGATGAGCCTGCTCGGCGAAGAGGGCAGGCCGCCCGTCAGGGTCGGCGTCTCGATCATCGACATCGCGACGGGCTTGTGGGCGGCGATCGGCATCCTCGCGGCGTTGCGCGAGCGCGACCGCACCGGCCGCGGCGGCGTCGTTGACGCCTCGCTCTTCGAGACGACGCTCGCCTGGATGACGTTGCCGATCACGACCTATCTGGCGAATGGCGAAATCCCGAAGCGCTTCGGCTCCGGGATCGAGCAGATCGTCCCCTACCAGGCCTTCGCCGCCGCCGACGGGCACATCATGGTGGCGGCGGGCAACGACAATCTGTTCCGCCGGCTCGCCGCCGCCATCGGCCGGCCGGGGCTGGCCGACGATGCGCGCTTCCGCAGCAATGCCGACCGGGTCGGCAACCGCGCCGCGCTGATCGCGATTCTCGACGACATCTTCGCCACCGAGCCGGTCGCGGTGTGGGAAGAGCGATTGGAGGCGGCCGGCATCCCGAACGGGCGCATCCAGAGCGTCGATCAGGTCGTCGCCGACCCGCAGACCGCGGCGCTCGGCATGATCCAGCAACTGGCCGGCGGCGGCCCGTCGCTGATCGGGCTGCCGCTTTCTTTCGACGGCGCGCGGCCGCCGCTCAAAAAGCTCGCCCCGCGGCTCGGCGAAGACAACCGCGCGATCCTCGACCGGACGCAATGAGCATGCGCCCGCAGGGGCTCGCCGCGGCCCTCCTTGGGCTCGCGCTTTCGGCCTGCACGCAAAACCGGCCGCCACCGGTCGCGGGTGCGCCGGGGCACCCGGCGGTCGTCGTGCGCGAGGACGTGTCGCAGCGCTACATCGAATTCATCGGCCCGAAGATACTCTTCGCCAAGCCGTTTCTCGGCGTCCCTGACACCAATTACTTCGCGCTGCGCAGTTGGCTCGACAGGCAGACGGGAGCAGTCACGCACCAGCTGTATGTCTCGGAAAGCCACGTCGGCCCGCGGCGGCATTGGACCAGCGCACGCGACGCAGAAGGCGATCCGCTGCCGGTCGCGGCGATCGGCAGCCACAAGATCGCCTGCGACCCGGCCTGCTCCTATAGCGAAGATGTCGCCGCGAGCCTCTCCGACGCGCTGTTGCAAAAGAGCCGTGGCGGCCTTGCGGTCACCTTTGGCGCCGAGGGCGGAAGGCAAAAGACGATCACGGTCCCGGCCGCCGTGGTGCAAGTCGAGCTGGCCACCGTCGAGGCGTGGCGGCGGCGGCTCGGCCCCTCTAAAACTGCGAATAGCGCATCACCAGCGCCGGATCGATCCCGGAGCACTCGGTAGCGGCCGCGGGCGCGCCCATCTCGCAGCGCGGATCGTGGCGCGGAATAACCAACTGCGCCGACCCGGCAGTATTCGGGGAAATCGTGAAGTGCGCCGCCGCAGCCTGAATGCCGGCCGCCAAAACGACAAGAAACCCGACAACAAGCCAGGCCGACAGGACGACGCGCCAGCTCGGCAGGGCGCGCTCGTTACTCAGCGACGCGCGATCGAATTCATGACCGACGGCCATGCTCTGCACCTCGAGTTTTTGTGAAGGTTCGACGACAGTTCGTAATATGGGCAGGAGCGCTGCCCTATCATCCGGCTCGTCGGCATGGCAGCCATGCCGATGCTAACCGTCACATTACCGTGAAGGGGTTGGTCAGCCGACCAGCAGCGAGACCGGTATCATCACCGCCGCCATCTTCAGCGGCCAGATCCAGCCCTCGGCGTAGACGAGGCCGAGCAGCCCGGCGGCGCACAACACCAGCATCAGTTCGTGCGGCGGGATCTCGATGCGGCGGCGCATGTCCGAACCATACCATCTTCACGCGAAAATGCGCATGTCGGCTATGTCGTGGGGGTTATTGCGCAACCCATTTCGCGTAGTCCTCGGCGACCGCGGCGACGGCCGCGTCGTAGAGGCGCTTGCCGGCTTCTGGGCTCGCCAGCGCCGGGTTCGAGCCGATCCGCCCGTCGGGGAAGTTGCGGCGGTAGTCTTCGGCGTCGGTGAAGCCGCCCTTGGCCGCGACCGGCGGGTCGAGCGGCGCCCTTTTGATCGCTGCGGGGTAGGCGAATTGCGTCACCGCGACCTCGCTCGGCGTCGCATGGCTACCCTCGGCCTCGCCGTAAAGCTCCTTCGCGAGCGCGTGCACCCGCTCGCCCTGCCACCAGTTGCGCAGGCGGCATTTGACGGCGGCGCGCTCCGTGCCGAGGCTGCGCGCCGCGTAGATTTCGGAAAAGGCCGTGCTGACGGTCGCGATGTTGCCGCCGTGCCCGTTCAGAAAATAGAACCGTGTGAAGCCGTGCCGCGCCAGCGACAGCACCGTGTCGCAGAGCACGCCGATCAGCGTCTGCGGGCGCAAGGTGATCGAGCCCGGAAAAGCCAAATGATGCTGCGCCATGCCGACCGCGATCGTCGGTGCGACGAGGGCGCCCGTCTCATCGCCGACGCCGCGGGCGATCGTCTCGGCGCAGATCGCATCGGTGCCGATCAGCCCCGTCGGCCCGTGCTGCTCGGTCGAGCCGATCGGCAGGATGATGCCGCTCTTCGTGCGCAGATAGTCTTCGATCTCGGGCCAGGTCGAGAGTTGCAGCTGCATTCGTCGCCTTTCGCGCGGTCGGTACGAGAAGCTTACCACGATCGCATAGTGCGCCACCCGGCGCGATGCTAGGATTGCGCCCGTTGCGTTCCGAGGGAGGCGAGGCGATGAAGACCTTTGTCCGCTGCGGTCAGCTGTTCACCGGACAGGAGGACGAGGCGGAAGAGGGCGGCGTCCTCGTCTTCGGCGAGGATGGCGCGATCGAATACGCCGGTGCCGCCGCCGCCGCGCCGCGCCGCGGCCGGCAGGACCGGGCGCTCGACTATTCGCAATCGTTCGTGATGCCCGGCCTCATCGACGTGCACACGCACCTCGCTTACGGCAACGCCAAGACCGAAGAGGACATCGACCTCTACGCGCCCCTCGAATTCCGCGCCCTGCGCGGGCTCTTCTTCGCGCAGAAGATGCTCGCCGCCGGCTTCACGGCGCTGTGCTCGCCGGGTGATTCCGGGCAGGTGAGCCTGGCCGTCCGCGACGCCATCGAGGCGGGTCTTTTCGACGGCCCGCGGATCATGGCGGCGGGGCCGTATCTGACGACGCATCAGGGGCTGACCGACTGGTATCCGACCTGGATCGGCGCGCCCGATACCTCGATCGGCAAGCTCGTCGCCAATGCCGGCGAGGCGGTGCAAGAGGTCCGCCGTCAGGCCAAGAACGGCGTCGATTGCGTCAAGATCGCGCTCGACGGCATCGCCCGGCGCGACGACGGCACGCTGGTCGCCGCCTTCACGCAGGAGGAGACCGACATCATCACCCGCGAGATCCATCGCCAGGGCAAGAAGGCGGTGGCGCACGCCCGCGGCCGCGAGGCGACGCTTTACGCGGCGCGGGCCGGCATCGACCTGATCTTCCATGCCAACCATCTCGACGGCGAGTGCATCAAGGCGATGCTGAAAAACGGCTGTGCCGTCTGCCCGACAATGACCCAGCCGAGGAACGTCATCGACTTCACGCAACCCTTCGAGCCGGCCTATCAAAAGCGCCGGCCGGATTTCGTCGAGCGGGAATACCGCATCGGCGTCGCCAATTGGAAGAAAGCGCGCGCCGCCGGCGTCCGGCTGTTGACCGGCACCGACACCGGCTTTGCGGTGACGCCCTACGGCGAGTGGAACGCGCGCGAACTCGAGCTGTTCGTCGCGGATCTCGGCTTCACCCCGGCCGCGGCCCTGCGCGCGGCGACCGAGGAGAATGCGCGCTTCATGACGAAGGGCGACCGGCTCGGCGTGCTCGAAAAAGGGCGCATGGCCGATTTCGTCGCGCTCGACGGCTCGCCGCTCGCCGACATCGCTCTGCTGCAGAACGCCTACGCGATCCGCGCGGTATATCTCGCCGGTCGCGAAATCCGCATCCCCGAGCGCCAATACGAGCCGCGCAAGGTCAGCGATTTCTCGCTCGCCAACTGGACCGAACTCTACACCCGCGAGCGGGTCGCCGAACTGCGCCGCCAGCGCCTGCCCCGAGCCGCAGCCGCGGAATAGAGCCTTCCCATTCCCTCCCCCGCGAGCGGGGGAGGGTCAGGGTGGGGGCGGCGGCCCGACATAGACCGAAGCGGGGCGGATGTAGCGGGCGGTCTTGCGCTGCTCCATCGCATGGCCGAGCCAGCCCGCCGCGCGGGCGAGCGCGAAGACCGGCGTGAAGGTCTCTCTCGGCAGCCCGACAGCATCGAGCAGCAATGCCGCGTGGATCTCGACATTGGGCTTTAGCTCGCGGCCCGGCCGCAGCCGCGCAAAAGCCGCCGCGGCGCGCGCTTCCACCTCTGCCGCAAAGGCGAGACGGTCTTCCCGGCCGAGGCGTTTCAGCGCCGCCGCGAGCGCTTCGCCCCGCGGGTCGCCGGCCACGAAGACGCGGTGCCCGAACCCCATCAGGCGCTCGCCGGCCGCGAGCTTTTGCTCGAACCAGGCGTCCCGGTCGGGCGTCCTCTCGATCTCGTCGAGCATGTCGAGCGTCGGCCCCGGGGCGCCGCCGTGCAGCGGGCCGGTAAAGGCGCAATAGGCGCCGAGCACGGCCGCAACGAGCGAGGCGTGCGTCGAGGCGACGACGCGCGCGGTAAAGGAGGAGGCATTGAGGCCGTTTTCGATGATCGTCGTGAAATAGGCGTCGAGCGCCTCGGCCCGACGCGGATCGGCCGGCATGCCGGCGATCATGCGCAACAGATCGGCCGCCGTGCCGAGAGCGGGGTCGGGGACGACGGGCGGCTCTCCGCGCGCCCGCCGCAGCCAGGCCGCGATCGCGACTGGAAAGGCGCCGAGGATCGCCGCGGGCTCGGCATCCTCCGGCAGCGCGGCGAGGCAGAGCCGCAGCGCCTGGCCGATCGGGCGCTTCCCGCCCATATCGAGCCAGTCGCCGAGGCGGGAGAACGCGAGGCCGCGGGCCGCGCCAAGATCGCGGGCGATGCTCTCCCGCGTCAGCCCGTCGCCGGCGAAGCCCTGCCACAGGATCGCGACCGTCCCCTCATAGCCGTGCTGCGCGACCAGCTCCGGCAGGGTGTGGCCGCGGATCCATAATTCGCCCCTCTCGCCGTCGGCATGGCTCATCACCGTTTCGGCGACGACGACGCCTTCGAGCCCGCCGCGCATCCGACCGTCCTCCCCCTCTCGCCCGCACTCGAATAGGCGAGCGGCGGGTGCGGCGCAATGGCGGGTTAAGGCCGCGTCGCCAGTCGGAGGACGTCGAGCATCTCGCCGACCGTGTAGGGCTTTTCGAGGACGGCGGCATAGCCCGCGGCCCGCGCGCGCTCCCGTTGCGCCGGGTTCGCATGGCCGGTGACGAGGATTGCGGCGATGCCGGCGCCGCGCTGCCGCAACGCCTCGCCGAGCTCGGCCGCCGACATTCCGGTGCCCCGTTCATCGACGATCAGGCAATCGCCGGGGGCCGGGCGGGCGTCGTCGAGAAACCGGCGGACGGTATCGAATTCGCGCACGGTGAAGCCCTCGCATTCGAGCAGCAGGTGCAGCGAATCGCGGGTGGCGGCATCGCTATCGACGATAAGGATCATGCCTCGCGGCCCATCTTCGAGCGCACGATCCTCGGCGCTGCGGCAGCACACCGCCTTGATCTGAATCAGCCGTCCGGATAGATCAGTCAGATGGCGGAGGACCTATTGGCCGCTCTCGTCGAGCGCGAAGCGCAGCTGCGCTCGATCCTCGACACCGTTCCGGACGGCATGATCGTCATCGACGAACGCGGCACCGTCCGCTCCTTCAGCGCGACCGCGGCGCGCATGTTTGGCTATGCCGAGGACGAGGTCGTCGGCCGCAACGTCAGCATGCTGATGCCGTCGCCCTATCGCGAGAACCACGATTCCTACCTCGCCCGCTATCTCGAAACCGGCGAACGGCGGATCATCGGCGTGGGGCGCGTCGTCACCGGCCGGCGCAAGGACGGCACCACCTTTCCGATCGAGCTCGCGGTCGGCGAGGTCGAGGGGCGGCATCGCCTCTTTACCGGCTTTGTGCGCGACCTGACCGAGCGGCAGCGTACCGAGCGGCGGCTGCAGGAAGTGCAATCCGAACTGTCGCATGTCTCGCGCCTGACCGAGATGGGCCAGATGGTTTCCGCTCTGGCGCACGAGGTGAACCAGCCGCTGACAGCGGTCACGAACTATCTGCAGGCGGTGTCGCGGCTGCTCGCGGCGGAGAGCCCAAATGTGGGGCGGGCCCGCGAGGTCGCGGCGAGCGCCCTCGGCCAGATCACCCGCGCAAGCGAAATCCTGCGCCGGCTGCGCGACTTCATGCGCAAGGGCGAGAGCGACCGGCAGGCCGAGAATGTCGCGAAGCTGATCGAGGAGGCGAGCGCCCTCGCCCTGATCGGCGCGCGCGAGCGCGCTGTCGAGGTGCGGCTCAGCGTGGCGGCGGAATTGCCGGCGGCACTGTGCGACAAAGTCCAGATCCAGCAGGTGGTCGTCAACCTGCTGCGCAACGCGATCGAGGCGATGGAGGGCTGCGAACGGCGCGAGCTGTCGATCGCCGCCGACGTCGACGATGCCGGCGCGATCGCCGTCGCCATCGCCGATACCGGCCCCGGCATCGCCCCCGAGATCGCCGAGCGCCTCTTCCAGCCTTTCGTCACGACAAAGGCGCAGGGGATGGGGGTCGGGCTGTCGATCTGCCGCTCGATCGTCGAGGCGCATGGCGGCCGCCTCACGGCGGCGCCCCGCCCCGGCGGCGGCACGGTCTTCGACTTTACCCTGCCCGCAGCATCCGACCCGCGCCGATCCACAATCGGTTGAGCAGCAAGAGCCGCGCTCCGGGCTCGCGTCCGGCGAGCCGGGCGGCCGCCTCCTGATAAGGCCCGACATGCCGCAAGCCCGGCGGCAATCGCGTATAAGCCCGGCGAATGACGGCAAGCGCGCGCTCTGCCTTGCGCCGCTCGGCCTCGCCGTAAGGCAGTCCGAAATCCGCTCGCAGCTTTTCCGGCAAAAGCCCGGCCGAGAGTGCCCGATACCAACCCGGCACCCGCAGTCGCCAACGCGTGCCGAAGAGGATCGCCTCGGCGACGGCGCGCGCCTCGCGGCCGACGGCGAGACCGCCCGAGTGCTCGACGGCCTCCATATAGTTGCGGAATTCGGCCCAGTTCGCCGGCACCGCCGCTTCCGGGATGCCGAACAGCCCCGCGAACAGCCTGGTGTCGGCGTAATAGGCCTCGCGCTCTGCCGCAGACAGCGGCGGCAGCACGAGATCGTAGGCAACGAGCGCCGAATCCGTCAGCGTCGCATGCACCCATAAGAGCGCCGCCACGTCGTTCGCGCGATAGGAAGGTCCCTCGATGCCGGCATGCCGGCGATGCAGCCGCCGTGCCGCGAACAGTGCGTCGTCGAGGGCGCCGAAGACGAGGGTGAAGACGGTGCCGAAGGTGCGGTGAAAACGCCCCACCGGATCCTCGAGCACCGGCGAATGCTCGGCGACCGCTGCCGCCACAAAGGGGTGTGCGAGCTGCAACAGCAGGGCGCGGCCGGCGCCGAGGAACACCGCCGCCTCGCGGTCGACCCGCCACAGCATCGAGTTGGGGCCGAAGACGCCCTCGAGAGGACCACTGGCGGCGGCCCGCACCCGTTCGATCTCGCGCTCGAACCCCGCCTCGTCGACGAGCCCCCACCCTGACCCTCTCCCGCATGCGGGAGAGGGAAGGAAGAGCGTGCGCTCAACCGAGCCCGGCGACCTCGGCGCAGGCCGCGATCTGCTCGGCATAGCGCGAGACCGGGTTGAGGAGCAGATGGTTCGCCCCCATCGCAGCCAATTCCTCGAGGCGCTCGCGCATGATCTCGGGGGTGCCGTGGATGCCCGAGGCATCGATTCCGGGCGGGTTGCGGTAGACGGTCGTGAACCAGCGGGCGAGCTCGGCGCGCGCCACGTCCGGCCGCTCGTCGATCGCGAGAAACACGCGCTTCGAGATCGGAAAGGCATCCGGGTCGCGCCCCGCCTTCTCGAGCGCGCTCTTGAGCAGCGGCACCGAGCGGCCGAACTCGGCGATGCTGGAGCCGCCCGAGCCCATCCAGCCGTCGGCGAGCGCCGCGGCGCGGGTGATCGCGTCCGGGTGGCCGACGCCGAGCCAGATCGGCGGATGCGGCTGCTGCACGGGCCGCAACCCGTTGCCGAAGCCCTCGACCGTATAGATCCGGCCCCGGTAGTGCGCCTCGCCGTCGCGCCACAATTCCCGGATCAGCGCGAGGCTCTCGCGGAAGCGGCGCACCCGCGCCTCGGTCGGCACCTGAAAGGCCGCATAATGATAGTCGCGGCCGAGCCCCAGCCCGAGGATCGCCCGGCCGTCGCTCAGATAGTCGAGGGTGGCGTATTGATGCGCGATGTGCAGCGGGTGGTGCACCGGCAGCACCACGACCGAGACGCCGAGGCGGATATGCCGCGTCACCGCGGCGGCGCGGCTCAATAGCGCCACCGGATCGAAGGAAAACACGTGGTCGAGCGTGTTCTCGGTGACCCACAGATCGGCAAAGCCGAGCGCTTCCGCGAGCCGCGCCGCGGCATCGACGGCGCTGGGCGCGATCGGGTCGGGCGAGCGATGCGGCAGCGAGACGCCGAGCGCGATCCTGTCCTTGAGTGCCATGCGCGCGGACGCGCTCACACTTTCTCGATCACTTCCATCTGGGCGCCGTCGGGCGCTTCGAGAAAGCATACGCGGCGGCCGTTGTTCGGCGGCAGCTCTTCGAGAATGCGCACGCCGTTGCCGCGCAGCCGGGCAAGCGTGCCGGGATAGTCGTCGGTCTCGACGGCGATGTGCTCAATGCCGTAATGCTGCTCGTGATTTTGCGTCGAGATCAGCGTCGTGATGTTGAGCTGCAGTCCGCCGAGGCGCACGCGATAGCCGCGCCCGGGGATCTCGGCGATCGGCGTTGCGCCGAAATTGTCGATGTAGAACTGCGAGGTCGCCTTCGGGTCGTGGGTCTTCAGGTGCACATGCTGGATTTCGACGGCCATGGTTTCTGCTCCTCGGCTGCGCCTTATCGAAGCGCCGGCCTCATCATACAGGATGAGGCCGGCGCGGCGACAGCCTCGCCTGCCGCTCGCGCGGCAAGGCTTTCAGCGGAAACCCGGCTCAGCAGCGGTACCAGCGGCCGTAATACGGATCCCAGCAGCGCTGCGGCGGGCCGTAATACGGCGCCGGCGGGTAATACGCGGCCGGCGGCGGATAATAGTAATAGGGGTAGTACCCGTAGCCGTACGGGTACGCCGCCCCCGCCCCCAGCGCGGTGCCGAGCGCGAACGCGCCGAGCCCGATGCCGGCTGCCGCGCCTGCCCCGATCGCATGCGCCGGCCGCGGCGCCGTCAACGCGGCGGCGCCGAGGATTGCGGTCGTAAGGGCGAGGACGCGTCCTGAACGTGCGAAAAGGTTAGCGACAGTCATCTGCCTTACTCCGTTTTAACGGAACGCGACCGATGAAACCTCGGCGGCCCGCTCCCCCGAACATCGGCTCGAAAACGGGCGACCGGCTTGTCTCATTCCGATCGTTTTAAGCCCTGTCGAGGTAGGATATCCCCGCACCTTTGTCGAGAAGGGCCGGGCAATTCGAGGCAGTTCCCCCAAAATTGCTCCCATGCGCGCGCCATGCTGCTATCGTTTGCGCGCCAGGGCCTCCGAGGGAAGCCGAGCATGACCGAGCGCATTCCCGTCATCGATGTCGCCGATTGCCTCGCCGGCCGCGACGACGCGCTCGCGGCGGCGGCGCGGCAGGTGCGCGCGGCGTTGACGACGGTCGGCTTTTTCGTGCTGACCGGGCACGGCGTGCCGGCGGCGCTGATCGAGCGCACCTTCGCCGAGGCGCGCCGGTTCCATCTGTTGCCGATGGCGAAGAAGCTCGCCCTCAAGCTCAACGAGCACATCAACGGCTACATGGTGATGGGCCGCTACGCGGTGCGCACCTCGGACATCAACGACAACGACAAGGGCGACCTCAACGAGGCCTTCTTCATCAAGCGCGAGCGCGCCGCCGACGACCCGCTCGCCCGCTCCGGCCGCCGCTTCGTCGGCCCCAACCAGTGGCCGCGGGAGAGCGATCTGCCGGGCTTTCGCGCGCATGTTCTCGAATATGTCGAGGTGATGGATCGCTTCGCGCGACGCTTTCTGCAGGTGGTGGCGGCGGCGCTCGATCTCGCGCCCGATTGGTTCGACGAGGCCTTCACGGACAGCCAGTTCACGTTCCGCATGTCCCACTATCCGCCGGTCGCGGCGGAAGCGAACCAGTTCGGCATCGCGCCGCACACCGACAGCAACTTCATGACCTTTCTCGCGCAGACCGAGGTGCCGGGGCTGCAGGTGCGTGCGCCCGCCGGCGATTGGCTCGACGTGCCTTATGTGCCGGGCTCGTTCGCGGTCAATTCCGGCGACATGCTGAAGCGCTGGAGCAACGGCTGCCTCAAATCGACGCCGCACCGCGCGCTGCCGCCGAAGGGGCGCGACCGCTACGCGATCCCGTTCTTTCTGGGGCCGCGCTTCGACCAGCGCATCGAGTGCCTGCCGAGCTGCACCGGGCCGGGCAACCCGCCGCGCTGGGAGCCGATCACCTATGCGCAGTGGCAGGAATATTGGTACGACGCCAATTACGACCCGAAGCTGCAGCGCGACGTCGCGTGAAAGAACAAGCCGTTTGCGGCCGTCATTGCGAGGCGCGAAGCGCCGCGGCAATCCCGTCGGGATTGCTTCGCTCCGCTCGCAATGACATCAACCGAGGAGGCACCGATGCAAGCGCGCGATTACGGCCCCTTTCCCTATGTCCCGATCAACGAGCGGCCGAGGCTGCAATGGCCGGGCGGCGCGCGGGTCGCGGTCTGGGTCCTGCCCAACATCGAATTCTTCCCGCTGAGCAAACCGATCTCGCCCTATCCCGGCGCCCCGCCGGGCGCAGCGCCGTCGGTGCGGGCCTGGGCGCAGCGCGACTACGGCAACCGGGTCGGGGTGTGGCGCATCATGGAGGTGCTGCAACGGCACGGCATCCGCGCCAGCGTCAACCTCAACAGCGACATCTGCGACCGGCATCCGCAGATCGTGCGGGCGGCGATGCAATTGGGCTGGGAATTTCTCGGCCATAACGAGACGAATGCGGTGTGGCTCTCCGAACTCGGGCCGCAGGAGGAGCGGGCGGTCATCACCCGCACGCTCGCCCGCATCGCCGAGATGACCGGGAAGAAGCCGTCCGGCTGGCTCGGCTCGGGCCTCGCGGAGAGCTGGCACACGCTCGACTATCTCGTCGAGGAAGGCATCCGCTACGTCGCCGACTGGGTCAACGACGACCAGCCCTATTTCATGGAGGTGGGCGAGAAGCAGCTCGTCTCGATCCCCTATTCCTACGAGATCAACGACGCGCCGTTCATCTACTACAGAAACGGCAGCGTCGACGATTTCGACCTGGCGATCCGCCGGCAGTTCGACACGCTCTATGCCGAGGGCGAGAAATCAGGGCGCGTCATGGCGATCTGCCTGCACCCCTATCTGATCGGCGTGCCGCACCGCATCGGCGGGCTCGACCGGGCGCTCTCCTACATCCGCGCGCACCAGGGCGTGTGGTTCGCGACGGGCGAGGAGATCCTCGAAGCCTGGCTCAACTCCGGCGCGACGTTCTGAGAGCTGCTGCCTGTCGTCCCAGCGAAGGCCGGGACCCACGTCTCAGCCGCTCGGAATTGATTCGAGAGGCGCCGCCGATGCCGCGGGACCGTGGACCCCAGCCTCCGTCGGGGTGACGGGGTTCGCTCTCACAGTGCCGACCGCCGTTTCCGCCGATCCGTCGCTTCCTCGTAGGCGTGCGCGAGGCGATAGGAGCGTTCAAGACTGTGGTGAATACGAGCGAACAAGGGGAAGGCGGAAGAGGCAGGAGTCGAACCTACCGAGGACGCCTTCGCGCCCTCCGACGGATTTGAAGTCCGCGCGCCCCACCGGGGACGATACTCTTCCCCTTTTCCCTCAGCCGAACACCTCGCCGCCGCTGCGCAATACGACCCGCACGTCGCCGGTGCGGCGGGTGAGGCCCATCCTATCAAAGTATTCGAGAAGTTGGATCGTCAGATTGCGCCCCAAGCCCGAGCGGTCCTTGTAGCTCGCGGCGGCAAAGCTGCCGTCGGGCCCGTCGGCGGCGAGCGCCTGCGCGATCTGCGCCAGTTCGATCAGCGTCTCGGGCAGAAAAAAGCGGTTGTCGGCGACTTGCGCGACCCGGCCGAAGCGCTCGGCGCGGGCGAGAAAGCGCTGCATCGGCTCCGGTTCGAGGGCGAGCGCCTCGGCAAGTTCACGCACTCGCGGCGGGCGCAGCCCCTGTGCTCCGAGCAGCGGGCGAACGCGCTGCCACAGCCGCTCGTCGGCCTCGGAGAGCCGCGGCCGGTGCTCGGCGAGCCGCCACAACGCCCCTTGCCGCACGGCGCGGCCCTGCGCTGCAAGGCGGGCGAGGGCGGCGTCGAGCGCCGCTTCCGGGCCGGCCCCGGCGAGCCGCCGGAACAGCACCGGGCGGCTCGGCCCCAGTTCGTCCGATTCGGCCGCATGCCACTCGGCGAGCGCCGCCGCGACGCGCTCGACCAGCCCCTGCAGATAGGGTTCGCTCGCCGCGAAGCGTTCGCGGGCCGGGCCGATCGCGAGAAAATCGCCGGCCAGCGCTGCGATCTCCGTGGGCGCGAGGTTGCGCGACAGCGCGAAGCGATTGAGATCGACGACGCCCTCGGCAGCGAGGAGCCGCGCCAGCGCCTTCTCGTGATTGCTCTCGGCGAGGGCGGCGAGGACAGCGAGGCGCGCCGGCTGCCGCCGGCCGCGGCGCGGCGCGAACGGGTCGACGACCCGTCCGCCGCCGAGCGTGCGGCGCTGCGCATGGTCGCGCAACACCGCGCGATCGCCGCCGAGCGCGCCGATCGGGCGGTCCAGGTCGAGCTGCACGAAGCCGCTCTCGCCCGGCGCCAGCGCCCGGGCGCCGAGCACCGCCACCCGCCCGACGACATCCTCGGTGCCGAGATGCAGATGCGCCGGCACGCCGTCGCGCAGCGGCGCTTCGGCGAGGCGAGAGAGCCTGACCCAGAGATCGAACCGGCTCGTCGGCGCGTGCCGCGCCGGATCGACGAGCCAGTCGCCGCGCTGCGGCTCCCGGCCTTGCGGAAACGAGCCGACGATGTTGACGGCGGCGCGCTCCCCGGCATTCGCCCGCTCGACCGGCCGGTTGCCGGCATGCAGGCCGCGCACCCGGACCTCGATGGCGCCCGGGCTGACGACGAGCCGATCGCCAGTGACGACGCTGCCGGCCGCCACGGTGCCGGTGACGACGAGGCCGATTCCGGGCAATGTGAAGGCGCGGTCGATCGGCATGCGGAAAAGACCGGCGGGCTTGGCGGCGGCGCGGCTCTCCGAGGCGGCGAGCGCCATCTCGCGCAGATGCCGGCCAAGCGCTGGCACGCCCTCGCCGGTGCGGCTGGAGAGCGCGAAGACCGGGCTTTCGGGATGGCCCGCCGCGGCGAGCAGGGCCTGCAATTCGCGTATCACGGCGGCGACCCGCTCGGGGCCGGCGCGGTCGATCTTGGTGACGACGCCGGTCAGCTCGGCGACGCCGATCAGCTCGAGGATGTCGAGGTGCTCGAGCGTCTGCGGGCGCGGCCCGTCATCGGCGGCGACGACCAGCAGCACCCGGTCGGTCGACAGCACCCCTGCCAGCATGTTCGGCAGAAACCGCTCGTGCCCCGGCACATCGACAAAGCCGAGTTCGGTGCCGTCGGGAAGGCTCGCATAGGCAAAGCCGAGATCGATCGTCAGGCCGCGCCGCTTCTCCTCGGGCAGCCGGTCGGCATCGACCCCGGTCAGCGCGCGCACCAGCGCCGTCTTGCCGTGGTCGATATGGCCGGCGGTCGCGAGGATCACGGCAACAGGGATGGCACGAGGCGCAATTGCTCGACGAATTCCGCAGGCTCTTCGAGACAGCGCAGATCGAGGACGAGGCGGTCCGCCTCGATGCGCCCGACGACCGGGACCGGCAGGGCGCGGAAGGCGCGCGCCAAGGTTTCGACCGCGGCCCCCGAAGCCGCAGGCAAACGGGCGCGCAATGCCAGTGCCGCGCTCGGCAGCAGCGACACCGGCAGCGCGCCGCTGCCGATCTGGCTTCGCGTCTCGACGATCTCGGCGTCGGCATGCCCGGCGAGTGCTTCGCGCACCGCCGGCAGCAGCGTGCGCGCAAGGGCGGCGATCTCGGCCTCGGGGCGGGCCAAGAGGCGCAATGCCGGCAGGCGCTCCCTCAGCCGGTCCGGATCGGCATAAAGGCGCAACACCGCTTCGAGCGCGGCGAGGCGGATCTTGTCGAGGCGCAGGGCCCGCTTCAGCGGATTTTTCGCGAGCCGGGCGACGAGGTCGGCGCGGCCGACGACGAGCCCCGCCTGCGGTCCGCCCAGGAGCTTGTCGCCGCTGAAGGTGACGAGGTCGGCGCCGGCCGAGAGGGTCTGCGCGACGGTCGGCTCGTGCGGCAGGCCCCAGCGCGAGAGATCGGCGAGCGAGCCGCTGCCGAGATCCTCGACGAACGGCACGCCGCGCTCGCGCGCCAGCGCTGCGAGGCGGGCGGTGGGTACCGCGGCGGTGAAGCCGCGGATCTCGTAATTGCTGGTGTGCGCCTTCAGGATGAGGCCCGTCGCGGGGCCGATCGCCGCCGCGAAATCGGCGAGGTGCGTGCGGTTCGTCGTGCCGACCTCGACGAGCCGCGTGCCGGCGCGCGCCATGATGTCGGGGAGGCGAAAGGAGCCGCCGATCTCGATCAATTCGCCGCGCGAGACGATCGTCTCGCGGCCGTCGGCGAGGCTGTTGAGCGCCAGCACCAGCGCCCCGGCATTGTTGTTGACGGCGAGCGCCGCCTCGCAGCCGGTGAGGCGCTTGAGCCAGCCCGCGATGTGGTCGTCGCGCTCGCCGCGCCGGCCGGTCTCGATATCGTATTCGAGCGAGGTGGCGCTGCGCATCGCCGCGACGGCGGCGGCGACCGCCTCTTCCGGCAGTGGCGCGCGGCCGAGATTGGTGTGCAACACCGTGCCTGTCAGGTTGAAGACGCGGCGCTGCGACGGCCGGGCGAGCGCGTCGAGCCGCGCCGTGCTGTCGCCGAGGATCTCCTCGATCGAGGCCCGTCCGCCGTTGGCCCGGCGCCCGGCGAGCGCCGCGCGCACCGTGTCGAGAACGAGCGGCCGGCCGTGCCGGGCGACGAGGGCGGCGCCCTCGGGCGAACGCAGCACCCGGTCGACCGCCGGCAGGCGCGAGGGCCCGCTCACCGCTTCTGCTCCGATTGCGTCGTTGCTCCGCTCCCCGCAATGACGATCCCTTACGGTGTCATTGCGGGCGCAGCGAAGCAATCTCGATCGGAAGCGGCCCTATTCGACGCCGGGCTCCGATCGCTCGGCGGCGGCCGGCTGCTCAGCGTGTGCCGGTCAGCGTCACCGCGGTGCCGCTGTCGGTCTCGACGCCGTTGATGACCTTACCCTTGGGGTTCAGCGTGAAATCGAAATTGACCGTGCCGAGCACCGAATTGGTGATCGACCCGGAGCCGGTGCAGTTGCTGTTGAGGCTCCAGCTGCCGGAGAGCGTCAGGTTGCGGTGCAGGTTGCCGTTCTTCTCATAGCTTATCTGCCCGGTGAAGCCGCCGGCCCCGTTGGCGATCAGCAGAGCCTCGGCGTTGAGCGTCAGATTGCCGACGAAGCCGGTAAAGGTGACGCTGTAATTGCCGGTGAAGGTGGAAGTCACGCAGGCCTGCGCCGCCGGCGCGACGGCAAACATCAAGCCGCCGATCGCCATCGCCGCCGCCGATATCGTCATCTTCCGCATCGCGCTTGCCTCCATGATACGCATCCATCGCCCGGCGGGTTGCAGCGAGCGCCCCCCGCGCAGCGCAAGGTTATAGGACGCCCCGCGGCATCCTTTCCCCGATACGGGTCACTCGCCGCCGCCGCGGTCGTTTTGGCCGTAATCGCCCGGCGACGGCGGCGGCGCTTGGCCTTCGAGAAGCCGAATGAAGTTGCCGAGCAGGCTGCCGCCGGCGGGCGCGGCACCGGCCGGGGCGGCGGCGAGCACGGTCGGCGAACCGGCGCCCGGCAGCGGCCGCAGCGGCGCCCCGCGCGTCGCGGCGAGCATGAAGTCGCGCCACGCCTCGGCCGGCAGCGAGCCGCCGGTCACGCCGCGCATCGGGCTGTCGTTGTCGTTGCCGAACCACACGCCGGCGACGAGATCGGCGGTGTAGCCGAGAAACCAGGCGTCCCGATAATCCTGCGTCGTGCCGGTCTTGCCGGCGGCCGGGCGCGGCAGCGCCGCCTTTCTGCCGGTGCCTTCGCTGACGACCCGGCGCAGCATCTCGTTCATCGCGCCGACATCCTGCGGGCTCATCACCCGGCCGAGCCCAGAGCCCTCGCGGCGGAACAGCACCCGGCCCTGCCGGTCGCGGATTACGAGGATGCCGTAGGGTAGGACGCCGTGCCCGCCGTTAGCGAAGGTGGCATAGGCCGAGGTCAGCTCGAGCAGATTCACCTCGCCCGTGCCGAGCGCGATGCTGGCGTCGGGCGGCAGCCGCGAGGCGATGCCGAGCCGGTGCGCGACGGCGATCACGTTGTTGACGCCGGCGCGCTCGGCGATTTGCACGGCGACCGTGTTGATCGACTGCGCCAGGCCCTCGGCCATCGTCACGTCGCCCAGATAATGCCCGGTGTAGTCGTGCGGCTGCCAATTGCCGATGCGGATCGGCCGGTCGATGAAATGATCGGCGGGCGAGAGGCCGGCTTCGAGGCCGGCGAGATAGACGAACGGCTTGAAGGCGGAGCCCGGCTGGCGCAGCGCTTCGGTCGCGCGGTCGAACTGGCTCTCGTCGTAGTCGCGCCCGCCGACGAGCGCGCGCACCGCGCCGTCCGGCGTCATCGCGACGAGTGCGCCTTCGCCGATCCGCGCCGCCGCGCCGTCGCGGGCGAGGATGCCGTCGACGGCCGCCTCCGCCTCGCTCTGCAGCCTCGGATCGAGCGTCGTCGTCACGGTGAGGTCGCTGCGGTTGCCGCCGACGAAATCGTGCAGCTGGTCGGCGATCCAGTCGGCGAAATAGCGCGAGCCGGGCCGGCCCGCGACGGCGCCCGGCGACCCCTCGCCCTGCCGCGCGGCGGCATTTGCCTGGCCCCGCGTGATGAACCCGGCATCGACCATGTTGTCGAGCACCTGCGCCGTGCGCTGGGCGGCGAGCGCGCGGTCGCGGATCGGGTTGTAGCGGGTCGGGGCCTTCAGCAATCCGGCGAGCATCGCGCTCTCGTAGAGCGACAGCCGCCGCGCGCTCTTGTGGAAATACCGCCGCGCCGCCGCGTCGACGCCATAGGCCCCGGCCCCGAGATAGATGCGGCTGAGGTAGATTTCGAGGATCTCGTTCTTGGTGAAGCGGTGGTCGAGCCATAGCGCGAGCAGTACTTCGCGGATCTTGCGCCCAAGCGTGCGCCGCGGCGTCAGAAACAGGTTCTTGGCGAGCTGCTGCGTGATCGTGCTGCCGCCTTCGACGATATGCCCGGCCATCAGATCGGCGAGCGCGGCGCGCGCGATGCCGATCGGGTCGATGCCGAAATTGCTGTAGAAGCGGCGGTCTTCGGTGGCGATCACCGCCTCCGGCAGATAGGGCGACATCTCCTTCAGCGACAGCGCCCGGCCGAAGAGATCGCCGTAGGTCGCGATCGGCGAGCCGTCGGCGGCGAGGATCGTGATGCTCGGGCGGCGCTCGGCGGCGGCGAGCCGGCTCGTATCGGGCAAGGTGAAGGCGAAGTAGAAGAGCGCCCCGCCGCCGAGGATCAGTCCCCACAAAAGAACGAGGAGAACGAATTGCAGTCGGGGAGCCGTGCGCCGCCGATGTGGGCGCGGCGAACGCGACGCTCCGGCTCTCTCGCCGCCGCCTCGCCCCGGCATCACGCCACCCCCCGCGCGACTTTGTTTCCCCGCCTGCCTATTATCCGGCAAACTGTGGCAAGGGTTCGACGGCGAATTGCGACGGAGGAGTAGATGGCCGGGTTGAGCGCCGACACCGTGCAGCGCTACGCGCGCGAGGCGCAGGATATCGAGATTTCGGGCGAGCGCGCGGCGACGATCGCCGCCGCGGTCGAGCCGCTGACGGGGGCGGCCCGGCGCGAGGCGGCGAAGCTCGCCTTCGAATCGGAGCCCGCGGATTTTCTACGCGCACAACGCCGCTGGCTCGAGGCGAAGCGATGACCGATCTCGGCGAATTCGACCTGGTGGGGCTCGCCGCGGCGATCCGCGCCCGAAAGATCTCGGCGCGCGAAGCGACAGAGGCTTGCCTCGCCGCGCTCGAGGCCGCGCAGCCGCGGCTCAACACGGTGATCCGCTTCGATGCCGAGGATGCGCTCGCCGCCGCCGACGCCGCCGACCGGGCGCTGGCGCGCGGCCAGCCCGCCGGGCCGTTGCACGGCGTGCCGCTCGCCCACAAGGACATGTTCTACCGCAAGGGCAAGGTCGCGACCTGCGGCTCGCAGATCCGCCGCGATTTCGTCGCCGACAAGACGGCGACCGTGTTGCAGCGCCTCGACGCGGCCGGCGCGCTGCAGCTCGCGGCCCTCAATATGGCGGAATTCGCCTATGGGCCGAGCGGCCACAACGCGCATTTCGGGCATTGCCGGAACCCGTGGGC
Organism: Allostellaceae bacterium; assembly: GCA_035538335.1. GTDB lineage: Bacteria > Pseudomonadota > Alphaproteobacteria > ATCC43930 > CGMCC-115725 > AP-15. The sequence goes on from DATLKN010000032.1 coordinate 40,952, forward strand.
GCCGGATCACATCACCGGCGGCTCGTCGAGCGGCTCCGGAGCGGCGGTGGCGGCGCGCCTCGTGTTCGGTGCGCTCGGTTCCGACACCGGCGGCTCGATCCGATTGCCGGCCTCGATCTGCGGCGTCACCGGGCTCAAGACCACCTATGGCCGGGTCAGCCGCGCCGGCGCGATGCCGCTTTCCTTCTCGCTCGACACGGTCGGGCCGTTAGCGCAGACCGTGCGCGATTGCGCCGCGATCTACGAGGCGATCGCCGGTCCCGACCCCGAGGATCCGACCGCCCTCGATCTGCCGGTCGCCGCTGCGGCCGAGACGATCGAGGCCGGCATCAAAGGCCTCAGGGTCGCGGTGCCGACCCGATATTTCCTCGACGACATGAGCGAGGAGACGAGCCGGCTGTTCGCCGCGGCGGCAGACGTCTTCCGGCGGATCGGCGCCGAAATCGTCGAAGTCGCGCCGCCGGGCTGCGAAGAGATGTCGGCGCTCGCGACGATCGTGCTCGCGGTCGAGGCCTCGACGATCCACGGCAAATGGTATCGCGAGCGCAAGGAGGATTATTCGGGGCAGGTGCGCGCGCGCATCGAACTCGGTTTCCACCATCCGGCGACGCGCTACCTCGAAGCCTTGATGCTGCGCGCCCGCCATCTCGACGGCTTCGGCGCCGCCGTCTTCGCGCATGCCGACGCGATGCTGGCGCCGGTCCTGCCGTTCGCGGTGCCGACGATCGCCGAGACGGATGTCGGCGGCGGCCCGCAGATGGGCCGGACGATGTCGCTTCTGACCCGCTGCTCGCGGCCGGTCAATTATCTCGGCCTGCCGAGCCTGACGGTGCCCGCGGGCTTCACCGCGAACGGGCTGCCCTTCGGCGTGCAGATCGTCGGCCGGCCCTTCGCCGAGGAGACGATCCTGCGCATCGGCCGCGCCTACGAGCGCGAGACCGATTGGCACAAGCGCCGGCCGCCCGCGGAAGTTGGATCGGGGGCCGGCGCATGAGCCGCGACGCCGCGATCGCGGGCGCCGAAGCCTATTTCGATGACTGGCGCTTCGCCGCCGACCTGGCGCGCCGCGTCGCGATCCCGACCGAGAGCCAGGTGCCCGCGCGTGCCCCGGTGCTCGCAGCCTATCTGGCCGACGAGATCGCCCCGAGCCTCGCCGCGCTCGGCTTCTCGGCGCGGATCCTCGCGAACCCGACCGGCGCCGGCCCGTTCCTCCTCGCCGAGCGGCATGAGGCGGGGGCGCCCGTCACGGTTTTCGGCTACGGCCACGGCGATGTCGTGCGCGGGCTCGAGGATGCCTGGAGCCCGGGCCTGTCGCCCTGGCGTCTGGAGCAGCGCGGCGAGCGCTTCTACGGCCGCGGCACCGCCGACAACAAGGGGCAGCACACGATCAATTTCGGGGCGCTCGCCGCCGTTCTCGAGGCGCGCGGCCGGCTCGGCTTCAACGCGCTGTGGCTGATCGAGACCGGCGAGGAGGTGGGCTCGCCCGGTCTGCGCGAGATCTGCAACAGCGAGCGCGATCGGCTGAAGGCCGATCTGTTGATCGCCTCGGACGGGCCGCGCCTCAGTCCCGCCCGGCCGACGATCTTTCTCGGCGCGCGCGGCGCCTTCAATTTCAGCCTCAGCGTCGATCTGCGCGAGGGCGGCCACCATTCGGGCAATTGGGGCGGGCTGCTCGCCAATCCGGGGATCATCCTGGCGCATGCGCTGGCGACGATCACGAGCGAGACGGGGGCGATCCGCGTGCGCGAATGGGTGCCGGGATCGATCCCCAATTCGGTGCGCGCGGCGCTCGCCGACCTCGAGATCGAGGGCGGCGAGGACGCTCCCGCGATCGATCCGGATTGGGGGGAGCCTGGCCTCACCGGGCCCGAGAAGGTGTTCGGCTGGTCGAGTTTCGAGGTGCTCGCCTTCACCACCGGCAACCCCGACAACCCGGTCAACGCGATCCCGCCGCGCGCCCGCGCCGATTGCCAGATCCGTTTCGTCGTCGGTGTCGATCCGGAGGGGTTTCTGCCGGCCCTGCGCCGGCATCTCGATGCGCACGGCTTTGCGATGGTCCAGCTCGAGCGCGCCGAGAAAGGTTATTTCCCTGCAACGCGGCTCGACCCCGACGACCCGTGGGTGCGCTGGGCGGCGAGCTCGATCGCCCGCACCGCCGGACGGGCGCCGGCGATACTCCCCAATCTCGGCGGCTCGCTGCCGAACCACATCTTCGCAAAGGATTTGGGGCTGCCGACGATCTGGGTCCCGCATTCCTATGCGGCCTGCTCGCAGCACGCCGCCAACGAGCACCTGCTGGCGCCGGTGGCGCGCGAGGCGCTGAAAGTGATGGCCGGCCTCTACTGGGACCTCGGCGAAGCGCCGGTGCGGGACTGAACCGCCTGTCGTCAACCGGGCGAAGGCCGGGGCCCACCCATCCGCCGCAAGATGACTGCCGGCGCAGCCGTGTCATCGCCAATGCTTGCTAATGCGGGCCAACGGAAATGCGGGTCGCGGCCTTCGCCGGGACGACGATGGACGACGCGCCCCGCCCTCAGAAATCGGTGCAGCGGCCGTCCTTCTCCCAGTCGCCGTAGCGCGTCGGCTCGGGACCCTTTGGACCGCCGATCTCGCGGGGTGCCTGCGGCATTTCCTTCGGCCTGGCGGGGGGCGTTTGCGGTTTGTCGTCGGGTTGCTTGCCCATAGCGCGAATATGGCGTCGCGGCGCGGCGGCGCAACGGCTTGCGGCGCGCTCGGATTTTTTGTCGGAACAAAGCTTGAGGCGGAGCGTTGAAGCGGGCAACTTCGCTATCCCGGTCCCGGGTCCGCTTTGCAAAAATTTGCCATAGAAGAACCTTTGATGTCGCAACTTCCGAGTGCCCGCCACGTTGCCCTCGATCTGGTCGGTGCCGTGCTCCGCCGCCGCCGGCCCCTCGACGACGCGATCGACGACAACCCCGCAATGCACCAGCTGTCCGGCCGCGATCGCGCGTTTGCGCGGCTGCTCGTCGCGACCGTGCTGCGCCGGCTGGGCCAGATCGACTCGCTGATCAACGATTGTCTGAAGACGCCGCTGGCGCCGCGCGCCGCGGCGGTCCACGACATCCTGCGGCTCGGCATCGCGCAGCTCTTGTTTCTGCGCACGCCGCCGCATGCCGCTGTCGCGACCAGCGTCGATATCGCGCACAGCCGCGGTTTCCTGTCGCACAAGGGGCTCGTCAACGCGGTGCTCCGGCGGCTCTCGGTCGAGGGCGCGGCGCGGGTCGAAAAGCAGGACGCGGCGCGGCTCAACACGCCCGACTGGCTGTGGCAATCGTGGCGCCGCGCCTATGGCGAGGCGACGGCGCGCGCGATCGCGACGGCGCATCTGAAGGAGGCGCCGCTCGATTTGACGCTGCGGCAGGACAGCGAGTTGTGGTCGGAGCGGCTGCAGGGAACGCTGCTGCCGACCGGCACGCTGCGCCGCTCCGCCGGCGGCTCGATCGTCGCGCTGCCGGGCTACGCCGAGGGGGCGTGGTGGGTGCAGGATGCCGCGGCGGCGCTGCCGGCCCGCCTCTTCGGCGACATCGGCGGGCGCGAGGTCGTCGATTTGTGCGCCGCGCCCGGCGGCAAGACGGCGCAGTTGGCGGTCGCCGGCGCCCGAGTGACGGCGATCGATCGGTCGAGCCGTCGGCTCGAGCGGCTGGTCGCCAATCTCGACAGGCTGGGGCTGCCGATCGAGGCGATGGCGGCCGACGCGCTGAGCTGGCGCCCGCCGCACGCGGTCGATGCGGTTCTGCTCGACGCGCCGTGCACGACGACGGGCGCGATTCGCCGCCATCCCGACGTGCCGCATCTGAAGCTGCCGGAAGACGTCGCCCGCATGTCAGTCGTGCAGGAGAATCTGCTGCGCGCCGCGATCGAGATGCTGCGTCCCGGCGGCACGCTCGTCTATTGCACTTGCTCGCTCGAGCCGCAGGAAGGTCCGGAGCGGATCGCGGCGCTTTTGGCCGAAGGCGCGCCGATCAAGCGGCTGCCGATCGAGCCCGGCGAACTCGGGCTGCGCGACGAATGGGTGACCCCGCAGGGGGATCTGCGCACCTTGCCGTGTCATTTCGCTGAATATGACGGAGTCGACGGCTTTTACGGCGTGCGCCTCGTCAAGCTGGGCATGGCCTAGAGGGGCCTGCCTGCGTCGCTGCGCTCTTTGCAATGACAAAAGGCTGTCGTTGCGAGCGCAGCGAAGCAATCTCGGCCGCAAGCACGCAACCCTCCGGCTTCCATGACCAGATGTTACATCGCCGGCACGCGGCGGCAGCTTGCGGCATCCCGGTTTAATTGTTACCAAAACGGCATGGAGTTTCGCATGCCGCAGGCGGCTCGGAACAGGCGCGTTGCCGCGGCGGCCGGGCGGCCTTGCGGAGCCGTCGTCCGGCGGCAAAAAGAGAGGGGCGAGGCCGCCGGCAACCGGTCGGGGAGGACCTTGGCATGCTGTCGCGTCTCCGACAGCGCGTAGTGCGTGCCGTCGCCGGCACGCGGCTTTATCGCCATACCCTCGTCGGGCGCATCCCGGCCGATCTGAAGATCAACGTCGGGCAGCGCTGGCCGGGCGATCCGAAGCGCGGCGAGGCGATGCTCGCGGGCGAGATCGAACTGGCCGGCGAGATCGTCCGCAACCCCGCGCCCTTGTGGTCGCCGCCCTCGGTCGGCACGGAATGGCTCGGACGTTGGCACGGCTTCGGCTGGCTCGGCGACCTGCTCGCCGCCGGCGCCGCCGGCCGCCAGCGGGGGCGTGAACTCGTCGAAGCCTGGCTCGCCGAGAACCCCGCCGCGCATCGCCTCGGCTGGCGCTCCGACGTGCTGGCGAGCCGCATTTTCGCCTGGACCGCGCATTTCGACGAAATCGCCCCGCGCGACACCGATCAGCCGCTGCGCCAGGCGATGCTGACGAGCCTTTCGTCGCAGCTGCGGCATCTGGCGCGCACGGCCGCCTGGGAGGTCGCCGGCGCCGGCCGGCTGCGCGCCTTGAAGGGCCTCGTCGCCGGTCTCGTCGCGCTCGGCCAGAGCGAGCCGCGGCTGGGGCGCGCGCTGCGCGCGTTGGAGCGCGAATTGGCGGCGCAGATGCTGCCCGACGGCGGACACCGCTCGCGCAACCCGTCGCAGCAGCTTTCGGTATTGCGCGACCTCGTTGATTTGCGGGGCGTGCTGCGCACCGCGGGTTTTGCCGTCCCCGACGCGCTGCAGGGCGCGATCGAGCGGATGGCGCCGATGCTGCGGTTTTTCCGCCATGGCGACCGCCGTCTCGCGCTGTTCAACGGCGCGCTTGAGGAAGACGGCGTCCTGATCGACCTCGTTCTCACCCGCTCCGAGGGCAAGGGGCGCGCCCCTGCGCAGGCGCCCGACAGCGGCTTCAACCGGCTCGCCGCCGAGAAGGCGCTCGTCATCGTCGACACCGGCGGGCCGCCGCCGCCCGGTTTCGACGAGCACGCGCATGCCGGCACGCTCAGCTTCGAATTCAGCCACGAGCGCGAACGCATCATCGTCAATTGCGGCGGCTATCGCGGCGCCAAGGCGAATTGGCGCCGCGTCGCGCGCGCCAGCGCGGCGCACTCAGTGCTGGTCGTCGCCGACACCAACTCGACCGAGATCCGCGAGGACGGCACGCTCGGAAGGGTGCCGGGCTCGGTGAGCTGCGAGCGCGCCGAGGACGGCGGCCGGCAATGGATCGTCGCAACCCATGACGGCTATCGCGAGCGCTTCGGACTCACCTATTCGCGGCAGCTGTTCCTGGCCGCGAACGGGGAAGATTTGCGCGGCGAGGACCGGCTGTCGGGGCTGCCCGGGGCGCGCTTCGCGGTGCGCTTTCACCTGCACCCGGCGGTGCAGGCCTCGCTCGTCGAAGACGGCGGCTCGGCGCTTCTCAGATTGCCGAGCGGCGCGCTGTGGCGGCTGCGCACCGCCGGGGCGGAAATCAGCCTCGGCGAGAGCATCTATCTCGGCTCGGGCGAGCCGCGCAAGACGCAGCAGGTCGTGCTGAGCGGCAGCGTCCCGCCGGAGGGTGCCTCGGTGCGCTGGGCGATTCGCCGCGAGCCCCGCAAGCCCGCCGAGGATTAGCCCCGGGGTGGCGCGCCGGCTGTGCGTCCTTCGAGGCCTCGCTTCGCGAGGCGGCTCAGGATGAGGATTTTTCTTAACCCTCATGCTGAGCGCCCGCGAGGGCGCGTCTCGAAGCGCGCCGGGCGGCGAGGCAGCGCATGAACCAGCTCGCCCCCGCCGCCGTGATCGCGGCGGCGACCGGCGTCCTGTCCTGCCTGGGGACCTGGGCGCTGATCCCGCTGTTGTCCCGCCGCGGCATTCTCGACCGCCCGAACGATCGGTCTTCGCACACGACCCCGACGCCGCGCGGCGGCGGCATTGCCGTCGTCGGCGCGCTGCTGTCGGCCTGGGGCCTGCTCGCCCTCCTCGGCCGCGCGTCGCCCTCGATCGCCGCCGTCATGCTCGGCGCCGCCGCGCTCGCGGCGGTCTCCTGGATCGACGATCGGGGCGGCCTCTCGCAGGCCGCGCGCCTGGCCGCGCAGGTCGCGGCGGCGGCGCTCGGGCTCCTCGCCCTGCCGCATCCGGCGGGCGCGCTCGCCGCCCTGCCCGTCGCCCTCGTTTATCCGGCGATCCTGCTCCTCTGGGTCTGGGGCACCAATCTGTTCAATTTCATGGACGGGATCGACGGCATCGCCGGCGGCGAGGCGGCGGCGATAGGGGTCGGCCTCGTCTTCCTGTCGGCGACGGGCACGGGCGGCGATCCGCAGACCGCTCCCCTCGCTGCCGCGCTCGCCGGCGCCGCCCTCGGCTTTCTTGTCTGGAACTGGCCGCCGGCGCGCATCTTTCTGGGCGATGTTGGCAGCGTGCCGCTCGGCTATCTGATCGGCTTTCTGCTGATCGGCCTGGCGCTCGCCGGGCATTGGCGCGCGGCCTTGATCCTGCCGCTTTATTTCCTCGCCGATGCGAGTCTGACGCTGGCCCGCCGCCTCCTTCGCGGCGAGCGCGTCTGGCAGGCGCATCGCAAGCATTTCTATCAGCGCGCGGTCGCCCTCGGAATGTCGCATCGGGCGGTGACGACGCGCGTTTTGGCCTTCGACCTCGTCCTCGTTCTATTGGCCTGGGATGCCGAGACCGCCGGAGGGCCGGTTCCGCTCGGCCTTGCTGCCGTCGGCGTCTTGCTGTTTCTCGTCAGCCTCTCCTACGACCGTTGACCTGTCGGCTCATTCGCCGGAGATTCCGTGCCGATGATTTCCGCTCTCCAACCGGTCCGCCGCGCCCTCATTTCGGTCAGCGACAAGAGGGGCCTCGCCGAGTTCGCCCGAGCGCTCGCCGGGCGCGGCGTCGAGTTCGTCTCGACCGGCGGCTCGGCGCGCGCCCTCGCCGAGGCCGGCCTCGCCGTCACCGAGGTCGCGGCGGTGACCGGCTTTCCCGAAATGCTCGACGGCCGCGTCAAGACGTTGCATCCGGCGATCCATGGCGCGCTGCTCGCGCGCCGCGACCGGCCGGACCACATGGCGGCGCTCGCCGAGCGCGGCTTCGCACCGATCGACCTGCTCGTCTCCAACCTCTACCCCTTCGCCGAGACCGTCGCCGCCGGCAAGAGCGCCGAGGAGTGCATCGAGAATATCGACATCGGCGGCCCGGCCTTGATCCGCGCCGCGGCGAAGAATTACGAAGCGGTCGCGGTCGTCACCGACCCCGCCGATTACGACCGCGTGCTCGCCGAACTGGCCGCCCATGACGGCGCGATCGGCGCGGCGCTGCGCCGCGAGTTGGCGCGCCTCGCCTTTGCCCGCACCGCCGCCTACGACGCGGCGATCGCCGAGTGGATGGAGCGGGCGGACGGCATTCTCTTTCCACCGACGCTGGTCGCCGCCGGCCGCCTCGTCGCCGAGTTGCGCTACGGCGAGAACCCACACCAGCGCGGCGCCTTCTACCGCACCGCGGACGATCGGCCCGGCATCGGCGGCGCCCGCCAGCTGCAAGGCAAGGAGCTGTCCTACAACAACTATGCCGATGCCGACGCGGCCCTGGAGCTGGCCGCCGAGTTCGCCGCGCCGGCGGTCGCCATCATCAAGCACATGAACCCGTGCGGCGCCGCCATCGCCGCGAACCTCTACGAGGCGTGGGAAAAGGCGCTCGCCTGCGATCCCAAGAGCGCTTTCGGCGGGGTCGTCGCGGTCAACCGCCCGCTCGATGCCGCGACGGCCGAGGCGATCGGCGGCATCTTCGCCGAGATCGTCATCGCTCCCGCGGTCGAGGCGGGCGCGGTCGAATGCCTCGCCCGCCGCGGCGCGCTCCGGCTCCTGGTGACGGGCGGCATGCCCGACTGGGCGGCGCCGGGGCGGCAGTTGCGCTCGCTCGCGGGCGGGCTGCTGGTGCAGCAAAGCGACCGGCTCCGGGTCGCGCGCGAAGAATTGCGGACCGTCACGCGGCGCGCCCCGGCCCCGGCCGAACTCGACGACCTCCTCTTCGCCGACACGGTCGCGAAGCACGTCAAGTCGAACGCCATCGTGCTGGCGCGCGGCGGCGCGACGATCGGCATCGGCGCCGGCCAGATGAGCCGCGTCGACAGCGTGCACATCGCCGTCGAGAAGGCGGCGGAGGCCTTCGGCCGCAGAGCGCGGCCGGCCGAGGGCGCGGTTCTCGCCTCCGACGCCTTTTTCCCGTTCGCCGACGGCGTCGAGGCCGGCATCGCCGCCGGCGTCACCGCCATCATCCAGCCGGGCGGCTCGCGCCGCGACGCCGAATCGATCGCCGCCGCCGACGCCGCTGGTGTCGCGATGGTGTTCGCCGGCATGCGGCATTTCCGGCACTGAGGCGGCAGGACCGTCAGACCACCCTTATGTTCTTGAATTGCCAGGGGTCGTCGCGGTCGAGGTCTTCCGGAAAGAGGGCCTCGCGGCCGCGAAGCGGCGTCCAGTCGCCCCAGACGCCGACGACGTCGCCGAGATAGGGCCGCGCGATCTCGAGGACGCGCGCATGGTCCATCTCGTCGGGCTCGACGATGCCGCGGTGCGGGTGCTCGATCGCCCAGACGAGCCCGCCGAGGACGGCGGCCGTCACCTGTAGCGAGGTCGCGTTGTTGTGCGGCGCGGCGCGGCGTGCCTCCTCGATCGACAGCCGCGAGCCGAACCAATAGACGCCTTTTTCGGGCCCCATCAGCAGCACGCCGAGCTCGTCGATGCCGTGGCTGATTTCGTTCATCATCAGGCGTTTGCGGTTCTGCAGCCACCAGTTCTTGCCGGCCAGCTCGTGCAGGCTCAGCACGGCGTCGTCGCACGGGTGGTAGGCATAGTGGCAGGTCGGCCGCCAGCGCACCGCGCCGGCTTCGCGCCAGGTCAGGTAGTCGGCGATCGAGATCGATTCGCCGTGCGTGATCAAAAATCCGTGATAGGGGCCTTCGAGCGGCGTCCAGCTGCGCACCCGCGTCGCCGCTCCCGAGCGCATCAGATAGATGGCGGCGCCCGAGCCGGAATCGTGGGTCCGCCCGTCCGGCGGAAAATGCCGCTCATGCGTTCCCCAGCCGAGCTCGGCCGGCTGCGAGCCTTCGCTGAAGAAGCCGTCGATCGACCAGGTGTTGACGAACTCGCCCGGCTCTTTCGGGGTGTGCGAGACCTGCGTGTCGCGCTCGGCGATATGGATCGCCTTGACGCCGAGGCGGGCGTTGAGGCGCGCCCAATCTTCGCGGCTCCGGGCCGCCTGGGCCGCGAGCCCCGCATCGCGCGCCAGGTCGAGCAGCGCCACCTTGACGAAATGCGAGACGAGCCCGGGATTGGCGCCGTGCGTGATGACCGCGGTCGGGCCTTGCGCATGGCGCGCCCGCAACGCCAGCGCGCTTTCGCGCAGCGCATAGTTGGAGCGGGCCGCGGGCGGCAGGCCGGGGTCGGTATAGCCGCCGGGCCACGGCTCGATGCAGGTGTCGAGATAGAGCGTCCCCGCTTCCCGGCACAGTTCGATCAGCGCGACGCTCGACACCTCGACCGACACGTTGAGGAGGAAATCGCCGGGGCCGAGCCGGTCTTGCAGGATCGCCCGGTAATTCTCCCGGGTCAGCGCCGTTTCGACAAAGCCGATGCCGTATTCCGCCGCGACCTCGTGTCCCAGCGGCTCGGCGGTAATGATGGTAATCTTTTCGCGCCCGATCTCGAGATGGCGCAACAGCAGCGGCAGGACGCCCTGGCCGATGCTGCCGAAGCCGACGATGACGAGCCGGCCGGGGAATCGAGCGTGTATTTTGTCGAGCATGCGGGTCCGCGCCTTCGGGGAAGCGCGAAGGCGTAGAGGGGGCGGCGCCGTTTTGTCAAGCCGCGCCGCGGCTTGCGCGGCGCGGTGCGGGCCCGGTTCGAGAGAGGATTGCATTAGCCGGGATGTCGGCTAGTGTGGGTTATTCTTCCGGAGGTCTTGCCATATGCGCGGAGCGGTCTTTTTTCTGCTGCTCGCCGGGCTGCTGATGCCGGCCGCGGGTTTTGCCCAAGGCACCAGCACTCCGGCCCAGTTTGCCGCGAAAGCGGCGGCCGAGACGAGCGAGCAGAACACGGTCTACCAGGAGCTCAACCTGTTCGGCGAGGCCTTCGACCGCATCCGGCGCGACGCCGTCGATCCGGTGCGCGACATGAAACTCGTCCGCAACGCGATCGCCGGCATGCTTTCGGGGCTCGACTCGCATTCCGCCTATATCGACGAGAAGACCTGGAACGCCCAGAAGAAGGCGCCGAGCGGCGTCGTCGACACGACGGGGCTCGTCGTCACGCTCGATCACGGGCTCGTCCGGGTGGTGTCGCCGCGCGACGGCTCGCCGGCGGCGCAGGCAGGCTTCGAGCCGGGCGACATCATCTACCTGATCGGCAAGGAGCCGACCGACGAGATGACGCTGACCCAGGTCGAGGAAGCCCTGCGCGGGCCGCCCGGCAGCGAAATCGTGCTGACGCTGCGCCGCAGCGGCGTCGACAAGCCGGTGAAGCTGACCTTTAAGCGCGCCGACTATCAGCCGAAGACGGTTAGCGACCGCGTGCAGTCGGGCGACATCGGCTATATCCGCATCGCCGGCTTCGACGCCGGAACGCCGGCGGCGGTCGGCACGGCGCTGCAGGGTCTGCGGCAGCAGACCGGCAACAAGCTGATCGGTTTCATCCTCGATCTGCGGAACAACCCGGGCGGCGATTTCGACGCGGCGGTCAGGACCGCCGACGCGTTTCTCGACAAGGGCGACATCACGGTCGTCAAGAGCCGCGATTCGGACCAGCCGAAACGGATCGCCGCCACTCCCGGCGATCTGGCGAACGGGCTGCCGATCGTCGCGCTCGTCAACGGCGGCACCGCCGAGGAGGCCGAACTGGTCGCCGCCGCGCTGCAGGAAAACCACCGCGCGCTGCTGCTCGGCACAAAGACCTTCGGCGAAAGCGCGATCGAGAGCGTCATCCCGCTGCACGGCGAGGGCGCGATCCGGCTAACGACCGCCCGCTTCCTGACGCCGAACGGCGACCCGATCGAAGGCAAGGGCCTCAAGCCCGACCTGACGATCGAGCCGATGAAGATCGAGAAATTGGCGGAGGGCGAGCAGATCCGCGAGGCCGATCTGCCCGGCGCGATGAAGAACCCCGATCTGCTGCGAAAAGCGCAGCAACAGCAGCAGAACGCGAGCAAGCCTTCGGCTACCGGGCAGGAGCAGCCGACCACCGGCAAGCCGGCGCCCGCCGCGGGCGGCAAGCCGGCGGCAGCGCCCTCGGTCGCCAGCGCCGATATCGGCTCCGGCAAGGACGAGCAGTTGACCGAAGCGGCCGACGTGCTGCTGGGGCTGTCGCTGTCGCGGTCCGGGACGGCGGATTGAGGCGGAGCGCGTCGGCAGTGCCGCGGAGAGGTTATTGCGCGACCCAGCCGCCGTCGATCGACAACGCCGCGCCGGTGATCGTGGCGGCGTCGTCGCCGCACAGAAATACCGCGAATGCGCCGATCTTTTGCGGCGTCGTATATTCGAGCATCGGCTGCTTCTCGCGCACCAGGTCTTCGCGCGCCTGCCGCACCGCGATGCCGGCCGCCGCAGCGCGCGCCTCGATCTGCCGCTCGACGAGCGCGGTCAGCACCCAGCCGGGGCAGATCGCATTGCAGGTGACGCCCGAATTCGCCGCTTCGATGGCGATGACCTTGGTCAGCCCGACGAGCCCGTGCTTGGCCGCGACGTACGCCGCCTTCTCGCCGCTGGCGACGAGGCCGTGCGCCGAGGCGATGTTGACGATGCGGCCCCAGCGCTTTTCGAACATGTGGGGAAGCGCTGCCTTGGCGGCGTGGAAGGCGGCCGAAAGGTTGATCGCTATGATCGCGTCCCAGCGCTCCTCCGGGAAATCGACGACTTTCGCGACATGCTGAATCCCGGCGTTGTTGACGAGAATGTCGACGCCGCCGAAGCGCCGCGCGGTGTCGGCGACGAGGTCGCGGATCTCGGCCGGGCGCGACACGTCGGCCGCGCCGTAGGCCACTTCGACCCGATGCTTCGCGGCGAGCCCGGCGCGCAGCTTCTCGATCTCGCCCGGGTCCCCAAAGCCGTTAAGCATCAGGTTGCAGCCCGCCGCCGCCAGCGCCTCGGCGATGCCGAGCCCGATGCCGCCGGTCGAGCCGGTCACGATGGCCGTCTTGCCTTGCAACGTCACGATCCTTCTCCGCGCTACAAAATTTTTAACGCAGTGCAATATAACCTCGTCGGCGGCGCGGTCGCGAGCCGCGATCGTCGCAGCCGCCACGGCATGCCTGACGCAACTCCTTCCCGCGCTTGCGGCCGCGGGGCGGAGCCGAAGCGGGGCGAGGGTTAGGGCGGCAGACAGGGTTCGAGGAGCAGGGGCACATTAAATGTTCGGTGGATCGTTGAAGCAATTCGGGCCGCGGGCAAAACCGACAGCCGGTCGGCGAGAGGACCGCGATCCGGCGCCTGGCGACCGGCTCTTTTCCGTCTATCTTCCGGCGCCGCCGCAAGGCGCGCTGCGGATCGTCACCTACAACATCCACACCTGCGTCGGCGTCGACCGGCGCTACGACCCGGCGCGGGTGGCCGCGGTGTTGCAGGCGATCGATGCCGATATCGCCTGCCTGCAGGAGGTCTACTGCCGCCGCGGCGGCGAACGGCAGATCGATCAGGCGGCCTATCTCGCCCGCATGACGGGTTGCCGGGTCATCACCGGCACCGGCGTGCGCGACCATCGCCGCCGCTTCCGCAACGCGATCCTGACCCGGCTGCCGGTGCTTTCCGCCCGCTCGATCGACCTGACGATCGCCGGGCACGAGCCGCGCAGCGCGATCGACGTCGATCTCGCCTTCGGCGAGCGGGTATTGCGCGTCATCGCCACGCATTTCGGCTTGTCCGCGGCCGAGCGGCGGCTGCAGACGGATCGCCTGATCGCCGCCCTCGCCGAGCCGCCCTCGGCCGAAGGGCGCCGGCCCGACGCGGTCTTGCTGATGGGCGACCTCAACGAATGGCGCGGCAAGAGCGGCGGCATCGGCGCGCTCGATCGCCGCCTCGGCCCGGCGGTCGCGCCGCGCACCTTCCCGTCATGGCTGCCGGTGCTGCCGCTCGACCGCATCTACACCGAAGGGCCCGCGGATTTGCGTGCGGTGCACGCCTATCGTTCGCCGCTGGCGCGGCTCGCCTCGGACCACCTGCCGCTCGTCGGCGAATTGTCGCTGGGCGCGGTTGCGCAGCGGCGGCACGAACCCCTGCCGCAGCGCCCGCATCTGCCCGCCGCCGCGGCGGGCCGGGGCTGAGCCGGTGCCATGCCGCCGAAACGCAACCCCCTCGGCCTCAACACGCTGCAGCTGAAGACGCTCACTCTGCTGCAGGCGCTAGCGCAGCTTCCCGAAATCTCGCAACCCGGCGAGGAGCCGGGGAGCGTTCTCGTCAACGGGCTGCCGTCGCCGCACGGCGACCATTTCCATCTCGGCGACGCGGTCGTCGCATCCCGCGACGCGACCGGCTTGCGCAACCCCTCGGTCTGGGCGGCGCTCGTGCGCAAAGGCCTCGTGCGGCCCGGGTCCGCGCCCGGCACGGCGCTCGTCACGCCGCTCGGCGTCGGCTACGAGACGGGGCTCGCGCAAGCGATCCTGCACCGCGCGCCGCACTGATCCCGGCGCCGCCTCACCACGAAAAACGGCGGACGATCCCTACCGGGCGATAGGGGCCGCGGGCGAGCGCGCGCTCGATCGCCGCGAGGTCGAGCGGGCGGTCGCCGACGGCGCCGAATTCCTCGGCGTGGATGCCGCCGGCGACCAGGAGGCAGTCGAGGCCAGCCGCCTCGGCGCCCGCGAGGTCGGTGCGCAGGCTGTCGCCGACCGCCAGGATCCGCCGCCGGTCGGCGATGCCGATCAGCGCGAGGCAGGTGTCGTAGACGGAAGGCCAGGGCTTGCCGTGCCAGCGCACGAGGCCGCCGATGCTCTCGTAGAACTGCGCCAGCGCGCCGGCGCAGAGCGCCAGGTCGCCGCCGTGGTTGACCACCAGATCGGGGTTGGCGCAGATCATCGGCAGATGCCGGCCGAGCGCCCGGCGGAGCACCGGCTCGTAATCCTCGACTCGGTCGCGCCAGCCGGCGGGGCCGGTGTTCAGAATGAAATCGGCGTCGTCGGGACCGCCGACGAAGTCGAGGTCGAGCCCCTCGCGGATCTCGATGTCGCGCTCGGAACCGATATGCAGGCAGTGTCGGCCGAGGCTCGCATAGAACGGATCGTCGCGGCGCCGCAGATGCTGCCAGGCCTCTTCGCCCGACGACATCACGTGATGATAAAGCTCGGGCGGCACGCCGATCCTGGTGATCCGCCGCACGACGTCGTCGGCCCGGCGGGGCGCGTTCGACAAAAGCGCGATGCGGTTCCGGGCGGCGATCAGCGCCGCCATGCAGTCGAGCGCCCCCGGCAGCGGTGCCAGCCCGTCATGGATCACCCCCCAGAGGTCGAGGATGAAGCCGTCGTAACGCGCCGCCAGCTCGGCGACGCCGGATAAGAGCCGTGCCGTCATGGTCCCCCGGAAGAAATCGGAAACCCGAATGGGCGGCGACGCTATCACCGTTGCCGCCGCATGTCCCGCCGCCCGCGGCTCCTCACCTCCCGCTGCTGCGCGCGCAGGGCCGGTTGAGGAGGAGTCTGCAATCGGCGCGCCTTAAGCCTATATCAGCCGGATGTCCAAGGCCGCGCCGCATCCCGACAATTGGCTCTTGAAGACCGCTGCCGGCCTCTATTGCGCGCCCGGCGGCTTCCATATCGATCCGGTCGTCCCGGTACCGCGCGCGGTCATCACGCACGGGCATTCCGACCACGCCCGGCCGGGGAACGGGCAGGTGCTGGCGACCAAAGAGACGCTCGCGATCATGCGGGCGCGCCTGGGCGGGGCCGCCGGAGCGAGCCTGCAAGCGGCCGCCTACGGCGAAAGCCTGCGGCTCGGCGAGGTCGCGCTGCGCCTCGTGCCGGCCGGGCATATCCTCGGCAGCGCGCAGGCAGTCATCGAATACGGCGGCAGAAGGGTTGTCGTCTCCGGCGATTACAAGCGCCGGGCCGACCCGACCTGCGCCGCCTTCGAGCTTTGCCGCTGCGATCTCTTTGTCACCGAGGCGACCTTCGCGCTGCCGGTCTTCCGTCACCCGCCGCCCGAGAAGGAGATCGGGAAGCTGCTGCATTCGCTTGCGCTGTTCCCTGAGCGCTGCCATCTCGTCGGCGTCTATGCGCTCGGCAAATGCCAGCGCGTCCTCGCGCTGCTGCGGCAGGCCGGGTACGACGAACCCGTGTACCTGCACGGCGCCCTCGTCGCGCTCTGCGATCTATATGAGGAGGCGGGCGTCAAGCTCGGTCCCGTGCTGCGAGCGACCGGGCTGCCGCGCGAGGCGCTGAAGGGCCGGATCGTGCTCGCCCCGCCGGCGGCGCTCGCCGACCGCTGGTCGCGCTTGCTGCCCGACCCCGTGATCGCCTTCGCCTCGGGCTGGATGCGGGTGCGCCAGCGGGCGAAGGCGCGCGGCATCGAATTGCCGCTCGTCATCTCCGACCATGCCGATTGGGACGAGCTGACAGGCACGATCGAGGCGGTCGGTGCCGAGGACGTTTGGGTCACGCACGGCCGCGAGGAAGCGCTCGTCCATTACGCGGCGGCGCGCGGCCGCAACGCCCGCGCGGTGTCGCTCTCCGGCTTCGAGGAGGAGGAGGGGTGACGCCGTTCGCGCGGCTGCTCGACGCGCTCCTCTTCATGCATTCGCGCAACGGCAAGCTGCGCCTGATGCAGGAATATTTCGCGGCCGAACCCGATCCCGACCGCGGCTGGGCATTGGCGGCGCTCACGGGCGAACTCGCCTTCGAGGCGGCAAAGCCGCGCGAGGTGCGCGCGCTTGCCGCCCAACGGGTCGACCCCGCGCTCTTCGAATGGTCATTGGATTTCGTCGGCGACCTCGCCGAGACGGTGGCGCTGATCTGGCCGGAAAAGGGCGAGGCGGGCGCGCCTGCGCCGCGCCTTTCCGAGATCGTCGCGACGCTCGGGCGGGCGAGCCGCGCCGAGGTCGCGGGTCATCTCTCAGCCTGGCTCGACGGGCTCGACGCGACCGGGCGCTGGGCGCTGATCAAGCTCGTCACCGGGGCGCTCAGGATCGGCGTCTCGGCGCGGCTCGCGAAGGCCGCGCTGGCGCAATTGAGCGGCATCGAGCTCGACCGCATCGAGGAGATCTGGCACGGGCTTGCCCCGCCTTACGAAGGCCTCTTCGCTTGGCTCGAAGGGCGCGGCCCGGCACCCGAGGCCGGCGGGCGGGCGAATTTCTGCCCGCTGATGCTGGCGCAGCCGATCGAGGAGGGGGAGCTCGCGAAGCTCGACCCGGCCGACTATCTCGCGGAATGGAAATGGGACGGGATCCGCGTGCAGCTCGCCGCCCGCGGCATGGAAAAGCGGCTCTTTTCGCGCGGCGGCGAGGAGATCGGCGCGGCCTTTCCGGACATCCTCGCGACGATCCCCGAGGAAGCGACGCTCGACGGCGAGCTGCTCGTCCTGCGCGCGGGCGAGGCGATGCCGTTCAACGACCTGCAGCAGCGCCTCAACCGCAAGACGCCGACCGCGAAGATGCTGGCCGAATACCCGGCGGCGGTGCGGCTCTACGACATCCTGCGCGAGGGCGATGAGGATCTGCGGCCGCTGCCCTTCATCGAGCGCCGCCGCCGGCTCGAAGCCTGGTATGGGCGCGCGCCGCACCCGGCGCTCGATCTCTCGCCGCTCCTGCCCTTTTCAGATTGGCCGCAGCTGGCCGAAATGCGCGCCGGCGCGCGCGCCCGCGGCATCGAGGGCGTGATGCTGAAGCACGCCCGATCGCCCTATCTCGCCGGCCGGCCGAAGGGGCCTTGGTTCAAATGGAAGCGCGGCGCCCTGACGATCGACGCCGTGCTCCTCTACGCGCAGCGCGGCCACGGCAAGCGCTCCTCGCTCTATTCAGACTATACCTTCGGCGTGTGGAAGGAGGGCGAACTGGTGCCGGTCGGCAAGGCCTATTCGGGCTATACCGACGAGGAACTCTTCCGCCTCGACCGCTGGATTCGCGAGCACACGGCCGACCGCTACGGCCCGGTGCGCGCGGTCGCGCCGGCATTGGTGCTCGAGGTCGCCTTCGACAGCGTGCACCGTTCGACGCGCCACAAATCGGGCGTCGCGATGCGTTTTCCGCGCATCCACCGCATCCGCTGGGACAAACCCTGCCGCGAGGCCGACACGCTCGCCGCGCTGGAGGCGCTGCTGAGCTGATTGCCCTCTCCGTCCCGAGGCGGACGGGGAGGTCAGCCTCCCGACGCCGCGGCGGCGCTGGGCCGGGCGGGGCCGCGGCGGTATTCGGGGACGAGACGCTCCAGGAGGTCGATGACGCGCTCGGCGCGGCGCGCGCGGGCATGCTCTTCGAGTTCGTCGATCGAGCGGGCGAGCATCGCGTAATCGGCGGTGCGTGGCGCCGCGAGCCGGATCGCCGGGTTCGCGGTCGGCATCAGCGGCTCGTCCTTGTGGAACAGCTCCTCGTGCAGCTTTTCGCCGGGGCGCAGGCCGATGAACTCGATGCCGACGTCGCGCTCCGGGCGGCGGCCGGCGAGCCGGATCATCTGCCGCGCCAGATCGACGATCTTGATCGGCTCACCCATGTCGAGGACGAAGATCTTGCCGCGCGCCTCTGTCCCGTCGGCGGCGGGTGCCAGGGCCGAGGCCTGCAGCACCAGCTCGACCGCCTCGCGCACGGTCATGAAGAAGCGCGACACCTCGGGATGGGTCACGGTCAACGGCCCGCCGGCGGCGAGCTGGCGCGTGAAGAGCGGCACGACCGAGCCCGTCGAGCCGAGCACGTTGCCGAACCGCACCGTCACATAGCGCGTGCCCTGCCCCGAGGCGGCGAGCCGGCGCGCCTCGTAGAGGTCGAGGGCCTGGCAGAACCCTTCGGCGACGCGCTTCGTCGCGCCCATGACGCTCGTCGGGTTGACCGCCTTGTCGGTCGAGATCATGACGACGAGCGCGGCCCCGAAGGCGCGCGCCGCCTCGGCGACGTTGCGGCTGCCGACGACGTTGGTAAGGACGCCCTCGACCGGGTTCGCCTCGACGATCGGCACATGCTTCAGCGCGGCGGCGTGAAAGACGATCTCGGGCTGCTCGGCGCCGACCGCCTCGTCGATCTGGGCGCGCTCGCGCACATCGCTCAAGGCCGGCGACAGCACAAGGCCGGGCCAGCGCTCGCGCAATTCCGTCTCGATCGAGTAGAGCGCGAATTCCCCATTGTCGAGAAGTCCGAGCCGGGCCGGCTCCAGGGCCGCGATCTGCCGCGCCAGCTCCGCGCCGATCGTGCCGCCGGCGCCGGTCACCAGCACGCGGCGCCCGCGCACGAGACGCGCCATGCCCTCGCGGTCGAGCATCGCTTGCGGGCGGCCGAGCAAATCCTCGAGCGCGATCGGTTCGACGAGTCGGTCGGGCGCCTCGAGATTGTGCTGGAAATGCGTCAGGCGGGGCAATTGCGCGAGCGGGATCGCGAGCGCGTCCGCCCGTTCGAGCAGCTGGCGCAGCGGCGCCCCGGTCATGCCCTGAGCGGTGAGGATCAGCTTTTGCGGCCGCCGGCCGCGTGCTTCGAGCCGGCCGACGACGCGCTCCAGATCGTCAAGCAGCCCCAGCACTGGCACGCCCAGCATCTCGCGCCCGACCCGCGACGGCGTATCGGCGAGCACGCCGACGACGCGGTAGGCCGCGCGCGGGTCGCGCGCCATCTCGCGGATGAAGGTATCGGCGCCGTCCTTGGTGCCGATCAGCAATACCGGCACGCGCGATTCGCCGGCGCGCTCCTTGATGTGATCGAGGCCGCGATCCTTGAACAGGCGATAGCCGAGCCGCGGGCCGCCGAGCAGCGCCACCAGGACGAGCCAATCGATCAGCAGCGTCGAGCGCGGCAAGGCGGCGAGCCGCGTGGCGAGGAACATCGCCGGCAGGAATATCAGGATCGACAAGGTCGCCGCGCGCGCGATGTTGAAAAGGTCGGGCAGCGAGGCGTAGCGCCAGATGCCGCGATAGAGCCCCGTCAATAGAAAGACCGCGGCGGCGATCAGCGTGAAGCTGCCGACATAGATGACGGTCAGGCGCGGTTGGTAGCTGAGGACGCCGCCGCCCAAGCGCAGAAACAGCGCGATCACGAGCGACAGCGCCGCCATCACGATGTCGTGCAGGAACGCAAGCAAGGCTCGCCGGGAATTCGGGAAGATCGACACGGTGCAAAAGGCGGTTGGCGGGTTCGCGCGCCCTCTATAGCAGAAATCGACGAGCTGGCGAAATTCCCGCCATCCCGGAATGACGCTGCCGCCGTTAAACAACCTGCTAGAATAGGGCATGACCCGCGACCGTCTTTACCGGATCATGCAGCCGGAGGCTGCCGGCCGCGCGGCGGGCACGCTGCGCGGCGTGCACCACGCGATGGTCGCGGCCGGGATCGGCATCATGCTCGCCGATACCGAGGCGACGATGCGGCGGGCCTACGACACCGGCCTCGATCTCGCCTTTCATCTCGTCTGCCTGTTCTTCGCCGCCGAATATGCGGCCCGGCTTTTCGCCGCCCCTTCCGCTCCCGGAGAGCATCACGCCAGATGGCGATCGCGGCTCGCCTGGGCGTTGTCGCTCGGCGGCGTCTTCGACCTTTTGGGCGCCTTGCCCGGGCTGCTCGACATCCTCTTCGGGCGGCGCTACGCCTCGCTGTTCGGCTTCGTCTGGGTCTTCAAGCTCGTCCGCTACTCGCCGGGCCTGCAGAGCCTTCGCCGGGTCGTCAGCGACGCCCGGCACGCGCTCTTGTCGGTGCTGCTCGGGTTCGGGATCGTGCTGCTCGCCGCGGCGAGCCTTGCTTATCTGTTCGAACGCCGGGCGCAGCCCGATGTGTTCGGGTCGATCCCGGCGGCTTTGTGGTGGGCGATCGCGACCCTGACGACGACCGGCTACGGCGACGTCGTGCCGCACACCATGGCCGGCCGCATGTTGGCCGGCGTCGTCATGGTCGGCGGCATTCTCGTCTTCGCGCTGTGGGCCGGCATTCTCGCCACCGGCTATGCGGAGGAAATGCGCCGCCGCGCCTTTCTGCGCACCTGGGACCTCGTCGCCAAGGTGCCGTTCTTTCACGATGTCGGAGCTGCCATCATCGCCGAGGTGACGCGCCTTTTGCGGCCCCGCGAATTCCCGGCGCGCGCCTTCATCATGCGCCGCGGCGAGCCGGGCGATTGCATGTACTTCATCGCCTCGGGCGAGGTCGAGGTCCGCCTGCGGCCGGATCCGGTGCGCCTCAAGGCCGGCGATTTCTTCGGCGAGATGGCGCTGTTGTCGGGCAGCCCGCGCAGCGCCTCGATCGTCGCGGTCACGCCGTGCACGCTGCTCTCGCTCGACATCGTGAATTTCCGCGAGCTGCTGGGTCGGCAGCCGGAGCTGGCTAGGGCGATCCGCGACGAGGCGCAGCGGCGGCGCGAGCGCGATGCGGGCGAAGCGCCGTCGCGCGTTCGCACCGGCGCGGTGCGCCGCGCCGGTCAGCCGGAGTCCGAGCCGTCGGAGGCGAGCGGCTCGTAATAGGCGGCCGGAAGCCCGGCGGCCTCGCGTGCCGCGCGGTTGAAGGGCGGCTTCAATTCGCCCTTGAAACAGCGCCGGACGCGGTCGCGAAAGACGGCTGTCGGTTCGAGCCCCTCGCGCCGGCAGAGCCACTCGAACCAGCGCCGCCCGACCCTGACATGGCCGATCTCGTCGGCGAGGATGCGGCGGAGGATGCTGGCGCTGTCGTGGTCGCCGGCGGCGTCGAGTCGCGCCGCCATCGCCGGCGTCACGTCGAGGCCGCGCGCCTCGAGGACGAGCGGCACGACGGCGAGCCGTGCGACGAGGTCGCCCGCGGTCGCGCAGGCCGCTTCCCAGAGCCCGTCATGCGCCGGCATGTCGCCGTAGGCGCGGCCGAATTTTTCGAGCCGCCGCGCGAGCAGCGTGAAATGCCGCGCCTCCTCGGCGGCGACTGAGACCCAATCGTCGTAAAATCGGCGCGGCAGATCTTCTGCGGCAAAGCGCGCAAGAAGGTCCCAGGCGAGGTCGATCGCGTTCAATTCGATATGCGCGAGCGCGTGCAGCAGCGCCGCGCGTCCGGCGGGCGAGCCGAAATTGCGGCGCCGCGGCATCTCGCGTGGCGGCCGCAGCGGCGGGCGCTGCGGCCGCGCCGGGCGTGGCGGCGGCGGGCTGTCGCCGATCGGCAGCGCCCCGGCCGACCACAGGCGAGCGAGCGTGGCACTCTCGCTCGCCTTCGCCGCCGGGCTGGCGGTCGCCAGGATGGCGGCGGCGCCGGCGGTCAGCGAGCGGGGAGACTTGTTGCTTTTCATTTCGAGGAGGCCGAAGGCCGATGAAGCAATCTCGAAGCCCTGCATCACGAGATTGCTTCGCTTCGCTCGCAATGACGACCGGGTCGTTAGAGCGCTTTCGCCGCCTTCAGCACTTCGGCGGCGTGGCCCGGCACCTTGACCTTGTGCCAGACGCCGCGCACGACGCCTTGGCCGTCGATCAGAAAGGTGGCGCGCTCGATGCCCATGTATTTGCGTCCGTACATGCTCTTTTCGACCCAGACGCCGTATTTCTCGCATGCCTCGCCGGCGGTGTCGGCGGCGAGGATGAAGGGCAGCCCGTGCTTTTTCTTGAATTTGTCGTGCGAGGCGACGGAATCTTTCGAGATCCCGATGACGACCGCACCGGAACCAGTGAAATTCGGGAACGAATCGCGGAATTGACACGCCTCGGCGGTGCAGCCGGAGGTGTCGTCCTTGGGGTAGAAATAGAGGACGATCGTCTTCCCCTTGAGCCCGGAAAGCGACACCTTGCCGCCGCCATCCGTCGGCAAGGTGAAATCGGGAGCCTTATCCCCGAGCGCTGCGACCATCGCGTGTTCTCCCCTGTCGTGGTGCCGTCCGCCGCGCGGCCCGCCGCGCCGGTTCGCCGATCAGCCGCTCGAACCAGAACTGGACGCGTGCGGCGGAATTGGTGATATCCGCGTCGAGGCGGGCGAAGTCAACCGCGCCGGCGAGACGCGCGAGCGAGCCTTGCACTGGTTCCGACAACGCGCCGGGCGCATCGACGAGCAGGACGAGCAGCCCGTGTACCCGGTGCAACAGCAGCAGCGCTTCGCCGAGCTCCCGCGCCGGCTGCGCCGGCAACACGCCCGCCGCTGCGAGCGCGGCGAGCGCCTCGGTGGCGCCGCGGCGCAGCACGAGCGGCGCGCGAGCCGCCTCGCGCAACATCAGATATTGCGCGATGAATTCGAGGTCGATCAGCCCGCCAGGCTGGTTCTTGATGTCCGAGGGCGCGGGATTTGGGTTCTGCTCGGCGATCCGCCGGCGCATGTCGGCAACATCGAGAAGCAGGCGCTGCGGGTCGCGGGGCGCCGCGAGGATGTCGGCGACCGCCGCTTCGATGCGCCGGCCGAGCGCCGCGTCGCCGGCGACCGGGCGCGCCCGCGTCAGCGCCATGTGCTCCCAGGTCCAGGCGTTCTCGCGCTGATAGCGCACGAAACCCTCGAAGCTCGAGGCAAGCGGCCCCGACGCGCCCGACGGGCGCAGCCGCATATCGACGGCATAGAGCCGGCCTTCGCTGCCCGCCGCGGTCAGCGCCCCGATCAGCCGCTGCCCGAGCCGCGCATAATAGGCAGCTGCCGGCAGCGGCCGGCCGCCTTGCGAGGTTTCGCTCGAAGGCGGGGCGTCGTAGATCAGAATCAGGTCGAGATCGGAGGCGAGCGTCATCTCGCGGCTGCCGAGCCGGCCCATCCCGAGAACCGCAAAGCGGCCGCCCTCGACATGCCCGTAAGCGCGGGCGAATTCCTCCTCGACCGCTGGGAGGAGCGCGGAGAGGGCCGTCTCGGCGATATCGGCGAGCGCGGCCCCCGCCTCGAATGGCCCGAGGGCGCGGCGCAGCAGTCGTACGCCCACCTGAAAGCGCCGCTCGGCGGCCCAGCGCCGCATGCCTTCGAGCGTCTCTTCGAAGTTGCGACCGGCGGCGAGCGCGCGGGCGAGATCGGCAGCAAGCAGCGCGCGGTCGGGCAGCGGCGCGGCGAAATCCTCGCTCAGCACGGGCTCGAGCAAGCCTGGCCGCTGCGCCAGCCGCTCGGCCAGCGAGGGCGCCTCGGCCATGATGTCGGCGACCAGTTCCAAGAGCGGCGGGTTGGCGTGGAACAGCGAGAAGAGCTGCACGCCCGCCGGTAGGTGCGACAGGAACTGGTCGAAACGCTGCAAGGCGAGATCGGGGTGCGGCGTCGCGCCGAAAATCCGCAACAGCGCCGGCACCAGCTCGGTCAGGATCTCGCGCGCCCGCCCGCTGCGCGTCGCGCGCAACCGGCCGTGATGCCAGCCGCGCACCAGCGCCGCGACCGCGTGCGGCTCGGCAAAGCCGAGGGTGCCGAGGCTGGCGAGCGTGTCGGGGTCGTCCTCGGCGCCGGTGAAGACGAGGTTGCCGGGGCCGGCAAGGCTCGGCGCCTCCTCGAACAGCTCGGCATAATGCCGCTCGACCGAACCGAGGCGGGCGCGCAATTCGGCGGTGAAGCTCTCCCCATCGGAATAGCCGAAAAAGGCGGCGAGCCGGGCGATGCCCGCCGCGTCCGCCGGCAGCGTGTGGGTCTGCGCGTCGTCGACCATCTGCAGGCGATGCTCGACCCGGCGCAGGAAGCGGTAATCCGCGATCAGCGCCTGCGCGCTGTCGGCGTCGATGCGGCCGAGCGCGGCCAATCGGCGCAACGCTTCGCAGGTCGGCGCCACCCGCAGTTCCGGCAGCCGTCCGCCCCAGATCAGCTGCTGCGTCTGGACAAAGAACTCGATTTCACGGATGCCGCCGCGTCCGGTCTTGATGTTGTGCCCGGCGATCGCGATGCGCGCGCCGCCGCGATATGCGTTAATCTGGCGCTTGATCGAGTGGATGTCGGCGATCGCCGCGAAATCGAGGTTCCTGCGCCACAAAAAGGGCTGCAATTCGCGCAGGAAGCGCGCCGCCGCGAGGCGGTCGCCGGCGACCGCCCGCGCCTTGATCAGGGCCGCGCGCTCCCAGTTCTGGCCGACGCTCTCGTAATAGGCGAGCGCGGCGGCGGTCGACATCGCGAGCGGGGTCGAGGCGGGGTCGGGGCGCAGCCGAAGGTCGGTGCGGAAGACGTAGCCCTCGCCCGTGCGCTCGTCGAGGATGCGGGCAAGCTCGCGCACGAGGCGCACGAAAAACGCCTGCACGCCGTCGGGCGCGCTCGGCCGCGCGCGTTGCGGGTCGTAGAGCGCGATCAGGTCGATATCGCTCGAATAGTTGAGTTCGCCGCCGCCGAGCTTGCCCATGCCGAGGACGAAAAACCCGCAATCCGCCTCCTCGGCCGCGGCCGTCGGAATGCGCCCGGTCTGCGCCGCGGCGGCCAAGAGATGGCGCAGCCCGGCGCCGAGCGCAGCTTCGGCAAAGCGGCTCAGCGCCTCCATCTGCTGCTCGAGCGACCAGACGCCGGCGAATTCGGCGACGGCGGCGACGAGGGCCAGCCGGCGCTTGCCGGTGCGCAGGCGGCGCATCAACGCGGCGCGGTCTTCGTCCGGGTCGGCCGGCCGGTCGGCATCCTCGATGATCTCGCCGACGAGCGGGTCGGGGCCTTCCGCGACGAGCCGGCTGAGATAGGCCCATTCGCGCGCCGCGATGCCGGTCAGATAGGGGCTGTTGCCGAGGATCGCGGCGAGCAGCGAGCGGCCCGCCGGCGTCGCGCTCCAGCGCCGTGCGACTGCCGCGGCGGGGTCGCCTGCCGCCTGCGTCAGCGCCTCCTCCCAGGCGGCCTCGCCGAGAGCGAGGACGCGCGCGTCGCCGGGATGCGGTATACCGTCACCAGCAAGGGAGAAATCCGATAAGAGCTTCATCCCGCCATCCTCGGCGTCGCGCCGAGACTGGGGAGTCGCGCGTTGCCGGTCAAGCTGCGCGGGTGCCTCCCTCTCCCCGCGAGCGGGGAGAGGGCCGGGGTGAGGGGCCGCTGCCGGGGATGAGGCACGGCCAATGATGTCACGGCGCAGGACCCGTCTGCGCCCGATGTTTCGGCGGCGCCGCGAGCGCCCGTCGGTGCAACGCCATGCGCACCGTCTCGTCTTGTGGCTCGGCTCGGTCGCGGCGGTGCTGATCCTCGCCGCCGGCTTTGCGCTGTGGCGCCTCGCGCAGGGGCCGGTCGCGCTCAACCGCCTCGCGCCCTATGTCGCGGCGGCGCTCGACCGGACTTTCCCCGACCTCGATTTTCGCCTCGCCGGCGTCGGCTTCGGCATCGACCGCACGCGCCGCGAACTCGACCTCTGGGCCGAGGGCGTGCACATGTCGCGCGCCGACGGCGAAGCGCTCGCCGACTTCCCGCAGATGGTGGCGAGCGTCAGCCTGGCCTCGCTGCTGCGCGCCGAGCTGTCGCCGAGGCGGCTCATCGTCGAGCGGCCGGTATTGCGCTTCGTGCGCACCCAACAGGGCCGGATCAAATTCCGCTTTGGCGATTATCCCGCCCTCGGCGGCCCGCTCGTCGCGCAAGGCAGCCTACCGCAAGCGCCGAACTCGCCGCTCGCCGCGCTGCGGCTCGTCGCGGTGCGGAACGCGCGGCTGATCCTCGACGACAAAGAGACCGGCCATATCTGGCGCGCCGACCGGGTCGATGCGACGATCGAGCGCAATGCCGGCGGCTTCGACGGCGATCTCGCATTCGCCGTGACGATCGGCGAGCGCCGCCCCGAATTCCACGCCCGCTATCGCTACCGCTCGGCCGGCGACAGCCTCGATGTCACGCTCGATTTCGGCAAGTTCGCGCCGAGCGCGCTCGCCGCGACGGTGCCGCGCCTCAAACCGCTCGCGGCGTTGCGCTCGACGGTTTCCGGCCGCGCCGCGGCGCGCCTCGACCTCGCCCGCCTCGAGCCGCAATCGATGCGCCTCGATCTGCTGTTCGGGCGCGGCGGCCTCGACAGCCCGGTTTTCGCTGCCGGCCGCCTTGCCCTCGAAGGCGGGGCGTTGCACGCCGCCTACCTGCCACAGCGGCAGCAACTGCGGCTCGAGCGGCTCGATCTCGATCTCGGCAAGGGCGCCGAAATCGATGTCGCCGGATCTCTCGACCGGATCACGCCGCAACAAATCGCCGGCAAGACGCCGCTGCCGGCGAGCCTCAACGGCGCCTTCTCCGTGCGTCTCGCGGCGCTGCCGATCGCCGAGATCGACGCGCTGTGGCCGCGGCCGCTCGCCGCCGGCGGGCGGCGCTGGGTGCGCGCCAACATCAGCACCGGCATGCTCGACGAGGCGGCGCTGCGTTTCGACATCACCCTCGACCCGAGGACGCCCTCGGCGGCGGTCGCCGGAGCCGCCGGGATGATGCGCTATCACGGGCTTTCGGTCACCTGCCTCAAGGGGCTGCCGCCGGTGCAAGATTTCGCCGGCAGCGGGCGGCTGCAGGGCCAACAGCTCGACTTCACCCCGACCGAGGGCAGGCTCGAAGGATTGCGCGTGCGCGGCGGCTCGGTGTCGATCACCGGGCTCGACCGGCCGGAGCAATCGCTCGATGTCGATGTGCCGGTCGCTGGGCCGGTCGCCGATGCGCTGAAGCTGATCGCGCGGCCGCCCTTCGATTACGCGAAGGCGATCGGCATCGACCCGGCCGCGATCGGCGGCGCGATGACGACCCGGCTGCGGATGAAACTGCCGCTGCTGCGCGATCTGCGGCTCGCCGATGTCGATTATTCGCTGACCGGGCAGCTTTCCGGGGTGCGGATCGGCGACGTCGCCTTCGGCCGCGCGCTCGAGGACGGCCGCTTCACGGTCGCCGTCGGCCGCCCGGGCGCGCATCTGGAAGGTACGGGGCAAGTCGCCGGCGTTCCGGCGAAGATCGACACCGCCGTTTCGTTCGCCGAGAAGGCGCGGCCGCGCGCCCGCTATCATGCCGCGCTGACGCTCGACGCTGCGGCGCGCGGCCGGCTTTTCGGCGATGCGCTGCCGGGGCGGATCGAGGGACCGGCGGCGGTCGATCTCAGCTATGCGCTGTTCGATGGCGGGCAAGCCGAGGGGGCGGCGCTCTTCGATCTGCGGCAGGCGGCGGTCGCTTTTCCCGGGGCCGGATGGAAGAAGCCGCCCGGCACGCCGGGGACCGCGAAGCTCGCCTTCGAAGTGGCGGGCGGGCGAATGCAGGGACCGCTGCGGATCGCCCTCGCGGCTGCGGGGCTTGAAGGGCGGCTGGCGGTCGGCTTCGGCCCGGAAGGACGGATCGAACGCGTCGATATCGCCCGTCTCGCGATCGGCCGGAGCGACGTGAACGGCAGCCTCGCGCGCCTCGGCACCGGCGGTTGGCAGGTCGATCTGAAGGGGCCTGCGCTCGATCTCGGCGCCATGCTCGCGCAAAAGGGTCAGACCTCGTTGCTGCCGCTGCATATCGCGGCGAAGCTCGACCGGGTGATCTTCGGCCCCGGCCGCCGGCTCGACCAAGTCGCGGCGCGGCTCGTGCGCGACGCCGGCGAATGGCGCGAAGCGCAGCTCGAGGCGCGCTTTCCGAACGGCCTTCCGTTGCGCCTCAGCCTCACGGACGGGACGCCGCGCCGCTTCGATTTCCGATCCGAGGATCTCGGCGCCACGCTCGGCCTTCTCGACATCACCGGCAATGTCGTCGGCGGCAAGGTGAGGGTCGAGGGCCAGGTCACCGAAAGCGCCGGAAAGACGACGATCCGCGGCCGGATCGACGGCTCCGACTACCGCCTCGTGCGGGCGCCGCCGCTGGCGCAAATCCTGTCGCTGGCTTCGCTCGGCGCCGTCAGCGGCATGCTGGCCGGGTCCGGCATCCCGTTCGGCAGCCTCGGCGGCAAGTTCGCCTACAGCGACGGCCGGCTCGGTCTCGAGGACCTCGTCGCCTCGGGCGGCGCGATTGGCGCGACGGCCGCCGGCTATGTCGATCTCGCACGCGGCCGCCTCGACGTGCAGGGGACGATCGTCCCCGCCTATACGCTGAACACGATCATCGGCAATGTCCCGGTGGTCGGCTCATTGCTGCTCGGCGGCGAGGGGCAGGGGTTGATCGCGGCCAATTACCAGCTGACCGGCCCGATCGCCGAGCCGCGCGTGTCGGTCGATCCGCTGAGCGCGCTGACGCCGGGCTTCATCCGCCGCTTCCTGCAACCGAATTTCGGGTTCGGCGCGCCGCCGGCCGACGCCAAATAGCGCCGTCAGGCGGGCCGCACCAGCGCGTGGCGCTTTCTGCCGGCAGACAGCTTCAAGGCGCCGTCGGGATCGAGGTCGGCGAGCGAGACGGGCCGCGTCTCGGTCTCGATCGGCCGGTCGTTGAGGCGTGCGCCGCCGCCGCGGATGAGCCGGCGCGCCTCGCCGTTCGAGGCGGCGAGCCCGGCGCGGGCGAACAGTTCGAAGGCCGGCAACCCCTGCGCCAGCACCTCGCGCGGCAGCGTCAGCTGCGGCAATTCGCTGCCGGCGCCGCCGGCTTCGAACACCTCGCGCGCGGTCTGGGCCGCCTTCTCGGCGGCCTCGCGGCCGTGGCACAAGGCGGTCGCCTCGGTCGCGAGCCGCTTCTTCGCTTCGTTTAGCTCGGCGCCTTCGAGCTTTTCGAGCCTGCCGATCTCGGCGAGCGGCAATTCGGTGAAGAGGCGCAGGAAGCGGCCGACATCGGCGTCTTCGGTGTTGCGCCAGAACTGCCAGTAGTCGTAGGGCTTGAGGCGCTCGGCGTTGAGCCATACCGCGCCCTGCGCGGTCTTGCCCATCTTGGCGCCCGAGGCGGCCGTCAAGAGCGGCGTCGTCAGCCCGAAGAGGCTCTTGCCGTCGGTGCGGCGCGCCAATTCGACGCCGCCGACGATATTGCCCCATTGGTCGGAGCCGCCGATCTGCAAGTCGCAGCCGATGCGCCGTGCCAGTTCGAGGAAATCGTAGGCTTGCAGGATCATGTAGTTGAATTCGAGAAAGGAGAGCGGCTGGTCGCGCTCCAGGCGCAACCGCACGCTGTCCTGGCTCAGCATGCGGTTGACCGAGAAATGCCGCCCGATCTCGCGCAGGAACGGGATGTATTCGAGTTTGTCGAGCCAATCGGCGTTGTTGACCATGACGGCGTCCGAGGGCCCGTCGCCGAATTGAATGAACTTGTCGAAGACCCGGCGGATGCCGGCCATATTGCGCGCGATCTCGGCATCGTCGAGCAGCCGGCGCGCCTCGTCCTTGCCGGACGGGTCGCCGATCCGCGTCGTGCCGCCGCCCATCAAGACGATCGGCTTGTGGCCGCATTTCTGGAAGAGCCGCAACAGCATGATCGACACGAGGCTGCCGACATGCAGAGAATCGGCGGTGCAGTCATAGCCGACATAGGCGGTGACGACGCCATCGCGCAACCGCGCGTCGAGCGCCGGCGCATCGGTGCATTGATGGACGAAGCCGCGCTCGGTGGCGGTTTTGAGGAATTCGGAATGGGGTGACGGCATGGCCGCGTCATCTATCACAAGCGGGCCGGACGGGCCAGGGATGCGCCACGCGCTCGGGCTGATGAGCGGCACCTCGATGGACGGCATCGATGTGGCGCTCATCGAAACGGACGGGCGCGAGCGCGTCAGCGCCGGCCCGGCGTTGACCCTCTCTTATCCGGCCGATTTCCGCGAGCGGCTGCGCGGCGTGCTCGGCGGCGCGGGCCCCGTCGCCGAGGTCGAGGCGGAATTGACCCGGCTGCATGCGCGCGCGGTCGCCGAATTCCGCGGGCGCCACCCGGCGCAACCGATCGAGATTGTCGGCTTTCACGGCCATACGATCCTGCATCGCCCGGCCGAGCGGCGCACCTGGCAGATCGGCGACGGGGCGCTCCTCGCGCGCCTCACCGGCATCGACGTTGTCGCCGATTTCCGCTCGGCCGACGTCGCGGCCGGCGGCGAGGGTGCGCCGCTCGCGCCGCTCTACCACGCCGCGCTGGCCGCGCGGCTCGAAAAGCCGGTCGCCGTCCTCAACATCGGCGGCGTCGCGAACGTCACCTGGATCGGCGGCGACGGCGGGCCAATCGCCTTCGACACCGGGCCCGGCAATGCGCTGATCGACGATTGGGCGCGCCGCCACACCGGAAAGCCGGCCGATCTCGACGGGGCGCTGGCGCGCGCCGGCCGCGCCTCGGCGGGGCATGTCGCGCGCTTTCTCGAACACCCGTATTTCGCGCGGCGGCCGCCCAAATCGCTCGACCGCGACGATTTCCGCGACGCCGCGCCCGCGGGCCTGTCGCCGCAGGACGGCGCGGCGACGTTGACCGAGATGACGGCGGCGGCGGTCAAGGCGGCGCTCCGGCATTTCCCGGCTCCGCCGCGCGAATGGCTGGTCTGCGGCGGCGGGCGCCACAATCCGGCAGTGATGGCGGCGCTGGCGCGCGCGCTCGCCGCGCCCGTTCGCCCGGTCGAGGCGGCGGGCTGGGACGGCGACGCGCTCGAGGCGCAGGCCTTCGCCTATCTCGCGGTGCGTTCGGCTCTCGGGCTGCCGCTGTCGCTGCCCTCGACGACCGGCGCGCCGCGCCCGATGCGTGGCGGGCGGTTCTTCAGTCGTAGCGCAGCCTAGGCTGGGTGTCCGGGCCGCGGCCCTCGGGCGAGAAATCGAGCATTCCCCACATCGGCCAGATGGCGTCGACATGGCGCGGGTGCTGGCCGGGCTCGCGCGGCGCGAACATCAGCTCGGTCGCGTAGGCATGCCGGATCGTGCCGTCGGGCACCCGGACGAAGGCGTTGAGGATCGGCCACTGGTCGCCCTTCTCGTCCTCGCCGTAATAATCGCGGTGATAGCTGTTGTCGGCCGACGACAGGAGGCGCAGCCGCCGCCAGCCGCGCTCGCGCGCGACGGCGCGCACCCGGGCGATCGGCGAGCGCGCGACCACCGCTAAGGCGGCGCGCTGTTCGATGTGCGGCGCCTCGCCGTCGAGCGCGTCGAGGATCGAGGTGCAGGAAGGGCAGGGTGCCGGCATCGCCGGCCCGTACATGTAGCTGTAGAGCAGCAGCACCGATTTGCCGCCGAACAGCTCCGACAGCTTCACCGGACGCGCGTCCTCGCCCTCAGCGAACACATAGTCCTCGGGGACGCGGCCGCCGGGCGGCAGGGCGCGGCGTTCGGCCGCCACCGCCTCGATCTGCCGGCGCAGCGCGATCTCCGATTGCAGCAGCCGTTCGCGTGCCGCGCGGTATTCCGCGCTCTCGTTGGGAAAGCGAAAGCCTTGCGTGAGAGGCATGCGGGATTCTCCTTCGTGTCGGTTCAGGGTTCGAGAAACGAGAGCTTCTTCAAGATCGAGGCCCAGCCGTTTTCGTGCAGGCGGGCGCGCTCGCCGTCGGGGATCCCTTCATGCTCGAGGTCGAGGCGCACGCCGCCCTCGACCGGCGTGAAGAGAATGCTGACCAGCGACAGGCGCCAGTCGATGCCGGCCGAGATCCAGGTGAAGACGAGCCGGCGCGGCCGCTCGATCAGCACGTAGCGGCCGGAATGCTCGTAGCGGCCTGCGGCGCCTTGCATGACCAGCCGAAAGCTGCCGCCCTCGCGCGGCTCGTTGGTGAATTCGCCGACCGTCGTCTCGCCGGCGGCGAGAAACCTCGCCGCCCGCTGCGGGTCGAGCCAGGCGTCGAAGGCTGCCTCGGGCGTAGTGCGCATCGTCACTGTGGCGGTGGCGCGATAGAGGCTAGGCTGCGCCATCGTCCGCCTCCAGCATTCGCTTCAGCGCCTGGAACCGGCGGTCCCAGGCGGCCGTTTCGTGCGCTACCCAGTCGGCGACACCGCGCCAGCCCCTTTCGCTGGCGGCGATGAAATGGTCGCGGCCCTCGATGCGGCGCGTCACCAGGCCGGCGCGTTCGAGCACCCGCAAGTGGCGCGAGATGGCCGGCAGGGAAACATCGAACCCCGCCGCCAATTCGGTCACCCGCGCCGACTGCTCGCGCACCTGCGCCAGCAAGTCGCGCCGGATCGGATGGGCGACCGCCGCCAGCGCGTCGCTCAACCCGTCCTCGCCAAGGCCGCTCAAGGTCAGTCTCCGATATAATTAACCAGTCGGTTAAATGTATCGGCGACCCTCCGGACTGTCAATCGCGCCGTGAGGGCGGCGGTGGAGAGGCTCAGAACGCCGGCAGCGTCGACGCGGGCAGGAAATGCTCCTCGACGCCGCGCACGCCGGGGATGGTTTCCGCCGCAACGCGCAGCGCCTGCCGCTTTTCTTCCGGCTCGTCGGAGGTCAGCCAGAAATGCACGACGGCGTCTCGCACGATGACGTCCTCGGGCCAGATCCTCGCCCATTCCTCGCGCCCGAGTTCGTTGAGGAGCTGCGCCCGGATCGTGCGGTCGTCGGCTTCGCCCTCGCGCGGCGGCGCGCCCTTCGTCGCGCCGAGCGCGCGCACCAGATTGGCCCGGCTGATGATGCCGACCATCCTGCCGTCGCGCGTGACCGGCACGCGCTTGATCCGGCGCGCCTCCAAGAGCGCCGCAACCTCGGCGAGATCGGTGTCCTCCGAAACCGTGACGACGTTCGGCGTCATGATGTCCCCGACCGTGCGGCCGTGCGACTTGACATATTCGCGTGCCGCTTCGGAGGCGAAGTGGTCGAGCCACCACGAGCGGCGGCGCTCGCGGTGGCGGTGCGCCGTGCCGATCTCGGCGCGGTGCAACAGGTCGCCCTCGCTGACGATTCCGACGAGCTGCCCGCCCGCATCGACGACGGGCGTGCCGCTGATGCCGCGTTCGGCGAGCAGCTTCGCCAGATCCTGGACCGTCGTGTCCGGGCTGACCGTGATCACGTCGGTCGTCATCACATCCATTGCGCGCATCGTCTCCTCCCTTCCGTTCGCATCGAATATTCTGGAGACGCTTGTTCGGCCGCCGCATTGACGCCGATCAAAAAGAGCAAAGGTTCAATCGCTGCCGCTGCGGCGGCGACGCCGTCTCTTTGTTGGTTGTGCGCACGGTAATCCAGCCGCGCCGCGCCGGCAATCGGCGCGGATGACGCCTGCCGGCAAGCCGCCGGCAAACCCGGCGCCGGTTCCCATCCCCGTCCGCGGCGGCCGCTCGGTTCGCCGCCGCCGGAAATTTTTTACCGCGGGCTCTCGTTCAATAGCTCGGCTTGCCGGCGAACGGGGTCAGCTGCAGTTCGTGCGTCCAGCACGAGCGGTCCTGCGTGTGCAGGTAATAGAACGCTTCGGCGATCTTCATCGGGTTGATGATCAGGTCGCGGCGGTTCTGGTTGCGCGGCAACGCCCGGGTGCCGGGCGAGTCGATGGTGCCGTCGATCACGATGTTGGCGACGTGCACGCCGTGCTCGGAATATTCCTCGGTCAGCACCTGCGCCAGCGTTCGCATCATCACCCGGGGATAGTAGAGCGATTGCCCGGTGAGGCGCTTCCTGCCGCGCAGCGAACTGGAGTTGTTGGAAAAGAAAAACGAGCCGCGCCCCGCCTTTCGCATCGCCGGCAAGACCTCCTTGGCGACGAGGAACGGTCCGCGGCAGACGATGTGCAGCGCCGTGTCGAGGATCTCGACCGGGACGTATTCGAGCAGCTCCTTGTCGGCCGGCAGGTCGCGGCCCTCGAGGTAGCCCGCATTGTAGACCAGCACCTCCGGGTCCCCGGCCTCGCGGCGGATCCGCGCGAAGGCGCCGGCGATCGAGTCCTGCGAGGCGAGATCGAGTTCGACGATCGCGCATTCGCCGCGCTGCTCGCGGATCGCCTGCGCCAGCGGCGCCGCATTGGCTTGCGTGCGGGTCGTCAGCACGGTGAAAAACCCTTCCCGCGCGAATTTCTGCGAGATCGCGCCGCCGACGCCCCAGCGCACGCCGACCGGCAGCTCGCTGTCGTCGACGCTGTGGCCGTGCGCCAACAGCGTATTGCGGCCGTCCGATTGCCACTTCGAGGTGGCGCCGACGACGACGGCGACCGGCTTGCCGTTTGCGTTCGCCTTCTTATTGTCGCTCATTGGCTGACCCTTTCCTTTCCATTGACCGGCCGTTCCCAGCCCCACCAGGCGCAGATCGCCTCGCCCATCACGAGTTCGAGATCGCGGCCGTTCAGCCACGGCAGTTCTTGCGCGAACATCGAGACGCATTGCCGCCAGGGGCAGGGCATCTTGGTGATGTCGGTGCCCCAGAACATGCGCTGCGGGCCGAAGGCGTCGTAGATCTGCCGCAGATAGCCGTGCATCGCCGGAAAAGGGTACGCCTCGCTCGAATAGCCCGGCGCCCCCGTCGCCTTGACCGCGACATTGGGGAATTTCGCCAAGGCCAGCAGCTGCGGCATGTGCGTCATCGCGGCGGCGTCCTTCAGCGTCGTCGTACCGCCTCTGCCGCCGAGGTGGTCGATCGTCAGGCGCAGCCCGGGGTGGCGCTCGGCGATACGGCCGAGTTCGGCGAGCGAATCGGTCGCCAGCGCGGCGATCGGCACGCCGGCCTCCTCGGCCGCCGTCCACAGCCAGTCGAGCGCCCCTTCGTGCAGCCAGCGCCGCGCCGGATCGGAGAGAAAGGTGTAGCGCAGGCCGAGCATGCCCGGCTGCCGCCGCCAGGCCGCGACGCGGGCGCGCGAGTCCGGCCGGTCGAGCGGCAGCGAACCCATGATTGCGAAGCGGCCGGGATAGTCGCGCACGGCCCGGAAGGCGAGGTCGTGCGAGCCAGGGTCCCAGCCCGGCGGATGGATGATTGCGGCATCGACCCCGCCCTCGTCCATCATCGCGATCGCCTCGGCAGCGGTGAAGGAGGTCACCTGCCGATGCGCGAGGTTGCTCGGCAGGCCCGATCCCCACAGGTGGATTTGCGCGTCGACGATCTGCATCGGCTCTTTGCTCATAGATTTGGTAGTACAAGAAACTGTAACATACTGCTGCTAGAAGTGTCCCCGATGGCTTGACCATGCCGGGGGATTGGATGACGGCACAGCCTGCCGCTTTCGCCGGTTTACCGCGAGAAATTTCGGAGGACTCTCTCCTTGACGCCGGCGATGCCGGCGCCATCGTCACTCGCGATCCGCGGACGCTGCGATACCGGACGATCTGGATCTCCGACGTGCACCTCGGAACCAAGGGGTGCAAGGCCGAAATCCTGCTCGACTTCCTGCGCTCGACCGAGGCCGAGACGATATACCTGGTCGGCGACATCGTTGACGGCTGGCGACTGAAGAAATCGTGGTATTGGCCGCAAACTCATAACGACGTAGTTCAAAAGGTGTTGCGCAAGGTGCGCAAGGGCACCCGCGTCGTGTACGTGCCGGGCAATCACGACGAGTGGCTGCGCGACTACGTGCGGCTGCAGTTCGGCGGCGTCGAGGTCGTCGAGGAGGCGGTCCACGTCACCGCCGACGGCCGGCGCCTGCTGGTGTTTCACGGCGACGCCTTCGATGTCGTCGTCAAGCATGCGCGCTGGCTGGCCTTGCTCGGCGACGGGGCGTACGACTTCGCGGTATTTCTCAGCCGCCATCTCAATACCGTGCGGCGGCGGCTCGGCTACGGCTACTGGTCGCTGTCAGGGTACCTGAAGCGGCGGGTCAAGAACGCTATGGTCGTCATCGGCTGCTTCGCCGATGCAATCGCGCAGGAGGCGAGCCGGCGCGGGCTGAACGGCGTCGTCTGCGGCCACATTCACCATGCCGAGATTCGCGATCTCGGCGGCGTGCTTTATTGCAACGACGGCGATTGGGTCGAAAGCTGCACTGCACTCGTCGAGCATTTCGACGGACGCCTCGAACTGATCGACTGGATTGCGCGCTCGCGGCTCGAATTTTTCCCCGCCGCCGTGCCGGCGCAACCGAGGGCGGAGCCCGCCTTTGTCGAGGCGGACGGGTGACGGCCGCTTTGCAACAAGCGACGAGGTGACAGATGCCGTATCCCCTGATCAGCTTTGTGGTGCCCGCATACAACGAGGAGGCTCTGATCGGCGCTTGCCTCGCCTCGATTCGGGCGGAGATTGCGCGCAGCCGGTGCGGGGCGGAGATCATCGTCGTCAACAATGCCAGCACCGATAAGACGCGGGAGATCGCCGCGGCGATTGCCGGGGTGATCGTGATTGACGAGCCGGAGCGTGGATTGGTCCAGGCGCGTCGGGCCGGTTATCTCGCCGCGCACGGCAAGCTGATTGCCAACATCGACGCCGATACGATGCTGCCCGAAGGCTGGCTGTGCCGAGTGCTCCGGGAGTTCGACCAGCGGCCGGGCCTCGCCGCCTTGAGCGGGCCCTTCATCCATTACGATCTGCCGAGATGGGCGCAGATCGTCGCGGCCGGCTTCTATCGGATCGCCTTTCTCGTCTATATGCTGATGCGGTTCGTCTTCAGAACCGGCTCGATGCTGCAGGGCGGGAATTTCGTTGTCGCGAAGAGTGCGATCGACGCCGCGGGCGGGTTCAACCGCGATTTTCGTTTCTATGGCGAGGACACCGACCTCGCCGACCGGCTGAGCAAGGTGGGGCCGGTCAAGTTCTCCCTCGCGCTGCGCGCCCTCTCCTCGGGGCGGCGTTTCGCCGCGGAAGGAATCTTCCGGGTCGGCGCCCGCTACGCCGCGAACTATCTCTGGACGGTTCTCTTCAAAGAGCCCTTCTCGCCCACCTGGCTCGATTTCCGGCACGCCGGCGACGCGCAAGGCGGGCAGCTGACGACGGCGAGCTCGGTGCACGCCGAACCGCCGGCGAGGTAGCTCCTCTCTCCCCCGAGCGCTGCGCAGGGCTTCTAAGGCGCATCGCCCGCCACCGGGCGCGCTGATCATCGGATTGTCACCCAGGTGTCACGCTACGGCAAAGCCCGGGCAATAGGGTCTGCCCCGCACCTGTAACTTGACCGAAGGAGATCAGCGATGCGACAGCGAATTCCGCGGCGCAAAGGCCGACGTGCGCAGTTGAGGCTTGCGAGCGGCGTCGCGCTTTGTGCGATGGCGATGAATACGATGGCGCCCTTTGCCGCCGTCGCCGCCGAAATCGGCGCCGATGACGCCAACACGACGACTCCGATCAAGCATGTGATCGTTATCATCGGCGAGAACCGTTCGTTCGATCACGTCTTCGCCACCTATCGGCCGGTCAACAAGGGCGAGAGCGTGCTGAACCTGCTGTCCGAGGGCATCGTCAACGCTAATGGCACACCCGGGCCGAATTACGGACAGGCGGCCCAGTTCCAGGCACAGGATACGACGAGCTATCAGATCGATCCCTCCGTAAAAATTCAGTACGTTTCCCTGCCCGCGCCCCGGGCCGGCGGCGGATATACCAATGGCCAGCCGCCGTTCGCATCGATCGCGGCGGCGAAGAAGATCGAGAACGGGCTGTCGCCGAGCTATTACAAATATCTGACGACGGGCGGCGTTCCGGCCTCGCTCCTCGGCCAGCCCGACACGCGCATCACCTATGACGGCAAGGACGTCAACAACCTGCCGCCGGGCCCATATCAGATCACCCCGGGCATCGCCTATGACGACTATGCCGAAAGCCCGGTGCATCGCTTCTACCAGATGTGGCAGCAGCTGGACTGCAGCGCGCCTGCCGGTTCGGCCTCCTGCCGGAACGACCTGTTCGCGTGGGTCGAGGCGACGGTCGGGGCGGGCAGCAATGGCAAGCCGCCGCCGGCCGGCTTCACCTACAAGGAGGGCGCCACGGCGATGGGGTTCTACAACGTCCAGCAGGGCGACGCTCCATACTTCAAGTCGCTCGCCGACACCTATGCGATGAGCGACAATTTTCACCAGTCGGTGAACGGCGGGACCGGCGCCAACCACATCATGCTCGGCACCGGCGACGCGATCTGGTTCAGCGACGGCAACGGCAATCCTCTGAAGCCGCGGCAGGGCTTTCTTGCGGCCGGCCCCAACTCCGGGACGGTCGACGAGATCGAAAATCCCGATCCGTTGCCGGGCACCAACAACTGGTACACCGAAGACGGCTATGGCGGTGGCTCCTACGGCAGTCCGTCCTTCGGCGGCGGCAGCTACTCCGAATGCTCCGACCCCTCGCAACCGGGGGTCGCGGCCGTCGTCAATTATCTGACTTTGATAAGCGTCAAGCCGAACTGCGACGCCGGTCACTACTACATCCTCAACAATTACAATCCGGGATATTACGGCGACGGCACCAATGCCTATGCGGATATCGCCAATCCGCAGAACACCGTGTTCACGGTGCCGCCGTCCACCGTTAAGACCATTGGCGACGCCTTGTGGGCAAAGAGCATCTCGTTCGCGTGGTTCGGTGACCAGTTCAATGCCTATCTCGCCAACCCCTACGACAATTATGTCACCCCGGATAACACCTACTGCAACATCTGCAACTTCTTCCAATACTCGACCTCGATCATGACCAATCCGGTCGAGCGCAAGACGGCGCTGCAGGACACCACCGCGCTCTACGACGATCTCAAGAGCGGCAATCTGCCGGCGGTGTCGTTCGTCAAGCCGGACGGCTATCTCGACGGCCATCCGGCCTCCTCGAAACTCGACCTGTTCGAAGGCTTCGTAAAAAAGATCGTCGATCTGACGATGAGCAACAAAAAGCTCTGGGCCAGCACCGCCATCTTCATCACCTTCGACGAAGGCGGCGGATACTACGATTCGGGGTATGTCCAGCAGCTCGACTATTTCGGGGACGGGACCCGCATTCCGCTGATCGTAGTCTCGCCGTACAGCGCCGGCGGGCACATTTCACACACCTACGGCGATCACGTTTCGATCTTGAAATTCATCGAGGCGAACTGGAGCGTCCCGCCGATCACCGCACGCAGCCGCGACAATCTGCCGGATCCCGTCGCCGGCGCGAGTCCCTACAAACCGACGAACGGGCCGGCAATCGACGATCTGTTGGATCTCTTCCGTTTCAAATAGCACGATCCCGGGAGGCGCCGTCTCATCCGGACGGCTGCCTTTCGGCCCGCGCCCTGCGCGCCCCAAAACTCAATTCGCGGCCAGCTTGTCCTGGGTCTTCGTGTCGAAGTCGCCGGCGTCGTGGCGCTCGTGCAGCTGCTCCGAGGGGTCGCCCGAGAGGCGGTTGACCATGCGCCCGCGCTTGACGGCCGGCCGCGCCCAGACTTGCTCGGTCCAGCGCTGCACGTTCTTGTATTCGTGCACGGAGAGGAACTCGGCGGCGCCGTATTGCCCGAATTTCACGAGGCCGCCGTACCACGGCCAGATCGCGATGTCGGCGATCGTGTAATCGGGGCCGGCGACATATTCGCTCTCCGAGAGGCGCTTGTCGAGCACGTCGAGCAGCCGCTTCGTCTCCATCGCGAAGCGGTCGATCGCGTATTCGATCTTGATCGGCGCGTAGGCGTAGAAGTGGCCGAACCCGCCGCCGATATAGGGCGTGCTGCCCATCTGCCAGAACAGCCACGACAGGCACTCGGCGCGCGCCGCAGTCTCGGTCGGCAGGAACTCCCCGAACTTCTCGGCGAGATGCACCAGGATCGCGCCGGTTTCGAAGACGCGGATCGGCTTCGGCCCGCTGCGGTCGACAAGCGCCGGAATCTTGGAATTCGGGTTCGCCTTGACGAAGCCGCTGCCGAACTGATCGCCCTCGCCGATGCGGATCAGCCAGGCGTCGTATTCGGCGCCCTTGTGCCCCTTCGCCAGCAGTTCTTCGAGCATGACCGTGACCTTGACGCCGTTCGGCGTGCCGAGCGAATAGAGCTGCAGCGGATGGCGGCCGACCGGCAGCTCCTTGTCGTGCGTCGGGCCGGAAATCGGTCGGTTGATGTTCTCGAACCTGCCGCCGCTCGGCTTGGTCCAGGTCCACACCTTGGGCGGCGTGTAAGAGGCGTCGGTCATTCTCGAGGCTCCATATGTTTCGGGGAAAGCGTGCGCGCTTCGAGCCATTTTACACGATGGCCCGGTCGTTGCACCCCCCAGCCGCAGCAAGTCTCTCCCTGCGGTTGTGAAAGCGTCCCGGGCGCTTCGAGCCGCGCCCTATCGGGCGATCCTCAGAGTTTGTCAAGAACTTGGATGAGCGCCGTATGTCCTTCGAGACGGCCGCTCCCGCGGCCTCCTCAGGATGACGAGGCTCATTGATGGCACAATGAAAGATCCTCATCCTGAGGCACCTCGCGCAGCGAGGCCTCGAAGGACGCAAGGCGGCTCTCCAGCAAAGCGAGACATTACCTCGGCGCTCACGTCCCCTCGTTCGGGTCGTGGTAGAGGGCGCCCACGATACCCGTCGTGCCGGGCGGCGCCGAGCCGAGCGCATAGCGGCCGTCGCGGTCGCGCGCGAGGCGGCCTTGCCCGCGCAGGCCGTCGAGCGCGGCGGCGACCTCGCGGCCGTCCTCGCTGCCGAGCGCCTCGACGATCTCGGTATAGAACATCGGCCCCGAGGCGAGCGCGTCCGCCACCGTCTGGAAGCGCGCCGGGCCCTTGAAGATCTTGGCGCCGCTCGCGGTCAGCGGGATCTCGCCGCCCCGGCCGAAGGGCTTTGTGCAGTCGAACCCGGCCTTCGCGCCGGTGCGCCGGCCTTGCAGCGACGGGTCCATCGTCATGCCCATCATGCCTTGCAGGAGGATGATGTCCTCATGCGCCTGGAAACGGGTGCCGATCGCCCACTCGACCTGGCCCTCGTCATGGATGTCGATGTCTTCGTCGAAGGCCCAGACGTGTTTCAACACGCGAATCCCGCCGAAC
Organism: Allostellaceae bacterium; assembly: GCA_035538335.1. Taxonomy (GTDB): domain Bacteria; phylum Pseudomonadota; class Alphaproteobacteria; order ATCC43930; family CGMCC-115725; genus AP-15. The sequence continues at coordinate 82,008 of DATLKN010000032.1, forward strand.
AGCGCGGTGATGGCGGCGCGCGCCTCGCCGGGATGGCGCTGGCGCAGCGCCAGCCGCAAATTGTTGCCGCCGCCCGAGCGCATGCGCAGCGACACCGCGACCGGCTCGTGGCCGGTGGCGTGCAGGATCCGCATCGCCTCCGCCTCGGTGCGCAAGGCGCTGATGTTGGCGCTGTCGGTCTGGTCGAGGACCGCGGCCGAGCCGTGCAGCAGCGTCAGATGCAAGGCGTCGCGGCGCATCGTGATGGCGGTGCAGTGGAACACCGGGTCCATGTGGATGCCGCCGTAATAGCCCATATATTCGCCGTAGGGGCCTTCCGGTTCGGCGTAGCCGCGCTCGTCGAGATAGCCTTCGAGCGTCATCTCGGCGTCGGCGGGAACGCGAATGTCGTTGGTCCGGCTCTTGACGACCGGCGCCGGCTGGCCGCGCAGGCGCGCGATCAGCTGCAATTCGTCGCCGCCCTGGCGCATCGTCGCGGCGATGAAATCGAGCGGGTGGGCGCCGAGCGTAAAGGTGACGGAAAGGCGCTCGCCGCGCGCGACGCAGGCCTGATAGATGCGCTTCAGGTCGGAGGGCGCGGTGACGTTGGTGCCGGCCTCGTAGCGGTTGCGCAGCGAAAGGCGCCGGCAGCCGACATTGCGCCGCCCGGTCGCGGGGTCGACCGTGAAATCCATCGCCGCGGACAGATAGCAGCTGCCGTCATAGGCATGATGCGGATAAAAGGGCAGCCGCGTCAGATCGACCTCGTCGCCCTCGATGACGATCTCGTGCGCCGGCGCGTCGCGCGAGGCGATTTCGACGAGCGGCTGCGGCTCGGCGAGGCGGCGGAAATACTCGTCGTAGAGCCTGTCTTCGCCGGTGCCGAAGGCGGCCGCGAGGCGGCGGCGGCTGCCGCCGGTCTTGGCGGCGATCTCGCAGCGCTCGGGTCCGGCGGTCTTGAAAAGCACCGCCTTTTTCGTGCTCTCGATAATCGGCGCGAGGCCGGTGAGCGGCACCGGCTCGTCGTGGACCTCGACTTCGCCCATCTCGGTCAAGCGATCGACAAAAGCGCGCAACCGGAATTTGTTCGTGTCGACGGCGGGTCTCTCGCGACTCATTCCCGTTCCTCCGCGCCGGCTAGCGGCCGGCATTCGGAAAATATACCCGCTGTTAATTTTTTTGACGCTCCTTTGACGCTATTACTCACAATCCCATGACGGCCCCGGTGTAGCGGTAGAGCCAGGAACGGCTACGGACGGAGGGGCTATGGCCCCGACCGTCGGGCAACGGCATCGGCGGCGCACGACGGCGCCGCTCGGCGAATAGGTTCGATGGCGCAGACCGGCAAGACATCGGGCAGCCCATGCCACCGACCGGCGCTCGGTTCCCTCGAGCGCCAGCTCGAGGAACGTGGCGCGGCCCTGCGCGAATGCGAAGACCGGCTCCGGGACATCGCCGAGCTGAGCGGCGAATGGGCCTGGCAGACCGACCGCGAGCATCGGTTCGTCGAAATTTTCGGCGACAGCGCCCCGCTCGCGGCGGTGCGCAAGGGCATCGTCGGGCGGACCCGCTGGGACGTGGCCGGCGCCGATCCGCAGACCGACCCGGACTGGGGCCGCCACAAGGCCGACCTCGATGCGCGCCGGCCGTTTCGGCGCTTCCGCTACGCGGTCAACACCGCCGAGGGCGGGCGCATGCTGATCCTGTCGAGCGGCAAGCCGCTGTTCGATGCGCAGGGAAATTTTGCTGGATATCGCGGCACGGCGAAGGACGAGACGGCGCAGGCCGAGGCCTGGGAGCGCCGCGAGGCGGCCGAGCGCCTGTTGCGCGAAGCGATCGAGGGCATCGCCGGCGGCATCGCGATTTGGGACGGCGAGGAGCGGCTCGTCCTGTGCAACGAAACCTATCGGCGCATGTATCCCGACAGCGCCCCGTGGATCGTCCGGGGCATCCGCTTCGAGGATGCGCTGCGCCACGGTCTCGCCCGCGGGCATTATCCCGAGGCCGTCGGCTGCGAAGAGGAATGGATCGCGGGTCGCTTGCGAGCGCAGCGTTCGCTCGAGGACGCGAGCGAATTGCAATTGAGCGACGGCCGCTGGGTATTGTCGACAAAGCGGCGCATGCCGAGCGGCTGGGTCGCCGCACTGCGCATCGACATCACCGCGCTCAAGCAAACGCAAATGGCGCTGCGCGAGAGCCGCGACAGCCTCGAACGGGCGCAGCGCGTCGCTCATATCGGCAGCATGTCGAGAAGCCTCGCGACCGACGAGGCGGTGTGGTCGGAGGAAGCCTTCAGGATCTTCGGCGTCGAGCCCGAGAGCTTCGAGCCGACGACGGACAACATGCTGCGCCTCGTCCATCCCGACGACCGCGCGATCATCCACGAGCTGCAGGCGCGCGGCCGTCAGGGCCTCGATCCGGGGTCCTTCGAATGTCGAATTTTGCGGCCGGACGGCCGCGAAAGGCTGATCCGTGGCGAGGGCCTGATGATGCGCGACGTGCGCGGCGAGCCGCTGTGGGTCACGGCGACGGTTCAGGACGTCACCGAGGCGCGCGTCGCGCAGCGGCGCGAGCGCGAACTGGAGCAGCAGCTCGCGCAATCGCAGAAGATGGAGGCGATCGGCAATCTCACCGGCGGGATGGCGCACGATTTCAACAACCTGCTCGGCGTCGTCATCGGCAACCTCGACCTCGTCCGCGAGCGCCTCGGCGGCGATCCGGAAACCGCCGAGATCGTCGACGAGGCGCTCGAAGCGGCCTGGCGCGGCGCCGATCTGACGCGACGCCTCTTGGCCTTCGCGCGGCGGCAGCCGCTGCGTCCGGCGACGATCGACGTTAATGCGCTCGTCGGCAATACCGTGCGCCTGTTGCAGCGGCTGCTCGGCGAGGACATCGAGATCGGCCTCGGGCTCGCCGAGGATATCTGGCCGGTCGTCGCCGACCCGGCCCAGCTCGAAGCCAGCCTCGCCAATCTCGCCACCAATGCGCGCGATGCGATGCCGAGCGGCGGGCGGCTGTCGATCAGTACCAGAAATAGGGTGCTCGACGCCGATTATGCAGCCCGCAATGCCGACGTGACGCCGGGCGAATACGTATTGATCGAGGTCAGCGACACCGGCGCCGGCATGTCGCAGCAGACCATCAAGCGGATCTTCGAGCCGTTCTTCACCACCAAGGAGCCGGGCAAGGGGACGGGGCTCGGCCTCAGCATGGTGTTCGGCTTTCTGAAGCAGTCGAAGGGCCATGTCAGCGTCTACAGCGAGGCGGGCGTCGGCACGACCTTTCGCCTCTACCTGCCGCGCGCCCATCCCGAGGCGGCGCCGCAAGCCGCCGCACCCGCGCGAACCGCCGAGCGGGGCGCCGGCGAGCGGGTGCTCGTCGTCGAAGATGATCTCGCGGTCCGGCGCGTCGTCGTGCGCCAGTTGGGTGATCTCGGCTACGGCGTCGCCGCGGTGGACCGCGCCGCCGCCGCGCTCGAGTTGCTGGAGCGCGAGAGGTTCGATCTGCTGTTCACCGACATCGTCATGCCGGGCGGCCTTGACGGGGTCGAGCTGGCGCGCCTGGCGGGCGAACGATGGCCGGCGCTGAAGGTGTTGCTGACCTCGGGGTTTCCCGATGTCAGAGCCGGGAACACGCGCAGCCTGGCGGACGGACCGCGCCTGTTGAGCAAGCCCTACAGCAGGGACGAGCTGGCGCATGCGTTGCGGGTGGCGCTGGAAGGCAGCGAGGACGGAGGAAGAGAATGACCGACATCCTTGTCATAGACGACGACGCGCAGATGCGCCGGCTGATGGCGCGCATCCTCGGCGCGGCCGGCCACGTGGTTCTCGAAGCCGCCGACGGCAGATCCGGGCTGAGATTGTTCCGGGCGGCCCGCCCCGGCCTTGTGATCACCGACATCGTGATGCCCGAGCAGGAGGGGATCGAGACCATCCGCATAATCGCGCGCGAGGCGCCGGAAATTCCGATCCTCGCGGTCTCGGGCAGCGCCGGGCCAGGCTATTTGCGCATGGCCACCTCGCTCGGGGCGACGGCAAAGCTCGAAAAGCCCTTCGGCGCTGGCGAGCTGCTCGCCGTCGTCGCGGAACTGCTCGAAGGCCAGGCGCAGCACTAGGTCTGGGCGCCGGAGAGCATCATGCCCGCCGACACCGATCCGATCGCCACGGTCTACGTGGTCGATGACGACCCGTTGATGCGTTCCTCGCTGAAATTCCAGCTCGAACCGGCAGGCTACGAGGTGCGCTGCTTTGCGGCCTCGGGCGAATTCCTGCGCGCTGCGGCCGAGCTCGTCCCGGGCCTCTTGATCCTCGACGTGCGCATGCCGGAGCTCGACGGGCTCGCCCTGCAGGAGAGGCTCAATCGGGAAAAGCTGGATTTCCCGACCATCATGATCACCGGCCACGGCGAGGTCGAGATGGCGGTGCGCGCGATGAAGGCGGGCGCGGTCGATTTCGTCGAGAAGCCGTTCGCGCGGCAAACGATCCTCGACAGCGTGCGCCTGGCGCAGCAGCGATTGCACAAGCCGCCGGCCGCGGCCGCGGTCTCGCAGGCCGCGGCGGCGCGGCTGGCGCTGCTGTCGAAGCGCGAGTACGAGGTCCTCGAATGGCTGGTGGCGGGGCTCACCAACAAGATGATCGCCCGCCGGCTCGCCCTCAGTCCGCGTACCGTCGAGAACCACCGCGCCCGCATCATGGAGAAGATGCGGGCCGGCAGCCTGTCGGAGCTGGTGCGATTGGCGCTCGCCGGCGGGGTTGCGGCCAATGGCGGCGCCGTCGCCCGTCAAGGGTAGAGGCGGGCGTAGGAGACGCGCGGCTCGACACGGAAAACGGGCCGGCGGCGACGCTCGCGGCGCTGAGGCTGGCGGCGGCGTAGCTTTGCGCGTCGGAAACCGTCGTGCATTGCGTCGCGAATTCCAATGCCGAGGCGCCGGAAGTCGGACAGTTGACTGTTTCACTTTGCCTCGGCCGGGCGCGGCAGCAGGGCGAGGACGCGCAACGGGCTGCCCGAACCTTTGCGGATCTTCAGAGGTGCGGCCAGGATCACCGCGCCGATCGGCGGCAGCAGGTCGAGGTTTCTGAGGCATTGCAAGCCGTACCGACCCTTGCCGTGCACGTAGTAATGCGCCGGAAAGGGCGGCGTGAAATGGAAAGCCTGCCCGGCGTCGGTGCCGATCGTCTCGGTGCCGAAGCCGTGGATGTCGCGTTCCTCGACCAGCCAGCGCACGGTGTCGGGGCCGGGCCCGGGCGAATGCGGGCCGCCTTCGCCCATATTGACGTAGTCGCGGCCGCGGCGCTTCGACCAGTCGGTGCGCAACAGGATCCAGCTGCGCGGGGGGATCTTCCCGTGCCGCGCCTCCCACGCCTCGACATCGGCGATTTGCAACACGAAATCGGGGTCGTTCGCGGCCTCTTGCGACAGATCGACGACGCAAGCCGGGGCAATGAAATTCGCCGGGTCGATCGTATCGACGGAGGCGTTCGGCAGGTCTTTGCCCGAGATCCAATGAACGGGCGCGTCGAAATGTGTGCCCGTATGCTCGCCCATCGAGAGGTTGTTCCAGTACCAGGCGGGGCCGCGCTCGTCGTAGCGCGAGATCTCCTCGATGCGGAAGGGCGCGCACTGACCGAGTTCCGGCGGCATGACGATGGTCGGGAAATCGGGCGACAGCGTATGCGTCAGATCGACGACCGCGATTGCGCCCTCGGCCACGGCGCGGGCGAATGCAAGTAGGTCAATGCCAGCCATCGGGCGCCTCGATCAATTGAACCGCTGAGGCAGTGCGGCGGTGAAACAGGCAGTTTCGTCGTCCCGGCGTAAGCCGGGACCCACGGCAGACATGGATACCGGCTTTCGCCGGTATGACAATAAAGGACGATCGTTTTGTCTCCCTGCCTCACCGCCTCACTGTCGGATCATCATCCCAATTCGCGCTCGACCGCCTTTGGATTGACCGCGAGGCGGGCGCGGATGTCCTGCGCGATGTCGCCGACGAAAACCTCTTCGAGGCCGCGCCGCAGGCCGTCGACGACCGCCGCAGCGAGCGCGGCCGGCGTCACTTTCGGCGGCGGCACGCTCTGGTACCAGTCGCTCTCGATCGGCCCCGCGAAGACGTTCATCACCCTGACGCCGCCGGCGCGCAATTCCGCGCGCAGCGATTGCGCGGCCGAGAGCGCCGCCGCCTCGGTCGCCGAGAAGGCGCCGTAAAGGGGCCAGTTGACCAGCGCGAAGACCGAGAAGAGGTTGACGAAGGCGGCGGCCGAATTGACGCCGTCGGCGCCGCGCGCGCGCATCGCCGCGCCGAAGCTCTGGGCGAGGCGCAGGAGGCCGAAATAGCGGATCTCGATCTCCTCGCGCGCCACGGTGAGGCCTTTTCTCTCGATGATGCCGCCCGGCCGGACGTGCTCGGCCGTGTTGACGAGAATATCGACCCGTGCGCCGATCTCGCCCGCCAGCTCCTCGACCGAGAGCGTGTCGGTCGGATCGAGCGGCACGATCTCGACCCGCGCGGTGTTGCGCAGCGCCGCTTCGCCCGGAAACGGCTTCCACGGATCGGCGATGCCGACAAAGACGGTCGCCGCCTCGGCCTGCGCCAATGCCGCCGCGACTGCCTGCCCGACGGCGTGGCGCCCGTCGGTCACCAGCACGCGGCGGAATTTCGGGTCGCAGGTCAGTTCTCGCCATTGCGGGTCGTCTGCCATGTTGGGCGTCTCCGTCGCGGGCAGGGCGAAGGCGACCGCTTCGCCGCTCTTGTCGAGCTTCCATTCGAGCCGCACCCGCTCGCCTTCCCGCGTGTCGCCGTGCAGATGCGCGAGGATCACGGGGCCGGCATCGAGCTCGACCGTGCCGATCCGCCACGGCATGCGCTCGCGGAAATAGACGTCGGTCGAGGTGCGGATCGTCGTCGCGGCGAGCAGCACGCCGCCGTTCGGCACCGGCATGAAGGGCAGCCGCGGCGACAGGCATTTCGGACAGGCGTCGCGCGGCGGATAGACGGCGGCGCCGCATTCGCCGCAAACCTGCAGGGCGAAGCGGCCCTCGGCGGCGGCCGCCGTCAGGCCGAGCGCGGTGCGGCTGCGCGCGCCCTGCGGCGACAGGGGCTCGCGCGTCTTCCTGAGCGGATCCTTGCGCCGCGGCCGGGGGAGGGGTTCCGTCATGCGCCGGCTGCCGCGAGCAGCGCGGCCGCGCTGGCGAGGCCCCGGTCGTAGGCGATCATGCCGAAGCCGGACACGAGGCCGATTTCAGCGCGCGGCACTTGCGTCCCGAGCGCGGCGCCCGTCAGCTGGCGCACCGCCTCGACGAGGCCGAGATAGCCGCCTGCCGCCCCCGCCTGCCCGACCGAGAGCTGGCCGCCGCTCGTATTGTGCGGAAAGCTGCCCGCCGCGGTCAGGCTGTTCGCGCGGACGAATTGCGGCGCCTCGCCCTTGCCGCAAAAGCCGAGATCCTCGAACTGCATCATCGAGATCACCGGATAATCGTCGTAGGTCTCGACGAAATCGACGTGATCCGGCCCGATCCCGGCCATCGCATAGAGTTCGCCCGCATCCTGCGCCCAGCCGCCGCGGTATTGGATCGGATCCTCGGCAAACGCATTGTGCCGCTCGATCGTCGCGATGAGCCGCGCCGCGGCGAGGCCGAGGCTTTTCGCGCGGTCCTCGCGGCAGACGAGAAAGCCCTCGGCGCCGGCGCAGGGCATCACGCAATCGTAGAGGTGGATCGGGTCCGAGATCGGCCGCGCCGACAGATATTCCTCGAGCGAGAGCGGCCGCTTCATCAGCGCATGCGGAAAAGCGAGCGCGTTTTCCCGCTGCGCGACGCAGATCCGGCCGAAATCCTCGCGCCGGGCGCCGTAGCGGTTCATGTAATGCCGGGTGATCAGCGCAAAGCCGGCATTGGGCCCGCCCGAGCCGTAGGGATATTGCGCGTCCTGCGCGAAGCGCGAGAAGGTCGAGAGCATGCGGCGGAACGAATCGACGTGGTTGGTGTCGCCGGCGACGCAGAGGACGAATTCGGCGTCGCCGGATTCGACCGCGCGCGCCGCGCGCCGCAATGCGACGACGCCGCTCGCGCCGCCGAGCGGCACATGGTCGAGCCAGCGCGGGCTTAGCCCGAGATGCTGGGTCAGCCCGATCGCGGTGTCGGGGGCGAGCGTGAAGCTCGAAACGCTGAGCCCGTCGATGTCGGCGGGGCGCAGCCCGGCGGCCGCCGCCACGGCGCGCACGGCGCGGCCGATCCACCAATGCGCCGTATTGATCGAATGGCGGCGGTAGGGGATGGTCACCGGGGCCGTCACGACGACACCGTCATAGGGCCGGCGCCTCGCCGACTTCTTCCTGCGCGGCATCGTTCAGATTTCCTTGTCGCCCCGGCGAAGGCCGGGGTCCAGGGTTCCGCCACAGGGGCCGATATGCGCTTGCTTGACCTTGCCGCATTTTCGAAATTCGCAGTGACGGCGCCGTGGGTCCCGGCCTTCGCCGGGACGACAACCGGGCGATCGCCGACCGGCCATGGCTCACCCGCCGCGGCGCTTCAGCGCGCGCAGATCGATCGCACCGCCGCCGGCGACGAGGCGCGCGGCCAATGCCTTGACTTCGCCGCGCTGCAATTTCTGGGTTGTGGTCAAGGGCAGGGTATCGACAAAGGCGAGGTAGCCCGGCGCCTTGTAATAGGCGAGCCGTTCGCGGCACCATTGAGTGATCTCGGCGGCAAGCGCCGCGGACGGCGCCCGGTCGGCGACGACGCAGGCGGCGACTTCCTCGCCACGCAGCGGGTCGGGGACGCCGGCGACCGCGGCCGCCCTCACCGCCGGGTGCTGCTGCAATACGCCTTCGACTTCGACGGCGGCAATGTTCTCGCCCGACCGGCGGATCACGTTCTTCTTGCGGTCGACGAAATGCAGCGAGCCGTCGGCCGCGCGGCGGACGATGTCGCCGGTGTGGAACCAGCCGCCCTCCCAAGCCTCGGCGGTCGCCCGGCGGTCCTTCAGATATTCGCGGAAGAAGCCGAGCCGCGGGTTCGGCCCGGCGTGGCGCACCAGCAATTCGCCCGGCTCCTCCGCCGCCGCCTCGCCGCCGTCCTCGTGGCACACCCGGACCGCGACGTCGGCGCCAGGCCGGCCGAAGCAGCTGCTGCCGACATGGCGCGGCTCCTCGTTGGCGGCGACAACGGCGCCGGCGCCGGTCTCGGTCATCGCCCACGCCTCGACGAGCGGAAAGCCGAAGCGCGCCTCGAACGCGGCATGCAGGTTGCGGTCGACACCGGCGCCGAAGCCGAAGCGGACCTGGTGCTCGCGGTCGCGCGGGCTCGCCGGCGCCGCCATCAGGATCGGCGGCATGACGCCGAGGTAATGCACCTGGCTCGCCCGCGCCGCCGCGACGCTCGCCCACCAGCTTTTCGGGTGGAAGCGATCGAGCAGCACGAGGCAGCCGCCCGTCATCAGCATCGCCATCACCGAATAGGCCATTGCGTTCATGTGAAGGAGCGGCAACGGCGTCAGCATGCGCTCGACGCCTTCGCGCAGCGCGATCAATCCGCCCGCTTCCGCGTACCAGCGCCCGGCGAGCAGGAAATATTCGTTGCCCAGCACGCAGCCCTTCGGCATGCCGGTGGTGCCGGAAGTGTAGAGCAAGGCCGCTTCGCCGCCGAATGCGGCGGGCGGCAGCGCCGGAGGCGGCGGCGGGTCCTCGGAGCCGAACAGGGCGAGCGGCCGGCCCTGCGCGGCGGCGGCGAGATCGCCGTGCCGGGCGGGCGGCGCGATGGCGGCGGCGATCTCGGAATGGCCGACGAGATAGCCGAGATCGCTCGCGCGCAGGTCGGGGTTTATCGGCACGACCGAGGCGCCGAGGCGGTTGAGCGCGAACCAATGCAAGAGAAAGGCCGGCCGGTTTTCGAGCAGCAGCCCGATCCGGTGGCCGGGGCGCCAGCCGGCATGGTCGTAGCGCCGCGCGAGGTCGTCGACCAGCCGCGCCGCCTCGCGGTAGAGGATCTCGCCGGCAGCGATGCCGTAGGCCTGCGCGACCTCGGGCAAGACGGCGAGGAACGGCCGCTCGCCCCAGCGCCGCGCCGACCCGGCAAAGGCCTCGAAGACGGTCCCGCTCAATACGCTCTCCCGTTTCGGCTATATTCTGTGACAACCGTGCTTCCTCGGTGCAAGGGGCGAAGGGGATTTCAGACGATGCCGAACGTCTTTTCATCGAGGGGCGAGGCCCGGAGCGCAGCCCTCGATGCCCGCTTTCGCGCGCATGACGGGTGGTAGCGATGCGCCTCTTTTGGCAGAGCTTTGTCGATGCGTCGCAGAACGCCCCCTATCTCGAGCGGCTCGCCCTCTATCTGAACGGCATCGCCGCCCCTGGCACGCAGGTCGAGGTGAGGGGCATGAGCCCGCCCGACCGCGATTTCGGGCGGCTGACCGAATTCCGCTGCGCCATCCTGGCGGTCGACGCCGCGCTCGAGGCCGAGAGCCGAGGCTATGACGGCTTCGTCATGGGGCATTTCCAGGACCCGGGCCTCTACGAGGCGCGCGCCGCCGTCCGTATTCCGGTCGTCGGGACGGGCGAGGCGACATTGCATCTGGCCGCCCAGCTCGGCCGCCGGATCGCGCTCGTCTCGATCGATCCGGTCTTCGAGGTCTGGCATCTGGAGCAGGCGGAGCGTTACGGGCTGGCCGGCCGCATCGCCGGCATCGCCGGGCTCGGCGCAGTGCCCGAGGATTTCGCGGCGGCCTTCGCCGGCGACGAGGCCGCCTTCAAGCGCCTTCTCGCGGCCTTCATCGACTGCGCCCGGCCGCTCGTCGAGAGTGGCGCCGATGTCGTGGTGCCGGCGGGCGTGCTCCCCGGCCTGCTCCTTGCGCGCGAGCGCGGCCTCGTCGTCGGGCAGGCGCCGGTCATCAATTGCGCGTCCGCCGCCTTGAAGAGCGCCGAATTGTGGGTGGCGCTGCACAAGCTCGACGGCCTTGAGCCGAGCCGGGGCCCGAGTTTCGCTCTCGCGCCCGAGCGCGCGATCGCCGATTTCCGCGGCTTCGTCGCACGCGGCCGGGGCGAGGGAGGAGAAGAGTAGTGGCCGATTGCATCGCCGTCGTGCGTGCTTCGAGACGCGCCCTGTCGGGCGCTCCTCAGCATGAGGGAACCAAAACAGTTCCTCATCCTGAGGTGCCTCGCGCAGCGAGGCCTCGAAGGACGCAAAAAGCTCTCCATCCGGGATCGCGATGAGACGCGAATGATGCCCGCCGCAGAAACCGACGACTCTCCGGGCCTGCGTGCGAACGCGCTCGGCTTCGCCGAATCGGTAATCATGGGCATCGCCGGCAGCGGCCCGGCATATAGCGTGGCCGCAAGCACGGCGACGTTGGTCGGCGCGGTCGGCCTGTTGGCGCCGGCGAGTCTCTTCTATTGCGGCGTCATCATGTTCGGCATCGTCTTCGCCTTTCGGCATCTGAACCGGCTGTCGGCCAACGCCGGCGCCTCCTATGCCTGGGTTGCGGCGATCTTCTCTCCGGCGCTCGGGTTTTTCGCCGGCTGGGCGCTGATGATCAGCTCGGTCGTATTCATGGTCTCGGGCACGCTTCCCGCCGCCTCCGCGACCCTCAAGCTGCTGGCGCCCGGTTTCATCCACGATCAGCGCGCGGTGACGCTGACGGCCGCCCTCTGGCTGGTCGCGATCGGCGCCGCCGTCGCCAAGGGGATAAAGCTCAGCAGCTACCTGCAGATCGGCTTCACGATCGTCGAGGTTGGCGTGCTGGCCTTGTTTCTCGTCCTTGGCGTATTCGGCTTCGCGCCGCCGCCGGCGCACGCCTTCGCCGCCGCTTGGCTGACCGGCGTCGGCTTCACCCCGGCGCTTTTCGCGAGCGGCGCCGCGACGGCGCTCTTCGCCTTGAGCGGCTGGGACGTGACGGCCAATCTGAACGAGGAGACCCGCGACGGCGCCCGTATCGCCGGCGCCGGCAGCATCGTCGCGGTGGCGATCGTCGCCGTGTTGCTGATCGGCTTCGAGGCGCTGGCGCTGTGGCTTCTCAGCGAAGACGAAATCAGCCGGGCCGGCGTCAACATCGTCTCCGTCGTCGCCGGCAAGCTGCTGCCGCACCCGCTCGATTACCTCGCCGTCTTCGCCGTCATGCTGAGCACGATCGGCACCCTCGAGACCTCGATCCTGCAATTCACCCGCACGCTGTTCTCGATGAGCCGCGACGAGGTATTGCATCCCCGCTATGGGCGGCTGCATCCGACCTATCGCACGCCGTGGTTCGCGACGCTGCTGATCACCGGGCTCGGCCTTTTATTGCTGTTCCTCTCCTCCTGGCTCGACGGCATCAAGACCGTCATCGACGATTCGATCAACGCGGTCGGCTTTCAGGTCGCCTTTTATTACGGGCTGACCGGGCTCGCCTGCGCCTGGTGTTTCCGCAGGCAGGCGCTGAATGGCGTCGGCAGATTCGTGCTCTTGTTCGCCTGGCCCCTGCTCGGCGTCGTCTTCTGTTTCGCGATCGCCCTCTACAGCGTCCCGACCTTCGACCCGACGACCAACATCATCGGCGCCGGCAGCATCGCGATCGGCGTCGTGCCCTATCTGTGGAGCCGGTGGACGCGCCGGGTCGCCAGGGCGTAGTGGCTGACCCTGCCGTCGAACGGCGGGAATTGCCCGAAATCGACGCGCATCTCATGGCGCGCGGGCGAATTGAGCGCGGCGTCGAGGGCCGCGCGATCGTCGAACACGACCTTGTTGCGCTGCAAATAGAGGGCGCGAGGGCAGGGCAGAAAGCCGCACCAGTCGAGCCGCGTATAGATCTCGATCTCGCGCACGCCCGGCAACCGCGCCATCAGCGGCGGATGATGCCGCAGATAATGCGCGAGCCAGAGATTTTCGTCCTCGGCGGCGCCCTCATAGGCGACGAGGTAGGTGCAGGGGAATGCGCCCGCAGGCGTGCGCGGCCGCGGCTCGGGAACCGGAAAGACGCGCGTCAGCATCGCCTGCTGCCGCGCCTCGGCGCCGGCGAGGCTCGGGAACGCCGTCCTATCGGCGAGCGCGTGCAGCGGCCCGTCGCGGGCGAGCGCCGCTTCCAAGGCCGATATCTCGGCGAAATAGAGCTGCAGGCCGAGGATCGGCGGCGGCCCGTCGTCGAGATAGGGGTCGCGGGCGCGCTCGGGCGTGAAGACGAGCGATTTTTCGAGCCCCGGCAGGCTGCCGGCAATGTCGGCGACGCGCGCGAGTTCCGCCTCGCCGACCCGCGCCTCTTCCGGCCGATGGAACGTGAGAAAGAAGGAAATCACCAAGGTTCAGGTGAACTTCGCCGCCAGTGGCGGCGGGCCGAGCGCGGCCGGATCGAACCGCTGCGACAGGGTCGCGAGCGTCTGCGTCAGGGCGGCGAGATCCTTCAGCGCCGATTCCGAGGCGAGCCGGCCGTCGCGGAAATCGCTGCCCGTCAGATAGACGCCGGTCGGCGCGACGAGCGCCCCGAACCACGCCAGCACCTGGCGCAATTGGCCGTCGACGGCGAGATAATGGTGCGGCGAGCCGCCCATCGCGACGATGCCGACGGGCTTCCCTTGCAACGCCTCGACCGGCGTGATGTCGAGGAGATTCTTCAGCACCCCCGGAAAGCTCGCCCGGTAGACGGGCGCGCCGATGAGCACGGCTCCCGCCGCGGCAATGCGTGCGACCGCCTGCCGTGTCGGCTGCCCGTAGGCTTCGAGCGGGCGGCCGTCGCAGATCTCGATTCCGGCCTCGGCGAGGTTGAGGATCTCGGTTTCGACATCCGGCGCGCTCGCGGCCGCCGCGGCGATTGCGGCGGCGAGCCGGCCCGGCGGCGTCGCGGCGCCGACCAGCAGCAGCAGCTTGCCCATGCTCATTCCCCGGCGGCGGCCTGCATCGGCGCCGCCGGCGCGGCGATGCGCTCGAGGCCGAAATGGTCGCGCAGCGTGCGCCCCTCGTAATCCCGGCGGAAGAGGCCGCGGCGTTGCAATTCCGGCACGACGCGGTCGACGAAATCGGCGAACGCGCCGGGAAAATAGGGCGGCAGCACATTGTAGCCGTCGGCCGCGCCCTCGACGAACCACTCTTCCAACGTGTCGGCGATCGTCTTCGGCGTGCCGGTGAGCACCCAGTGGCCGCGCGCCGCGGCGGTCAGATTGTAGAGGTCGCGCAAGGTCATGTTCTCGCGCCGCGCCTTCTCGAAGAGGACACGCGAGAAGGCGCGGCTGCCCTCGCCCTCGGGCGGCGCCGGCACCGGCGCGTCGAGCGGGTGGCCGCTCACGTCGTAGCCGATGCGGCTCGCGACCAGGGTCAAGGCGTTGGTCGGCGTCAGCCAGCCTTGCAGAGCGGAGAGTTTCTCCTTCGCCTCGTCCTCGCTCTCGCCGACGATCGGCATCATGCCGGGCAAGATCGCGACCTCTTGCGCGGCGCGGCCGTATTTCGCGAGGCGCCCCTTCAGATCGGCGTAAGCCGCCTTGGCGGGCTCCAAATCCTGCACCACTGAGAAGACGACGTCGGCCGTGCGGGCGGCGAGTTCGAGCCCGGAAGGCGAGCCGCCCGCCTGGATGATGACCGGGTGGCCCTGCGGGCAGCGCGCCATGTTGATCGGCCCCTTCACCTGGAAGAAGCGGCCCTTGTGGTCGAGCGGGCGCACCTTCGCCGGGTCGATGTACCGGCCGGTCTCTTTGTCGGCGACGATCGCGCCGTCCTCCCAGCAATCCCAGAGGCCGCGCACGACATCGACGAACTCGTTCGCCACCTCGTAGCGCAGCTCGTGCTCCATGTGGGCTTCGCGGCTGAAATTGAGCGCCGCCTTCGGCGACGAGCTGGTGACGACATTCCAGGCGGCCCGGCCTGCGCTCAAATGGTCGATCGAGGCAAAGGTGCGCGCGACGTTGTAAGGCTCGCTGAAGCTCGTCGAGACGGTGGCGCCGAGGCCGATCCGGCGCGTCTTCATGGCGATCGCCGAGATGAGGCTCGTCGGCTCGAAGCGGCAGAGAAACGAGGGGTGGTCGCCCGCGTCCATGACGAGCCCGTCGGAAACGAAGAGGAGATCGAACTTGCCGCGCTCGGCGATGCGCGCGATCTCTTCGATGACGGCAAGCTCGTTGTTGCTCGTCGCCGCGCCCTCCCAGCGCCAGCCCGCCGAATGGTTGCCGGTGCCGAGCACAAAGACGCCGAGATGCATGTGACGCTGTTTCGCAGGCATCGCCATTCGTCCGATCTGTTGCCGCGCTCACCATACCCTCTCCGCCCTTCAGGGGGGAGAGGGAGGGACCCGTCGCAAAGCGGCGGGAGGGTGAGGTGGGCGGGCGCCCGAGGCCCCCACCTCACCCCGATCCTCTCCGCCCCCAGGGGCGGAGAGGGAAATTAGGTTATTATCCGGCCGCGTTCGGCACGGGAGCACACGAGATGACGGCATCGCGGCAATTGCGCTTGGGCGCGTTCATGCGGCCGGTCGGCATCCATACCGCCTGGTGGCGCTATCCCGGGGCGCATCCGGACGCGAACTTCAACCTCAAGGACCTCGTCCGCTTCGCGCAAAAGCTGGAAGCGGGCCGCTTCGACGCCTGGTTCATGGCCGATCACCTCGCCGTCCTCAACATGCCGATGGCGGCCTTGAAGCGCAGCGCGACCGTCACCTCCTTCGATCCCTTGACCCTGCTCTCGGCGCTCGCCATGGTGACCGCGCATATCGGCCTCATCGCCACCGCCTCCACGACCTTCGAGCCGCCGTATCTCATTGCCCGCCGCTTCGCTTCGCTCGACCATTTGAGCCAAGGCCGGGCGGGGTGGAACCTCGTCACCACCTCGAACCCCGACGCGGCGCTCAATTTCGGCCTGACCGAGCATATGGAGCACGGCGAACGCTACCGCCGGGCGCGCGAGTTCTTCGATGTCGTGACGGGGCTTTGGGATAGCTGGGCCGACGACGCCTTCATCCGCGATGCTGAGCGCGGGATTTATTTCGATCCCGAGCGGCTGCACGTCATCGACCACAAGGGCGAATTTCTTTCGGTGCGCGGGCCGCTCAACATCGCGCGGCCGATTCAGGGCTGGCCCGTCGTCGTTCAGGCGGGCGCCTCGGAAGCCGGTCGCCAGCTCGCCGCCGAGACCGCTGAGGTCATCTTCGCGAGCGGCAGCAGCCTCGCCGACGCGAAGGCCCTCTACGCCGATGTGAAAGGGCGGATGAAGAAGCTCGGGCGCGACCCGGAACACATGAAGATCCTGCCCGGCGCGCTCGTCGTCGTCGGCGACAGCGCGGAAGAGGCGCGCGAGAAGCGGGCGCGGCTCGACAGCCTCGTGCATCCGGACAGCGGCATCGCCTCGCTCTCGATCGCGCTCGGGCACGACGCCTCGAAGTTCGACCTCGACGGGCCGCTGCCCGAGATCCCCGAATCGAACGCCAGCAAGAGCGGCCGCCAGCGCATCATCGACCGGGCGCGGCGCGACAATCTGACCGTGCGCGATCTCGCGCGTATCGCCGGCAGCTATGGCGGGCTCGCGCTCGTCGGCACGCCCGCGATGATCGCCGACCAGATGGAGGAGTGGTTCTGGGGCGAAGCCTGCGACGGCTTCAACATCATGTTCCCGTGGGTCCCGGGCGGGCTCGACGAGTTCGTCGATCGCGTCGTCCCGGAATTGCAGCGCCGCGGCCTCTTCCGTCGCGAGTACGAGGGCCGCACCTTGCGCGAGAACCTCGGCCTGCCGCGCCCGAAGAACCGGTTTTTCCCGGATTGACCATATCGTCGTCCCGACGAAGGTCGGGACCCAGGCCTGCCGTGGATACCGGCCTTCGCCGGTATGACGAGCAAGAAGCTGCTACGTCGCGCCCTGCGGCTCTTTAGCGCGGCGGCGCGAGGTGCGGCGGGTATCGACAAGCGCCTTGGCGGCGCCGAGCCGGCCGCCGGCGTGTTCGAGCGCCCGTCGCGCCTCGTCGAGGCTCGAGCCTTCGAGCAGCAAGAGCGCCTCCTTGACGCTGCCCTCGGCTTGCGTCAGGGCGGCGCGCACCTCCTCGCGGCCGCGCCCGGTCAGGTGCGCGAGGATGTTCTCGCTGCGCCGTGCGAGCTTTTTGTTCGCCGCCTGCAGATCGACCATCAGCCCGCGATAGACGCGCCCCAAGAGGATCATCACCAGCGAAGAGAGCAGATTGAGGGCGATGCGCTGCGCCGTGCCGGCCTTCATGCGGGTCGAGCCGGCGATCGGCTCGGCGCCGGTCGACAGCGCGATCGGGCAATCGGCTTCGGCGAGCAGCGGCGTCTCCGGATTGTTGGCGATGCCGATCGTCAGCGCGCCCGCCCGCTTCGCCTCGCGCAAGAGCGCGAGCGTGAAGGGCGTTGTGCCGCTCGCCGCCACGGCGATCAGCACGTCCTTGCCGTCGATCCGGTGCCGGCGGGCGAGCGCGGCGGCGGCCTCTGTGCGGTCCTCGGCCCCTTCGACGGCGCGCGTCAAGGCTTCCTCGCCGCCGGCGATCAGCAGCAAGAGGCGCTCGGCCGGCCAGCTGAAGGTCGGGGTCAACTCGGCGCCGTCTTGCACCGCGAGACGACCCGAGGTGCCGGCGCCGGCATAGATGAGCCGGCCTTCGCTCTCCAGCCGATCGGCCACCGCCAGCGCGGCGCGCTCGATCGCGCCCCGCGCGGCGTGCACCGCGGCGACGGCGGCGAATTGCCCCTCCAGCATCGCCGCGAGGATGTCGGCGGGGCTCCACAGATCGATGCCCGAATAGCGCGGGCTCGGACGCTCGGTTTCCTCCACTCCGCTGCTCCCTTCGGCGCAATACTTAGATATGTTTCCGGTTGGCGGGGTTGACAGGGGGTAAACGGAAGAGGGCGAGGTGAGCGGGAAAGCGTACGGCATCGCCGCCGACACCGTCTTCGACGGGGTCCGCACGCATCGCGGCTGCGCCGTCGTCGTCGAGGGGGAGCTGATCGCCGCGCTGCTGCCGCGGCGCGACTTGCCGGCGGACATGCCGGTCCGCGACTTGCCGGACGGCGCTTGGCTCGCGCCGGGCTTTATCGACATACAGGTGAACGGCGGCGGCGGCGTGCTGTTCAACGACGCGCCGACCGGGGCGGCGATCGCCGCCATCGCCGCTGCGCACCGCCGCTTCGGCACGACGGCGCTGCTGCCGACGCTGATCAGCGATAGCCGGGACAAGATGGCGGCCGCGCGCGCGGCGGTCGCGGTGCTGCTCGGCCGCCATCCGGGCGTCCTCGGCATCCATTTCGAGGGGCCGTTCCTCGCGCCCGAGCGGCGCGGCGTCCACGACCTCGCGGCATTGCGCCGGCCGGAATCGGAGGATCTGCCGCTGCTGGCGTCGCTGCCGGGCGGCGTCACTCTCGTCACGCTCGCGCCCGAGCGGGTGCCGCCGGGCTTCATCGCGAGCCTCGCCGGCGCCGGTGTCAAGGTGGTGCTTGGCCATTCGGCGGCGAGCTACGAGGAGACGCGCGCGGCGCTTTCCGAGGGGCTGACCGGCTTCACGCATCTCTTCAACGCGATGCCGCCGCTGTCGGCCCGGTCGCCCGGCCCGGTTGCCGCCGCCCTCGAATCGGAGGAGGCGTTCTACGGCCTTATCGTCGACGGCGTGCATGTCGCGCCGGCGATGCTGCGGCTCGCCTTGCGCGGCCGCGGCCGGCCGATGCTCGTCACCGATGCGATGCCGCCGGTCGGCGGCACGAAGGGCGGCTTCATGCTGTACGGGGAGCCGGTCGCGGTGCGCGACGGGGCGTGCAAGACGGCGGCGGGCATGCTCGCCGGCTCGGCCCTCGATATGGCGAGCGCCGTCAGGAATTGCGTGCGGCTGCTCGCCCTGCCGCTCGAGACGGCGCTCTCCTATGCCAGTCTCAACCCCGCCGTCTTTCTCGGGCTCGACGGCCGGCTGGGGAAGCTCGCACCCGGCTGCCGCGCCGACCTCGTAGCGCTCGATCCGCAGGAGATCCGGGTCTTCGCGACCTGGGTCGCGGGGCAAGGGGAGGAGACCTAACCTAGAGCAATTTCCTATCTGACGTAACCGGCGTGAGCGAGATAGTGGCGGCATTCCTCGGCCGAGAAGTGGTCGAGCAGCTCGCCGATTCGGGTCCACAGCGCCGGGATTGAGCGTTCGGCGGCCTTGCGCAGCAGCGCCTTCAATTTGGCGAAGAGCAGCTCGATCGGGTTGAGGTCGGGGGAATAGGGCGGCAGGTAGAGCAGATCGGCGCCGCGGGCGCGGATGGCGCGGGCGACGCCCTGGACCTTGTGCGCCGGCAGATTGTCCATGACGACGATGTCGCCGGGCGCGAGGGTGGGTGCCAGGCACTCTTCGACATAGGCGCGGAAGATCGCGCCGTTC